>NZ_JBFUFA010000006.1:0-305310 GCF_056403695.1 Mesorhizobium sp. P2_F7 | reverse complement strand
GCGGTGCCAGATCCGCGTGCGGCCAACGCCACGCACCGGCTAGGCGATCTGATCGTGATGATGATCGCGGCAAGCCTGTGTGGCGCAACCAACGCGACGGAGTTTTCGCTGTTCGCGCAAGAGCGCAAGCAGGCGCTGTCGCGTTTGATCGACTATGAAGAGGCACCCAGCCATGACACCTTCTCGCGGCTGTTGCGGCTGCTTGATCCGGAGGCCTTCGGGCGTGCGTTCGCTGCCTTTGCCGCAGGCTTTGCCCAGGCATGCCAAGGTGAGGCCCGCCAGGGCGTGATCTCGTTGGACGGCAAGGCGCTGCGTCGGGCCTATGAGAAGGGCCTTGCGGCCAGCCCGCCGTTGACGGTGTCGGCCTTCGCCACCCAGACGCGGCTGTGTCTGGCGGCTGCCTCGCCCGGCGATGACGAGAATGAGGTCGAGGTTGCCCTCAAGGTTGTCGAACTCATTGATCTTGCTGGTCGATTGGTCACGGCCGATGCGCTCCACTGTCACACGCGCATGGCTGAGGCCATTATCGAAGGCGGTGGCGACTATCTGCTCGCACTCAAGGGAAACCGCCGACACTGGCTTGCCCGCGCCAATCGTCATCTGGCCGAGACTACCCCTGCCATCGCGCAGCAGACCCAAACCAGCCATGGTCGCAGTGAATGGCGCCACCTCACCAGAGCCCATTGGCAGATCGAGAACGGCCTGCATTGGATGCTCGATGTTCATCTGGATGAGGACCTCAGCCGCGCCCGCAAAGACAACGCCCCTGCCAACACCGCGCTCCTAAACCGTCTCGCCAGGAACATCCTCCAACTCGCCGATGCAGACAAAGTCCCCATCAGCCATCGCATCAAGAAATGCGCTTGGAATGACGACTATCTCATCAACGCTCTAAGCCATATGCGATAGCCCTGCCCGCAAGGGGGAGATCGGCAGCTTCGCCGTCCCGCCTACTTCACAGCCCCTTCATAAACATCAGCCTTGAACCCAACCAAAATCGTATCCCCAACCTCCAGCACCGGTCGCTTGATCATCGTCGGGTTGGCCAGCATCAGCTTCCTGGCTTTCTTCTCGTCGAGCCCAGCCTTGTCCTTGTCCGGCAGCTCGCGGAAGGTCGTGCTGCCCTTGTTGAGCAGCTTTTCCCAACCGACCTTGCCGACCCAGCCATCCAGCTTGCCGGCGTCGATCCCCTCGGCCCTGTAGTCGTGGAAGCGGTAGGGCACATCGTGGCCCTCCAGCCAGGTGCGCGCCTTCCTGATCGTGTCGCAGGTGGTGATGCCGTACATGGTGATGGTCAAAACGCGCTTCCCTTGGCTGACAGTCGAATCCGCGAGACAACCTAAAACCGCCCTTCCCGCTTTGCCAGTATCGCGAGCGCCACCAGCGCATTTTTAGGGGCTTGCCAATACTAAGGAAATTTCCTAAGTGTTTGCGAAATCGGTAGAGGAAAAGCCATGGCAAGGATCGTTGTATCGGAGTTGATGTCCATCGATGGCGTGACCGAAGCGCCGGGCGGCGAGCCAGGCTTCCGGCACACCAACTGGGTCGGCAAGCGCCACGAGGCCGGCATGATCGACTACAAATTCCAGGAGGTGCTGGACCATGAAGCGCTGCTGATCGGCCGGGTGACCTATGAAAGCTTCTCCAGCGGCTGGCCGACCTACAAGGGACCATTCGCCGACCGGATGAACGGCATGCCGAAATACGTCGTCTCCTCGACGCTGAGAAATCCGGCATGGAACAACACCACCGTGCTGCAAGGCGAGCCGATCGCCGCGATCCGCAAGCTCAAATGGGAGATGAGAGGCGATATCGTCATCGGCGGCAGCCGCATGCTGGTCAATGCGCTCAAGCAGCACGATCTCGTCGACGAATACCGGCTGATGGTGTTCCCCGTCATCCTCGGCAGCGGCGCGCAATTGTTCGATCGGACCGAGGACGCGACCGATCTCAAGCTTGTCGACACGCGGTCCTTCGGCAACGGCGCCGTGGTGCTCACCTATCATGTGGAGCGCGGGTCATGATGGCCGGTCTGCAAACCGCAACGCCCAGCCCTCCGCAGATCGATGGCATTTTCCGCGCGCTGGCCGACCCGACGCGGCGGCGCGTGGTCGAGCGGCTGAACCGCAGCCCGGCCTCCGTCAGCGAGCTGGCGCAGCCTTTCGGAATGGCGCTGCCGTCCTTCATCGAGCACCTCAAGGTGCTGGAAGGCTGCGGGCTGGTGCGATCGGAAAAGATCGGCCGCACCAGGACCTACCAGTTGGCGCCCGAGCCGCTGCAGCTTGCCGAAAACTGGCTGGCCGAACAGCGCACGCTGTGGGAGCGGCGCCTCGATCAATTCGACGCCTATGTGATGAGCCTCAAGGAGCAGGAAAAGTGAGCTATCCCTTCAAGCCCGACCCGAGACTGGATCTGACGCTGGAGCGCAAGCTCGACGCGCCGCGCGAACTCTTGTGGCGCGCCATGACGGTGCCGGAGCACGTCAAGCAATGGTTCACCCCAAAACCCTGGCTGGTCACCGATTGCGAAATCGATCTCAGGCCAGGCGGGCTGTTCCGCACCCGCATGCAGTCGCCCGACGGGACAGAGGTCAACGACCGTCGTTGCTGCTATCTTGACATCGTGGAGAACGAGCGGCTGGTGTGGACGGATGCGCTGCTGCCGGGCTACCGGCCGTCAGGCGAGCCCTTCATCACTGCGGTGATTTCGCTTCGTCCGGACGGCAAAGGCACGCGCTACACGGCCACCGCCATCCACCGCGACGCGGCCACCCGCGACAATCATGAAGAGATGGGTTTCTTCGACGGCTGGGGCACGGTGGCCGGCCAACTGGCGCAGTACGTGAAGACGATTTGAGCTTGTCGCAGGCGGCCAGGAACGTTGTCCTGGCCGCCTTGGTTAAATCATGCAAGCGAGCCGGAAGCCGACGGTATCCCGCTCTCAGTAATAGAAGCGCTCTTCTGTGATCTTGCCGTCCTTGACCGTGTATACGCCAACCTCGTCCATCGTGGCACGCTCGCCTGTCGCCTTGGGCGTTATGTCGAACTTGAAGCGCAATGCGAACTGGTCGCCGTTGACATAGGGGCCCTCGATCGAGCCGCCATGCACTTCATTGTTGGCTTGCCACCACTCGCCCTTTTGCCTGAGTGCCTCGTTGATGGGCGGTATCTCGCCAAGCTACGCACATGGGACACGACTAACGCCATCAATGGTGCGCCTGATCCCGTTTTGCGTCTGGGTCGGCAAGATGCTAACGTGGAGGGGTCACCTCGGGCGGATGCATATGGGGCCAAGTGACCGCCCATCCATTGTCAAATCTCGATACCTTTCCCTTCTCCCAGGGTCTGCGATGTTTGTCTTCCGCAGCGGAACAGCCACCATGCGTCGCCGTTGGCCAGAAGGCATCCTGGCAATTTCGCTGTGCGTCAGCTGGGCTCTGATGCTCGGGATGTCGCTTTCGCATGATGTAGTTTACCAGATGTGGGTCGCCCGACAGTTGATCGGCGGGACTAAACTCTATGGCGAGATTGTCGAGCTGAATCCTCCGCTTTGGTTCTGGATGGCGGTTCCGATTGAGCGCATGGCTCAAATTCTCGGCGCAACCGCCGGCGCTGCGGTCGTGACAGCAGTCACGGCGTTCGCGGCGCTCGCCTTGACGACCCTTGCCGCCACATCGGATGACACAACCGGCCGAAGAATGGTCCTGTTGAGTGCGGCGGGTCTTTCGATGCTGCTCATCCCGCTGGCCGACTTCGGGCAACGCGAGCAGTTGGCGCTCATCGGGGCATTGCCATATGCCTTTCTCATTGCGCGGCGGGCGGACGGCGCCGTGGTGTCTTTGAAGACAGCCGCGACTGCCGGTGCCCTGGCTGCAGCCGGCTTCGCTCTGAAGCACTATTTTGTCGTGGTGCCGATCCTACTGGAGCTCTGGCTCATATTCCGGCTGCGACGGGCTTGGAGACTTTTCCGACCCGAAACGTTGGTGTTGGGAGCCGCCGCCTCGGCCTATGCGGTAGCGATATTGGTCTTTGCGCAAGAATACCTCCGAACGATCTTGCCTATGCTTGCAGCGGCCTACGACGGCTACAACAGTTCACTCCAAGCGCAACTGTTCACGCCGCGCATTATTTTCTGGGGCCTCGCGGCGATCGTCATCGCTTGCCTCCGGAAGCGGGCACCATCTGAATCGATTGCGGCAGGCTTGGCGGCCATTGGATTTGCCCTCGCATATTTCGCACAGCAGAAAGGATTTCGGTATCATACGGTGCCGGTGACCGGGCTGGCTTTCTTCGCGCTTTGCGCAATGCTGAACATGCATGAACGCACAATCGCCGCGGCGATCCGACAAACCGCGATCATAGTCGTTGGATCAATACCAATTCTCCTTGCCGTTTTTGTAGGCCCATACAGAAATTCCAATGAAGAACCAGTCCTGGCTCTACTTCACGCGGTCCCGCCCGGCTCTCCGGTGATCATGCTCACTGCAACTCCAAGCAACATCTGGCCCATGATCGAGAACCAAGGCCTCGTCTGGCCTTCGAGGCACTTCAGCTTCTGGATGACGATCGTGATGGCGAAGCAGTTGAAAGCGACCGGCCGGCTGACGCCTACGCTGCAGGCAATGGCCGATAAAGTTCGAACTGAAACGGCCGACGATCTCATGTGCAATCCACCTGACGTGATCCTTGTGGATGATCTGAGCAGGTCAAAGGCCGGGGCTTTCGATCTCGTCGCGTTCTTCAGCGAGAATGAAGCGTTCCGCGCGATATTCTCCCATTATGCCAGACGCGAATCGGCGGCGAATTTCACTGCATACGCAAAACAGGGGAACTGGCAGCCCGAAAACAAACCGGCCCTATGCCGAAATCTATTTTAGCTAGTTGTTTGATCTTGAGGAGATCGCGCATTGTGAGAGCGTCGCCTTGATCAGTTCGACGTCTATGTAGTGAGCCTCAGTTGCCGATTAGCTGGCGCAGTATGTGAAGACGATTTGAGCTTTTCGCCTGGCGGCCAGGACGGTGTCCCAGCCGCCAAATCACGCGAGCGAGCCGGAAGCCGGCGGCATTCCGGCTTAGAGCAATTCCAGGAAAAGTGTGATCGGTTTTCCGTCCGGAATTGTGTAAAACAAAGGGATAGAGCGGTTCGCCGTTTCCGTGAAACGGTGAAACGCCCTAGTAGTAAAAGCGCTCTTCGGTGATCTTGCCGTTCTTGACCGTGTACACGCCAACCTCGTCCATGGTGACACGCTCGCCGGTCTCCTTGGGCGTTATGTCGAACTTGAAGCGTAATGCGAACTGGTCGCCGTTGACATAGGGGCCCTCGATCGAGCCGCCATGCACTTCATTGTTCGCTTGCCACCATTCGCCCTTCTGCCTGATGGCCTCCTTGCCATGGACGATTGCCATTGGCCCCTCCATGGCTTCGTAGCTGGCGATGTCGTCGGCATTGTATTTTTCACCAGCACCCAGGTGA
This sequence comes from Mesorhizobium sp. P2_F7, assembly GCF_056403695.1. Taxonomy (NCBI): domain Bacteria; kingdom Pseudomonadati; phylum Pseudomonadota; class Alphaproteobacteria; order Hyphomicrobiales; family Phyllobacteriaceae; genus Mesorhizobium; species Mesorhizobium sp. P2_F7. Next base: position 299,838 of record NZ_JBFUFA010000006.1, on the reverse strand, counting down.
TCGCCCTGCTGGAGCAGCTCGGTGAAATCCTTGGCAATATCTGCGATGGTCATTTGTGTTCCTCCTGTTCAGACGCACTGCAAGTAGGGAAGTCTTCGCTGGCCCGCCACCTTTGCCCGCACGGCAGCTGACAGAGTGTGTCAGGACGATGGATATAGCACAGCTATGTGACGACGATTTGGGCCATCACATTGCCGGCTGGGCATCGTCTTGGCCGGTCAATTGCCAACGCTCGACAACCTCGTATCGGCCTTGTCCCAGGACGCTGTGGATCAGTACAAAATCGCGCACGGTCCAACCAATGGGATCAATGGGCCGTTCGCGAACGCTGGGGACACGCGCCTTGTCACGCAACAGCGTGACATGAGGTTCGAACGAGTTTCCGACGAAGGGCTTAAACGGGCTGTCGGTGATGATAGCAGCCAAGCCGCGCCAGAACGCCTGAGCTTCGGGAGCGCCGTCCTCGGCGCGCAGAACCAGTGCGCCACCGCCAAAGGCCGACAGACGATCAAAACCGACACGGAAAGGCTTTGCTTTGACCATCGAGCCGACAAGACAAGCGGCTTCGACCAGCTCTTCCGGCAATCCGTCATGATCGCCAAGGCTAACCCAGGAGATATGCAAGAGATCTTTGGGAAGAAGAAACTTTTCTCGCAATCCCGACTCTCGACACCATTGCGCGGTCTGGGATGCAATCGATGCTGCTATCGCGCCTTCCACGAGAGCTGCAAAAAACAGCCGGTCATCCCGACGTCTATCCAACTCTTGCCAGCCAAAAGAAGTCTGGCCGTTTCCGGCGGTCCTGAATGCGGGTAGCTGGGTCATCCATGTTCCTCCTTGCGCAAGCCATCGCTGCCCGATCGCAGATTTTAGAACAAAGAGTGAACATAGCAAGCAGAAAATAGGCGCCGATGTGTTCCGCACCGGCGCCTGCATGCAAACCTTTGAGACTGGAGCTGTGGCCCGCCGCCTACGCCCCGTAGCCGATGATGCCCTTGACCTCGAGAAAATCGTGGATCGCCCAGTCGGCGTATTCGCGGCCGTTGCCGGACTGCTTGTAGCCGCCGAAGGGGGCGAACGTGTCCCATTCCGGATAGTTGATCGACACCTGGCCGGCGCGCAGTTGGCCGGCCACCTTGCGGGCGTGGTCGATATCGCCGGACTGCACATAGGCGGCGAGGCCATAGACCGTGTCGTTGGCAATCTTCACGGCGTCGTCATCGTCGCTGTAGGAAATGACCGACAGCACCGGGCCGAAGATTTCTTCCTTTTCGATGGTCATGCCGGGCGTAACGTGACCGAAGACGGTCGGGCGGACATAGTAGCCGCGGTTCAGATGCTCCGGCCGGCCGGGGCCGCCGGTGACCAGCGTCGCGCCTTCCTTGATGCCGGCCTCGATCAGCCGCTGGATCTTGTCGTACTGGATGCTGGAGACCACCGGGCCGAGCCTGGTGCCTTCCGAGCGCGGATCGCCGACATTGTGGGCTTCGGCGGCCTTCTTGGCGATGGCCAGCGCCTCGTCGTGGCGGGCGGCCGGCACCAGCATGCGAGTCGGCGCATCGCAGGACTGGCCGCTGTTGCCGAAGCAGCCCTCGACGCCCTTGCGCACTGCCGTCTCGAAGTCGGCATCCGCCAGCACGATGTTGGCCGACTTGCCGCCGAGCTCCTGCGCGACGCGCTTGACCGTCTCGGCCGCCGTCTTGGCGACGATGATGCCGGCGCGGGTGGAGCCGGTGAACGAGACCATGTCGACATCGGGATGGCCGGCCATGATCTGGCCGACATCGGGGCCATTGCCGTTGACCATGTTGTAGACGCCCTTCGGCACGCCCGCGGCCTGCATCACTTCCGAAAAGACGATGCCGCTGATCGGTGCGATTTCGGACGGCTTCAGCACCACGGTGCATCCGGCGGCAATCGCCGGCGCCACCTTGCAGACGATCTGGTTGAGCGGCCAGTTCCACGGCGTGATCAGCGCGCAGACGCCGATTGCTTCCTTGACCACCATGGTGCCGCCGCGCTTCTCCTGGAATTCATAGTCCTCCAGCGCCTTGATGGTGGCTTCCATATGCGCGCGGCCGGCCCAGGCCTGCGCTTCGCGTGCCCAGGTGATCGGCGCGCCCATTTCCTGGCTGACCGCCTGGGCGATGTCCTCATAGCGCTCATTGTAGACTTCGAGGATGCGCTTCAGAAGCTTCAGGCGCTCGGCCTTGCTGGTCTGCGAGAAGGATGGAAAGGCAGCCTTGGCGGCGGCCACCGCCTTGTCGACATCGGCCTTCGAGCCCAGAGAAATTTTGGTGTAGGCCTCTTCGGTCGAGGGGTCGATGACGTCGAGCATCGCCGGCACCACGGGCGCCACCCATTTGCCGTCGATGAAGAAATTGAGATGATTGCTCAAGGGGTACGCTCCGATTGTGGGGATTGGATTGGGTTGGATTAGTTGGGCAACATAGGGCAGTTGGCGCCACGGCGCAGACTGATATGCGCCACATCGCCGACGCTGAATTGAAAGCCTTCGGCCTGGCGTGGCGCGTCGATCACCACCGGCAACCCCTCCCCCAGTTCGGCATGCAGCCGCAAGGTACGGCCGTGGAAGACGATGCTGTTAACGCGCGCCGGCGCGGTGTCGGCGGCGGCCGCTGTGGTGGCGAGCAGATCCTCGGGACGGACGCCGATGGTGCGTTCGGCACCCTCGGCAGGCGTGTCGCCGGTTTCGGATGTTGCCTCCAGCGAAAGCCCACCGGCGGCGAAGCGCAGGCGATCGCCATCGCGGCCGATGAAGCGCGATTGAAGCAAGTTCATCGTGCCGATGAAGCTCGCGACAAACTTCGTCGCCGGCCGGTCGTAGAGCGTGGCCGGCGGCGCGATCTGCTCGATACGGCCCTTGTTCATGACGACGATGCGATCGGAAATCGACAAGGCTTCGGTCTGGTCGTGGGTGACCATGACGAAAGTGGTGCCGAGCCGCGACTGCAGCCGCTTCAGTTCGACCTGCATCTGTTCGCGCAGATGCGCATCGAGCGCCGACAGCGGCTCGTCGAGCAGCAGCACGCGCGGCTCGCAGACAATGGCGCGGGCCAGCGCGACACGCTGGCGCTGACCGCCCGACAGTTCGGAGACACGTGCACCGAGCTTGTCGGCGAGGCCGACCATGTCGAGCGCTTCGCGGGCGCGCTTCGACTGCTCGGCTCCGGACAGTTTGCGCAGCGACAGGCCGAAGCCGACATTTTCGGCGACGTTCATGTGCGGAAACAACGCGTAGTCCTGGAACACGGTGTTGACAGGCCGGTCGAAGGGCCTGAGCGCGGTGATATCGCGGCCTTCGAGCAGCACCTTGCCGCTGGACGGACTTTCGAAGCCGGCGATGACGCGCAGGCTGGTGGTCTTGCCGCAGCCGGAGGGCCCGAGCAGGGTGATGAACTCACCGCTGATGATGTCGAGATCGACGGCGTCGAGCCCGACAATGCCGCCGGGAAAAACCTTCGAGACCTTGTCCAGGCGGACCAGAGCATCAAGCGCCATCACGAACCTCGGACGGCTTCGTGGTGTTGACCCAAAGGATCTGGCAGGGCTCGGTGCCGGGATTGCGGAAGGCATGCAGAAGCGTGCTCTTGAAGGCAAAGGAGTCGCCGGTCTTCAGCACGTATTTTGTCGAATCCACCACCAGCTCGACCTCGCCCGCCAGCACGTAGCCGAATTCGTGACCGATATGCGCATAGGCATCCGCCGTGCCGCCATCGGCTTCGACCGTCACCAAGAGCCCCGTCAGCGTCGCGCCCGGCGGCGACAACAGCGCCTTGGCGATGCCTTCCGATTTGACCGGGATCTGCCGACGTTTGTCGGCGCGCACGCAATAGAGATCGTTGCCGGCATCGTTGCCGTCGGTAATCAGCGCCGAAGGCTCGATGTCGAGCGCAGCGGCGAGCGGCCAGATCACCTTGACGCGCAGCGAGGACAGGCCGCGCTCGATCTGGCTCAGCGCGCCGATCGACACGCCGGCCTTGGCCGCAAGCTCAGCCAGAGACAGATTGCGCTCCAGCCTGAGCGCCCGCACGCGCCGGCCGACGCGAATGTCGGCATCGTCCTTGGGCTTCTCGGTTGTCTCGTCAAGCATGTCCATGCGTGGGTCCTTATACCTTGTTGGCGCGGCGCAGCGCCGAAGAGCTCCCCCTTCTCCCCTTGTGGGGTGAGAAACGGTTCGCGCAGCGAACGAAAAGCCAATTGCTTGGCTTTTCGAGTTTCGAACGCCCTGAGCCTGCGAAGGGCCGGGCGTGGCAGCCGATCCACCCTGCCGGGTCCCCGCTGCTTCGCAGCGTCCCGGCGTTCGCCGGCCTTTCATCGTGCCACTGACACGATGAATTCGCTTACGCGAACCGGCAGCTCACCCCACAAGGGGAGAAGGAGAAGAGCGCCTTACCCGCCCGCCTTCACCTTCTCGAACATCTTCGCCACATCGTCATTCTGCTTCATCGGGCCGGTGAAGATGGTGCTCTTCAGCATTACTTCCGGGTCCGCCGGCAATTGCAGCTTGTCCAGCTCGTCCTTCGCCACGCCAGCGAAGGCGGTCGCCAGCGAACTGCCATAGCCGTAGGCCTGGATCAGGTACTTGCCCGAGTCGGCGTCGAGCCGGCTGTTGATGAAGTCATAGGCGAGGTCGACATTCTTGGCGTCCTTGAGCATGACGAAGCCGCAGGCCCAGGTCAGCATGCCTTCCTTCGGCTTCATGAATTCGACCGGCACGCCCTGCTTCTTCAGCGAGGTCGCCGACGCGTTCCAGGTCATGGCGGCGACGAGCTGGCCGCTGGCGAGCGCCTGTTCGACCGAGGTCATGTCGGTGGTGTAGTTGGACAGCAGCGGACGCTGCTCGCGCAGTTTTTCCGCCACCTTGTCCATTTGCTCAGGCGTCATGTCGAACGGATTGACGCCGGCGAGCAGTGCGGCAACGATCGGCGTGTCGTGCACGGCGTCGATAGTCGCCATGCGGCCGGCATATTGCTTGTCCCACAAAAGGTTCCAGCTCGCTTCCGGGTTCTTGACCAGATCGGTGCGGTAGAGGATCGAGGTGTTGCCCCAGTCCCACGGCACCATCCAGACCTTGCCGTCGCCGGCCTGGATGTCAGGCAGGTTCTTGAACACCGGGAAGATTGAATCCCAGTTCTTGATGCGCTTGGTGTCGATCGGCTGCAGCAGGCCTTCCTTGTTCCAGCGCGCCACCTTGTCGTAGCAGGGATGCGCGATGTCGGGGCGGAAGCCGGCCTTGACCTTGGTGAAGGCGTCGTCGTCGTCGCCGAAGATCGAGGCCTCGACGCCATCGGGATGCGCCGCCAGGAAGCTCTTGTTGAAGTCGGGCAGTTCATAGCCCGACCAGGTGAAATATTGCAGCTTGTCGGCGGCAAAGGCGACGGTCGACGACAGGACGATTGCAAGGGCGGCTAGCCCGGTGCGGGCTGTCTTTCCAGTGATCGATTTCAGGTCGAATGCCATTTCGGTTCTCCTCTTTTGTTATGGTTTCAGGCTGGATTGGCGGGCGCTCGCGGGCGGGTCGCGCTGAGCCCGCGATGGCGCAACAGTTCGGCGGTGCCGGCAATGATGAAGGACACCGCCAGGATGGAGGTGCCGAGCGCCATCACGGTCGGCAGCGAGCGGGGAAAGCGCAGCTGGCTCCAGATGTAGAGCGGCAGCGTCGGCTCGGTGCCGGCGAGGAAGAAGACGACGATGAATTCGTCGAAGGAAATCAGAAACGCCAGCATGAAGGCCGAAATGATCGCTGGCAGGCTGAGCGGCAGCATCACCCGCCGGAAGGTCGTCCAGTCGGAAGCGCCGAGATCGAGCGCTGCCTCGCGAATGGTTTTCGGAATGGCGGCGAAGCGGCTGCGCATGATCACCACTGTCGTCGGCAGCGCCACCAGTATGTGGCTGAGCACGATGGCAATGCGCGACGGGCCGAGGCCGATGAGGTTGACGAGGATGAGCAGCGATATGCCTACGATGACGCCGGGGATCAGGATCGGCAGCCGGGCGATGGCGCTGATGGTGGCAGCCAGCGGCGAGCGGCCATAGAGGTCCATGTAGGACACGGTGATGCCGCAGAGCGTCGCGCCGGCGGCGGCCACGACGCCGATGACGAGGCTGTTCACAAGCGCGCCGGACAGCGCCGGATTGCCATAGAGCGTGGTATACCATTCGAGCGTAAAACCCTGCAGCGGAAACGCTGCCTGGATGGAGTTGTTGAAGGAAAACAGCGGGATCAACAGAACCGGCAGATAAAGGAACACCAGGTAGGCGATGACGTAGACGCCAAGCCAGCGGCCGCCTTCGGTGCGCGCCACGCTCATGTGCGGCTGCCGAATTTGCGGTCGGCGAAGCGCACGACCAGCACCACGCAGAGAATGACCAGCATCACGCAGACCGAGAGGGCCGCGCCGAACGGCCAGTCATTGGCCTTGCCGAACTGCGACTGGATCAGCGAGCCGATCATGGTGCTGGCGGGACCGCCGACCATGGCCGGGGTGACATAGTCGCCGACCGTCGGCACGAAGACGACGAGGGCTGCCGCCAGCACGCCCGGCATCGAATTGGGCAGCACGACGCGGCGAAATGCGGTGAAGGGCCTGGCGCCGAGATCGGACGCGGCTTCGAGCAGCGATTTCGGGATGGTGTCTAGCGCCACATAGATCGGCAGGATGGCGAAGGGCGCATAGGCATGCGCCAGCGTGACCACCACCGCTGCCGGCGTGTTGAGGAAGGCCAGCGTCGGCTCCGACCAGATGCCGCTTTCGATCAGCGCCGAGTTCAGCACGCCGTTGTAGGCGAGCACGATCTTCCAGGCGAAAACGCGCAGGAGATAGCTGGCCCAGAACGGCAGCGTCACCAGGAACAGCAGCAGACCGCGCCTGCGGCCGGCATGGAAGGCGAGGTAATAGGCGACGGGATAGGCGGTGACGACGGTTGCCAGCGTCACCAGTCCGGCAATCACCAGTGAGCGCAGCGTCACTGTCCAGTAGAGCGGATCCGAGGCCACGGTGATGAAATTGTCTGCCGTGAACCCGACGCCCAGCAGCGAACCGTCATTGCCGCGAAAGGCGAGGAACAGCACGAGGCCGAGGGCGAACAGGATCAGGAAGAAAGTGACCAGCCCGCCCGGCAGCAACATGGCGAAGCGGAAGCCTCGGGACGACCCGGACCCTGCTGGCGCTTCTGTTGCAACGATGCTCGACATCGGATTGCTCGATGGAAATATGAAATCAACTTAACTTTTTTCATATTCATGAAACTGTCAAGCTGAATTAGCTGGCGCTAACCCGCCAAGGTGCAATCAGCGCTCGAAGGCGTCCAGCATCCTGTACCAGGCGATGGTCGCGGCGACGCCGACCTGGCGGAAGGCATGGAACGGGATCGGCCGGATCGGCGACAGCGGGAACGGCAATTGCGCTGCGTCACCATTTGCCAAGTAGCCCGCCATGCGCTTTCCCAGCGCGCTCATCAGGCCGACGCCTCTGCCCTGGCAGCCGACCACGGCGAGCAGGCCTTTTTCGGGCTCGTGGATGTGCGGCAGATGATCCGGCGTCATCGCCACGCGGCCGAACCAGCGCTTCTCGATGGGAACATCGGAGAGCGCCGGATAGAGCCGCACCAGCGCGCGCTGCAGATGCGCCCAGTCGGCCTCGCTCTTCGGCAGGGCCATGCGGCCGCGACCCCCAAGCACCAGCCGGCCGTTGGCGCTCTTACGGTAATAGACGAGGATGCGGCGCGAGTCCGATACCGCCTGCCCTTCCGGCAAGATCGTTGCCAAGAGGTTGGACGACAGCGGCGCGGTTGCGACTTGGAAGGAATGCAGCGGCACGATGGTCTCAGCGAGGCCCGGCAGCAGCCCATCGGTATAAGCGTTGGTTGCCAGGACAACCGCCTTGGCCCGCACTTCGGCGCCGTTTTCGGTCGAGACACGGCAAAGGCCGGCCTCTTTGCTGAGTTTCACCACCTTCTGCCGCTCGGCGATGCTGACGCCGGCGGCGGCGGCGATGCGCGCCAGTTCCAGCGTATAGGCGAGCGGATCGATGATGCCGGCGCGGCGGTCGAGCCAGCCGCCAAGATAGCCTTGCGCGCCGGTCTTCGCCGCGATCTCGCTCTGGCTCAGAAGCTGGACATCGGCGTCACGCGCGCGCCATTGGCGATCCCGGTTCGCTGCCGCTTTCAAAGCGGTCTCGGTGTGCGCGGCCTGGATCCAGCCATTGCGCGTGAACGGCACCGCCAGCTTTTCGTCGCGGATGAGATCGAACACCGCATCGGCCGTCGAGGCGGCGAAATCGACCAACGCCTGGCCACGCTCGGGGCCGAAATGCTCGAGCAGCCATTCGGGATCGTATTTCAGGCCGGGAATGACCTGGCCGCCATTGAGGCCCGAAGCACCCTGCCCGATCTCGCCGGCATCCAGCACCTGAACGCCGAGACCGAGGCGCGCGGCATGCAAGGCGGTCGACAGGCCCATGAAGCCACCGCCGACAATGGCGACATCGACCGGCTTGCCGTCCGGGACGAGCGCCTGGAATGCGGATGCGGCCTTCGGCTTTTGCCAGATCGGAACGGAAAACGGTGCGGGCAAGGCTTCACCTGAGCGTGACGTAAAATGAAAATGGTAGTGACCATTTCATTTTTTTGAAAGAGCGGGTTCATGTCAGCACCGACAATTGGCTGCGCCACGGGATAGACCTTTGGCGTGAATCCGGTGAAAGTGCCGCGCCCTTCAGGCCAGCTCTCATTCGCGATCACTCAAAGGACCGTAAGCCATGACGAACCCAACGCACCTTCCCGCCGACGGGCTCTTCATCGGCCGAGCCAAAGCGAGCGACGCCTCGCATCCGCTGGTGGTCACGGTGCGCGACGGCACCGTCTTCGACATCACCTCTCGCGCAGCGCCCACTGTGCGCGACATCTGCGAAATGACCGATCCGGCCGGCTATGTGCATTCTGCCAAGGGCAAAGCGATCGGCTCGCTCGACGCGATTGCAGCCAACAGTTTCCAGGCCACTCGCGACCCGGCAAAACCCTATCTGGTCTCGCCCGTCGACCTGCAGGCGGTGAAGGCGTCGGGCGTCACCTTCGTCGTCAGCCTGCTCGAGCGCGTCATCGAGGAACAGGCGCGCGGCTCGGCGGAAAAGGCCGACGCCATCCGCGCCGACATTGCCGGGCTGATCGGCCACGACCTGTCGAAGCTCAAGCCCGGTTCGCCGGAGGCGATGGAGATCAAGGCCAAGCTGATCGAGCGCGGCGCCTGGTCGCAATATCTGGAAGTCGGCATCGGTCCCGACGCCGAGATCTTCACCAAATGCCAGCCGATGGCGTCGGTCGGCTTCGGCGCCGATGTCGGCCTGCATCCGGTGTCGACCTGGAACAATCCGGAGCCGGAGATCGCCATGATCGCGGCCAGCACCGGCAGGATCGTCGGCGCCACCATCGGCAACGACGTCAATCTGCGCGACGTCGAGGGACGCTCGGCGCTGCTGCTCGGCAAGGCCAAGGACAACAATGCCTCGGCGTCGCTCGGCCCGTTCATCCGGCTGTTCGATGCAACATTCTCGATCGACGATGTGAAGCAGGCCATTGTTCGGCTGAAGGTAGAGGGCGAGGATGGGTTTTCGCTGGAGGGCGCGAGCTCGATGGCCGAGATCAGCCGTTCGCCTGAGGAGCTGGTCGCGGCCGCCATGGGGCCGCATCACCAGTATCCGGATGGGCTGGCGCTCTATCTCGGCACCATGTTCGTGCCGTCGAAGGACCGCGGCGAAAAGGGCAAGGGCTTCACCCACAAGGTCGGCGACATCGTCACCATCTCGTCGGAGAAATTCGGCGCGCTGGTCAATCGCGTGCTTCTGTCGCCGGATTGCCCGCACTGGTCCTACGGCGCCAGCCACCTCATGCGCGACCTCGCCAAGGCCGACCTTCTCTGATTTTTCAGAACGCCAAGGTTTTTCGGAACAGCGGGACGAACGGACCGCCGGCAAACGTTCCTGCCCGGAATCCGTAAGCCGCTTGTTAGCGGAATCCGGGTGACTGTTTCGGAAATTCGCTCCAAGATCGGGCGCGGTCTGAGGGGGCCGAATCGCATGCTCGGTTCGCCGATAATGTCGGTGCGCAATCTCGCCATGCGTTACGGCGGTGTTGTCGCGCTCAAGGATATGAACCTGTCCGTCGGACCGGGGACGATCCATGCCGTGATCGGCGAAAGCGGCGCCGGCAAGTCGACGCTGGTGAAGGTGCTTGCCGGGGTGGTCAAGCCCGACAGCGGCACTATCCGCATCGGCGACCAGACCGTTGCCATCGACAACCCTGTCATTGCCAAAAAGCACAGCATCGGCGTCGTCCATCAGGGACTCAGTCTGTTTGCCGACCACTCGGTGCTGGCCAATCTGTTCGTCAACCGCGAACCGCTGCGCAACGGCCTGATCTCCAGGCGCGAGATGGAGGCGCGCAGCCGCACCTTGCTGCGGCAGCTCGATCTCGACATCGACGTTCGCGCGCCGGTCGGCCAACTCGACATGGGCGAGCGGCAGCTTGTCGAACTCGCTCGCGAGCTTCTGCAAGGCCCGCGGCTGCTGATCCTCGACGACCCCAATTCGGCGCTTGATCGACGCGAGACCGAACATCTGTTCACGGTGCTGCGCGAGCTCAAGGCCAAAGGCATGAGCGTACTCTATGTCTCGCACCGGCTGGAGGACGTGTTTGCCATCGCCGACCATGTCACCGTCATGCGCAACGGCCACGACGCGCTGTCCAAGGAGCGCTCGGTGCTGAGCGAAGCCGACGTCATCGATGCCATGATCGGCCAGCAGCGCGATAGCCTGTTCCCGCCTGCCCTGCCGGCCAATGCCAGCACGATAAGGCCGCAGATCACGGTGGAAGGTCTGAGCGGCGGCCGGATTTCCGGCGTCAGCTTCACTGCCCGCTCCGGCGAGGTCCTCGGCTTTGCAGGGCTTGAGGGATCGGGCGTTGAAGACCTGTTCGGAATGCTGTTTGGCCTGCGCAAGGCGCAAGGCGGCACGGTTCGGTTTCCCGACGGCCATGGCTTGCCGAAAAACCCGACCGAAGCAGCAAGGCGCGGCATCGGTCTGGTGCCAGCGGACCGCCGGTGCAGCGGCCTGATGCCCGACCGGTCGCTGGCCTTCAACATCGGCAACATCGTCGCCGGCGCCCGCAACTGGGGGTCGCGCCGTTATTCGCCCAAGGCCGCGATCGCCGGCGCGGCAAGGCAGATCGAGGCGCTGCGCATCAAGGGCCTGCCGGATGCGCCGGCGAATTCACTGCTGGCCGGCGACCAGCAGAAAATCGTCATCGCCAAATGGCTGGAGACGGCGCCGCAAGTGCTGCTCCTCGACAATCCGGCCGGCGGTATCGAGGCGGCCGCCAAGCGCAAGATCTATGTGCTAATCCGGCAGCTGGCGGCGAATGGCTGCATCGTTTTGTTGCGTTCGGCCGAGCCGTCCGAACTGACCAACCTCAGCAACCGCGTCCTGGTCTTCCATCGCGGCCGGGTTGCCGGCGAACTGTTCGGCGCCGAGATGAAGAGACGGACGGTGCTGCAACTGATCGCCACCGGCGAGATGCCGGAGGTAGAGCGGCCAAAAAAGAAGCTTGTGGGAAGCATCGCATGACACGATTAGATCCCACGCCGCAGCTTGCCGGCTCGGTTGCCCGCCCGAAGCGCAGCCTTCGCCTGCCGGTGGAACTCGGCCCGCTCGTCGGCCTCGTTGTCCTGGTGGCGATCATCGGTTTTGCCCGGCCGGGTTTCTTCGATCAGGCCAATGTGGTGTCGCTGCTGGAAGCCGCCGCCTATCCCGGCATGCTGGCGATCGGCATGGTGTTCGTGCTCGCCTTGCGCGAGATCGATCTTTCCGTCGGCTGGATGTTTCATCTGGCGGCCCTTCTCACCGCATTCCTTCTGGCCGTCGGCATCAATCCGTGGCTTGCCGCCCTGGCCGGCGTGCTGCTCGGCGCCGGGCTCGGCCTCGTTAACGGCCTGCTGGTGGTGGCGCTGCGCCTGCCGGTCATCGTCGTCACGCTCGGCACCTTTGCGATGTTCCGGGGCCTGGCGGCGGTGGCCGTCAAGATGCAATCGACTGCTCCGGCCAATCCGAGCGGCGAACTCTTTGAGATCGTTCACAGCAAAATGTTCGGCGTTGTGCCGACGGCCGTCTTTGTCTTCGCTGCAATGGCAGTGGTGATGCAGCTCGTGCTCCAGCGCAGCCGCTTCGGCTACCGGGTCCAGGCTGTCGGCAGCAACCCGCAGGCAGCCCTTTATGCCGGTATCCCGACAGGCACGGTAAGGCTGCAGGCGCTAGTGCTGACGGGCGCCGTCGCGGGGCTGGCAGGGTCGCTGTGGCTTGGCTCTCCCGTCACCGACGTCGACCAAGGCGGCGGTTTCGTGCTGATGGCGATTGCCGCGGCGCTGATTGGCGGCACCTCGCTTTCGGGCGGCCGCGGCACGGTCATCGGCGCAGTGATCGGCATGCTGATCGTCCAGGTGATCCTAACCGGCGTGACCCTGTTCGGCATCGACGCCACATGGAGCCCCTTCGTGATCGGTGCCGTGATGGTGCTGGCCCTGGCGCTCGACCGGCTGGTCAAGCTGGTGCGCAACCGCCGCGCCGAGCGCATTCCGGAAAATATGCACGCCTGAGTTCCGGCACCGGCCGGAAATATCTATTTCTCTTGGTTTGACGCAATTTCCAAGGGAAAGCGCTACGCGCTTTTCCCGGGAAAACCGCTTCACACTTTTCCTGGAATTGCTCGAACTGATGCGATCTGATGGGATCGCTGATGGCGTGTTGCATCGCGCCACCATCCACTGGTGGATGGAGGCTTGCCAACGGCCGGAAAGAAGATGCTCTATTCCGCATCCAAGCCGGCGCTGGCAGGAGGATATGATCGGGGCATGGCCCGGATCATCGCCGGGCGTGGAGGTCGTTTTTCAACATGGGAGGAAAGCAAATGCTGACGAGGCTACGATTACTCGTGCTTGGCTTGATTGTGGCGCTGGCCATTCCGGCCGCGGCGCAAGCCAAGACGTTCTACTGGATTTCGCATGGCGGCCCGGCCGACCCGGTCTGGACCTACTTCCTGGCCGGCGCCAAGCAATGGGCGAAGGACACCGGCAACACCGTCAACACCTCGTTCCACAATGGTGATGTTGCCTCGCAGCAGGAGGCCGTGCGCGCCGCGATCTCGGCCAAGGCCGACGGCATCGTCACCACCAGCCCCGATCCGGGCAGCCTGATCGAGATCGCCAAGGAAGCCAACACCGCCAAGATCCCGATCATCAATTTCAACACGCCCGATCCCAAGGCGAGCTTCAACGCCTATGTCGGCGGCGACAACGTCACCTTCGGCAAGCACTGGGCGCAGTATCTGGTCGACAAGGGCCTGGTGAAGAAGGGCGACTTCGTCTGGATGCCGGTCGAAATCCCCGGCGCCACCTATGGCGTCCAGGAAGAGGAAGGCATCAAGAGCGTCTTCGAACCGCTCGGGATCACCTATGAGATCACCGAAGCGACGCTCGACCAGGCCGAAGCCATCAACCGCATGGTCGACTACCTCACCGCCAACAAGGCCAAGGTCAAGGCGATCATCGGCCTCGGTGACCTGGTCACCGGCTCGATCAAGCGCGTGTTCGACCAGGCCGGCATCAAGCCGGGCGAAATCCCTGTTGTCGGCTGGGGCAACTCGCTCGACACCACCCAGGAAGTGCTGACCGGATACGTCAATGCCGGCCAGTGGCAGGACCCGCAGGCGACCAGCTATGTCGCGCTGTCGCTGGCTAACATGGCAGCGTCGGGCATTCCTCCGGGCTTCAACGTCATCACCGGCGCGCTCTATGAAAAGGACACCGCGCAGGTCTACGACGACATCCTGTCCGGCAAATAATCCAGACCTGGAAACAGTCGCGACCGCATCGGCGGTCGCGACTGACCTTCCGTTCCGCCGAGCCTTCGCAGACAATGCGCTGGGTCTCAGCCTTTCCCTTCCTGTCGCGGGTTGTCAGTGGAAAACCGTTCGCTCATCCAACGCCTGATCGCGAGGCCGGAATTCGGGCCGTTCGTGCTGCTCATCATCGAAATCGCGGTGTTCTGGAGCATCAACCACGATTTCCTGTCGCCGCAGAACATCTCCAACACGCTGGCCTTTACCGTCGAGCTTGGCCTGATCGCGCTGGCCATGACGCTGCTGATGACATCGGGCGAATTCGACCTGTCGGTCGGCTCGCTGTTCGGCTTCTCGCCGGTGCTGATGTGGACGCTGTTCAACAGCGGCCTGACCTCGCTCGAAGTCGGCTTCCTCGCCGCCCTGCTGGTCGCCGCCTTCATCGGCCTGGTCAACGGCTGGTTCGTCACGCAGTTGAAAATCCCATCCTTCCTGGTCACGCTGGGCATGCTGCTGGTGGTGCGCGGCACGGCTTTGTTTGTCACCGACGGCTTTCCGCAGCGCACCTGGAGCGCGGAAGGCAGCTGGCTGGCCGACGCGCTGGTCGGCGACTTCTATGTCGGGCCGTTCCGCATCTACATGTCGCTATTCTGGTTCATCGCCGCGGCGATCGCGCTCGGCTATGTCCTGACGCAAAGCCGCACCGGCAACTGGATCCAGGCGGCGGGTGGCAACCCGAGTGCCGCCCGTGCGCGCGGCGTCAACGTCAACGGCGTCAAGATCGGCCTGTTCATCCTGTCGTCGCTTATGGCCTCGCTGGCCGGCGTCATCTCTTCGCTGCGCACATCGGCCGCCAACCCCAACAGTGGCACAGGATATGAACTCGAAGTCATCGCCATGGTGGTGATCGGCGGCACAGCGCTGACCGGCGGACGCGGCACCATCATCGGCACCGTGCTCGGCATCCTGATCCTGCGCGTGATGCGCAACGGCATCGTGCTGATCGGCGTGCCCGGCCTCGCCTACAACATCTTCATCGGCGCGATCATTCTTGGCATGATGGCGCTCCACTCGTGGCTGGAACGCCGGCATCAGGCAGGGACCTAGAACCATGGCTGAACCGCTCATCCGCATGACCAACATCAAAAAGTCCTACGGGCGCGTGCAGGCGCTCGAGGACGCAAACTTCCATGTCAACGAAAGGGAGATCGTCGGCCTGCTCGGCGACAATGGCGCGGGGAAGTCGACGCTGATCAAGGTGCTGTCGGGTGCGGTGCCGCTGACCAGCGGTGACATCTTCATCCGTGGCAAGAAGGTCAATCTGCGCTCGACCAGCGACGCCATCGCGCACGGCATCGAGACGATCTACCAGGACTCCGCACTGGTGACGCAGCTGTCGATCGCCCGCAACCTGTTCCTCGGCCGTGAGCCGATCAAGCCGCCGCGCTTCTTGAACCGCATGGACCAGGAAGCGATGAACGTGGTCGCCCGCGACCTGTTGAAACAGGTCGGCATCTCGAAAAACATCCCGCCGACGACTCCGATCGGCTCGCTCTCCGGCGGCGAGCGGCAGGCCGTCGCCATCGCACGCGCCATGCATTTCGACAGCGACCTGATCATCCTCGACGAACCGACCAACAATCTCGGTGTCGCCGAGACGCAAGGCGTGCTGAGCTTCGTGCGCAGCGCCCGCGATTCCGGGCATTCCTGCATCTTCATCGCCCACAACATCCATCACGTCTTCCAGGTGGTCGACCGCATCGTCGTCATGCGCCGGGGCAAGGTGGTGGCCGATGACATCGACCCGAAGAAGACAAATGTCGCCGAGGTCGAACGCATCATCACCGGCATGTCGGACAAGGAAACCCGCGACGCCATCGTCGAAGGCAAGCCATCGCACGGCTGAACGGCCGTCGGCCTTGCGGAGAACCGGTTCCCACTTTTCGGGATCATGCTCTATGACTACAGCCATGAAAGCCACCGTTGCTGACATAGCCAGAAGCTGCGGCCTGTCGACGGCGACCGTCGACAGGGTGCTGAACAACCGGGCCGGCGCGAGTGCCGCCAACCGGCAGCGGGTGATGGAGGCGGCCAAGCAGCTCGGCTATTTGCCGGTGGTCGACCAGGTGACGCTGCCGTCGCGGCCGGCGCATCTCGAATTCTTCCTGCCGATCGGCGCCAACGGCTTCATGGTCGATCTGGCCGGGCATATCGAGGACTATGCGGCGCGGCTGCCGCTGGTCGCCTCGTGTCGCATTCACAATCTTGCCGGCATTTCGCCGGCAGCGCTGCAGGCAGCGGTCGAGAACCTGTCGCTGAAGGCCAACGGCGTCGGTGTCATCGCCGTCGACCATCCGCGCACGCGCAACATATTGCGCGACGTGGTCGAGGCCGGCATCCGCCTCGTCACGCTGGTGTCAGACGTTCCGGCAGCCCCGCGCTCGGCCTATGTCGGCATCGACAACCGCGTTGCCGGCCGCACGGCGGCGCTGTTGATGGGGCGCTTCCTCAACGGCCATAGGGGCCATCTGGCGATGGTCGTCGGCTCACGCTCCTATCGCGGCCATGAGGAACGCGAAATGGGCTTCCGCTCGGTGCTGTCGGAAGAGTTCCCCAACCTCACAGTCTCAAGCGCCGTCGAGATCAACGACGAGCCGGAGGGCAGCTATGCCGCCACGATGCAGGCGCTGCACGACGAACCGGACCTGCTCGGCATTTATTGCGTCGGCGCCGGACGCTCAGGCGTGGCCAGAGCGCTGCTCGAAGCCAGGCCGAAGAAGAAGCCGGTGTTCATCTGCCACGACCTGACGAAGGAAACGCGCGGCTATCTCGTCGACGACCTCGCCGATGTCGTCATCGACCAGAATGCCCGGCTGATCGCCGAGCAATCGGTGATCCGCCTGCTCGGCTCGATCGCATCTTCGGCGCCCTATCTGACAAAGAAGTTCATCGAGCCGCGGCTGATCTTCAAGGAAAACGTGCCGGTGCAGTGAATTTGCACCGTGGCGGCTTTTCCTATTTGTACGACAAGTCAGGGTAGCTGCCGCAAATCTGCACAGCAGCTATGCATCTTTTATGGTTGCCGAATCATTAAGCAACTCGTACGTATTGGTGGTCGGCCATCTACTCCTCCCAGATGCGATGCCGGCGCTGAACGCGGTGCACCTCCTCCCGCATCTCGTTCGAAATCGAGCCCGCTGCCACCTCCTCCCGGCAGCGGGCTTTTTTCATTCTTAAATCAATCTAGAGCTGACGAACGGGGCTTATCAAACAGATATGGCCCCCGCCGGATGACGGGAGCTTCCATGCCCGGATCGCTGGACTTCAGCGCGCCCTGAAAGAGCTGATCAAGCCTTCCGCCATGCTCACGAACTGTGTGCTGGGACCTTGGCAGCCCATGGTCTGCACGCTGACGCGCGCACCTTCGAACAGCAACGACAGCGTATCGGCGAGAAGCTCGGCCTGACCGATGCCGGCATCGCGGCAGAGTGCTACGAGGCGGTCACGCTGGGCGCTCTTGAGCTCCTTGATGACACTCCGCGCCGGATGGTTCGGCTCGGTCAGTTCGACGGCGGCGTTGGCCATGTCGCAGCCGCGACCGTCTGCGGCGAGCATGTCGGCGACCTTGCGGACCCAGGCATGCAATTGCGCCAGCTTGTCGCCGGGGTGCTCCGCCTCGAACTCATCCCATATTGCGGCGCCCTTGGCCGCCGAAGCGCGCAGGCACTGGATGATGAGTTCGTCCTTG
Organism: Mesorhizobium sp. P2_F7; assembly: GCF_056403695.1. Classification (NCBI taxonomy): domain Bacteria; kingdom Pseudomonadati; phylum Pseudomonadota; class Alphaproteobacteria; order Hyphomicrobiales; family Phyllobacteriaceae; genus Mesorhizobium; species Mesorhizobium sp. P2_F7. The sequence continues at coordinate 282,182 of NZ_JBFUFA010000006.1, read as the reverse complement.
GACTCGAAATGACGGTAGAGCGTCATCTTGTTGGTGCCGGCGGCTTCCGTGATGGCGTCGACGCCGACGCCCTTGATGCCATGTTTGTGAAACATGTCCTGCGCCGTCTCCAGGATACGATCCCGGGGACGCACGCGATCCGTAATGCCGTCTGCCATCGCAGTCTCCTTGTCTCCCTAAATTTTCGGCCCACCTCTTGACTAGGGTGTTACCGGTCTGTAACTATCCGAATGTTACTTACTGGTAACACCTATGTAGCCTTCCGTCAATAACAAGGCCGTGAACTGGTCCTGCCAGATCACAAAGGGTGAAAGTTGAAGTTCATGCGGCCCCGGCCGGTGAAGAGATGAATACCGGTTCGCGATCATCCGATGCGGGCCGCCTGAATGGAGACGCTCCAATGTCGCAGCGCAAGGATTTGACCATCGATGAAGCTATCCGGGATCCGATGATCCGGCTGGTGATGAAGGCGGATCGCGTCAACCCGCGCGCCTTCGAAGCGATGCTGAGGACCGTGGCCGATGAGCAGGGCCTCACCGGTGCGGCGCCGTCTTCGTATTTTTTGCAGGACCCGGGTTCGGCGCGCAGCAGGCGGCTGTCCCGGTCTGCCCATTCTTTTAAAGAGGCATGCGTGTCGTGGTAAACTTTTTCATCCATCGTCCGATCTTCGCCTCGGCGATCGCCATCATCATGGTGCTCGCCGGGACGATTTGTTATTTCCTTTTGCCGGTCTCGCAGTTTCCCGACATCACCCCGCCCCAGGTGGTGGTCAGCGCCCACTATCCGGGCGCCAGCGCCCAAGTGGTCGCCGATACGGTGACGACGCCGCTGGAGCAGCAGATCAACGGCGTCGAGGGCATGACCTACATGTCGTCGTCGAGCTCGAATGACGGCTCCTCGACCATCACCATCACTTTCGATGTCGGTTATCCCCTGAGCACCGCAGCCGTCGACGTCCAGAACCGCGTCTCACAGGCCGCCTCGTCGCTGCCGGCGATCGTCAATCAGGGCGGCGTGACGATCAAGAAGCAGAACCCGAATTTCGTTCTCATCGTCAACCTGACTTCGCCCGACAGTTCGGTCGACCCGGTAGCGCTGTCGAACCTTGCCTATCTGCAGATCGTCGATCCGTTGAAGCGTCTGCAAGGCGTCGGCGACGTGCAGATCTTCGGCGAGCGGCGCTATTCGATGCGCGTCTGGCTCGATCCGGACAAGCTCGCCAATCTCGGCATCACCGCCGTCGACGTCCAGAACGCCATCTCGGAACAGAACGTCCAGGTGGCGGCCGGCAAGATCGGCCAGTCGCCGGCGCCCGCCGGCACCGCCTTCGAAATGCAGGTCAACGCCGTCGGCCGCTTGAGCGACCCGAAGGAGTTCGGCGACATCGTCGTGCGCGCCAACACCGACACCGGCTCGCTGGTGCGGTTGCGCGACGTCGCCCGTATCGAGCTCGGCGCGCTGCAATATTCGTCGTCGGCCTTCTTCGGCAAGGACCCGACCGTGGTGCTCGCCGTCTACCAGATGCCCGGTTCCAACGCGCTCGATCTGCAGCAGCGCGTCAAGGACAAGATGCAGGAGCTTTCGGCCCGTTTCCCCAAGGGCGTCTCCTATGCCATGCACTACGACACGACGCGCTTCGTGTCGGCCTCGATGCATGACGTGCTGATCACGCTCGGCGAAGCACTGGTGCTGGTCGTGGCCGTTGTCTTCATCTTCCTGCAGAGCTGGCGCACGACGATCATCCCGACCATCGCCATTCCGGTGTCGCTGGTGGCGACGATGGTGGTCATGGAGATGATGGGCTTCTCGCTCAACATGCTCTCGCTGCTCGGCATGGTGCTGGCCATCGGCCTCGTCGTCGACGACGCCATCGTGGTGGTCGAAAATGTCGAACGACAATTGGAGGCGGGCCTCAAACCGCTGGCGGCGACCAAGGCCGCCATGGCCGAGGTCACCGGCCCGATCATCGCCACCACGGCGGTGCTGATGGCCGTGTTTGTGCCCGTCGCCTTCATTCCCGGCGTCTCCGGCAAGCTCTACAACCAGTTCGCGCTGACGGTGGCGATTTCGGTCGGCATCTCGGCTTTCAACTCGCTGACGCTAAGCCCGGCGCTGAGTGCCGCGTTCCTCCGCCATCGCGGCGAGACGCAGTTCGCGCCGTTCCGCTGGTTCAACACCGGCTTCGACAAGCTGTCGCATGCCTATGCCCATGGCGTGCGCATCCTCATCCGGCTGCGCTGGATCATGCTCGGCCTGTTCGCGGCCGGACTGGTGGCGACCTACTTCGTCTGGCAGAAGCTGCCTTCGACCTTCCTTCCGGTCGAGGACCAGGGCTACTTCTTCGTGGTCATCCAGCTGCCTGACGGTGCCTCGCTGGAGCGCACCGATGCGGTGGCGCAAAAGGCGCGCGACATATTGCAGGCGACGCCCGGCGTCGACATTGTCGGCTCGATCAGCGGCCTGAACTTCCTGACCAGTGCGGCGCAGTCGAACTCGGCAGTCGAGTTCGCCATCCTGAAGCCGTGGGAAGAGCGTGCTCCCGACCAGAGCGCGTCGAAACTCGTCGCCGACGTGCGCGGCAAGCTGATGCAGATTCCGGAAGCCTTCGCGCTGTCCTTCGATCCGCCTTCGATCCCGGGTATTGGCACCACGGGCGGCTTCGAGTTCGTCGTGGAAGACCTTACCGGGCGCGGCAGCGTTGCCCTCAACGATGCGACGCAAGCCGTGATCGCTGAGGCGCGCAAGCAGCCGGAAATCAATCCGCAACAGCTGTTCTCGCCGTTCTCGACCTCGACGCCGCAGTTCAACTACGACCTCGACCGCAGCAAGGCCAAATTGCTCGGCCTCAACCTGCCCGATGTCTTCAACACGCTGCAGATCTATCTCGGCTCGCTCTACGTCAACGACTTCAACCTGTTCGGCCGCACCTTCCGGGTGACCATCCAGGCCGACAAGGATGCACGTGCGGGCGCGGCCGACATTTCGCGGCTCTATGTGCGCAACGCGTCCGGCGGCATGGTGCCGCTGTCTACGCTGGGCAAGCTGGTGCCGTTCGTCGGCCCTGAAACCGTGCCGCACTACAACAACAACGCCTCGGCCACGATCAATGGCGGCGCTGCCCCCGGCTTCTCCTCGGGCCAGGCGGTCGCCGCGATGGAACGGGCCGCTGCCACCGCTCTGCCCAGGGATTTCGGTTTCGAATGGACCGGCATCACCTTCCAGGAGCTCAAGGCGGGATCGATCGCGTCGGTCGTCTTCGGCCTCGCCATCGTCTTCGTCTTCCTGATCCTGGCGATGCAGTATGAGAGTTGGGCGATGCCGTTCATGGTGCTGCTGGCGGTGCCACTGGCTCTGTTCGGCGCCTTCGCGGCCTTGTTCCTGCGCGGCATGCAGATCGACGTCTACTCGCAGATCGGCTTCGTCATGCTGATCGGCCTCGCGGCCAAGAATGCGATCCTGATCGTCGAGTTCGCAAGGCGACGGCGCGAGGAAGGCTTGAGCATTGTCGACGCGGCGATGGAAGCCGCACGGCTCAGGCTGCGGCCGATCCTGATGACGGCCTTCGCCTTCATCCTCGGTGTGCTGCCGCTGATGTTTGCGACCGGTGCCGGTGCCGCAAGCCGGCAGTCGATCGGCACCACCGTCTTCGGCGGCATGGTCGCCGCGACCATCCTGTCGCTGGTGTTCGTGCCGGTCTTCTACGCGGTGATCGAACAACTGCGCGAAGGCCGCGAGCGCAGCGAACCCGCCGCCCATGACCATAGTGACCAGGACAACAATGAACCGACTGCCGACCCAGCGCTCGTGCGACTGGCCGAAGCAGCCGAATAGAATTGGAGACCAAAATGCGTAAATGGAAAATAGCTTTGGGAACGGCCGTCGCCCTGGGGGCGATCTCGGTGGCCAGCGTTCACTTCCTCGACATGGGCAATCTCAGCCTCAATGCCGGCACGGCGGCAGCGACGCCGGCGCCAGCGGCATTCGTGATGCCGGTGCCGGTGGCGAGCGTGGTCAAGAAGACGATCCCGATCTATCTCGACTACGCCGCCCGCATCGAGGCGATCCGCAGCGTCACCTTGCAGGCTCGCGTGCCGGGTTATCTCGAGGAGCAGACGGCTGAAGACGGCGCCGATGTGCGCCAGGGCGACCTGCTCTACAAGATCTCGCCTGACGACTTCCAGGCGGCTCTCGACCAGGCCAAGGCCGAGGTGCAGCGCGACCAGGCGAGCCTCGACTATGCGCGTTCCAATCTCGGCCGCGGTTCCGAACTCGCCAAGAGCGGCTATCTGGCCAAGGACGGCTTCGACCAGCGCACCAGCACCTTGCGCCAGGCCGAAGCGTCGCTTGCCGTTAACCAGGCGGCGGTGCGCACGGCCGAGCTCAATCTTGGCTATGCCGAAATCCACGCCCCGTTCGCCGGCCGCGTCGGCCGCAACCAGGCTTCGGTCGGCACGCTGGTCAGCGTTGCAGGCACGGTGCTGAACACGCTGGTGCAGCTCGACCCGATTTACGTCACCTTCAACCCGAGCGAGACGGACCTCGCCGAAATCGAGCAGGCCCGCGCCGCCGGCCCGATCGAGGTCGAGGTGCTGCTGCCCGGCGAGACCGAGGCCAGCCAGAAGGGCGAACTGACCTTCATCGACAACACGGTCGACCACTCGACCGGCACGATCACGGCGCGCGCCACCATCGGCAATGCGAAGTTCTCGCTGCTGCCGGGCCAGTATGTCCGCGTGCGGCTGCACATCAAGCAGCTGCCCGACGCACTGATGGTGCCGCAGGTGGCGCTGGGTTCGAGCCAGCTCGGCAAATATGTCTATGTCGTCGGCAAGGGCAACACGGTCGACCAGCGCATCGTCACGCTTGGCGCCAACAGCGGCGATCTGGTGGCCGTACTGAGCGGCGTTGCCGAAGGCGACCAGGTGATAACGGGCAATCTGCAGAAGATCGGACCAGGAATGCCGATCTCGCCATTGCCTCAGGAAAAGCCGGCCAGCTGATAACCCCCATCAGCCCCGGTTTCTGTGGCGCCCTCGGTTTCCACGCCGAGGGCGCCGTTTTTTATGGAGCGCTGCGCATCCTTTCTGGCGCAGCGAGCAGTGCGACAAGCCCGGCAATGTCGGCGCGTTCGGCTTTCGCCAGCAGCATGAAAGCGCAGTAGGGCTGGCCGAGCCGAACGGAGACCTGGGACAGCGCGATCAGGCGGCCCGCTTCGAGATCGGCACCCGCCATCGTCCTTTGGCCAAGCGCCACCCCCAATCCCAACCGTGCCGCCGATATTGCCAGGCTGGACAGGCCGACGCGGCGGCCGTGCGAAGGGTCCGGCGCACGACTGCTACCGGCCGCCGCGAACCAGTCCGCCCAGCTTGGATGCGAGGCGTAGTTCGGCCCCCAATTGGTGTGGATGAACTGGCTCTCATGCATATCCGCCAACACGTTGCCGTGGCGCTTCAAAAAATTGGGCGACGCGACCGGCAGCACCTCGTCATGCACCAGCCTCACCATGCGCAGCGCCGGATAGTGATAATCGCCATAGGAGATGCGCAGGTCGATGCTCTGGCGCACGACATCGACCGGATCGTCCTCGACGCGGATATCGATCGCCATCTGCGGGAAGCCGTCGAGCAGTTCCGCCAGCCGGGGCGCCAGCCACAATTCCGCCAGCGAGAACGGCACGCTGACGACAAGACGCGGCCGCACGCCACCCTCCAGCATGCGCCGGCCGACCGCCGCTATATCGCCGAGCGCGCGGGCCGTCTGCGGGTAGATGGCATGGCCGGCATCGGTCAGCGTGATGCGGTTGCCGTTGCGCACGAAAAGCTGCTTGCCGAACCAGCCTTCGAGATTGCGGATCTGCTGGCTGACCGCGGCCGAGGAGACGCCAAGCTCAGTGGCGGCGAGCGTGAAGGAGCCGGCGCGCGCGGCGACCTCGAAAGCCCGCACGGCGTTTAAGGGCGGGAGTTTCTCCATATCGCTTCCTCAATATTTTCTTGGGCAACCCTAATTATTTTCCGCGTTGAGAGAAAGATTTTTTTGTCGTCTTCTGCGTTCGAAACCGGAGCATTTGACCATGAAAGACATTCTCGATCTCGACCGCTATCCGCTCGACCGCGAAGGCAGCCCCGAATGGCAGCGTCTGGTGGACGCCTCCGTCGCCGCGCTCGAAGCCGACGGCATGTTCAATCTCGAAGGGTTTTTGCGCCCTGGCGTCGCCGAAAAGGCGGTCGGCGAGATACAGCCGGTGATGGCGGCGCGCTCGCATGTGCACAAGCGCATGCACAATATCTACTTCAAGCCGGACCTTCCCGAACTCGCTCCTGATCACCCAGCGCTGCGCAAGGTCGAGACCATCAGCCACACGGTCTGCGCCGACCAGATCCCGGGCAGCACCGTGCTTGCCATCTACGAATACGAGCCGCTGCTGCGCTTCCTGGCGGCAGCGATGGGCAAGACCAGGCTGCATGTCATGCAGGATCCGCTGGCGCGCACCAATGTCATGGCTTACCGCGCCGGCGAGGCGCTGAACTGGCATTTCGACCGTTCGGAGTTCACCACTACACTGTTGCTGCAGGCGCCGGAGCGCGGCGGCGATTTCGAGTACCGCACCGATCTGCGGTCCGACGACAATCCCAACTATGACGGCGTCGCAAAACTGCTCGAAGGGCGCGATCCCGAAGCCAAGATCCTGCGCCTGAAGCCCGGCACGCTGAACGTCTTCCGCGGCAAGAACACCGCGCATCGCGTCACCACCGTTCAGGGCGAGCGCGAGCGGATGATCGCGGTGTTTTCCTACTATGAGAAGCCGGGCGTGATGTTCAGCCCGGAGGAGCGCGTCGGCTTCTACGGACGAGCGGCATGAGGCCGAAAGGCCGACACGCCACCCGGCCACAAGAATCCAGAAATGACCTCTTGTAGGATTGTCGACAATCTGCTTGTCTTGTTTCCGGCTCTCACTGGAGTGGCGACATGGCCAAGCTGGATTTCAGTCCGATCGCGGATACGACACGGCGGGCCGAGATCGTCGCGCTGCTCAGGCGCGCGATCCTGACCGGCCAGCTGGAACCCGGACAAAAACTCAACGAGCTGAGGATTTCCGAGCAGATGCGGGTCAGCCGCGCGCCGTTGCGCGAGGCGATGCGCGAGCTGGTGCAGGAAGGCATACTGACCAGCATTCCCTATGCCGGCACTTTCGTCATCGATGTCACCGCCAAGGACATCGATGACGCCTATTCGCTGAACAAGGTGCTCGACGAATTCGCCATCGAGCGGACCTGGAAGTTGCGCGATCAGCGCTTCTTCGACGAGCTCGACCGCCGCCACGACACGGTCAAGCAGGCGACGCGCGCGCTCGACACCACCCGCCAGATCGAAACCGCCCTGCAATTGCACGGGCTGATTTATGAATGGGCCGACAATTCGGTGCTCTTGGAAACCTGGCAGCGGCTGACCAGCCGGTTGCAAATGTATTTTGCCCTGCACCAGCGGGCGCGCAACGAGCCGGTGCCGGCGGAAGACGTCCACGAGACCTATGTGCGGCTCCTAAAGGGCGCCGACATGCGTGCCGCCCAGCGCCATGCGCGTGAGCATATCGACCTCGATTTCGAAGAGCTGCTTGCCTATGCGCGCAGCCTCGAACAGCGGACGTCGAAGGGCTGATCCTCCTCAAACCAAGCGACAACGGACGTACACAAGTGCAGATCAAAACCATCAAGGCCTATCGTGTCGTGCAGCCCTTCGTGGACGGGCCTTACCGCATGTCGAAGGGGCGGGAGGCCGACTGCTTCGACGCGGTGATCGTGGCCATCACCTCCGACAGCGGCGTGACCGGCTGGGGCGAGATGGCGCCGCTCGGCAATTTCTACTCGGCCGCTTTTCCGGCGGGAACGCGCGCGGGCGTGCCGGAGATCGCACCGCATTTGATTGGCCAGGATCCGCGCGGCCATGCCGGGATCGGCCGGCTGATGGATACGGTGTTCAAGGGCCACCCCTATATCAAGTCGGCGCTCGACATGGCCTGCTGGGATCTTGCCGCCCGCGCCGCCGACGTGCCGCTGGTGACCATGCTCGGCGGCCGCGAAAGCGACATGGCGGAGACCTACCGCGTCGTCACCCATGGCACGCTCGACCAGATGGCGGCACTGGCCAAGAGGATCATCGCCGAGGGCTGCCGCCGCCTGCAGGTCAAGGTCGGCGGCAATGTGCATGACGACATCGAGCGCGTGACGACAGTCGCTTCGGCCGTGCCGAAAGGCACCGTCATCTTCTGCGACGCCAATGCCGGCTGGACGCCCTATCAGGCGCGGCAGTTCGCCGACGCCACGCGCGGCATCGACTACACGTTCGAGCAGCCCTGCACGACGATCGAGGAAAACATGTCGGTGCGCCGCATGCTCGACAAGCCGATGGTGCTCGACGAGAGCGTCATCTCGCTCGAGGCGATGCTGGAAATTCACCGCCTGGGCGCAGCCGACGGGCTGACGCTGAAAATCTCGCGGCTGGGCGGCGTGACCAGGACAAGGCAGATCCGCGACGTCGCCGTCGATCTCGGCTTCATGATCACCGTCGAGGATACGGGCGGCGCCGAGATCGATACGGCGGCGATGGCGCATCTGTCGCTGTCGACGCCGGCGGAACGCCGGCTGCACGCGATTGCCTTCCATGAATGGGTGACGGTGCGGACGGCAAAAAACGCCCCGCCGGTCACCGGCAGCCATATGGGCATTCCCGACGGGCCTGGCCTTGGCATCGATGTCGATCCGAGCCTGCTCGGCGAACCCTTCTTCGAGATCGGCTGAGATGAAGATCCGCCGCATCAAGGCAACGCCAATCAACTACCGGCTCGAAGCCCCTTACGTCTGGGTGTTCGGCGAACTCGACGGTTTCTCGCCGACCATCGTCGAGGTCGAAACCGAGGACGGGCTGGTCGGCATCGGCGAGGCGCCGACGCCGGCCGCCGCGGCCATCATCAACGATGTGCTAGCGCCACGGCTTGTCGGCCGCGACGCCTTCGACATTGCCGGCGCCGAGGAGGTCTGCCTGCCCTTCTGGAGCGGCGTGCAGTCGATCAACGACCGCACCCGCATCATGGCTTTCGGCGCCATCGAGGTGGCGCTGTGGGACCTGCGCGGCAAGGCGTGGAAGCAGCCGCTGTACCAGCTGCTCGGCGGCGCCGTGCGCAAGAACATTCCCTTCACCGACTATTTTTCACTGCGTGGCGATGGCGCCAAGGTGAAAGGTGAGAAGACGCCCGAAGAAGTCGCCGACTATTGCGTCGAACTCAACGAGCGCTTCGGCACCACATTCTTCGAAGGCAAGTTCTCGACGCATGATCCGAAACTCTCGCTGAAGATGGTCGAGCTGATCCGCAAAAAGCTCGGCGACGAGGTCATGATCCGCATCGATTCCAACCAGGCCTATTCGCTGGCCACGGCCCGGCAACTGGCGCGGCCGCTGGAAGAGCTTGGCGTCCGCAACTGGGAGGATCCGGTGGCGAGCATCGAAGAGATGCGCGAGTTGCGCCGTCACACCTCGATCCCGTTCTCGACCCACAATATCGACATTGCCCGCGCCATGGAGCTGAAGGTGCCGGACGCTTTCGTCGGCCATCCGACGGCGCATGGCGGCATTAACCGCATGCAGCGCTTCGTCGGTGCCTGCGAGCACGCCGGCATCGACTACTGGTGCTACAGCGGCGACACCGGCGTCGGCAGCGCAGTCTACCTGCATCTGTGCGCGGCACTTGGCTGGATCCGGGAACCCAACCAGTCGCTGTTTCGCATGCAGCCGATGGACATCATCGAGGAAGGACCGTTTTCGCCCAGGAACAATGTCGTGGCCGTGCCGGAAGGCCATGGCCTCGGCGTCACGCTGTCGCAGGAAAGGCTTGCCGCCTGCCATCGCGACTTTATCGAGAACGGGCCGTGCAACAAATACCACGATCCGGAAAAGCCCGGCACCTACCGCCGGCTGCCGTTGAACTAGGCGGTTTTCGGTCCGCAATTGCATCAAAACAACGAGGAGTGATCACACAAGCCGACAAGAGAAGGATACAAGAAGAGAAGCCTGCGGCTGTGACAATGATCGCAAGCGCGCGGGACGAACGGGTAAAAAGCAGATGCCTCGCAAAATCCGGTCCCTCCTCGTGGACCAGATGGACCGCGGAAAATCGCATGCTACAGTCCCGGTCGAAAGACTTCGTTGACGGCCGGGATAAGGAGAACTCCACGGAATTTCGTCAGCCATACACACACCAGCCAACGACAAGAACACAGGGGAAAGGGTAGAACCCATGATCAAGAATTACCGCCTTCTCGACCTCATCCGGCGCCAGCGCACGCCGCTCGAAAATCACCTGATCGACGGGCTCGTCGACGGCCGCGTCAGCCGCCGTGAGTTCATTCGCCACGGCAGCCTGCTCGGCCTGTCGCTGCCGCTTCTCGGCGGCATCACCACCGCGGCCGGCTTCGGCGGCATGCCTTCGCTCGCCCGCGCTCAAGGGGCGCCAGGCGCAACCATCCGCGTGGCCAGCAGCGTGCCTGCCGCGGCGATCGATCCGGTGACCATTGCCGACGCCGGCGGCCTGCTGGTGATGCAGCAGGTGGCCGAATTTCTCTGCATCGACGGCCCCGACCTGGTGCTGCAGCCCGCACTTGCCGAAAGCTGGAAGCCGAACGCGGACGGCACGGTGTGGACGTTCACGCTGCGCAAGGGCGTAAAATTCCACTCGGGCGGCGAGATGAAGGCCGACGACGTGGTGGCCAGCATCGACCGGCTCGCCGATCCGGCGAACTCCTCCAATGCGCTGTCGGTGTTCAATGGCATCCTGAAGAAGGGCGCCTCGAAGAAGGTCGACGACTATACGGTCGAATTCCATCTTGACGCGCCGAATGGCAACTTCCCCTACATGCTGTCGTCGGACAACTACAACGCCGTCATCGTGCCGGCGAGCTACAAGGGCGACTACGAGAAGAGCTTTGACGGCACCGGGCCGTTCAAGATCGAAAAGTACACGCCGAAGGTCGGTGCCTCCTTCGTCCGCAACGAGAACTATTGGGGACCGAAGGCGCTGCCGGAACGCACCGAGTTCACCTTCTTTGCCGACATGCAGCCGATGATCCTGGCCTTGCAAGGCGGACAGGTCGACATCATCAACCAGATGCCGGTGCTGTCGGGCGTGGCGCTGCTCAACGATCCGAGCGTCGACATCATCAGCCTGAAGTCGTCCGCGCATCAGCAATTGCATATGCACTGCGATGAAGGCCCGACGAAGGACGCTCGCGTGCGCCGCGCCATCGCGCTCTGCCTCGACCGCGAAAAGCTGGCCGCCGGTCTGATGAAGGGACGCTCGGCGCTCGGCAATGACAGCCCGTTCGCCGCCGTCTATCCCTCGACCGACACCAGCGTGCCGCAGCGCAAGCAGGACATCGCGCAGGCCAAGCAGCTGATGGAAGCTGCCGGCGTCGGCTCAGGCTTCAAGATGACGCTCACCACCGAGCGCTATCTGGAGATTCCGGAATACGCCCAGCTCGTCCAGAACTGGGTCAAGGAAATCGGCATCGAGCTGGAGCTCAACATTCTCGACCAGGGCGCCTATTATGGAGATGCGGTATTCGGCAAATCGAACTGGCTGGATTCGGCGATGGGCATCACCGATTACGGCCACCGCGGCGTGCCGAATGTCTATCTGGCGGCGCCGCTGAAGAGCGAAGGCACCTGGAACGCGGCGCACTTCAAGAACAAGGACTACGACGCGCTGGCTACCAGCTACATCGCGGCCCTCGACCTCGAAGCGCAGAAGGCCGACGCCGGCAAGATCCAGAAGCTGCTGCTTGAGGAAACGCCTGTCATCTTCGGCTATTTCTACGACTACCTGACGGCGACGGCGAAGGGCGTGACCGGCGTGCAGCCGACGGCGATGTCGCAGCTGTTCCTCGACAAGGCGTCGAAAGCCTGAACGGAAAGAGAAAGCCAATCCTCTAACAGCCAGCTCCCTGATGGGGGCTGGCTCAGCAAGGAGTCCTAGCCATTCTCTCTTTCCTCGCCCGGCGTGTGTCGTTGTCGCTCGTCACGCTGTTCCTGCTCTCGATCATGGTGTTTCTGGGCGGCCAGGTGCTGCCCGGAAATGTCGGGCGCGCCATACTGGGGCCGTTTGCCGATCAGCGCGCCGTCGACGCGCTGAACCACACGCTCGGCGTCGACCGTCCGCTGCTTACCCAATATGGCAGCTGGATCTGGAATTTCATCCAGGGCGACATGGGCACGTCCTATATCTTCCGCTCGCCGGTGGCGCCGTTCGTGCTGGATGCGCTCGTCAATTCGATGAAGCTCGCCGCCGTCGCCTTCGTGCTGGTGGTGCCGATCGGCATTCTCGGCGGCGTGATTGCCGCGCTCAACCTCAACCGGCCGCTCGACCGCATCATCAGCCTCGGCGGCCTGTCGGTGACGGTGCTGCCGGAGTTCGTCACCGGCATCATCCTGATCCTGATCTTCGGCGTGTGGCTGCGCTGGCTGCCGATCTCGGCTGCATGGCCGAAGGACGCCGGCTTCTTCACCCAGCTCTACTATTTGATCCTGCCGTCGCTGCCGCTGTTCCTGGTGCTGTTCGGTTACATCGCCCGCATGGCGCGCTCCGGCATGATCGAGGCGCTCGATTCCGACTATACGCGAACCGCGGTGCTCAAGGGCCTGCCGTGGCGAACGGTGATCTGGCGCCATGTGCTTCGCAATGCGCTGCTGCCGACCATCACGGTGATTGCGACGCAGACCGGCTATCTCATCGGCGGTCTCGTCGTCATCGAAACGCTGTTTCGCTACCAGGGCATCGGTTCGCTGATCTTTACCGCCGCGCGCGGCAAGGATTTCCCGATCCTCGAAGCCGGCATCCTGACCATCGGCATCGTCTATGCGGTGGCGACCCTTGCCGCCGACTTTCTCTATTCCGTGCTCAATCCACGCATTCGCTTGGGGACAGATCAATGAGCGCCACCGACACAATCCCGGCGCCTGACACTGCCGCCCGGCGCGGCCCCTGGGCCGAAGTGTTCTTCTCGCAGCTGCGGTCGCCGACCTTTCTGGTCGGCCTCGGCATCGTGCTGTTCTGGGTCGCCTGCGCGCTGTTCGGCGAGCATTTCGCGCCCTATGACCCGCTTGCCGACGACATCATCAACGCGCTGGCGCCGCCTTCGGGCGAGCACTGGTTCGGCACCGACCAGATCGGCCGCGACGTCTTCTCGCGCGTCATCGTCGGTTCGCGTGACATTCTGACGGTGGCGCCGCTGGCGACGTTGCTGGCGACCGTGGCGGGCACCGCGCTCGGTCTCTTCACCGGCTATTTCCGGGGCATTGTCGACGACGTCGTCAGTCGCATCCTCGAAGCCTTCATGGCGATCCCGGTGGTCATCGTCGCCTTACTCGCCATCGTCGCGCTCGGCACATCGAAGGCAACGGTCATCGTCGTCATCGGCCTGAGCTTCGCACCGATCATTGCGCGGACCGTGCGCTCGGCCGTGCTTGCCGAGCGCGAGCTCGACTATGTCGCCGCGGCCCAGCTCAGGCATGAAAGTGCTGTGCACACGATGTTCGTCGAGATCCTGCCCAATGTTATTCCGCCTATCCTGGTCGAGACCACGGTGCGCCTCGGCTATGCGATCTTCGCCGTCGCCACGCTGTCCTTCATGGGCTTCGGCATCCAGCCGCCCTCGCCCGACTGGGGCCTGTCGATCTCCTCGAACTACGGCATGATCGGCGGCGGTTTTTGGTGGACGGTGCTGTTCGACGCGCTCGCCATCGCCTCGCTGGTGATCGGCGTCAACCTGGCGGCCGACGGCGTTCAAGGGGCGCTCAATGACTGAGACCAACGCGCTCGAACTGCACGACCTCTCCGTCGCCTACCGCGTCAACGGCCGCAACCGCGCGGTGCTGCGCAATCTCAGCCTCACCATCGGCCAGGGCGAGGCCTATGGGCTGGTCGGCGAATCCGGCTGCGGCAAATCCACCGTGGCGCTGACCGTGGTGCGTTATCTCCCGCGCAACGGTTCGATCACCGGCGGCGCGATTTCGCTCGACGGCCAGGATGTGATGAAGCTCGACGCCGAGGCGCTCAGACGCGCCCGCGCCGACAGCGTGTCGATGGTCTATCAGGACCCCGGCAAAGCGCTGAACCCGTCGCTGCGCATCGGCCGCCAGTTGACCGAAATCTTCGAGCTTGGCGGCGTTGCCGGACAGGCGGCCGAAGAGCGCGCCATCGCCATGCTGAACCGCGTGCGCATTTCCGATCCGAAGAGCGTCATGCAACGCTATCCGCACCAGCTTTCGGGCGGCATGCAGCAGCGCGTGGCGATTGCCATGGCGCTCGCCAACGACCCGACCATGCTGATCCTCGACGAGCCGACGACCGGTCTCGATGCGACGGTGGAGGCCGAGGTGCTCGACCTGATCGCGCAGCTGCGGCAGGAGCTTTCGGCCTCGATCCTGTTCATCAGCCACAACCTCGCCGTCGTCTCCAACATGTGCGACCGGGTCGGCGTGCTCTATGCCGGCATGCTGGTCGAGGAAGGGCCGACGGAGAGAGTGTTCAGCGATCCACGCCATCCCTACACGGTGGCGTTGCTGCGCTGCCTGCCGCGCGGCGGCCAGCGCAAGGACCATGGCCGCCTCGACACCATTCCGGGCTTCCTGCCCGGCATCGGCGCCACCATTAGGGGGTGCGCCTTCGCCGACCGCTGCGCGCTGGCGACGGATCGCTGCCGCACCGAATTGCCGCCGCTCTACGATCTCGGCGGAAGACTGTCGCGCTGCCACTATCACGAACAGGCGCAGGCGCTGCCGCGCGCGACGCCGAGCGATGTCGCGGTGCCTGCCCGCAAGGAAGCCCCGGCGGTGCTGCGCGTCGACGGATTGAACAAGACCTATGCCAGCCATGGCCATGCGCTGCGGGCGGTGAAGGATGTCTCGGTCAGCCTGCGGCCCGGAGAGACGCTCGGCCTGGTCGGCGAATCCGGCAGCGGCAAGACGACGTTTGCACGGCTGCTGCTCGGCCTTGTGCCGCCAGATGAAGGCGGCACGATCGAACTCGAAGGCAAGGCGTTGGCGCCACGGCTGCAGAACCGTAGCGACGACCAGATCAAGGCGATGCAGATCGTCTTCCAGAACCCGGATTCGGCGCTCAATCGTTCGCATTCGATCCGCCATCTGATCAGCCGGGCGCTAAAGCGGCTGGCAGGTCTGAAGGGCGCCGCACTGCAGGCCCGGCTCGAAGAGTTGGTGCGCTCGGTGCGGCTCACCGACCG
Source organism: Mesorhizobium sp. P2_F7 (assembly GCF_056403695.1). Taxonomy (NCBI): domain Bacteria; kingdom Pseudomonadati; phylum Pseudomonadota; class Alphaproteobacteria; order Hyphomicrobiales; family Phyllobacteriaceae; genus Mesorhizobium; species Mesorhizobium sp. P2_F7. Next base: position 266,895 of record NZ_JBFUFA010000006.1, on the reverse strand, counting down.
CCATCTCGCCGTCAAGCCGCGCCAGCTCTCGGGCGGGCTGAAGCAGCGCGTCGCCATTGCGCGCGCTTTCGCCGGCGAACCGCGCATCGTCGTCTGCGACGAGCCGACCTCGGCGCTCGACGTTTCGGTGCAGGCGGCGATCCTCAATCTGCTCGCCGACCTGCAGTCGAAGGAGGACGTCAGCTACATCTTCATCTCGCACGACCTTGGCGTGGTGCGTTACCTCTCCGACAAGATCGCCGTGCTCTATCTCGGGCGCATCATGGAACTCGGGCCGTCCGAGAACGTCTTTGCCGGGCCGCATCACCCCTATACGGAAGCGCTGCTGTCGGCGGTGCCAAAACTCGACCAGACCGAGACAGCGCGCATTCGCCTCGACGGCGAAATCCCCAGCGCCACCAATCCGCCTTCGGGCTGCGTCTTCCACACGCGCTGCCCGCGCAAGATCGGCGCGATCTGCGAGGAAAAGGAGCCGCCGCTGAGCGAAGCCCAGCCGGGCCATTCGATCCGTTGCCACATTCCCTATGCGGAACTGGCAAGGCTGCAGGCGCCGAAGCAGCCAGTGCCTGCCTGAGGTTGGTCAGCCCCGATAGGTATCGGCCATGCTGAAGACGCGGTCGCCTTCGGCAAAGCCCTGGCCCGGCGTCCAGTCGCTGGCCAGCGCGCGCAATCCATCGAGCGCAACATTGAGCGTATCCGACGAGGCCGGATTAGCGGGATAGGCGAGATAGATCGGCCGCTGGAACACCGGCGCGTCCTCGATGCGGCGCATCTCGCCGCGCTCGATGTGGCCGCTGACGGCGCTGAGCGGCAGATAGGCGGCGGCCTGCTGCGACAGCACATGCTGCAGGCCGATGAACACCAACCCGGCGGATATGGCCGGCTTGACCATGCCGGCAAAGGCGCGGTCGTGCTCGATGCGGAACTCCAGCCCCCAGTCCATGAAAATGTAATTCTCGGTCCATGGCCTGGTCTGTGCGGCATGCTGGACGAGCACGACCTGATCGACGGCCAGCGTCTCATAGACGACGCCGGGATGCGGCCGCGGCAGATAGAGGATGCAGATGTCGAGCAGGCCTTCCGCTAGTTGGTCGATCGCCTGGTCGGGGAAACTGCCTTCGAGCCGGAGCGCCACGTTGGGTCGCCTTTCACGCATCCAGGCAATCCAGGACGAGGTGATGCGGTCCCAGAGATAAGCGGGCGCGGTGAGCCGCAGCAGCGTCTCATAGCCATCGGGAACCGCGATGTCCTGTCGCGACTGCTCCCAGGTGCGGGTGATCGTGGAGGCGTGCGGCAGGAACTGGCGGCCGGCTGGCGTCAGCGTGACGCCGTCGCGGTCGCGGACGAAAAGCCGGCGCCCCAATTGCTCCTCCAGCCCTCTGATCCGCGCGCTGACCGTGGATTGGGCGAGGTTCAGCCGGCTGGCGGCGACGGTGAAGCTGCCATGCGTGGCAACCTCGAGAAAACTGCGCAGATTCTCAGTGTCCATGATTTGGCTCCGCCATCGAAAATTTCGATGGCCGCCATCAAAAAATATCGCTTTCCGGTCGGGGTCAACAGTGAACTATTTGGCGCAGCCCCCGCGAAAACAGGAATGCCGCCTATGCCGAAGCATTTCCAGACCATCGATGCCGCCCGCAAGACTTTAAGCGCCATCGAAAATTCCGCTGTCGACGAATTGCTGGCCGGCCGCATCGGCCGGCGCGATTTCCTCAGGCATGGCAGCCTACTCGGCCTGTCGCTGCCATTCCTGGGCAGCCTGGTTGCCGCTGCCGGTTACGGCACACAGCCGGCCCGCGCCGAAGGCAAGCCTGGCGGCACGGTGCGCGCCGGCATCGCCACGCCGGGCGGCGCCATCGACCCTGTCACCTATTATGACAGCGGCAGCTACCAGCTGGTGTTCCAGACCGCCGAATTTCTCTGCGTCACCCAACCGGACCTGACCCTGAAGCCGGTGCTGGCCGAGAGCTGGGCGCCGAACGAGGACGGCAGCGTCTGGACCTTCAAGCTGCGCAAGGGCGTGAAATTCCACAGTGGCGAGGAGTTCAAGGCGGACGACGTCGTCGCCACCTTCGACCGGCTTGCCGATCCCGCCGGCGCCTCCAACGCCCTTTCGGTGTTCAAGGGCTTGCTGTCGAAAGGCGGCACGCAGAAGGTGGACGACCACACCGTCGCCTTCCATCTCGATGCGCCGAACGGAAGCTTTCCCTATTCGGTGTCGATCGACAATTACAACGCCGTCATCCTGCCGGCGAGCTACAAGGGCGACTACGAAAAGACCTTCGAAGGCACCGGCCCGTTCCGGCTGGAGAGCTACACGCCGAAGGTCGGCGCCACCTTCATCCGCAACCCCGACTATTGGGGCGAGAAGGCGCTGCCCGACCGGCTCGAATTCAAATTCTACGGCGACGTGCAGCCGCGCATCCTGGCACTGCAGGCGGGCGAGGTCGACCTGCTCGACGCCGTGCCGCTGGATGTCAGCCAGGTGGTGCTGAACAGCCCCGATATCACCGTTCTGCGCGTCGCCTCGACCGCGCATCGCCAGTTGCACATGCGCTGCGACATGGCGCCGTTCACCGACAAGCGCGTACGCCAGGCGCTGGCGCTCTGCATCGACCGCTCGAAACTGGTCGACGGGCTTTGCCGCGGCATGGCGGCGACCGGCAATGACAGCCCGTTCGCGCCGGCCTTCCCGGCCACCGACAAATCGATCCCGCAGCGTGCGCAGGACATCGCCAAGGCCAAGCAGTTGATGGAAGCGGCGGGGCTGGCCGGCGGCTTCGACATCACGCTGACGACGCTGCGCTATTCCGATATTCCCGGCTACGCGCAATTGTTTCAGAATTTTGCCAAGGAGATCGGCGCGCGCATCGCGCTCAACATCGAGGACCAGGACAAATATTACGGCAAGGCTGTGTTCGGCCAGTCGGACTGGCTGGACAGCCCGCTCGGCATCACCGATTACGCGCATCGCAGCGTGCCGAACGTTTTCCTGAAGAGCCCGTTGGTCAGCGACGGCCCTTGGAACGCGGCGCATTTCAAGAACACCGCCTATGACGGCATGGTCACCTCCTATCTGAAGGCGCTCGACATCGGCGCGCAGCGCACGGCGGCCTCCGACATCCAGAAACTGCTGCTCGACGAGACGCCTGTCATCTTCAGCTATTTCCCCGACCTGTTGGTGCCGGTGCGCAAGAATGTCAGCGGCCTGCCGCCGATTGCCGCTGGGCTGCTGCTCGATCGCGTATCCCTGGGGTAGAGGATCCCGGACCGAAGGCTGCGTGACAAAGCGAGCGGCTCTGCCGCGTCAACCTTCGCCCTCAACAAGAAACCGGCTTCAGCCATGCACCAGCGTTCGACCACGAAAGACAAGAAACGGGAGACCACCATTCGCAAGCCCCACCTGCGCGGTCGCGGACCGCATTTCCCGGTGCTCGACCAGATCGTCCAGTATGAGTTCGAGCCCGGCTACGTCGCCTTCACCATGCCGTCGCTGAAACGGCTGCGGGTGCAGGTGGGTTCGATGACCGTCGCCGACACGACGAGAGCGCTGGTGTTTTACGAATCCGATCATCTGCCGGTCTATTATTTCCCGATCGAGGATGTGCGCGAGGAGTTCCTGYTGCCCTCGAAGACGACGACGGAGGACCCCTACAAGGGCACCGCCACCTTCTACTCGCTCAACACCGGCATCACGTTGGTCGAGGATGGCGCCTGGCGCTATCTCGATCCGGCCAAGGGCTGCCCGCCGATCGCAGGCTACATGTCGTTCGTGTGGAGCAAGATGGGCCACTGGTTCGAGGAGGACGAGGAGATTTTCGTCCACGCCCGCGATCCGTTCCGCCGGGTCGACTGCCTGCCGTCGTCGCGGCGGGTGCAGGTCATTCTCGACGGCGAGCAGGTGGCGGATTCGCGCCGCGGCGTATTTCTGTTCGAGACCGGGCACCCGGTGCGCCACTATTTGCCGATCTCGGATACACGGCTCGATATGTTCGCGCCCAGCCGCTACATCTCGCGCTGTCCCTACAAGGGCATCTCCAACTATTATCACGTGACCACGGCCACCAAGCGGCACGAGAACATGGTGTGGTATTATCCCGAACCGGTGCACGAGGCCGAGCGCATCAAGGGGCTGGTGTGCTTCCACCACGAGCTGGTTGACAAGATTCTGGTCGATGGGGTGGAAATATCAAAGGAAGCGACTGCGGCCTCGAACGGGTATTTTTGAGGCGCTGGTCAAAGGACGCGAGGGCGAAAAATGAAAGTCACCCTCGCCGCGATCGTTCACACCCCCCTCTGTCCTGCCGGACATCTCCCCCGCAAGGGGGGAGATTAGCCGTGACGTCAGCATCCGCCAATTTCTGACGCTGCAGACTGCAGCGGATCGTCGAACTGCCGATCTCCCCCCTTGCGGGGGAGATGTCCGGCAGGACAGAGGGGGGTGCTGTCCCTCCAGCATCAAGAGGTCTCTCACTGTCGCACACCTTCGTTCGCGATATTGAATCTCACCGCTTCGTCAAATTGCCGATTGAAATATTGTTCATTTAGAAATAGGAATGTTCAAAATGATGATTTGACGCTGCGGCGCGTCGTGACTGGAGGAAGCGATATGGCCCATCCGCAATTTGCAGCGGAACTTCTGCAGCGCGCTGAAGCCCAGGGCCCTATCACCATCGGCCTGGCCGGCGCCGGGCAGATGGGCACCGACATTATCGTCCAGGTGGCGTTGATGCCGGGCATGCGGATCGGTGCCATTTCCGAAGTGCGGCCGCAAGCGGCGATCGATGCGGCGCTGCTGGCCGGCCATGACCGCTCCGACATCGTCCAGGCGGCCAATGCCTCGGCCATCGACCGCGCCATCGAGGCCGGCAAGATCGCGGTCACCGAGGATCTGCATGCGCTGGCCGCCGCCGGCCGCATCGACGTCATCATCGACGCCACCGGCAATCCCAACATCGGCACGCTGTTTGCGCTCGAAGTGATGAAGAACGGCAAGCACATCGTCATGCTCAACGTCGAGGCCGACATCACCATCGGCCGCTTCCTGAAGGAAGAGGCGCGCAAGGCCGGCGTCGTCTATACCGGTGCGGCCGGCGATGAGCCCGCCTGCACGCTGGAGATCATCGGCTTTGCCCGCAGCCTCGGCTTCAACATCATCGCCGCCGGCAAGGGCAAGAACAACCCGCTGAAGTTCGACGCCATGCCCGCCGACTACGCCAAGGAAGCGGCCGAGCGCAACATGAATGCGCGCATGCTGGTCGAGTTCGTCGACGGCTCCAAGACCGCGATCGAGATGGTGGCGATCGCCAACGCCACCGGGCTGGTGCCTGATGTGCCTGGCATGCATGGCCCAACCGCAACGCTGGAAGAACTGGCCAGCGTGCTTTGCCCGCGCGAGGATGGCGGCGTGCTGCACCGCAAGGGCGTGGTCGACTATTCCATCGGCAAGGGCGTGGCGCCCGGCGTGTTCTGCGTCATCGAAACCAGGCACCCGCGCGTCATGGAGCGCATGATCGACCTCAAGGTCGGCAAGGGCCCCTATTTCACGATCTTCCGCCCCTACCACTTGACCAGCCTGGAAGTGCCGCTGTCGGCGGCGCGCGCCGTTGTCTACAAGCGCGCCGACATGGAACCGCTCGACCATCCGGTGGCCGAAGCGGTGGCGGTGGCCAAGAGCGACCTCGGCGCCGGGCAATCGCTCGGCATGATCGGCGAGACGGACTATCGCGGCTTTGCCATGACCTGGGAGGACGCACGCGCCAAGGGTGCGCTGCCGCTCGGGCTTGCCGAACGCGCCAAGGTGGTCAAGCCGATCAAGACCGGCGACTTCCTTACCTATGAAAATTGTGTACCCGACGATTCGATGGTGATAACGCAGATTCGCCGTCGTCTCGACCAATCGGACGGACGGTTCGTGACCAACGCCGCCTGAACCTTCGGGGCCTCTGATGGACGACGTCGTTATCGGGATCGACGCCTCGACGACGGCCGTGAAGGCAATTGCTTTCGCGCGCGACGGCACGGAGTTGTTCCAGGCGCGCGAGACCTATCCGCTTTCAAACCCGAAGCCTGGCCATTTCGAGCAGGACGCCGAACATTGGTGGGCAGCCCTTATAGGCGCACTGAAGCAGGTTGCCGACAAGGTCGGCGCCGTGCGCGTGGTGGCCATTTCCATTGCCCATCAGCGCGAGAGCTTCACGTTGATCGATGGCGAGGGCAAGCCGCTCATCCCCGCGATCCTCTGGCTTGACGAACGCGCCCGACCGCAAGTCGCCAGGCTGTCGTCTGAACTCGGCCGCGAAGCGATCCGCGACTGGAGCGGCAAGCCGCCGGACCCGACGCCGGCGCTCTACGCCATCGCCTGGCTGGCCGAGCACCAGCCGGAAGTGCTGGCCAAAGCGGCGGCGCTCGTCGATGTTCATGGCTTCTTCGTCCACCGGCTGACCGGACGCCTTGTCACCAGCACGGCAAGTGCTGATCCCCTCGGATTGCTCGATGTCGCAAAAGGCGAATGGCACCCTGACCTCATTGCGGCCGCCGGGCTGCAGCCACGGCAGCTGCCGGCACTGATCGGCCCAGGTGAAATCTGCGGCTGGCTTACCGAAAGCATTGCGCAGCTGACTGGGCTGAAGGCCGGCACGCCAATCGTGGCCGGCGCAGGCGATGGTCAGGCGATGGGGCTCGGCATGGGCGTATACGGTGCCGGCAGAAGCTACCTATCGCTCGGCTCCGGCGTCGTCAGCGGCTGCTATTCCGGCACGGTCACCACCTCGGACGCCTTTCGCACGCTGGTCTCGCCGACCGGTTCCGGCTTCATGCTGGAGACCGTGCTGCGCTCGGGCATGCAACTGGTCGACTGGATCGTGCGCACCACCGGCGCGTCTTCCGCAGCAGAGTTGGAGAAGCTTGCCGTCGACGTCGCGGCCGGTAGCGACGGGCTGCTGGTCATGCCCTACTGGGCCGGAGTGATGAGCCCCTACTGGGACGGCGCGGCGCGTGGCGCCGTCGTCGGCCTGTCGCTCAACCACGAACCCAGGCATCTGTTCCGCGCGACGCTGGAAGGCATCGCTTTCGAACAGGCCATCGCCAGCGACGCCATGGAAGCCGAGAGCGGCGGCAAGCCCGCGGAAATGATTGCCGCCGGCGGCGGCACCAATTCGGCGCTGCTGATGCGGATCATGGCCAGCGTGCTGGAGCGGCCGCTTTTCGTGTCGCCGGTCAACGAGGCGGCGGCGCTTGGCGCGGCCATTCTGGCCGCTTCGGCGATCGGCTGGTTCGCCTCCCCGGAAGAAGCAGCCAAGGCGATGGCGGCGACGCCGGCCCGACGTGTCGACCCTGATCAGGCGCTGGTGCCGGCCTACCGGGCGCGCAAGGCGATCTACCGCGATCTTTATCACGCGACGCGCGACATTCACGCGCGGCTGGGCGAGGCGTGAGGCCGAGCGCAGTTACCTGCGCTTTCGATGCCAAGGCTGTTTATTTTGTGTCTTGTCCGGCGGATGCTAGACTCATCGCACTATGAAGGCTGCCTTTCACCTTGCCGCCCTGCCCTGGATTGCAGCGCTTGCGGCAGTTCCAATGCCGGCTTGCGCGCAAGATGAACCGCCTTTCGAAATCACTCTCGACATGGACAATGACGGCCAGATCGATCGGGCGGTGATCACGACGAATCCCGACGATGGGTCGGCGGATCTGTCCCTCTATCTGGCTGCCGGCGAGGGAAAGCTCGATCCTGCGCGCAAGCCTGACTTCGTCAAAAAGGCGCTTACGGAAGAGCGTATTCTAGGGCTCGAAAGCAGGGGCAAGGGATCGCTTGTCATCACCTCCTGCTTCGGCTGCGGCGCCAGCAAATCAACGGAAGACACGCTGACCGTCGTTTATCGCCGCGGCAAGTTCCTGGTCGGCGGCTACAGCCGCAGCTGGGACTGGGGCGAGCAGAAAGCCGACGGGACCGTCGAGACCACGCTCGGCGGCTGCGACATCAACTATCTCACCGGCAAGGCCACCCTCTCCAAGGACCTGGAGGCCGGCCGGCCGATCAAGGGCAAGTTCAAACCGGTGCCCTTGAAGGACTGGTCCTACGAGAAGCGCCCCAAGGCTTGCGAATTCTGAAAAGACTTTTTTCTCAGGTTCCTGACGGAAAATCGCTGCCACTATTCCGGGCCTCGCTCGAGGATCAGCGATTGAGCAGGCCCTTGGCGGCGTCCTCGTCGGTGATCAGCACAGCGATCTTGGTGTTGGCCAGCGCGGCGCGCATGACGGCCACCTTTTCCTGGCCCCCCGAGACCAGGATGATGTTCGGGATGTCCGACAGTTCCTGCAGCGGATAGGCGCAGACGCGGCGGTTGACCTCATGGTCGACCGGGCGGCCCTCGGCGTCGATGAAGTGACAGAGGATGTCGCCGACAGCACCCGCCGCCTGCAATTCCTCGAGCTCGCTCGGCTTGATGAAACCGTAATTGGCGATCGGGCTGTCGGTGGAGAACGAGCCGACGCTGAGCACGGCGATGTTGGCCCGCCGCGCCCGGAAGACGACATCCTGGACGCTGCGCTGGCTCATGAAGGCGTCGCGCTGCTCGGGCCTGTCGGCATAGACCGGCACCGGCAGAAGAAAACATTCGGCGCCGATCTTCTCGGCGAACTCCCAGGCGCTTTCCGTCGGGTTGAGCGGCTGCGCATGGGTGAGGCCGCCGAGCATCGAAACGACCGTGGTTCTGGCAATCGGCCGCCTCGGCAATTCGTTGATGGCGAATTTCAGCGTCCGGCCCCAGCCCAGCGCAATGACATCGCCGGCATTGACGTTGTCGGCGAGATAGGCGGCTGCGGCGTGGCCGATCATCAGCGGTGCGTTGCTGCGGTCGGCCGCCGACGGCACCACGACGGCCTGGCTGAGCCCAAATCGCTGCTTGAGGCTTTCCTCAAGCTGCACGCATTCGACGACACTGTCGCGAATGCGGAACTGGACAATGCCCTCCTCGCGGGCGGCGGAGAGAATGCGGTGCACCTTGATGCGGCCGACGCCAAGGATCTCGGAGATGCGCTCCTGCGTCAGTCCCTCGACATAGTAATGCCAGGCGGCGCGGGCCTTCAGCTCGGCATCGGGGAAGCGCGAGGCCTTCTCGTTTTCGACGGTCGCCATGCTCGTGCCCTCCCGCAGCAGATTTCGGAAATCTTTTCCGCAAGCGCCGCCCCCTGGCCTTCCCTAGGACAAACCGCCCGGTGGCGCAAACCTTCGCCGAATGGCGCAACGGCTCTTGACAATTTTCTAATGAGCAGTTTAGCTGAACAAAATTGCATATCAAAGATAAATTGTTCACAGGGAGGTGCCTGGTGAACAAGAGCGGACGGCAGGCTATCGCCGTTTCGCCGACGGAGGAGACGACGTGGCCGTGAGCAATGATGCAAGCGAGTTGAAAGCCGCGACCGGCGCGCAGGGCGCGACGGGCACGAAGCTTTCGGCGCTGTTCGCCGGAACCATGGGACCGTTGATCGGGCTGGCGCTTTTGTGCCTGGCGCTGACGCTGACCACCGACACATTCCTCACCGTGCGCAACATCCTCAACGTGCTCGACCAGATCACCGTGCTCGGCATCATGGCGATCGGCATGACGCTGGTCATCCTGATCGGCGGCATCGATCTCTCGGTCGGCTCCGTGCTGGCGCTGGCCGCCATGGTGATGGGCTTCGTCGCCCACCCCGATTATCTCAATCTCGGCCTTGCTGCCGGCGTCGTCGCCGCACTGGTCGTCGCCGGCCTGTGCGGACTGGTGTCCGGCCTGCTGGTGACCGTCACCCGGCTGCCGCCCTTCATCGCCACGCTGGCGATGATGTCGGTGGCGCGCGGTCTTGCCAACATGATCACCGACGGCTCGCAGATCGTCGGCTTCCCCGACTGGTTCACCAACCTGTCGATCATCCGCCATTTCGGCTTCCTGTCGGTCACCGTCGGGCTGATGATGGTGCTGGCGATCATCTTCGCCATCTTCCTCAACTACCGCGCCACGGGCCGCAGCCTTTACGCCATCGGCGGCAGCGCCGAGGTGGCGCGGCTCTCCGGCATTCCGGTGAAGTCGCTGACCAACTGGGTCTACGCGATCTGCGGCGTGCTCGCCGGGCTTGCCGGCATCGTGCTCGCGGCGCGGCTGGATTCGGTGCAGCCGAGCTCCGGCCTCGGCTATGAGCTCGACACGATCGCCGCCGTGGTGATCGGCGGCGCCAGCCTGTCGGGCGGTGTCGGCTCGATCGGCGGCACCGCGGTCGGCGTGCTCATCATCGGCGTGCTGCGCAACGGGCTCAATTTGCTCGGTGTCTCGCCCTTCATCCAGCAGGTGGTGATCGGCGTGGTGATCGCGCTGGCGGTCGCCACCGACACCTGGCGTCGGCGAGCTCAATGAGGAATTCGCCCGGAGCGTCCGGGCGATAGACGGATCGGTCGATCCGAAACTGGGATGTTCCAAGGGGCGCGATGCGCTGGCGGGACAGTTTGACTATCAACGGAGGAAACACATGCTGACCAAACGTTCACTGCTGCTTGCCGCGGCCGCAATCATTCCGCTACTCGGCCTGACCGACATGGCCTCGGCCAAGGAGGCCAAGAAACTCGGCCTGGCCGTGGCCAACCTGCAGGCCGACTTCTTCAACCAGATCAAGCAGTCGGTCGAAGCCTACGGCAAGGAGAAGGGCATCGAGATCGTCACTGTCGACGCCAAGGGCGATTCGGCAACGCAGGTCAGCCAGGTGCAGGATTTGATCACGCAGAACATCGACGCGCTGATCTACATTCCAGCCGGCGCCACCGCCGCCACCGTGCCGACCAAGACCGCCAAGGCAGCCGGCATCCCGGTGATCAATGTCGACCGCAACGCCGACGGCGCGCCCGGCGACACCTTCATCGCCACCAACAGCGTCGCCTCGGCGCAGGCCGTGTGCGACTACATCGCCAAGCAGGCCGGCGGCAAAGGCGAGCTGATCATCATCCACGGCCAGAAGGGCACGACGCCCGAGGTCGACCGCTCGAAGGGCTGCGGCGAAGCGCTCAAGGCCTATCCCGATATCAAGGTGGTCGGCGAATTGTGGAGCGAAGGCTGGCATCAGGACGAAGGCTTCAAGCTGACGCAGGACCTTTTGCAGTCGCATCCCGATGTCTCGATCGTCATCGGCCAGGCCGATGCGCTGGCGCTGGGTGCAGCACAGGCGGTCAAGGTCGCCAATCCAGGCCACAAGGTCTGGGTCGCCGGCTTCGACGGCGACGTGGCGGCACTGAAGGCGCTGAAGGACGGCGTATTCGACGTCACCGCGACGCAGCAGACGCAAGGCATGGGCAGGCTCGCCGTCGATGCGGCGATCAAGCTGGTGGCCGGCGAGAAAGTCCCCGCCGAAGATCTGCAGGACGCGACGCTGACCACCAAGGACAATGTCGAGCAGTTCATCGCCAAGCACCCGTAACCTGCGGCACCGCTTAAGAGAGCGTCACGATGTCCACTGCCCCTCGCCACAGCGAAAGCCTGCATAACGGGCTCTTCGTCAACGGCCTGTGCAAGAGCTATGGACCGGTCCAGGTCCTGGCCGATGCGAGCTTCGAGGTGCGGCCGGGCGAGGTCGTGGCGCTGCTCGGCGAAAACGGCGCCGGCAAGTCGACGGTGTCCAACATCATCGCCGGCTCGACCAGACCCGACGCCGGCACCATCATCTGGCGGGGGAAACACTACTCCCCCGCCTCGCCTGCCGCGGCAATCGATGCCGGCGTCGGCATGATCCATCAGGAATTGAAGCTGCTGCCGGACCTGTCGGTGGCGGAAAACGTCTATGTCGGGCGCCTGCCGATGCGCGGCGGCCGCATCGATCGTGCGGCGATGAATGCCAAGGCCTCGGCGCAATTGAAGCGGCTCGGCCTCGACGTCTCGCCGGAGCGTAAGGTGCGCACGCTGCGCATCGCCGCCCAGCAGCAGGTCGAGATCGCCAAGGCACTGACGCTGAATGCTGAGCTTCTGATCTTCGACGAGCCGACGGCAGCACTTGGCGGCGAAGAGACGGAGCTGTTGTTCCAGCAGATCCGCAAGCTCAAGGCCGATGGCATGTCCTTCATCTATATCAGCCATCGGCTGGACGAGATCGCGCAGATCGCCGACCGCGTGGTGGTGATGCGCGACGGACGGATAGTCGCCCGCCACGAACGCGCCGACATTCCCGTGCGCACCGTGGTGGAGCAGATGGTCGGCCGCTCGGTCGAGCGGATGTTTCCGCATTTGTCGGCGCCGCGCGAAGAAACGCTGCTCGAGGTCGAGAATCTGTCCTCACCGGAAAAGAGTTTCAACAACGTCTCCTTCTCGGTCAAAGCAGGCGAGATCCTCGGTATTGCCGGGCTGATCGGCGCCGGCCGCACCGAGCTGGTGCGGGCGATCGCCGGTGCAGATCCGATCTCGTCGGGCTCGGTGCGGGTAGCCGGCAAACCGGTGCATCTCAGCGGACCGGCGGCGGCGATCAAAGCCGGCGTCGTGCTGGTGCCGGAAGACCGCAAGGCGCAAGGCGTGGTGCTGGACCAGACCATCGGCGAGAACTTGGCATTCGGCAATTTCGATCATGTGGCGCCGAACGGCTGGGTGTTTCCCACGGCCGTACAGAAATTCGCCGAGGCCGGCATCTCGCGGCTCGGGGTGAAGGGCAAGCCGAACCAGGCGGTGAGCAAACTTTCCGGCGGCAACCAGCAGAAGGTGATCATCGCCAAATGGGTGTCGCGGCCACCGAAGGTGTTCATCCTCGATGAGCCGACGCGCGGCATCGATGTGGGCGCACGCGCGGCGATCTACGACGTGATCGCCGACCTCGCCCGTTCCGGCATGGCGGTGGTGGTGGTGAGTTCGGACCTCGAGGAAGTGCTGGGGCTGTCGCATCGCGTGCTGGTGCTGAGCCGCGGCCGGCAGCGCGGCATTCTCGACCGCAGTGAAGCCAGCAATGTCGCGGTGATGGAACTCGCCACGAGCTAGAACAACGTATCGGAACAAAGCGCAGCAGGTGATATCCTCCCAAGGACCGACCGCGCGGGGCGCCAGCAAGGACTGGCGCCCCTTCATTTCAGACGGCCGGTGGTTGGAGCAGAGGGACCGACGAATGAAACTATTCGATCTTCACGGAGACGTGGCACTGGTGACCGGAGCCGGCAGCGGCATCGGCCAGGCGATCGCCATTGGTCTGGCCGAAGCTGGCGCCGATGTCGTCTGTTTCGGCCACACCTCCAAGGGCGGGCTGGACGAGACGGCACACAGGATTTCAGCACTTGGCCGCAAGGCGCTGGTGCTGACCGGCACGGTAACGTCGGAGGAAGACCTCGCGTTGGCGGTCGCGCGCACGGACAAGGAACTCGGCGCGCTGACCATCGCCGTCAACAATGCCGGCATAGCCGGCGCCGAACCGGCCGAGACGCTGCCGCTGGAAACATGGCAGAAGATCTACGACGTCAATGTCAGCGGCGTTTTCCTGTCCTGCCAGGCCGAGGCGCGCGCCATGCTGGCCCGGCGCAAGGGCTCGATCATCAACATCGCCTCGATGTCCGGCTCGATCGTCAATCGCGGCCTGACGCAGGCGCATTACAATTCCTCGAAGGCCGCCGTCATCCACATGTCGAAGAGCCTCGCCATGGAATGGGCGGATCGCGGCCTGCGCGTCAATGTCGTCAGCCCCGGCTACACGCTGACGCCGATGAACAAGCGACCTGAGGTCGCCGAACAGATCAAGATCTTCGAGCGCGATACGCCGATGGGGCGCATGGCGGCGCCGGAAGAAATGGTCGGCCCCACCGTGTTCCTAGCCAGCCGCGCCGCGAGTTTCGTCACCGGCATCGACCTGATCGTCGATGGCGGCTTTGTCTGCTGGTAGGAGAACAAGAAGTGCAGAAGCGTTTTGAAGGCAAGACGGCGGTCATCACCGGCGCCAGCGGCGGCATCGGCGCGGCGATGGCGAAGCGCTTTGCCCAGGAAGGTGCGGCGGTCGTGGTCAGCGCCATCGATGCGCGCGTCGACGAGGTCGCCGCCAGCCTGAAAGCGGCGGGCGCCAAGGTGGCGTCGCTGCGCATGGACGTGACCAAGAAGGACGAGGTCGCCGCGCTCTACGACCTCGCCGAGAAGGAATTCGGCCGCGTCGATATTTCGGTGCAGAATGCCGGCGTCATCACCATTGCCCGGATCGAGGCGATGACCGAAGCCGAATGGGACAAGGTGATGGCGGTCAACACCAAGGGCGTGTTCCTGTGCTGCCAGGAGGCGATCGCGCGCATCCGCAAGCATGGTGAAGGCGGCCGGCTGATCAACACGGCGTCCGGCCAGGCGCGGCAGGGCTTTATCTACACGCCGCATTATGCGGCGTCGAAGTTCGGCGTCGTCGGCATCACCCAGAGCCTGGCCAAGGAAGTGGCCAAGGAGAAGATCACCGTCAACGCGATCTGCCCCGGCATCATCGACACCGACATGTGGGCCTATAACGACGCGGCATGGGGCAAGCTGATGGGCGACTACAAGCCCGGCGAGCTGATGGCCGAATGGGTGAAGAACATCCCGATGGGCCGCGCCGGCAGCGGCGAGGACGTCTCCGGCCTGGTCAGCTTCCTCGCCAGCGACGACGCCACCTACATCACCGGCCAGACCATCAATGTCGATGGCGGGCTGATCATGTCGTGAGGTCAGCTCTGGCGGTTGGCAATCGACCAGTCTGAAATTCCGCAGTGCGCGGGGCATCAGCCGTTGCGCCGCATGAACGTTGGTATATATAATTTCATCCTATGAAACGGCCTTGGTGGGGATGGGGCTCGCCGGCCGAGATCATGGGACCTTGATGGCTCGCACGTCTCAGAGCGCCGCCGGAGCGGCGATCGATCCGTTGACGATTGCTCGCGCAGCAATCCATGCGATGCCATGACGCGGGCCCGTCCAGCATCATACCGCCACCAGATTGAGCACCATTTCGCGCCGCCTCTTTATGTTTTGCGCAATTCCGGACGGAAAACCGTTCACACTTTTCCTGGAATTGCTCTGGCCACAGCGATGGCTTGGTGCGAACGAGCTTGCGTAACGACCCGCCTTTCCAACACAATCAAGAAAAGACGCAAGAAGGGAACGACTAAGAATTTCCACATGGTTTGACAGGAGAACAAGCATGTCATTTCGCAGTGTGATTTCGAACCTATCAATGGGAGCCTTCGCACTTGCCGCGGCAAGCGCGCTTACATCACCGGCCTACGCAGCAGCACCTGAATCCAACGATCCGATCAAGATCGCGCTGTTCGACTGGACCAGCGTCAACCTGAACGCCAAGATCCTTGGCGGCATCCTCGAAAAGCTCGGCTACACCGTCGAATACCCGACCGCCGACTACCTCTCCAGCCTGACCACCGGCCTGACCAATGGCGACCTCGATGTCGGCCTGGAATTCTGGGACACGACCGCCGGCGAAGCCATGAAGGCTTCCGACGCCACCGGCCAGACCGAGCGGCTGGGCAAGCTCGGACCGAAGGCCAAGGAAGAATGGTGGTTTCCTGAGTACATGAAGGAAAAGTGCCCAGGCCTGCCCAATTGGGAAGCGCTGAAGGACCCGAAATGCGCCGAGGCGTTCTCAACGGCGGAGACAGCGCCGAAGGGCCGCTATCTCGGCGGGCCGGTGACCTGGGAAGGCTTTGACGACGAGCGCGTCGAGGCGCTGAAGCTGCCCTTCACCGTCATCCATGCCGGCACCGACGCGGCAATGTTCGCCGAACTCGACTCGGCCTATCAGCGCAAGGCGCCGATCATGCTGTGGATCTATTCGCCGCACTGGGCGCCGGCCAAGTACAAGGGCGAGTGGGTGCAATTCCCCGAATACACGCCCGAGTGCTACACCGATCCGAAATGGGGCATCAATCCCGACGCCAAATATGACTGCGGCAAGCCGCATGGCGAGATCTGGAAATACTCGTGGTCCGGCATGAAGGACAAATGGCCGGTCGCCTACAAGGTGGCCAAGGCTTACACGATCGACACCGATGAGCTCAACAAGATGAGCGGCGAGATCGACCTCGGCGGCAAGACGCCCGAAGACGTCGCCGCCGCCTGGATCGCCGCCCACGAGGCCGACTGGAAAGCCTGGGCGCAGTAATCACTCCGACTGGAAGCCAGACCCGGCCGTAACGGCCGGGTCTGTTTCCCCATTTTCCATAGGGAACATTGGATGACGGAAGCGACTGAACCGCAGGCAGTTGGCGCGCCGAAGGATGCGCGGCCGATAAAGCTCGCCTGCCGCAATGTCTGGAAGCTGTTCGGATCGAACGCGGCGAACTTTATTCGCGAGCGCGACGGCAAGGCCAGCACAGACGATATCGCGGCCGCCGGGCTGGTCGGCGCGGTGCGCGCCGTCGATCTCGAGATACGCCAGGGCGAGATTTTTATCATCATGGGCCTGTCCGGCTCCGGCAAGTCGACGCTGGTGCGCTGCATGTCCAGGCTGGTCGAGCCGACGCATGGCAAGGTCGAATTCGAGGGCAACGACCTGCTCAAGATTTCCGATGCGGCGCTGATCGAGCTCAGGCGCCATCGCATGGGCATGGTGTTCCAGAATTTCGCGCTGCTGCCACACCTCAACGTGCTCGACAATATTGCTTTCCCTCTCAGCATCCAGGGCCAGGATCGGCCGACGCGCGAAGCCCGGGCGCGCGAAGTGATCGACCTGGTCGGCCTGCGCGGCCGCGAGCATTTCTATCCGCGCGAGCTTTCAGGCGGCCAGCAGCAGCGTGTCGGCATTGCCCGCAGCCTGGCGACCAAGCCGGAGATCTGGTTCCTCGATGAACCGTTCTCGGCGCTCGATCCGCTGATCCGCCGCGAGATGCAGGATGAGCTGATGCGGCTGCAGACCATGCTGCACAAGACCATCGTCTTCATCACCCATGATTTCGACGAGGCGATCAGGCTCGCCGACCGCATCGCCATCATGAAGGACGGCGAGGTCATCCAGATCGGCACGCCCGAGCAATTGGTGGTCAATCCGGCGACCGACTATGTCGCCGAGTTCACCCGCGACGTCGACCGCGCCAAGGTGATCTCGGCCCGCAGCCTGATGCGCGCCTGCGATGGTACCGAGCATGGCGGCACGGTTTCGCCCGATGCCAAGATCGCCAGCTTCTCGGCCAGCATCGTCGCCTCGGGCAAGCCGTTCGCGGTGGTCAACGGCACCGGCAGGCCGATCGGCGAGGTGACGCCGCAAGCGGTGATCGGGCTGCTGGCCGGCCTGGACAGGGCCGGCGCATGACGGTGACGGCAAGCGCCAGCGAAGTGAGGCCGCCGGTTCAGCGCTGGCTGGCGGTCTGGGTGCTCGCACTTGCCGCAGTGCTGGCGGTGTTCCTGCTGCAGGAGAGGCTGCCCTGGGCGGTCAACTATCCGGCCGAGGCGGTCGTTCCGGTCGCCGACTGGGTCAGCGCGCTGATGCGCTGGATCAAGTCGAACCTTTCGTGGTTGACCCGCTCGATCACCGCCGTGCTCGGCGTTCCCCTCGATTTCGCGCTCAACCTCCTGGCCAAGAATTTCAAGATCGGCCATGGCGCTGATGCCTATATCCTGCCGCGCCTGTCCTGGGTCGGCGTCTGCGCCGCGGCCTTCATCGCGGGGCACGCCGCCGGCGGTCGCAAGCTCGGCCTGCTGGTCGGCGGCTGTTTCCTCTACATCGCGCTGTTCGGCCAGTGGACCAGCGCCATGCTGACGCTGGCGCTGATTTCCATCGCCGTGCCGTTCTGCATCGTCACCGGCCTGTTCGCCGGCATCTGGGCCTGGCGCAAGCCCTGGGCCGAACGGCTCATCATCTCCCCTGCCCTCGATTTGATGCAGACGATCCCGACCTTCGCCTATCTGATCCCGATGCTGCTTCTGTTCGGCAACAGCCCGGTCTCGGCGATGATCGCCACCGCCATCTTCGCCACACCGCCAATGGTGCGGGCGACCATGCTGGGCCTTTCGCGGGTGCCGTCCGAGATCGACGATTTCTCAGAGATGGCCGGCTGCACGGCGCGGCAGAAACTGTGGCGGGTGCTGCTGCCCTCGGCGCGGCCGACACTGATGGTCGGCGTCAACCAGGTGATCATGCTCGCGCTCAACATGGTCATCATCGCCTCGATGATCGGCGCCGGTGGACTCGGCTATGACGTGCTGCTGGCGCTGCGCGCGCTGAAGGTCGGCGAAGCCATGGAAGCCGGCCTCGCCATCGTCGCGCTCGCCATCGCGCTCGACCGGCTGAGCCAGGCCATCGCTCACAAGCAGGCGAAGGGCCACGTCCACCAGCAAGCGAACCAGAGTTTTTGGCGGCGCTATCCCAATCTGTCGCTGGCCATCGCCATCCTTGCCATCACCACCCTGCTCGGCCTGTTCGTGCCGGCCTTCGCGGCGGTACCGAAGGCGATCACCTTCACCACGGCACCTTTGTGGAAGGCAGCGGTGAGCTGGGTGACGATCAACTTCTTCGACGTGATCGAAGCGTTTCGCGTGGCGCTGATCCTCAATGTGCTCAACCCGCTGCGCGCCTTTTGCGAAGGCTTTCCGTGGCTGGGTGCTGTGGCGCTGCTCGGCCTTGCCGGCTATCAGCTCGGTGGCCTGCGTCTAGCCGCCCTCGTCGCAGCGCTGACCGCCTTCTGCGCCATCACCGGCCTGTGGGAAAAGACCATGGCGACGGTCTATCTCTGCGGCATCTCGGCCTTCATCGCTTGTCTGATCGGCATTCCGATCGGGCTCGCGGCGGCGCGCAGCGACCGCTTCGAAAAGATCGTCACGCCCATCATCGACACGCTGCAGGTGCTGCCGTCCTTCTGCTTCATCATCCCGGTGGTGATGCTGTTCCGCGTCGGCGACGTCACCGCCATGATCGCAACGATCGCTTTCGCCGTGGTGCCGGCGATCCGCTACACCAATCACGGCATCAGGCAAGTGCCGCCAGCGCTGATTGAGGCGGCCAAGGTTTCGGGCTGCACGCCACGCCAGACCTTCTTTCGCGTGCAGCTGCCTTTGGCGCTTCCCGAAATCATGCTCGGCGTCAACCAGACCATCCTGATGGCGCTGGCGATGATCATCATCTGCGCCATGGTCGGCACGCGCGATCTCGGCCAGGAAGTGTTCATCGCGCTGTCCAAGGCCGATTCCGGCCGAGGCATTGTGGCTGGCCTGGCAATAGCCTTCATCGGCATCGTCGCCGACCGGCTGTTCAACGCCTGGACGGCGAAGGCACGGGCGAGGCTGGGATAGCCGCCGAATGTCTGAGCCGGGCGCTCCACCTTTCACCGTTCTCGTCTTCGACATGGCCAGGACCGGCGAACCGGATGGCGAGCATCTGATTTCCGGTTTTGAGACGCTGGACGCGGCGACGGCCTATGCGATCGCGCGGGTTCGCGCCTCGGTGGAAGAACTGCGCAAGCCCGGCATCGCTGCCCCGGAGCTGCGCCAGCTCTGGCACATCTATGGCGAAGACTGTTCGGTGCTGAACGCCAATGTGCGCGGCAGCGATCTTCTCGACGATTTCATCGCGACGCCGGCGATACCAGCCGAGTGCAACTGGCAGGCGCTGGCGCCAAGGCTACGCCGCTTCCGCGCCTCGCTGCTCATCTCCAACGACAACAACGAATCCGTCTGGGCCGGCGGCTTCTTTCGCTCGACCTACAGATTGACGCGGGACGGCCTGCTGGAGCGTTTTGGCGACGACGCTGTCGCCGCCTTCAAAGCCAAGGGCATCGAGCCGGCGAAGCCGACGAAGCTCATGGTCGCCAACCACTTCGAGCTTCCCGACCCGCCCTACCCGCCGCCGGGCGCTGCGTTGCGATCCTGGAAGGTCGAGGTCGAATTCGTCTGCCACGATGTCAAGTTCGGCGGCGACGCTGCCGGCGTCTTCGCCTGGCCGGAAGAGCCGGCCGACTGGGCGCTCAGAACCATGCAGTTCCTGCTGATGGCCGACACGATGGCCATGCGCGGCGATGGCCCCGACTGGGCCAACGATTGCGAAGTGCTAAGCGTCAAGGTGACCGAGACGAACGCCGCTGCCGATTATCCTCTGGATTGAGGCGGTTTACTCCGCCGCCACACCTTTCACCTCGAGGTAGCTCTCCATCGAATCATCCAGCGCCTGTAGCCATGGCGTGTGGTGCAGCGGCGCCATGGTGCCGGTCATCAGCGAGCGATAGGCGTGGTCGCGGAAGCTCATAATGTCTTCCGCCTTGTGGTGCTCCCACTCCATGAACGTCTGGTTGACCGCCTCGACGTCGAAGCCGGGATAGTCGGTCTGATCCATCAACTCCTTGGTGTAGTCGCCCTGGAACCAGATCATCTGCTCGGCGTCTTCGAGCGTCTCCTCGCGGGCGCGCCATTTCGCGCCATGCTCGGCCATCGCCTGAGGTGACGGCAGCTTGATGCGACCCATGATGACGTCGCGCGCGAACCAGGCCTGCGCGTCGAACATGTTGAAGGTGTAGAACTGGTCCTGCATGCCGATATAGGACAGTTTCGGGTTGTTCTCCCAGACGACGCCTTCATAGAGATCGAGCGGCCACATGCGGTTGGCGGTCTTGAGTTTGAGGTCGTCGGTAAGGAAGGGGAAGGAGTGTAGATAGCCGGTGCACAGGATGATGGCGTCGACGTCCTTGGTGGTGCCGTCCTTGAAGTGCGCGGTCTTGCCGACGACCTTTTGCAAGAGCGGCACCTCTTTCCAGTTCTCCGGCCATTTGAAGCCCATCGGCTTGGAGCGGTAGCTGGAGGTGATCGATTTGGCGCCATATTTGTAGCATTGCGAGCCGATGTCCTCGGCCGAGTAGGAGCGGCCGATGATCAGAATGTCCTTGCCCTTGAACTCCATTGCGTCGCGGAAATCATGGCTGTGCAGGATGCGGCCGTTGAAGGTCGAAAAGCCCTCGAAATAGGGAACGTTGGGGACGGAGAAATGCCCGGAGGCGACGACGACATTGTCGAACTCTTCGGAATAGGTGACGTCGTTGCTGCGGTCATGCGCGGTGACGGTGAATTTCTTCGTCACGTCCGAGAAGGTCACCATGCGCACCGGGCTATTGAAGCGCACCCATTTGCGCAGGCCTGATTTCTCGACACGGCCCTTGATGTAATCCCACAAAACGGCGCGCGGCGGGTAGGAGCCGATCGGACGGCCGAAATGCTCTTCGAATGTGTAGTCGGCGAATTCCAGGCATTCCTTCGGCCCGTTCGACCAGAGATACCGGTACATCGAGCCGTGGACAGGATCGCCATGCTCGTCGAGGCCGGTGCGCCAGGTGTAGTTCCACAGGCCGCCCCAGTCGGACTGCTTTTCGAAGCAGACGATTTCGGGAATAGCGGCGCCCTTGTCTTCGGCGGATTTGAAGGCCCTGAGCTGGGCAAGGCCGGACGGTCCGGCTCCAATGACGGCAACGCGAGTGTTCATGGCAGGCCTCCCGGTCTCATCTCAACTTTGACGCAATTCCAGTGGGAAAACCGTTTCACGCTTTCCCAGGATTGCTCTTACGAAACAAATTTCACTCACAGTGACAGTAATTGCCCCTTCGATGCTGTCAACAGGCCTTGTGGCGAAACCGCGTTTCCTCCCGGCGGATTTTCACCAAAAACCGATGACAGCGCAAATCCGGACCCGACACCATTCGACCTAAGGGGCTTGCTGTGGCGGTTGCGTTTCTGTATCGGCAGCGAATATGTTCACCTTGAGTGAAATAAATCTGCGATTCTTGGGAGCGGCGACATGGCGAAGACGGCATCCGATCTCAAGTCCGGCACCACTCCGGCCAAGGCAAAGCCGCTGGCAAAGGTCTCGGTGGACGGAAAGACCATCCGTACGCCGCTGACGCAGAACCCGCACGCCATTCGCGACACGCGCGAAAAGGTGCTGGAAGTGGCGATCGGCCGCGAGGTGCGCGCATTCCGCAAGAAGCTCGGCATCACCGTCGCGGATCTCGCCGTTGCCACCGACATTTCGCTGGGCATGCTGTCGAAGATCGAGAATGGGATCACCTCGCCGTCGCTGACCACGCTGCAGGCGTTGTCGCGGGCACTCGGCGTTCCCGTCACCGCCTTCTTCCGCCGCTTCGAGGAAGAGCGCAGCGCGGTCTTCGTCAAGGCCGGCGAAGGCCTCGATGTCGAGCGCCGCGGCACGCGCGCGGGCCACCAGTACAATCTGTTGGGCCATATCGGTTCCAACACCAGCGGCGTCGTGGTCGAGCCTTATCTGATCACGCTGACCGAGGATTCGGATGTGTTCCCGACCTTCCAGCATGAGGGCATGGAGTTCCTCTATATGCTGGAGGGCGAAGTCGTTTACCGGCACGGCAGCAACCTCTACCCGATGAAGCCCGGCGACAGCCTGTTCTTCGATGCGGATGCGCCGCATGGGCCGGAGCAGCTGACGAAGCTGCCGATGCGGTATCTGTCGATTATTTGTTATCCGCAGAACAGCGCGGGGTGATTGGCTGATCTCCCCCCTTGTGGGGGAGATGTCCGGCAGGACAGAGGGGGGCGCCGTGGAGCGCCGGCCATCGAGTTCGTCATCCTAGGGCGAAGCAAGGAGCGAAGCGACGCGCGCAGACCCTAGGATCCATGCCGTGACGCTAAAGTATTGCAACGGTTCAGAATTCTGCTCCGCCGCGCCTTCGACGAAGGCCACGGCATGGATCCTCGGGTCAAGCCCGAGGATGACGAAGCGCGGTACGAGCCAGTCCAAGTACCGATAAGTCGGCGCTCTACGGCGCCCCCCTCTGCCCTGCCGGGCATCTCCCCCACAAGGGGGGAGATTAGCTGTTTCTAATCCGGTCCAAACCCCGGTGACGTCGCGCTGCCATCATCCAGCTTCGACAGCCATTCCACCAGCGTCGGCCGGTACCGCGTCAGGCCCTTGTAGGTCGCGAGCTCCTCCGGCAGGTCACGGATGACGCGGTGCAGGCGTCTTGCCCATTTTGGCTGCGTCACCAGCTCGTCCATCTTGATGAGATAGCAGCGGATCGGGAAGACGATGCCGTTCGAGCGCGGCAGGCGCCAGAAGCTCTGCAATTCGACGCGCAGATGCACCTTGTCGCCGACGTTCTCCGGCGTCACTGTCGCGCGGTCAGGACCCCATTTGTGATAATTTTCGGGGCTGGTGTCGAGGCGCGGGTTGATGGTCATCGTCCAGTTGAGACGCCGTGCCGGCTTGCCCTGCTGGATGTTGGTGAGGAATTTCAGCGCCCTGACGAAAATCCCCTTCTCATGCGCCAGCGGCACCGGCGCGTGCCATTCGAAGAAGTTCATGCCGATGTCGAAATCGAGCGACCAGTCGGCCTGGGTGGTGACCATGCCGGCATCCATCCACAGATTGCCGTCGCGCTGGTCGAGGATGCAGAAATCGCCCTGGCTCTGGCGCGTGATGTATTCCATCGGCCCGTAAGGCAGCGTCGAGGTGTCGCCGAAGGTGAAGGTGTCGTCGATGCCGAGCGGCCGGTTGATCCAGCGCCAGCGGTCGCCGTTACGCTCAAGCGTGAAATGCTCGGGATAGCCCAGCGCCTGCTGCTCCATCAGAAGCTCGAGCAGATCCCAGCCGGCCAGCGTCATGTGCGGCAGCGACTGGCAGCGCAGCGGATCCTCGGCCAGCACCAAAGCGCGATCCTGCATCTCGGCGACATAGTGCTCGTCGACGTCGATCAGGTTTTCAAGCACCGAACCCTTGGGCCCAACCACATGCGGCTCGATGTTGACCGCGTACATGTAGCTGTCTTCGTGGAACGGAAACGGAAACCGCCTGATATGCTCCGGGCTGTTTTTGAAGGTGAAATCGTCGCGGAACGTTTCCTTGCGAAAGGTGATGCCCAAGCTCGCCTCCTATCTTTCCAGGACCAGTGACTTGCCCTCGAAGCGCGACACGCATGGCATGATCTTGCAGCCGGAACGGTGGTCTTCCTCGCTCAGCCAGTGGTCGTTGTGGATGAACTTGCCGTCATACGAGAGGACGTTGGTTTCGCACTGGCCGCAAACGCCGCCGCGGCAGAGATAGGGCGGGTCGACGCCGGCGGCTTCGATCGCTTCGAGCAGGCTCTGCTGCTCGCCGACGCGGATGGTCTTGCCGCTGACGGCAAGCGTGACGTCGAAGGGCAGGCCGGGCTGGGGCGCCGCGAAATGCTCGTAGTGCACGGTCTCCGGCGGCCAGCCCAGTTCTGCCGCGCGGGCGCGCACCCAGTTGATCATGCCGGCCGGGCCGCAGACATAGAGATGCGTGCCGAGCGGCTGCGAGGACAGCAGCCGGTCGAGTTCGATGCGCTGATCCAAATCGTCGTGATAGAGCCGGATGCGGCGGCCATAGCGCTCCTGCAGGACATCGGCATAGGTGCCGAGCGAAGCGGTGCGGCAGGTGTAGTGCAGTTCGAAATTGCCGCCGGACCCGGCGAGCTGCGCGGTCTGCGCCATGAACGGCGTGATGCCGATGCCGCCGGCCAGCATCAGATGTTTCCTGGCCCTGAGATCGAGCGAGAACAGGTTGACGGGATAGCTGACCACCATCTCCAGGCCGGGCTTGACCGACCGGTGCATGAACAGCGAGCCGCCGCGGCCGACATCGTCGCGGCGCACCGAGATGGTGTATTCGCGCGTGTCGAGCGGCGAGCCCATCAGCGAATACGGATTCAGCCTTGTGAGGTCGCCGTCGCGCATCTCGACCACGACATGGGCGCCACCGGAAAAGGTCGGCAGCAATTCTCCGTCGCGGCGGCGGAAATGGAAGCGGGTGACGAGGTCGTTGACCGGGACGACATCGCTGACCACGACATCGAGCTTGGTGGTGCCGGTGCTCATGGGAAGGCCTCCTCGACAGGAGGAATTTCACTGCGATCCTCGGCGTTGATGCACACACCCTGGAAGGCGGCGAGACGCCTTGAGTAATGGTCGCGCACCAAAAGCAGCAGGCCGCAATGCGAACAGGTCGCCGGCTGCGTCGTCACATTTTCGGTGATGCCTTTGCAGTGCACGCATTGCATGCGCCGCGCCAGCGAACCGCGATGCTCGGTCTGCATCGAGGTATGATCGATGCCGGCTTCGAGCGCCACCTGCATGGCCTGGCCGATCAGCCCTTCGGTGCCGGCGAGATAGAGGCGCAGGCCCATATGGGCGTTGGTCAGCGTCTGCTTCAGTCGTGGCAGCAGGCTGGCGAAGGACGGCGCGACATGGAATTGCGCCGGCTCCAGTGCTTCGAGAGCGGCGACATGTTTGCCGTCGAGACCGGGAATGAAGACGATTTCCGCCCCGTCGAAGAAGCCGGGCGGGGCCGTCCTTGCCATATCAACGATCGCCAGCGCGCCTTCCGCATCCGCCAGAAAAAGATGATGCTTGCCGGCCTGCGGAGACAGGGTTCCGTAAATGGGCCGGCTGATGATCGTCTTGGCTGCCATTCTCTACTTCGCGCCTCGAAACCCCTCGCTGTTGATGATGCCTCAACCCTTGGCAGTGCGCTTGGTTTTCTTCGGATCATCGAAGGGGAGCGGCTGCGCGGTCGCGTTGATCGATCCGCTCTTGTTGCGGATCTCGAGCTTGGTGTCCTTGACCGCGCAGTCGACATCGAGCCGAGCGATGCCCATCGATTTCTTGACCAGCGGCGAATACATGGCGCAGGTCACCACGCCGACCTTTTTGCCGTCGCGATAGACCGGCGCGCCCTCGTCGGCCGGCTCCTTGCCGTCGAGCAGAACGCCATAGATCTTGAAGCGTTCCTTGCCCTTCAGCCGATAGTGCTCTTCGGCGCCGCGGAAACCGGTTTTTCCGGGACTGACGGTGAAATCGAGGCCGAGTTCCCACAGCGTGTCGCCAGGGCCTTCATTCTCGAACGGGTATTTTTGCGAATTGTCGTAAGGGTAGAACAGCAGATAGCTTTCGACGCGCAGCATATCGAGCGTGGTGAAGCGGCAGGGAATGATGCCGGCGCTCTTGCCCTCGTCGAGAATCCTGTCCCAGATCGTGCCCGCATCCTGGCCACGGCAGAAGATCTCGTAGCCGCGCTCGCCGGTGTAGCCGGTGCGCGAGATCATCACCGGGAAACCGAACAGCTGCGTCTGCATGTGATGGAAGTAGTTGAGGTCGCGAATGCCCGGCACGTGCTTGGCGAGATAGTCGACCGCCGTCGGCCCCTGCAGCGACAGATCGTGCAGATTGTCGTCGAAGCGCAGCGACACGTCGCGGCCCATCGCAGCGCGCTGCAATTCCTCATGACCGGTGCCGGAGCCATGCACCACCATCCAGGCGTTCGGCCCGGTGCGGTAGAGGATGCAGTCGTCGGTGAATTTCCCGGCCTCGTTCAGCATGCAGGCATAGGCCGACTTGCCGGGATAGATCTTTTCGACGTCGCGCGTCGTGGCGAGATCGATGAGGTGCGAGGCATGCGGCCCGGTGATGTGGACCTTCTTCAGGCCCGACACATCCATCAGCCCGGCCTTGGTGCGGATGGCGGTGTATTCCTCATCGGCATCCTTGTCGTAGGTCCAGGCGGTGCCCATTCCGCTCCAGTCTTCGAGCTTCGAGCCGAGCGCGCGATGGCGATCCGCCAGGGTCGAAAATCTCCAGGATGCCGTCATCCGCTAATCCTCCGTTCGAAAATTCAATTGTGTTCCCTGCCCCTCGCGCTGCGGCGGGTGCTTTGAGCGAATATTGATCGCAAACGTTCGGGCGCTGCAATACCCGTAAGCAAATAATTTCATTGTCAGGCAAAATTTGCCACGCCAAATGACCGGTTAACCAAACGTAAATTCGTCTTGACAATTTCGCAAATCGGCCTGAATTTGTGAAAAAAATTTCACTCTCTTGAAAGAGGGCAACAATCGGCCAGTTCGGAAGCCGGCGTTGGAATAAAGGGGAAAACCGATGTCAGACCTGCAGCAGCGCATCGAAGCGCTGTACCGCTCCGACGTGCGCGGATCCGCGCTCCTGATCATCTGCCTTTGGGCGACGATCCTCTTCGTGCTCATCATGACATGGCCCTACATCCCGGACACCGGGATCAAGATCGTCGTCGCCATCGCGGCGGCCGCCGTGCTGATCTTCAACACCGCCGCCATCCTGGCGATGGTCAATCACTACAAGGAAGACAAGGACTTCATCTACGGTCTCGACATCAAGAACGCCGACGCGGCCCGCAACCGCAAGTCCTGAACATAGAACGTCCTGAGGGGTAGAAGACATGTCGCGCTACACGCCGCCGGAACAAGGCAAGGCCGGGCAGATTTTCGATATCGTGGTTGTCGTGGTCGCCATTTTCGTGGCGCTGTGGCTGCCGCTGAAACTCGGCCTGGCGGGTGCGGCAAAATCCATCGACGCGCTCGATGCCAAGACCTGGGAAGCGCTCGGGCAGAACCCGACCATGGCCTCGATCTGG
Organism: Mesorhizobium sp. P2_F7; assembly: GCF_056403695.1. Lineage (NCBI taxonomy): Bacteria > Pseudomonadati > Pseudomonadota > Alphaproteobacteria > Hyphomicrobiales > Phyllobacteriaceae > Mesorhizobium > Mesorhizobium sp. P2_F7. Next base: position 239,532 of record NZ_JBFUFA010000006.1, on the reverse strand, counting down.
GAAAAGCTCGGCTACACGCCCGAAACCGCGCACGACATCATCCAGAACCGCTTCCACTACATCATCGACTGGCCGACGCTGATCATCATGGCGGCAGTGCTGATCGGCTATTTCGTCTTCCTGTTCCGCGCCTCCGACCGCGAATACCGCGACGTCATCAACGAAAAGTTCGACGATAAATAACGCCAGAGATCTTGGGGAAGCACGCTCATGTGGATGGCTCTGTCTTATGCATGCTGGGGTATCTCGGTCGTGCTTGCGCTGTGGATGCTCTACGACTGGTTCAAGATCGACACGACCTACTCCGAGGAGGTGCTGACCTCCTCGCGAGAAGGCGAGCTTGAAGCCGTTTCCGAAAAGCACCGGGTCTAGGGGAAAACAATGGCGGTCGCGGCTGAAACGACAAGCACGGCAATCAACGGTGACAGGGTCTCGCTGCTCAGGGTGCTCGGCCCGGCCCATGTCTGGGCGCTCGGCGTCGGCATCGTGCTGGTCGGCGAATTCACCGGCTGGAATTTCTCGGCCGACAAGGGCGGCGCGCTGGCAGCGCTGATCGTCTGCTGGGTGGTCGGGCTGCTCTACACCTCGGTCGCCATGATCGATTCCGAGGTGACATCGACGGTGGCCGCCGCCGGCGGGCAATACGCGCAGGCCAAGCACATTGTCGGGCCGCTCATGGCCTTCAATGTGGCGCTGTTCCTGGTCTTTGCCTACACGATGCTTGAGGTATCGGACGCCATCCTGCTCGGCGACACCATTGTCGCCAAGGCCGGCGTCGAGGGGCTCACCCACAATTCCTTCATCGCCGCCACCATTGTCGTGCTGGCGTGGCTCAACTATCGCGGCGTCTTGATGACGCTCAACGTCAACTTCGTCATCACTGCGATCGCCTATGTCTCGATCGTCATCCTGTTCTTCTCGGTCAGCCCGTGGACGCAAGGCGCCGTGCTGAAGCTCAATGAGTTGGTCACGCCCGGCAATGCACTGCCCTATGGCTGGATCGGCGTCATCGCCGCCTTCCAGTTCGGCATCTGGTATTATCTCGGTATCGAAGGCACGACGCAGGCCGCCGAGGAAGTGCGTTCGCCGGCCCGTTCGCTGCCTTACGGCACCATGGCCGGCATGATCACGCTTTTGATCGCCGCCGCCATGACCTGGTATGTCTGCTCCTCGCTGATGCCCTGGGAATATCTCGGCATCACCTATTATCCGCTGTGGGACGCCGGCAAGCTGACCGGCAGCGCGCTGCTCGAAAACCTGTTGTTCATCGCCACGCTGCTCGCCGCACTCGCCTCCGCCAATGGCTGCATCAACGACGCGGCACGCGCCTGGTTCTCGCTTGGACGCGACCGCTACCTGCCAACCTGGTTCTCGGCCGTGCACCCGAAATACCGCACGCCCTATCGCTCGATTCTGTTCCTGCTGCCGATCGCGCTGGCCTTCGCCTTCATCGCCGACCTCAACCAGGCGATCACCTTCTCGATCCTGTCGGGCGTGCTGCAATACACCTTCATGAGCATCAACATCATGATGTTCCGCAAGAAATGGCCGCTCGGCACCATCCGTCGCGGCTACACCCACCCCTTCCATCCGCTGCCGGCGATCGTGCTGTTTTGTCTGTGCGTGGTGACATTCTTCGCGATCTTCCTCGGCTTCGGTTCGCAGCTGATCGCGATGACCATCTTCTATTTCCTGATTTCGCTGTGGTTCCACTTCTACCGCTACCGCTATGTGCGCCGCGGCGACCAGTTCACCATGCCGTGGCCGAAGCCACAGGGCTATTGACAGGAGAGGGCCTGCCGGTTTGGGCAGGCAGTGCGTGACGAGGTGTCTGAGGTGACGACAGCATTGCTGGCCGGGGCGATCGCCTTGGCTCTCGTCTTGCACCTCGCCTGGCTTGCGCGCGCCAGCCGCAACAGGGCCAAGGCTGCTCTTGCCGCCGAGGCGACAAGCATCCGAACTGTCATCGCAGATGCCGCCGACATTTCAGATGGCACGGTTGGTGTCGTCACCTGGGTGGGTTCGTGGAATGAACGGCGCGTGCAAGTGCGCACCATCGTCGACACGCTGGCGACGCGAAAGCTGCCGGCGCGCTGGCTGAGCATCACGATCACCGAACCGGTTGCGGTGCCGGCGACGTTTGACATGATGATGCGGCCGGGATCGCCGACCACCTTCTCCAATTTCGATCACCTCCAGCATACGCTGCCGAAAGCTCCGGGTTTTCCGGCCGAAGCGGTGCTGCGAACAGACTTAAGGGGCGCGCGCTTTCCGCAGAACCTGATCGCCAGCCATCTCGACATCTTTGCCGAAGGCCGTGCCAAGGAACTTTTGATCACGCCGAACGGCGTGCGCATCGTCTGGCTGCTGGCCGAGGCCGAACGCGCCCGCTACGGCGTGTTCCGGCAGGCGGCCTTCGGCACAAGGCTCGAACCTGCGCTGGTCGAGCGGCTGCTCGCCTCGGCCTCGGGGCTGCGCGACGCCATCAACAGACAGGAAAGGCAGGTGGCATGAGCGCACCCTCCCCCACGCCTCCAAATCCGTATCTCGTGCTCGGCGCCGCGATCGTCCTGCCGGCCAGCGGCCATGTCATCCTGGGCGTGCCGGTGCGCGGCCTGCAGTTCCTGTTCTTCATGGTGATCCTTGCCTGGGTGACGGCCAAGATCGCGCCGGCCGACGCCAGTTTCGTCGGCCGCCATGCCGGCGGCTTCCTGATCTATGCGCTGTCGATCCTCGATGCCTACAAACTCGCCCGCATCCGCACCGCCAAATGGGTTCACAGCACCCGCGTGGGCGCCGATACTGCGCAAAGCGGCATTGAGCCGCATACGTAACTAGAGGAAAATTTTTTTCATATGATTGAATTCGGGCAGCGCATTCGGTACATCATCTCTTAGTGGTAAACGCCGGGAGGCTGACATGTGTGGAATCGTCGGACTTTTTTTGAAGGACAAGTCGCTTGAGCCGCAACTCGGCTCGATGCTGTCGCAGATGCTGATCTCGCTCAGCGATCGCGGCCCCGACAGCGCCGGCATCGCCATCTATGGCGCACGTTCGAAGAACGAAGCCAAGATCACCATCCAGTCGGCGAAGCCCGATCGCGATTTCCGCGGCCTCGACGCCGAACTCGCCAAGGCCATCGGCGCGCCGGTGAGCATTGCGGTGAAGTCGACGCATGCCGTGCTCAGGACCGCGCCCGACAAGGTCGACGCCGCCCGCGAGACGCTGCAGTCGATCCGGCCCGACGTGCGCATCATGGGCGCCGGCGAAGCCGTCGAGATCTACAAGGAAGTCGGCCTGCCGGAAGCTGTGGTCGACCGCTTCGACGTGCGCTCGATGACCGGCACGCATGGCATCGGCCACACCCGCATGGCGACGGAATCGGCCGTCACCACAATGGGCGCACACCCCTTCTCGACCGGCGCCGACCAGTGCCTGGTGCACAATGGCTCGCTCTCCAACCACAACAATGTGCGGCGCGAACTCAAGCGCGAAGGCATGACCTTCGAGACCGAGAACGACACCGAGGTGGCGGCCGCCTATCTCTCGTCGCAGATGGCGCATGGCAAGAATCTCGGCGAGGCGCTGGAAGGCACGCTGTCCGACCTCGACGGCTTCTTCACCTTCGTGGTCGGCACCAAGAACGGTTTCGGCGTGGTGCGCGACCCGATCGCCTGCAAGCCGGCCGTCATGGCCGAGACCGACCAATATGTCGCCTTCGGCTCGGAATATCGCGCGCTGACCAAGCTGCCCGGCATAGACAATGCGAGGGTCTGGGAACCGGAACCCGCAACCGTCTATTTCTGGGAGCATTGAGCCCATGCCGGCAACCAAACTTTCGAAGGCGGCGCAAGACCACGCGTCCCGGGTTTTCGATCTCGATGTGTCGTCGCTGCGCGAGCTCAATCAGGCGCTGCACAATCTGACGCCCGGTTCCAACGAAACGGCGTGGGAAGTGCTGCATCCCAAAGGCAGCCATTCGGTCGCCGTCGGCGTCGACCAGCCTGTCAGCATCGATGTGCGCGGCAGCGTCGGCTATTATTGCGCCGGCATGAATGACGGCGCGGCGATCACCGTGCATGGTTCGGCCGGCCCCGGCGTTGGCGAAAACATGATGTCGGGTTCAATCGTCATCAAGGGCGACGCCAGCCAGTATGCCGGCGCCACCGGCAAGGGCGGACTTCTGGTCATCGAGGGCAACGCATCCTCCCGCTGCGGTATCTCGATGAAAGGCATCGACATCGTCGTGCACGGCAATATCGGCCACATGTCGGCCTTCATGGCGCAGTCGGGCAATCTCGTGGTACTGGGCGATGCCGGCGATGCGCTGGGCGATTCCATCTACGAGGCGCGGCTGTTCGTTCGCGGCAAGGTCGAAAGCCTTGGCGCCGACTGCATCGCCAAGGAGATGCGGCCCGAACACATCGAGTTGCTGCAAGGCCTGCTCGACCGCGCCGGCGTGACCGGCGTCAAGCCGTCGGAGTTCAAGCGCTACGGCTCGGCGCGCACGCTCTACAATTTCAATATCGACAACGCCGACGCGTATTGAGGCATCATGACCTACAAGAACCCGCCGACGACGCCGCGCAAATCCGCGACCTTCGACGACTACACGCTCTCCGAAATCCGCCGCGCCGCGGCAACCGGCATCTATGACATCAGGGGCGCCGGCGCCAAGCGCAAGCTGCCGCATTTCGACGATCTTCTGTTCCTCGGCGCCTCGATCTCGCGCTATCCGCTGGAAGGCTATCGCGAACGCTGCGACACCTCAGTGGTGCTCGGTTCGCGCCATGCCAAGAAGCCGATCGAACTGAAGATCCCGATCACCGTTGCCGGCATGAGTTTTGGCTCGCTGTCCGGCCCGGCCAAGGAAGCACTCGGCCGTGGCGCTACGCTATCAGGCACTTCGACCACCACCGGCGATGGCGGCATGACCGAGGAAGAGCGCGGGCATTCGAAGACGCTGGTCTATCAGTACCTGCCATCGCGCTACGGCATGAACCCCCGAGACCTGCGCCGCGCCGACGCCATCGAAGTGGTTGTCGGCCAGGGCGCCAAGCCCGGCGGCGGCGGCATGCTGCTCGGCCAGAAGATCTCCGATCGCGTTGCCGAAATGCGCACGCTGCCGAAAGGCATTGACCAGCGCTCGGCCTCGCGCCATCCCGACTGGACCGGCCCCGACGATCTCGAAATCAAGATCCTCGAACTGCGCGAGATCACCGACTGGGAAAAGCCGATCTATGTCAAGGTCGGCGGCGCCCGCCCCTACTATGACACAGCCCTTGCGGTGAAGGCCGGCGCCGATGTCGTCGTCGTCGACGGCATGCAGGGCGGCACGGCCGCGACGCAGGAAGTGTTCATCGAAAATGTCGGCCAACCGACGCTTGCCTGCATCAGGCCGGCAGTGCAGGCGCTGCAGGACCTCGGCATGCATCGCAAGGTGCAGCTGATCGTGTCGGGCGGCATCCGCAACGGTGCCGACGTCGCCAAGGCGTTGGCGCTGGGCGTCGACGCGGTCTCCATCGGCACGGCCGCCCTTGTCGCGCTCGGCGACAACGACCCGCGCTGGGAGTCGGAATACAATGCGCTCGGCACCACCGCCGGCGCCTATGACGACTGGCATGAGGGCCGCGACCCTGCCGGGATCACCACGCAGGACCCCGAGCTGATGAAACGTGTCGATCCGATCGCCGCTGGGAGGCGGCTGGCGAATTATCTGAAGGTGATGACGCTCGAGGCTCAAACGATTGCCCGCGCCTGCGGCAAGAACAGCCTGCACAATCTCGAGCCCGAGGATCTCGTAGCCCTCACCATCGAAGCCGCCGCCATGGCCGGCGTGCCGCTGGCCGGCACCAACTGGATACCGGGGAAGAACGGTTTCTGAAAAACACTACCCAGATCACATAAGCGAGGAACTATAATGGGGAACGATCTCGCCGCATTCGCCAAAGAGAACGGCGTCAAATATTTCATGATTTCCTACACCGACCTGTTCGGTGGCCAGCGCGCCAAGCTGGTGCCGGCACAGGCGATATCGGGCATGCAGAAGGACGGCGCCGGCTTTGCCGGTTTCGCCACCTGGCTCGACCTGACGCCAGCGCATCCCGACATGCTGGCGGTGCCGGATCCGGACTCAGTCATTCAGCTGCCGTGGAAACCAGAGGTCGCCTGGGTCGCCGCCAACTGCATCATGGATGACAAGGAGGTCGAGCAGGCGCCGCGCAACACGCTGCGGCGGCTGGTCGCGGAAGCCGCCAGCGATGGCATGCATGTCAAGACCGGCGTCGAGCCCGAGTTCTTCCTGATCTCGCCTGATGGCAGCGTTATCTCCGACAAATACGATACGGCGTCGAAACCCTGCTACGACCAGCAGGCGGTGATGCGCCGCTATGATGTCATCGCCGAGATCTGCGACCACATGCTGGCGCTGGGCTGGGGCCCGTACCAGAACGACCATGAGGACGCCAACGGCCAGTTCGAGATGAACTGGGAGTTCGACGATGTGCTGGCCACCGCCGACAAGCACTCCTTCTTCAAGTTCATGGTCAAGTCCGTCGCCGAGAAGCATGGGCTGCGCGCCACCTTCATGCCAAAGCCCTTCCAGGGCCTGACCGGCAATGGCTGCCATGCCCATATCTCGGTGTGGGACAAGGCCGGCAAGACCAACGTCTTTGCCGACAATGCGATGGAACTCGGCCTGTCGGCCAAGGGCAAGAACTTCCTCGGCGGCATTATGAAACATGCCTCGGCTCTCGCCGCGATCACCAATCCGACGGTCAATTCGTACAAGCGCATCAACGCGCCGCGCACCATTTCGGGCGCCACCTGGGCGCCGAACACGGTGACCTGGACCGGCAACAACCGCACCCACATGGTGCGCGTGCCCGGACCCGGACGCTTCGAGCTGCGCCTGCCGGATGGCGCCGCCAACCCGTATCTGCTGCAGGCGGTGATCATCGCCGCCGGCCTCGACGGCATCCGCTCCAAGGCTGATCCCGGCAAGCGCTACGACATCGACATGTACCAGCATGGCCATACGGTGAAGGGCGCGCCGAAACTGCCGCTCAATTTGCTCGATGCGCTGCGCGAATACGACAAGGACAAATCGTTGAAGGCGGCGCTGGGTGAGGAATTCTCGTCGGCTTACCTAAAGCTGAAGCACCAGGAATGGAATTCCTATGCTTCGCACTTCACGCAATGGGAGCGCGACCACACGCTGGACATCTAACCCGGCACAGCGGTGCGAGCGACCTCGGAATGAACGTATGAAATATTCGATCTTCTCGCTCGCCCGCGCCGCCCTTTCCGGCCACAAGAACTGGCAGCGCACCTGGCGCGATGCCAGCCCGAAAGACCATTACGACGTGGTGATCATCGGCGGCGGCGGCCATGGGCTCGCCACCGCCTGGTTCCTCGCCAGCGAGTTCGGCATCAAAAACGTCGCCGTGCTGGAAAAGGGCTGGATCGGCTCCGGCAATGCCGGCCGCAACACCACCATCATCCGCTCCAATTACGGCCTGCCCGGTAACACCGGCTTCTACGAATTGTCGATGAAGCTGTGGGAGCGGATGGAGCAGGACCTCAACTACAATTCGATGGTCAGCCAGCGCGGCGTGCTCAACCTTTACCATTCCGACGCGCAGCGCGACGCCTATGCGCGGCGCGGCAACACCATGCGCATCAACGGCATCGATGCCGAGCTGCTCGACCAGGCGGCGCTGAAGAAGATGCTGCCGTTCCTGAATTTCGACCATGCTCGCTTTCCCGTGCAAGGCGGGCTGCTGCAGCGGCGCGGCGGCACGGCGCGGCATGACGCGGTGGTCTGGGGCTATGCGCATGCGGCGAGCGAACTCGGCGTCGACATCATCCAGAACTGCGAAGTCACCGGCTTTGTCAGAGACGGCAATGGCAAGGTCACCGGCGTCGAGACCTCGCGCGGAAAAATCGGCGCCGGCAAGGTCGGCATGGCAGTTGCCGGTTCCTCGTCGCGCGTCGCGGCGATGGCGGGCCTGCGCCTGCCGATCGAAAGCCACGTGCTGCAGGCCTTCGTCTCGGAAGCGATCAAGCCGCTCATTCCCGGCGTCATGACCTTCGGCGCCGGGCATTTCTATGTCAGCCAGTCGGACAAGGGCGGGCTGGTCTTCGGCGGCGACATCGATGGCTACAATTCCTATGCCCAGCGCGGCAATCTGCCGGTGATGGAGGATGTCTGTGAAGGCGGCATGGCGCTGATCCCGATGATCGGCCGGGTGCGGCTTCTGCGCCAGTGGGGCGGCATCATGGACATGTCGATGGACGGTTCGCCGATCATCGACAAGACGCCCATCGACGGGCTCTACCTCAACGCCGGCTGGTGCTATGGCGGCTTCAAGGCGACGCCCGGTTCCGGCTTCGTCTTTGCCCATCTTCTGGCGCGCGAAGAGTCGCACAAGGAAGCGGCGCTGTTTCGCCTCGACCGCTTCCAGCGCGGCGCCATGATCGACGAAAAGGGCCAGGGCGCCCAACCGAACCTGCACTGAGGACGGCCACAAACCGATGCGTATTACCTGTCCTTTCTGCGGCGAACGCGAACTCGGCGAGTTCAGCTATCTCGGCGACGCCAAGCCCGCGCGGCCGGCGGCGGATGCCGGCGAGGATGCCGTCTACGACTATGTCTATCTGCGCGACAATGTCGCCGGCGTGATGGCTGAGAACTGGTACCATGGCGGCGGCTGCCGGGCTTGGCTGAAGGTTACGCGAAATACGCTAACACATGAGATTTCGGCGGTGGAGCCGGCGGCAGGCGTTGGTGCCGCCAAGGTTGGTGCGTGATGGCCGGCACGCAGACAAACCGGCTGGACAATGGCGGTCTGATCGACCGCACCACGCCGCTCAACTTCCGCTTCGACGGCAAGACCTTCCAAGGTTTCCAGGGCGACACGCTGGCCTCGGCGCTGGTTGCCAATGGCGTCAAGCTGGTCGGCCGCTCGTTCAAATACCACCGTCCGCGCGGCATCCTCACCGCCGGTTCGGAAGAACCCAACGCGCTGGTCGAGCTGCGTACCGGCGCACGGCGCGAGGCCAACACCAAGGCGACGACCGCCGAGCTCTATGAAGGGCTCGAAGCCGCCAGCCAGAACCGCTGGCCGTCGCTGCGGCACGATGTGATGTCGGTCAATCAGCTGTTCGCGCCGATCTTCGTTGCCGGCTTCTACTACAAGACCTTCATGTGGCCGGCGAAGTTCTGGGAGATGATCTACGAGCCGGCGATCCGCCGCGCCGCCGGTCTCGGCCGCGCGGCCCAGCTTCCCGATCCCGATCACTACGATAAGGCCTGGGCGCATTGCGATGTGGTGATCGCCGGCTCGGGGCCGGCGGGGTTGGCGGCAGCGCTTGCCGCCGGCCGCAGCGGCGCCCGCGTCATCCTGTGCGAAGAGGATTTTGTCCCCGGCGGCCGCCTCTTGTCGGATGGCGGCACGATCGACGGACTGCCGGCGGCGGAGTGGCTGACGCGCGCGCTGGCCGAACTGACTGCGATGCCTGACGTGCGCATCATGACGCGCACGACGCTGTTCGGCGTCTATGATGGCGGCACCTATGGCGCGATCGAGCGCGTCAACGACCATCTGCCGACGCCGCCCGAGCACGAGGTGCGCCAGCGCCTGTGGCGGATCGTGGCCAAATGCTGCGTCGTCGCCGCCGGTGCGATCGAACGGCCGATCGTCTTTGCCGGCAACGACACGCCCGGTGTCATGATGGCGTCGGCGATGCGGACCTATGTCACACGCTATGCCGCCACGCCGGCAAAACGCATCGCATTGTTCGCCAACAATGAGGATGGCTGGCGCACGGTCGAGACCGCGCTCGGCGCCGGACTGCAGGTAGCGGCGGTGATCGATGCGCGGCCGGATGTATCGCCGGCCCATCGCTCGCTCGCCTCCAAGAATGGCTTCACCGTGCTGCATGGCTCGGTCAGCGGCGTCGACGGCGGCAAGGACGGTGTGCGCAAGATTTCGGTGTCGCTCACCGGTGGCGCGCGCGCGGAGGTCGAGGCCGACGGGCTCGCCGTTTCCGGCGGCTGGAACCCGGCGGTTGGGCTCACCTCCTACCATCGCGGCCGGCCGAAATGGCGCGAGGACATCGCCGCGTTCGTGCCGGATGGCGCGCCTCCCGGCATGGTGGCTGCGGGTGCGGCGAACGGGGCCTTCGGTCTCGGCGCCTGCCTGCGCGAAGGGTTTGAGGCCGGCGCGACGGCAGCACGTGATACTGGGCACACCGGCAACGTGGGATCGGTGCCTACTGCCGATAGCGAGGCGTTCTCGCTGACGCCGCTCTGGCATGTTGCCGGCAAGGGCAAGGCCTTCGTCGACCAGCAGCATGACGTCACCGCCTCCGACATCGAATTGGCGCAGCGCGAAGGTTTTGAATCGGTCGAGCATCTGAAGCGCTACACGACGCTCGGCATGGCGACCGACCAGGGCAAGACCTCGAATGTCGCCGGCCTCGCCATCATGGCAGCGGTATCAGGCAAATCCATTCCCGAGACCGGCACGACGATCTACCGGCCGCCTTACGTGCCCGTCGCCATCGGCGCCTTTGCCGGCCATCATCGCGACGAGACGTTCCATGCAACGCGGCTGACGCCGTCGCATCACTGGGCCGCCGAACAGGGCGCGATCTTTGTCGACACGGGCCTGTGGAAGCGCGCGCAATGGTATCCGCGTGCCGGTGAGAAGGACTGGCTGGAATCGGTCACCCGCGAGGTCAAGGCGGTGCGCTCCGGCGTCGGCTTCTGCGATGTCTCGACGCTGGGCAAGATCGACGTGCACGGCCCCGACGCCGGAGCCTTCCTCGACCGTGTCTACATCAACACCTTTTCCAGCCTCGCCGTCGGCAAGGCGCGCTACGGGCTGATGCTGCGCGAGGACGGTCTGGTCTACGATGACGGCACGACCTCGCGGCTGGCCGAGGATCATTACTTCCTCACCACCACCACGGCCAAGGCCGGGCTGGTGATGCAGCATCTCAAATTCTGCCGGCAGGTGTTGTTTCCAGAACTCGACGTGCAGCTGACCTCCGTCTCGGATCAGTGGGCGCAGTTCTCCATCGCCGGACCCAAGACGCGCGATCTCTTGAAGGAGATCGTCGATCCGTCAGAAGACCTGTCCAACGAAGGTTTTCCCTTCATGGGCGCGCGCGAAGTCGCCTTGCGCGGTGGCATCAAGGCAAGGCTGTTCCGCATCTCCTTCTCCGGCGAGATGGCGTTCGAGATTTCGGTGCCGGCCCGCTATGGCGAGGCGATGGCGCGCAATCTGATGATTGCCGGCAAGCAATTCGGCGTGACGCCTTACGGCACCGAGGCGCTCGGCGTCATGCGCGTCGAAAAGGGCCATGTCGCCGGTCCGGAACTGAGCGGCACAACGACCGCCGCCGATCTCGGCCTCGGCAAGATGATGTCGACCAAGAAGGATTTCATCGGCCGCGTCATGGCCGGCCGCGAGGCACTGGTGGCGCCGGACCGTCAGGTCGTCGTCGGTATCAAGCCGGTCGACAAAGCGCGGCGCCTGCGCTCCGGCGCGCACATCATTCCGAAGGGCCAGACGCCTGGACCCGACAACGATCAAGGCTATGTCACCTCGGTCTGCTTCTCGCCGACGCTTGACCAGTGGATCGGGCTCGGCCTTATCGAACGCGGCCGCGAGCGCATCGGCGAAATCGTCCACGCGCACGACCCGCTGCGCGGCGAGGACTATGATGTCGAGCTCTGCAATCCCGTCTTCTACGACCCGGATGGAGGGCGCCAGCGTGGCTGAGTTTTCCTGGGATGCCCGCAGCCCGCTCGACCGGGCGCTCGCAGCTGGCGCTTACGGTGCGCAAGGCGAAGCCGGCGTGTCGCTGACGGAGATCCGCAATTTCGACCTGATGCAAGTCATGGCGCGACGTGGCACGGCCGCCGACATGGCCAAGGCCGCGAAGGCACGTTTCGGCGTTGCGCCTCCGCAAACACCGAAAGCGGTCGGCACGACGGATGCGACGCTGATCTGGTCGGGACCGGATCAGTTTTTTGTTCTGTCCAAGGGCGGCAACCATGGGGCCGAGTCGCTCGGCCAGGCGTTCGCAAAATCAGCGTCGCTCTCCGACCAATCGCATGCCCGGGTGCTGATCAGCATCAGCGGCGCCAAGGCGCGGACGATGCTGGCGAAGCTGTCGTCGATCGATCTGCATCCGGATGCGTTCGTGGTTGGCGCGGCCGCGGCCACGTCGATGGATCATACCAGCGTCACGCTCTGGCGCGGGAAGGATCGTGACGGGCTGGCGGTGTTCAATGTTCTGGTGTTTGCGACCTTTGCTGAAAGCCTGTGGCACACGGTGCTGGATTCGGCTGCGGAGTATGGCGTGGCGATCGGGCATTCAGAGGATTTGGCGTAGCGCGCTCTGACCTTCTCCCCCTGTGGGAGAAGGTGGATCGGCGCGCAGCGCCGAGACGGATGAGGGGTGTTCCAGCGGAGTGAGACGTCGGCATTCCCTGGAACACCCCTCATCCGTCGCCTGCGGCGACACCTTCTCCCACAAGGGGAGAAGGGGGAGCCAGTGCTTGCCAAACGCGATCTCCCTGCTATTCTTGCTGCTAAAATAATTTCACACACAGGCAAACTTGTTTCTCGAAACCCAAGTTGAGATGAGCCAGTCGCCCTACCCCACAATCACATCCGGCCCGCCGCGCCCCAGCCTTATTCTGAGGCCCGGCCAGATCGCGCTGCCGCCGGGGTTGGAGCGCTATACCATCCCAGGCAATGGCGCGGTGCTGATCGAGGTCGAGGCCGGCGATACGATCAGCGTGCGCAATGTCGAAGGCGGGCAGGCTTGCGAGCTGCTGGCCTGGGACAAGTCAGGCGCCACTGACCCTTCCATCTTCGGCGAAAAATCCAACAGCAATGCCGCGGGGATCAAGGCGCTATTGGCCGAGGGCGACGACAGTCTCGCTTCCGTGCGTCGGGGGCTCGAGCGCCGGCAGGTGCAGCTCGACCAGCCCAAGGCGGTGCGCGTGTTCGGCGGTGCCACGCCGGCCGGCACCGAGCAGGCGTTCGCTGTAGCACGTGATGGCGCGATGCTGATTGCAGCGCCCGGTGGACCGATGCTGGTCGACGGCCATGACACCGCTACACCGCTTACCGTCATCGTGCGGCGCAACACGGTGCGCCTGAAATCGAAGTCGCAGCTGGCCGATCCGCTCGCCGATCCGGTGCTCGACCTGCGTGTCCATTCGGCAACCGCGGAATCCTATTTCGTCAAGGCCGGCGACTATCTGCAGATCATCGATGTCGACGGCCGTCAGTGCACCGACTTCCAGTGCTTTTCGGCGCGCAAGCTGGACAAGGGCCACGACCACCCGCTCGACGTGACGACGACGCGCACGCTGATGGGATCGAGCTACCCGATGCCCGGCCTGCATTCGAAATATTACGACCAGGACATGGAGCCGCTGGTCGAGGTGGTGCAGGACACATGCGGCCGGCACGACGCTTTCGCGCTGGCGTGTGCGGCCAAATATTACGACGACATAGGCTATCCCGGCCACACCAACTGCTCGGAGAATTTTAATCGCGCGCTGGCCGACAAGGGCGTGACGCCGCGCGCGGGCTGGATGGCGATCAACTTCTTCTTCAACACGGCGATCGACGCGCATGGCGTCATGGTGTCGGACGAGCCGTGGTCGCGGGCTGGCGACTATGTGCTGCTCAGGGCGCTGACCGACATCGTCTGTGTCTCCTCCGCTTGCCCCGACGACACCACGCCCGCCAATGGCTGGGATCTTACCGACATCCATGTGCGCACCTATTCCGGCCAGCACAAATTCTCGCGAGCGATCGCCAGACGCATGACGCCCGATTCGGAACCCAAGATGACCCGCGAGACCGCCTTCCACTCATCCTTCGCCAAGCACACCCGCAACTTCGTGGAGTACAGGGGCTATTGGCTGGCCAATTCCTTCGCCAAGGAAGGGCCAATCGCCGAATACTGGGCCTGCCGGCAGGATGCGGTGATCATGGACCTGTCGCCGCTGCGCAAATTCGAGGTCACCGGTCCGGATTCCGAAGCGCTGCTGCAATACACGCTGACCCGCGACGTCAAGAAGCTCGGCGTCGGCCAGGTCGTCTATTCCGCCATGTGCTACGAGCATGGCGGCATGATCGACGACGGCACGCTGCTGCGCCTCGGCAAGGACAATTTCCGCTGGGTCGGCGGCGACGATCTGTCCGGCGAATGGCTGCGCGACACCGCCGAAAAACTCGGCCTCAACGTGCTGGTGCGTTCGTCGACCGACCAGATGCACAATGTCGCCGTGCAAGGGCCCAAAAGCCGCGACATCCTCCGCGAGGTGATCTGGACCTCGCCCGTGCAGCCGTCGATCGACGAGCTCGAATGGTTCCGCTACGCGGTCGCTCGCATCGGCGGCGGCAACGGCATTCCGGTCGTCGTGTCGCGCACCGGCTACACCGGCGAACTCGGCTACGAGATCTGGTGCCATCCGCGCGACGCCGAAAAAGTCTTCGACGCCATCTGGGAGGCCGGCCAGCCGCATGGGCTGAAGCCGATGGGCCTGCAGGCGCTCGACATGGTGCGCATCGAGGCCGGGCTGATCTTCGCCGGCTACGAGTTCTCCGACCAGACCGATCCGTTCGAGGCCGGCATCGGATTCACCGTGCCGCTGAAAACCAAGACCGACGATTTCATCGGCCGCGAGGCGCTGATCAGGCGCAAGGAGCACCCGCAGCACAAGCTTGTCGGCCTCGACATCGACAGCAATGTCGCCGTCGGCCATGGCGATTGCGTGCATGTCGGTCGCGCCCAGATCGGCGTCGTCACTTCAGGCATGCGCTCGCCGGTGCTGAACAAGAACATCGCGCTGGCGAGGCTCGACGTCACCCATGCGGCCATCGGCACGGAGGTCGAGATCGGCAAGCTCGACGGCCATGCCAAGCGGCTGCCGGCGCGGGTGGTGGCCTTCGCCCACTACGATCCGCAAAAGACCAAGCCGCGCTCCTGATGGTTGGCCTCAAAGCCTGATCGAAGTGGTTCGCCGGCTGTTGCCGACGGCCTTTCGATCCACGTTTCGCAAGCGTGATGTGCACGACATCACAAATCGCTTGACGTGAAAGCGCGCCGGATCAATCTTCACTGTTAAGAAAAAAATACGACTGAGTGGAAACACTGAAGTCGTGCGATCAGGTGCCGGGGAGCAAGCTTCGCGCAGTCGAGGCATCGCCGGCGGGAACAGCGAAAAAGGGGAATTCACAGACATGAGCACGATAAGCACGGCCCTGGAGCAGCCTGCGGAAGGCAAGCTG
The DNA here is from genome assembly GCF_056403695.1 of Mesorhizobium sp. P2_F7. Lineage (NCBI taxonomy): Bacteria > Pseudomonadati > Pseudomonadota > Alphaproteobacteria > Hyphomicrobiales > Phyllobacteriaceae > Mesorhizobium > Mesorhizobium sp. P2_F7. Next base: position 224,203 of record NZ_JBFUFA010000006.1, on the reverse strand, counting down.
CACCGGAACATCGATTGGCGGGGCGCCTTCTGGGTGGCAAGCGGCGTTCCGGCCCTTGTCCTGTTTTCGATCGGCGGCATTGCCGGCACGACGGGAACGCTGGCCTTCGGAATCTGGATCGCCTCCATGATCATGGGCTTCCTGCAATCCTTCACCTATGCCGAGATCGCCGGCCTGTTCCCGAACAAGTCGGGCGGCGCCTCGATCTACGGCGCCACCGCCTGGCTGCGCTACTCCAAGTTCATCGCGCCGCTGTCGGTGTGGTGCAACTGGTTCGCCTGGTCGCCGGTGCTGTCGCTCGGCTGCTCGATCGCCGCCGCCTATATCCTCAATGCGCTGGCGCCGGTGCCGATCTTCACCGAGACCTCCCCAGAAGTGGTCGCCTACATCGCCGCGCATGTCGGCACGGCGCCCGCCGACGCCATCGCCGCTGTGGCCGCGGCGGCCACGCCGGCGATCCGCACCTGGACGCTGTTCAGCCACACGCTGGGCCCTGTATCCTTCACCCTCAACGCAACCTTCTTCATCGGCGCGGTGCTGATGCTGATCATCTTCGCGATCCAGCATCGCGGCATTCTCGGCACCGCCAATGTGCAGAAATATATCGGCCTGCTGGTCATCATCCCGATGCTGATCGTCGGCGTCGTGCCGATCGTCACCGGCCAGATCAACTGGGCGAATTTTTCGCCGCTGGTGCCGCTGGCCGCCGCCTATGCGCCCGAGCCCGGCTCGTGGAACATTGCCGGCTGGACGCTGGTGCTGGGCGGCATGTTCATCGCCGCATGGTCGACCTACGGTTTCGAAACGGCCGTCTGCTACACGTCAGAGTTCAAGAACCCGGGCACTGACACGTTCAAGGCGATCTTCTATTCCGGCCTGCTCTGTATGCTTTTGTTCATCCTGGTGCCCTTCACCTTCCAGGGTGTGCTCGGCCTCAACGGCATGCTGGGAACACCGATCGTCGATGGTTCCGGTGTCGCGGATGCGCTGGCCGGCATGGTCGGAGGTGGCGCGCTCATCCACAGCCTGCTGGTCATGCTGATGATCCTGGCGCTGGTGCTGTGCATCATGACCGCGATGGCCGGTTCGTCGCGCACGCTCTACCAGGGCTCGGTCGATGGCTGGCTGCCGCGCTATCTCAGCCACGTCAACGAGCATGGCGCGCCGACGCGGGCGATGTGGACAGACCTCGTCTTCAACCTGATCGTGCTGGCCATCGCCTCGGCCGACGCGACGAGCTTCTTCTTCATCCTCGCCGTGTCGAACTGCGGCTACATCATCTTCAACTTCCTCAACCTCAATGCCGGCTGGATCCATCGCATCGACAACGGCCACATCAACCGGCCGTGGAAGGCACCGAGCTGGCTGCTCGGCGTCGGCGCCATCTTCGCCTATGTCAACGCCATCTTCATGGGCGCCGGCGCCAAGGTGTGGAACCCGATGGCGCTGTGGGCCGGCCTGATCACGGCGGCGCTGATCATCCCGGTGTTCTGCTTCCGCCACTACATCCAGGACAAGGGCAAGTTCCCCGACCACATGCTGGCCGACCTCGGCATGGCGGGAGCCGACCTCTCGGTCAAAAAGGCCGGCATGCTGCCCTACCTGACGCTGGTCGCCGGCGTGGTGGTGATGCTGCTGGCCAACTGGTATTTCGTCATCTGACAGCGGAAACCGATAGAAACGGGCGCGCTTCGGCGCGCCCGTTTCTTTTTTGCACAAGAGCCTCGGCGGGTGTCTCAGCCCACCTTCCGGATGGCCGCTTCCTCGCCTTCGAAGAACCGGTTCGGCGGCCGCTTCAGGCCGAGATTCTCACGCAAGGTCGTGCCCTCATATTCGCGACGGAAGAGGCCTCGCCGCTGCAGCTCCGGCACCACCTTCTCGGCGAAGTCGTCGAGCCCGGCGGGAAGGTAGGGGAACATGACGTTGAAGCCGTCGGATCCCTCGGCAAGCAGCCATTCCTCCATCGCGTCAGCGATGGTTTTCGGCGTGCCGACAAAGGCAAGGCCGGCATAGCCGCCGAGCCGCTGGGCAAGCTGGCGCACGGTGAGGTTCTCGGTCCGCGCGAGTTCGATGACGCGCTCGCGGCTGCTCTTCGAGGCATTGGTCTCCGGTATGTCCGGCAAAGCCGCGTCGGGGTCGAAGGCCGACGCGTCATGGCCAAGCGCGATCGACAGTGAGGCAATGCCGCTCTCGTAGTAGACCAGGCTGTCGAGCTTCGCCCGCTTGGCCCGCGCCTCCTCGACGCTGTCGCCGACGATGACGAAGGCGCCGGGCAGGATCTTGATATCGTCACGATCGCGGCCGAGTTTTTGCGCCCTGCCTTTGACATCGGCAAAGAAGCGCTGGCCTGCCGCGAGATCGCTGTGGGCAGCGAAGATAACCTCGGCGGTCTCGGCGGCCAGTTGCCGCCCCGCCTCCGATGCGCCGGCCTGGACGATGACCGGCCAGCCCTGAACCGGGCGGGCAATGTTGAGCGGGCCGCGCACCGAGAGGTTTTCTCCCTTGTGGTTGAGCACATGCAGTTTTGCCGGATCGAAATAGAGCCCGCTTTCGGCGTCGCGGATGAAGGCGTCGTCGGCAAAGCTGTCCCACAGACCGGTGACGACATCGTAGAATTCGCGCGCATTGTGATAGCGCTCGTCATGCTCGACATGCTCGTCGAGACCGAAGTTCAGCGCAGCATCGGGATTGGATGTCGTGACGATGTTCCAGCCAGCGCGGCCGCCGCTGATATGGTCGAGCGAGGCGAAGCGGCGGGCGATGTGGTAGGGCGCATCGAAGGTGGTCGATGCGGTTGCGACCAGGCCGATATGGTCGGTGACGGCGGCCAGCGCCGACAGCAGCGTGAATGGCTCGAACGAGGTCACCGTGTGGCTGCGCCGCAGCGCCTCGATCGGCATGTTGAGCACGGCCAGATGGTCGGCCATGAAGAAGGCGTCGAACTTGGCCGCTTCCAGTGTCTGCGCGAAGCGCTTCAGATGCGCGAAGTTGAAATTAGCGTCGGGATAGGAACCGGGATAGCGCCAGGCGCCGGTGTGAAGGCTGACCGGGCGCATGAAGGCGCCGAGCCGCAATTGCTTGTTGTCTGCCATGGGATGATCACCTGAGGTGGACGAGCTTTACTGCTCCTATATGCGAGCCAAGATCGGACGGCTTTGCCGTCCTGGAAAGGAATTCCGTTTTGCAAAACCCTTGTTGCGGAGCATTTTCTAACCGACGGCCGTTCAATCTATTTTGATGAAGACGCCCTTGGTGTTGAGATATTCGCCGAGATGTTCGGCGCCGCCCTCGCGGCCGTAGCCGCTCATCTTGTAGCCGCCGAAGGGCACCGCCGGATCGATGGCGTGGTAGGTGTTGACCCACACCGAGCCGGCGCGGATTCTTCGCGACAGCTGGTGCGCGGTGGCGACGTTCTGGGTGAACACCCCGGCGGCGAGGCCGTAGGGTGTGTTGTTGGCGCGCTCGACCGCCTCGTCCAGCGAGTCGAAGGGCAGCGCCGAGATGACCGGTCCGAAGATCTCTTCGCGGGCGATCTTCATGTCGTCGGAGACGCCGGCAAAGACGGTCGGCGCAACGAAATTGCCGGCGGCGAGAGCGCCCTCCGTGAGGCGGGTACCCCCGGTCACCAGCCGCGCACCTTCCGCCGATCCGGCTTCAAGGTAACCCGTCACCCGTTCGAGCTGTCGTAGCGAGACCAGCGGACCGATCTCGGTTGCCGGATCGATGCCGTCGCCGATCCTCAGGCCCTCGGCGTAAGCGGCGAGCCGCGCGACGAACTCGTCATGGATGGAGCGCTCGACGAACAGACGTGAGCCGGCAATGCAGATCTGGCCGGAATTGGCGAACACCGACATCGCGGCCACCGGCACGGCCTTGTCGAGATCGGCATCGGCGCAGACGATGACCGGCGACTTGCCCCCGAGCTCCAGCGAGACGCGTTTCAGATTGCCGGCCGAGGCACGCACGATCGACTGGCCGGTCGCGGTCGAGCCGGTGAAGACGATCTTGTCGACGCCCATATGTTCGGCGAGTGCTGCACCCGCCTCGGCGCCGGTGCCGGTGACGATGTTGACGACGCCCGAGGGCACGCCGGCCTCGCTCATGATGTCGGCGATCAACAGCGGCGTCAGCGGCGCCTCTTCCGACGGTTTTAAAACGATGGTGCAGCCAGTGGCAATCGCCGGGCCGATCTTCCAGATCGAGGCCGCGGTCGGCGCGTTCCACGGGATGATGGCGCCGACGACGCCGACCGGCTCCTTGCGGGTGAAGGAGACGATTTCGCCGGGCAGCGAATTGTCGATGGTCTCGCCATGCAGCGCCGTCGCCATGCCGGCGTAGTAGCGCAGCATGCCGATGACGCGGTTGCGGTTGGCGCGGGTGCGCACGATCGGCATGCCCATATCTGTGGTGTCGGAGCGGCTGATCTCTTCCCAGTGCTTTTCGAAGAGATCGGCGATCTTCAGCAGCAGCACCTGCCGCTCATAGGGTTTGAACCGGCTCCACGGCCCATCGAAGGCCTTTCGCGCCGCCGCCACCGCAGTGTCTACGTCCTGACGGTCGCCACGCGGCACCGTGGCGATGACCGCGCCGGTCGCCGGATTGCGGGTCTCCATGGTGCGGCCCGAGGCAGCATCGACCCAGGCGCCGTCGATGAACATCTGCCGATGGCGTCCGTCGATCGGCAGGCGCAGGGCGATCGACGTCTGGGCCAGGGTCATGATCATCCTCCACGCAACAAATGGGGCATCATGGCCATCAGGACGCCACAACGCCGCACGTCAAACGTACGGCGTTGTAGCATTTTTCCAAGAGCGCATCCTATGCGCCAGCGGTGGCTACTCGGCGGCCAGGGCCAGTTGCGGCCGCTCATTGTCCTGCACCGCCTCGCCTGCCGGCTCCTTGGCTTTCTTCGGCTCGCGGCCGAAGAACAGCGCGTAGCCTGCTGGCAGCACCAGGATGGTGAGTACGGTAGCAACCAGGATGCCGCCCATCATGGCGTAGGCGAGCGGGCCCCAGAACACGGCACGCGAGATCGGGATCAGCGCCAGCACCGCCGTCATTGCGGTCAGCACGATCGGCCGGAAACGGCGCACGGCCGAGCCGATAATCGCCTCCGATCGGTCCATGCCTCGGGCTATGTCCTGATCGATCTGGTCGACCAGGATGATCGAGTTGCGCATGATGATGCCGAGCAGCGCGATGACGCCCAAGATGGCGACGAAGCCGAACGGCGCGCCGCTGATCAAAAGCGCTGCCGCCGCACCGATGATGCCGAGCGGACCGGTGGCCAGCACCAGCATCGCCTTGCCGAAATGCTGCAGCTGGATCATCAACAGCACGACGATGACGGCCAGCATAATCGGCGCCTTGGCGGCGATCGACGCCTGGCTCTCGGCGGAATCCTCCGCGCCGCCCTGAATCTCGATCTTGTAGCCGGGCGCCAGACCGGCGCGCATGCCTTGCATGTCGTTGTACATCTTGGTGACGACATCGTTCGACTGCACGCCGTCCGGAAGCGTGGCGCGCACCGAGATGGTCGGCAGACGGTCGCGCCGCCATTCGACGCCCTGCTCGAGCACCGGCACCACCTTGGCCACCTGCGACAGCGGCACGAAGCCGCCAAAGTCGGTCGGGATATAGACCGAGTCGACAGAGGACAGCAGGTTGCGGCTGGCGTCCGGTTCACGGGCGACGATGGACACCGTCTCCTCGCCGTCGCGGAAGTCATCCAGTGGCGCGCCGGACATCGACGCCTGCAGCATCTGGCGGATGCGCTGCGAGGTGACGCCGAGCGCTCGCGCCCGGTCCTGGTCGATGACCAGCTTCATCGCCGGCACCGGCTCCAGCCAGTCGTCATGGACCGCAGCGAGCAGCGGATTTTCGGCGAATTTCGCCTTCACCTGGTCGGCGATGCGGCGCACCTCCTGGCGGTCCGGACCCATGATGCGCATCTGCACCGGCCAGCCGGTCGGCGGACCGAGGAACAGGCGGTCGACCTTGGAACGGATCGACGGGAAATCCTGCGCCAGGATGGAGCGCAGCTTGACGATCAGCCGCTCGCGCGCCGGCTCGTCATTGGCCATGACAAGAAGCTGCGCATAGTTCGGGTTGCGCAATTGCTGGTCGAGCGGCAGGAAGAAGCGCGGTGCGCCCTCGCCGATATAGGTGGCGATGAAGCGCTTGTCCTTGTCATCCATCATCCGGGCTTCCAGCGCCTTGGCCTGCGTCTCGACCTCCTTGATCGAGGTTCCCTCAGGCAGCCAGAGATCGACCAGGATTTCCGGACGCGACGACTGCGGGAAGAAGTTCTGCGGGATGAACTGGAACGCCCACAGGCTGGTGGCGAAGGTGACCAGCGTCATCACCAGAACGATGATGCGATGGCGCACCGCCCAGCCAACCGTGGCGCGAAGTCGGCGGTAGAAGCCGGTATCGAAGGCGTCGTGATGATTGCCGGCATGCTTGCGCTGCTTGAGGATCATGTAGCCCAGCCACGGCGTGAAATAGACCGCGACGAACCAGGATACGACCAGCGCGATGCCGACGACGTAGAACAGCGTGCGCACATATTCGCCGGCCGTGGAGGCGGCAAAGCCGACCGGGATGAAGCCGGCGGTGGTGATCAGCGTGCCGGTCAGCATCGGGAAAGCGGTCGAGGAATAGGCGAAGCTCGCCGCCTCGATCTTGACCAGCCCCTCCTCCAGCTTGCGCTCCATCATCTCGACGACGATCATGGCGTCGTCGACGAGCAGGCCGAGCGCGATGATCAGGGCGCCAAGCGAAATGCGCTGCAGGTCGATGCCGAGCTCGTACATGATGGCGAAGGTGGCGGCGAGCACCAGCGGAATGGCGATGGCGATGACCAGGCCCGAGCGCCAGCCGATCGACAGCAGCGAGACGGCAAGCACGATCAGCAGCGCCTCGCCGAGCGCCTCCATGAACTCCTTCACCGCATCGCGCACGACTTCCGGCTGGTCGGAGATCTGGTCGACCGAAACACCGTAAGGCAGCGCCTCTTCGAAGCGCTTGTAGGTTGCTTCGACATCCTTGCCGACATCGGTGACGTTGAAGCCCTTGGCCATGACAACGCCGACCTGGACGCTTTCGTGGCCGTTGAAGCGGTACTTGCGCTGATAGGGATCCTCGAGGCCGGAGGACACGGTGGCGATGTCGCCAAGACGCGTCACCTGGCCGCCGGCGCGCAGGCGCAATTCCCTGATGTCGGCTGCCTTGGTGACGTCGCCTTCGACCGAGATGCGCACCGAGCGCAGGCCGGTGTCGACCGAACCTGCCGGGTCGACATTGTTCTGGCCCTTGATGGCGTTCTGCAGGTCAGTCAGCGTCAGGCCGCGTTCGGCCAGCGCCTTGGACGAGATGTCGATATAGATCTTCTCCGGCTGGTCGCCGATGATGACGGCCTTCTCGACGCCCGGCGTCGTCAACAGCATGTCGCGCGCCTGGATGGCGAACTTCTTCAGCTCTGGATAGCTGTAGCCGTCGCCGCTGATCGAGTGCAGGGTGATGAAAGTGTCGCCGAACTCGTCGTTGAAATACGGGCCGAGCAGCCCTTGCGGCAGGTCGCCCGAGATGTCGCCGACCTTCTTGCGCACCTGGTAGAAGGCGTCCTTCACCTCCTCGGCGTTGGTGTCGCCCTTGATCTGGACGGTGATGATGGCGCTGCCGGCGCGCGTGTAGGAACGGACAAAATCGAGATGCGGCGTTTCCTGCAGCTTGCGCTCGATCTTGTTGACGACCTGGTCTTCCATCTCCTGGATCGAGGAGCCCGGCCAGATCGCCTGGACGACCATGACGCGGAAGGTGAAATCGGGGTCTTCCTTCTGGCCCATGCGCATCAGGCCGAGACCGCCGGCGATGATGATCAGGCCGAACAGGAAGCGCGCGATCGACGGATGGCCGATGGCCCAGCGCGAAAGATTGAAAGGCCGCTTTTCACTGCTGTCGTTGGTGGCGGTCATCGGCGTCAGTCCAATTCGTTGATCGTCTGCGCACACCCTCGGCATGCGGCTTCAGGGTTTCCGATGCTGGCTTCCGGGCGGCGAGGCTTTCCGAGCGGGAGAGACTCTCATCGCGGTGGGACGCGTGGATCGATGCGGGGGAACTCGACCTTGGCGTCTCGACCATCGGGCGCTCGCCGCCCGGAAACCTTGAATGCTTGCGCGGCCTTTCGCCGAAGCGATGATCAGGCCGACTTCATGCGTCTGCCTTCAGCGCACAGCCTTTGCGGCGTCGCCTTCCGCCGAGGCGGCCTGCACCGCGTCGCCGCTCAGCTTGACCTTGAGATTCTCGGTCATGAACTGGGTGCCGGCGGCAACGACGACATCACCCGGCTTCAGCCCATCGGTGACACTGACGCCGTCAGTGGTAAACTCCGCAACCTTGACCGGGCGCTCGTGCACCGTCTCGCCGGCGCGGTCGACGGTCCAGACAATCTTGCGACCATCCTTTTCCGCCAGTGCGCTGAGCGGGATCGACACCATCTCCTGCTTCTTGGCCACCGAGGCCTCGATGTTGGCGGTCATGCCGAGCAGCACCCGCGGATCGTCGGGCAGCGAGACACGGACGGCAAAGGTGCGCGACTGCTGGTCGGCGCTGCCGGCGACTTCGCGGACCTTGCCGGAGAGCTTCAGCGCATCGTCCGACCAGAAGCTCGCCGTGACGTCCTTGCCCGGCTTGAAGGCGGCGATGTCCATTTCGGGAACCGCGATCAGCACTTCCTTTTCGCCATCGACGGCAACGGTCATCACCGGCGTGCCGGCGCCGACCACCTGACCGACATCGGCGGAGACGGCAGTCACGATGCCATTCTCGCTGGCCTTGAGATCGGTATAGACGACCTGGTTCTGCGCCTGTGAAAGGGTCGAACGGGCGGCATCGCGCGTCGCCACGGCCTGGTTGTAGCTCAGCGTCGCCTGCTCGAGCTGCGACTTGGAGGTGAAATTCTTGGCAAAAAGCTGCTCGGCGCGCTTGCGGGACAGATCGACGGTCTCGACCTGGCGCTCGGCGGCATCGAGGTTGGCCTTGGCGCTCTTGACCGAAAGCTCGTAATCGGTGGGATCGATGCGGGCGAGCACATCGCCCGATGTCACGTGCTGGCCGATATCGACGAGGCGCTGGGTGACCTTGCCCGAGATGCGAAAGCCGAGGTTCATTTCGGTGCGGGCGCGCACCGAGCCGGAATAGGCGAGTTCGCGGCTGTTTTGCGCCTGGCCGATCTCGACCACTTTGACCGGACGGATGATGTCCTGGACTTCGGCCTTTTCCTGGCTGCAGGCGGCGAGCCCGAGCGTGGCGACGATCAGGCCGGCGACCGGCAGCTTGCGGAGGATGGAACTGGACAAAGACACTTTCGTACTCCCGACTGGAGATGAACGGTCGACACCGGCGCCCGGCGGGCGGCGGTTATTTCAGGGCTTTGATCGCGTAATCGATGAGGTCGTCGGGCATCGCCCGATTGGTCTTGGCAAGGCACTGCGCCACCATTTGCGGGTGGCACAGAATGACGGTGGCGGCGCCAAAGCAGCGCGATGCGATGACCGGATCCTGGTCGGCAAACTCGCCGGCCTCGATGCCCTCGCGGATCACCTCGGCAAACAGGTCGTGAATGCTGTCGATATGCTTGTCGATGACACCCCAGTCGCGCTCGAGCGCGACGATGACCATCTCGTGGACCTTCTGGTCGTCGAGCATGACCTCCAGCGTCATCTTGTACTGCGCATGGATATAGCGACGCAGCCGCTCCTCGGCGCTGATCGGCAGGTGGCAGATCGCGTAGGCCATATTGTAGCTGGCAAGCAGCATGCGGCCGCACACGGCCTGGTGGATTTCGACCTTGGAGGCGAAGAAACGGTAGATGTTGGCCGGCGACATGCCGAGTTCGCGGGCGATATCGGCAACATTGGTCTTGCCGTAACCATAGTGGCGGAAGAGGCGCTCGGCGCAGTCGAGAATGCGCGTAACATTCTCCTGGCGGGCGGCGTCGACCATGATGCTGGCGGCTTCGGACATGGCTCTCTGTCAATTAACGAGTGACGAATTTCAATTTTCGTCAGTCGTAAATTGAAAAGAGGGAGCTGTCAATGCGGATTCGACGTACGCGTATAATTGGTGACAGATGGTGACAGGGAGTGACGGGCGAGGCCGACGATCGCGGTTAGCGGCCGCCTTCGAATTCGTCATCCTAGGGCGAAGCAAGGAGCGAAGCGACGCGGCGCAGACCCTAGGATCCATGCCGGGGCGCCCGTCAAAGAGTGAGGCGGATCAAGACTTTACGGCGATCATCGACCTGTCATCCGGTGCGATTATTCTCGACCGTCGGCGCGTGGCCGCGAGGTCACGGAATGGATCCTAGGGTTTCCGCGACGTCGCTTCGCGACTGCTCCACCCTAGGACGACGAAGTCGCGGAGGCCCGCGACAAATTGTCGAGGTCGCAGCAAGAGTGCCAATGCCGCCGCCTAAGCCCCCTTCGCCATTTCCCTCAGCCGGAACTTCTGAATCTTCCCGGTCGACGTCTTCGGGATCTCGGCAAAAATAACCGCCTTCGGCACCTTGAAGCGCGCAAGCAGCGCGCGGCAGTGGTCGATGATCTCGGCCTCGCTCGCCGCCTTGCCGGGCTTGAGCTCGACATAGGCGACCGGCACCTCGCCCCATTTGTCGTCGGCTTTGGCGACGACGCCGCAGGACGCTACAGATGGGTGCTTGTAGAGCGCGTCCTCGACCTCGATCGAGGAAATATTCTCGCCGCCGGAAATGATGATGTCCTTGGAGCGGTCCTTGAGCTGGATGTAGCCGTCGGGGTGCATGACGCCGAGGTCGCCGGAATGGAACCAGCCGCCGGCAAAAGCCTCGTCGGTGGCCTTCCTGTTCTTCAGATAGCCTTTCATGACGATGTTGCCACGGAACATGACCTCGCCGATGGTCTCGCCGTCGGCCGGCGTCTCCTGCATCGTTTCGGGGTCCATCACCGTCAGCCCTTCGAGTGCGGCATAGCGCACGCCTTGCCTGGCCTTCTTCTGCGCCTTCGATCCCTTGTCGAGGGCGTCCCACGCGCCATGCCATTCGTTGACCACCGCCGGGCCATAGGTCTCGGTCAGGCCATAGAGATGGGTGACGGCAAAGCCGGCATCGGCCATGCCCGACAGTACGGCTTCCGGCGGCGGCGCGGCCGCGGTGTTGAAGGTGACCGTCTGCGGGAAGGTCCGCTTGTCCTCGTCCCTGGCGTTGATCAGCACCGACATGACGACCGGCGCACCGCACAGATGGGTGACGCCATGGTCGGCAATGGCATCGTAGATCGGCTTCGGCCGCACCCAGCGCAGGCAGACATGGGTGCCGGCCTGGACGGCCAGCGTCCACGGAAAGCACCAGCCGTTGCAGTGGAACATCGGCAGCGTCCAGAGATAGACGGCGTGCTTGGCCATGCCGGCATGGATGGTGTTGGTGTAGGCCATCAGGGCCGCACCGCGATGATGGTAGACGACGCCTTTGGGATTGCCTGTCGTGCCAGAGGTGTAGTTGAGCGAGATGGCGTCCCATTCATCGTCCGGCATCGACCAGGCATAGTCGGCGTCGCCGCCGGCGACGAACTCCTCATAGTCGACCGCGCCGATGCGCTCACCCTTGGGATAGGGCGCATCGGCGGCGTAGTCCGGGTCGTCATAGTCGATGACCAGCGGCTTCACCTTGGCCTGCCCCAGTGCCTGTTTGACGACGCCGGAAAACTCACGGTCGACGATCAGCACTTTGGTCTCGGCGTGGTCGAGCTGGAAGGCAATGACGGCGGCGTCGAGGCGGGTGTTGAGCGAATGCAGCACCGCCTTGGTCATCGGCACGCCGAAGTGCGCCTCCAGCATGGGCGGCGTGTTGGAGAGCATGACGGTCACCGTATCGCCCTTGCCAATGCCGTGCTTCGACAGCGCCGAGGCGAGCTTGAGCGAGCGCTGCCAGAAGGTGCGATAGGTGATGCGCTGGCTGCCGTGGATGATGGCGACATGGTCGGGATAGGTGCTTGCCGCCCGCTCCAGATAGGTGAGCGGCGTCAGCGGCTGATGATTGGCGGCGTTCTTGCCGAGATCCTGCTCATAGGGATTGCCCATCCCGTCCTCCCCGAAATGTTCTTATGTTGAGAACTTCTAACCACAGGTTCCGGCCACGTCACCATCAGCGATTCCCGACCGGGCACGTTTGGCGCAATGATCATCCAGATTCCGCGGGCAAGAGGGTACTGTGTACCCACGCCAATTTGACTTTTGTCGAGAGCCGTGAATAATGTCAGCCGAGGAGACGGCATGGCGATCCGACCGGCAGAACAGCTTATCCATAAGGCCGCGTGGCTCTATTATGCCCATGGCCTGCGCCAGGACCAGGTCGCCAGCCAGCTTAACATTTCCCGCGCCTCGGTCGCCATGTATTTGCGCAAGGCGCGCGAGAGCGGCATCGTCAACATCTCGACCTCGACGCAGCTGTTCACCGACGATGTGCTGGCGCGCCAGCTCGAAGATGCGCTCAAGCTTGATGCGGTCTGGATCGCGCCGGAGAACGACTATGTCCTCGATCCGTCGACCGACATTGCGGTGCTGGCGGCGAGCGTGTTCCTGGAACTGGTGAAGAAAGGCGACCGCATCGGCGTCGCCTGGGGCCGCACCGTCTACACCATCGCCGACATCATGTCCTATGCCGATTTGCAGGACGTCACCGTGGTGCAGCTGTGCGGCAATCTCGGCGCGCCCTATTCCTATCGTCCAGATCAGTGCACGATGGAAATCGCGCGCAGGCTCAACGCCAAGGGGCTGAATTTCTACGCGCCGCTGGTGCTGACGACGGAATTGCTGGCGCATGGGCTGCGCGCCGAGCCGGTGATCCGCGAGCAATTGTCGGGGATCAGCGATTGCAATCTGGCGCTCTATTCGGTCGGCACCGTCGACGCCGACAGCCATGTCGTCAAATGCGGCGCGCTGAGCGTTGGTGAGATGACCCTGTTGCGCGAGGCGGGTGCGGCCGGCGTCATCGCCGGCCAGATCATCGACGCCTCGGGCAAGGCGCTCGACTGCAGCTACAACAGGCGCGTCATCTCGGCCTCGCTGTCGTCACTGCGGCAGATCGAAAGGCGCCTGATGGTGGTGCAGGAGGACAGCAAGTTCGAACCGCTGCTCGCCGCACTCGCCGGCGGGCTCTGCACGCATCTCGTGGTCGGCGCCAGCATGGCACGGCGGCTGCTCGACCATGCCGGAGCCAGTGCGGGGGCAAAAAAGGCTTCCTGACAAACGAAATCATTGCAGCCGGCGCATTGTCATCAAGGCGTCGCGGCACTCCTGTTCACAGCAACATCAAAGACAGCAAAGCGGACATAGCGACATGAAGAACCTTTGGAATGATAGCGAGGCGGAAAGACTGGTTGCCGACTATGCGAAAAAGGGCGTTGCCCGCGACCTCGCGTTGCGCGTCTACACGACCCGGCTGCTCGGCGGCGAGCCGCGGCTGGTGCTGCATGGCGGCGGCAACACCTCCTGCAAGACCAAGGCGACTGATCTCGTCGGTGACGAATGGGACGTGTTGTGCGTCAAGGGCAGCGGCTGGGACATGGGCGTCATCGAGCCGCAAGGCCTGCCGGCGGTGAAGATGGGCGCGCTGCTCAAGGCGCGCGCGCTGGATAGTCTCGCCGACGAGGACATGGTGGCGCTGCAGCGGGCGAACCTGATCGACCCCGCCTCGCCCAATCCTTCGGTCGAGACGCTGCTGCACGCCTTCCTGCCGCACAAATTCGTCGACCACACGCATTCGACCGCGATCCTCGCCATCGTCGACCAGGCGGACAGCAAGCCGCTGATCAAGACCGTCTTCGGCGAAAAGATGGGCTATGTCCCCTACATCAAGCCGGGCTTCGACCTCGCCAAGGTAGCGGCCGACGTCTACGACGCCGACCCGAGCGTGGAAGGCCTGATCCTCGACAAGCACGGCATCTTCACCTTCGGCGACGATGCCAGGCAGGCCTACGACCGGATGATCCATTATGTGAATGTCGCCGAGGACTATGTGGCCAAGAACGGCAAGCCGCAGCCGGCCAAGGCCGCACTGCCGGCAAAGCTGGCGACGCCGGCCTCCATCGCACCGACGCTGCGCGGCGCGGTGGCGGTATCGCGCGGCGAAGGCCGCTTCGACCGCATGATTAGCGATTTTCGCACTTCGGACGCCATCGTCGATTTCATCAATTCAGCCGGCATCGCCGACTACGCCGCGCGCGGTGTGTCGACGCCCGACCTGTCGATCCGCATCAAGACCGGGCCGATGGCGGTGCCGGCGCCGGACGCCGACAAGGCCGGCGACTACAAGGCCGTTATCAAGAGCCATGTCGACGCCTTCGCCAGCGAGTACCGCGCTTATTTCGAAACCAACGATGCACTGGACGACGTCAAACGCACCATGCTCGATCCGATGCCGAGGCTGACGCTGGTGCCGGGTCTCGGCATGTTTGGCCATGGCCGCACGCTGAAGGATGCCAAGATCGCGTCGGATGTCGGCGAGATGTGGATCGAGGCGGTGCGCGGCGCCGAAGCCGTCGGCAGTTTCCATCCGCTGTCCAAGGCCGATCTCTTCCCGCTCGAATACTGGTCGCTGGAACAGGCCAAGCTCGCCTCCAACAAGCCGAAGCCGCTGACCGGCCAGGTGGTGCTGATCACCGGCGGCGCCGGCGCGATTGGTGCTGCGACGGCAAAGCTGTTCGCGGCCAATGGCGCGCACGCCGTAGTCGTCGATCTCGATGCGGCAAAGGCTGCCGAGGCTGCAAAGGCGGCCGGCAACAATTCAATCGGCGTCGGCGCCGACATCACCAATCCCGCCGAGTTGCGCGCTGCCTTCGACAAAGCGGTCGCCGTCTATGGCGGCGTCGACATCCTGGTCTCCAATGCGGGTGCCGCCTGGGAAGGCCGCATCGGCGAACTCGATGACGCCCTGCTGCGCAAGAGCTTCGAGCTCAACTTCTTCGCCCACCAGTCGGCGGCGCAGAATGCGGTGCGCATCATGCTGGAACAGGGCACCGGCGGCGTGCTTTTGTTCAACACCTCCAAGCAAGCGGTCAATCCCGGGCCGAAGTTCGGCGCCTATGGCGTGCCGAAGGCGGCGACGCTGTTCCTGTCCCGGCAGTATGCACTCGACTATGGCGCCTATGGCATTCGCTCCAACGCCGTCAACGCCGACCGCATCCGCTCCGGCCTGTTGACCGACGCCATGATCGCCAGCCGCTCCGGCGCGCGCGGCGTGTCGGAGAAGGAATATATGTCCGGCAATCTGCTCGGACAGGAAGTGACGGCCGACGACGTGGCGCAGGCCTTCCTGCACCACGCGCTGGCCGAGCGCACCACAGCCGATGTGACCACGGTCGACGGCGGCAACATCGCGGCGGCGCTGCGCTGAACATAGTACTGGAGCGGTTCATCGTTTCACCAAAACGGCGAACCGCTCCACCTCCCGGTCTTGGGCGAACTTCAGGCGGAAAACCGCTTTCGCATGCCGTGCTGAAAAACTGCTCGAACCGGTCAAAATCCCACTCCAATGCTCCGCTTATTGCTCACCCAGTTTAAGGGGCGCCTTGTGTTTCGCATGTGAGCTCCATCCCTGATGCTTGGTGGAGTTGGCTATGGCAGCGAAAAGACTTCGTATCGGCGTGCTCTTCGGCGGGCGCTCCGCCGAGCATGAGGTTTCGCTGCTGTCGGCAACCAATGTCATGGCCGAGCTGGATCCGGCAACATATGACGCCGTTCCGATCTTCGTCACCCGCGAGGGACAGTGGCTGCTGAGCCAGTTCAAGGACGGCGCGCTTGCGACACCGTCTGACGGGACTCAGCTCTGCCTGGTGCCGGGCGGGTATGGTCGGATGCTGGCGATCCCCACCACTGGCGCGTCGCACGATCTACCTGCCATCGACATATTGTTTCCGGTGCTGCACGGCCTGCATGGCGAGGACGGCGCCGTGCAGGGGCTGGCCGAGGTGGCGCGCGTGCCGCTCGCAGGCTGCGGCATACTGGGTTCCGCCACTGCACTCCACAAGGACATCGCCAAGCGGCTGCTGAGGGCGGCCGGCGTGCCCGTCGCGCGCTCGGTGACGATCGAGGAGAATGCAGCACCTTCGCTCGCCGCTTTGGAAGACCAGCTTGGCCTTCCTATTTTCATCAAGCCGGCGCGGCAAGGCTCGTCGGTCGGCGTCGCCAAGGTCAATGGCAGCCAGGAATTCGAGCGGGCGCTTGCGGAAGCCTTCCAGCACGATCGCAAACTCTTGGCAGAGGAATTCATTCGCGGCCGTGAGATCGAATACAGCGTGCTGGAAAGCCCCGCAGGCGAACTCTTCGTCTCGCGGCCAGGCGAGATCGTGCCGGCGGAAAGCCACGGCTTCTACAATTACAACGCCAAATACATCGACGAGGACGGCGCGGCGTTGATGGTGCCGGCCGAGTTGCCGCCTGAGGTGGAGGCGGCCATGCGCGCCATGGCGGCAAAGGCGTTCAGGGCCGTCGGTTGCGACGCGATGGCGCGTGTCGACTTTTTCCTGATGCCGGACATGACGTTCGTGATCAACGAGCTCAACACCATCCCCGGCTTCACTGACATCAGCATGTATGCCAAGGCGATGGTGGCAAGCGGCATCAGCTATCCGGAGGTGATCGACCGGCTGGTGGCGCATGGGTTGGCGCGTGCGGGGCGGTCGTGATGCGGGGACGGATTCCTAACAAATATTGTTAGATCTTGTTGGATGCATTATAGTGTGGGGATGAAAAACGAACCCATGCGGACCCTGACCATATCCCTTACCCCGCAGCAGGCGGCGCGCCTGCAGAGCGCCATTGAAGGTGGCGGCTATGCTTCCAACAGCGAGATCGTCCGCGACGCCCTGCGCCTGTGGGAGCAGCGCGAGGAATTGCGCACGCTCGAACTTGAGCACTTGAAGCGGGCCTATGCCGACGGCATGGCAAGCGGCAAGCCAGTGGACGTCGACCCCGCCGAGTTCATTCGCAGCCTGAAGGCAGAGCGCCGCACCCGTGGCTAGCTATCGGCTTACACCGCGCCTCGCAGGATTTGCAGGACATCTGGCATACCATCGCCGCCGACAATGAAAAGGCGGCAGACAAGCTGTTGATGCGCATTTTTGAGAGGCTGGAGCTGGCGGCGCAACACCCCAGGATGGGCGGCGCGCGGCCCGAGTTGAGCGCGACGGCCCGCGTGCTTGTCGAAGGCCGCTATATCGTCATCTACGAACCGCAACCCGATGGCGTTGTCGTCGTGGCGATTGTACACGGGATGCGCGATCCAGAGCATTGGCTGTAGGCTGGCTTACCATCAATATGAAAAGGGCGGCCCATAGCCGCCCTTCGCATTTATCAGACGCCGCGTTTACTTCGCGTTCGGGTTCGGCATCCAGGCCGGCATGGCGACATCGGCATGGGCGAATTGCGGCAGCTTGGCCGACAGGTCTTCCATGTTCTTGATGTCCTTGTCGATCAGGTCCTTCTGGGTGATCAGCGTCGGCGGCACGATGACGTTGTGGCCGGGATCTTCACCGGCGAGCAGCTGCGCCAGCGCCCGCACCGAGACCTGGCCGACGACGGCCGGGTTGGTGGCGGCGGTGGCTGCCCAGGCGCTGTCGGTCTCGCGCATCGCTGCAATATCCGAGGTCGAGATGTCGGCCGAATAGATTTTGATCTTCTTGTTCGAGCCCGCCTCGTCGACGGCGATCTTCACACCCTTGGCGAATTCGTCATAGGGCGCGAACATCACATTGATGTCGGGATGCGCCTGCAGCACCGAGCGCGCCTGGTTGGCGACCGAGTTGGCGATCGGGTTGTCGAGCGTGCCGAACATCGCGACTTCCTTGATGCCTGCATACTTCTTCCTGACGTCGACCCAGGTCTCGTTGCGGCGGTCGAGTGGCGCGATGCCGGCGACATAGACATAGCCGGCATTCCAGCTTTCGCCATTGTCCTTGACCGCCTGTTCGAGCGCCAGGCGCGCCAGGTCTTTGTCCGACTGTTCGATCTGCGGGATTTTCGGGTTTTCGACGTTGACGTCGAAGGCCACCACCTTGATGCCGGCGTCAACCGCGCGCTGCGCGGCGTCCTTCATCGATTCCGTCAGGCCGTGCTGGATGATGATGCCCTGCACGCCGAGCGCTATGGCCTGGTCGACCATGTCGGATTGAAGGGCGGCATCCTGGCGGCTGTCGAGTACGCGCAGATCGATGCCGAGCGCCTTGGACTGGGACTCGACACCCGAGAGATAGGCCTGGAAGAAATCGCCGGTCGAGAGATAGCGCACCAGCGCGATCTTGACGCCCGGCTTGTCGAACGGCGCCGGCTTGTCGGCGGCAAACGCCGGGACCTGCATCAGCATTGTTGCGCCGGCCAGTCCGAGCGCGACCTTCCCCAAAAGTCGTCTTGTGATGTTCACGTTTTTCCTCCGTTTGTTGAACTCGAAATTCCTGTTCCGGCCAAAACTATCTCCGACCCCTGCCCGACAGGGCGAAGGTGAAGACAAGGGCGACGACCAGAACCACGCCCTTGACGAAATCCTGCGTGTAGTAAGGCGCGTTCATCATCGTCAGGCCTTGCAGCAGGATGCCGACGAACAGCGCGCCGATGGCGGTGCCGAAGGCGTTCGGCTTGGCGGCGCCGAGCACCGCGTAGCCGATCAGCGCCGCGGCGACCGCATCGAGCAGCAGATTATTACCCGAGGCGATGTCGCCGCGTCCAAGCCGGGCCGCCAGCAAAATCCCGCCGATCGAGGCAAAAACTCCTGAAATGACGTAGGCCCAGATTTTGTATGCCTTGACAGGCGCACCGGCGAGTTCGGCGGCGCGTTCATTGGAGCCGACCGCATACATCATGCGGCCGAAACGGGTGTATTCGAGGAAGAACCAGATCAGCACGGCGAGCACGATAAGCACGACCACCGAGACCGGGATGAGGTTCGGGATGAAGAAGTCGAAGCGGTGGCGACCGAGCGCCAGGAAAGCATCAGAGAATTTGCCATTGGCGACCGAGCCGTCGGGCATGGTCATGCCGGTGGCGATGGAACGGCCTTCGGTCGGGATGCGCTGCAGCCCGACAAGCAGGAACATCATGCCGAGCGTCGCCAGGAGATCCGGCACGCGCATATAGACGATCAGCCAACCATTGATCAGGCCGACTAGGGCGCCGATGAGCAGGCAGACGACGACCGCAACGACGACGTTCTGCTCCAGCACCACCATGACATAGGCCGCAGCCATCATGGCTGAGGTCGCTACCGAGCCGATCGACAGGTCGAAGCCGCCGACGACCAGCGTGGCGGTGACGCCGAGC
The DNA here is from genome assembly GCF_056403695.1 of Mesorhizobium sp. P2_F7. NCBI lineage: Bacteria > Pseudomonadati > Pseudomonadota > Alphaproteobacteria > Hyphomicrobiales > Phyllobacteriaceae > Mesorhizobium > Mesorhizobium sp. P2_F7. Next base: position 204,859 of record NZ_JBFUFA010000006.1, on the reverse strand, counting down.
GCCAGCACGCCGGTGATGGCGACGGACTGGAAGATGAAGACAGCACTTTGCGGCGAGACGAACCCGTCGGCGGCGATGGCGAAATACGCGATCAGGCCGAACAGAAGAACGATGAACCCATAGCGGATGGCGTAGTCGCGCAGCGTCATTCAGCGCCCGCCATCTCTAAAAGAACTCAAACCCATACGCTCCATTCCAATTCTCATATTTCTTTGCTCAGGCCGCACTGTGCAGCGGCCCGCCGGCGACTTCGGCCAGCAGGCGATCGAGATCGACATCGGCGTTGCGATGCTCGCCAACGATGGTCCGCTCGGACATCACCAGGATGCGGTCGGCCGTTTCCAGCGCTTCGTCGAGTTCGGTGACGAAGAGCAGCGTGGCGCGGCCATTGGCGCTTGCCCTCAACTTGGCGGCGATGTCGCGCCTGGCCGAGATGTCGACGCCCTGGAACGGCTCGTCGAGGATGAACAGTCTCGCGTCTTGCGCCATCCAGCGGGCAACCATCACCTTCTGCTGGTTGCCGCCGGAAAGCGTGAACATTTCATCCTTCTCCGAGCGGCAGACGATGCCTAATTCCTCGATCTGGCGGCGGGCCGTGGCACGCTCGAGGCCACGTTTGAGAACGGCAAAACGCGACATGCGCTTGTGGAAGGGCAAGCTGATATTTTCCTGGATGTTGAAGCCGCCGACAATGCCGTTTTCGCCACGGTCCTTGGCAACGAGGAAGACACCGGCGGCGATGGCGTCGCCGGTCGACGCGGGCGCATAGGGTTTGCCGCTCAAACGCATCGTGCCGGATAGCGGCTTGCGCAGGCCGAACAGCGTCTCGGCCAGTGCGGTCTTGCCGACACCGACGAGACCCGTGACGGCAACAACCTCGCCATCGCCGAGCGCCAGCGAGATCGGTCGGCTGCCCGGTGCGATGCGCAGGCCTTCAATGGTCAGGACCGGCTTGACGGAGCTTCTGGCTTCGATCTGGTCGAGATGGATCTTGCGGCCGAGCATGGCGTTGACCGCGCCCTCATAGTCGAGCGGCTTGCTGTCGAACACGCCCGAGATGACGCCATCGCGCATCGAGACAATGCGGTCGGCCAGCCGCCTGATATCCGACATGCGGTGCGAGATGTAGAGGATGGCAACGCCTTGCTCGCGCAACCGGTCGAGCAGCGCGAACAGCCGGTCGGCCTCGGCACTGGAGAGCGACGAGGTCGGCTCGTCGAGGATCAGCACTTTCGGCCGGTGTGCCATGGCGCGGGCAATCGCCACCATCTGGCGGTCAGCCAGGGAGAGATCGCTGATGCGCGCCTTCAGATCGATGGCGAGCCCCATGCGGTCGGCGACCGCTTTAGCCTCGCGGCGCACCCGGCCCGGATTGAACAGCAGCGGCGCGCCTTTGCCGCTCAGCCGATCCAGCGTCAGGTTGGTGGCGACATCGAGATCGGCGACGACGCCGTCATTGATGTTTTGATGGACAGTTACGACGCCGGCGCGGATCGCTTCGGCAGGCGTGTTCGGCGCAAAGCTGGCGCCAGCGAGGTGCATGGTGCCGCCGGCATGGTCGTAGACGCCGCTGATGATTTTGACGAGGGTGGACTTGCCGGCGCCATTGGCGCCCATCAGCACGGTGATCTCACCGGCATGCAATTCGAGCGAGACGCCGCCAAGCACCTCGATATGGCCGAAGGACTTCCTCAGCCCGTCCACGCGGAACACGGCATCATTGCCCATTCGTTCCTCCCTGACGATGACGCTATGGGCTATGTCATCAATTGTCAACTCGATTGACAATTGCCAGACAGCTTCCTAGCTTGGCCCCGCCGCCATCGCTCCTCTATGATCGGAGCGACCAAGCGCGAGGGTGAGGAATGACTGGGAAATTGCCGTTCGAAGCACTGTCGGGGGAGACGCTTGCAACGCGCCTCGGCACGAACGAAGCGCTATGCGCCAGGATCGGCAAAGACACCGGCGCCTGGAAGGTGCGCGAGGTCGGTGACGGCAATCTGAACCTCGTCTTCATCGTTGAGGGGGCCTCGGGTGCGGCCGTGGTCAAGCAGGCCCTGCCCTATGTTCGCCTCGTCGGCGACAGCTGGCCGCTGCCGCTGAAACGCTCCTTCTTCGAATATCATGCACTGACGAGGCAAGAGGCGCGCGCGCCGGGCTCGGTTCCGGCGATCTACCATTTCGATGAAGGCCAGGCGCTGATCATCATGGAGTATCTGGCACCGCCGCATATCATCCTGCGCCGTGCCCTGATAGACGGCCGCCAGTTGCCGAAGATTGCGCGCGACATCGGCCTGTTCATGGCCCGCACTTTGTTCCGCGGCTCCGATCTCTCCATGCCGACCAAGGACCGCAAAGCCGATCTGGCGCTGTTCGCCGACAATGTCGAGCTCTGCGGCATCACCGAGGACCTGGTGTTTTCGGACCCCTATTTCGACGCCAAGTTGAACCGGCATACCTCGCCGCAGCTTGACGGCCTGGTCGCCGAGCTGCGCGCCGACCGCGACCTCAAGGTCGAAGCGCAGCGGCTGAAGCATATCTTCGCCGCCAATGCCGAAACGCTGCTGCATGGCGATCTGCATTCCGGCTCGATCATGGTCACCGACACCGAGACAAGGATGATCGATCCGGAGTTCGCCTTCTATGGTCCGATGGCCTTCGATGTCGGCATGCTGCTCGCCAATTTCTGGATGTCCTTCTTCTCGCAGCGCGGCCACGAACAGAACGGCAAGCGCGATGCCATGCGCGCCTATCTGCTCGGCGTGACGGCAGAGACCTGGTCGGTGTTCCGCGCCGAGTTCTCGGCCCTGTGGCGCACGGAGCGCACCGGCATGCTCTACCAGAAAAGCCTGTTCGAGGATCAGGGCGACATCCTTGCCTCGGAGCAAGCGCTCGACCATGTGCTGCACCAGATCTGGACCGACCTGCTCGGCTTTGCCGGCATCGAGGTGCACCGGCGCATCCTCGGCCTCGCCCACAATGCCGATTTCGAGACCATCGAAGACGAGGATCTGCGCGCCTCCTGCGAGGCCAAGGCGCTGAAATTCGGCCGCCACATCGCCGTCAACCGGCGCCAGATCCTAGGCATGGACGAGGTCAACAATCTGGCCGCGCTGATCGAACGGGAGAGCAGGATTTGAACGTTGGCGAGCGCCATTACCGCACCATCTGGCTGAGCGACGACAAGCGTTCGGTCGAGATCATCGACCAGCGCTGGCTGCCGCATGAGTTCCGCGTGGAGACGATCGGCACGGTCGACGGCATCGCCACCGCGATCCGCGACATGTGGGTGCGCGGCGCGCCGCTGATCGGCGTCACGGCGGCCTATGGCGTCGCCATCCAGATGGCGGACGATCCCTCGGACGCAGCGCTCGACACTGTGTGGGAGACGCTGCACAAGACGCGGCCGACCGCGATCAACCTGCGCTGGGCCCTGGACGAGATGCGGCGCTCCCTCAGGCCGATCGCACCCGAGCAACGCGCCGAAGCCGCCTACAAGCGCGCCGCCGAAATCGCCGACGAGGATGTGGGCTTAAACCGCGCCATCGGCGAGAACGGCTTGAAAATCATCAAGGAGATTGCGGCGCGCAAGAAGCCGGGTGAGCCAGTCAACATCCTCACCCATTGCAACGCTGGCTGGCTGGCGACCGTCGACTACGGCACCGCGACGTCGCCGATCTATCTTGCCGTCGAGGCCGGCATTCCGGTCCACGTCTATGTGGATGAGACCAGGCCGCGCAACCAGGGCGCCCAGCTTACCGCTTGGGAGATGGCCGGCCACGGCGTGCCGCACACGCTGATCGTCGACAATGCCGGCGGCCATCTGATGCAGCGCGGCGAAGTCGACATGGTGATCGTCGGCACCGACCGCACCACGGCCAATGGCGATGTCTGCAACAAGATCGGCACCTACCTCAAGGCGCTCGCCGCCGCCGATAATGATGTTCCCTTCTATGTCGCGCTGCCCTCGCCGACCATCGACTGGACGGTTGGCGACGGCCTGGCCGAGATCCCGATCGAGGAACGTTCTGGGGACGAGGTGTCACTGGTCTGGGGCAAGACGGCGGATGGCAAGATTGCGCAGGTGCGGGTTTCGCCGGAAGCAACGCCGGCGGCCAATCCGGCGTTTGATGTGACGCCGGCACGGCTGGTGACGGGGCTGATCACGGAGCGCGGGGTGGCGAAGGCCTCGCGTGAAGGGCTGAAGGCGATGTTTCCGGAACGTGGCTAGCTGATCTCCCCCCTCGTGGGGGAGATGTCCGGCAGGACAGAGGGGGGGCGCTGTCCCGCCGACGTATCAGCACCTGGATTGGCCCGCCAACTTTCCTGATCCGGCGGCTTCACGAACGAATAGGCCGTGATCCTTCGCGCCCCCCTCTGCCCTGCCGGGCATCTCCCCCACGAGGGGGGAGATCGGCTAATCGCCAATTGACAGCCCCTTTCCGCCCCGCCATATCTCCCCCGTTAATGTTCTCAGGGCGGGGTGAAAGTCCCCACCGGCGGTAAGGGTTTCGGCCCAAGCCCGCGAGCGCCTTCCGGCAACGGGAGGGTCAGCAGATCCGGTGTGATTCCGGAGCCGACGGTTAAAGTCCGGATGGAAGAGAACGATCGCAAAGGACGGCTCGCTCGCGGGCCGGTTTTTGCGTCGTGCGTCCTGATTCTGGTTCGAAACGGAAGGATGGACCCATGAATCAGCATACCCCGAAAGACTATGAAACGACCCGCATCGCCGTCATTCGCGCGCGCTGGCACGCCGATATTGTCGACCAGTGCGTACAGGCCTTCGAGGCGGAGCTTGCCGCGCTCGGCGGCGGGCGCTTTGCCGTCGACATCTTCGACGTGCCCGGCGCCTACGAGATACCGCTGCACGCCAAGACGCTTGCCGCGACCGGCCGCTACGCCGCGATCCTCGGCACCGCCTTCGTCGTCAATGGCGGCATTTATCGCCACGATTTCGTGGCCGGCGCCGTGCTGGACGGCATGATGAATGTGCAGCTGTCGACCGGCGTGCCGGTGCTGTCGGCGGTGCTGACGCCGCACAATTGTCACGACAGCGCCGAACACCACCGCTTCTTCTTCGAGCATTTTACGGTCAAGGGCAAGGAAGCGGCCAACGCCTGCGTGCAGATCCTGGCGGCGCGGGAGCTGATCGCGGCGTAATCCAATGAAAATGGCCGGATTTCAGCCTTGCAACAAGAATTGCGGCCTCGATGGCCGCTGACGGTTGCGGTTCTGGCGAAATCCGGCCAGAAGCATCGGGGCTCGGCAACCGGCCGGCCCGCGACGTTGCGCTTGAAACCAGATACGGGAGACTATTGGGTGGCTCGCATAACACTGAGACAATTGCTCGACCACGCCGCCGAATACGGCTACGGCGTACCCGCCTTCAACATGAACAATATGGAACAGGGCCTTGCCATCATGGAGGCGGCCGAGGAGACCAAGTCGCCGGTCATCCTGCAGGCAAGCCGCGGCGCCCGCGCCTATGCCAATGACGTCGTGCTGGCCAAGCTGATCGACGCGCTGGTCGAAATTCACCCCGACATCCCGGTCTGCATGCATCTCGACCATGGCAACAATGAAGCCACCTGCGTGACCGCGATCCAGTACGGCTTCACCTCGGTGATGATGGACGGCTCGCTCAAGGAGGACGGCAAGACGCCGGCCGACTACGCCTATAATTCCGGCATCACCAAGCGCGTCGTCGACATGGCGCATTGGGGCGGTGTTTCGGTTGAAGGCGAGATCGGCGTGCTCGGTTCGCTGGAGAGCGGCGGCGGCGAACAGGAAGACGGCCACGGTGTCGAAGGCGCGATCAGCCACGACCAGTTGCTGACCGATCCGGAACAGGCGGTCGAGTTCGTCAAGGACACCCATGTCGATGCGCTGGCGGTGGCCATGGGCACCAGCCACGGCGCCTACAAATTCTCGCGCAAGCCGGACGGTGCTGTGCTGGCGATGAACGTGATCGAGGAGATCCACCGCCGCCTGCCCAACATGCATCTGGTCATGCACGGCTCGTCCTCGGTGCCGGAGGACCTGCAGGAGATCATCAACAAATATGGCGGCCAGATGAAGCCGACCTGGGGCGTGCCGGTGGAAGAGATCCAGCGCGGCATCAAGCATGGCGTGCGCAAGATTAACATCGACACCGACAACCGCATGGCGCTGACCGGCGCCATCCGCAAGGTGCTGACCGAGAACCCGAGCGAGTTCGACCCGCGCAAATATCTGACGCCTGCGATGGCGGCGATGAGGAGGCTGTGCAAGGAGCGCTTCGAGCAGTTCGGCACCGCCGGCAATGCGCAGAAGATCAAGCCGCTGCCGGTCGCTGAGATGGCCAAGCGGTACAAGTCGGGCAGTCTCGATCCGAAGTTTGGGTGAGGTGCTAATCTCCCCCCTCGTGGGGGAGATTGAGCTTTCACGGCGGGCAGCCCCCTAATTTCGTAAAAACTCGATCACCATTGCCGCCGTCCAGGTGAAGCGGCCGCCACCTAATGGCTCGCCGGTGAGCGGGTCGTAATATTCGGCAAAGCCGCTTTCGCCGATCAGGTCGAGACTGGACTGCGTGATGCGCCGGGCGACGTCGCCACGGCCGGCGGCATTGAGGCCGTCGGCGATCATGTAGTTGACCACCAGCCAGACCGGGCCGCGCCAGTAGCGTTTGGCGTCGAGGCGCGGATCGTCGGGATCGTGTGAGGGCACGACATAGCGCGCCTTGCCGGCAAGCCGCTCGACGCGTGCAGCGAGTGCCGCCGCGCGGCGTTCCGGAATGGCTGCGAAGGCGGCCAAAATGCCGCCGACGGAGGCGCTGTCGATCAGCTTGCCGGTGATTCGGTCGAGACAGAGATACTGACCGTGCGCCTCGCTCCACAGCCGCTCCATCGCCGCCAGACCTTTTGCGGCGCGGGCGCGGTTGGCTTCGGCGATCCCACTCTCGCCGAGCGCCTCGGCGAGATCGGCAAGATCGGCGCAGGCGCGGATGAGGATGGCGTTGAAGCCGGGGTCGACCACCTGAAATGGCGAAGCGTCGTGCAGCCTCGCATTGTCCCAGCCGAGTGCGCGAAAATGCTGCAGCAGCCAGAGATAGCGGTCGTACTGCTCTTTCGTCGGCCGATGCGCCGGATCGGCGTGCAAGGTGTCGCGGCGCGTATAAGGTTCGACGCCCTCAGTCGGCACGCGCTCGAAAGCGTCGTCCCAGTCGATCGAGTTGTCGCGGCCGGACTCCCAGGGATGGATGATGGCGACCAGCCCCTCACCCTCGGGGTCGCGGTTTTCGTAGAACCAGCGGTGCCAGGCGTCGATCTTGGGGAGCAGAGCGCGCGCCCGCTCCGCTGCCAATGTCCTGTCGCTGGCGCGATCGAACAGGCGGCGCACGGCAAAGCCGGCGACGGCCGGCTGGGTGATGCCGGAGGTCGCCGTCGGGCGGTTGGTTTGCCAGACATCGGGCCCGGGAAAATAGCCGTCGTTCCAGACATGGAAGATGATGTGCGGCACCATGCCATCCGGCCATTGATGCGCGAACAAAGTGTCGATCTCGGTCCAGGCGCGCGCCTCGTCATAGTGGGCAAGACCAAGCGCTGTCAGGCAGGAATCCCAGTTCCACTGGAAGGGGTAAAGGCCCTTGGTCGGGATGGTATAGGCGCCCTGGTCGTTTTCCCTGAGCACCTCGACGGCGCGGGCGATGGTTTCGTCGACGGCTAGAGAAGTCATGGATGCGTTCATTCTTTAAGGGATCAAAGGGCGTTGGTGGTTTCGGGATCGAACCAGCGGATGCGGTCGGGCTTGGGCGCCAGTCGCAGCTGCTCGCCGACCTTGACGCTGGCATTCGATTCCAGGATGGCGCGGAACAGGCCGCCCTCGACATCGCAAGTCACCAGCGTATGCGGCCCGAGCGGCTCGATGACGCGCACGGTGGCGTGCAGGCCTTCGCTGCCGGCGTCTACATCCTCCGGGCGGATGGCGAATTCTATTTTCTGCTTGTCCGATTTCGGGCCGGGCAGCGTCAGCCCGGCAACGCTCCAGCTGCCGTTTCCAGCCTTGGTCGCCGGAATAAAATTCATCGGCGGATTGCCGATGAACGAGCCGACGAAACGCGCCGCCGGGTTGCGGTAGACCTCGACCGGCGACGCGGCTTGGACGATGCGACCCTGATGCATGACGGCGATGCGGTCGGCGAGGCTCATCGCCTCGACCTGGTCGTGGGTGACATAGATGGTGGTGGTCTTCGAGGCCGCCAGCACACCCTTGAGCTCGGCGCGCATTTCGAGCCGCAGCAGCGCGTCGAGGTTGGACAGCGGCTCGTCCATCAGGATGACGTCGGGCTCCATGACGAGCGCCCGGGCAACGGCGACGCGCTGGCGCTGGCCGCCGGACAGCTGGCCGGAATAACGTTTTAGCAGCTGTTCGATATGCATCAGCTCCGCCGTGCGGTTGACGCGGCGCTCGACCTCTTGCTGCGGCAATTTCTTCATGCGCAGGCCGAAGGCGATATTTTCGAACACGGTCAGATGCGGGAAGACGGCATAGTTCTGGAACACCATGGCGATGCCGCGCTCGCGCGGCGGCAGATGGTCGACGCGGCGGTCGCCGATCCAAACTTCGCCTTGGCTCGGTGTCTCCAGCCCGGCGACGATGCGCAGCAGCGTGGTCTTGCCGCAGCCGGAAGCGCCGAGCAGCACCATGAATTCCTGGTCGGCGATGCTGAGATCGACCTGATGCAAAGCGGTGAAGCCGCCGAAGCGTTTGGCGACGCCCTTGATCGCGATCTCAGCCATGAGCGTTCTCCGTTTTGCGCGTCATCGGTTGGCGATCCCCCACATGGCGAACAGATATTTGCGGACGGCGAAGATGAAGATCAGCGCCGGCACGACCAGCGCCGCGCCGCCGGCGAATTTGAGATAGAGCGGCGACTCGCCGAGGCTCTGCAAAAGGAAAGCGGTCAGCGTGCGGTTCTCGATGGTGAGCACGGCGGCGGCGAACACCTCGTTCCAGGAAATGGTAAAGGCGAACACGGCCGAGGCCGCGATGCCGGGCAGCGCCGGCGGCAGGATGACCTTGCGAAACGCCTGCAGCCTGGTGCAGCCGAGCGTCCAGGCGGCCTCCTCCAACTCGACCGGAATGCCGGAGAACAGCGAGAAGGTGATCAGCACGGCGAAAGGCAGCGCCAGTGTGGTGTGGACCAGCGCCAGGCCGATCGCGGTGTCGTCGAGGCCGGTGCGGATGAACATCACCGCCAGTGGCAGCGCCAGCAGCGGCAGCGGGAAGGCGCGCGTCATCAGCACCAGGAAGCGGAACGTGCCCTTGCCCGGAAAATCGAAGCGCGACAGCGCGTAGCCGGCCGGGGCGCCGAAGCCGATCGACAGGATCATCGTCAGCGTGGCGACCAGAACCGAGTTCCACAACGCCTTGGCGACACCGGCGAAATTGACGAAGAAGGACAGACTGCCGAGATCGAAGGCGGGGAAGAAACGCTTGGGGAAAGCGGTCACCGCATCGGGCGACGACAGCGCGTTGACGATCAGGAGATAGATCGGCAGCAGCACCCAGACGCCAAGCAGGATCGCGGTCGCGACGAGCAGCCAGTCGCCGGCCTTGCGCGCATCGGCGACTGCTGCGACCGGTGTCTCGGTAACGGCGCTCATATGCGTGCTTCCTTGGGCACACGCAGCACCCTGAGGAAGAACAGCGTGAAGCCGATCGAGATGGCGAGGATGAGCAGCGCCGAGGCGGCGGCGACATTGCGATCCTGCAGCGTGAATTGCCAGTTGTAGGTTTCGCCCATCAGCACCGGCAGATTGGTGCCGCCAAGGGCGGCGACGACGGCAAACACCTCGAAGGCAAGGATGACGCGCAGGATGATCGCCGTCTGCAGGCTGGGGCGCAGCAGCGGCAGCGTGATGCGCACGAAGCGCTTCCACGGGCCGGCGCCGAACACTTCCGCCGCCTCGTAATATTCCTTGGGGATCAGCCCCATGCCGGCGACGAGGATGACCATCATGATGGCGGTGGCGCGCCAGATCTCGGCCAGCGCCACGGCGATGAAGATGGTGAGCTTGCTTTGGTAGCCGAGGAACATGATCGGCCTGTCGACGACGCCAAGGTCGGAGAGCAGCGTGTTGAGGAAGCCGGACTGGTCGAAGATGGCGAGCCAGATCAGGCCGGCGGCGAGATCGGAAATGCCGAGCGGGATGGCGAAGATGTAGAGCGCTGCGCTGCGCCCGGTTTCCAGCCGCGACACCACGCTCGCCATCAGCAACGCCATGGCGAGCTGGATCGGCACGACGATGGCCGCCAGCAGCAACGTGTTGCGCACGGTGACCGGAAATTTCCAGCTGCCGGCCATGGCGCGGAAATTGTCGAGGGTGAAGGCGCCGTCACGGGTCAGCGCCTCGAAGGCGACCAGCACAAAGGGGTAGAGGAAGAAGACGCACAGGAACAAGGTCGCCGGCATCAGCAGCAGATAGGGCAGAGCCTTGCCTTGCATGGTGGTGTCCTTTGCAGCGCCGCGGTCTGGGCGCCCGGAGTGCAACAAACTCCGGACGCCCCCTCGGGAGGATGTCTTATTGTTTGACCATGATCTTTTTCCGAAAACCGGCCTCCACTTTTCGCTGACGCGGTCCTTCGGTTCGGGATCATGGTCAGTCTACTGGACAGGCGCCCGTGGATGGCTTGTCGGGCGCCCAGCACGGCGCCTTGGCCTGGTCTATCAGCGCCTTGAGTGCGGCCGCCTGCTCTTCGAGCACGCCATGGACGTCTTCGCCGCCGAGCACGATGCGCTCGAAGCTATCCGTGTAGACCTGGTTGAACTTTCCGCCGAGATCGCCGAGCCCCATCGGCAGCAGCGCCGGCAGCGCGTCGGGTGCGCCGGTCATGGTGGCGATCGCCGGGCCGAATGCTTTCACCGAGGCCGGCATGTCGTCGGGCAGCTTGACGTCGACGACCGGAAAGAAATTGGTCGCTTTCAGCGTCGCAATCTGCGTCTCCGGCTTCAGCATATAGACGACCAACGCCTTGGCCTTGTCGACATCCGGCGATGTCTTGGGGATGGCAACGCCGGCGACGACCGGCATGAAGCCGCGGCCGGCGGGACCCGCAGGCGCCGGGAAAGCGACGAACTCGTCCGGCTTCTGGTTGAAGGCATCGGCTAGCCGCGCGACATGGTCGAACGCCACCCACACTTCGCCCGACAGCAGCGGCTCCTGCATGAAGGCGTAGTTGGTCGAATTCGGGTTGGTGTACTGCCACAGCTCCTTGAATTTGTTCCATGCAGTCTCGGCCTCTGGCGAGCGGAATTTGGTCACCATTGAGCCGGTGTAGGACGGGTAGAGAAAACCCTCGAAGAAGCGATGCTTCAGCCCCTTTGGACCGGCCGGAAAACCGAATTTCGGCGAGCCGGTTTTCTCGGCGATGTTCTTCGACCATTCGATCAGCTGGTCGTAAGTGATGGTGTTGAGATCGACGCCCTGCGGCAGATATTGCAGCGCCTGCTTGTTGGCAGCCATCAGATAGGTCGCCTGCATCCACGGCATGTATTTCTGTTCGCCGGTGCCGAGCGTGCCGAGCTTCTTGTAGGCCTCGTTGACCTTGAACCCGCCGACATCGACGGCCGACAGATCAATGAGGTTCGCGCCGACGGTGGAGAAGTCGCCATGCAGGCCGCCAAGCAGGCCGATTGTGCCGGTGCCGGCCTGCAGTTCGGCCTGCAGGCGCGTGAGCCAGGGGCCGTCCTCGGCGACCTGATAATCGACGGCGCCGTCAAAGCCTTTCAGCACCGCGTCGCGCATCTTCTGGGTTTCCTCGACCGGGCGCGCCTGCGTCGACCAGAACAGCACCTGCTGCGCCTGCGCGGCGCCGGCCGCCAGCGACAGCGTCAGCGCGGCGCCCGCCAATGTCCTCAACATCTTCATCATCGTCTTCCTCCCTGAATATGCGCCGTCGTTGCGGCGTCAGTTTCATGTGCGCGGTGCAGGCCCATGGCTGGCGCGCGGCACCAGCGTCGGCCGGATCAGCCGCGTTAGCGGCGCGGCAGGTCGTTCGGCGATGACAGTGAGCAGCATGTCGGCGATCTCGCGCGCGCACTGGCGGATCGAGGCGTCGAAGGTGGTGAGGCCGGGCGGCGCATAGGCCGAGGCAACGACATTGTCGAAGCCGATGACGGAGAGATCGCGCGGGACGCTGAGGCCGGCGCGAGCCGCCTCCTCCATCACCGTCAGCGCCAGCTCATCGAACAAGGCGATGATAGCGGTTGGCCGGTTGGAGCCTTGCAGCATGCGGTTGACCGCCTGGATGCGGGCACCACGGTCGAAACGCGGCGCCGTCGCCACATCGAGGCGCACCGACGGGTCGCCACGGCGGCCGATGGCGGCGGCAAGGCCGTCTTGTCTGAGATGCCGGAAGGTCATCGGCTCGGAAATCGTCACCAGGCCGAAATGGCGATGGCCTAGATGGTAGAGCATGTCGAAAGCCTCGCCGAAGGCATGGGCGCCATCGGTGTCGAGCCAGTTGTAGGCAAAGTCGCTGTCGAGCAGCCGGCCATGTGCGACGAAGGGAAAGCCGCGCTCGCGCAGATAGGTGAGCCGCTCGTCGACCTCGGCGATGCGGGTGACGACGACGCCGTCGGCGCGGCCGGATTCGACGACATGGCGCAGCACCGACAGCTCGGAATGGCCAAGGGCCGCGGTGGCAAGGATGAGGTCGGCGCCGTGCGACACCAGCCCTTCGCCGAGCCCGGTGACGAATTCGCCGAGGAAGGAATCGACCAGGTTCGGGCCTCTGACCGGCAGCACCAGGCCGACGAAGCCGCTGCGGCCGGACACCAGCGTGCGCGCCGCCGTGTTGGGAACATAGCCGGCCTGGCGCGCCGCTTGCGCGACACGCTCGCGGGTTTTCAAAGCGATCTGCTCATGCCCGGCAAGCGCGCGCGACACCGTCGTGATCGACAGGTCAAGGCTCGCCGCTAGTTCCTTCAGCGTGGTGACGCGGGTTGGCAACCGTTCCTCCCGAAACGAAGTGTTTGAAACGTTTGTAATTGGCTTTCGCCAAAATGCAAACGTTTTAAATTTGACTGAAGAGACTGCCGCACCGTTCTCGAACGACGATGCGTGTCGAAGCCGGTTGTCGGCCGCTGAACAAAGAAAAAGGCCGGGCGCGAAAGCGGCCCGGCCAAAAGAAGGTCAAGAACCTTCAGAGGGGAACACCGTTCGGTGGAATGGGAGGAAACCGCCGAACGATAATTCCTATATGCGCGTATTCGCGGCGGTTGGCGACGAACGGCTTTCTAAAACAGCCGCAAGATGCAGAAATTTGTTCCGCCCCAAATCACTTCAAGTGGCTGAGGCGCCGGTCTCCAACAGATCGGCATAGTGCCGGCGCGCCACGTCAGGATGCGAGCGCAGGCGGCTTTTCAGCACGTTGGTGCCGACATTGCGGAACAGCGGATTGTCGCGATCGCTGGCCGGTCCGCGCGCCTCAGCCGCCAGCTCCTCCGGCAGGTCGAGCAGCGGGATGGTGGCGTCGAGCCGGGCGCTGAAGAAGAACGGCACCGAGATGCGCTCGACGCCGGCCGGCGGCGTCACCACACGATGCACGGTTGCGCGGAGATAGCCGTTCGAGGCCAGTTCGAGCAGTTCGCCGATGTTGACCACCAGCGTATGGGGCAGCGGATCGACATCGACCCAGCTGCCGTCATATTCGACCTGCAGGCCCTTGGTATCGTCCTGCAGCAGAAGCGTCAGGAAGCCGCCATCCTTGTGCGCGCCGACGCCCTGGTCGTCACCGGTTGCGTTGCGGCCGGGATAGCGCACGATCTTCATGCGGTGGTTGGGCTCATTGCGGTAGATCGGATCGAAGGCATCCTCGGCCTGGTCGAGCGACAGAGCGAAGGCCCTGAGCAGACGGATCGCCACGGCGGTCGCCTTGGTCTGCCACGCCAGCAGCGCCGGCTTCAGTTCGGGCAGTGCTGCCGGCCACTGGTTCGGCCCTTGCAGCCGCGTCCAGGCGGGCACGCCGGGGCCTTGCGGGATGGCCGGGCGTTCGACGCCGATGTCGAGCTGTTCGCGCCAGTCGGCCTTGCCTTTGGTGAGCTCACCGCCGGCTCGCGTATAGCCGCGGAACTGCGAGGACTTGACCATTTCGATGGCCAGCTTGTCGGCCTCTGGCAAGGCAAAGAACCGTCGCGAGGCGTCGAGCACCTCGGCGGTGTCGGCAGCCGATATGCCGTGGCCGGTCAAATAGAAGAAGCCGACATCGCGCGCGGCCGTGCGCAGGTCGAACAGAAACGTTCGGTGCTCCGAGGCGCCCTGTTCGAGGCGGCTGAGATCAAGCACGGGTACGATCCTGGGCATGGTCAAGCTCCTTGTTTGCCGGCCCCGCTGTCACGGTGGCACGCAGGCTGGTTCAATCAAAGCAATGCGCAATCCAATCTCGAGGCGAATGAAGAAAGCCGGCGCTGCTTTTGGCTGCAGGCGGGCAAAGAACGTTCATGGCCGCTCATACGCGGCGGTCCAGCCTGGCAACCAGACGGTCGCCAATCCACTGGATGCCGCAGACAAGGATGATCAGCACGATGACCACGGCGACCATGACGCTGGTCTCAAAACGCTGGTAGCCGTAGCGGATGGCAAGGTCGCCAAGCCCGCCGGCACCGATGGCGCCGGCCATGGCCGAGGCGCCGATCAGCGTCACCAATGTCACGGTGAAACCGGCGACGATGCCGGGCAGCGCCTCCGGCACCAGCACCTCGCGGATGATCGTCCAGCGGTTGCCGCCCATGGCGCGCGCCGCCTCGATCAGGCCGCGATCGACTTCGCGCAGCGACACTTCGGCGATGCGCGCATAGTAGGGCGTGGCGGCGATCGACAGCGGCACAATGGCCGCCCAGGTGCCGATCGAGGTGCCGACAATCAGCCGCGTCACCGGGATCAGCGCCACTAGAAGGATGATGAAGGGCACCGAGCGGAAGCCGTTGATGACGGCGCCGAGTGCGCGGTTCACCCAGATGTTTTCAGCGATGCCGCCGCGCTCTGTGGCGATCAAGGCCAGACCGAGCGGCAGGCCGAAGACCAGCGAGATAAGGCCGGACGCCGCCGTCATCAGGACCGTCTCCCAGATCGAACGCAGCAGAAGCTCAAACAGAACCGGCGACATGGCCAAGCACCTCCACCCGCGCGTCGCGGGCTCTCAGGAATTCGATGACGTCAGCGAGATGGCGGGCATCGTTGCCCGCCACCGCCAGGAACAGCGTGCCGACGGGCTGCTGCTGGACATGGTCGATGCCGCCGTGGACGAGGCGGAATGGACCAGGCACCGCAACAGCGAGGTCCGATAGCAGTGGTCCCCGCGCGGCTTCTCCCGCGACGTCGATCCTGAGGATGAGTTCGGCGCCATCACCCGGAACAAGCCGGCCGGCAATCTCGGCCGGCAGCTGCGGGCGGATGCCGCCGAGCAGGCTCCTGGTTATCTCGGAGCGCGGCTCGGCAAAGACCGACCAGACCGGGCCTTGCTCGACAATGCGCCCGGCATCGATCACCGCAACGCGGTCGGCGATCGAACGGATCACTTCCATCTCGTGGGTGATGAGAAGGATGGTCAGGCCGAGCTGGCGGTTGATATCCTTCAGCAAGGCCAGGATGGAGCGCGTCGTCTCCGGGTCGAGCGCTGAGGTCGCTTCGTCGGACAAGAGCAGCGCCGGCCGTGCGGCCAGCGCCCTGGCAATGCCGACGCGCTGCTTCTGGCCACCCGACAGCGAGGACGGGTAGGCTTTCGCTTTCTCCGACAGGCCGACGAGATCGAGCAGTTCGGCCGCACGCGCCAGACGCTCTGCCTTGGGACGGCCCTCGATCTTGAGCGGCAGCGCGACATTGTCCTCGACCGTCTTGGCCGACAAAAGGTTGAAGTGCTGGAAGATCATGCCGATGCGCCGCCGCAGCGGCTGCAACTCACGCTCGCCAAGCCGGCCGATCTCGCGACCTTCGATGAAGACGTCGCCGGAGTCCGGCCGCTCCAGCCCGTTGAGGCAGCGGATCAGCGTCGACTTGCCGGCGCCGCTGCGGCCGATGATGCCGAGGATCTCGCCCTTCTTCACCGTCAGCGAAACGCCGTCGAGCGCAGGCGTCGCGCCAAAGCGGCGCTTCAGACCGACAAGGCGGACGACATCCTCCTGCCCGGCGGCAGATATGTTGACCGGATCGGCCGTTGCGGCCGCGACGTGCTGATTCATTTCACTGTCCGTTTCAACGGTACGAAAATGCAACGGCGGCCCGCTCAAAAGCGGGCCGCCTGCTCCTGACAGCCAGGCGCCGATCAATAGGCGCTGATCCCGGTGCCTTTGTAGACCTTGTCGAACTCAGCCTTGACCTTCTCGTTCTGGTAGGAGGCGACCAGCGTCTTCACCCAGGCCTCGTTCTCATTGCCGGATTTGACGGCGATGAAGTTGCGGTAGGGGTTGTCGGCTATCGGCTCCTGGGCGATGCGGTTGTCCGGGCCGAGGCCGCTCTTCAGCGCCCAGTCGGTGTTGACGACGGCCGCGTCGAGATCCTCGACAGAGCGCCCGACAATGCCGGCATCGAGCTCCTTGATGACCACCTTTTTCGGGTTCTCGGCAATGTCGGCGGTGGTCGCCAGGATGCCGGTGCCGTCCTTCAGCTTGATCACGCCTTCGTTCTGCAGGACGCGCAGCGCGCGGCCTTCATTGGAAGGGTCGTTGGGCAGGCCGATGACGGCGCCTTCGGGCAGGTCGGCAACCTTGGTGTATTTCTTGGAGTAGAGGCCGATCGGCCAGACGCCGGTATAGCCGACGCGGACGATGTGATAGCCTTGAGTCTTGATCTGGTTGTCGAGATAGGGCTGGTGCTGGAAGGCGTTGGCGTCGATCTCGCCGCGCTCCAGCGCCTCGTTGGGCTGGGTGTAGTCGTTGAACACCACGGTCTCGATGGCCAGGCCCTTTTCGGCGGCCTGGGCGACGACGACGCGCCAGACGTCCTCATCCTCGCCGCTGATGATGCCGACCTTGATCGCCTTCTTGTCCTCGGCGAAGGACGGCGTCGGCTGGGCCAGGCCGACAAGTGTCACGGCCGAGGCGAAAAGTGCCGCAAGGGCAGCTCGCCGGCCGATGGCTGAAAAAAGAAGAGAATTGGAGCCGTTTCCGCGTTCGGACATTGTCGATCCCTCGTAATCCTGAAGTCATTGCGGCTTGGTGGAATACCAAGCCTTGACGACATCATCGGCAATGCTCTCTGCCGGATCAAAGAACCGCATTTCTTCTCAAACACGAAGCCGGGAATATTCTCTCAAAGATTTCGCACTTGCGAGAACGACCCTGCCTAAACGATCAGAATGTCTCGACAAAGGGCCGCAGCTCGACCTCGAAACTCCAGGCGCTGCGATGTTGGCGATGGGTTGCGAGATAGGTCTGCGCGATCGCATCGGGCGACAGCTGGCTGTCCGGCCGCTCGGGCTTCTTCCCAACCGGCTCGATTTGGCCGTCGATGATGAAATGGGCGACGTGGATGTTTTTCGGCCCGAGTTCGCGCGCCATGGACTGGGCCAAGCCGCGCAGGCCGAATTTCGGCATGGCAAAGCCGGCCGAGTTGGCAAAGCCCTTGATGCTGGCGGAGGCGCCGGTGAACAGGATCGAACCGGAGCCGCGCGCCAAAAGCCGCCGCGCCGCCTGCTGGCCGACCAGGAAGCCGCCATAGGCGCCGACCAGCAGCGCCTGCTTGACCGCATCGGCGTCGACCTCGGCGATCGGGCCGCGGGTGCGGCCGCTGGCGTTGAAGACGGCAAGTGCCAACGGGCCTTGCTTGTCGGCGGCCTCGAACAGGCTTGCGACGGAGGCCGGGTCGGCGACATCGGTTTCGACGGCCAGCGCGCCGGTCTCCTCGACCAGCGCCGCGAGCTTGGCCTTGTTGCGGGCGGCCAGCACCACGCGATAGCCTTCCCGGGTCAGAAGGCGGGCCAGAGAGGCGCTCAAGCCCGCGCCCGCACCGGCGATCACTGCGACTTCGGATGGCATGTGGTTTCTCCCTGGCGATTGTGTACGGACATCGGCATATGCCGATGTCGCTTGTGACATAGCTGGCGTCTTGAGCGGCAAGAGACAAGAACGGCGTTGCTCGATTTTCGCCCTTCGGTGAAAAACGCTGCCGGCAAGTTCGAGCAGGCGTCGGCCAAGGTCTTGCCTGACGGGCCAATCCGTCCGACAGGTGATTCCCGTTGGAATCGCAAACGGTGTCGCAAGGGAATCGACCATGGAACCAATCTGGGCCGTCGGCCTGATGACCGGCACCGTGCTTGACGGCAATATCGACGTCGCGCTGATCAAGACCGACGGCGAGCGCATCGCCGATTTCGGCACCTATACGCTGGCCCCCTACCCGCAATCGATTCGCACCTTGCTGGAAGCGACGCTGCGCCAGGCGAGGGTGTGGAATTTCGACGGGCCGGAGCCGGTGATTTTTCGCGAAGCCGAAGACGCGCTGACGCGGGCGCAATCGGCGGCGGTGAAAGATCTCGTCGAAAGCTACGGCCTGACCATGGCCGATATCGGCGTGGTCGGCTTCCACGGCCAGACCGTGCTGCATCGCGCCCCGCAGCCTGGGCGGCGCGGCGATACGCGTCAGCTGGGCGACGGCGAGTTGATGCATTCGATCCTCGGCGCCAAGGTCGCCTACGACTTCCGCTCGGCCGATGTGCGAGCCGGCGGCCAGGGCGCGCCGCTGGCGGCCGCCTATCACGCAGCGCTGTTGAAGGAGGCCGACGCCAGCGGCGACACGGCCGTGCTCAATCTCGGCGGCGTCGGCAACATCACCTGGTGGGACGGCAAGGACAATGTCGTCGCCTTCGACACCGGTCCGGCCAATGCGCCGCTCAACGACTTCATCAAGGCGCATGGGCTGGGCGAGATGGACCGCGACGGCAGGCTGGGTGCGGCCGGCACGGTCGACGAAGCACGCTTGGCCAAATTGCTGCAGCATCCATATCTAACCAAGCCGTACCCGAAATCGCTCGATCGCTTCGACTTTACCGCTGCAATGGCCGACGGGCTTGGCCTCGAGGATGGCGCAGCGACGCTGACGGCCTTCACCGTTTCGGCCGTCGGCAAGGCGCTCGACCTGTTGCCGCGCCGGCCGAAGCGGCTGGCGGTCAGCGGCGGCGGCCGCCATAACCCGACGATGATGGCGATGCTGGCTAGCCGTGCCGATGTGGAGGTGGTCCAAGCCGAGACGCTGGGATGGAAGGGCGATGCGGTGGAAGCCGAGTGCTTTGCTTTCCTGGCAGTGCGCGTGCTGCGCGGCCTGCCGATCAGTTTTCCCAGCACCACCGGTGTGCCGCAACCGATGCAAGGCGGACGGCTGGCGGGTTAGGCCACCAGTTTCTTCTGCAGGAAGATGCGGCTGCGGCCGATGGGAAAGTCAGGCAGTTCGCCGAAGCGCCGGTAGCCCTGCCGCTCATAGACCTTGGCCGCGATGGGATTGAAGGTGTCGATCAGAGCGCCATGGCAGCCGCGCGCCAGCGCCTCACGCTCGGCGGCGTCCAGCATCTCGCCAGCCATATGCTGGCCCCGCACACGTTCATCGACCCAAAGCCATTGCACGTAGAGCCAGCCCCAGGCGGTGTATCCCGAAATGCCGGCGACGACAGCGCCGTCCTCGTCGCGTACGAAGACGGCGAGTGCTTTGCGGCCGGAAGGGCCGACATCGCCGTCATTGAACGCCGTCAGCCGCTCGGCCAGGAAGGTGAGGTCCTGGGCCAAGGGTTCGGCGGTGATTTCAAGGGTCGTTTTCATTGCTTGGCCATCTTGATGCCTGTCCACGTATCCTTTTCCCGTCGCCATACGTCTTGGATGTTGGCGGGCGATTGTGCCGGCCGGCAAACAGCGGAGAACGCGGGCAATGCTGAAAACCTACACTGGAAGCTGCCATTGCGGCAAAGTCCGGTTCGAGGCGGATATCGATCTCAGCCAAGGCACCGTCAAATGCAACTGCTCGACGTGCACGAAGACGCGATCATGGATAAGTTTCGTTGGCCCGCAGCACATTCGCCTGATTGCGGGAGCGGGCTCGCAAACGGAATATCAGTGGACCCCGCCCGGCAAGGAGCGGCCCAGCATCCAGTATCATTTCTGCGCGACCTGCGGCACGCGCATGCCAGCGCGTGGCGACCTTCCAGAACTTGGAGGTATTGTCTACGCCATTCCCCTGGCATCTCTTGATGACGTCGACCCTGGGGAATTGGCGGCAGCTCCGCTGATGTATGTCGACGGTCGGCACGACCGCTTTGACCAGCCACCCGATGACACAAGGTTGATGTAAGCGAGCCTTGTGGCGTGGCGTACCCCCTGCAAGAAATACCTGATTGATGGATGCCCACGACCAATGCAGCCGAGGACTGATCCCACCGGGCTCTTTGACGTTCGTTACGCCGCATTTCTGGAAACAGTGGTGCATCTGCGTGAGCGGCTGCATCGCTACTGCGCACGCATGACGGGATCCGTGATCGATGCCGAAGACGTCATGCAGGAAGCGCTGTTCGAGGCCTATCGCAAGATCGAGACACTCGACGACCCCGGCGCGCTTCGGCCCTGGCTGTTTCGCATCGCGCATAACCGCTGCATCGATTTTCTGCGCAGCCGGCAGGCGCGCCGGCGTGCTGAAGCCGGTTTCGCGGAAGACGAGATCGTCCTGCCGGCCGAACCGGCAGGCCACGGCGCCGGTCGTGCGATCGAACGGCTGGTGATCCACCTGCCGCCAAAGGAGCGCGCCTGCGTCCTGCTGAAGGATGTCTTCGACCATTCTCTGGAAGAGATTGCCGATCTCGTCGGTTCGACAGTGGGCGGCGTCAAGGCGGCGCTGAGCCGTGGCCGTGCCAAGCTGGCCGTGCTGCCGACGGAACCGGCTGTCCGTTCAGAACCCCGGCAAGATCCGCAGCTTGCAAGATTGCTGAGCCGCTATGTCGAACTGTTCAACCGCCGTGACTGGGACGGCGTGCGGGCCTTGACCAGCGCCGACGCGCAGTTGCAGGTTTCGGATTGCTTCAGGGGCAGGCTGTCGCAATCGCCCTATTTCATCGAATATGAGAAGGGCCGGATGAACTGGACGATGGCGATCGGCACGGTCGATGGCGAGACCGTGCTGCTCGTGCTCCATCGAGGCGAAAGCGGCTGGAAACCGGCCTATCCGGTTCGGGTAGAAGCGACCGACGGGGTCATCCACCACATCAGCGACTACTATGCCTGTCCTTGGCTGATCCCGATGGCGGACACGGTTGTCGTGCTGCCCCAATCTGCCTGAGCAACGCCGTCAACCAGGCGAACGCCAGGTCCCCGCCGCAGCGGCGATCAGCATAAGCACTGCGGCCACCAGCGCACAGACGGCAAAGCCGAAGGACGAATAGAGCGGCCCGAAGCTGGTGGTGCCGATAAAGACGGCGAGATAGGTGACGGAGCTGTTCAGGCCCATGATGGTGCCGCGACGCGACGGATCGAGCGCGGTGAGGCGCATCACCAGCACGTTAAGGCCGAAATGATTGGCAAGGCCCCATATGGCGATCATGGCCAGGATCAGCGGGAAATTGCTGCTCGCCAGCGCAATCGCGACATAGACCGCGGCGACCAGCAGATAGGCAAAAGGCATGACGCGGTGCGCGCCGATGCGGTCGATGACGCCGTCAAGAAAAGCCGCCGCGCCGAAGCCCGCGCCATAGGCGAGTGCGGCGAGCGCGTTGGCGCTGACGGGCTCACCGAGATCCTGGTGCAGATGATCGCCGAGATAGCCGTAGACGCCGTAGAAAGCGGTCATGAAGGCGGTGCAGGCGATGAGCAGCGGCACGATGCCGGGAATGGCCAGCGCACCGAACGGCGTCGGCGCCGGGCCGCTCTTCCTGACGTCGCTGAGCGAGGTCATCGACAGAGCGGCGAGCGCAATGGCTGACAGCACCGCGACCGCTGCGAAGACGGCGCGCCAATGGACGAGGTCGGCAAGCACGGCCGACAGCGAAACGCCGGCCACCATGGAGACCGTCCAGCCGGTCAGCACAACGCCGATCGTGCCGCTTTCGCGGCCGGGCGGCGCGATGGCCGCCGCACTGGCATAGATGGCCGGCATGGCGACGCCTGCGGCAATACCGGCGACGGCCTGCGCCGCGACCAGCGCGAATACCGTCGGCGCCAGCGCGCTGGCGAGAAGCGCGACAGCCAGCAACAGCAGCGCGCCCTGCAGCATGCGGCGGGCGCCGACGCCGTCGATGTAGCGGGCGAGGAACAAAGCGCTTGCCGAGGTGCCGAGACCGAATGCGGCCGACGCGGCCATCACCGCCGGCACGCTGGTGCCGAAGGATGCAGCCACCGCCGGGGCAATCGGACCCAGAACCAGTGAGTTGGAGCCGATGACGGCGATGCAGCCCGTCAGCAGATAGGCCAGTGCCGGAATCGGCGCTGTTGTTGGGAGCGTTGCAGCTTGATGTGTGTTCGTCATATCGGCATAGTGGCCGAATTAAATTCTGCGACAACAAGGAATTTCGTTATGGATGAAGAAACAGATGGTGTTCTGCAGAACAAGGCAGCTGCCCGCGAGCTCGACGCGATCGACCGAAAAATATTAGGCGTGCTGGTCGAGGATGCAACGATCAGCTACGCCGAACTTGGCGAACGCGTCTGCCTGTCGCCACCGGCGGCGCATGAGCGGGTGAAGCGCCTGCGGCGTAGCGGCGCCATCCGCGGTACAGCGGTGATCATCGACCCCAAGGCGGTGAAGAAGCCGCTGCTCACCTTCGTGCATATCGATACCAAGGGCTGGGGCAAGACGCCGGAGTTGATGGCCGTTTCCCAATATCCTGAGGTCGAGGAGATCCATTCGGTGGCCGGCGATACCTGCATGCTGCTCAAGGTTCGCACCGAGGACACCAGGGCGCTCGAAGGCCTGCTGGCTCGTCTCTACGAAACGCCCGGCGTCACCTCGACGCGAAGCTATGTCGTGCTGTCGACCTATCTCGAACGGCCGGTGCAACCCGAGATCACGGCGCAATGGCCAACGCCCCGGCATATGGCGACGCCGCTGTACTGATCTGCGCGATCTTCGTCTTGCCGGAGCCACAACAATCCTTCACAAACAGCACCCTATAGTGGCGATTGCGATTGTCGGGGTACGAGAGGGGCGGCTTGGAATTCGACCTGAAAACCATCGAGGCGCTCGCCCCCGATCAGGCGTCGCTGAGCGCCGCCTCGAAGCTGACCAAGCGCTCGAACTGGCCGCGGCTGGAGAAGAACGAGCAGCAGGCGCTGATCTGGGGCGAATGCCAGGGCTCCGGCTCCAACCCCTACCGCACCGTGGTCGATACCGGTGACCACGGCTACAAATGCACCTGCCCGTCGCGAAAATTTCCGTGCAAGCACACGCTGGCGCTGATGTGGATCGCCGCCACCGCGCCGACCAACTTCACCGCTGCCGAATCGACGCCGGAATGGGTCAATGACTGGCTTGGCCGGCGCCGGAAGACAACGGCCCAGCCGGCCACTGCAACGCCAGGCGCCGCAGCCGGCGCGTCCGGCAAGAGCATCGGCGAGGCCGCGCAACCGGAGGAAAGCACTGTCGAAGATACCGCGGCGGCGGAGCGCCGCGAGGCGGCGCAGCGCAAGCGGGCGGAAGACACACGGGCGGCGGTGGCGGGGGCGCTGGACGAACTCGACCAATGGATCGCCGACCAGCTGCGGCTCGGCCTTTCCGCCTTTGCCGATGCCAGCAGCGAACGCTGCCGCCGCATTGCAGCGAGGCTGGTCGACATGAAGGCGACGGCGCTTGCCGGACGCATCGACGAGATCCCGGCGCGGCTGATGGCGCTGCGCAGCGAGGAACGGCCGGATGCGGCGATCCGCGAACTCGGCAAGCTGGTGCTGCTGGCCAAGGCCTGGCGCGCGACACCCGACGATCCCGAACTGAAACGGCTGGTGTCGGCGTCCGAGACCCGCGACCAGGTGCTGGCCAATCCCGAGGCCAAACAGGTCGACAGTCAGTGGGAGGTCATCGGCGAGAAAATCGAGACCCGCCGCGACGGCCTCGTCAGCCATTCGACCTGGCTGCTGGATCTGAAAAGCCCGACGCCGCAATTTGCGCTGCTGCTCGACTTTTTTCCGGCCTCGGCCGGCCGCCGCTCGGCCGCGTTCACGCCCGGCGACCGCTTTGATGCAAGGCTGGTGTTTTATCCGTCGCGCCAGCCGCTGCGCGCCCTGGTGGCGGAGCGCAAGGGTGATGTCGCGTCCGGCGCCTGGCCGGATTTCGGCCTCGGCACCATCAAGGATCCACTCGCCGCGCACGCATCGCAGCAGGACACAGCGCCATGGTCCACAGATAGTCCGCTGATGCTGCCGGCCGGCGCGATCCTGCTCGATGAGCGTGGCGCCGCCTGGTGGCAAGCGGCGCACGACCCGCAAGGGATTGCCCTGCCCGTCGCCGGAACCGTCGATCAGACCGTGCTTGGTCTCGATCTCGCGGCAACGGCGGCGCTGTGGAACGGCGCTCGGCTCGATCTGCTCGCTGCGCAAAGCGGCTTCGGGAGGCTCGACCTGTCATGAACGAGCTCGAACTGACCGGCCTGGCGACGATGCGCGACTGCTGGATCACCGGCGGAACCACATTCGATCTGGCCCCCGCCGCGTGGAAGGAAATCGCCGCCAGTGCACCCCCGGACGAGCGCGAGCGGCTGTTGCTGGCGATCGCCGCGCAAGCGCTCGACGTCGGCTTGCGGCCCGCTGCGCCGAAGACGCTGAAACGGCGCCCGCCGCTGCCAAGGCTTGGCCTGCCGCTGCTGCCGGAACGCTTGCGGCCGCTGTTGCGGGCGGCCCTGAAGAATGCCACTGACGTGCGACGCAAGGCGCGCGTGGCGACGCTTGTCGCCAGCCGTGGCTACGTGCTGCATCCGATGGACTGGATGCCGCCGGCATCGGATCAGAACAGCCCCGACATCTATGCACCGTGGATCGACTGGCAAGCCAGCGTCGAGGGGCTGAAGATTGCGCCGCAGGAGCAGCTGACGGCGCAGAACTGGGACGATTTCTATCCCGCCGCGCGGCGCATCGCGCTGGCCGAAATGCGACGCCGCGACCCGGCCACGGCCCGCAGCCTGATGGAAGCCAAGGCGCCGGGCGAACCAGCGGAAGTCCGGCTGGCGCTGATCGAACTCATGCATTTCGGTCTCTCGGCCGCGGACGCGCCGTTCCTGAAGAGCCTCGCCGCCGACCGCTCCAGCAAGGTGCAGGAACTGGCGGGGCGGCTGCTGGCAAGGCTGGGCGAGCACACCGGCGATGGCGGAACCAACGATCCCGTTGCCGAACTCGCCGCCTTCATTGCCGAAGGCAAATCCGGCTTCATTCGCCGCCGCACCATCTACACGCCGGCAAAACTCAAATCGCCAGCGCAGGAAAAGCGCCGCGCCGAACTGTTCGAGACCTGCAATCTGGTCGACCTCGCGGCACGCTTCGGCGCCAGTGAAGCCGATTTCATCGCGGCCTGGCAGTTCGGCAGCGACAGCACTGCGGACATCTACATCGCACGAATGGTCGCCGCTTCCGGCAGTGATGCAGCGGTGGCGCAGATGGCGGATACGCTCGTTGCCGAGGGCGGCAAGCCGGCGCCTTTCGTCCTTCACCTCATGCCGCGCCTGGACAGTCGCAGAAAGCGTGTCCTGGTCAGGCTGATCCTGAAAGACACGAAATATCTTGGCGCGCTCAACCTCGCCGAAGGCGTCGAAGCCAGCTGGCTGGAATGGCCCGATTTGGCGAACAGCCAGACCTTGCCGGCATTGCGCTCCGCTGTCGCCGGCAATGACGACGCCATGAAGCGGACCATCGACGACATACTGGAAACGATGGGCTTTCTCGGCACGGCGGCAACGGCCGAGAAACTGATCGGCGACGTTGTCGCGGCCGGCATGCCGCCGGCGGCGGCGTCGCTCGCTTTCCTGCGCCTCAACGCGGCCCTGACCGGGCCTGGACCCAACACATGAGCAATCGGAGAACAGCACCATGAACGCAGCCATCCGCCTCCCGGTCGAGCAGGCCTATGCGTCCGAACTGCAGGCGCTGGCGCGCAATGACGACCGCCAGAAGCCGGCGGGATGGAGCCTGTCGCCAAAGGCCGTGCTGACTTATCTGCTCGGCGGCAAGGCAGGCGACGGCACGGTGATATCGCCAAAGTATGTCGGCCGCCGCCGGCTGATGGAAACCGCGGTGGCCACGCTCGCCACCGACCGCGCGCTGCTGTTGCTCGGCGTTCCCGGCACCGCCAAATCGTGGGTGTCGGAACATCTCGCCGCCGCCATCATGGGCGACTCGACGCTGATCGTGCAATGCACGGCCGGCACCGACGAGAACCAGATCCGCTATGGCTGGAATTATGCGCAGCTTCTGGCCAAGGGCCCGAGCCAGGATGCGCTGGTGCCGACGCCGCTCTACCGCGCCATGGAGAGCGGCAAGCTCTGCCGGTTGGAAGAGCTGACGCGCATGGGCTCCGACGTGCAGGACACGCTGATCACCGTGCTGTCGGAAAAGATGATGCCGATCCCGGAACTCAACACGTCGATTTATGCCCAGCGCGGCTTCAACATCATCGCCACCGCCAATAACCGCGACAAGGGCGTCAACGAACTGTCCTCGGCGCTGAAACGCCGCTTCAATGTGGTGGTGCTGCCGCTGCCAGAAGACATGGCCGAAGAGGTGGCGATCGTTGCCAAGCGGGTCGACGAGATGGCTGGCGGGCTCGACCTGCCGGTGCCGAAGAACGTCGGCGAGGAGATCGCGCGGGTGCTGACCATTTTCCGCGAGCTGCGCTCGGGCGCCACCGCCGACGGCAAGGTGACGCTGAAGACGCCTTCGGGCTCGCTGTCGACCGCCGAGGCGATCGCCACCATGGTCGGCGGCCTCAGCCAGGCAGCGTGGTTCGACAGCGGCAAGCTCGGCGCCGAAGGCCTCGCCGCCAGTCTTGTCGGCGCCATCATCAAGGACCCGGTGCAGGACAAGGTGGTGCTGGAGGAATATCTCGAAACGGTGCTCAAGAAGCGGCCGGACTATGCCGGCTATTATGCGGCGCTGAACGCAGCGATCTGAGGTCATGAGCGACGTCGCCTATTTCGGCATCCGCCATCACGGGCCGGGCTCCGCCGCCAGCCTGGTGCAGGCGCTGCGCGACCTGCAGCCGGTCGCCGTGCTGATCGAGGGGCCGAGCGACGCGTCCGCCCTGCTGCCGCTGCTGGCGCGTCCCGAAATGCAGCCGCCGGTGGCGCTGCTTTGCTATCCCGAGGATGATCCTGCCGCGACCAGCTTCTGGCCGTTCGCCGAGTTCTCGCCCGAATACCAGGCGGCGGTGTGGGCGGTGGAGAACAAGGCGGCGCTCAAGTTCATCGACCTGCCGTCATCGGCGCGCTTCGCAGCCCCGGCGAAGGAAGGCGCTGACGAGACGGAGGCTGGTGACGAAAACGAGCCCAAGGATGAAGCCGATGAAGATGGCGAGACGGCTTCGCATCGCGATCCGATCGGCACGCTGGCTGAGGCCGCCGGCTATGAGGATGGCGAAAGCTGGTGGGCCGACATCATCGAGCAGAACCCGCAGCCCGGCCCAATCTTCGCGGCCATCGCCGATGCGATGACGACGCTGCGCGACGGCGAAGGCGCGATCACGCCGTTCGAGGCCAAACGCGAAGCGCATATGCGGCTCGAGATTGCCGCCGCACGCAAGGAACTCGACGGACCGATCGCCGTCGTCTGCGGCGCATGGCACGTGCCTGCCCTGCAGGCCACCCACACGCAGAAGAACGACCAGGCGCTGATCAAGGGAATTGCCCGGCGCAAAAGCACCATGACATGGGCGCCGTGGACGGGACCGCGCCTGGCGCTGGGCTACGGCTATGGCGCCGGCGTCGTCGCGCCCGGCTGGTGCAAGCATCTGTGGCGCACACGCGGCCGGCGCGACGCCGCGACGCTGTGGCTGGCGATGATCGCGGCGGTGCTGCGGGCCAAGGGGCATCTGGTCTCGACGGCGTCGCTGATCGAAGCCGAGCGGCTTGCCCGCACGCTGGCCGCCATTCGCGAGCGGCCGAAACCCGGCTTTGAGGAATTGCGCGACGCGGCGATCGCGGCGCTGTTCAACGGCGAGGCGGTGCTGTGGTCACTGGTCGAAGCTGAGCTGCTTTTGGGCGCGGATGTCGGCGAGATTCCGCCGGACACGCCGCTAGCGCCGCTGATCGAGGATCTGCAGCGCAACCAGAAAGCGGCGCGGCTGAAGCCGGAGGCGCTGGAGCGCGAGCTTTCCGTCGATTTGCGCAGCGACAGCGGGCTGTTTCGCTCGACCTTGCTGCACCGGCTCAACGTGCTCGGCGTGCAGTGGGGCAGGCTGGCCGATGCCGGCCGCAGCCGCGGCACGTTTCGCGAAAAATGGACGCTGGCCTGGGAGCCGGAATATGCCGTGCGCCTGGTCGAGAACCTGATCTATGGCCCGACCATCGAAAAGGCCGCCAATGGCCGCCTGACCCAGATGCTGGGCGCCGCAGCCTCCCTCGACACGCTTGCAGCCCTTGTCCAGAGCGCCATCACGGCGGATCTGTCGGAGGCTTCGAGCGCCGGCCTTGCGGCGCTGGAGGCGCGTGCTGCGCACAGCAGCGAGTGCCTGGAGATGCTGGCCTCGGTACCGCCGCTTGCCGATATCATCCGCTATGGCGAGGCGCGCAAGACCGAAACCAACCGGCTGTCCGGTTTGTTGGAACGGCTGATCGTCGAAGGCGCGATCGCGCTGCCCTATGCGGTGCGCGACCTGGACGAGCAGGCCGCAACGACATTGGTCGGTGCGGTGCGCAAGGCCGACGCGGCGATCCGGCTGGTCGAGCCCGGCGAAGACGTGCTCGACGCCTGGCGCAACGGGCTGACCGGCGTGCTGGAAGGGCCGCGCTCCACGGCGCTGCTCGCCGGCTGCGCCGCGCATCTGCTCTACGAAGCCGGCCAGCTGTCGGCCGAGGACGCCGCCGGGCTGCTCGGGCGCAGGCTGTCGCCGGGAACGCCGGTGGCGCAGGCGGCGGGGTTCTTCGAAGGTTTCTTCAGCACCGCCGGTCAGCGCCTGATCTACGACGAGGGCCTGCGCGGCGCCGTCGATGCGTGGCTCAAATCCCTCGACGAGGACGCCTTCATCGCGCATCTGCCGCTGCTGCGCCGCGTCTTCTCCAATCTGGACTCGATGGAGCGCCGGCGGCTGATCGAGGCCGTGCTCGGCCGCGCCGCCAGGCTGCCGGCCGGGCTGACGCCGGCGCCGGATGGTGGCGAGGGTTGGCGCAGGCATCTGGAGAGGCTTGGGCCCCTGCTTGCGAGCGGAGCGTGATGATGGAAGACGAGACAAACGCGGATGGCGCCACAGCATCAGCCGATGGCGGGCGCGAGCGCCGCTGGCGGTTGGCGATCGGCGCCGATGACGAGTCCTCCTCAGCCCTTTCCAGCGACGACAAAAAACTGTCGTCGGCGCTCGATGCGCTTTACGGCGACGGCGCCAATGGCGATGCCGACCCGCGCAAGCGGCGCGGCGGGCTTGGCCGCTCGGCGCCGCGCGTGGCGCAATGGATGGGCGATATCAGATCGTTCTTTCCGGCGCAGGTCGTCCAGATCGTGCAGAAGGATGCCTTCGAACGGCTGAACCTGAAGCAGATGCTGATGGAGCCGGAATTCCTCAAGGCGATCGAGGCTGACGTCAACCTCGTCGCCGACCTGATCTCGCTGCGCTCGGTGATGCCGGCCAAGACCAAGGACATTGCCCGCACCATCATCGCCGACATCGTCGCCAAGCTGATGCAGCGGCTGGAGCAGAAGACCGCCGAGGCGATCCGCGGCGCGCTCGACAAATCGCGGCGCACCAATCGGCCGCGCCAGCGCGACATCGACTGGCCGCGCACCATCTCGGCCAATCTTCGCCACTACCAGCCCGAGCACAAAACCATCGTGCCGGAGAAACTCGTCGGCTTCATGCGCAAGCAGCGCCGGCTGGTCGATCTCGATGAGGTGGTGCTGTGCGTCGACCAGTCCGGCTCGATGGCAAGCTCGGTGATCTACGCCTCGATCTTCGCCGCTGTCATGGCCTCGCTGCCGGTGGTGCGCACCAAGCTGGTCTGTTTCGACACGGCCATCGTCGACCTGACCGAGGAGCTCAGCGATCCGGTGGAGGTGCTTTTTGGCGTGCAGCTTGGCGGCGGCACCGACATCAACCAGGCGGTCGCCTATTGCGCCGACCGCATCGAGCGGCCGACCAAATCCCACTTCGTGCTTATCACCGACCTTTATGAAGGCGGCAACGGCCAGGACTTGCTGCGGCGGCTGGCAGCCCTGGTGCGGTCCGGTGTCAATGTCGTGGTTCTGCTGGCGCTGACCGATCAGGGCCGGACGGGCTACGATCCGGCGATGTCAGCCTCGGTCGCCGCACTCGGCATTCCGGTCTTTGCCTGCACGCCGGACCTGTTCCCCGACATGATGGCGGCGGCGTTGCGGCGCGAGGATATCGGCGCCTGGGCGGCAGGCGCCGACATCAAGCTGATCCGCGCCGAGACGGAAACGCCGCAGCAATAGAGCCGGCGCAGGCTCTCTGTGAGACCTATTCGAACGAATAGGCAAACCCGTCGGCCGAGGCGCTCACCGTCACCTTGGTCATCTTCTCGCCGTCGAGCGACCGGTTCAGCACGCCGCGGCTGAGTTCCGGCAGCAGCGTGTTGGTGAGGATAGCGTCGATCATGCGGCCGCCGGACTCGATTTCGGTGCAGCGCGCCTTGACCAGATCCATGACGCCGTCGCCGATCACCAGTTCGGCATCGTGGCTGGCGCGCAGCCGCTTTGCGATCTTGCCGAATTGGTGGCGGGTGATGGCCTCGATCATCGAATCCGAGAGCGGATAGTAAGGGATGGTCACCACGCGGCCGAGGAAGGCCGCCGGAAAGACCTTCAGCAACGGGCCGCGCAACGCAGCGTCGAGCCCGTCGAGCCCTGCCCTCACCGTGCCGTTGCCGGTGCGCTCCATGATGACTTCGGAGCCGACATTGGAGGTCAGCAGGATCAGCGTGTTCTTGAAATCGATGCGCCTTCCCTCGCTGTCGTCCATCATGCCCTTGTCGAAGACCTGGAAGAAGATCTCGTGGACGTCGGGATGCGCCTTCTCGACCTCGTCGAGCAGGATCACCGAATAGGGTTTTCTGCGCACGGCCTCGGTCAGGATGCCGCCCTTGCCGTAGCCGACATAGCCGGGCGGTGCGCCCTTCAGCGTCGAGACGGTGTGCGCCTCCTGGAATTCTGACATGTTGATCGAAATCAGGTTCTGCTCGCCGCCGTACAGCGTTTCGGCCAGCGCCAGAGCCGTCTCGGTCTTACCGACGCCCGAGGGACCGCAGAGCAGGAACACGCCGACCGGCTTTTCCGGCGCGCCGAGCCCGGCGCGGCTGGTCTGCACGCGCTTGGCGATCATCTCCATGGCGTGGTCCTGGCCGACAACGCGTTCTGACAAAGTTGTTGCCAGCTTGAGCGCCTTCTCGGTCTGGCTGGACAGCATTCTCCCCGTCGGGATGCCGGTCCAATCCTGAACCACGGCAGCCACCGCATTGCGGTCGACGGAGGGCAGGATCAGCGGGGTCTCGCCCTGCGCGGTGGCAAGCTCGGCCATGAGTTCACGCAGCCGCGCAAGATCGGCTGCCGGATCTGACGGCGCTGCCTCTGTATCCGCAAGCGCCTCGCCCTTGGCTTTGGCCGCCTTGGTCCTGGGCTTTTCAGGTTTGGACGTTTCGGCCTTGGCCGGTTCCGTCTTGGGCACCTTGGTCTTTTCTGCGTCCGGCGCCACCGTTTCGGCATCGGCCTCGGCGGTCGCCACTTCGTCCAGCGGCACGCCCTCGCCGCGCAGCCTGGCGCGCAATTCGAGGATCTCGGCTACCAGCGCCTTTTCGCGCTCCCAGCGCGCCTCGGCGGCGGCCAGCGTCGTCTCGGTCTCGGCGAGCCCAGCCTCGACCCGCGCCTGCCGGTCGGCCACTTCGATGCCGATCGCCGCCTCGCGGCCGATGATGCCGCTTTCGACCTCCAGCGCCTGGCGGCGGCGCAATATGTCCTCGACCTCGGCCGGCGTCGCATGCTGCGAGACCGCGACCCTGGCGCAAGCGGTGTCAAGCAGGCTGACCGCCTTGTCGGGCAATTGTCGCGCCGGGATATAGCGATGCGACAGGCCGACCGCGGCCTCGATCGCCTCATCGA
The DNA here is from genome assembly GCF_056403695.1 of Mesorhizobium sp. P2_F7. Classification (NCBI taxonomy): domain Bacteria; kingdom Pseudomonadati; phylum Pseudomonadota; class Alphaproteobacteria; order Hyphomicrobiales; family Phyllobacteriaceae; genus Mesorhizobium; species Mesorhizobium sp. P2_F7. The sequence continues at coordinate 172,617 of NZ_JBFUFA010000006.1, read as the reverse complement.
GGATCTGCACCTCATGGTGCTGTTCGAGCACGCCGGCGACGCCGCGCAACATGAGCACGGCCACCGCTTCCGATGGCTCATCGATCTTGACCACCTGGAAACGGCGGGTAAGCGCCGGATCCTTTTCGATGTGCTGCTTGTACTCGGCCCAAGTGGTTGCGGCGATGGTGCGCAATTCGCCGCGCGCCAGCGCCGGTTTCAGCAGATTGGCGGCGTCGCCGGTTCCGGCGGCACCGCCGGCGCCGATCAGCGTGTGCGCCTCGTCGATGAACAGGATGATCGGCTTTTCGGAGGATTGAACCTCGTCGATGACCGCCTTGAGGCGCTTTTCGAACTCACCCTTGACGCTGGCGCCGGCCTGCATCAGGCCGACATCGAGCATGCGCACGCTGATGCCTTGCAGCGGCGGCGGTACGTCACCCTGGGCGATGCGCAAGGCGAAGCCCTCGACCACCGCCGTCTTGCCGACGCCGGCCTCGCCGGTCAGGATCGGGTTGTTCTGCCGGCGCCGCATCAGGATATCGATGATCTGCCGGATCTCCGGATCGCGGCCGACGACCGGATCGATCTTGCCGTCATGGGCGCGCTGGGTCAGGTCGGTGGCGTATTTGGCCAGCGCAGAATCCCCGCCCGGAGCCCGCCGTGGCGCCTCGGCGGCGGGAGTAGCTACGGCCGCAGCGCCGGCTTCGAGCGAGCCCTCCACCACTTCAGCAAAGCGGGCGATGACCGCGTCGGCGCCGATCTTGTCGAACTCGGTACTGATCTTCGACACCAGGCCTTCCAGCACCGGCGTCTTCAGGCAAGCGAGCACGATATGGGCGCTGCGCACCTCCTCCATGCCGAATTCCAGCGTCGCCAGGTTCCAGGCTTCCTGGATGGCGTGGAAGATATGGTCGGAAAATTCCTCGATCGAGGTGGCACCGTAAGGCAGCTTGTCGACGGCCCGGGTCATGTCGCTGGTCAGCCGGCTGGCATCGATGCCGGCATCGGCAATGATCATCTGCACATCCGAGCGTTCGGAGAGCACCAGCTGCTCGATGAAATGGACGAGTTCGACGTAAGGATTGCCGCGCAGCTTGGCGCTGTCGGCGGCAGCCTTGAAGGCGCGCAGGCAGACCGGATTGAGCTTGCCTACCAGTTCCTTGCGTTTGAAACCCTGCGACGACCGGCGCTGTTCCATCGAACGTGCTCCTGCAATCTGCCCGTCGACAGCCTGCCACATAAGCAGCCGCTTGACAAAGCGCGTCATTCAGCCGGCCGCTTCCCTTTGTGGAAAGTCCCGCGCCACCAAATGCAGACAACCACGAATTTTTCCAATTCTATGCGATGCGCTTCACATACGGGGCCGGGCAAGCAGACCATAGATTGCGCCATTCGAGATGCAGTTGCACTGGCTCGCGGTAGCGCCCGTTAACTTTTGAGCGGTTTGCCGAATTGTGGTAGGGTGCAACCGTGTGCTAACGTTGGGTCACGTACGGTTTTAGAGCCGGTCGCTGGGGGTAGCTGTGATCGATCTCGCACTCTGGCTTGCTCCGTTGGACGGTGAAAATCCGTCAGGCGAAGACTTGCGCAACGATCCGGTCTTTCACGAGCTCGAGCGCCTTACCGAGCCGCAGGTCAAGGTTGTGCATGACGGGCGCAACAAGCCTGCCGCGCAATCGACGATTCCGGTCGATTGGCCTGCCGTTCTTGGCAAGGCCGAGGAATTGCGTTCGCATGGCCGCGACCTGCGCCTGCTTGTCATCGTCGCCCGGGCGCTCGCCAATGAAGAGGGGCTCGCCGGGCTGGCGCAGGGCCTGACACTGATCGCGCGGACTTTTGAGACGCATTGGGAGACGATGCACCCGGCGCTGCGACCCGGCGGCCAGCCGCGCGACGCCGCCTTGCGCCGCCTCAACGCGCTGGCCGACCTGCAGAATGGCCAGGACGGGCTGCTGGCTGACCTCAGGCAGATGGTTTTCTTCGCCCCACGACCCATGGGGCCGATCACTGGACGCGATCTGGAACAGGGCGCGCTCGACGATCGCGTCATGCTTCAGGAAGCGGCCTCGGGATTGAATGCCGCCGAAAAGGCAGCGCTGGTCAGCGCGCATGGGCAGCTCCTGAACCGGGTGGGCAGCGGATGCGCCGCCCAACTCGATCAGGCCGGTGAACAGATGACGGCACTGATCGCCAATGCTCACGGCGCGATCGGAGCGCTCGACGCGGTCGACACGGCGCTGAACGCCCGCCTTGAAGGCAGTGGCGCTGCCGTTCCGGAATTAAAGCGGTTCCTGCAGCGTTTGCTGACGACGCTGGAACGCAACACGGCGGTGGAAACGACGGCCGCGGCAGCGACGAATGGCGCAGCCAGCCCGGCGCCTGCCACGGCAAGCCCGGCAATGCCGGCCAGAAACGGTCATGGAGCCGAGACGATGGCAAGCTACGCAGAGCCAGGTGCAGGGCTCCCCGACAGGATTTCCTCGCGCGACGATGTGGTGAAGTGCCTCGACCTTGTGGTGGCGTTCTACGACCGCACCGAGCCGTCGAGCCCGATCCCGCATCTCGCCCGCCGGGTGCGCCGGATGGTGCACATGGATTTCGTTGAACTGATGGAAGATCTCGCCCCGTCGGGGCTGAAGGAATTCCGGCTGCTCGCCGGCGTTCCCGACGCCAAGAAGACTGCCCAGAAGGATGAAAGGTAGCAACACATGCCAGCCGAAAGCAAAGCGAAGGTCATCGAGCGAAATCGCGCCCCGCGCGTGCAGATCGCCTACGATGTCGAAACCTACGGCAGCCCGACGACGATCGAACTGCCGTTCGTCATGGGCGTGATGGCCGACCTGTCGGGCGCATCGCAGACCCGGGAAGCGGCAAAGACGGTGCTCGACCGTTCTTTTGTCGAGACCGATGCCAACCGCTTCCCCAAATTCATGGAAGCAATGGGCCCCAGGGTCAAGGCGCGGGTGAAGAACACCTTGCCGCAGGCCGAAGGCCAGGAGCGCGACGAAGAGCTCGCACTCGACCTGACCTTCACCAAGATGGGTGATTTCGCCCCTGACAAGATCGCTGAACAGGTGCCGCAACTGGCCGAGATCCTCAAGATGCGGCGCCAGCTCGAGGAACTGCTCGGCTTCATGGACGGCCGCGTCGATGCCGAAAAGCGCATCGCCCAGTTGCTGAACAATCAGCCGCTGCTTGGCCAGATCGCTGCCCAGGCGCTGTCCGACGACAAGGGTGAGGAATAAATCATGGCCGAACAGCAAAAGACCGCAACATCCGTCGCCGAGGCCGAGGCCGTCGACCTGGGAGAGTTCAGCCAGCTGCTGGAAAAGGACTTCAAGGTCAAGAAGGACGACAGCGAGAAGCTGCAGCAGCTTGTGCGCAACCTGGCGCTGGCGGCGCAGTCGCGCTCGGAGACGACGACGATTTCGTCGAATTCGATCAAGTCGATCAAGTCGCTGATCGCCGGCATCGACAAGATGCTGACGACGCAGGTCAACGAAATCCTGCACGCACCGGAAGTGCGGGAGATGGAAGGCACATGGCGCGGCCTTTGGTATCTCATCAACAACACCGAGACGGATGCGAAGCATCTCAAGATCCGGGTGATGAACATCTCCAAGGAGCAACTGGCCGACACGCTTGAAGACTATGAAGGCCAGATGTGGGACCAGAGCCCGATCTTCAAGAAAGTCTACACGGACGAGTATTCGATGCTCGGCGGCGAGCCGATCGGTTGCATCGTTGGCGCTTACGAGTTTTCGAACCATCCGCGCGACGTCGGCCTGCTGCGCAACATCTCCGGGATCTGCGCCTCGGCGCACACGCCGTTCATCGCCGCCGCCTCGCCGCGGCTGTTCCGCATGGACAGCTGGCAGGAACTGCCCAACCCGCAGGACCTGCAGATGATCGTGAGCAATCCGGCCTATGCTTCGTGGCAGTCGCTGCGCGAGAGCGAGGACGCCCGCTATATTGGGCTGACCATGCCGCGCGTGCTGGCGCGTCTGCCCTACGGGTCCGAGACCGTTCCGGTCAAGGGCTTCTCCTTCGAGGAGGAGGTGCAGGGTGACCACAACAAATATGTCTGGATGAACGCCGCCTTCCCGATGGGCGTCAACATCAACCGCAGCCACAAGCTCTATGGCTGGGGCACGCAGATCCGCGGCGTCGAGAACGGCGGCACGGTGCTCAATTTGCCGGTGCACGCTTTCCCGACGGATGACGGCTCGATCGCGATGAAATGCCCGACCGAGGTCGCCATCGATGACCGGCGCGAGGCGGAACTGGCCAAGCTTGGTCTGATGCCGATCCTGCACCGCAAGAACACCGATCTGGCCGCCTTCATCGGCGCTCACTCGCTGCAGGACGACGAGACGCGTGCCGGACGCCTTGTCGATCCCGACGCCCAGTCCAACGAACGGCTCTCCGCCAACCTGCCGTATCTGTTCCCGGTTTCCCGTTTCGCGCACTACCTCAAGGCTATTGCGCGCGACAAGATCGGCTCGTTCAAGGAACGCTCCGACATGCAGATCTGGTTGACCGAATGGATCAACCGGTACGTGCTGGCCAACCCGGCCTTCGCCGACGACAAGGCGCGCGCCAAGCGTCCGCTTGCCGCCGCCGAGGTGCAGGTCGACAGCGTGGAGGGCCGGCCGGGCTACTACAATGCCCGCTTCTATCTGCGCCCGCACTACCAGCTGGAAGGCATCAACGCCTCGCTCCGGCTGGTGTCGGAATTGCCGTCCGTGAAGACCTGATTGCAGCAACCAACCTTGTTTTGTTGAAAGCGGTGGAGAACGAAAATGCCCACAATGAAGATCGACGGTTTTCTGAAAGTTCCTGACATTAAGGGCCCCAGCACGCGCGACGGCCACGACGACGAGATCGAGATCCATGGCGTCGACTACAAGATGGTCGCGCCCTATGACCCCAATTCGCTCTCGCGCCGCGGTCGCGTGTCGATGGGCATGATCAAGTTCACCAAGCACTATGACAAGGCCTCGCCCTATCTGGCCAAGGCCCTGTTCGAGAACAAGGCGCTGGACGAGGTCAAGTTCTCGGCGCGGCGGACCATCGACGGCGAGAGCAAGGACTATCTGGTCGTTACCCTGACCGATGCCTCGATCATGGAATACGACATGACGCAGGCCGACGATGAAGCCGACCTGATCCAGGAGGAGGTCTCCTTCGCCTACAAGAAGATCAAGTTCGTCTATGACGACAATGACGAAGCCGAAATGGATGTCTATGTCGGCAAGTGAGGGGCGTGCAAAGCGCCCTGCCGCGGACAAGGCACAGGCGGGCGGTTCACGGGCCAAGCGCGAGGCAGTACAGCCTTCGCTCTGGGACCGCCTCGTCAACGATTTGCCCGGCCTGAGTTCCGAGATAGACGGGCTCAGGCAGGCTCTGCACGACGAACTCGGCGAGGAGCGCCTCGACGAGTTGCTGGCGGACGGACCGCGGCGCATCGACGCCGACGATGCGCTGAACCCCGATCAGAAACGCCGGCTGCACAGGCTGGCGTTTCAGAACCGGTATCGCGGCGAGCTCGAAAGCCGCGGCATCGTGGTGTCGCCCGAGGTGCTGCGCGAGGCCGTGCGGCGCGACATCGAGGCGTTGTTCAACACCGAACGCTTCGAATCGACGCCCATGCTTTCCGATCTCGAAGCCGAGCAGATGACCGACAGTCCGACAGCGCTGGACGACTTTCCGGAGGTGCGCCGCAGCGTCGTCAATTACGGCGTGCCGGCCTTCTCCGGCCGTTCGTCGCGCGACTTCGATCGCGATGTTCTGGCGCGCGAAATCCGCGCCGTGCTCGCCACCTTCGAGCCTCGGCTGAAGGAGAGCGCGACGAAGGTCACGGTCAATCTTGGCGACAAGACCGGCCTGAAGATCGAGATCGACGCGGTGCTGATCATGACGCCGACGCCTGAACGCATGCGCCTGCGCACGACGATCAATCTCGACAACGGCGTGGCGCGCACCGAGTTCAGGGAAGCCTGAGATGGACCGGGTCTTCGTAGAATATTACGAGGAAGAACTGTCGCACATACGCGGGCTGGCGGCGGAGTTCGCCGACATGCATCCGGCCGTCGCGCGCAATCTGTCGCTGGATACGGTGCCGTGTCCCGATCCCTATGTCGAGCGGCTGCTCGACGGCGTCGCCTTTCTCGCCGCGCGCACGCGGCTGAAGGTGGATGCCGAACGCTCGCGGTTTTCGCGCGCCATCCTCGACGTGCTTTATCCCGATCTCGTCACGCCGGCGCCGGCAACCGCCATGGTGGTGCTGAAGCCTGGCCAGCAGGTGCAGACCATGCTCGCCGGCCATGTCGTCAAGCGCGGCACGCGGCTGGTCTCCAGCCTGCAAGCTGGCCTGTCGACACGCTGCACCTTCACCACCGCGCAGGACATGACGCTGTTTCCGATCGCGATCAGTTCGGTCGGCTATTTCCAGGATCGCAGCGCATTGGCCGCCGCCGGCATTGGCCCGATCGGCGGCAAGGGCGGCGAAGCTGCACTGCGCATCACGCTTGCCCCGACTGGAAAGGTCAAACTGGGCGAACTGGCGCTCGACCGGCTTGACCTCTACTTCGCCAACCGCACCAAGGCGCCGCTGACGTTCGACGCGATCTTCGGCGTCTGCTCTGGCGTCGGCGCGAGACCTGAAGGCAAGACCAATCCGCTGTCGCCTCTGCCGGCGCCGGAGATGGTGGGCATCGCCGATGCCGAGGCGATGATGCCGCGCACGCGGCCGACCTTCGAAGGCTACCGCCTGCTGCGCGAATATTTCATGATGCCCGAGCGCTTCCACTATGCGCGCGTAACCGGCTTGCAGCCGGTGGTGCGCAAATGCCAGGCGGGGCTTGAGATCATCTTCCTGTTCAGGCGCCCGGTGCCAGAGCTCGCCGATCTGTCGCCGGCGGATTTCGAACTTTTCGCGACGCCGATCATCAATCTCTTCGAGCGCGAGTGCAACGTCATCGAGCTCGATCACCGCAAGACGCGCCAAGTGCTGCACGCCGACCGCACGCGCGCGCGGGATTTTGAGATCTACCGCGTGATCCGCGTCGAAGATGCTGACGCCGAAGGTCCCGATGCGGAAATACCGGAGCTCTTCAGCCTCGGACAAAACCGTGGCAGCGGCTGGGTCTATTCGACCGAGCGGCGGCCGCGCCGGCCGACCGAGGACGAGCGCAGCCAGGGCGTGACGCGCACCTCCTATGCCGGCGACGACGTCTTCCTGGCGATCTCGCGCCCGGTCCACAGTCAAGCCAACCGGCCGCTGAAGCGCGTCGACATCGCGGCGCTGTGCACCAACCGCGACCTGGCCATCCTCGACGACACGCCTAACCTGACGCTGGAAGCCGGCGACCCGGTGGAGACGGTGCGGCTGCTCGGCGCATTGCGTTCGCCGCAGCCGGCCATCCCAGCGGCGCTGCCGGCCGGCGCCGACGGCGAGTCGCGCGCCGATGATCTCGCCTGGCGGCTGGTGTCGCAGCTGGCGCTCAACTTCCTCAGCCTGGCCAAGGAAGGCCGCGGCGTCGATCCGCTGCATGCGCTGCTCGATCTCTACGCCGAACGCGGCGATCCCGGGCTTGCCCGCAATGTGCGCTCGATCGTGCGCATCGACTCGCGCGCGGTGATTGAGCGGCTGGCGATCGACGGACCGATGTGTTTCGGCCGCGGCACGGAAGTGACCCTGCATGTCGACCAGTCGGTGCTGGCAGGACAAAGCACCTTGCTGCTGTCGGGCCTGCTGTCGCGGCTGTTCGCCCGCCATGCCGGGATAAACGGGTTCGTGCGCACGCGCACGCGGTTGCTCCAGAAACAGGAGGATGTGCCATGGCCGATGACGCCCGGCAATCGCTACCTGATCTAGAGCGAGCCGCGACCCTGTCCGAGAGTTTCGACTTCTTCGAACTGCTGCGCCGGCTGGAACGGCAAGGCGGCCTGTTCGGCCATTCCGGTCGGCCGGACCGCGAGCCGGCAAGGCTCGGTCAGAATGTGCGGCTGTCCTTCGCGGTGCAGGATGTGGTGGATTTCCGCGAGCCGACGGACACGTCGCCGGCGCGCGTTACGGTCAACAATCTCGGCCTGCTCGGGCCCGAAGGGCCGATGCCGCTGCATCTGACGCGCTGGGTGCTCGATCGCCTGTCGCAACGCTGGTATGCCGGTGCCGAGGCACGGCAGACAAGCGACACGACCTTCGTCGATTTTGTCAACATCCTGCAGCATCGGATGATCGCGCTCTACTACCGCGCCTGGGCGGATGCGCATCCGGCGGTGCAGGTCGAACGCGGGGTCGGCGGCCGCGTCCGTTCCATGCTCGAGGCGATGGCCGGCATCGGGTTGCCGGGCACGCAGGATGCCGAACTCGATGCCGTAAAACTTCGCCAGGCCGCCTCGCTCGCTTCCCAGGTCGACGGCCCGGAGCGGTTGACACTGTTCCTGGCAGAAGCGTTCAAAGTGCCGGTGGTGCTGAAGGAGTTCGTCGCTGCCTGGATGACCATCCCCAAGGCGCTGCAGAGCCGGCTTGGCGGCAGCTATGCCACGCTCGGCCGCAGCGCCACCATCGGCCCGCGCTCGTTCAGCCGCCAGAGCCGGATCGAGCTGCGCATCGGCGCGCTGAGCTACAAGGACTACAAGGCCTTCCTGCCGGGCGGCGAGCGGCTGAAGCTGTTGAAGCAGGCGGTGCGCGACCTGATCGGCGAGACCATCGATGTCGATCTGAGGATCGTGCTTGCGGCAAAGGCAGTGCCGCCGGCGAAGCTCGGAACCGTCCAGCTTGCCCGCACCACCTGGCTGAAACGGCCGGTCGAAAAGGGAGATGCCGACGACATGCGGCTGCGGACCATCGTCGGCTGGCGGGAAGAGGTGGCGGCATGAGCCTGCTGCTGACGCTCGAACAGGGACCACGCGCGCAAGTCACGCGGCAGGCGCGGCTCGACGAGGGCGAGCTGGTGATCGGCCGCAGCGCCGACGCCGACTGGCAGATCAACGATCCCGACATGTTCGTCTCGCGTGCCCATTGCACAATCACCAGCAAGCAGGGCGGCTATTTCGTCACCGACACCTCCAGCAGCGGGTTGTTCATCGACGATGCCGCCAGCCCGCTCGGCGCGGGAAATACGGCGCGCCTGCAAAGCGGCATGCGGCTGCGGCTGGGCGACTATGTGGTGTGGGTCGATCTGCAGACGGCGAAAACCGAAGCGCCGGCCCATAGACCCTCGGCGCCCGCCAGCAATCCGGCGGCGTCGCGGGCGCCGGTCAGCCTCGGCGGCGACGATTTCTTTTCGTCCACGACGCAAGAAGAGCCGGGACGGCCGCGACCCGCCGATCTGCCCGATCCGTTCGAGAAGCCGGTGCCGGGTGCGTTCGCACGTGCGCAGTCCAACGAACGCAGTTCGCAGGCGTTCGACGATCCGTTCAGCCTCGACCCCGTGGCGACGCCGGCGCCCGAGCCCAATGACAGAAACGGCGCCAGGCCATCGTTCGACGATCCCTTCGGCCTCGACGACGCGCCGCTATCGAGAGAGCCGAGCAGATCCAATCCTGAGAAGCCGCCGGCCTACGATGACGGGTTTGGTTTTGGCCCTGCCGAGTCCACCAGCCTCGACGCCGGCGTGACGGATAAAAGCGCGATCGAAGCGCCCTCGCCTGCTCCCTCTCCGGCGCCCTGGGATCTGCCGGTCCGCGCGGCAGAGCCATCGCCACCGCAGCCACCACCAGCCCCGTCTCCACCGCCACAACGCGCTCCTGTTCGGCAAGCCGCGCCGCGGCCGCCGGCCGGACAGTCGGACGCGGAATTGCGCGCCGCTTTCCTGCGCGGCATGGGGATGGACGAGGCCGATTTTCCCGGCCGCGACCCGGTGGCCGATATGGAAAAATTCGGCCGCGAATACCGGCTGATGATGGAAGGGCTGATGCAGCTTCTGCGCAAGCGCGCCGAGGAAAAGGGCAATGCCCGCGTGGCGCAGACCGTGGTCGGCGCATCAGAGGTCAACCCGCTCAAATTCCTGCCCTCGATCGACGATGCGCTGGTGACCATCCTGGCCGAGCGCAGCCCCGGTTTCCTCGGCGCCGACGCGGCGATCAAGGACGCGGTGCGCGATCTGGCGCAGCATCACGTCCGCGCCTGGCGCGGCGTGCAAGGCGCGCTCAAGCGCATGATCGATCGCTTCGATCCGGCGGCGATCGAGGAGGAACTGAAGTCGAGTTCGGCGATCGGCAATTTGCTGACCGGCGGGCGCGGCGCCAAGCTCTGGGAATTGTACCAGAAACGCCACCGTGAAATCGCTCACAGCGCCGAGACGCGTTTTCTGGGCGAGATCGGCGCTGATTTTCGAGACGCATATGAGGAGGACTAGGACATGATCGACAGACGCGAATTCATTCTTGCCTTGGGCGCGACAGGATTGCTGACGGCTTGCCAGAGCGGCCCGCCGAAACCCTCCGTCATCACCGTGAACCTCGCTGGCGGCGCCGGCATGAATCCTGGACCGGGCGGCGGCGACAGGCCGGTGACCGTCATGATCCTGCGCCTGAAGAGCACTGGCGCCTTCAATTCGGCCGACTATTTCGCCCTGCAAGGCGGCGCGGGCGCGGCACTTGGCGGCGATCTGATCGGCTCCGACACGATTTCAGTCGGGCCGGGCAAGACTGCGTCGAAGACGATCACGGTCGAACCGGAAGTGGCCGCACTCGGCTTCGTCGCGCTGATCAGGGAACCCACCGGACGCAACTGGCGCACGACCAAGTCGGTTTCGCCAGGATCGAAGTTCACCGTCAATGTGACGCTCGGCAGCGGCGGCATTTCCGCCTAGCGGCGAAAAGGTCCGCAAAGCCGCGCCAGGGTGATGAGCAGGAAGCAGAGAGTGCCGGCATGAGCGATGCAAACAGGGTGCTGTGGTCGGAGGGGTTGTTTCTCCGCACCCAGCATTTCCAGCAACAGGACCGCTTCTTCGAAGCGACGGTGCGCGGCGCCTTGCAGGCCGGGCATCTGCATACGTTCGGCTTTCGAACGCTGACGCTCGATCAGGCACAGCTCGATGCCGGCCAGATCTCGGTGCTTTCGGCGCGCGGGATCTTTCCCGACGGGACGCCGTTTTCGATCCCCGAGACGATGGATGCGCCGCGGCCGCTGGCGGTAACGCCGGAGATGGGCGCGGGACCGGTGCTGATCGCGCTGCCGCTCGAACCGCCCGGCGGCGTCGGCTTCGACCCGGCTCACGCCGAGCCGTCGGGCGCGCGCTATCGCGGCCGGATCGTCTCGGTGCGCGATGCCGTGCATGGCGGTTCCGATCCCGAGGAAATCGAGATCGCGCGGCCGCAGGCGCTGTTGCTGGCGCCGGCCACGGCTGTCGGCGGTTACACCGCGCTGCCGGTGGCCGAACTCAAGGGGGTGCGCGCCGATGGCGGCGTGGCGCTCGACGACACCTTCCTGCCGCCGACCTTGGTCATCGGTGCGGCCTCCTGGTACAGCCGCCTGCTGCAGGAAGTCGTCACCGGCCTCGACCAGATCGCCGAAGCGCACGGCAAGATGGTGCTGGGCGGCCCTGGGCGCAGTGTCGAGGATCTTCTGATCCTCAATCTGGTCAACGCCGCGCGGCCGCGGCTGGCACACATGCTGGCGCAGGACGTCTTCCATCCGGCCGAGGTCTATATGGAGTTGGCCGGTCTCGCCGGCTCGATGGCGACCTACGGTTCGAGCGCGCGCCGGCTGGGCGAACTGCCTGTCTACGACCACATGGCGCCGGGACCAGCCTATTCGGCGCTGGCCGACGCGCTGCGCTCGCTGATCCTCAGCCTGCGCTACATCGAGCCGAAATCGCGCGCGCTGCCGGTCATGCGGCATGCCACCAATGTGTGGAAGATCCGCATCGACAACCCGAAACTTCTGGTGGCGAGCCGGATCGTGGTGCGGATCGGCTCCGAACTGTCGGAGGATGCCTTGCGCAAGATTTTCGTCAATCAGGCGACGGTCGGCTCGGCGAGCGAATTCGAAGGGCTGTGGAAATCGCGCCTGCCCGGCATTCCGCTGAAGCCATTGCATTCGCAGCCGCGCGAAATTCCCTATGACGGCGACCGGCTGTGCCTCGAACTCGACCAGAAAAGCGAGCACTGGGCCTCGCTTCTCGAAGCGCCCGGCTTTGTGATCGGCGTTTCGGGCGTGCTGCCCAGCGAACCGCAGGTCGACTGCTACTCGGTCAACAGGTGAGATGATGAGCAGGGACGATCCATTCGGACTGTCCGAGGATCGGGAGCGCACGCGCATCCGTCTGAGCGGAGCGCCGACGCCGCGCGCCATGCCCCTGCCAGCGTCGGGCGTCACAGCCAAGCGTTCCTCGCGCGCGCATCCGAATGCACTCGTCAACGCCTTCTCGCCGCTGCTCGAATTTGCGCCCGAACTGGAAAACGCGCTGCCGCCGGAAAGTCCCGAAGCGCTGCGCACGAGGCTGCTCGACGAACTCGTGCGCTGCCGCGACGCCACCATGGCGCAAGGCTCGTCGCTCGAGCGCGCCGACCAGGCCGCGTGGCTGGTGGCGGCGCTGCTCGATGACCTCGCGCTGAACACGCCGTGGGGCGGTGCCAGCGCCTGGCCGCGCCAGCCGCTGGTGGTGATGCTGCGCGGCGACGTCGATGCCGGCGCGCAATTCTTTGCCCGCCTCGAAGATCTTGAGCGCCATCCCAACCGCGACCGCGAAATGCTGGAGTTGCAGTATCACTGCATGGCGCTCGGCTTCCGCGGCAAATATCGCGTGCCCGGCCGCTCCGGCGACCGCTCGCTCAATGCGGTGCGCGTGGCGGCAGCGCGTTTCCTGCGTGACAGCGACGCCGAAGGCGCACCACTGTCGCCCAATTGGAGGGGCGTGATCGCGTCCGACGAACCGCAGCGTTTCATCGTGCCGATCTGGGTGATGGCCGTGGCCGCCGCGGTGATCGCGACCGCCATCCATATTGGCCTGTCGATGGGGCTGAGCAGCCAGGCGGTCGAGCTTTCGGCGCTGGTGCGCGCGCTGCCGCCGCCGACGCGAGCCGATGTCACGCGCGCGGCACCCAAGGCCGACGCTCCGCCACCTCTGCCGGTTGCCGTCGACTACGCGCTGCTGCCGGAATTCCAGAAGGCAGCGCCGGCTGAAACGAGCAAGGCGCTGAGCGGCACGGAGAGCGTCTCGCTGGCCAAGCTGGTTATCCAGGCTTCCAGCCCCGAACTTTTCCAATCGTCGCGCCCGACACTCACCCAGGGCTATGAGCCCCTGATCGAGTCCATCGCCAAGGTGATCCTCGACAACAAGGACCTGATCGGAAAGATCACCGTCGTTGGCCATACCGACAATGTGCGCCTGCAAAAGTCCAACCCGCTTGCCAGCAACCAGCGCCTGTCGGAAGCGCGCGCCGAAACCATAGCCGAGCTTCTGGTGCAGGCGGGCGTGCCGAAGGAGATCATATCTTCCGAAGGCCGCGCCGAAAGCGATCCGGTGGCCGACAACTCCACGCGGGAAGGCCGTGCGCTCAACCGCCGCGTTGAAGTGCTGGTCGAGAAGAGGCTGTGACATGTTCATCCTGCGCTTCCTCTGGGCGGTCCTGACCTCGCGTTTCCTGTGGACGCTGATCGGGCTGGCGCTGCTGTCGCTGATCATCTGGGTGTTCGGCCCGATCGTTCGGGTCGGCGACTACGTGCCGATGGCGTCGGAGACGGTGCGCATCGTCATCATCGCGCTTCTGGTGATCTTCTGGCTGATCTGGCTGATCGTTGCCCAGCGCCGGGCGATCCGCGCCAACCGGATGTTCGTCGCAGAGATCGCCGCACCGGTCGAGGAAAAGCGGCTCAGCCCCGGCGAGGAAAACGTCGCCGCGGTCGGCGCCAAATTCCAGGACGTGATGGTCGAGCTGAAGCGCCGCAAACTCGGCAACCGCAAATTCCTGCGCGAGATGCCGTGGTATGTGATCGTCGGTCCGCCGGCGACCGGCAAGACGACGGCGCTGCGCCAGTCCGGGCTCAACTTCCCGATCGACCTGACCGACGATCTGCAAGGCATCGGCGGCACCCGCAACTGCGACTGGTTCTTCTCTGAAAACGCGGTGATGATCGACACGGCCGGACGCTATGTCCAGCAGGAAAGCCAGCCCGACGTCGACGCCGCCGAATGGCTGGGCTTCCTCGACCTGTTGAAGAAGCATCGCGGCCGGCGTGCGCTGAACGGCGTCATCGTCGCGCTTGGGATCGATGCGCTTTCCGAAGGCGACGAAGCCGTCAAGGCGCATGGTCGCAAAATCCGCAGGCGCCTGGCCGAGCTTGAGGAGCGGCTGGAGATCCGTCTGCCGGTCTATCTGATGCTGACCAAGGCCGATCTGATCAGAGGCTTCGAGGCCTTCTTCGGCGGCCTGTCGACACAGGCGCGCGAACAGGTGTGGGGCACGACCTTCCCGCTCGACGCGCGCGTCGACGCCAAGACCATCGCGGGTGAAATCTCGACGCTTTCGAGGGAGCTGGAAAAGCGACTGGTGCTGCGGCTGGAAGACGAAGACAAGCTCACTGAGCGCGCCGAGATCTTCCGCTTTCCGGCGCAGCTGCAAAGCTTGTCCGAGCCGATCCAGGTGCTGGTCGAAGCGATGTTCGGCGAAAGCCGCTACGAGGAGGCGGCCTGGCTGCGTGGCCTCTATCTGACCTCGGCGACCCAGGAGGGCGCGCCGATCGACCGGCTGACCGCCGCACTCGCCTCTTCCTTCGGCCTGCCGGCGCGGCGTTCGATGCCGGCGCAGCGTTTTGAAAAGCGCAGCTTCTTCCTGAAAAACCTTTTGACCGAAGTGATCTTTAAGGAGGCCGGGCTCGGCACGTTCGATCCGCTGGCGCAGCGTCGCCGCAGCTGGATCTGGCGCGGTGCCGCCGCCGCCTGCGCGGCCGCCGCCATCCTCGCCGGCTCGCTGTTCACCTGGTCCTACTACGACAACCGCAATGCGATTGCCGCGCAGGCTGGCCAGTTCGAGGCGCTGCAGGCGCCGCTGACCTCGACCGCCACAACGCCTGCCTCGGTGCAGCAGCCGGCGATGGACGTTGCCCTCAACGCCATGGACGAGGTCGCCAATGCCCGGACTGCGCCTCCCGACAAGGCGCAGGACCTGCTCGGGCCATCGGCTTCCGCCGAGCTGATGCGGGCGCAGACCGACACCTACGACCACGCTTTGCGCAACGTTCTCGAGCCACGCATGGTGGCGCTGCTCGAAGCGACAATGTGGCGGCAGATCCGCGATCCGGATTTCATGCTGGGCGCGCTCAAGACCTACCGCATGATGACCGGCCTGTCGCAGATGGATTCGGATTTCGTGCAGAATTGGTGGGTGAACGACCTGCCCGAATTCGCACCAGCCGCCCCCTTCCCGACCGCCGATGCTGAAGAACACCAGCTGGCTGCGATCCGCCGCATGGCGGTCGACGACAGCTACATCGCGCCCGACCAGGCGCTGGTCGCCGAAGCGTTGAAGACGGTCTGCACGATCTCGCTGCCGGCGCGCGCCTACAAGCAATTGCTGGCCGATCCGGCGGTGGCCGGATTGAAGGAATGGATCCCCGCCAATTTCGCCGGCCCGAACGGCGCCAAGGTGTTTTCGCGACGCTCCGACAAGACGCTTCGTGTCGGCATATCAGGCGCCTTCACCTATGACGGTTTCCACGACGCGATCCTCGACCGGGTCGAGGATGTCGCCGCCCAGGCGGCACTCGATCGCGCGGTGTTTGCCGGCGGCTGCTCGGAGAATTCCGAGACCTCGGTCTCGGCGCTGTCGGAAGACATCCTGAAGCTCTACTACGACGACTACATCGCGCAGTGGGACAGTTTCCTGCGTGACATGCGGCTGGCGCCGCTCAGCGACCTCAACATTGCCTCAGAGAATCTGAAGGACCTGTCGAGCGCCGATTCCGCGCTGAAGCGGCTGTTGACGGCCGTCGTCCAGGAGGTCGACCTTACCCGCTCCGACGAGGCGCCGGCGACCGACGACAAGGCGGCGGCGAAGGGCGGCTCGAAACTTTTGGGCAAGCTCGGCAAGCTGGGCAAGATCGTCAAAACCGGCGCCAAGCTTTTGCCGCGCGCCGGCTCGGCCAGCGAGGTCGACCTGACCGGCACGCTGGTGGCCGAGCACTTCAAGCCGCTCAAGAGCACGATTGCCGAGGTCGATGGCCAGCCGCCGGCGCTTGACGCCGCGGTGGTGGCGCTGACGGCGCTGTCCAATGTGCTGCAGACGGTCACCGCCAATCCCGACCCGCAGGACGCGATCAAGAAACAGGGCGGCCTTGCCGAGCTGACCGGCGCCGTCGCCAGGCAGGCGCAGATCCTGCCCGACCCGGTCAACACCTGGCTGAGCGGCATTGCCGGCGACACCAGCGGGCTGACGCAGAAGGCCGTGGCCTCCGAGCTCAACGCAATATGGCGTGCCGACATCCTGCCCTTCTGCCAGGCCGCGCTCAACGACCGCTATCCGTTCAGCCCCGACAGCGCCGTCGACGTCAACGTGCGCGACTTCGCCCGCCTGTTCGGGCCGGCAGGCATGATCGACGCCTTCATCAACGACCACCTGATCAGCTATGTCGACACCTCGGCGCAGCCGTGGAAATGGCGCGCCGATTTCGGCCTCGACCCGTCCGCGCTTGCCGCCTTCGAGCAGGCGCGGCGCATCCGCGACGATCTCTTCCCGGGTGGTCAAGGTCCGGTGATGGCGTTCACGCTGGAGC
Source organism: Mesorhizobium sp. P2_F7 (assembly GCF_056403695.1). Taxonomy (NCBI): domain Bacteria; kingdom Pseudomonadati; phylum Pseudomonadota; class Alphaproteobacteria; order Hyphomicrobiales; family Phyllobacteriaceae; genus Mesorhizobium; species Mesorhizobium sp. P2_F7. The sequence continues at coordinate 155,909 of NZ_JBFUFA010000006.1, read as the reverse complement.
CGACGGACCTGTCGCCCAACGTCACCCGCGTCACCCTCAATCTCGACGGCCAGAGCCTCGTCTATTTCAACAATGCGACGCGGCCGCAGCCGATGACCTGGCCCGGCAAGGATGGCACCGGCGTCATCTCGCTCGCCTTCCAGCCGATCGACGGCTCGCCCGAGATCATGCTCAACGAGACCGGCAGCTGGGCGTGGCTGAGGATGCTGCGCGGCGGCCGCTTCACCGGCACCTCGCTGTCCGACGTCTACAGCCTGCGGCTTGGAACGAAAGGCATGTACGCCGACTTCAAGCTCAAGGCGGCGAGCGTCGAAAATCCCTACAACCTCCAGATGTTCAAGAAATTCTCATGTCCGCCGCAGATCTGATCCTGCCCGGTTTCTACGGCAAAATGCCCGCCACCGGCGATTTCGTGACGCGGCGGCTGACAGGTGAGTTCGTGCGCCTGTGGGACCGCTGGCTGGCCCAGCATCTGGTGCCGCTGTTCGGCCAGGACATCTGGGCCACTGGCACGGCTCTGCGCTTTCTGGCAGGCCCGAATTCCTTCGGCGCGTCGGCGGGCATCATCGTGCAAAGCGCCGACAAGGTCGGCCGGAAATTTCCGCTGAGCGTGGTCGCCCTGTTGCCTGGAGCCCCCGTTACGCTCACCCATGCCGAGGCCTGGTTTGCCAGCATTGAAGAGGCGGCAAGCGCCGCCCAACAGGGTGAACTGACGCCAGACGAACTCGACGCAACGCTGGCCGAACTGTCTGTGCCATCCGTGGAGCCGAGCGAGGAGCTGATCGCCGACATGGTGATCTGGACCCGGTACTCCGACATTTTCGACATCGATCCGCAAGCGCCGCAAGCGACGCTGGAGACAATCCTCGCCGGCAGTTGGGAGACGAGTTGATGTTGGGACGAAATTGACGATGTGTAAAACGCGGCACAGACGCAGACCCGATCGATAATTATGTCCGGGGCAGTTAAGGCCTGCTGTTTCACCATCGCGTAAGGATGCGTGGTTTCGAATGTGGATATTGTCCAACGAGACGCCATTCGCCGCCCAGGAAAGCTGGACGCGTGACGAACGCGGGCACGAGGTCTGGCTGATTGCGATCAAGGCGTCGTTCGAGATCGACGCCGACGGCAAGCAGCGGCTGTTGGAGGACCAGACGCCGGTCAACCTGACGCCCGTATACGGCGCGGATCCGAATGAGCTTCTCGACGAGACGGATCTCAATCTGGAGAAAAAGCACACAGACATTCTGGTAGATGGACACGTCTATGCTCCCGGCGGTCGTCCTGTCGTAGAGTGCGCCGCGCGGATGAAGGTCGGCGACGTGGACAAGACCGTCAACGTGGTGGGCGACCGCGTGTTCATGCCCGGCGCAGTGTCGGTGCGGATGAGCCGGGCCGAACCGTTCACCAAAATGCCGATCAGCTGGCGCCGGGCCTATGGCGGCACGGATATGGAAGCGTCGAAGCCTGACTGGGACCAGCGCAATCCGGTCGGAACCGGCTTTGCAGTCGACCCGCAGCGGCTGATAAGCAAGACGGGACCTAACTTCGAATATCCCGACGCGCCTTATCGCGACCACAGAAGCGGCAAGCCGGCCGGCTTCGGTCCGGTGGCGCGGCACTGGCTGCCGCGCATGAAACATGCCGGCACCTATGGCGCGGAATGGGAGAAAACGCGCGATCCGCTTTTGCCCGACGATTTCAGCCGCATGTATTATCAGTGCGCGCCGGAAGACCAGCAGACTAGGACGCCGCTCATCGGCTATGAACATGTGCGGCTCGGCAATTTCACCGCCGATGGCTTCCTGCAGTTCCTCTTGCCTCGCATAACCTTCAACATGACTACCGAGTTCTACAACCGCCCGGATCGCAAGAACGGCGAAGCGACAATCCACACGCTGCGCATCAAGCCCGATCTGCGGCAGTTTTCGATCACCTGGATGTCGACACTACCGGTCCCTTACGACGAGGAACGCCTGAAGATGACGACGCTCAGCATGCGCGAGCGTACCGGCATTTCGCCAACAATTGCGGCGAGCGGCGTCTGGCTGGCGGACGAAGACGAATGATAGCCAAAGCAAACACGATTGTCGTTGTCGGCGTGGGGGCGCGTACGCCGCTGGGCTTCGACGCGGCCTCGAGCGCAGCGGCGGTCCGCGCCGGCATCTCCGCGATCCAGGATCATCCCTACATGATCGACCAGTTCGGTGAGCGGATGAAGGTGACCCGCGACATCGGCATTGATGTCGATCTGCACGGGCCCGATCGAGCCGTCGAGATAGCGGTATCGCCGGCGCTCGACGCGCTGCTGCCTCTTTTGCAATCGGACGCCACCTCCGCGGTGACGCTGATCCTGTCCACCGGCGAGCCTCGGCCGGGCAAGCCGGATGGCTTTGCAGCACAGGTCGACATGCTGCTGCGCAAACGGATCGGGCAGCATGTCCTCCTGGAAGGCGGCGGCTCTACCGCCGGCGGCCACGCGGGAGGGCTGCTTGCCATCCATCACGCCTGTAAATCATTGCGTGAAGGCAGAGCCAAACTCTGCCTTGTCGGCGGCGTCGACAGCTATCTCGAACCGGAGACGCTGGAATGGCTCGACCAAAACGAGCAGCTTCATTCGGAGACCACGACTTATGGTTTCTGCCCTGGTGAAGCTGCGGGATTTGCCTTGCTGACGACACTTGGCGTGGCGCGCGCCCGCGGGCTTCGTCCGCTGCTCGAGATCGTCGGCACTTCGATTGCGAGCGAGGAAAACAGGATCAAGACAGAGACGGTCGTGCTGGGTGAAGGCCTCGGCTCGGCGTTTAAACTGCTTTTCCAGGATGCGCCGATCGACAAGGTCGACCGCATCATCTGCGACATGAACGGTGAGCGCTATCGCGGCAACGAATATGGGTTCGCGGTCATCCGTAATCCGGGCCGTTTCAAGGATGCCGCCGATTTCGAGACGCCGGCCGATTGCTGGGGCGACGTCGGCGCAGCGTCGGGGCCGCTGTTCGTGAGCCTGATCACGGAAGCGGAAGCGCGCGGCTATCAGCCCGGACCGCTATCGCTGATCTGGGCCAGCTCCGAAAACGGTGCACGCGCGGGCGTCTTGCTCGGCGGACCGAGAAGGGCTGGCTGATGCCCACTCATATCGTCGTCAACAACCTGGGCCTGACCTACAAAGGCACGATCGGCCTGTCGATCGCCACCATCCCTGACGTCTGCAAGACTCCGAGTCCTGGCGGCCCGATTCCCCTGCCCTATCCCAACATCGCCAACCAGAGCACGCTCAAGGATGGCACCACGACGGTCTTTGCCAAGGGCGGCAAGATGATCGCCATCAAGGGCTCGCAGTACGGCATGAGTTCGGGCGACGAGCCGGGCACGGTCGGCGGCGTCAAGTCGAATGTCTTCAAGAAAGCGACCGACTGGATCACCTATTCCTTCGACGTCAAAATGGACGGCGGCAACACCTGCCGCCACACCGACAAGAAGTTCCACAACGACAAGAACACCGTAAACCTCGCCGGAGATGTCGACCCGCTTAAGCAAACCGATTGCTTTATGCTTAATATCCGATGCGACAAGAAAATGAAGAAGCGCGGCAAGAAAAAATGGACGCCGTGCATGTGCAAACAGCTTTGCGCAAAGGTGGGGTCTCTCGATCGCGCACGGCTGAACCGCGGGAAAGACGTCCCCGGCAAGGGAAAATCCCTGCGCAGGGTCGATTACAGCCAATCCGACTACGATTCATACAAAAAGACGTATACCGAACGCTTCACCGCCCGCGCCGCCGACAAGAAGAACAAGATGGAGAGCCAGTTCGCGCACCCATGCGCGGCCGAGGAATGGAACGCCATGGACCCAAGGCCCGCAAACCCGACAGAGGGTGGGTCGAGCGCTCCATTCAACGCCGATCACCTGCATGATGCGGCACTCGGCGGCCCGCTCGCCAGCATGCGCAATTTCAAGATGCTGAATACGCGGGTGAACACGACGATCGGCGCCGCCATGGGCAGGTACAATCGCGACAATTCGGGCGACCACGATGGCTTGCCCATACGTGCGCATCCGAGTTGCCAGTGTCCGGACGGCCCCCCGGATCCATGATCTCTAGTGAGGAGACGCTCCATGTCCAATGACGAGACCATACTTTCGCTCGTAGAACAGATCGCTGCACTCGCAATCGAACACCGATCATTTTTCAAGATAGAGGCAAAGCCCGTGTTCAAACCGGGAGCGGGCGAGCAAGACCTCGGCAAGCTGAAAAAGCTTTGGCGCCACCCTCTCCCGGATGACTATCTGAACCTGCTAAGGACGCACGACGGCATCGACAATTTCGACGCGCCGAACGTTTTCCTGCTGTCGACCAGACACATTCTCGACAACCCTGAAATGGACGAGATTTTTGTCGATGCGGAGATGTTCCGGGAAGGCGAGATCTTTATCTTCTGCCAGGCCGACAGCGATGCTCATTCCGTCGCCTTCAGGGCCGGCAGAAAAGGCAACATCGACGTGGTCGACTTCGATTCCAGTGGCATCCGCCAGAAGCACGCGGACTTCCTGGCCTATCTCCAGTCGCGAAAGACCGAACTCGAGAAAGATATCGCGCGCCACAAGGCTGACCGCAAAGGTTTGACGCGATGAACCAAAGCCTGCAATCGTCAAAAACCTTCTTCAAGACCGAAACGCGGTTTGACGAGAAAATCCCGCGCTGGGAACTCAAGCTGGTCTCCATCCTGTATTTCGATCGTCCGATTGAAATCGTCTACGTCAGACGCATCTACGACCTCTATATGTCGCGTTTCGGGAAAAGGATGCGCAGGTACCTGTCGACCTGGTCGGATTCCTTCATCGACGAATTCGACGAAGACGTGCATCACAGGTTTCTCGAAGAGTACATCCCGGATTTGTACCGGACGCTGGAGTGGGGCTACGCCTTCGATGACGACAAATTGCTCAGCGCATTTCTGTTCGTCTTTCACAGCTACAAACCGGTGAGCGAACCCAACAGGTCGAGCTTCTGCCGCTTCGAATTCCCGCACGACTACGATCAGGACGAAATCCGTGCTTTTGTGCTGGAGGTCGCGGCGCTCGTACCTTTCACCAGCGGAACATGCGGCTATGTGCTGCAACCTTGGCCCGACGATGTCGAAGCCTTCGACCACATGTATTCCGTATGCCAGAGATATTGGGGCGTCGAGGCCTGGAACCAGGACGTGACGGTGGACTGGCTGGCCAATCGTTTCAAATGCATATCCTGGCTTACGCTGCTTGGCACCTCGATCCTGCAGGAGTTTCCCGACCTTCATGCGGCGGCGACCCAGGCCGCGCATGGCTATCGGGAACTTCCTACCGGCGCGATGTACCAGACCCGTCCTCATGCGGCACTTATCGACCTCAACCGACGCGAGGATTTTCAGCCGGAGGCACGGCTCGCCAAGGCGCTTCTGCCGGCACAGATCGTGGAACACGGCTCCTTTGGCGGGAACCGCTGGAGCGACGAGAATTCGATGCAGTGGCTACACAGATTCACGCCTGACTAGCCTCCTTGGCAGCATCGATCCTGGCGGCAATTCGCGTCAGGGAGTCGCCGCCAGCCAGCCGGCGGCGCTGCTCCATGCCTTCACCTTGTCGGCGAACGGCACTTTCGCGACTTCATCGCCGAAGTGATCCTCGAAGGTCTGGCCAAGGTGGCTCGGATCGGTGGTGAAAAGATCCGCCTCACGCGCCTCGGGGAACAGCTCGAGCAGCGCGCCGCCGGCTGCAGCCGCCAGCGCAGGATTGCGCATCTGGTGGATCAGCCAATGCAGCAGGGTGCGGTCGCCCAGCATGCCGGCGCCGCGCACCGCCAAGGGCGCGGTTTCAGGCGATTTGAGCAAGTCGCCCATCCAGGCGCGCACATCCTTGTCGGGCGCCGCCCTCGCCGCCGCGCGCAAGGCCGTCATGGCGTTAGGACCGCCACCGATCGCCACCTTGCGTAGTTCGGGACTGGCCAGATCGCCGGAGCCGAGTTCGCCCAGCGCCCAGGCAGCCCAGAACCGTGGCTGTTCCTCACCATCGTCGAGCGCCGCCCGCAATTCCATGGCAAGGTCGGCTCGACGCAGCTTTCCGGCGAGGCGCAGACTGGCGGCGCGAACGCGCGCGTCCGGGTCGCGCACAAGTCGCGCCAACATCTGCTTCGGATCGACACCATGCCCGAGGCAGGCCGATACGCCGAGAAATCGCTTGAACGCATCCTGCGCGCCGATCCAGTCGCGAACCTCGACGGCGATGGTTTGCGGCTTGTGCCAGGCCAGCGCGCCGACCAACCCGCGCGCGTCATCCTGGCTTTGACGGCCGAGTTCGATCGCCTCGGCCAGGCGGCGACCGTCGCCCTGCTCGATCGCCATCCATGCGTAGAGAAACAGCTCTCCCTTTTCGGAGAAATCTTCATACGCCGCGACGACGAACGGCCATGCGGCCGGGCCGGCGATGCGCAAACCATCGAGGTTGGCCTCCAGACGGCCGTCGACACCGGCGACCACTTGAATATCCGGCGGATCGTCCAGCATCAGGGTGTCGCGCTGCGCCCAGAAGAATGCTGCCTGCTCGGCGTGTTGCCTGACGATATCAGGAGCGATTGGCCGCTCCGGTGCGCTTTTCAATTTCTGACTGCGGGTTGGGGCAATCATCAGTTGAGGTCGATCGAACCGCCGCGAATACGATTGGCGGCGCTGGCGTGGCTGGTGACATAGGTGCCTCGAATCGTGATGCGGCCGTCTTTTTCCATGAGGATCGTCGCCTTGCCGCAGCGCAGTTCGATGCGCTCTTCGCCGATGATGCGAACGCGCTCGCCGTCGCGCACGATTTGCGGCGCGGTGGTCTTGCGGACTGGATCGACGATGCGGCCGACGATCAGCGGCTTCATCGCGTCGCCTTCCTGAAACAGCAAAGCCACCTCGGAGCCGATCATGTCGGATGTTAGTTCAGTCAGGCTTCGCGCCGGCAAGGCGGTCTCTTGCGGATTGCCGGGGAACACCACCAGCGGCGACGCGTCGTCACCGAAACCGAGAAAGATGCCGATCACCACACCGTCAATGCGTTCGCGGACGTCACTCATCGCTGCACCTCAATTCTCGCTGATCTTCGAGCCCTTCATGGTGATATCGCTGGAAGCCTTGATGCTGATCTTGCCCGATGCCTTGACCGAAATATCCTTGCCCTCGATGCCGATCGTGCCGTCTTTCTTCATCATGATCTTGGCAGAGCCGCACTGGATCAGGATCTCGTCGCCGGCGTCTATCACCAGCTTCTTGCCTACCTTGATCGAGCTATCCTGGCCAATGCTGATCCCACTATCCTTTGCGATGCTGAGCGAATGAGCACCGCCGACACTTGTGACATCGTCGTCGGCGACGCTGGCGCTGCGCCCAGCGCCGACACTGAATGTCTGGTTGCTGCCGGTGGTGACGCTCTGATCGGCGGCGATCTGGACACTCTGGCTGGCACCAATTCTCCAACTATCCGCTGCGCCGATGTTGTGGCTCTGTGCCGCGCCCACCGTCACCGAGCGCGAAGCACCGATGGTGTTGGTCTGTACCGCACCGACGGTCCTGGTCTCTGCCGCCCCAACGCTGTCGATGCGCGCCGCACCCACCGTGATCGTCTGCACAATTGCCACCGTCTGCGTGTGGTTGGCGCCGATCGTCTCGGTGGAGTTCGAGCCGATGTTGATCGTCTCATCGACACCCACGGTCAGCGACCGGTTCTTGCCAACCGTCTCGGTATCGTTCGAGCCGATATTGGTTGTCTGGTCGACGCCGACCTTGACCGTCTTGTTGTTGCCGACGTCCTCGTCGAGGTTGTGGCCGACGGAGTGCTTGGCGTCGTGGTCGATGCGGTCGGACTGGTCGTGCTGGACCGTCTTGTTGCGGTCGTGCTTGATCAGAAGGTGGTGGTCCTTCTGCGCCTGGAAGTTGACCAGTTCCGAGCCGGCCTTGTCCTCGAACATCAGCTCGTTGTAGCCGCCGCCGCCCTTCGACGAGTTGGACTTCCAGCCCGACTGCGTGGCGTTGCCGGGCAGCCCGTAGGGCGGCATCTGCGAGGCATTGTAGACCCTGCCGGTGATGATCGGCAGATCCGGATTGCCTTCGATGAAATCGACGATCACTTCCTGGCCGATGCGCGGGATCTGGATGAAGCCCCAGCCGCTGCCGGCCCAGGTCTGCGACACCCGCACGAAGCAGGAGCTCTTCTGGTCTTTCTTGCCGAGGCGATCCCAGTGGAACTGCACCTTCACCCGGGCATATTTGTCGGTGAAGATCTCCTCGCCGGACGGACCGACGACCGTCGCCGTCTGCGGCCCGCGCATGATCGGCCGCGCCGTGATCCTTGGCGGCCGATAAGGCACCGAGGTCGGCGCCACGCCGAGCACGACCTTGAAATTCTCGCCGTCGGTGTCGACGCCGGCGCGGTAGCCCGGATCGAACAGCCGGTATTCGGCGCTGACCACCAGATACTCCTTGTTCTGGTCTTTGCGCGGAAAACCGTCGAGCTTGAAGGTGCAGCCGGAAAACAGGCCGCGCACGGTGCCGACGGCGGCAATGCGCATATGCGGCGCCTGGATTTCCTCGCGCCTTATCGCCGCCAGGCTGTCGCCGCGGCCGACCTCCAGATGCGCGCCGGGGTGGCGATAATTCTCGCCTGCGGCCTGCTTGTGGCCGAAGGGCTGCGCCGACTTCGCCATCAAATCGGCGGCAGGCTTCTCAAAATCGTAGTCGGTGTGGGCATAGGCGCCCGGGCGCACGGCGCTGCCTGGGATCCATTCGGTGATGTATTCGACGTCGCGGCGCGAGCCCTGCCCTTCGAACTGATAGAGCACGGTCTCATAGCCCGGCGCAGGCTTCAGCTTGCTCATGGCGTCGGCCAGGATCAGTTTGTGCTCGCCCTCGGCGTGCTCGAAGAAGTACATGATGCCTTCGTGCTCGAGCAGCCGCTGCACGAAATCGAGGTCGCTTTCGTCGTATTGGACGCAATATTCGCGCGGCGGATACGACCCCTGCAGGCGCTTCTCGAACTTGGCGATGCCGCCATATTTGGAGAAGATCTCCTCGACGATCTCGACGGCGGTCTTGTCCTGGAAAATGCGGCAGTCGGTGGTATTGCCGAGGAACCACAGCCATGGCCTGACGATCGCCTCGTAATAGGCCATCCGGTCTTCGATGCGGGTGAGGCGAAACTCCGCGATGAGGCCGCTGAACCAGCGCTTGGGATCGGACTCGCCTTCGATCGAAACGACGCCGCCCAGCATCTTCAGCGGATCGATATCCGCATTGGTGCTGACAAATCCCACGGTGTAGGCAAGACAGCGGCTGATCTCGTCGCGGCCGACAAGATGCGTGAAGGTCAGCAGCTCGGCGCCGACCGGCGTCTGCACAAGTGCGGCGCGTTGTTCACTCGGCATGGGTCGTGCCCCTCCTGGATCCTAGTGTGGCAGGTTCGAAGCCCTTCTTGTGTTAACGACCTCACGTTCAGGGACATTTCGCAACTTGCCACCCCAGGCCGTGTTGAGCCTACCACATGTTCTGTGGCAGACCAAAGAGGACGAGCGGCAGACAGGTCCTGTTTGCGCCGCTTTCGCCAGTGTGAAACGTCGCTCTCCCGCTGTGCCCGCAAGCTGCTAGACTGTGGCGCATCGGATCAATGGGAACGCCAGCGGTCGACAGGCTATATTGCATGTTCATCAGTCTGCAGATCAGCAATGTCGATGTCCTGCCCGGAGGGCTGCCGCCCGGTTACGCGTCGCGCGACCGCGGCTTCGAGATCGGGCGCGAGAACTGCGCCTGGACCTTGCCCGATCCGGACAAATTCATCTCCGGACGGCACTGCGAAATCCGCTATGAAGGCGGCGCTTTCTTTCTCCACGACGTCTCTCGCAACGGCACCTTCGTCAACGGCTCGAACCAGCGCCTGGCCGGCCCGCACCGGCTTACGCAAGGCGACCGGCTCAGGATCGGCCGCTATATCGTGGCGGTATCGATCGATGACGGGAACGCAGCCTTCGGTGGCCATGGCTCGACACAACGGCAGATGCCCGTTGCCGGATCCTTTCCGGACCATGTCGCAGTGCCCCGCTCGCCGACCGCGCCACCGGCTTCGGTCTCCGGCCGGCCACAGCAAGCCGACGAGATCCTGCGCGCGATTGCGGCAGGCGCCGGCATTCCGCCGGAAGTGCTCCTGCTGCGCCAGCCGCATGAGGTTGCAAGCGAGATCGGCGCGGTGCTTCGGATCGTCGTCGACGAGCTGGTGCTGCTGCTGAAGGCGCGCGCCGCGGCAAAAGTCCTGGCCAAGACCAGCGATCGAACCATGATCAATGCCGCTGACAACAACCCGCTGAAGTTCGTGCCCGGGACCGACGAAATCCTCGACATCATGTTTGCGCGGCGCAGGGCCGGCTATCTCGACGCCAGGCACAGCATCGAGGACGCCTTCCACGACCTCAAGACGCATGAATTCGCCACCTTCGCCGCCATGCAGGCAGCGCTGGCGCGGCTGCTCGACGATTTGTCGCCCGAGGCGATCGCGAAAAAACTGCCGCCATCCTCCTTTGCGTCGAAGAAGACGCGCGCCTGGGACGCGCTGGTCGCAACCTGGCGGGCCAAGGAGGAAGCGCACGAAAACGGCCTGCTGGACATATTCCTCACCTATTTCAGCGAAGCCTATGCCAAGGCCGCCAAACAGAAACCGCCAGGCAAGAGCTGATTTCGCCTGCCCCGAAGCCGGCCCGGGCACCAGCCGACGACCAAAATTGCGCCGGGTTTCAATCGCAACCTTCTGAGACTACGATCACATACGACGATTGAGCACGCGGGTACGGTTGGTCGACCTCGGGGGTCTGCGGCACATGTCACGTCACGGCGAGATAGCGTCCTGCGGTCCGCATTCGCGCGGACATGGCGCCGTTCGTCGCGCGGCCGCGCGCGTCGGGGCATGATCGGCGATGAGCTCGAAGGACGATCCTTTCGATCCGGCCGGCAAGACCGTCATCCGCCCCAGCCGCCCCAACCCCGGCCGCAAGCAAAAGACGGTTCTCGCCCGCGATGCGCCGGCACCCGACAGCACCGTGATCGCCCCTGCCAGCACGCCGGATTCGACGGTTTTCGATCCCAACGCCGGCCGCCAGCCGGCCGCACAGACCGACGTCACGGGGACTGTGATCTATCAAGGCGCGCCTTTCACCGAGACGCCCGCCGACCCGTCATTTCACGGTTCGGCCGCAACGGCAGAGAAAACGCCGTGGGATGCGCTGCTCGGCGCCAGCGACGGCGTCGACTATGGAACGGCCAACCCGATCGTTGCCGCCGCGGCGCCCTTGCTGATGCTGCTTGGGCACCTGCGGCTGGTGGCCGTCGAAAGACAGGCTGAGCCGCTGGCGGAGCATGTCGCCGGCCTGATCGAGGAGTTCGACCGCAAGATCGCCAGGACCGATACCTCCGAAGAGGATGCGCGCATCGGCAGCTATGTGCTTTGCGAAACCGCCGACGATATCATCGCCAACCTGCCCGGCTCGGGCCGGGATGCGTGGGCGCACCACGCCATGCTGCAGCGCTTCTTCGAGGTCAAACCGACCGGCGCCGGTTTCTTCCAGGCGCTGAACACGGTGCTGGCGACGCCGGAGCCTCACCGCAATCTCATCGAGCTGATGCATGTCTGCCTGTCGCTTGGCTTCGAAGGCCAGTATCGCGGCCAGCCGCGCGAGGGCCTGGAGCGTGTCCGCCGCGACGTCTACGAGACGCTGGCCTATTTCCGCGCCCCTGGCGACGACGACATCTCGCCGCGCTGGCAAGGCCTGTCGCTGACGTCAGCGCAAGGCTCCAGGCGGGTTCCGCTCTGGGCCATCGCCGCCGCGACGGCGGCGGTTTTGACGGCAGCCTTTTTCACGCTGCGGGTTCGCATCACCAATGACGGCGAGGCCGTCGCCGGCGAATTGCTGGCGCTCAATCCGGCGACGCCGGTCACCATCGAGCGCACCGGCTTCGTGCCGCTGACCGAGGAGGTGAAAGTCGTTGCAGCACCGGCGACGATTGCGCAGGTCGACCGCATCCGCGCCGCACTGGGCAAGGAGATCGAAGCCGGCGGCGTCAGCGTCGGCACCAAGGGCGATTTCATCGTCGTGGAAATCAGCAATGCCTTGCTGTTCCAGTCCGGACGAGCCGACGTCAAACCGGAGTTCGAACCGGTTGCCATCAACATTGCAGCGGCTCTCAATGCCGAGCGCGGGCCGATCCGGATCGTCGGCCACACCGACAACGTCAAACCGAAGAAGACGAGCGCCTTCAAGTCGAATTTCGACCTCTCCGTCGCCCGCGCGCAATCGGTAGAAAAGATGATCGCCGCGCATTTCAGCGATCCGTCGCGGACAAAGGTCGAGGGCAAGGGCGAGGACGAGCCGATCGCCGACAACGCAACGCCGGAGGGCCGCGCCAAAAACCGCCGCGTCGATGTGATGATCCCGCGGGAGGAGACGCTGTGACCGGCTGGCTGCTGCGCATCTTCTCAACGCTCGCGCTGGCCGGCTTTGCCGCCGCGGTCTGGTTCGCCGGACCGTTGATCCGCTTCGCCGGCGCCCGGCCGCTGGACCCGGTCTGGCTGCGCGCTGTGATCATCGGCGTTGTCGTCGGCACGGTGGCGATCATTTATGCGATCCGGTTCTGGCGCAGGCGCAAGGCGCAAAAGGCGCTGCAAGCCGCCATGGCCAGCGCCGAGGATGACGGCAGCGACGCAAAGCTGCTGGAAACCCGCATGAACGAGGCGGTTGCGACACTCAGGCAGTCGAGCGGCAAGCGCAACTTCCTCTACGACGTCCCCTGGTACATCGTCATCGGCCCGCCGGGGGCCGGCAAGACCACAGCACTGGTCAATTCCGGGCTGAACTTTCCGCTTGCCGGATCGGGCCAGGCGCAGCCGGTGGCAGGCGTCGGCGGCACGCGCAATTGCGACTGGTGGTTCACCGACGAGGCGGTGCTGATCGACACGGCCGGGCGCTACACCACACAGGACTCGCATGCTGGGACCGACAGCAAAAGCTGGCTCGCCTTCCTGTCGCTGCTGAAGCGACATCGGGCGCGGCAGCCGATCAATGGCGTCATCCTGGCGATCAGCCTCGCCGACCTGATGGCGAACAGCGAACAGGCCGCCCATGTCGCCGAGATCCGCAGCCGATTGCAGGAAATCCACACGGTTCTGAAGGTCCGCTTTCCGGTCTATATGCTGTTCACCAAGGCGGACCTGGTCTCCGGCTTCATGGAGACTTTCGGCGGTTTCGACGAAGCACGCCGGCGCCAGGTCTGGGGCGCAACCTTCCAGACCGCGGAGCGCGGCCTGAACCTGGTCGGCGAGGCGCCGGCCGAGTTCGACGCGCTGGTGAAGCGCCTGAGCGAGGAGATGAGCGAGCGGCTGCAGGCGGAGACCGATCCCGTCGCCCGTATCGCTATTTTCGGCTTCGCCGCGCAGCTCGGCGCGTTGAAGGGACGGATCGTGCATTTCCTCGACGGCGTGTTCGAGCCGACGCGCAAGCAGCTGAACGCCCCCTTGCGCGGCCTGTATTTTTCCTCAGGCACGCAAGAAGGCACGCCGATCGACCAGCTGCTCGGCAGCATCGGCCGCAGTTTCGGCAAGAACGCCCAGGCGCATCTTTCCGGCACCGGCAAAAGCTTCTTCCTGCACGATCTGTTGAGCCGCGTGATTTTCGCCGAGTCCGGCTGGGTGTCCTATGACAAGGCAGCCGACAGGCGGGCGACGATCGCCCGCTATGCCGGCCTGGCGGCGATCGCGGCCACAGCGATCGCCGGGCTTGGCGTCCTCGGCCTGAGCTATTCAACCAACAAATCGCTGGTCGCCGCCACCAGCCAGGCGGCCGGCCAATATCGCCAGACAGCCGCCCCGCTGCTCAGCAACATGACGGTGTCGGACGCGGACCTCGAAACCGTCATTGGCGCGCTCGATGCGCTGCGCAGCCTGCCGGCCGGCTATGACGCAAAAGACCAGCCGACGCCGGCCGAGGCGACGTTCGGGCTCAGCCAGCGCGAGCGTATCCTGTCGGCCTCCGAGACCGCCTACCGGCAGGGGCTGGAGCGGATGTTCCGCTCACGCCTGCTGTTCCAGCTCGAACGCACAATCGAGGCCAAAATGGCCGATCCGATGGCGCTGTACGAGCCGTTGAAGATCTACCTGATGCTGGGCGGCAAGGCGCCGAAAGTCGACGACGAGCTGGTCGTCACCTGGCTGAAACGGGACTGGGAACAGAACCGCTACCCCGGCGCCCACAATCGCGACGGCCGCGCGCAGCTGGAGAAACATCTGCGCGCCATGCTGGCGCTCGACGACGACCAGGACCCCACCTTCGAACTCAACCGGTCCCTGGTCGAATCCGCCCAGCGCTCGCTCGGCCGTATGACGCTTGCCGACCGCGCCACCGCGCTCATCCAGTCGGCCACCTATGCGGCGGCGCTGAACGACTTTTCGGTGTCGCAGCAGGCCGGCGCGGAAGCGCCGGTGCTGTTCGAGCGCACTGACGCCAACGACCTCGCCTCGCTTCGCGTCCCCGGTCTCTACACCCATGCCGGTTTCGACTTTTATCTGGCGCAGCTCGCCAAGGTGGCGCAGGCGCTGGTCGACGATCAATGGGTGATCGGCAGCGGCGGCGAGCAAGGCGGCTTCGACCAGGAATTGCTCAAGCTCGGCCCCGAGCTTCTCGATCGCTACGGCAAGGGTTTTGCGGCGGCGTGGAACGAGGTGCTCGACCGGTTGAAGTTCAAGGCGATGGCCGCCGACAAGCCGGAATATCTGGCGCTGTCCGCGGCCGRCTCGCCGAACTCGCCGCTGATGCAGCTGTTCGAGGCGATCGCGCGCGAAACAGCGTTGACGCAAGAGCGCAATCCGGCGGCGTCTCAAGACAGCGACCAGGAAACCGCCGCGCGCGCCAAGGGCCTTGCCCGCATCGGCATCGAACTCGCGGCGCGCAAATCGCAAAGCCGGGCCGGGACCGCCTTTGTCAGCACGCAGAGCCAGGATCCGGGCGCCAACATCGAAGCCCAGTTCCGGTCCGTTCAGGCTTTGGTGGCCGGCGCGCCCGGCCAGCGCCCGCTCGATGCCCTGACCCAGAATTTCCGCGAAATCTACCAAAGCGTGCGGTTGGCCGCCGATGTCCCCGCGCAGACGGACCAGGCCAACGCCAATCTGCAGCTGCAGATCTCGACGCTGCGCGCCAACGCCTCGCGGCTGCCGAAGGCGCTGGCCAGGATGGTGAGTGCGGCGGCGGATGATTTCGAGGGCACCGTCGCCGAGACATCGACCACGCATCTCAATGAAATGCTGGAAGAGACCGTCGGCCGCCCGTGCGAAGAGGTGATCGCCGGGCGCTTTCCATTCGCCCCTGCCGGCACCGACGATGTCGCGATGGCCGATTTTGCCAGGCTGTTTTCTCCGGGCGGGGTGCTCGACCGGTTCTTCGCGCAGAACCTGGCGTCGCTGGTCGACATGAGCGGCCAGGACTGGGACTGGAAACAGGACACCAAGTTCGGCCGCAATCTGGCGAAATCGACGCTAAGGAATTTTCAGCTTGCGGCACAAATCCGCGCGGCCTTCTTTCCGCTCGGTGGCCCGGTGCCGTCGATCAACATCACCTTCACGCCGCTGTCGCTGCATGGCGATGCCGACATGGCGCTGCTCAACATCGATGGCCAGGTGCTGCAGGCCACCCAGGCCGGCAACACGCCGGGCCTGATTCCGTGGCCGGGCAAGACCGGCTCGGCCAGTCTCAGCCTGACGCCGGAGCTGCCGGGTCGCGAGTCCGCAATCAAATTCGACGGCCCCTGGGCGTTGAAACGATTGCTGGACAAGGGACAGGTCACCGCCAATGGCGACAGTCTCGAAGCGCATTTCGTCATTGGCGGGCGCGATGTCGCCTACACGATCAAGACCGGGGAGGACGGCAACCCCTTCACGCTGCCGGCGCTTTCCGCCTTCAGCTGTCCGAAGGCTTTCTGATGGGGAACTGCATGGCAGGATCGGCGATTGCGGGGCGGAGCGAGAGCGGCGGCATCATGCCGTCCATCGCCTGCGGCCTAGATTTCGATACGCTAATGGATGGGGCTGTGGCAGACTGGCCAGGCGACAAGGCGTTGCGGAGGGTAGGCAAGTGAGCGGTGCCGCCTTTGAGAGCTACGGCGTCAGCCACAAGGGCTGCGTGCGCGACCACAATGAAGACAGCTACCTGGTCGAGCCGCAGATCGGCCTCTGGGTCGTGGCCGACGGCATGGGCGGACACGAGGCCGGAGAGGTCGCCTCGGCGAGTATCGTCGAGCATCTGGCGACGATCGGCATCGCCAGCTCGGCGCCGGATCTGCGCGCGCGCTTCGAGGACCGGCTGAACCGGGCGCATGCCGAGATCCGCCGGATCGCACGCTCGCGCGGCGTGACCATCGGCTCCACCGTTGCAGCACTTCTGGCCATGGACGGCAGGTTCGCCTGCCTGTGGTCGGGCGACAGCCGCGTCTATCTCGTTCGCAACGCCGCGATCTCACAGATTTCGCGCGATCACACCGAGGTTCAGGAACTTCTCGACAGCGGCGTGATCAGCGCAGCCGAGGCGCAGAACTGGCCGCGCCGCAACGTCATCACGCGCGCCATCGGCGTCAACGACGACATCGACATCGACTTCCAGCAAGGCGAAACGCTCGCCGGCGATGTTTTCATCCTCAGCACGGACGGGCTCACCGCTCATGTCAGTGACGCCGAGATCGCGGCAGCGGTGCTTTCGGCCGCGCCACAGGCTGCCTGCGAAAAGCTGCTGTCCATGGTGCTTGAGCGCGGCGGCACCGACAACGTCACCATCGTGCTGGTCAAGATCAGAGACAAAGGCAATGGCCTGTCCCAAGCAGGAGGCCACAACCGATGAGCTCCGACGACAAGACGCGCCTGTTGCCCAATATGGCCGATACCAGCGTCGGCACGCAGCTCAGCGGCATCTACGAACTCGACGAACGCATCGCCTCGGGCGGCATGGGCGAGGTCTATCGCGGCCACAACATCCAGACCGGCGATCACGTCGCGATCAAGATCGTGCTGCCGGAATTCGCCCGCGACCAGACGATCCTGTCGCTGTTTCGCAAGGAAGCCTCGATCCTCAACCATTTGTCGCATGACGCCGTCGTGCGCTACCACGTCTTCACGATCGACCCCGGTATAGCGCGACCCTATCTGGCGATGGAATTCGTCGACGGCCAGTCGCTGTATGACGTCATGCGCGGCGGCGCGATGGCGACGCAGGATGTGCGCAGGCTGTGCCACCGGCTGGCGTCGGGCTTGAGCGCCGTGCACCAGGCCGGCGCCATCCACCGCGATCTCTCGCCCGACAACATCATCCTGCCGGGCGGCCGGGTCGATCGCGCCAAGATCATCGATTTCGGCATTGCGCGATCGGCGGCGGTCGGCGGCGAGACGCTGATCGGCGGCAAGTTCGCCGGTAAATACAACTATGTCTCTCCCGAGCAGCTCGGGCTCTATGGCGGCGAGGTCAGCGAACAGTCCGATATCTACAGCCTGGGGCTGGTGCTGGCAGCGGCGCTGCTTGGCAAGCCGATCGACATGGGCGGCTCGCAATACGAGATCGTCGAAAAGCGGCGGACCGTGCCTGATCTCTCCGGCATCGATGCCGATTTCAGGGATATTGTCGAAGCGATGCTGCAGCCTGACCCGCAGCAACGGCCGGCCAGCATGGCCGAAATCGCCCGGTTGACGCGCGAGGATGACGACGCCACCTTGCCGCCGGCCTCGCTTGCGCCGCGGCCGGGTCTGCCGCGAACCGGGCAGACTACCGGGCCGGGCTCGAAGGTCGAGGGTTCGCAGGCTCAAGAGTTCAGTGCGGCCCCCGCAAGCGGCGCGGCAGAGCCATCCTTCGTGCCGCACGTGCGCCCGGCACTTCTGACGCAACCGAAGCCGGCAGCTGAAATTCCCAGGCGAGCAAGCACACCGACGAAGCCTGCTACTACAGGCCGAAACCTGACGATCGCGGCGCTGGCGGCGGTTGTCGTGGCATCGCTGGGAGGCCTCTATGCATCGGGTATCGTGGGTTTCGGAGACCGGCCTCCCGTCACCGATACCGGCAAGACACCGCCGCTCCAACCCGAGCTGACCAAGCCGATCGTCGCGGACAAGCCCGCTGCGGACACTGCGCCGGTGGAAGAGTCAAAGCCGCAACCGGCAGAGACCCCGGCGGAAGATCAGGCCAAAGCGCCGGTCGCGCCGCAGCCGACGCCGCCGGTCGCGTCGAGCACTACGCAGCCAGCCGCACCAAGCGACAAGACGGTCTCGTTGCAACCGCCTTCCAACCCGACGCAGGCCGATGTCGCGAAAAACCCCGAGCCGGCCGGCCCGCCGGCAGAGACCAAAGCAACCGTACCCGAGCCGACCACGCAAACGCCTGAACCAACGACTGAGGCACCCAAACCCTTAGCACCGACGCCGGAACCCACCGCTCAAGCGCCCGAGGCGCAGGCGCCTGAACCGACCGCGCAGAAGCCGGAGCCTAGCACGCAAGGACCTGAACCGACTGCGCAGCCCAAGCCAAGCCAGCCCGACATTGCCATGAATGTGCCCAAACCAGAGGTGCCGCCGCCCGCCGATGCGGCCGCCGAGCGGCTCACCTGGGTAAGCGCCTTCAATGGTGGTGACTGTTTTTATGCGACAGTGACATCGGCCACCGACAAGGGTGTCGCGATTGAAGGCTTCGGCACGTCGGTGCCGCCCTTCGAACAATTGCTCGGGGAATTCCAGGCGAAGTTCCATGTCGAGCCGGACATCAGCGTCCGCCTCATCCAGCCGACGCAATGCGGGATCACCGACTTCCTGCGTTTCATGGGGGCAAGCACCGCCGACAGACCGCAGCTTGTGCTCGACCAGACTTCGGTGCCGGACGGTTCGCCGATCGACGGCACGCTGGTGACGCGCGGCGGGCTGGTGTCGAGCGTAATCCTGATCGACCACAGGGGCATCGCCTTCAACCTCGACGACCGTGTTGTCGTACAAGCCGGCAAGGCGACCTTCTCGATTCCGATCGGGCTCGGCGCCGCCGACAAGGCGGCAGGCAAGGCGCTGCCGCAGATCATCATGGTGATCACCGGTCCGGACGACATCAAGGCGGCGGACTTCTCGACGCCGACGCCGGCCTCGGTGCTGTTGCCCAGGATCCTCGACGAGATCGGCGCGAGGAGCTCGGAATTTTCGGCGACCGCCAAATATTTCCGCCTCGGCGGGTAGCACGGACGCCGATGGAACGCCGTCGCCGTGATCCCGTCCTGTTTGCCCGAACGCGCGTGAAGCTTGCTGCGATCGCAGGCGCGACGCTCTTGTTGGCGTTTCTGTCCACTGGGCAAGCGCGCGCCGAATTCACCGTCTGCAACCAGACGCTCGACGTCGTCAATCTTGCCGTCGGCCAGAAGGTCGACGACGCCGACCAGACCGACGGCTGGTGGACCATCGGCGCCAACCAATGCGTCAACGTCATCCGTGAGGAGCTGACAAACCGCTACATCTACATCTACGCCACCGATGTCTTCGGCCACGCGATCCTGGCAGGCTCGACCGAGATGTGCATCGAGCGGCGGCGGTTTTCGATCCGCGGCATCACCGAATGCTGGCAACGCGGCCATATCGCCGCGAAATTTCTCGAAGTTGATACGCTCGAACAGGTGCGCTGGACCTTCTTCCTGACCGGAAGCGCGCCGTGACGCACAGCATCGACACCAGCTTCAAGGCAAAGAAGCAGGCGCGGGCCGCGCTGCGCAGGCGCAGGATCTGGCTCGGGCTGGCGGCTGGTCTGGGGGCCGTCGTCCTTGCCGCGATCGCCACCGGCTTCTACCTCACTGCCGACTACTGGTCGTTTGGTGACGAGGACGAGGAGCTGCACGCCGTCGAAGGCTCGGACGACGTGCCGGCCGACGCATCGGTCTATGTGCCGGCCATCATCGATCTGGCCGGCGACCCGATGTGGATCACGCTGGCGCCCGAGGCCGGCGCTGCAACCAAGGGCCGCGCGATGCCACGCCCGGCGGAGCTCGACCAGGCCGGCATCTCTCCAGAGATCGAAGTCCTGTCCGACGTGATGCTCAGCGCCAGCGAAAAATTCATGACGACGATCCCGTCGACGCAGGAGGATTTCGCTTTCTTCCAGGCGCAGCGGAAGACCGCAGTCGCGCCGCCGACCGAACCCAGCGATCCGCAGAATGACCTGCAGAACGATCTTCAGCCCTCGCCCGGCGCGGACGAAGCCCCGGCGTCTCCCGGCCCAGCTCCTGATCCGCAGGCCGCTCCGGGCGCCTCGGCGGCAGCCGATGACCCCGAAGCCGGCTGGGGCGAGACCATCGATGAAGGGGAAGCAGCACTCCCCGCCTTCCAGAAGACAGCGGTCGAGAACAACACCAGCGTTGCCACCGTCACTTCGGAATACCAGCGCTTCGAGGCGACCGAGGACACGTTCGTGAAAATCCTCAACGACCGCAGCCTGGACAGCGTTGCGCTCGATGCGCATTTTTCCGCCGAGGACGCAAAGCTTGCCGGCGAAGCGCTGAAGGCGCTGTTCGACAAGGACGGCCTCAAGCCCGGCTATGTCGTGGCGATGCGCGGCTTCAGGCCGACGCGCGAGACCACGACCATGTCGCTGATGCAGGTCTCGATCTACGCCAAGAATGTCTTTGTCGGCACGCTGACACGCAATGCGGCCGGCGCCTTCGTGTCGGGTGTCGACCCCTGGGTGCGCGAGGATCTGTTCAATTATTCGGGTGCCGAGACCGAAGGTACGCAGAAACGGCAATACCGCCTGCTCGACGCGATCTATTCGACGGCCGCGCGCAACAACGTGCCGAGCGGCATCATCGGCGAAGCCATCATGTATCTGTCGCGCGGACAGGATCTGGACGCCTTCGCCAGCGAGGACCAGCGCCTGGTGCTGATCTATTCGCAGACGCCGCGCGGCAAGAACGAGACCGACGGACGGGTGCTCTATGTCGGCGTGCAGGGCGCGCAAAAGAGCCTCGACTGTTTCGTCTTCCAGCAGAGCGACGGCCAGTTTTCCTGCGTCTCGGGCGACGATCAGGTGCGCTCGCTGACAGTGGCCAACGGCATGGTGACGCCGGTCAGCGGCGTCATGACGTCGACCTTCGGGCCGCGCAAGCATCCGATCCTGGGCGTGGTTCGCATCCACAAGGGCGTCGACTGGGCAGCCCCTGTGGGAACGCCGATCGCCGCCGCCTTCGATGGCGAGATCATCTTCCAGGGCGACGGCGGCGGCTACGGCAATGTCGTCAAGATCGCGCATGCCGGCGGCCGCGAGACGCGCTATGCGCATATGTCGAAATTCGCCGTCGCCAGCGGCGTCGGCACCAAGGTGAAGGCCGGCGACATCATCGGCTATATCGGCACCACCGGCCTGTCGACCGGGCCGCATCTGCATTTCGAACTCTATCAGGGCGGTGTGGCGATCGATCCGCTGGGCACAGCGACCGCCGCGATCGCCGCGACGTCCAGCGATCCCGCCGTCGAAACACTGACCGACCGTATCGTTCATGTCGAATCGGGCGGCAGCGCGCGGGCGAAGAACCCGCTGTCTTCGGCAACCGGCGCCGGCCAGTTCATTTCGAAAACCTGGATCCGGATGATGAACACCTACCGTCCCGAACTGGCGCGCTCGCTGTCGACCGCCGACCTTTTGGCGCTGCGCTACGACGCCACCATCTCGCGCGAGATGGTGCGCAATCTGGCAAGGGAAGGCGAGGCCTATCTCAAGGCGCGCGGCCACCAGATCACCGCCGGCCGGCTCTATCTCTGCCACTTCCTCGGCATGGAAGGCGCCCATCAGGTGCTGGCGGCGCCGGGGTCGGCGCAATTGAGCGCGGTGCTCGGTTCGGCCGTCATCCAGGCCAATCCATTCCTCACCGGCAAGACCGCCAGCTATGTCGTCGACTGGGCAGAGCGGAAAATGGGCCGCAAATTGCCGACGCCCGCGACGACCGATGCAGGCCAGCAGACGACGACGGAGGTTCGCCAGACATCGCCGGAGTTCGAAAAATACAAGCAGGCCATCACGGCGCTGGTCGGCTCGCTCCAGAACAACCTTGAGCCTGGCTAGCCGCAGTTTCAGCGGGTGGCCGCCCCGGTTTTCGCCAGGCCGATTGGTTTTGAGGCCGGCAAATGGTATATTAGCTGGCATTTAGAGAGCTTTTTTGGGTCCGTCGTGAACCAAAACTGTGGTTGGGATCACATACGCCCAAGAGCCATTTTGGCAGAAGCGACAGTGTCGCTGGTGAAATTTAGCATGCGCAGACATCAATAACGCGCCCCATTGGGGCGGAGGGCTGATCCTATGAAAGCGTTTGCCATCCTTTTGAGCGGATTTTTTCTGTTGATGCTGACCGCGCTTGGCACCGTCCAGGCTGCAGCGCCGGATGCCGGGGAGCCTGGCGCCAAACGCGTCGCGCTGGTCATCGGCAACAGCAAATATGTCCATGCCGTCGAGCTGCCGAACCCGGCCAATGACGCGCATCTCATCGCATCGACGCTGCGCAATGCCGGCTTCGAGGTGATCGAGGGCGTCGACCAGGACAATGCCGGCATGCACAGCCTGATAAGCAAATTCACCGAACAGTCCTACGATGCCGCCCTGGCCGTGATTTTCTATGCCGGCCACGGCATGCAGGTCGACGGCAAGAACTTTTTGATCCCGGTCGACGCCGAGCTGACGTCGCCGGCCTATCTCAAGACCCGCACCATCCAGATCGACGACTTCATGGCAGCCTTGCCGCCCGATCCGGCGGTCGGCGTCATCATCCTCGATGCCTGCCGCGACAATCCGCTGGCACGCACGCTGGCTGCCTCGCTGCCGAAGACGCGCTCGCTGGGCTCCGGCCTGGCGCCGATCGAAGCAAAATCGGAAGGTGTCGGCACAGGCGGCATCCTGATTGCCTATGCCACGGATCCGGGCGCCATCGCCTTCGACGGCAACGGCGTCAACAGCCCCTACTCCACCGCACTCGCCAGACACCTGACCGAACCTGGTATTGAGATCCAGAGCGCGCTGACCCGCGTGCGCGGCGAAGTGACCGAGACCACCCAAGGCCGCCAGCGGCCCTGGCACAACGCATCGCTAGGGCGCGAGGTCTTCATTGGAAAGCCCGTCGTGGCGGCAGCGCCTGCGGCAAAGCCAGCCACCGACGCAGCCGGCGCCGCGGTAGCAGCCGCTCCCGCCCTGGTCGTTGGTGAACCTCCGTCCTGGGAGGTCGAGCAGCGGCTGTGGGACGAGGCCTCGAAGCGCAACACCGCGCCATTCTACGAAGCCTATCTCGAACAGTTCCCGAATGGCCGCTTTGCCACGGTGGCGCGGCTGAACATCGACGCGCTGAAGGATCCGAAAGCCCAGGAGCGGGAAGTCGCAGCGCTTGATGCTGCCGAAGCGAACCCCGGCTCTGCCGTGCGCACCTCGGTCGGCATTTCGGACGACATGAAGAAGGTGCTCGGCACCGAGGCGACGGAGAATGCCATCGGTCTCGACCGCCAGGGCCGTATCGACCTGCAATTGCGCGTCGAAGCACTGGGCAATGAGCTTGGCCGCGTCGACGGCAACATCGGCGCCAAGACCCGGCAAGCGATCGGCGACTGGCAAGAGGAGAACGGGCTGCCGCCGACCACTTTCCTGACGCGTGAGCAGCTGGCGTTCCTGGAGATCCAGACCGATCCGATGATGGAGGCGGTGCGCGCCAAGCATGAGGCCGACCAGGCCGGCGTCGACAAGCCGAAGAAACAGGTGGTGCAGAAGGCCCGCACGCTGAAGCCGGTGGCCGAAAAGCCGCGCAGGAAGCAGTATGCCCAGAAGCCGCGCGGACAACAGCAGTTCGTGCAGAAAAGGCGCAACCGCGAGGTCGTGCGCGAGGACGAACCGCCGCCGCAGGACAACAATGATTTCCTGACCAAGGCGCTGATCTTCGGCACCGGTGTAGCGGTCGGCGGCGTGCTCAAGAACTGACCGATCACGTCGAACAACACAAAAGCCGCGTGTCCGTTTGGACACGCGGCTTTTGTGTTTAACAACGGCCGAAAAACGCCGCGAGCAAAGCTACTGCGCCTTGATCCGCATCTCGACCCGGCGGTTGACGGGATTGTAGGGGTCGGGGTTGCGCGGATTGGCCTCGCCCAGCCCGACCGCCGTGATGCGCGTGGACTCGATGCCGTTGGATTCCAGGAAAGCCGTCACCGATTGCGCCCTGCGCTGCGACAGGCCCTCATTGTAGTTCGCCGAGCCGGACGCGTCGGTATAGCCTTCGACGACGAAGGACAGCTTGCTCAGCCGATCGTCCTTCAGCGCCTTGGCGAACTCGTCGAGTTCGCTGCGCGCCTTGGCATCGAGCTCGGACGAATCCAGGCTGAAATTGATCAGCATATCGAGGCCGGTCTTCTCCGACGACTTATCTTTCTGGTCGGTCTTGCTCTTGCACTCATCCTCGGTGCCGACGCAAATCCCGCGCGCCGCGCCGTGATCGATCGCGCCGGCAAAAAACTTCACAATGTCTTCCGATTTCTGAAGTGGGTCGGCATAGGCGTGCGTCGAAAAAAACACTGCCGCCAACGCTAAGACTGAAATGCCCCGCTGCATAACGGTTACTCCTGCTCTGCCTCATTGTTTCGACGCAATTCCGGACGGAAAGCCGCTTCTTCCTGGAATTGCTCTGAGCTTCCGATGTCACCAAAGCCCGATCCGTCGGACCAAGACGGCCAGGCTCCATGTTCCGTTTGACCCTGCATCTCTCTCTCTCTCCGAAAGCCGGCTTCGCCTTTTTTCGGATTCCTGGGTCTGACTGTGGAATATACCAAAGCGCGGCGCGTTTGTCTGTGAACAACGTCATGGACATGTGGCGGTCGACAGGCTTGACCCGCGGCTCGCAGGCGCGTTGAGTGATAGCTGCTCTTGGGGGGAGGACAACAGCAGCGATGGTCAACGGGCTTCAATTCCAGACCGCACGCGATCTCTTTGCCGCAAACAGTGCTGTCGCCCAGGATATGACGGCTGTTCCCACCGACCAGCCCTCACTCGAGTTCTGCCGCCGGCTGATGGTCGGGCGCATCCCCGAGGAAGCGATCACCTTCTGCGCCTATCTCCTGCCCGACCGGGCGGCGATCTGGTGGGGCCATGAGTGCCTGGGCCACCTGACCGAGCTGCTCGAGCAGCAGGATCTCGAAACGCTGGCGCTGGTCCAGGACTGGGTCGCCGAACCCGGCAATGCAAGCCGCCGGGCGGCTGTCGCCGAGGCGGCGATGGCGCGGCAGCAAACCCCTGCCGGCTGGATCGCGCTGGCGGTGCAACGGCATGTCAATGGCTCGGCCGATCAGGCCAACGGGTCGAGGCTGCGGCCGCTGGCCGCTGCCCATGCCGTCAACGCCGGCATTCTGGCCGGACTGGCGCGGGTTGCGGTGGCGGATCGCTTCTCGGTGCTCACCGCCTTTGTCGAAATGGGCATCCATCTTGCCGAAACCGAAGCGCTGCGTAGAGCCTGATTGCTCTGACTTGCGGCGGTTTCATTTGCAGCCGTTTTGCGCCCATTTGCCGAGCGCCACCTTGAAGCGCGTGCCGAGCGGATGTTGCAGGCGCAACACCGAGACGTCATTGGTGACGTAGGTCTTGGCCTGGTCGCACAGCCGTTCCTCGGTCCATTGATGGCAGTTGCTGCACTGATTGTCCCAGACCGACTTTTCCAGGCCTTCGACCGGACTGAAGTGCGGCTTTCCCTGGATCAGCTGGGCGATGCTCTTGCCGTCGATCGCCGGGTCGCCAAAGTTGACCGGAACGTCGAAAAGCACGGGCGCGTCCGAGCCCAGCTTCGGAATTTCCTCACGCAGCTTTTCCAGCGCCTGCTCGCCGGCGTCGGTGCCCGGCGGGTTGGTGGCAGCGCCGGTGCGCGTCTGCGAATCGCCTTCGGGCGCAGCCGCGTTGGAATCGCCGACGATCAGCGGCGCATTGAGATCGACCTTGTGAAGCACGACGTCGGTGGTCAGCGAGACGTTGATCCAGGGCCGCTGGCGGCCGGCGGTGGCCTTGAACACATCTGAGGTAACCCGGTTCATCGCTTCGGTGATCGAGACATTGGCCTCGCCGATATGAGCAAGCAGCGCCGCTGAAAACGGCGAGTGCTCGCCCGATCCGTCATAGGCCAGCTGGTTGGGACTGGCGGCAAAGGCGACCAGCGTGCCGGCGCCGCCATTCTCGATCGGAATTTCGGCAAGGCCGCTGCTTGCCGTGCTGTCGCCGCCGGTCTCCTTGGCCAGCACATCGGCGAGCGGGTTGTCGCGGCAGGCGTCGAGGAACACCAGCCTGATGCTGGTCTCGCGCGACATCTGCCGCAGGATGAAATCCACCTGTACGGCTTCGAAGTCGAGCGAGGTCTCGTCCTCCAGTGCGGCGTCGACAGGCAGCAGGTAGTTCCTGCCGGAGACCTGCAACCCGTGGCCGGCATAGAAGAACAGCGCGACATCGGCGCCGCGCACCTGTTTGGCGAATTGCGCGATCTTTTCCTGCGTCTGCGCCTTGGTGAGGTCGAGGCCGGAGACGATTTCGAAGCCAAGGCCCTTCAGGCGATCGGACATTGCCTGCGCATCGTTCACCGGATTGGGCAGCACGGGCGCATTCTGGTAGTGGGAATTGCCGAGCACCAAAGCGATGCGGCGTTCGGCACTGGCCGCACTCACGCCCAACACCAGCGCCAGCACGGCCAGGCCGATGCCGCGCATGAAATTGCCGCAACTCGCAATCATATCCAAACGCACCGGGTTCCTTCTCGGCCAACGGGCCGGATCAGTTGGCGAGCGGCGTGGCGGAGAATTCGATCCGCCGGTTCAGCGCCTTGTTCTTCGGCGTATCGTTCGGCGCCACCGGCTTTTCCTCGCCATAGCCGGAAGCCGAAATCTGCGCCGATGGAATACCAGCCGCGATGATCGCATCGGCGACCGCCCTGGCGCGCCGTTCCGACAGGGTCTTGTTGGCCGCCGGCGAGCCGTCGGAATCGGTATGGCCCGACACCTCGACCTTCAGTTTCGGACATTTGCCGACGACGCCGACCACCTCGGCCAGCAGCGGGCGGCTCTTTTCGTCGAGGCGGGCGCTGGCCGGGCGAAAATAGATGGCGCCGGTGCGCGACAGCACCTCGAACCTGTTCAGGCATTCATCGTCACTGAAGGACGTCTTGCCGGCATCGGTGGCGACTGGCCCGGCATCAGCCGGGGCTGCGGCCGCAACGGGAGGCGCCGCCGCCGGCTTGGCGCCGTCAGCGGTGAAGACGAAGTCGAAAGACACCGAGGCCGTCGGCACGATGCTGCTGACATTGGCCGCCTGCTGGAGTTTCTCGATGTTGGGCAGCAGGCCAAAATCCTCGACATGCACTGCGACCGGCGCCTCCGAGGCGATCGACACCATCGAGTCGGTGATCATGGTGACCACGACACTGGCCTCAAGGTCCTTGTCGACGCCGTGCAGGCTGAGGCGGAACGGGATCTGCGCGTTCATGCGCCGCTTGGTGGCGAGATCGGCGAAGGCGGCGGGGTCGACTTTCGCCGTCACTTCCGCTGTCGGAAATTTGAAAGTCTCGAAGAACAGGAAACGCATGCGGACATTGCGAAGATCAATGCCGGTGTCGACCGAGTTGAGGTCGAACGTGACCTTGGCGGCGCCGTCGGCCGTCAACGTGCCGGAGAGGTTCCGGATCTTGTTGGTTTCGACAATGGTGTTCTTCTTCACCGATTGATAGGTGAGTGTCGAATTCGCCGGATCGAGCGTCCAGTTCGGCTTCGCATTCGCCACTTCCGGCGCAAGCAGCAACAGCCCGAACAACACAATCACCAAGGCCGGCACGCGCCAGCGGTGCGACAACGACTTTCCATGCCGAACGAATTCGACGACCCCGAACATGCACGCCCCCGCGATAACATAATTCAGTTGCGATCACGGCGGGTCGAGCGCCGTACCTTGGCAAGCATAGAGCATCTGATTGGGGTTAGCGAGTAGCGTAGGCGTGATAGGGCCGTTACCCGGCTCACGGATATTCGACCTATCGGCTGGCCCACAACGCCCCGCGCTCGAAGATGGTGCGCATCTGCGGCACGGAAAACTCATCCGCCGTGTGACCAAGCGCGCTGAAGAAGACGCGGCCCTTGCCGTAGCGGCGCTTCCAGACAACGGGCATGACGACGCCGTCGATGAAGTCGAGATGCTCGCCGCCAAACGTCGTCGTCGCCAGCACTTCGTTGCTCGGGTCGACATGCATGTAATACTGCTCGGAATGGTAGGCGAAACCGTCGATACCCCGCACGATCGGATCATCGCTGGTGATGTCGACACGATAGTCGATGATGTCGCCCGGATGGGCGACCCATTGGCCGCCGGTCATGAACTGATAGGCCGGCTCGTTGCGAAAACTGTCGCCCATGGTGCCGTGGAAGCCGGCAAGGCCGGTTCCACCGCTGACGGCGGCGACGAGGTTTTGCAGCTCCGGTTTCTCGATCGTCGACATGGTGACCACCGGAACGATCAGATCGACTTTCGAAAGCTGCGGATCGGCAAGCACCGAGGTGCCCTGTTCGATCCGCACCTCGAAGCCATGCCCGGTCAATATCTCGCCGACGACAGCGGCGCTGCGGGCCGGCGTGTGGCCCTCCCAGCCGCCCCAGAAAATCAATGCCGTCTTGCTCATGCCCGTCTCTCCTTTGGTCGGCAATATTGATAGGCAAGCCGAACGCTTTTGTCTTCCCTTCCATGAGGGGCATTTCTGGTCGGAAACCAGCGATCCGGCGATGAATTCCGTGGATGAGGAACGATTGGCCGCGACTGGCGTCTTGTTTCAATGCCGGGCTGCACTCAAATCAGCTGTCTTCGTATTTGCGCAGACATCGGTCCGATCCGCCGTCACCAACCGGAACGCCTTTTGGGGAGACCGCCCTATGAGCTTCGCCCACACGACCGTCGCCGCCTATCTGGAAGTCATCACCATCAACCTCGTGCTCTCGGGCGACAATGTCGTGGTGATCGGCATGGCGGCCGCAGGCCTGGCCAAAGCGTTGCGCCAGAAGGCGATCGTCGCCGGCATAGCCGCGGCCGCGGTGATCCGCATCGTCTTTGCCGTGATCGCGGTGCAGCTGCTGGAAATCCCTGGGATCATGCTGGTCGGCGGCATGCTTTTGTTCTGGGTGTGCTGGAACATGTTCCAGGAATTGCGTTCCGCCGGCGGCGACGAGCACAGCGATGCCGACGCTGACCCTGCCGCGACAGCGCTTGCGGCGGTGCGGCCGGCCAAGGCGTTGCGCACGGCGATCCTGCAGATCGTGGTCGCCGACGTCTCGATGTCGCTGGACAATGTGCTGGCGGTGGCAGGTGCCGCCGCCCATGACATGAACGCGCTGGTCTTCGGTCTCATCCTGTCGGTGGTGCTGATGGCGGTCGCCTCGACGCTGGTGGTGGCGCTGCTTGCCAGATACCGCTGGATCGGCTGGCTTGGTCTCGCGATCATCGTCTATGTCGCCGGCAACATGACGCTGGACGGCGTCGAGCAAGTAAGAACGGTCGACTACCACGCGCTGCTTTCGCCAGCAGCGAGCTAGTCCTGCCTGGCAATCAAGCGATGTCGAAAATCCGCCCGGGATTGAGGATGTTGTGCGGATCGAACGCCGCCTTGAGGCGACGCATGGCTGATATTTCGGCGTCGCTGCGCACGAGGCTCAGCCATTTCTTCTTGTCGAGGCCGATGCCGTGTTCGGCCGAGACGGAGCCACCGCATGCGGCCACGCCGCGATAGATGATCTCATAGGCGGCGGCCGGTTCCCTAGTGTCGACCTGATAGTGCAGATTGCCGTCGCCGAGATGGCCGAAGACGTAGATCTCGGCGCTGCCATCCCTAGCGCGGATTGCCGCCTCGGCGTCGCGCAGGAAAGCCGCCATCGTTGTCAGCGGAATGGAGATGTCGACGCCGATCAGGCCTTCGATCGCAAACAGGAAGCGGTTGGCCTCTTCGCGTACGTCCCAAAGCGCACGGAATTCGCGCGGCGACTGCGAGACGACCACGTCGTCGACGATGCCGTCCTCGACGGCCTGCATCAGCACCGAAGCGAAACGCTCGCCGTCCAGCTCGGCCTGGTTGCCCTGGATCTCGGCCAGGACATAGACGGGCGCGCCGGCAGGCAGCGGCGCCGGCGCAGACATGCCGGCAATCATGGCGCCGTAGAGCGGCGAGAAATTCACCTCATAGGCCGAAAGCAAAGGACCGAGTCGCTGCTTGAGCAGCCCGAGCAGCGCAATGGCCGCGTCCAGGGAACCAAGCGCGCAGAAGGCGGCGACCTCGGTGGCAGGTTTAGGATGCAGCCGCAGGCAGGCGCGCGTGACCACGCCCAGCGTGCCTTCGCTGCCAATGAACAGCTGGTTGAGATCGTATCCCGAATTATCCTTGGCCAGCCCGCGCAGCGAGGTCAGGATCGAGCCGTCGGCAAGCACCGCCTCCAGCCCCAGAACCTGGGCGCGGTACATGCCGTAGCGCAGCACGCGGATGCCGCCGGCATTGGTGGCGATGTTGCCGCCGACTGTCGCCGTGCCGCGCGCGCCGATATCGACGCCGAACATCAGGCCCGCCGTATCGGCGGCTTCCTGCACCAGTTGCAGCGGCGCGCCGGCTTCTGCGATGATGGTTGCCGCCTGGCGGTCGATAGCCTCGACCGCGGTCATGCGCTCCAGCGACAGAACCGTTTCCCCCGGCTGCACGCGCGCGGCGCCGGCCAGCCCGGTGCGGCCGCCATGGACGACCAGCTTCTGGCCAAGGCCGCTGCACAGGCGCAGGATTTCGGCGACTTCGCCGGCGCTGCGCGGACGCAAGACAAGTTCGGGCCGGCCTCCGCCCTTGCCGGAGAGATCGTCGCCATAGCGCGGATCGACGGCGTCGCCGGTGACAATGACGGCGGCGTCGAGCCGCTGATAAAGCTGGGAAAGAAGCTGATCGATCTGTTGTGTCATGGTTCCTGGATGTTTCGCTTGCTCGCTGCGGTGGAGACTTTGATGCGGGACAATTTTCTCGTCAATTGATTAAATTTACGCACGGTATAATTTGTCATTACGCGTTGAAACCACTGAAGTTTCCTGTAAATTTCGTCTGAGGTTGCGTGGCGACGCACCGGCTACACGACCATGGCCAAGCGACGACCGAAGGTCTGGCGCCCGCCAGACGAGGGATTGAATGCCTATGACGCACAAGACGATGGAGGATTTCGCCCGCTCCTGCGGCGTCTCCAGGCCGACGTTGTCGAAATATTTCGACGATCCGACCAGCGTCAAACCGGCGACGCGCAAGCGCATCGAGGAGGCCCTGCGCACGTCCGACTACCAGCCCAATCTGTTTGCCCGCAATCTCAACCGCAAGCGTACCCGCAGCATCGGCATTGTCGTGCCGACGGTGGCCGATCCCTTCTATTCCGAGATGGTCAGCCGCATCGAGCTCAGGCTGCGGGACGAGGGCTACTGGCCGGTCGTCATTTCCTCGCACGGTTCGCGCGAACTCGAAGTCGAGGCGACGCGCACCATCCTGTCGCTGAAAGTCTCCGGCGCGCTGATCGCGCCGCTCGGCTTTCGCTCGGACCGCCACACGCTGGAGAAGCTGACGCAGACAATGCCGGTCGTCTATTTCGACACCTATCTCGAAGGCGGCGCACCCTTCGTCGGCAACAACAACGCCCAGAGCGTCTCGACCATCGTCGACTATCTCTGCCGCTCCGGCGACGCGCCGGTCTATTTCGATATCCCGCACGTCAACCACAATTCGCCGGAGCGGCTGAACAGCTATCTCGGCGCCATGCAGCGGCTGGGCCAGCAGCCGGTGGTGATCGGCAACACAAGCGACTACACATGGGATTTCGAGCGCATCGGCTACGAGCAGATGGAACAGATGCTTGGAGCTGGCGGCCTGCCGGGCAAGACCATACTGTGCGCCAATGACCGCCTGGCCTTCGGCGTGATGGCGGCGGCCTTCGCGCAGGGCAAGAGGGTCGGCCGCAAGGCCGATTGCGACCTGCGCGTCGCCGCCCATGACGACCATCCGCTGAGCCGCTACACCTGCCCCGCTTTGACCACCATCGCACAGGATTTTGCCGCCATGGCGGGGCGCAGCGTCGAGACGCTGCTTGCCTTGCTCAACGAGGACACAGCCAGCGTCGCGCCGAAGGTCAGCCTCGACGCCGCTTTGGTGATGCGTCAGTCGGCCTGAACCTCAGGCAAGCAGGCTTGCCGCTTCCTCCTCGCCAAGCAGCGGCGGCTGGTCGACCGTGCCGTTGACGGCGACGGAGCCGCGACTTTCGCCCGAAGCCAGGATCGCCTCCATGATCTCCAGCACATGCAGCGCCAGCTCGCCCGAAGCGCGCGGCTTTCTGCCTGTGTTCAGCGCGCGCGACAGATCGGCGACGCCGAGCATGCGGTAATTGGCACGGTCGGGCGCGGCATAGGGCCAGTTGCGGGCGCCGTAAAGTTCGCTTTCGCTAGCGAAATCGGCCCAGTCGGCGCCGCGCGCCGACAGCGAGACCGTGCCGCCGAACGTGTCGGGATCAGGCAGCCTGAGCGAACCCTCGGTGCCGTGCAGTTCGACCGGATGGTTGGAGTGTTTGAACACGTCCCAGGACGCGCCGAAGGTGACGGTGGCGCCGGAGCGAAACTCGAGCAGCGACAGGATGTTGGTCGGCGTGCCGACCTTGAAGGTCGTGTTCTTGAATGGACCCTCGGCGGTGATCAGCCGCTCTTCCTGGCCACGCGTCGCCATCGCCATGACGCGCTCGACCGGACCGAGCAGATTGACCAGCATGGTCAGGTAATAGGGGCCCATGTCGAACACCGGCCCGCCGCCGGGCTGATAATAGAATTGCGGATTGGGGTGCCAGTGCTCCATGCCGCGTCCCATCATGAAGGCGGTGCCGGTCACAGGGCGGCCGATGGCGCCGTCATCCATCAGCCGACGCGCACGCCGGCCGGCAGCACCCAGGAAAGTATCCGGCGCCGAGCCGATCAGCAGGCCGCGCCTTACCGCCTCAGTAACAAGACGCCGACCGTCTGAAGCGGAGGTCGCCAGCGGCTTCTCGGTGAAGACATGCTTGCCCGCCGAAAGCGCTGAAAGCGAAATGTCGAAATGCGCCGCCGGAATGGTCAGGTTGAGCACCAGATCGATGTCGGGGTCGGCGAGTATCGCGTCGACGCCAAGCGCGCGGATGCCATATTCCCTGGCGCGCAGATCAGCCATGTCGGCCGAAATGTCGGCGCAGGCGCGCAGCTCGACACCGCCGAACAGCGCTGCATTGCGCAGATAGGTCATCGAGATGTTGCCGCAGCCGATCACACCGATGCCGAGCTTTGTCTTTGATTTTCCGTGCATTTCCAGCTTTTCCTCCGAAGCTATTGGCATGCTTTGGGACCATCGCGGCTGCAGCAGTCCACCTTCACAGTCCGCTATACAGGATTTTAAATGTTGACGCGCGTAAAATTTTTATAGAGCATGCGATAATTCTGGCGCAGCGTTGGGAGGCCGCCAGCCTGAGGAGGAGAACATGACTGTCATGAAAAACGGCAGACCGCCGATACGATGCCCGTGGGTCATGCGCGCATTGGATCTTTTCGTCGCGGTCAGAGACCGAGACGGGTTCAGGCATAGATCACCTTGGCCGCGATCTTATCAAGCTGGCTGCGTATTGGACCGGGCAGGCCATCGTCGGTGATCACCACATCGACGGCCGACAGCGAAAATGCCTTGGAGGTCCCGCTGACGCCCCATTTGCTCGAATCGGCGAGGAGGACAACGCGCCGGGCCATGCGAACGAGGTTTCGCTTCGTTCGTGCCATGTCTTCGTTCACGTCGACCACATCCAGTGACGAGTCTATCGCATGCGCTCCCACAAAGACCTGATGCGCTACCAAGCCGCCGAGAGCCGTATCGGCATCTGTGATCAGCGTGCTCACCGTGTCGGGATAGACCCGGCCGCCGATCATATGAACGTCGAGCCCAGGACGATGCATAAGATGCTGCACGATATTCATGGCCGTGGCCGCGACCACGACATTGCTGAGCGGTGGTAACTGCATGGCAAGCTGCATCAATGTCGAGCCGCCGTCGAAGATGACCGATTGGTTGTCCTCGAACAGGTCTACCGCCGCCCGGGCGATGCGCTTCTTTGCATCGAGGTTCGTTTGCATCCGCCGGGCGAACGCGGCCGTGGTCGAATCGGTGGTCCGGGTCACCGCCCCTCCACGGGTCTTGGTCAGCAGTCCCTTGCGGTCCAGTATCTCGAGGTCGGTGCGCACCGTGACTTCCGACACGCCAAAGCCGTCCGACAGGTCCTTCGTGCGAACCTGTCCGCTGCGCTGCACTTCACTCAAGATCGATTGGCGTCTCTGCTCCGACAACATTGTCCTGCCCTTGCCTCCTGCGCCAGGCAACTGCTCCCGGCTTCGCTCCACCTTACCAAAAATACGCAACTTCGAAAGGTTTCGAAAGATTGAATTTCCTATTTCTTTCGCAAATACTGGGTTCAGGATTTCGAAATCAAACGATTGGGGAATTTTGAACTCATGAGCCTAGGAACCAAAGTGCGTCTTGCGCGCCTCTTCTCGCATCCATCTGGGCACCTTTTTGGCGGCGCGGTCGACCACTTCGTCGGCTATGGCGACGTGCGCAAAGGCGGCCTTGCCGACCTGCCGGGTGCGCTCGCACGCGTCATGGCGGGCAAACCCGACTATGTCAGCATCCAGCCTGGCACCGCGCGCCATCTGTGGCCGCAATATGCGGGCAAAGCTTCCCTGGTGATCCAGGCGGGCTGCTTCACTGCGGACGATCGCATCAGCGAGTTGATCGCAACGCCCGAGGATGCGGTGCGCGCGGGGGCCGACGCGTTGGCCGTGGCCATTCCGGTGCGCGGCGCGACCGAGGGCAAATACATACGCTGGCTGACCGATTCGGTGAATGCAGCCGCCCGCTACGGCATGCCCGTGGTGGCGCATATCTACCCTCGCGATTTCACCGACGGCGCAAAAATCGTCTTCACCCCCGACGAGATCGCCTATGCGGCGCGCATCGGCTACGAGTCCGGCGTCGACGTGATCAAGATCGGCTACACGGGCGATTTCGAGTCGTTCCGCGAGACCGTCCGGACCTGCCCGGTGCCGGTTGTGATCGCGGGTGGTCCAAAGACCGATACGCTGCTCGGCGCGCTTCAGCAGACGGCGGACGCCATCCGTGCCGGCGCGCGCGGTGCCGTGGTAGGCCGCAATCTCTGGGGGCATGGCGATCCGGAGAAGGCAGCTCTTGCCTTTCGCGGCGTCATCCATGACGGCCTTTCGGCGCAAGACGCCCTGGCGAAGGCGGGTGCCTGAACGATGCCCACCGTCCCCTCAATCCTCGGCTTCGGCGCTATTGCGATCGACGACATCGTCTATGTCGATCAGCCGTTGTCGGCGGGCAAGGGGAAGGTTCTGCAAAGTACCCGCGCCTTCGGGGGAAATGTCGCGACGGCGCTGGTCGCCGTCGCGCGGCTCGGCGGAAGCGCCGGGTTCATCGGATGGCTGGGCAGTGCCGCGGACGACGCCATGCAGCTCGATCTCGTGGCGAGCGGTATTGAAACCGCATTCGCGCCGCGCCATCCCGACGCGCGCCCGGTGCGCTCGCGGATCACCGTCGGCTCGGACGGGGAGCGCTTCATTGCGTATGACGACGATGCGATGCTGGGCACCGCGCCGGACTTTCCGGACGATATCCTAAGCCGCGCGACCGTCCTGATCGTCGATGGCTATGCGATCCGGTCGTTGGATGTCGTGGCTCGGGCTCGCGACCTCGGCCTTGCGATCCTCGGCGATATCGAGTGGAGCAGCGGCGCAGGCACGGAGCGGCTGATCGCGCTCTGCGACCATCTCATTCTTCCATTTGGCTTTGCGCGGACTGCCACGGGGTGCCGATCGCCCGCCGAGATGCTCGATGCATTCTGGTTGCCGTCGCGGTCCGCAGTGGTTCTGACCGATGGTGGGAGGGGCGTTTACTATCGCGGGCGTGAAGAGACAGCTCTCTGGCACCTGCCCCCGCACCAGGTTGCGGTCGTCGACTCGACCGGCGCGGGTGACTGCTTTCATGGCGCCTATGCCCATGCGTTGACGCGCGGAGCCGATACGGCCGGGCGGGTGGCATTCGCTGCAGCGGCGGCGGCCCTTTCGATAACGGGGCGTGGCGGGCGCGAGGCGCTTCCGACCGCCGACCAGGTCACGGAACTCCTGGCGTCGACGAACGCGCCGTCGGCAGTCGAACTGAAATATGCGCAACTCGATACCGGAACATAGCCCGAACCATCCGAGGATATATTTCACAGGTGAACATAAGCCGAGGACAACCATAAAAATCAGTGGCTTAGACTTGTGGAGGAGAGGAATATGGCAGAAGTCGTTCTTGAGAATATCTGCAAGACATACGGGAACAATTTTCACGCAATCGACCAATTGAACCTGTCGGTCAGGGACGGCGAATTCTTGATTCTCGTCGGGCCTTCCGGCTGCGGCAAATCCACAGCGTTGCGGATGATCGCGGGATTGGAGGACATCACCAGCGGCAGCCTTCGGATCGGCGGTACCGACGTCGTCGACATGCCGCCCAAGGACCGCGACATCGCGATGGTCTTCCAGAGCTACGCCCTCTACCCGCATATGACGGTGTTCGAAAACATCGCCTTTTCGATGCGGCTGGCAGGCAAGCCCAAGGCCGAGCGCAAGAAGCGCGTGGACGAGATCGCCAAAACCCTTCAGCTGACGTCTTTGCTGGACAGCAAACCCGCGAACCTTTCAGGCGGACAGCGTCAACGGGTTGCCATGGGCCGCGCCATGGTGCGCGAGCCGGCCGCCTTTCTCATGGACGAACCCCTTTCCAATCTGGATGCGAAACTGCGTGTGCAAATGCGCGCCGAAATCACCAGCCTGCAAAAGCAGCTCGGTGTAACGACCATTTACGTGACCCACGACCAAATCGAAGCGATGACGATGGGGGACAGGGTCGCGGTGTTGAAAGGCGGCGTGCTGCAGCAGGTCGACACACCCAAGAGGCTCTATGAATCGCCGGTGAACGCCTTCGTTGCCGGCTTCATCGGCTCTCCTTCGATGAACCTTTTCGAGGCGACCCTGACGGGC
Organism: Mesorhizobium sp. P2_F7; assembly: GCF_056403695.1. NCBI lineage: Bacteria > Pseudomonadati > Pseudomonadota > Alphaproteobacteria > Hyphomicrobiales > Phyllobacteriaceae > Mesorhizobium > Mesorhizobium sp. P2_F7. The sequence goes on along the minus strand of NZ_JBFUFA010000006.1, from coordinate 118,678 downwards.
GACGAACTGATGTCAGGCACCTTCGCCATTCGGCTGCAGGATGCAGCCTTCGTGCGCAGGCCGGGTTTGAAGTCGTATGCGGGGCGCAAGGTCGTGTTCGGGATACGACCGGAGGATCTCTATGACAGCAGCCTCGAATCGGGCCGCAAGTATCAGACGATACCCGCAAAGGTGACTTCGATCGAAGAACTCGGCTCCGAACAGATCGTCCACCTGAACATCGACGCGGTCCGGGTGGACTCCGGCGATCCGGACGCGGTGGACGATTTCGGCCTGGCATCGAACGCGGTGGCGAGATTCGAGCCGATCAGCGCCGTCCGCTCCGGCTCGGAAATCCGGTTGGCCGTGGATGATGCCAAGTTCCATTTCTTCGATCCCGAAACGCACCTGGCGATCTGAAGATCTGTGGAAGACCGCGGGCGGGAGCGAGGTGCCTGCGGAAGAGACTTGAAAAAAGGCTTCTGAACAAAACAGGCGATCGTCCGCATTGTGCGGTCGATCTTGAAGAAGGAGGAGAAAGTGATGTTTCGGATACAACCCGCGATGCTGAAAATGGCCGCGGCCGCATGGTTGCTTGGCGCAACCAGCGCCATGGCGGACACGACGCTGGAATTTACCCAATGGTGGGAGCCTGAATTGCCGGCCGGATCGCTCAGGGCAATCATGAATGACTTCGAGGCTGCAAACCCCGGAATCAAAGTGACGCTGGTCAGCGGCCCCTATGCGACCACGCGAGACCAGATCTCGGTTGGTGCCGCAACTGGAACGCTTAGCGACGTCGTCGGTCTCGACGGCGCATGGGTGAACAATCTGAACGCGCAGGGTGCGCTGGCCGACCTGAACCCGATGATGGATGCGAGCAAGTTTGACAAAGCCCAAGTCGCGGACATCATCAAGGTGGACGGCAAGGCGGTGATGTTTCCCGTGGCTTCGTTCGTCTATCCGGTCTTCGTGAATTTGGACCTCGCCGCCAAGGCGGGCGTCACCAAGCTGCCGTCGACCCGCGCCGAGTTTCTCGAAGCCGCCAAGAAGATGACCCAAGCCGACAAGAACCAGTATGGCTGGGTGCTGCCGCTATCGCTGCAGACGCCGTCCGGTGTGCAGAACGACATGATGTCGTGGGTCTGGGCATCGGGTCAGTCGATGATGGCGGACGGCAAGCCGGCTCTCGAGGGCAAGCCGGTTGTCGACATGCTCACCTTCGTCAAATCGCTCAACGACGCCGGCACCATCTCGCCCGGAATCGCCACCAAGACCGAACAGGAAAAGGTCGAGGAATTCGTCAACGACCGGGTCGGGATGATGGTCGACTCGCTCGCGCATGTGAACCTCATCCGCAAACGCAATCCCAGTCTGAACTTCGACATCATCCCGGTCCCGGTCGTGGAGGGCTATACGGGCAAGCGCGGCCTTCCCTATGCCTCCTGGGGCATCGGCATCTCTGCGAGCTCGAAGCATCAGGAGGAGGCCTGGAAGCTCGTCCAATATCTGATGAGTGAAAAGGTCAACGCCAAGCTGGTGTCGCTGGCCAACGCCTTCCCCGGCAACGTCAACGCCAAGCCCGATTTCGTGACCTCGGACAAGGCTTTCGCCAAGGCTTTCGAAATCTTCAAGACCGGTTATCTCGCCAACGAGTTCACGGGCCTGCCGGTGGCTGAAGACCTGATGACCCAGTTCGACGTGCAAGCCCAGAAGATGCTCGCCGGCGAGCAGTCTCCGGAACAGGCGGCCGCCGCCGCCCAGAAGGGCTGGATGGCGAAATTCTGATCGGCCTGTTCCGCGTTTGCTATCTTCGACCGGGTGGCCTGACTTCGGGCGGGCCACCCGGCACCAACGGATGGGCAATTTGAGATGGACCTGTTTTTGAAGCTTACCTTCTCTTGAAGGTGTATCCCAAGGTTGGCACATGACCCGGCAAAAGCGCTCCCACCACAAGCTGAAACGAGCGGTCGCACCCTACCTCTATCTGTCGCCCTCGCTGCTCATAATCGGGCTTCTGATGCTGCTGCCGATGGTGACGGTGATTGGCTATTCGTTTCAGAACAGCGCGGTGCTGCGTCGTGACCCATCCTTTGCCGGACTGAAACACTACCAGGCGATCTTCAACGATCCGGTGTTCTGGGCATCGCTGTGGCACACGCTCTACTTCACATGCATGAGTGTCATTTTCCACATGACCATCGGCATGATCTTCGCGCTCATGCTGAACAGCGACCGCATCAATCCGATGTTGCGTAATATTCTGCGCGTGCTCTACATACTGCCCTGGCTGTTCACCGCGGTGATCATCGCGGTGATCTGGCGCCTTCTGCTCGAGCCGAACGGCGTCGTGAACAGCATTCTCCTGCAATTGGGCATCATCGGTTCCAAGGTCGAATGGTTTTCCTCGCCCGAGACCGCGCTGCACGCCGTCACCTTCGCCAATATCTGGGCGGGCTACCCGCTTTTCATGGTCAGCCTGCTCGCGGGCCTGCAGGGCATTCCCAAGGATTTCTACGAGGCCGCCGATATCGATGGAGCGAAGGCCTACCAGAAGCTGATCTTCATCACCATCCCGCAGCTGATGCCGATCATCATCAGCATCTCGCTGCTCGATTTCATCTGGACCATGCAGGTCTTCCCGTTGATCTGGATCACGACGGGCGGCGGTCCGATCTACTCGACCGAGGTGCTGAGCACCTACACCTACAAGCTGGCGTTTTCGAGCTACAACCTTTCGCAGGCGTCGGCGAGCGCCGTGGTCATCCTGCTGATCTCGCTCGGCCTGACGCTCTTCTACATCCGCTATCAAAAGGCTCGGTAGTCACCATGAGGAAAAGGCACACGCCGAAAGACAGGCTGATCACCGTCGCGCTCCATGTCGCGCTTGCCGCAGGGCTGTTTTTCGCGGCCTTCCCGATTTACTGGATGCTGAGCAGCTCGTTCAAGTCGAATACCGAAATCTTTGCCCTGCCACCAACCGTCCTGCCGAAGGCCTTCACGCTGGAAGCGTATGCGGCCATCCTTGGCGACCCGGTAAAGCTGCGCTTCTTCTTCAACAGCTACTTCGTGGCCGGAGCGGTGACCGTGCTGACGGTTCTGATCGCCTTGCTGGCGGCCTACGGGTTCAGCCGTTTCAATTTCCGCGGCAAGGGCAGCCTCAACACGCTTATCATCAGCACGCAGACGATCCCGCCGATCACGCTTTTGATCCCCTTCTTCGGGCTTGTCGTCTCGTATGGCATCTTCGACACCTATGTCGCGCTGATCCTGACTTACCTGGTGTTTACGCTGCCCTACGCGATCCTGCTGATGACGGGATATCTGAACACGTTGCCCCGCGATCTCGATGAAGCGGTGGCTGTCGACGGCGGCACCAGCTGGACCGCACTCTGGCGGGTGATCGTCCCGATTTCACTGCCTGGTATCGTGGCGACGTCGGTCTACACCTTCCTGTTGTGCTGGAACGAATTTCTCTTTGCGCTGACGCTGACGAAGTCAACGTCCATGCGCACCGTCCCGATCGGCATCCAGCTGTTGATGGGGCAACACGCCTTCGAATGGAACCAGATGATGGCGATGAGCGTGCTCGGCTCGCTCCCGCTCTTGATCATCTACCTCGTTGCCCAGAGGTTCTTCCTCGCCGGCATGACCGCAGGCTCGGTCAAGTAGGATATCAAGGAATGAAAGGATGAACGTGAAAGACCTGAACGTCGGTTGCCAGACCTTCACCTGGGAAATGCTCGGAGACCGGTTCACCGGCGGCCCCGACGATCTGTTGAAAGCGATCGCCGATGGCGGCTACGCCGGCATCGAGATCACCGACACGATGATCGGCCGCTATGGCAACCATCCCGCGGAATTTGCCGCCGCGCTGAAGGCGACCGGCCTGACGCTGGTGTCCTTCGCCTTCGGCTCGAAGAGCGGCTTTACGCTGAAGGACAAGATCGACGCCGACCTGGAAACCGCACAACGCTGGATCGATTTCGCCGCCGCCTTCCCTGGCGCGCTGGTGTCGATGGGCTCGGCCACCGTCGTCTCCGACGGGCCGCGCGATGACAAGTTTGCGATTGCCGCCGAGGTTTACAACAAAGCCGGTGAGCTCGGCCGCAATGCAGGCGTCCAGGTCGCGGTGCATCCAAGTTCGCATCACAACACGCTGCTGTTCGACCGCGCCGACTATGATCGAATCTTCGGGCTGATCGACGCCTCGCTGGTCGGCTGGGTGCCCGACACCGGCCACATCTTGCGCGGCGGTCAGGACATGGCGGATACGCTGACCACCTATCGCGACCGCATCCGCTATGTGCATCTGAAGGACGTCGATGCCGGCGGCACCTGGGCGATGCTCGGCAAGGGCGTCTGCGATACGGCGAAGGTGATCGAGATCGCTGGTGCTGCCCCCAACTTCAACGGCTGGCTGGTGCTGGAGGAGGAGTCCGAAACTGCGGCCGCCGATCCGGCCAAGGCGGTCAAGACCAACCGCCAGACCATGCGCGGCTACGGAGCCTGAAACGATGATTTTTTCGAACTGCAACTTCCGGAGCCTCATTCGATCATGACGAGCAAGTCCCTGTCCGGCCACGCCGCAATCGCCGCCTTGCCGCGCAACCGTCTGATCGGCGAGTTCTCGCTGTGGTCGGCCGATCTCGCCAATATGGAGCGCGACCTCAAGCGCATCGAAGCCCATGCCGACATTCACCATATCGACGTCGCCGACGCCCGCTTCACCCCGGGCTTCCTGTTCTTCCCGGATCTGGTGGCGCGCATCGCCAGGCTGACGGCGAAGCCGATCCATGTGCATCTGATGGTCGAAGCCGAGATCGTCGAGGACCAGACGCGCCAGTTCATCGAAGCCGGCGCCGACCTGATCAGCGTGCATGCCGAAAACGGCGAGGCCGGTCTGCGCGCCGTGAAACTGGCGCATGAGTTCGGCGCCGAGGCCGGTGTGGTGCTGCGGCTGGAGACGCCGGTCGCGGCCGTCACGCCTTTCCTTTCCGAAGTGGCGTTCGTGACGCTGCTCGGCACCTCCATCGGCGTCAAGGGCCAGAGCCTGTCGGAGAAGGCCTGCCCGCGCCTGGTCGAGGCGCGCGCGCTGATGCGCAAGGCCGGCCGCGAGGCTGACATCGTGCTCGCTGCGGATGGCGGCATACGCCACGAGACCGTGCCGCTGCTGCGCGCCGCGGGTGCGGAGACCGTGGTGCTGGGCTCGCTCGCTTTCGGCGATCCCGACCTTGCCCGGCGCATGGCCTGGCTGCACGGGCTGGAGGTCGCGGCCTGATGAGCAAGCTTGCGCTGGCCTTCGATCTCGGCGGCACGGCGCTGCGCGGCGCGCTGGTCGAAAGCGACGGCCGTATCGTCGCTCATGCCTCGGCGCCGACGCTTGCCGGTGCGGGATCGGAGGCTGTGATCGGCCAGATCATTGTGCTCGCCGGCGATCTCATAGCGCAACAGCCGCAGTCTGAAATTGCCGGCATCGGCGTCGGTGCGCCGGGGCCGCTGGACCCCAAGGCGGGGATCGTGATTGCGCCGCCAACGCTGGCGGGCTGGCACGACGTGCCGCTGATCGACATTCTGGGGCAGCATTTCGGCTTGCCGGTGCGGTTGGAGAACGACGCCAATGCGGCGGCGCTCGGCGAATGGCGTTTCGGCGCCGGACGCGGCAGTGGATCGCTGGTGTTCGTCACCGTGTCGACCGGCATTGGCGGCGGCGTCGTCGCCGACGGCCACATCTATCACGGCAGGCGTGGGCTGGCGGCCGAGATCGGCCATATGACCATCACCGGCGAAGGCGACCGCTGCTTTTGCGGCGCCATCGGCTGCTTCGAGGCCGTTGCTTCGGGAACCGCGCTCGGACGTCGCGCCACGCGACAGACCGCCCCGGGCGACGGCTCGCTGCTGCGGCGGCTTTCCGGCGACCGCGACGTCTCGGCCAGGCATGTCGTCGAGGCGGCCCAGGCCGGCGACGCCAACGCTCTCGACCTGATCGAAGCAGAAGCGAGGTGGCTGGGCATCGGTTTCACCAATCTCTTGCATCTCTATTCGCCCGATCTGATCGTCATGGGCGGCGGCTTGTCCAACGGTTTCGACCTGCTGGCGCCGTCGATCAGAACGGTCGTCCAGCAGCGGGCGATGCCGGCCTATCGCGACGTGCCGATCGTGCGCGCCGAACTCGGTGACCGCGCCGGGCTGATCGGCGCCGCCAGCCTGATCCTGTGGGAAGGCGAACCGGGTTTGCCACGGGCGATGGCGCAGGACGAAAAGGACAGGGGCGCGACCGCTGATGCCAGGGAGGCAAGCCATGGCTGAGCTCAAACTGCGCGGCGCGCGCAAATCCTATGGCAGTGTCGAAATCATCAAGGGCATCGACCTCGACGTCGAGGACCGCGAGTTCGTCGTCTTCGTCGGCCCGTCCGGCTGCGGCAAGTCCACGCTGCTGCGCATGATCGCCGGGCTGGAGAAGATCAGCGCCGGCGATCTCCTGATCGACGGCGTGCGCGCCAACGACATCGATCCGTCGGAACGTGGCCTTGCCATGGTGTTCCAGTCCTACGCGCTCTACCCGCATATGAGCGTGGCCGAGAATATGGGATTTGCGCTCAAGATCGCCGGCGTTCCCGCCGCTGAGAAGGACCGCGGGTGCGCGAAGCCGCGGAGGTCCTCCAGTTCTCGCATCACCGAAGGCGGCGACACGACGCCGCTGCACAGTCCGATCGCGATCGACATCGCGCCGGCCGCTTGCCACCTGTTTCGCACCGACGGCCCGGCGCTGGCGCCCCTGCCTGCCTAGATCCTTCACTGCGTTCGTGGATATTCGAGCTGCATGGCCACGAAGTCGGCCGTGCGGGCGCCATAGCGGGCCGAGATGTCTCGAAGCGTCTGGTCCAGCGACTGGACCGGCCGCGCGTCGGCAACGTTCGGCGCCAGACGCTCCGTCGGCCAAGTGGCCGCGATCTGGTCGGGCAGGATGCGGATGCCGTCGCGGCTGACGATCGCGTCGTCGGCAAATGTCACGGCGCCGGAGCGATAGGTTCGTGACCAGGCATCCGCCACCAGTGCCAGCGATACCTCGTCCATGCCTGATGTCAGCTTGATGCCGAGCTGTTCGTGATTGAAAAAGGCCAGCGTGTTACCGATCGCGGTCAACGCGAAAGGCCGGGTGAACTTGAAGGCGCCGCTGTCGTGGCGGGCATCCCAATGCGCCAGGCCAAGATCGCGGGCAACGGCTTCTGCCTTGGCGCGCCCGCCGATTGCCTCGATCAGCGTCAGCATCATCGGCATCGACGCGGTGATCCCGGTTGTCGTCGCGACGCCTTGATCGACGACGAAGCGCCGGTTGGCGACATAGTGGATCGTCGGGTGTTTTTCGCGCAATTCGTTCAGCGAATACCAATGCGTCGTCGCCCGCTTGCCATCGAGCAATCCGCTGGCGCCGACGACCTTTGCGCCGGCGCAGACACCAATAACGATGGCGCCCCTGGCTGCCTGGCTCCTGATCCATTTCAGCACGTCGGGATCGTCATCGCGCATCATGGCGGGAACGATGACGTAGTCGGCGCCTTCGGGATGCTCGGCGTCGAACGCCGCTGTCGTTGCGTCGAGCTCGACCTGCAAAGCCGGATGGAGTTTCATCGGGCCCGGCTGCGTTGCCAGCGCGACGACATCGGCGACGTCGGCGCGCCGCAATATGCCGAAGGGCATCAGATAGTCGGTGGTCTCGGTGCCGTCATTGATGCCGATGATGGCGATGAGCGGGCGCTGGCGCTTGGGCGGCTTCAGCGCGGCGAGCGTGTCTTCGATCTCCTTGGCATCGATGGCTGGCTGAACGGCGGCAAGCGATGCCGACGGCAGGGACAGCAGCCACAGGGTGCCAGCCCCCGCGACAACCAGGACGATGCCCAGACAAATCCACAGCATCAAGCGCAGCCTCATCGCTCAGTCCTTCCGATCTAAACGCTTGACCATCAGCCTAGCTCCATTAGGCTTTGTCTGAAATGACATAGATCGGGCAAAAACTGCCATGCGCAGGACCATAGGCATCATCATCCATCCAGGATTCCAGTTGCTGGACGCAGCCGGTCCGGCGGCGGYGTTCGAACTGGCGGAGCATTTCTGCCCCGGCAGCTACGCGCTCGAGATGCTGGCGCCCGGCGGTGGCGAGATCGAAAGCTCGTCCGGAATACGACTTGCAGCCCGACCGCTGTCCGCTGCGGTACCACTCGACACCGCGGTGATTTCCGGCGGCGAGATCATACGTTCGAGGTCTGCGGCCGAGGAGATCGTCGCCTGGCTGCGGCACGCGAGCCCCCGCCGCACGGCTAGCGTTTGTACAGGCGCCTATCTGCTGGCTGAAGCCGGGCTTCTAGACGGCCGGCGCGCCACCACCCATTGGTGGAGCACCAATGATTTCGCCCGCCGCTATCCGAAAGTGAAGCTCGATGCTGAGCGCATCTTCATCCGTGATGACGGCGTCTGGACTTCGGCCGGGATTTCAGCCGGCATCGATCTGGCGCTGGCGCTGATCGAGGATGATCTCGGTCCGGCGATCGCGCGGCGTACCGCCCAGCAGCTTGTCGTCCATCAACGCCGGCCGGGCGGCCAGTCGCAGTTCTCGGCGCTGGTCGATCTCGGCGGGCGATCAGGGCGTTTTGTCGAGTTGATCGAATGGATGCGAACAAAGCTCGCCGAGCCTCTGACCGTGGAGCGCCTTGCCGACCGTGCCGCCATGAGCCCGAGACATTTTGCCCGCGCCTTCACTGCGGAGACCGGCACCACGCCGGCCAAGGCTGTCGAGCGGCTGCGCCTGGAAACCGCGCGAATGGCGGTGGAGACTGGCCACACGCCACTCGATCGCATCGCCGAGGAAAGCGGTTTCGGTGATGCCGGGCGGATGCGCCGCGCGTTCCTGAGAAGCTTCGGCCAGCCGCCGCAGGCGCTCCGGCGTGCCGCGGCCAGAACCCTGACGCGATAGCGCTCAAACGAGGGTTTCGGCCGGCTGCTGCTCCCGCTCCGCTACTTCCCGCTCCGCCTATTTCCCGCAATGGTGATCGTTGATCTTGTTCAACGCATTCGCGTCCGGTCCGACCCGGTTGTAGGAGCAGGCGCCGGCGGCCGTGGTGGTCAGCATGGTGTCATAGTAACGCGGCCCGCCGAACAGGTCGTAGAGAAGGTCGCGATGGGCCGGAACGTAGCGTTCGGGTTCCGGCTGCCGATGGCGGTGCTTTTCCTTGGCGATGGCAGCGCTGGACAGGCTGCAGCCGACAGCGAGAACGAGCGCACAGGTCGCAAAGATCTTGGTGGTCATCGGCAACACCCTTCTGACTGTTCGGAATCGCAGCATATCCAAAAGCGCCGGCCGAACAAAGGTTCCCTTTCGGCGTTGCCGGCTCGTGCCGAAATCAGCCCGCACTGCGCGCCCGCCGCCTTTCGGCTGCAACCAGCAGGTCGACGAAGGCACGCACCTTGGCCGGCCTGAAGCGCGCCGGCGGGAAGACAGCATGCATGCCACCGGACGGCAAGCTCCAGTCCGCGAACAGCCGCACCAGCCGCCCCCGCGCGATGTCGTCGGTGACGCTGTAATCCGGGAAGATACCGAGCCCGATGCCGGCCAGCACGCAGGACAGCACGCCCGGTGTCTTGTCGCAGGTAACGACGGGATTGAGTTCGGTCAGCACCGTCTCGCCGCCCCTCGAAAACACCCACTGGCCGATGCCGCGCAATTGGGCATTGGCGACCCATGGCAGCGATTTCGCTTGCCTGGGGCTGACGTCACGCGGCAGCCGCCCGGCGAGCTCCGGGCTGGCGACGACGAATTGTTCATGGCTTCCCAGCCGGCGCGCCAGATTGCTGGAATCGGCCAACCAACCGACGCGGATGCCAAGGTCGATCTGCTCGTCGACCAGATTGCTGACGGCATCGTCGAAGATCGTTTCGACCCGCATTTTTGGAAATTTTCTGAGATAGGCAGCGATGGTTGGCGCCACCACCTTCTCGCCATAGTCGAGCGGCGCCGTCAGCCGCAGCATCCCTGTCGGCTGCGCAGCCCGTTGCGAGATGTCGCCATAGGCCGCCTCGGCTTCGCGCAGGATGATTGCGGTCCGGTCATAGAACAGGCGCCCTTCCTCAGTCAGGGTCACGCGCCGCGTCGTGCGCCGCAGCAGCGTTGCGCCAAGTTCCTGCTCCAGCCTGCCGACCTGATGGCTGACCACCGCCTTGGCGACGTCGAGCCGGTCCGCAGCGGCGGTGAAGGATCCGGTCTCCACGACGGTGGCGAAGTAGACGAGCCGGTTGAGGTTGAGAAGTTCGGTCATGTCGATTGTCTGATTTTATCAGACAGTTTGTATGATTGATCGCTGTTTTTCGCAAGCGGTCGGACTGCCATCTATTGCACGACCCAAGACGAAAGGAACCTCCCATGAAAATCGCACTCATCGGCGCGTCCGGCCAGGTCGGCTCGCGTCTCCTGAAAGAGCTTTCCGACCGTGGCCATTCCATCACCGCCATCGCCCGCAATCCGGACAAGATCGCTGCGCTGCCGGGCGTAACCGCGAAGAAGGGCGACGTCTTCGACCGGGACGGCCTCGCCGCGCTGATCAAGGGGCATGACGCGGTGATCAGCTCCGTGCATTTCCTCGACAGCGATCCCGACACGCTGATCGCCGCCGTGCGTGCTTCCGGCGTCAAGCGCTACCTCGTCGTCGGCGGCGCCGGCAGCCTCGAAGTCGCGCCGGGCAAGCGCCTGGTCGATACACCGACCTTCCCTGACATCTACAAGGCCGAGGCGCAGAAGGGCGCCGACTTCCTCGACACGCTGCGGACGGTCAATGACCTCGACTGGACCTTGCTGTCGCCGTCGGCGCTGTTCGTTGCCGGCGAGCGGACCGGCAAATACCGCATCGGCAAAGACACGCTGCTGACGTCCGACAAGGGCAGCAGCATTTCCTTCGAGGACTATGCCATCGTCATGACCGACGAGATCGAAAAGCCGGCGCATGTTCGCCAGCGCTTCACCGTCGGCTACTGACCGGACTGCCGACATTGACGACAAGTGCCATCGGAGCTTCCGATGGCACTATCGTTTTCTTTCGTTTTCTCTCCTGCCGCCGGTCTGCGAAATCTCGCCCGAAACGGTTCAGGATCGGAACGGAACATGGCAGACACGGACATCGCGAAATCAAAGATCGTCATCGTTGGCGGCAGCTCCGGAATGGGGTTGGCGCTGACAAAGCGCTGCCTGGACTCAGGCGCCGAAGTCGTCATTGTCGGACGCAGCGAAAAAAAGCTGAATCGGGCGAGCGAGGCGTTGCGGAACCCGGCCGGCTTGAGCGCCATCGTGGCTGACATCGCTCATGAAGATCAGGTCGCCGACCTGTTTGGGCAGATCGGCCGCATCGATCACATCGTCAGCACCGCGGCCGATATCGAAGGCGCCTATGAATTGCTGCCCGCGATCGACCTGAAGGCCGCGCAGCGGGTGGTGGAAAGCAAATTCTATGGACCGCTGCTGCTGGCCAAGCATGGCGCGCCGCAGCTTTCGGCAAACGGCTCCATCACCTTCACCTCCGGCATTGCCGCCTACCGGCCGGTGGCGCGCGGCGCGGTTGTCGCCGCCGTCAACGCGGCGCTGGAAGGGCTGGTGCGGGCGCTGGCGGTCGAACTGGCGCCGATCCGCATCAACGCTGTTTCACCCGGCTGGGTCGACACGCCGATCTGGAGTTTTGTGGCCGGTGACAGGAAGGATGAGACGCTTGATGCCATGGCCAAGCGCCTGCCGGTCGGGCGCATCGGTCAACCCGACGATATCGCCGACGCCATCGCCTTCCTGATGAGCAACGGCTTTACGACAGGGACGGTTCTGCATGTCGAGGGTGGTCACCGGCTGATCTGACCGGCACGAACGTCTCACTCGCTACTGCCAGCAGCAGTTTCAGCGCCGGCGGCTGCACGCGCCTGCGGCGCCAGACCATGACCAGCGACGCCGTGCGGGCCGAGCCCGGCCACGGAACTTCGACGATCTCGCCGCGATCGAGCGCCTCGGCGACCGCCAGGCGCGGCACCAGACCCATGCCGACACCCTTCGCCACAAGGCCAGCAATGGCGCCAATGCTGCCGACTTCGGCGGCAAGTTTTGGTGCGGCCATGCCTGTCTCGGCGAAGGCCGTGTCGGACAGATGCCGGTAGACGCATCCGGCTTCCGTCGCCACGAAACGCATCGCGGCGAGATCGCCCTGCCTCGCTGCAGCGGCATTTTCGGCGGACGCGACAAGGACCAGCGGCTCCGCCGATATCGTGCGCCTGGCCAGACGTTCGTCGAGCCCGCCCTTGTCGAAACAGAAGGCGACGTCGATCTCGCCCTCTTCAAGCTGGCGCAGCAGAGCGTCGCTGCCGGCGATTTTCAGCCGCAAACCGATCTCCGGGTGGTCGCCTCGAAAGGACGCCAGCCATTGCGGAAGTTTAACAGTGGCAATCGTCTCCAGCGCGCCGATTGTCACAGTTCCGACAGCCGCTTCCATCGTTGCCTCGACGGCAAGTCGCGCCTCGTCCGCCAGTTGCAGGATCTCTTCCGCATAGGGTTTCAGCGCCTCACCGGCCTTCGTCAGGTCGAGGCCGTGACGCGAGCGGGTGAAGAGCGTCACGCCGAGTTCGCTTTCCAGCGACTGGATCTGGTCGCTGACGCTCGACTGCGCCAGATGAACCTCCCGCGATGCGCGGGTGATGTTGCGGTGCCGCGCCACGGCGAGGAATGTCTTGAGCAATCTTGGATGCATTGCCGTTTCCGAACTCGTTTGTCTCGGACATTTCGGGTCTTGCTGGCGCTTTTGCAACCACTGACGCCAGCGTCGCCGGATTGCAGCCGAGCGAAGGGCCAGAATTTCGCGGCCATTGCGCGGCCAGTTTTTGCTTGTGAACGCCCGGGCGGCTTGTAGCTTGTTCGGAAAGCCGCTCCGACAGAGGCAATTCGGGGGAAATGAGCGTCATCAGGATTGTTCGGGCATGCCGCTAAAGGCTGCCGCTCATGTCGAGGCCATGTCGGCCTTCGCGCTGGCGAATTTCGGCGGCTATGACCGGCCGACGCTTGCCCAGAACGAAAGCGCTTTCCCGCCAAGCCCCACAGCGACTGCCGCCGGCCAGGACGCGATCGCGCGCAGCCATCTCTACCCCGATCCGGACTGGACGGTGTTGCGCGAAGCGATCGCACAGGCCTATCGCGTCGAGCGCGAGCTGATCCTGTGCGGCGCCGGCTCGATGGACCTGATCAGCTGCACCATCGCGGCATTTGCCGGTCCCGGCGACGAAGTGCTCGCCACCGCCTATGCCTATAATTTCGCGGCCTCCGCCACGGCGCGCGCCGATGCCGTCTACGTCACTGCGGCGGAGTGCGACTTCGTCGTTGCCGTCGACAGCATCCTCTCCGCGGTCACGCCGGCAACGCGGATCGTCTTCGTCTGCAATCCCGGCAATCCGACCGGCACCTGCATCCGCAATTCCGAACTGCTGCGCCTGCGCGCCGCCTTGCGCGGCGATGTGCTGCTGGTGATCGACCAGGCCTATGGCGAGTTCGACGATCAGGACCCGCAACCAATCTTTGCGCTCGTCGCACGCGGCGACACCGTCGTGCTGCGCAGCCTTTCCAAGGCCTATGGACTGGCCGGCGCGCGCGTCGGCTGGGGATTGTTCCCGCCTGCGGTCGCGGCCGAAATCCGCAAGCTGCAGAACTCGAACCAGGTCACGACTGCAAGTCTGGCGATGGCCGTCTCGGCAATAGAGGACCAGGCCTATATGCGCGAGACTGTGGCTCGCACCGCCGCGATCCGCGACGGCTTCGCCCAGGGTCTGAGAGCGGCAGGCTATGACGTCCCCGAAAGCCGGACGAATTTCGTGCTGATCCGCTTCCCCGATGCAGCGGCTGCTGCGGCTGCAGACACCGCGTTGCGCGACGCCGGCATCATCGTGCGCAGCCTTGGCGGCTATGGCCTGACCGATTGCCTGCGCGCCACGGTCGGGCCGCAGGAGATGATGGACCTGGCGCTGCGCATCCTGACCGACCAGCGCGGCGGTTGATTTAGCGATCACGAGGAGACTTCAGCGATGTCCTATGTGCCGGCCCGTGACTTCATCGGCTATGGCGACAAGCCTCCTGCCGCAGCCTGGCCCGGCGGCGCCAAGCTGGCGCTCAACATCGTCGTCAATTACGAGGAAGGCGCCGAATACAGCATCGATGAGGGCGACGGTGTTTCCGAGACGATCCTGTCGGATCTGGCCGTGTCTCCCGCCGTGCCCGGCCTGCGCAACCGCAACATGGAATCGCTCTACGAATACGGCTCGCGCGTCGGCGTCTGGCGGCTCGCCTCGCTGTTTCGGGACAAAGGCATCGTGCCGACCTTCTACGTCGTCGGGCGGGCGCTGGAACTCAACCCGGCCGCCGGCAAGGCGATCGCCGAGCTCGGCAGCGATATCGTCTGCCATGGCTGGCGCTGGATCGACTACGCGCCGCTGAGCGAGGCGGAGGAGCGCAATCACATCGCCATGACCGTCGATACAGTGCAGCGGCTTACCGGCATCCGCCCGCTCGGCTGGTACACCGGCCGGCCCAGCCTCAGCACCAGGCGGCTGGTGGTCGAGCATGGCGGCTTCCTGTTCGACTGCGACGACTACAATGACGACCTGCCCTATTTCGTCGACGTCGATGGCAAGCGACATCTGGTTGTGCCGCATAGCTTCGACAACAATGACAGCCGTTTTTCGCGCGGCTCCGGCCTGGAAACCGGCAGCCAGTTCTTCGACTATGTCAGCGACGGGGTGGACTGGCTGCTGGCGGAAGGCCAGACGACACCGCGCATGATGACGGTGTCGTTGCACTGCCGACTGGCCGCACGGCCCGGCCGCATGATCGGCCTCGCCCGCTTCCTCGACAAGATCAGGAACAATCCCGACATTTGGATTTGCCGCCGCTCCGACCTCGCCCGGCATTGGCTGGACCGGTTCGGCGGCTGAGCCGCGAACGCCTACTTGTTCGGAACCTCGTAGACCTTGCCGTGCCAGGGTGCCGCATCGATCTGGTCGAGCGCCATCACATAGAGCGCCTTCTCGTCCGGACCGAAGGCGAAGTTGGGCATGGATGGCGACGGCACCGAAAGCGTGCGCAGCAGCTTGGCGTCCTTGTCGACGACAATGATCTTGCCTGGTGCATCCAGCGAGCGCGGGCTCTGGCCGATATACATCTCGCCGGCCTTGTCCATCTTGATACCGTCCGGCCAGATGTGCGGCTGGTTGGGGAAGAGATCGTCGAGCCGCAGGAAGACGCGGCGGTTGCCCAGGCTGTGATCGGCCTGGACATCGAACTCGATGATCCTGTTGTCCTCGGTCTCGACCAGATAGAGGATCTTGCCGTCATTCGACATGACGAGGCCGTTGGCATTGTGCAGGTCGCCGGCGACCTTCTTCACGCTGCCGTCCTTGCCGATGTAATAGGCCGACGCGTCGATCAGCGGACCGCCCTTGCCCGACCCGCTGAAATAGATGCCGCCATCCTTATCGGGCGCGAAGTCGTTCGGCCCGCTGAACGGCTGGCCGTCGGTGTCCTCGTCATAGGCCGGCAGCGTCTTGCCGTCGGCGGAGATGCGGCCGATCGAGTTGCTGTCATAGCAGGTGACCAGCAACTCGCCGGTCGTCGTCGGCACCACCGCCGAAGGACCGCAGCCATCCATCTTCCAGAAGATCTCGTTCTTCTTGCCGTCCCATACGTCCACGGTGCCGCGGCCATACTCAACGTAGAAGAGTTTGTCCTGGTACCAGATCGGACCTTCGGCGAACCAGGCATCGTCATTGATGACCTTGATATCCGCCGCGTGCGTGGAGGACGTGAGGGCCAGGGCAAACATGGTGCTGAGCAGATGCCGTTTGATCATGCGATTCCCCTTTGTTTCCGGTCGTTGAAATCTGCTTTGCGTCGATAGAAGGAAGCGAGACCTACGCCCGCAGCCTTTTGCCTTCGGGATCGAAGGGCGGCTCGCTCAACAGCACCGCCTCATGCGGCCGGCCGAGGATGGCCACCGACACCTTGTCGCCTGCTTTGGCGGAGCCGGCCTTGACATAACCCAGCGCCAGCGACTGCTCGACGAAGTAGCCGTAGGCGCCTGACGACACCTGTCCGATCGGTGTGCCGTCGGGCAGGAAGATCGGCTCGCCGCCGGTGGCGTCGGCGTCTTTTGCGGCGATCGACAGCATGATCAGTTGATCGCGCGCCGGCTTTTCGGCGATGGCCGCGTAGGCGTCGCGGTTGAGGAAGTCGCCCTTGTCCATCTTGACCAGGCGATCGAACTTGACCTCCTGCGGCCAATATTCGGGCGAGTACTCGCGGCTCCAGCTGCCGTAACCTTTCTCGACACGCAGCGACATCAGTGCGCGCGAACCGACCGGCCCGGCGCCGACCTCGCTGCCGGCGTTGAGCAGCGCGCCGTAGAGTGCGACCTGGTCGGCGGCCGGGCAATAAAGCTCCCAGCCGAGATCGCCGGTGAAGGAGACGCGCAACGCCACCACGTCGACGCCGCCAACCGTGATGCGCTTGGAGCGCATGAACGGAAAGGTCTCGCTGGACAGGTCCGCATTGGTCAGCCGCTGCAGCAATTCGCGCGACTTCGGGCCGGCGACGTTGAAGCCGCCCATCTCCTCGGTGCGCGAGCGGAAGGTCGTGCCTTCCGGCAACGGAACGGCCTTGAAGAAGCGCTGATGAAAACGCTCGGCCATGCCCGAGCCGAACACCATGTACTCGTCTTGGCCAAGCTTGGTCACCGTGAAGTCGCCGGCAATGCCGCCGCGCTTGCCGATCAGCGGCGTCAGGCAGGAGCGGCCGATTTCGGCCGGCATGCGGTTGGCAAATAGCGAATTCAGCCAGGCTTCGGCGCCCGATCCTTTGACTTCGTATTTGGCGAAGTTCGAGACGTCGATGATTCCGGCATGCTCGCGCAGCATGCGCGCTTCGCGGCCGACCGGCCCCCACCAGTTCTGCCTGGTGAAGCCATTCGTCTCCTCGCGTGGTTCGCCTTCGGCGGCGAACCACAGCGGATGTTCCCAGCCGAAATTGAGGCCGAAGACGGCGCCCATCTGCTTTTGCATCTCATAGGCGGGGCGGGTGCGGACGGGACGCCCGGCGGCGCGCTCCTCGTTGGGGAAATGGATCTTGAAGCGATGGCTGTACTGGTCCTGCACGCGCGCCTTGGTGAAGGCCTTGCCGGCCCAATGGCCGAAGCGCGCCATGTCCCAGGCGAACATGTCGAGCGACGGCTCGCCCTCGATCATCCACTCGGCCGCCAGCTTGCCCATGCCGCCGGACTGCGAGAAGCCGGGAATGATGCCGTTGCAGCAGAAATAGTTCTGCAGTTCCGGCACCGGGCCGAACAGCACGGCGCTGTCGGGCGACCAGATCATCGGGCCGTTGATGACGCGCTTGACGCCCGCCTTGCCGACCGCCGGCACGCGCGCGATGGCACGCATCATGTTGTCCTCGATGCGGTCGAGATCGTCGGGAAACAGTTCGTGGCCGAAGTCCATCGGCGTCCCATCCTCGGCCCAGAACTTCATATTGCGCTCATAGGCGCCGATGAGCAGGCCAAGGCCTTCCTGGCGCAGGTAGTATTCGCCATCGCGGTCGGCGACCGAAGGCAGCCGGCGGCCCATGGCGGCGATTTCGGGGATGGTCTCGGTGACGAAATACTGATGCTCGGTCGGGATCAGCGGCAATTGCAGGCCGGCCATCGCGGCGACCTCGCGGCCCCACAGGCCGGCGGCATTGACCACCCATTGCGTGCGGATCTCGCCCTTGGGCGTGCGCACGATCCAGCTGCCGTCGGCTTGAGCTTCCGTGGCGATGACCGGTGTGAAGCGATGGATCTCGGCGCCGCGCTGGCGTGCGCCCGCGGCATAGGCCGCGGTGACGCCGGACGGGTCGACATTGCCGCCTTCGGGTTCGTACATGATGCAGCGTATGCCGTCGAAATCGACTAGCGGGTGCAGCCGCTCCGCCTCGTCGCGCGCGACTTCGTAAAAATTCATCTTGTAGCGCCGTGCCTTGGCTTCCTGCAGCCGCAGCTGGTGCTCGCGTGCCTCGGTCTGGGCGAGATAGAGCGAGCCCGGCTGGAAGATGCCGCAGCCCTGGCCGGTCTCGGTCTCCAGCTCCTTGTAGAGCGCCATGGTGTAATGCTGCAGGCGGCTGATGTTGGTCGAGTCATGCAGGCCATGAATGTTGGCGGCGGCGTGCCAGGTCGAGCCAGAGGTCAGCTCGTCGCGCTCGAGCAGGACCACATCGGACCAGCCATGCTTGGCCAAATGATAAAGGATCGAGCAGCCGATCAGGCCGCCGCCGATGACAACGGCTTGTGCATGGGTACGCATATCGAGATTTCTTCCCTTTGTGTTCGGCGACTTGTCTTGTTCCAGATCAATGAATTCGCTCTCGTCGCCTTTGGCGAAACTCCAGGGGGCGATCAAGCCGCCCCCTGGATGCTGACAGGTCAGGCCTTGTCGAGCCAGACCTTGTCCAGTTGCAGTTCGAATGTCTGATGCATTTTGAGGTTTTTCACATAGGTGGCGTGATGGCGGTAGAGCGAGCGCCAGAATGACTGCACCAGAACGCCGGAATCCTGCAGGATGAACTCGACATCCTTCATCAGCTCCTTGCGCTTGGCCGTATCGGGAATGGCGAGTGCTGCATTGAGCTTCTTGTCGAATTCGGGATTGGCATAGGCCGACTCGTTCCAGGCTTCGCCGCTGCGATAGGCAAGCGCCAGCACCTGTACGCCCAGCGGACGCATGCCCCATTCGGTGGTCGACCATGGATATTTCGTCCAGTCGTTCCAGAACGAAGTGCCCGGGATGATCGTCCGCTTCACCTTGAAACCGGCCTCGCGCATCTGCGCGGCAACGACGTCGGCAGGGTCCTTCACATAGTCCGAATCGTAGGAGATCAACTCGAACTCATGATCCATCTGGCCGGCCTCGGTCATCAGCGCCTTGGCCTTGGCAAGGTCGCGCGGCACTTTCGGCAGTTCGTAATATTCCGGATGGATCGGGCAGACATGGTGGTTTTCGGCGACCTGGCCAAGACCGCTATAACCGAGCTTCAGCACCGTCTCGTTGTCGACCGCGAGCTGGATGGCGTTGCGCACCCGTTTGTCGTCATAGGGTTTGTTGCTGACGTTGGTGCGCAGCACGATCGTTCCGGCGGTGACGACGGATTCCTTGACCAGGCCCATGCCGTCATAGAGATCCACCGTGCCGCCGACGGTCTGGTAGTTGCAGTCGATCTCGCCGGCCTCGAAGGCGCTGGCGATGGCGGGGTTGGAAGCGTCAGTGCCGTAGTCGGTCCAGTCGACACCATCGAGATAGGTTTCGCCGCCAAACCAGGTGAAGTCCTTGCGGCGCCGCACCGAGGCCGAGTCGCCGACCTTGTAGGAGATGAGTTCATACGGGCCGGTGCCGGGCGTCTTGGTCATGTCGGCGCCGTTCTTGTCGAAGTCGCGGTGGACGATGATGGCCGGATAGTCGGCGAAACCGGGGATGATGGTGACATCGGACTGGCCGCATTTGAGCTTCACCGTGTGGTCGTCGATCTTGGTGATGGCGCCGGCGATCGCCTTCTTGGTCGCAGGGTCGATCAGCGTGGCCATGCGACCAGCCATCGAATTGCCCTCGGCCGCCTTGTCGCACCAGCGCTCGATGTTGAAGACGATGTCGTCGGCGTTGAGCTCGTCGCCGTTCGACCATTTCACGCCCTTGCGCACATGCAGCGTGTATTCGGTGGCGTCGTCGCTGACCTCCCAGCTTTCGATGAGATGGCCCTCGAAGGTGAAGTCCTGGGTGTAGCGGATCATGTAGTCGTTGCACTGGCGCAGCACATTGGCCATCTCCGACCAGTCCCATGTGCGCGGATCCTTCATGTCCTTGATGATCATCTGCATCTTCAGGATGCCGCCCTTCTTGCCGGGCTCCATCGTTGCCGCTTCGGCCGGCGTGGGAAGGCCGGCCATTGCATAGGCGAACGCCGTCGAGGCGCCCATCGCGCTCGCCATGGCGAGGAATTCGCGGCGGTCCATCCTGCCGCTTCGGACTTCATCTGCGTAGCTTTCGATGACCGCCGGGACGCGGTCACCGTTGCTCCTGAAAAGTGCCATTGTTTGCTTCTCCGGTTTGGGCTTTCCGCCCGTTCATTCCCCATTACGCAGGGAATGTTAGAGGCGATGCAAAAATCCCGGAAGGGCTTGAGCCCTCACAAACCGCTGAAAACCGGCCTGTAAGGCCTAATAAAACGATGCCATTGGCGTCTCAAATTTTTTCGCGCTCGGTCGTGCCGATGTCGGCGACCACTCCTCAGGCACTGTCTTCCTGCGCCCTCGCGACGATCCATTCGCGCACAGTGCGGGCGATGTTGCCCTTGGAGACATGGGTCTCGGTCAGGTAGTAATTCCAGGGGCTGGGCGGCCGGACCGGAAACGGTTCGACGAGCAGTCCGCGCCTAAGATACGCGTGGGCAAGCGAGCGCTGGGTGGCGACGAGACCGGCGCCCATGGCGGCAAGTTCGAGCGCGATGTTGGAGGCGTTGGTCGACAGGCCCTTGTCGAAATCCTGCATGTCGACGCCAAGCGCGGTGGCAACGACCTGCCAGTATTCCTGGCGGCCGTGCACGAAGATCCGGTCCACCTTGAGGATATCCTCCGGCGCTTTGACGGCGTGCTCGCCTTCGAGCAGGGCAGGCGCGCACAGCAGAACCAGCTCGTCATTCCAGAGCGGAATGGCGGCGGGTGGGCGATCGTCGAAGCGGCGCGTCGAAATGGTGATGTCGGCGACCTGTTCGCTGAGATCTTCCCAGATCGTGCCGTGCAGCACGATCTCGATTTCGGGATGCTTCTTGCGGAAGGCGGCCATGCAGCCGGCCAGCCAATTTTCCGCCAGGCTCATCGGACAGGAGACGACCACGGTGCGGTTGCGCGACGAGGTCACGATCGCCTCCGTCGCCTGGTCGATCTGGTCCAGCGCCTGACGCAGGGTCGGCAGGAACGCCTCGCCCATCTCGGTCAGCTTGAGGCTGCGCGGATAGCGGATGAACAATTGCCGGCCGATGTAATGTTCGAGCGAGCGGACATGCGTGCTGACCGCGGCCTGCGTATAGCCAAGCTCCTTGGCAGCCATGGTGAAACTGAGATGCCGGGCCGAGCTCTCGAACGACCTGATATAGTTCAAAGGCGGGGGTGGCTTCATCTCCGGCTCCTGCGCTGTGCCAGAATAGGTAGACCATGGAGCCGCCGGCGTTCAATTGCACGCAGGCGACATGGCATAGATATTTTTGGTCAAAGCCGCTGAACTAATTGCGTGAATGCACGATGAACCCAAATTAATGATGGCGTGACGACAGAGGGAGTGAAGAAGTGGCTGTGTCGCCCCATCGCCGTGAAGGGCCGGACGCAAGCGCTGAGACTGCCGTGCGCCTGGCCGACTTCGTGTTACGCCGGCCGGCATCGGTTTTCCCTCAGGCGGTGCTGGAACAAGCCCGCTACCTCCTACTCGACACGATTGGAATTGCGATTGCCGCAGGGCCGATGGAGGCCGGCAGGATCGCCAAGGATACCGCGACCCTCCTCTACAATTCAAGCGACCCCAGGCATTCCGCCCGCATGCTTTTCGACGGCCGCCGCGCTTCCCTGGCGGGTGCCGCCTATGCCTGCGCGACGCAGATCGACAATCTCGACGGCCATGACGGCTACAGCCCGACCAAGGGCCATATCGGCGTGGTGGTGGTGCCGGCGCTGGCGGCGCTGGCCGAACAGCTTCCGGAGCTTAGTGGTCCGGAGGCGCTGGCAGCCCTCACCGTCGGCTACGAAGTCGCCGGCCGCGCCGGCATTGCACTGCATGCGACGGTGTCGGACTACCACACGTCAGGGGCATGGAATGCGCTCGGCGTTGCCGCCGTAGCGGCGCGCCTGCGCCGGCTGAGCGACGGACAGCTGCGCGAGGCACTCGGCATTGCCGAATATCACGGCCCGCGCAGCCAGATGATGCGCGAGATCGCCACGCCGACGATGCTGCATGACGGTTCGGGCATCGGCGCGCTGACCGGCCTGTCGGCGGCGGTGCTGGCCGAACGCGGCTTCACCGGCGCGCCGGCGATCACTGTCGAGGCGCCGGAAGTGGCTGCGCATTGGCAGGACCTCGGCAGCTTCTGGCAGGCGCTGCATCAATATGTGAAGCCTTACCCGATCTGCCGCTGGGCGCATGCGGCCATCGACGCCACGCGCGGACTGGTGCTTTCACATCATCTGACGCCGGCCGATATCGGCCATGTCCAGGTCAACAGTTTCCACTATGCCGCGACGCTGTTCGACGGCATGCCGGACACGACGTCGAAGGCGCAGTATAGCCTGCGCTTCGCGGTTGCGACTTTCATCCTGCATGGCCGCATCGGGCTGGAGCATATTTCCGGTGCCGGGCTCGAGGATGCCGTCGTTGCTGAGATGCTCGCCCGCATCAGCGTGTCGGAGCAGGAGCGTCACAGCGTCCGCTTCCCGGCAGGCCGCTGGGCCGACGTCGCCATCACCACCACCGACGGGCGGGTGCTGGCTTCGGGCGACGTCCATGCCCGCGGCGGACCGGAAGCGCCGCTGACATCAAGGGAGATCGAGGCCAAGTATCTGGAGTTCGCGACACCCGTGCTCGGACGGGGCCGCGCCATGGCGATCCGCGACGCCATCCTGTCGCTCACCGATCCGGACAGCCGCTTTTCCGATCTCTCTGCGCTGCTCTACGATCCTCCCGTGATCAGCAAGATCCTCCAGCGGCCGGCGTGGTAGACTGACATGCCGCTCAGGCTGCTGAAATACGGTCTCAGCCGGGATTATCCGGTCAGCGAGGACATTCCCGCCACGCCGGCGCTCAAGCCGTCCTACGATGTCGTCATCATCGGCGGCGGCGGCCACGGCCTGTCCTGCGCGCATCATCTGGCGAAGTACCACGGCATCACCAGCGTCGCCGTGCTCGAGAAGGGCTATCTCGCCGGCGGCAATACGGCGCGCAACACCACGACGATCCGCTCCAACTACATCACGCCGCAAGGCATCGCCTTCTACAAGGAGGGTGTGGCGCTGTTCGAGACGCTGTCGCAGGAGCTCGACTTCAACGTCATGTTTTCGCAGCGCGGCCAGCTGACGCTTGCGCACACGGAAGCGACGCTGCGCAGCTTCCATTCACGTGCCGAGATGGGCAAGCATCTGGGCACACGCACCGAAGTGGTCGACCAGAAGACAGTCGAAGACTTGGTGCCGTCCCTCAACATGGACTATGGCGGCGCGCTCGAAATCCTTGGCGGTCTCTGGCATGCCGATGGTGGCACCGCACGGCATGATGCCGTGGCCTGGGGCTATGCCGCGCAGGCGTCGCGGCGCGGCGTCGAGATCCATCAACGCACCGAAGTGCAAGGGTTCGAGGTCACCGGCGACCGGGTCCAGGCGGTGAAGACCAACCGCGGCCGCATCGCCTGCGGCCAGGTGCTGATCGCCACCGGCGGCATGAATTACGATGTGGCGCTGATGGCCGGCGTCGAACTGCCGATCCGCTGCTATCCGCTCCAGGCGATGGTGACGCAGCCGCTGAAGCCGTGGCTGAACACGCTGGTCTCTTCCGTCTCGCTGCACACCTATCTCGTGCAGTCGTCGCGCGGCGAGGTGGTGATCGGCGGCGGCTCCGATCCCTACCAGCTCTATTCGACGCGCTCGACGCTCGACATGAAGGAACACCTCGCCGAAGGCGCGGTGCATCTCTTTCCGTTCCTGCAAGGTGTCAGGCTGCTGCGGCAATGGGCCGGGATTACCGATATGACGCCGGATTACAGCCCGATCATGGGCGCCAGCCCGCTCGACAATCTGTGGCTCGATTGCGGCTGGGGCACATGGGGCTTCAAGGCGACCCCGGTTGCCGGCAAGCGCATGGCCGAGACCATCGCCACCGGCCGCGTGCCCGACATATTGAAGCCGTTCGCGCTGGAGCGGTTCGAAACCTTCCAACTGCTCAACGAAATGGGCGCGACGGCGGCGAGCCACTGACGATGAAGATCCTGACCTGCCCGATGAACGGTCCGCGCAACATAGACGAGTTCCAGTCTTTCGGGCCGGTGCGCGAGATGCTCGACCCGGCGACGACCGCCGACGCCGACTGGTCGCGGCATCTGTTCCGCGCCGAGAACCGCAGGGGCGTCGTGGTCGAGTGGTGGCGGCACGTGCCGAGCAATTATTTCTTCCTCGCCGAGCGCGATCTGGTCAGCAACGAGATCATCCGCACCTTCGATGCCTCGCAACGCAGCGGCCAGTCATGAACCGCCTGCCCGCCCCTTTCGGTAGCCGCATCGACCGGACGCGCCTGCTGCACTTCAGCTTCGAGGGCAAGAGCTTCGAGGCCTATGCCGGCGACTGCATCGCCAGCGCGCTCGCCGCGTCGGGGCAATGGATGTTGTCGCGCTCGTTCAAATACCACCGCCCGCGCGGCGTCTTCAGCATGAACGGCGCCGAAGCCAACACGCTGGTTCAGCTGCCTTCCGAGCCGAACGTCGCCGCAGACCGGACGCCGGTCAGCGAAGGCCTGGAGGTCAGTGCGCAGAACGTCAACGGCTCGCTGGCGCGTGACCGCGACGCCATCATCGACAGGTTTGGGCGCTTCCTGCCGGTCGGCTTCTACTATCGCACCTTCATGGGGCCGCGCCGCGACAGCTGGCTGAAATTCTGGGAACCGATCATCCGCCGCAAGGCGGGGCTCGGCATCGTCGACACCAAGGCCGCGCACCGGCATTTCGACAAGTCGCATCTGCACTGCGACGTGCTGGTCGTCGGCGCCGGCCCGGCCGGGTTGAATGCGGCGGTCACAGCTGCCGAAGCGGGTGCAGATGTCGTACTCTGCGATGAGAACCCCGAGATCGGCGGATCGCTGACCTATGGTCGCCATGACCCGGCGGTGCTTGCGGGTCTGACGGCGCGGATCGAGGCGCTTCCCAATCTGCGGATCATGACCGGTACGCTCTGCAATGGCTGGTACGAGGACAATTGGCTGCCGCTGATAAAGGGCGACCGGCTCCATCGCACACGGGCGCGCGAGGTGATCCTTGCCACCGGCGCTATCGGACAGCCGGCCATCTTCCGCAACAACGATCTGCCGGGGATCATGCTGGGTAGCGCCGCGCAGCGGCTGATCCGCCACTATGGCGTACGCCCCGGACAAAAGGCCGTGGTGCTGACCGGCAGCGACGAAGGCTATGCCGTTGCGCTCGATCTGGTCGAGGCCGGCGTCTCGGTCATGCTGGTCGTCGATCCGCGTTCCGGCGGCCTGCCAGGCCCGCTCGAAGCCGAACTGCACGGCAAAGGCGTGGCGATCCAGAAGGCCGTGACGGTTGAAGCCGCCGAAGGCAAAAGTGGACACCTTGCTCGCGTTCGCGTCGGCGGCCGCTGGGTCGAATGCGACTTGCTGACGATCTCCGCTGGCGAGGCGCCGGCGTGGCAACTGCCTTGCCAGGCAGGCGCCAAGGTCGGCTACGATGACGTCACCGGATCGATGACGCTCACACTGGCGAAAGGGCCCGTGCGGCTTGCCGGCTCGGTCGGTGGAGACAATGGTCTGGAAGGCGCTGTTGCCGGCGGCCGTCGCGCGGCTGCGCTAGCATTGCAGCGGCTCG
Organism: Mesorhizobium sp. P2_F7; assembly: GCF_056403695.1. Lineage (NCBI taxonomy): Bacteria > Pseudomonadati > Pseudomonadota > Alphaproteobacteria > Hyphomicrobiales > Phyllobacteriaceae > Mesorhizobium > Mesorhizobium sp. P2_F7. The sequence goes on along the minus strand of NZ_JBFUFA010000006.1, from coordinate 92,997 downwards.
GCCATGCGGTTGTACAAGACAAAGTCCTCGGCAAGATCAAACCATCCTGCCCGGTCCATGTGCCGCCGATCGTTGCCGATGCCAACGGCCGCGATTTCGTCGATTTCGATGAGGATCTGCAGGTCAAGGATCTGCACAACGCCATCAAGGATGGCTATCGCGAGATCGAGCTGGTCAAGCGCTTCACGACGGTGGGCATGGGGCCGAGCCAGGGTCGCCATTCGGCGCTGGCGACGGCAAGGATTGTCGCCGAGGCGACCGACCGGACGGTGGCCGAAGTCGGCATCACGACGGCGCGTCCTCCCGTCGGCCCGGAGACGCTCGGCGTGCTTGCCGGCCATCACGAACCGCTGGAGCGGCGCACCGCGCTGCACGCCAGGCACCTCGCGCTCAACGCCGTGATGAAACCGGTCGGCGCCTGGTGGCGGCCCTATTTCTACGGCGATGCGAGGGATGCGCAAAAGGCGATCCGCGGCGAGATCATGGCCGTGCGCGAAGGCGTCGGCCTGCTCGATGTCTCGACGTTGGGCAAGCTGGAGCTGCGCGGGCCGGATGCCGGCGAATTCCTCGACCGGCTCTACACCATGGCGCATGCCAACCAGCCGGTCGGGCGCGTGCGCTATTGCCTGATGCTCAACGAGATGGGCTCGGTGGTCGATGACGGCGTCGCCTATCGCATGGCCGACGACCGCTTCTATGTCACGGCCACCACAGGCGCCGTCGCGCGGGTCTACGCCGACATGCTGTTCTGGAACGCGCAGTGGCGGCTCAAGGTCGATGTCCTCAATCTCACCGGCGCCTTCTCCGGCTTGAACGTCACCGGCCCCAAGGCGCGGTCGGTGCTCGAGGCGCTGGAAAGCAACATCGACTTCAGCCGCGAAGCCTTCCCCTATCTCAGCGGTCGCGAAGGCATCGTCGCCGGCGTGCCAGTGCGGTTGATGCGGATCGGCTTCACCGGCGAACTCAGCTTCGAATTGCATTGTCCGTCCAGCCTCGCGCCGGCGCTGTGGGACGCGGTGATGGAAGCCGGCAAGCCGCATGGCCTCACGCCCTACGGGCTGGAGGCTTCGCGCATCCTGCGGCTGGAGAAAGGTCATATATTGATCGGCCAGGATACAGATGCGATCACCACGCCGGACGAACTCGGCTTCGGCTGGGCGGTGTCGAAGAAGAAGCCGTTCTTCGTCGGCAAGCGCTCCATCGAAATGCGCGCGAGGCTCGGCCAGTCGCGCAAGCTGGTCGGCCTGCAGTTTCCCGCTGACGCAAGGGACATACCCGGCGAGAGTTGCCTGGTGCTGCGCGGCAATGATCCCGTCGGCCAGATCACCTCTGTCGGCTTTTCGCCAACGCTCGGCCGCGCCATCGCGCTGGCCTATGTCCATGTCGACGATTCCACGCAGGGAAGCCGGGTGACGGTGAAGTGCCGCAATGGCGAGTTGGTCGAAGTTCCAGTGGTTGGGCACGCTTTGTTCGACCCGACCAATGCGCGGCAGGAGATGTAGATGGTGGGTCTCGACACAGTCCCCACCTTTCCCTTCGAGCCTGGCGGCGCCGCGCACGGCACTGCGCTGCCTTCCGGCGCTGTCGCGATGACCGATCTCACCGCCAGCCCGCGCTTCGGCCTGAAGGGCGGCGGCAGCGCCGCCTGGCTCGCCGCGCACGGTGTTGGCTTGCCGGCGATCAATCGCATCGGCAGCCATCGCGGCATGCGCGTGCTGCGCCTTGGCAATGAGGATATCCTGCTGCTGGCCGAAGATACTGGCGAGGCGCTGGTCGAACTCCGGAGTGCCTGGGAAGGCGACAGCGGGCCGAAAGGCTATTCATCCTGGCGTGAGGAAGGCTGGGCGTGGATGCGCCTTTCCGGTCCCGCAATTGCCGAAGCGATGAGCCAGCTCTGCGCCCTCGATCTGCGCGCCGACAGATTTGGCGCCGAAGACATCGCGCAGACGCGTGTCGGCCATATCGAAGCGGTTGCCTTCCGCGCGCCGGGCGGTTTCGATGTACTGTTCGACATCACCGCGTCGGCGTATTTCGCCCGGACCGTCTCGGCGGTGGCCAGGCACTGCACGCAACATCAGGCATAGAGGATATCCATGACCCGCCCGCAAGGAACCATCGCCCCGATCCTGACGCCGTTCGAGAACGATGGCCGCATCGCTCGCGACCTCTGGATCTCGCACGCCAAATGGGTGCTGGACCAGGGCGCGCACTACCTGTCGCCGTTCGGCACCACGGGCGAGGCGCTGTCGCTCTCGCTGAGCGAACGCATGCAGGCGCTGGAATGGCTGGTCGAGGTCGGCATTTCGCCCACCCGGATGATGCCCGGCACCGGCGTCACCGCATTGCCCGAAACCGTTGAACTGTCGAAGCATGCGGTCGGTCTCGGCTGCGCCGGCGTGATGGTCCTGCCATCGTTCTTCTACACCGCCGCCGGCGACAACGGCCAGGCGCGCTATTACAGCGAACTGATCGAGCGGGTGGGCAACCCGGCGCTGAAGATGATCCTCTACCACATCCCGCAGAACTCCGGCGTGCCGGTGAGCCCGGCGTTGACCGCCCGGCTGAGCGCTGCATTTCCCGACACGGTCGTCGCCTACAAGGACAGCGCCGGCGACTGGAACAACACGGCGGCGGTGATCGCTGCAGCACCTGCGGTTGCGGTGTTCCCAAGCTCAGAGGCGCAGCTGACCAAGGGCCTCGCCAGTGGTGCTGCGGGCTGCATCTCGGCGACGGTCAATCTCAACGCCGCCGCCATCCGGGCGCTTTACGACGCAACCATTGCAGGCAAGGACGTCAGCGAAGCGGATGCGGCGATCAAGGCATTCCGCAAAATCATTCAGGATGCCGGCCTGATCCCGGCGATGAAGGCGGTGCTGGCGGTTCGTTCCGGCGACCAGCGCTGGCTAAACCTGCGCGCGCCACATGAGAATGCGACGCTGGAACAGGGCAAGACGCTGATTGCCGCGCTCGGCGCTTCAGCTGATCACATTGGCCGCGGCTGAGGCGCAGGATATGTCGGCTCACCCTACCGTCATCCTGCACACCGACCGGCCGGCGGCAGCGATGGCGGTGCTCGGCGAGACGCATCCCGACCTCACCGTCCACGCCTGTGATACCTACGCTGCCCTGCCCGGCCTGATCGAGCAGATTGCCGCGGAGGTCGTCTACACCGTTCGCTTCGACGGCACGCCGCGCTTTCCGCGCCAGGCTCTTGTCGAGAGCCCCACGGTGAAGTGGGTATCGGTCGGTGGGTCCGGCACGGATCATCTTGGACGTTGGGATCCGGCGCGCGTCACGGTGACCAATTCGGCCGCCGTCGCCTCCGGCATGCTGGCGGAATATGCGCTGGGCGCCATACTGTCCTTCTCGCTCGATTTGCGCGGTTTCAGCCGCCGCCAGCAGGCACGCCAGTGGGGCGGTGGCCGTGTCGAGCCGATCGAAGGCAAGACGGTCCTTGTCATCGGCCTCGGCAAGACCGGTACGGCCGTTGCTATGCGCGCCAAGGCGATGGGCATGGAAACACTCGGAATCCGCGCGCGGCCAAGGCCGATGCCCAGCCTCGACGAGGTGCACGACCCGGATGCCCTGCTTGCCCTGCTCGGTCGCGCCGACTTCATCGTCTGCTGCGTGCCGCTGGTGGCGAGCACCCGTGGCTTGCTCGGCAAGGCAGCCTTCGCCGCAATGAAACCGTCTGCGGTGCTCATCGACATTTCGCGCGGTGGCGTGACCGAGGAAGCGGCACTGCTCGAAGCCCTCGACGGCAAGCGGATCAAGGGCGCGGCGCTGGATGTCTTCACCACCGAACCGCTGCCGGCGGACCATCCTTTGTGGGGCTACGACAATGTCGCCATCACGCCGCATTGCGCGGCCGTCTACGAAGGTTGGGACATCAAATCTGTGCGGATGTTTGCCGGCAATCTGACGCGTTACCGCAGCGGCCAGACGCTGGAAAACACAGTCAATCCGGAGCGCGGCTACTAAGGCCGGGAGAACGAAACAAATGACGCAGGACAGGCGCGGCGGGGGCCGCAGATCGAAGATCGGGCGCAGCGGCGGCGGCATCGCACAGCTGCCCTGGCAGCATGTCGAGAACCCCTATCCGCCGATGCAGCTGCTGGACGAGGATCGGATGCAGCGGCTGCACGATACCTCGATGCGCATCCTGTCGGAACTCGGCATTCGCGTCATGAGCGACAAGGTGATGGATCTGTTCGCTGCTGCCGGCGCCATTGTCGACCGCGAGGAAAAGACGATCAGGATCGACGAAAGCCTGGTTACCGAAGCGCTGCGGGCGGTTCCGTCCTCCTTCACGCTGACCAGCCGAAATCCGCAAAAGCAGGTGCACCTCGGCGACAAGTCGCTGGTGTTCGGCCTAGTCGCCGGCCCACCCAATGTGCATGACCGGATCAATGGCCGCCGGCAGGGCAATCTGCCCGACTATCAGAACTTCATCCGGCTGGCGCACCATTTCAACGCCATCCACATCATCGGCAACCAGGTGGTGGCGCCGATGGAATTGCCGGCCAATGCGCGCCATCTCGACACCTATTACGCCAATCTGACGTTGAGTGATCTCTCCTTCCACTGCACGGCGATCGGCCGCGCCCGGGCGATGGACGGCATCAACATGATGGCGATCGCGCGCGGCATCAGCGTCGAGGAAATGCGGGCTTCGCCCGGCGTGACGACGATCATCTCGATCAACTCGCCGCGCCTGTTCGACGACGCCATGGCCGAGGGCCTGATCGCCATGGCCGAGCACGGCCAGCCGGTGACGGTCACCCCATTCACGCTGATGGGCGCAATGACGCCGGTGACGCTGGCTGCCGCGCTTTGCCAACAGAACGCCGAAGCACTGTTCGGCGTGGTGCTGACGCAGCTGGTCAATCCAGGCACGCCGGTGATGTATGGCGCCTTCACCTCCAATGTCGACATGAAGTCGGGTGCGCCGGCCTTCGGCACGCCGGAGAACGCCAAGGCCAACATCATCGCCGGGCAATTGGCGCGGCGCTACAATCTGCCCTACCGCACCTCTAATGCGAATGCCTCGAACGTCGTCGATCTGCAGGCCGCCTACGAAACCGAAATGGCGACCTGGGGGGCGGTGCTCGGCGGCGCCAATCTGATTTATCACGCGGCCGGCTGGCTCGAAGGCGGGCTGACGGCTTCCTACGAAAAGCTCGTGCTCGATGTCGAAATCCTGCAGAACATGATGGAGTTCCTGCGGCCGCTGCCGTTCCAGGAGGACGATCTCGGTTTCGAGGCGATCAAGTCGGTGCCGGCCGGCGGCCATTTCTTCGGCGCCGAACACACGATGTCGCGCTACACCACCGCCTTCTACCAGCCGATGCTGTCCAATTGGCAAAACCATGGCGCCTGGGAGGAAGCCGGCGGCAAGGACGCACTCGAACGCGCGACCGAACTCTGGCAGCAGGCGCTGCACGATTACGAGGAACCGGTGATGGATCCCGCGATCCGCGAGGAGCTCGACGCCTATGTCGCGCGCCGCCGCGAGGAGATATCAGCCAATCCGGACGGCTGACCAATGCCATACGATCTCGTCATCCGCCACGCGAAGTTGATTTCAGGCGACGGTTCGGATCGTTTCGAAGCTGACCTCGCCGTGGACGGCGACAGGATCGCCGCCATCGGCGATCTGTCCGACGCGCATGGCAAGCAGGAGATCGATGCCGCGGGCAAGATCGTTGCGCCGGGCTTCATCGACGTGCACACCCATGATGACGGCGCGCTGCTGGCGCCCGACGGCATGGTGCCGAAGATCAGCCAGGGCGTGACGACGGTGATCGCAGGCAATTGCGGCATCAGCCTTGCGCCGCTGGTGCTGGACCGCGCCCCGCCGCCGCCTTTCACGCTGGTCGGTGGTCAAGAGAACTTTCGCTTCGATCGTTTTGCGGACTATGTCGCTGAGCTGAAGAAGCTGGGTATCGCCACCAACGCGGCCCTGCTCGTCGGCCACACCACCTTGCGCCAGCGCTGCATGCCGGTGACCGACCGCCCGGCCAATGCAGCGGAAACGGCGGCGATGCAGGAGGCGGTGGCGCAGGCGATGGCCGAGGGTGCGTTCGGGCTCAGCACCGGGCTCGACTATCCGCCGGCTGTGAAATCCTCGACCGGGGAAGTGAAGGCGCTGGCCGCAACTGCGGCAGGTCTCGGCGGTCCCTATGTCACCCACACGCGCAACTATTTCGAGACGATGGACGAGGCGATCGAGGAAGCCATCGACATTGCCGACCATGCCGGCGGCAAGCTGTTCATCTCGCACCACCAGTGCACCGGCCGCGCCAATTTCGGCAAGAGCGGACCTTCGTTGAAACGCATAGACCGGGCACGCGAAACGATGGACATCGGCATGGATGTCTATCCATATGCCGCGAGCTCCACTGTGCTCAGGCTCGAGCGTTGCGACACCGGGCTGAAGATCCTCATCACCTGGTCCGACCCGCATCCCGAAATGGCGCGGCGCGAGATTGCCGACATTGCGCGCGAATGGAATTGCAGCGAGCGCGAGGCGGGGGAGCGCCTGCTGCCGGCTGGCGCGGTCTATTTTCAGCTCGACGAGACGGATGTCCGAAATATCATCGCGCATCCGCGCACGATGATCGGCTCGGACGGCCTGCCGCACGACATCCACCCACATCCGCGGCTGTGGGGCACGTTTCCACGCGTGCTCGGCCACTATACCAGGGATGTTGGCCTGTTCAGCCTGGAAGAGGCAGTGTTCCGGATGACGGGGCTGCCCGCGCGCGAATTCGGTATCGAGCAACGCGGCACGCTGGCGGTCGGCAATTTCGCCGACCTGACGATTTTCGACCCGCAAACCATCATCGATACCGCGACCTTCGAAGAGCCGCGCCAGCCTGCTGCCGGCATCGAACATGTCTTCGTCAACGGCATTTCCGTGTGGAGTGGCGGCAGAGCGACCGGGGCGCTGCCGGGTGCGGTGCTCAAACCCACTGCCTCAAAGACAATCGTCAGAAGCGCTTGCGCCTGCGGCGCCGGTCACAGCGCTTCGTAGAGGCTGTCGACCGTCTCCAGCGTGTAGACAAACTCGACCGGCCGCGTGCAGCGCCAGCCGTCAAAACTCTGGCCGGCGAGCGCCTTCAGGGCCTCAGGCATGCGCACGATGCCGCCGCCATAGAGGCGGTTGGCCATGTCGAGCATGCCGGTGCGGTGCATGGCCTCGCTCATGCTGCCGCAAGCCTCCTTGACCAGCCAGACGCGAAAGCCCTGATAGACCGCGTCGAACACGCTCTCGGTGACGCAGCTGTCGGTGAGCACGCCGGTGACAACAAGGTTTTCGATCTTGAGATCGGCAAGCCGCTGCGAAAGATCGGTGCGGCGAAAGGCGCTCGGCCAGTGCTTGTGGATGACGATGTCGCCGGGCAACGCCGCCACTTCGGCGCAGATGTCGGCGCCCTCGCTGCCCGCCACGGCAGAGCGGAATTCCTCGGTCAGGATCTCTTCCTGCCTGGCATAGCCGGCGCGCTCCTCCGGCTTCACCCAGGCCTGCGCGTGGATGACGGGAATTCCGGCAACACGGGCGGCTTCAATCAGGCGGGCGGCGTTGGCGAGCACCGCGTCATAGCCGACGACCGGCCAGGCGGCACCGGGGCGGTATTCGTTCTGCAGGTCGATGACGAGCAAGGCGGCGTGGTTCATGACTGGTCCTTGTCGAAATCGGTGACGAAGCGCAGGAGCAGACGGATCGCCTGATCGAGGTCGGCGATCTCCATGGCTTCATGCGGATTGTGGCTGCCGTTCTCGTTGCGCACGAAAAGCATGGCGGTCGGAATATTCGCGCCAGCAAAGGTGGCGGCGTCATGCCCCGCCCCACTCGGCACATGCGGTACAGGCATCTGCAAATCGGTGGCAGCGCGATCCAGCCTTGCGATCAGTGCCGGCGACATCGTCGCCGGATCCCAGGTGAAGCGCGGGCCGGCTACGAACGTAACGCCGCGCTTTGCACCGACCTCGGCGAAGATCGCATGAAGCCTTGCCTCGATCCGCTCCAGCACAGCGACCTCGGCGCTGCGCACATCGAGGGTGAAGCCGAGTTCGCCGAGCACGCGGCTGCCGCCATGCTGCGTGGGGTCGGACTGCACGCGGCCAAAGGTGATGGTGGCCTGGTGGCCGTCGCGCTCAAGCGCGTCCCATTCGCCTTCGAGGCCGGCGACAAGATCGGCGAAGCCGAGCACACTGTCGTGCCGCGCAAAGCGTGGCTCGGCGCCAGAATGGGCGTAGGCGCCGACGCATTTTGCGTCGACATAGCGAAAGCCGCCGGCAATGCCGGTGACAATGCCGACCGGCACGCCGGCGGCGACCAGGCGCGGCCCCTGTTCGATATGGACTTCGACGAAAGCCGCGATGCGGTCGGCGGCGATCCCCGGCACGCCACGCCGCACGGCATCAGGATCAAAACCTTCCTCGCGCATGTGGTCGGCAAGGCTGCGTCCGCTGTCCGACCGTTTCGCCTCCAGTGCTGCGGGGTCAAGCAAGCCGAGCGCGGCCTGGCTGCCGGGATAGGACAGCGGAAACCACACCGCTTCCTCGGCGCGTGTCACCAGCACGATCAGATCGCGCGGCAATTGGGCGCCCTGCCCGACCAGTTGGGCCATCGCCGCCAGCCCTGCCACGACACCAGCGGCGCCGTCGAAATTGCCGCCATGCGGCACGCTGTCGAGATGGGAGCCTGTAACGATCGCCGGCAGGGCCGGGTCGCGACCTCTCAGCGTCAGATAGAGATTGCCGGCAGCATCGACGCGCGCGACGGCGCCGAGCTTTTCCGCTTCCGCGCGCATGAGAGCGTGGGCAAAACGCTCGCCGGGTCCGTAGGCGACGCGCGTGATGCCCGGCGCATCGGTGGTGGCTTGCGCCAGCGTCTCCAGCAGGCGCCCGGCCAGAACGCCGCCGGCCGTCAGTCCGGCATCGCTCATGAAGCAACCCGCGCGGATTGAGACACGCGCAGCCGGTGTGGCGTGAGATCGTCGAGCGACACCCCTTGCCGCGCGACATCATCCGGCATGCCGGTACCGGCGATCAGGCTGGCGCAGACGCGCGACAGTGCCGGCGAGGTCTTGATGCCGTAGCCGCCCTGTCCGACCAGCCAGACGAAATCCGGCACCTCGTCGTCCGGGCCGACAACGGGCGAACCGTCGGTGACGAAGGTGCGGAGGCCGGCCCAGGAGCGCGACACGCGCTGCACCTCGATGGTGGTGGCCCTTTCGAGACGCTCGGCGCCGATGGCAACGTCGATGTCCTCGGCATAGGCATCCATCGGCGGCGACAGCGTCGCATCGGCCGGCGAGACGAAGAGTTGCCCGGCATCCGGCTTGAAGTAGAACTCGGCGCCGACATCGTGGACCAGCGGCCAGTCCGATATGTCGATGCCCGCAGGTGCGGGGATGTTGAAGGCGGTGCGGCGCTTCGGCTGCAGGCCGACGGGGCGGACGCCGGCCATGACGGCAATCTCATCGCCCCAGGCGCCGGCGGCGTTGACGATGCGCGGCGCAAGAAAGGTTCCGGCCGGGGTGTCGACCCGCCACTGGCCGCCTTGCCGATCGATCCCCTTGACGCCGGCATTGGTGACGATCCGCGCACCGCACGCACGGGCGCCGCGCAGAAAACCCTGGTGCAGGCCGTTGACGTCGATGTCCATCGAATGCGGTTCGATATAGGCGCCGGCGAGATAGTCGGTGCGCAGCACCGGCACGCGCTGGATCGCCTCGGCGGGCGTCATGGCGACGATGGACGGAACCAGCGCTTGAGCCGCCTCCAGATCTTGCCCCAGGAGCTCAAGCTGGTCGGAGCGCGCGACCGTGATCATGCCGCGCTTGCTCAGCAGCGGATAATCGGAAAAGCCGGCCGGCGGTTCGGTCAGGAACGAACGGCTGGCCAGCACGATGCGGCGGATGACGCCGTTGCCGTAGTTTTCGGTAAAGCTTGCCGCCGAGCGGCCGGTGGTGTGGTAGCCGCAATGGGTCTCGCGCTCGAGCAGCACCACTTTTGCGGAGCGGGAAATCTCGAATGCGGCGCCGGCGCCGGCCATGCCGCCGCCAATGACGATCACATCGGTCTGCTCGCTCATGGATATCCATCCTCCGCCATCACGGCTTCGCCGCGCGGCACCGGGCGCGGTTCACCCAGCCGTCCGCGTTTGGCGCGGTCGCGGGCACCGCGGCCTTCGGAGAGATTGTCGGCCAGCGTGTTTTGCCGGGCGCAATCCTCCAGCGCAAGATCGGTCACGACAGGCACCGGCTTGCCGGCAATCTCGATGCCTTTCAGCCGCGCCCACACCGCGCGGCGCTTGCGCGTCTGATGCGATTGCAGTTCGCCGAGTTCGGCGAAACTGGTCTGGCGCTTGATCACCAATGCGCCGGCTGCCACCGCCGCGTCGAACAATTCCAGGCCACGCCTCGTGCGCACGATGATGCCGTTGAGGGCTTCATCGTCGACCGCCGGCCCGCCATTCAGCCAGGCATCGCTAGCGACGATGTCGGCGACCTGGCCGATGGCGTCGGGACAGATCTTGCAACGCGGCTGGATCATCCACTTGTCCTCGTCCTCCCACAGCTGCCGGTATGTGAGCTGGAAGGCGCGGCCGTCTTTCGTCTCGACCCGGTTGGGGCCGGGATTGCCGTAACCCCGGTAGCGGAACAGCGCGAGTTCGTCCTCGGCGAGGCCGAAACGCTGCAGTACCTGTTCCGATTTCGACAGGTCGGATGCGCCGCCGCAAGCAAAGGTGAGCGCATAGCGCATCAATTCATCGACGCGCGGATCATGCCGCGCCAGATTGCGCACGGCGGTGATGTCGCAAGGCTTGGCGATCAGCGCGAAAGGTTCGCCACGAGCAAGTATCTCGGTGAAATTTTCAAGCGGCGCCACCGGACCGTAGCGCGACCCCGCGCCTTCGAGAACCGAGGCGGCGTCGAAGCTCAGCCGCGACTCGCTGCGCATCGGCGCGGAGCGAGACGCCGAGACGTGCAGGAGGAAACTGACGCGGCCAGAGGTGAGCAGGAACTGGCCGAGTGCCGTCAGCACACCGCCGCTCGATGCCTGGAAGCGCACCGCCGGGTCTCCGGCATAGCCGAGGGCCAACCGATGGGCCGGTCCCCACACGGTGTCGTTCAGCGCGGCGGTATCCGCCTGCCACGGCGGTGGCCCGGCAATGCGCGTTCCCGGGCAGACGGCATTGATGCGCATCAGGGTCGCATGGTTGAGCGCCGTGTGGGCCACGGGCCTGAGGCGCCCCTCCGGCGTCATGATCATCTCGACCTCTTGCGGGCCGGCGAGCGACCGGCAGAGCCCGCAACCGATGCAAAGTCCGTTCTCGACGATCTCGGCCAGCGATAGCAGACTGGCCGGCGGCTCGATGCACTCGGCGGATGGATTGCGGCCCAGATCAGACATGCGAACCGGCGGGCTCGCTGATCAGACGATACTGATCCGGGCGGCGATAGAGCGCGAAGTTGAAATTCACCTTCCGGCACGTCTCGATTAAGTCGAGATCGGCGCGATGGATTATGACCTCGTCGCCGAGCGAAATCGCCTGCGCCGCGATCTCGCCGGTCGGTGCGATGATGCAGGAACCGCCGATCAGTGCCTGGCCGTCTTCAAGGCCGGCCTTGGCGGCGGCGGCAACCCACAGCGTGTTCTGGTAGGCGCCGGCTTGCATCGGCAGATGGTTGTGGAACATTCTGAGATGCGCCAGCGCCGGCGCTTCGTCGAGCAGCAGCGGCGTGTTGTAGCCGAGCAGCACCACCTCGGCGCCGTTGAGGCACAGCATACGATAGGTTTCCGGCCAGCGGCGGTCGTTGCAGATCGCCATGCCGACGCGGACGCCGCGATAGTCGAAGACCGGGAAGCCGAGATTGCCCGGCTCGAAATAGCGCCGCTCCAGATGGGTCGTCGTGCCTTCTTCCGGTTCGGCCGAGCCCGGCACATGCATCTTGCGATAGCGGCCGATCAAGCGTCCGTCAGGGTCGACCAGGTCCACGGTGTTGAAATGACGTGTGCGGCCGTCTTCCTGCGCAAGTTCGCAATAGCCGAGCGCAAAGCCGACCTTGAGACGCGCGGCGGCGTCGTAGAGACGCTGCGTTTCCGGCCCTGGCATCGCGCTTTCGAAGAAGGCGTCGATCTCCGCCTGATCGTCGATGCGCCAGCGCGGAAAGAAGGTGGTCAATGCCATCTCGGGGAAGACGGCAATCTCGGCGCCGGCGGCAGCAGACTGCTCCAGCAGATGGACGAGGCGACCGACGGTCTCGGCGCGCGTCGCGCTGCGCTGGATCGGCCCGGTCTGGCAGACCGCAATGGTCAGGCATCGAGCCATGGCGTCGTCTCCTCGACTGGTTTTCCCGAGCGGGCCGGGTCGGCGGCTGTGCGCTCGACGAATTGTCCGAAGCCGGGCTGCGCCTTCAGCACACCATCGGCGATCACCGGCACGCCGCGCACCAGAACGGTGGTCGGCTTGCCAGTCACACTCTTGCCCTCGTAAGGCGTGAAATCAACGCGCGAATGCAAAGCGGCGTGGCCGAGCGTCCAGGTCGCTTCGGGATCCCACAGCGCCAGATCGGCATCGAGGCCGACCGCTATCCGGCCCTTCCGATCGGCGAAGCCGTAGATCGCAGCGGCATTGCGCGAGGTGAGATCGAGATAGCGGTCGAGCGTCAGCCGGCCGGTCAACAGCCCTTCCGAAAACAGCAGCGGCAGACGGGTCTCGATGCCGGGAATGCCGCTTAGCGTGGTGGTGAAACCCGGTGTCTGCGACCTGCCGATCTTGTCGGCGAAGTAATAGGGTGAATGGTCGGAGGACCAGAGGTCGATGCCGCCATCGATCAATGCCTGCCACAGATGCTCGTGACTGCGCGGCGAACGCGGCGGCGGCGAAAAGATGAAGCGCGCCGCATCGAGCGCCGGGCGGTCGAGGTCGGCGCCACTGATGAAGAGGTATTGCGGGCAGGTTTCGGCGATCGCATCGACACCGCGCAAACGCGCCCGCGCCACCTCCTCCGCCGACTGCCAGGAAGAGACATGGACAATGGTCATGCGCGCGCCGGTCATCTCGGCGAAGGCCAGTGCGCGATGCGTCGCCTCGCGCTCCATAGTCTCGCTGTGCGCGACGACATGGTAGCGGATGTCGGTGCGGCCGAGGTCGATCAGCCGCTGGCGTGTGCGCCGGATCGCGGCGTCGTTTTCGGCATGGACCATGACGATCCAGCCGAGATTGTGGGCGGTATCAAGCACCCTGAAGAAGAGATCGTCGTCAACTGCAAAGCCCTGATAGGTCATGAACAGCTTGACCGAGGCGATGCCGCGGCCGGCAAGCGCGGCGAGCTGCTGCTCGACATCGGCGCCGGTGCCCATTGTCACCACGGCATGCAGCCCGTAGTCGATCACCGCGCGGCCGGCCGCGCGATCGAGCGCTCGATCAATGGCGCCGATCGTATTCATATCCGGACCCGGCATGCCGAACGGGACAATGCAGGTGGTGCCGCCGAAGGCCGCCGAGATGGTGCCGGACTCGAAGTCGTCAGCATTGCCCGCGCCGCCCCAGACCGGCTGGTCGAGATGGCAATGGGCGTCGATGCCGCCGGGCATGACCCAGCGATTGCTGGCGTCGATCAGCGTCTCGCCGGAGAGGCCGTTGCCAATGGCCGCGATGCGACCGTCATCGATGCCGACATCGCACTCAGCCCACCCGTCGTCGAGCGCAACGCGTCCGCCTGTGATGACGAGCTCATGCATCCGATTTGCCCACCCCAACCGGCCTCAGCCGACAGCCGCCGTCACCATGATCTCGACACGGTATTGGTCACCAGCGAGGCGCGCCTCCACCGTGGCGCGCACCGGCATGGCGCTGCGGTCGATCCAGGCGTCCCAGGCCGTGTTCATCATCTCGAAATCGGCGATGTCCCTGAGCCAGATCTGGGCGCTTAGGATTTTGGTCTTGTCGCTGCCTGCCTTGGCCAGAAGGGCATCGATCTTGGCGAGGATCTGTTTGGTTTGCGAGGTCGTATCGCCGGAAAGATCGTCAGCCGTCAGGCCGGCGACATAGACGGTGCCGTTGTAGCGCAGCACCCGGCAGAAGCGTTGGCCGTTTTCAAGACGCTCTATCGTCACGGAATTCCTCCCTGCTGCTTTCGATCAGGCAGCTCGCGATGTCGGCAACTTGCCTATGGTATGGGCGGCACAAAACCGCTGTAAAGCCCTGCCGGCGGCCCAGATGCTGCTTTCCATCATCGGCATGGCCAAAAAAATCAAAGCCATAGCCGTATCTATCTTCGTTTGCAGCAATTGCTGCCCCGTGTAGCCTCTCGCTCAGGGTGGCGTCGGTGTCGGCGCGGCCAGGGGAGCAGCGCAGCCATGAGGTCGATCGCCCAATCCGCGATGCGGCTGTGGCAAAACGCGGAGCGCTCGCGCGCCTTGCTGCCGATCATGACCGGTATCTGCCTCGCCTGCATCGGCAGCGCCATGCTGACCACCGCCGTGTCGCTGCATCTCGGCAAGCCCGGCATTTCCCCCGACGTCGTCCAGATCGTGCTTACCGCCTATCCCGTCGGCTTTTTCGTCGGCTGCCTGGTCACTCGTCCGGCGGTCGCCCATTACGGCCATGAGCGCACCTTCATGGGTGTCCTTGTGCTGGCGCTGTTGGCTGCGGCGGGCTTCGTCCTCACCGATTTCCTGCCGAGCTGGATCTGCTTTCGCCTGCTCGGCGGGCTGTCGATGGCGTCGCTGTTCGTCGTCTGCGAGAGCTGGATCAACCTCTATGCCGAGCAGCACAATCGCGGCGCGATGTTCTCGGTCTACATGCTGACGACGGCGATCGCGGTGCTGCTCGGACAACTCCTCGTCGGGCTGGTCGGGCCGCAATCGCCGCATCTGTTTCCGGTCGCGGCGGCGATGGTGCTGCTGGCGCTGATGTCCAAATTTGGCGGCGGACGCTGGCCGGCGCTGCCTGCCTCTCCCGCCGAGCCGGAGCATGCGAATGCGCCCGTCAAACGCCTCGGCCCGCTGGCGCTGTTCCGGCTGGCGCCGGTGACGGTCGTTGCGATCTTCCAGGGCGGCATCACAAACATGAACATCTTCGTGCTGACGCCGATCTACGGCACCCAGATCGGACTGTCGGCGGGGACGACGGTCGGGCTCGTGACGACCATCAGCATCGCCGGCATGCTGGCGCAGACGCCCGTCGGCTGGCTGTCGGACCGGTTTGAACGGCGGCTGATCCTGCTGGCGCAAGGCCTGCTGTCGGTCGTGCTGTGTGCCACAATCGCCTCGCTCGGCAATTTTTCCGAGCCGCTGCTGTTCGTGCTGTTCTTCCTCTATGGCGCCACGGCGCTGACGATCTATCCCGTAGCGATGGCGTTCGGCGCTTCGCAGCTGCACAGCCGGCATATGGTCGGCGCCTCCGGCACGCTGCTTTTGCTCTACTCGATCGGCAATGTGGCGACGCCCGGCGTTTCCGCCGGCCTGATGGCGCATATGGGCGCACCGGCGATGTTCCTGCTGCTGGGCGGCGGCGCAGTGCTGGTGACGCTTGCCGCCTGCTATAATCTGCTGCGCCGACCGGTCTCGGCGAATATCGTGCAGACCGCCGAGGAGCGCGTTTGATGACGACCGCCATGAGCCGCCTCCAAGACAACGTCATCCTGATCGCAGGCGCCGCAAGCGGCATCGGTGCGGCGATCGCCAGGCGGTGCATCGCCGAGGGCGCAAGGGTGGTCTGCGCCGACTACGATCTCGAACCTGCAACCCAACTTGCCGACACGCTTGGCTCTTCGGCAGCCGCCTGCCAGTGCGACGTGACCGAGATCGGTTCCGCCCGAGCCGCCGTCGAGTTCGCGCGACAAAAATTCGGCCGGCTGGACGGGCTGGTGCACAATGCCGCCGCACCGTCGACCAGCGCCACTGTTGTCGATCTCGACGAGAGCGCATGGCGGCGCGAGCTCGATGTCGGGCTGACCGGCGCCTTCCTCATGAGCAAATTCGCGGTACCGCTGATCGCGGCCAGCGGCGGCGGCTCGGTGGTGTTCATCGGCTCGCAGTTCGGTCGCGTCGCGACCACAAGAGCTGTCGCCTATTGCGCCGCCAAGGCCGGGCTCATCCATCTCGCCAAGGCCATGGCTGTCGACCACGCGGCCGACAGGGTGCGCGTCAACAGTCTGTCGCCGGGCGCGGTGGCAACGACGCGGCTGCTGCGCCGCTTCAGGGATTTCGAGGCGGCCAATGCCACACTCGGACCGGCGCATCTCCTTGGCCGGATCGCCGAGCCGGAGGAGGTCGCGGCGGCAACTGCCTTCCTGCTTTCGCGGGATGCATCCTTCGTCACCGGCTCGGACATGCTCGTGGATGGCGGCTATGCGACGCGCTGAATTCTTCAAGTCGATGTCAAAGGAGATCCCATGACGCTTCTCGTCACCGGCGGCACCGGTTTTGTCATGAGCGTGGTTGCGCGTGGATGGCTGGATCGCGATCCGCACGCCCGCGCCGTGATCCTCGACCGGTCGGGGCTTGATGCGATCGCGGAAAAATTCTTCGCGCCGGTGCGCGACCGCCTTACCGTGCTCACCGCCGACATACTGGATGCCACGCAGTGGGCAGCGGCGCTTGACGCGCATGGCATCACGGCAATCATCCACGGCGCGACGGTGACGCCGAATTCGCGCCCGAGCGACCCGACGCAGCCTCCGGAAGCCAACGATCCAGCTGCCATCGTCGACGTCAATCTGATGGGCACGGTGCGCATGCTGGAATGGGCCCGCGGCCGCCCCGGCATCAAGCGCTTCGTCTATGTCAGCTCCGGCTCGGTCTATCGCCACAACGGGCCGGACTGGAGCGGCGAGCCGCTGCCCGAGGAAGGCTATGTCGCGCCGCTGACGCTTTACGGCATTTCGAAATTCGCCGCCGAAATGGTCACCAACCGCTATGCCGATCTGTTCGGCCTGTCGGCCATCTCGGTCAGGCTGTCCTCGGTCTACGGGCCGATGGACCGCGTCACCGGCAGCCGCAACGTGCGCCATCTGCCGAACCGCATCGCGCATATGGCGCTCGGCAACGAGACGATCCGGCCGAACAGCCTCGAGCCGCTCGGCGACTATGTGCTGTCGAGCGACGTTGCCAAGGCAATCATGGCGCTGCTCGATGCCGAGACCTTGCGCTACCGCCACTACAACATCGGCAGCGGCGGCACGCAGACGGTCGGCGACTTCATCGGCTGGGCTGCCGAGCGCTTCCCCGACCTGAAGAGCGAAGTTAGCCTGCAAGAGACGGCGAACATTACCATGAACGCGGCGCTGAAGACGGGCATGTGGGGCGAGTACGACCTTGCCCGCATCGAGCGCGACACCAACTGGCGGCCAACGCCGGCGAGGCAGGCCTTCCACGACTACATCGACTGGATCGCCGCCAACGAAAGCTGAGGAGCAGAGCCGATGCCGACCGATTTTCAGCAACCGCGCGACTTCGTCGGCTACGGCCCGAACCCACCCTTCATGAGCTGGCCCGGCGGCGTCAAGCTCGCCATCAATCTGGTGCTCAATTACGAAGAGGGCTCGGAGTATTCCTGGCTCGAGGATGGACGCAACGACAATTGGGGCGAGTACAATCTCACCTCCAGCCCCACGGTGCGCGACCTCGGCACCGAGACGCATTTCGAATATGGCAGCCGGGCCGGTGTCTGGCGGCTGGCGCGGCTGTTCGACCGCTACGACATCCCGATCACGGTTTCCGCCTGCGCCGTCGCGCTGGAGCGCAACCCTGCGGTCGCCGAATGGATGAATGCGCGCGGACACGACCTGCTCGGCCACGGGCTGCGCTGGATCGACTACACGGTGATGGAGCGCGGCGAGGAGGAGCGCCATCTGCATGAAGCGATCGCGCTCTACCAGAGGCTGATGGGGCGGCGCCCGCTGGGCTGGAACTGCCGCTCGCTGCCTAGCGTCAACACGCGAGACCTTTTGGTGCGCGAGGGCGGGTTTCTCTATCACTCCGATCCCTGCAATGACGACTTGCCCTATTTCCTCGACCATCAGGGCACCGAGATCCTGGTCGTGCCCTATTCCAAGACGCTCAACGACAGCCGCTACCTCGTCGCACCCGGCTATAGCAATCCGCGCGACTTCGCGCAGGATTGCCGCTCGGCCATCGACTACATGCTCGACGAAGCTGCCGAGACCGGCGGCCGCATGCTGACGATCGGCATTCATGCGCGCTGGATGGGCCAGCCCAATAGGGCGTCCGGGCTGCGCGAAGTGATCGAGCACGTGAAGACGAAACCGGCCGCTGCCTTCATGCGGCGCGAGGACATCGCCCGCTTCTGGCTGGAGAACCATGCCGGCTTCGAGCGGCACGCCTGAATATGTTCGAGACGCTGATCAGGGGCGCGACCGTCGTCAATGCCGACAGGCAGGAACGGCGCGATGTCGGCATTGCCGGCGGCCGCATCGCAGCGCTGATGGCCCCCGGCGGAACGGCTGAAGCCGCGAGGGTGCTGGATGCTTCGGGCAGCCTGCTTCTGCCCGGCCTTGTCGACGCGCATGCGCATCTGCGCGAGCCCGGCCTGACGCACAAGGAAGACTTTTCCTCGGGCACACATGCGGCAGCCCTTGGCGGCGTGACGACGGTGCTCGACATGCCGACCGACGAGCCATGGACGGCCAGCGCCGAAGATCTCGCCGACAAGATGGCGATGGCGGCAGGCCAGCTCCACGTCGATGTCGGTTTCCAGGCCGTGGTCAGCCGCGATTTGTCGCGCATCGCCGGCCTGCTCGCGCTCGCGCCGGTGTCGTTCGAATTGTTCACCGCCGATGTGCCGGAGGACTTCCTGTTTCGCAATTTCGACGCGGTCGCCGAGGCGCTCAGACATTTCGG
Organism: Mesorhizobium sp. P2_F7; assembly: GCF_056403695.1. NCBI lineage: Bacteria > Pseudomonadati > Pseudomonadota > Alphaproteobacteria > Hyphomicrobiales > Phyllobacteriaceae > Mesorhizobium > Mesorhizobium sp. P2_F7. The sequence goes on along the minus strand of NZ_JBFUFA010000006.1, from coordinate 74,112 downwards.
CCATGCCGATACGCTGATCGGCATTTCGCCGGGCGACCAGTCGATGCTGACCGGCGCCAATGAGCGCAACAAGACGGGGACCATCGCAGCCTTTCTCGACAGCAGGCCACCGCTGGCCGAAGCCGGCGGCGTTGCGCGCGCCGTGCTTGCCGCCGCCGCGACAGGGGCGCGCATCCACGTCCGGCAGATCAACTCGGAACCCGGCGTCGAGGCGTGGAGCCGGCTGCGCGACAGGGCGGATGCCAGCGTCGAGACGACGCCGCAGAACCTGTTCTTCACCACCGACGATTACGAGACGCAAGGCCCCAGGCTGAAGGGCTCGCCGCCGTTACGGTCGCGGCAGGATGTCGAAGCCTTGCGCGCTGCGCTGAAGGGTGGCCTGATCGACATCGTCGCCACCGACCACGCACCGCATGCGCCGGCCGAGAAGGCCGCCGCTTACGCCGCTTTCGCCGATATCCCCGGCGGCATGCCGGGACTGCAGACGCTGCTGCAGGCGATGCTGAAGCTCGTCGACGAGGGGCTGATCACGCACCCCGATGTGGTGCGGATGTGCGCGCGCAATCCGGCCGAGCGTTTCGGGCTTGGCAAGCGCAAGGGACGCATCGCCACCGGCTACGATGCCGACCTGCTGATCGTTGACCCGCGCCTGTCCAGTTCCATCTCCGACGCCGATCAGGTTTCCCGCGCGGCCTACACGCCGTTCGACGGCTGGAGCGTGAACGCGCGGCTGACCAATGTGTTTCTGTGCGGGCGAGAGATCGTGCGCGATCAGGTGCTGACCGGTTCGGGGCAAGGCAAGGTCGTGCGCCGGGAACATTAGAGCGGCTCACCGTTTCAGGAAACGGCGAACCGCTCTATCTCTTTGTTTTTACGCAATTCCGGACAGAAAACCGCTCACACTTTTCCTGGAATTGCTGAAAGGAGAAAAAATGCCCCTGCTCGAAAACAAGGTCGCGATCGTCACCGGTGGAAGCTCCGGCATCGGCCGCGCCATCGCGCTGAAGTTCGCGGCGGAGGGTGCCGCCGTGGTCATTGCCGACACGGTCGAATTGCCGATCGAAGGCGGCCAGAGCACCGTCGCCCTGATCCAGTCGAGCGGCGGGGCGGCGATGCATGTCGCGACCGACATTGCGGATTGGAGCGCGGTCGATACGCTGGTCGGCGCGACGGTCGCGCGGTTCGGTCGGCTCGACGTGATGGTCAACAATGCGGCCATCTACACCAGCACCAATCTGGTCGAGACCACACAGGAGCAATGGGATCGCGTGATCGGCGTCAATTTGACTGGGTTCTTCTATTGCTCCAAGCGCGCCGTCATGCAGATGCTGACCCAAGCGCCGGTGAGCGAGGTTCGCGGCCGCATCATCAACATTTCCTCCCAGCACGGCATGGTCGCCTGCCCCGGCGATTTTCCCTATTCGGTGAGCAAGGGCGCGATCGTGCAGATGACGCGGCAGATCGCCGTCGACCACGCCAAAGACCTGATCGTCTGCAACGCGATTGCGCCCGGCAAGATCATCACCGGCAAGCCGGGTGTCGCCAATGACCCCGACGCCCTCGCCTACTCACACAGCCGCACGCCCTGGCCGCGGCTCGGCACGCCGACCGACGTCGCGGGCGCCGCGCTGTTCCTCGCCAGCGACATGGCAAGCTATGTCACCGGCATCAATCTGATGGTGGATGGCGGCTGGATGGCGGGCTGATCGTGCGGAACAATGCCTCGTAATGCGCCACAAGCCAAACCTGCAATCTTGGCCTCAGCTCATATGTCATGCGCCGCCCTCAGGCACAGTGCGATGCCGTCATTGGCCCTTGAACGGCCAAAATGGAGGCGTACCATCGCAGCATCTGAAACTGAGTCTGTTTTCATTCGTCTGGGCTAATGTCCGGACCGGATTGGATATTTTCCTTGGCAATGGATGCAGCCAGCGGCGCGGCAAAGCGCGGCAAATCGTTTGCCCATGTGGCGGAGGCGTCCTGGGGCAAGGGCCTCAGCACGCTGCTGCGCATCGTGCGCATGACGCTGCGCCATCCCTGGCAGGTGGCGATCACCATCGTCTCGACCTTCATCGCCGCGACGCTGCAGCTGTTCATCCCGCGTCTGCTCGGCCACGCCATCGACCAGGCGCAAGGCGTGATGGAAGCGGGCGGCGGTGCGGCGGCGGAACAGGCGCTGTGGACGACGGCGCTGACGCTGCTCGTCGTCAGTATCCTGCGCGGCCTCTTCACCATGGCGCAGAATTATTACGGCGAGGCCGTCGGCCACCGCACCGGCTATGAGTTGCGGCTCGCTTTCTACGAGAAGATCCAGCGGCTGAGCTTCTCCTTCCACGACAGGGTGCATACCGGCGACCTGATCACGCTCGGCCTGCTCGACCTCGACGGCGTCCGCATGTTCTTTTCCACCGGCATCCTGCGCGTCGTGCTGCTCGGCGTGCTGATCGGCGTCGGCTCGTACCTGCTGATCAGCACCGATCTCGAACTTGGGCTGCTCAGCCTGAGCTTCGTGCCGTTCGTCGCCTGGCGGTCCTCGGTCACCCAGCTCAGGCTGCGCAGCACCTGGCTGACGCTGCAGGAGCGGCTGTCGGTGCTGAGCCGGGTGATGGACGAGAATCTCGGCGGCATCCGGGTCGTGCGTGCCTTCGCCGCGCAACGGCATGAGCTGGAAAAATTCGACCGTGCCAAAAAGTCGGCGCTGGAGCTCGCCGATCAGCGCGTCGACATCCGCGTCTCCAACACCAGCGCGATGAATTTCTCCTTCCTGGCGGCGATGGGCCTGGTGCTGTGGTTCGGTGGCCAGAAGGTGATCGCGGGCGAGATCAGCGTCGGCACGCTGGCCCAGTTCCTCACCTTCATGACCATCCTGCAGATGCCGGTGCGCCAGCTCGGGCTGATGGTCAACTCGTTTGCCCGCGCCTCGACCTGCGGCACCAGGCTTTTCGAACTGCTCGACGCCGAACTCGACATCCAGGATGCGCCTGGCGCCAAGGACCTCGTCGTCACTGACGGCGTGCTGCGCTTCGACAATGTCGGCTTCCGTTACGCGGGCGCGGGCGGCCGGCCGGCACTGTCAGGCATCTCGTTCGAGGCCAGGTCCGGCGAGACCGTCGGCATTGTCGGCCCGCCGGGCAGCGGCAAGTCGACCATCGCGCATCTGATCCCGCGCTTCTATGACGTCACGTCGGGCGCGATCACCATCGACGGGCAGGACATACGCGAGGTCACGCTGCAATCGCTGCGCAAGGCGGTCGGCGTCGTGCAGCAGGACGCATTCCTATTCACCACCTCGATCGAGAACAACATCGCCTATGGCAATCCGTGGGCACGCGAGATCCGCATCGGGCAGGCCGCCGAATATGCGCAGCTGCACAACTACATCATCGGCCTTCCAGCCGGCTACACCACGGTGGTCGGCGAGCGCGGCGCCTCGCTGTCCGGCGGCCAGCGGCAGCGCCTGACCATCGCCCGCACCTTGATGTTGCGGCCATCGGTTCTGGTCTTCGACGATTCCACCGCCGCTGTCGACGCCGGCACCGAGCAGCGGATCCGTACCGCCATGAAACGCTTCGCCAAGGACCGCGTGACGCTGATCATCTCGCACCGGCTGAGCTCGCTGATGCATGCCGACCAGATCCTGTTCGTCGAAAACGGCCGCATCGCCGAGCGCGGCACGCACCAGGAATTGCTGGCGCTCAAGGGACGCTACCGCGCGCTTTACGACCTGCAACTGCGGCCGGACGACGATCTGCCTGTCGCCGTGGGAGTCGCATGATGTCGACACAGAACGACAACGAGAAGGAAGACACCAGCGGCCGGCCGACAAAGGCCGTCGTCGGCTCGCATCGCGACGAGGAAGAGGTCTTCGGCAAGGCCTACGATCCGCGCATCGTGCGCCGCATCTGGAGTTTTGTGAAACCGTATCAGGGCCGGATCTTCATCTCGGTCACCGCTGTGCTAGTGTTCACGCTGACGCAGCTGGCAATACCGCTGGTCATCCGCTACGCCATCGACCATGGCATGGCGGCTGGCAAGGCCGACCGCTCGGTGATGAACTGGGCGATCGGCGCCTTTGCGCTGATCATCCTGATCAACTATGCCGCCAGCTATGTCCAGGAAAGCGTCGTCGGCAAGGTGGCCGAGAATGTGCTGTCGGATTTGCGCCGCGCCATGTTCAGCCATTTGCAGCGTGTCTCGCTGAGCTTCATGGACAAGACCGAAGTCGGGCGGCTGATGTCGCGCCTGCAGGGCGACGTCAATTCGATGCAGGAGTTCCTCGAGACCTCGGTGATGTCGGTGGGCGACATCGTGCTTCTGTTCGGCATCGTCAGCGTTCTGCTTTGGCTCGATTTCCGGCTCGGGCTTTTGACGCTGTCGACCATGCCGGCGCTGTTCATCGTGCGGCTGTTCTGGCTGCCGCGGGCCAAGGTCGCCTTCATGGCCGCGCACGAGACCAATTCGATCGCCAATGGCGCGCTCGCCGAAGGCATCCATGGCGTGCGCACGGTGCAGAGCCTGGAGCGCCAGCATGTCAATTTCGACCTCTATGACGAGAAGGTGCTGGCCAATCTGAAGACGCATCTGACGTCGGCGAAATATGCGCAGGTGATGGTGCCGATCGTCGACACGCTGACCGGCATCGCCATGGCAACCGTCATCGTCGTCGGTGGCTCGATGGTGCTGTCGCACAGCCTCGACATCGGCGTCATGGTGGCGTTCCTGTTTTACATCCAACGGTTCTTCGACCCGATCCGCTCGCTCACCATGCAGTACTCGGTCATGCAGCGCGCCATGGCTTCGGGCCAGCGCATCTCGGAAGTGCTCGACGTGCCGGTCGACGTCAGCGACAGGCAAGGCGCGGTGGTGCTGACGCGCGACATGGACGGCTCGGTCGAATTCAGGAATGTCACCTTCGGCTACCGGCAGAACCAACCAGTGCTGAAAAATGTCTCGTTCCGCGTCAATCCGGGCGAGACCGTCGCGCTGGTCGGCCCGACCGGTTCGGGCAAATCGAGCTGCATGGCGCTGGTGCACCGCTTCTACGATGTGTGGTCGGGCGAAGTGCTGGTCGGCGGGCATGATGTCCGCGACGTGACGCAGGATTCGCTCGGCGACCAGGTCGCCATGGTGCTGCAGGAGCCGTTCCTGTTTTCAGGCACGGTGCTGGAAAACATCCGCTACCACAAGACATCAGCGACCCGCGAGGAAGTGGTGCGCGCGGCACAAGCCGTCGGTGCGCACGACTTCATCGAGCATCTGCCCGACGGCTACGACACCGAGCTCGAGCAGCGCGGCGGCAACCTTTCACTCGGCCAGCGCCAGCTGATCAGCTTTGCGCGCGCGCTGGTGGCGGATGCAAAGATCCTGGTGCTCGATGAGGCCACGGCCAGCATCGATTCCTACACCGAGATGCTGATCCAGAAGGCGCTGGTCACGTTGCTGGAGGGCCGCACCGGGCTGGTCATCGCCCATCGGCTGGCGACCATCCGTGGCGCCGACCGCATCATCGTGCTGCAAAATGGCGAGATCGTCGAAAGCGGCAACCACGAGCAGCTGATGGCGGCCAAGGGCCTCTATGCGCGGCTCTACAACATGAACTACGCCTCGTTCGACGACATTGCCGAGGAAGACATAGGCGCTCCGGCCGGCAAGGCGACGTGAGGGAGACGGACGCCGGACCCGCACGCAGCGGATGGTCGCGCGGAAAGCCGCCACCAGCAGCGTCTCATTGATCTCGCGACCTAGCGCGTCGACAAGCCGCCTGTGCTACTAGTCATGCCAGCCAATGGACAACCCAGTGCCCCAGGCGCATGTTTCGACACCGCCCTTGGGGAAGCCGGTGATCAGAGAGCGCTTGCCGGCGGCCAGACCGGCAAGATCGGACTCCGTCACGCGCGCATCCTTGCGTGTCAGCTGTGTGGCTTCGCTCGACGTCAGCGGAAGCTGAACCCACCATTGCGGGTCCTCGCCGCCAACCCAGTCGATAGACTCGGCGAAAACTGAAACGAAGCGCTGGGAACAGACGGGGCAGCCGAGCAACGAGGCAATGAAATGTGCTTCGTCGATGACCGTGGCCTGGTGAGACAGGCTGGCGCGGGCCTTCCAGGCGTCATCAGGCGATGCCGGCCAGCAACGCTCACACCCGAAGCTTTCCTCGCCACCAATCATCGATCCTCCCGCGCTTTGCCGATCCGCGGCTCAACGAACACCGCCACCGCAAGATACCGTCATCGCATCGACGACGCCAATCCCGGGAAAAATGCTGCTCAACCGACTGCCCGCCAATCCCGATCTTGCGCGTCAACGATGCGCTGCCGCTACCGCCAAGCGGAATTGCGGATCACCGAGCAGAAATTGCCGCGATGGAAATGCGGTTCCTTGTCGGCGATCACATCGGCCTTGACGTTGCCGAAGGTGGTGTCGGGCTTGTGCTTGATGCCGTCATAGAAGGCCTGGATGATATCCTCCTGGAAACCGGGCGTTCTCGGAAAGGCCCGCACGACGCTCTCGCGCTCCACGTCGGAATACTCTTTGTGGGTGAGGCCGAGCACGTCCATCTCGACGCCGGCGGTCACCAGCGCCACCACCGGATGCATGTGTACCGGCACGCCCGGCGTGGTGTGCAGCGCGATCGCGGTCCAGACCGTGTAGGCATCTTCTTCGGGAATGCCGTGGTTGCGCAGGAAATCGCGCGCGGCGTGCGCACCGTCGACCTCGAAACGCTCATGCGCGCTGGTGTGGCCCGGCATCAGGCCGAGGTCATGGAACATTGCGCCGGCATAGAGCAATTCGCGATCGAAAGTGAGCCCACGATGGACGCCGGCCAGCGCGCCGAAGTGATAGACGCGGCTCGAATGGTTGAAGAGCAGTTCGGTTTCGGTGTCGCGGATGAAAGTGGTGATGGCGCGTGCCAGCTTGCTGTCGGGTATGGCGGCGCCGTCGGGAATGGTGGTCATGGATGTCGTCTCTTGTTGATGGGAGATGACAAACTAGGCTTTGTCGGCTATGGCAGGAATTGTTTAGTCACGACGATTTCTGCCAAATCACGGACAATGCGGACGTGGCGGCAAGATTGATGGGAATGGACTGATGACCTTGCGGATCGGCATCCTCGCCATGGACGGTGCGCAGCTGCTCGATGTCTCCGGCCCGCTCGACGTCTTTGCCGAAGCCAATCTGCAGGCAGGCCGGCAAGCCTACGCCACATCGATCGTCGCAGCGGTGGACGGCCCGGTGAGCTGCTCCTCGGGGGCAAGGCTGCTGCCTGATTTCGTTATCGGACAGGCTGACATGCCACGCTTCCACACGCTGCTGGTGGCGGGCGCGCCGCATCTGGCGCAGACGACGAGCAGCGCGCCCGTGCTCGATTGGCTGCGCACCGCCAGTACCTCTGCCCGGCGCTATGGATCGGTGTGCACCGGCGCCTTCCTGCTGGCCGAGGCCGGCCTGCTCGATGGCCGCCGCGCCACCACCCATTGGGCGGACGCCGACCGATTTGCCGAGCGCTTTCCCGAGGTGGTGCTCGATGTCGACGCCATCCACGTCCGCGACGGCAAGATCAGGACCGCAGCCGGGGTGACCGCGGGGCTTGACCTGGCGCTCGCACTGGTCGAGGAGGATCTCGGCGCCGATGTCGCGCGCCGCGTCGCGGCTCAACTGGTCATGTATTTCCGCCGCAGCGGCGGCCAGCTCCAGTATAGCCGCAAAGGCGCCGGCAGCCCGGCCGGGCGCTCGGCGTTGCAGCAGGTGCAGCGCTGGGTCATCGCCAACCCAGCTAAAGAGCATGGCGTCGACCAGCTTGCCGGGCGCGCCGGCATGAGCCCGCGCCACTTCGCCCGGCTGTTTCGCCAGGAGGTCGGCGTCACACCTTCGGCCTGGGTCGAGGCGATCCGCGTGGAGGCGGGACAGCGCCTGCTGGAGACGGGTGCGGCGCCAAAACTCGTCGCCGACCAGTGCGGCTTTTCAGACGTCGACACCTTCCGGCGCGCCTTCCAGCGCAAGCTCGGCGTCACGCCCGCCGCATACCGGCGCGTTCAGGTCGATGTGCCGCAGGCCGTGCCCTGAAAGTCGGATAAGTCGGCGCAATTGACAATGGAAATCGCGCGCCGTCATGGTGATGCGGACAAAAGTGGACCCTTATGCCATCCGCAAAACTCGACCCGATCGACCTCAAGATCCTCGACGCCATCCAGCGCGACGGACGCATCACCAAGCTGGCGCTGGCCGACAAGGTCGGCCTGTCGCCGACGCCATGCTGGATGCGACTGCGCAAGCTCGAGAAAGCCGGCATCGTCTCGGGCTACCACGCCCGGGTCGCGATGCGGATCGTGGCACCGGTTGCCACGGTGCTGATGGAGGTGACGCTGGCCAGCCATAGACAGGCCGATTTCGATCGCTTCGAACGTGCCATCCGCGACATTCCCGAGATTGTCGCCTGCTGGGCGGTGGGAGGCGGTGTCGACTATGTCATGAAGGTGATGGCGCGCGACATCGACGCCTATCAGCGACTGGTGGACGGCCTGCTCGCGCGAGAGATCGGCATAGACCGCTACTTCACCTACGTCGTCACCAAGACGGTGAAGGAAGAAATCGTGCTTCCGGTAGCCGAGCTGCTCCCGGCGTCGCCATAGCCCGGAGAATCTGTCTGCCAACGGGGCACAATGGAGAGACACTCTCTACCGCCAGGCATCCAAACAGCCTCTCTGTCCGTCCGAGACGGATAGTATTCCCGCATCAGTTCGAACCGGCCGCACCGAAATCGTCCCTTCGCCAGGAGTCACAGAAATGCTCGACCAGTCCAATGAACTCAACGCCTGGGATCGCGACCACTTCTTCCATCCCTCGACCCATATGGGCACGCACGCGCGGGGTGAATCGCCGACGCGCATCATGGCCGGCGGCGAAGGCGTCACCGTGTGGGACAACAATGGCAGGAAGAGCATCGATGCCTTTGCCGGGCTCTATTGCGTCAATGTCGGCTATGGCCGCCAGAAGATCGCCGATGCCATCGCCACCCAGGCGAAGAACCTCGCCTACTACCATGCCTATGTCGGCCACGGCACCGAGGCCTCGATCACGCTCGCCAAGATGATCATCGACCGCGCGCCGAAGGGCATGTCGAGGGTATATTTCGGCCTCTCCGGTTCGGATGCCAACGAGACCAACATCAAGCTGATCTGGTACTACAACAATGTGCTGGGACGGCCGGAGAAGAAGAAGATCATCTCGCGCTGGCGCGGCTATCACGGCTCGGGTGTGATGACGGGATCGCTGACGGGGCTCGACCTGTTCCACAACGCCTTCGACCTGCCGCGCGCACCGGTGCTGCACACCGAAGCGCCCTACTATTTCCGCCGCGCCGACCGTTCGATGAGCGAAGAGCAGTTTTCACAACACTGCGCCGACAAGCTCGAAGAGATGATCCTGGCGGAAGGGCCGGAAACGGTTGCCGCCTTCATCGGCGAGCCGATCCTCGGCACGGGCGGCATCGTGCCGCCGCCTGCCGGCTACTGGGAGAAGATGCAAGGCGTGCTGAAGAGGTACGACGTGCTGCTGGTCGCTGACGAGGTGGTCACCGGCTTTGGCCGTCTCGGCACCATGTTCGGCTCCGACCATTACGGCATCAAGCCGGATCTTATCACCATCGCCAAGGGCCTTACCTCCGCCTATGCGCCGCTGTCAGGTGTGATCGTCGCCGACAAGGTCTGGCAGGTGCTGGTGCAGGGTTCCGACAAGCTGGGCTCGCTCGGCCATGGCTGGACCTATGCGGCGCATCCGATCTGCGTTGCCGCCGGTGTCGCCAATCTCGAACTGATCGACGAGATGGACCTCGTGACAAATGCCGGCGAGACCGGCGCCTATTTCCGCGCCGAGTTGGCAAAGGCCGTCGGCGGCCACAAAAATGTCGGCGACGTGCGCGGCGACGGCATGCTGGCGGCAGTCGAGTTCGTTGCCGACAAGGACGACCGCACCTTCTTCGATGCCTCGCTCAAGATCGGGCCGCAGGTGGCGACGGCGCTTGCAGCAAGCGGCGTCATCGGCCGCGCCATGCCGCAGGGCGACATACTCGGCTTCGCGCCGCCACTCTGCCTGACGCGCGAGGAAGCCGACATCGTCGTGGCCAAGACAGCGGATGCGGTGAAGAGCGTGTTCGCCAATCTCTGAGACTGACAGCAAATACGCGCGCCTTCCCGCAGCGTGCGTTGCCGCGCGCAGAGCCTGATTTCGTCCTCGCGGGAACGCCATTGCGCCGCTTTCGTTCCTTAGTCGACGCAAAAATTAGGCCGACTGCAAGCACGCAGGCCCGGGAACAGGAAGGCCTGCCGCGAGTTCTGTCTCCGAACCGCGCGGCGTGAATGGCGCGGCAGCGCAAGGAGACGGCATATGGGCCTGGGTACCATTCTTATTATCATCCTGATCATCGCGTTGCTCGGCGGCTTCAGCGGCCTCGGCGGCGGACCGTTTTACGGCACCGGTTACTATGGCGGCGGCGGCCTCGGGCTGGTGCTGATCATCGTGATCATTCTGGTTGTTCTCGGGCGCATATAGCGTCGCCATTGGCCGCCGGAAGCGCAGAGCTAAGGCGGCTGCTCTTCGCTTGAAGACCTTGGTTGGCAGCTTGCCGGCGTCTGGAGACATTGGTGGCACGCAAACTCGACCTGCGCAGCGGCCGGCCGGTCTGGTTTGCCTATCGCGCGCCATCGGTGCCGACAGAGAAACTGACCCGCGACGTCAAGACTGACGTGCTGATCGTCGGTATGGGCATCAGCGGGGCCATGGCCGCCGAGACGCTGACCGCCGCCGGCCATTCGGTGATCTGCATCGACCGACGCGGACCGTTGCTGGGATCGACCTCGGCGACCACCGCCCTGGTGCAGTTCGAACTTGACCAGCCGCTGACGAAACTGTCGGCGATGGTCGGCAAGGCCGATGCCGGACAGGCATGGCGGCGCTCGCGGCTCGCGGTGTCCAACCTCAGCGGACGAATCGCCGAACTCGGCATCGACTGCCGCCTGACCCCATCGTCCTCGCTCTATCTGGCCGGCGATGTGCTCGACCCCTCTGCACTGCGCGACGAGGCGGAGGCGCGCCGGCAGGTCGGCATCGGCGCAAGCTATCTGACTCGCAAGGCCCTAGACGACGAGTTTGGCATCGACCGCGCCGGCGCTATCCTCAGCCACGGCAACCTCGCGCTCGACCCGCGCAAGCTCACCGCTGGGCTGCTGCTGAAGGCGCTCAAACGCAAGGCGCGCTTCTATGCTCCGGTGCAGGCGACGGCGATCGAGGACAGAAGCGATCAGGTCGTGGTCGCCACCAGCGGTGGCCCGACGATCACCGCGCGGCATCTGGTGCTGGCCACCGGCTACGAGCTGACCGACATCATCCCGAAGACCGCGCACAGTGTCGTGTCGACCTGGGCGATTGCAACAGCACCGCAACCGAAAAACATCTGGCCTGGCGCCGCGCTGATCTGGGAGGCCTCGGAGCCATACCTTTACCTGCGCGCGACAGAAGACGGTCGCGTCATCTGCGGCGGCGAGGACGAGGAATTCACCGACGAGGCGCGTCGCGATGCGCTGATCGCCGACAAGGCGAAACGTCTGGCGAAGAAGCTGCATCGTTTGCTGCCGCGGCTCGACGTCACCCCTGAATTCACCTGGACCGGCTCATTCGGCACCACCAGCACAGGCATGCCCTATATCGGCGCCCTGCCCCGGCATCCGCGCATCCATGCGGTGATGGGCTACGGCGGCAACGGCATCACCTTCTCGCAGATCGCTTCGGAGATCGTCGCCTCGGCGATCGGCGGTGTCGAAGATGCCGATGCGAAGCTGTTTTCATTCAGCCGATCCTGACCGGCGGCCCTCGCTCGCCGCCCTGCCGCCCAGCCAGTGGTTCCTACAGCACGGCGGATGAAGCTTCAGTCTTTCAACTGGGCGCCGCTGGCGCATTTCAGGGTTTGCAACTGCCGACGCTTTTGAACGTCATTTCATTTTTGCAATCATATTCCGGAGGCCAGTCGTTGCTAATTCTGGTGCAGTATTGGGCGACAATGGCTTCCGGGCTGTACCGACCGATGAAAATATCAGGCTTGACGGAATTGTCGGTTTGCAGGCCGGTGAAAAAGCTGATCTCCGATCCGCTTTTGCAGGCATACCCGATCATCAGATCGTCTTTTATCCGGCCGGCAATCTGAGCGCAGCCTGCCGGTCCGGGAAGTGGATCCGAAACTTGAGTGATCTCCAGGCAGGTCCCGTGTTGCTGTTCGCGCCACTTCGAGTTCAAGGCAGGAAAGTCATCTGCCAGTGACGCAGTCGTCACCGCGCCTAGAAATGCCATCTCGACGATGACAGCAGTCAGGAAAGCTTTCTTCATCGATACCTCTCCCTGTTACATCCCGGTGAGGATAGCATATTTGCGAGGTCTGGTGTGTGAGCGGCTTTACTTAGGGAAATCTACGCGATCGCAGGCTCTACGGAGCGAGCGGTCCGGGTGCCGAGAAGAACCAGCGGGATAGCGATGGCGTAAACGACCAGCACCGTGAGCCAGATGGCCCCGGGCCAGGCTTTCTGGACCACAAAGTAGAAGGCCGAGAAACCAAGCGGAGCGATGACGGAGGCCAGGCTGACGGCCGATGCCAGCACGCCCTGGAGCTGACCCTGGCGGGCCGGGTCGACCTGCCTTGTGGCAAAGGCCTGAAACGCCGGTGCGCCGATGCCGGCAAGCGCGAAGACCGGCATGATGGCGAAAACCATCCAGCCGTGATTGGCGAAAGCCATGGCGAGAAGCGCGATGCAGGCAAAGCCGATGCCGGCGACAACGGCCCAGCGTTCGCCGAGCAGTTTTGCCGCCGGGCCGGGCAAGAATGTCTGCACCAGCGTCTGGCAGACGCCGAAGGCGCCCAGCGAAAAGCCGATCCAGACGCCGTTCCACTGGAAGGTGTCGAAGCCCCACAGCGCCCAGCAGGTGCCGTAGGCTTCGCCGGTGGCGCTCATGATGAAGAACACGAGCACGATCGGCAGAAGCCCCTTCAAAGAGAACACCCAGCGCAGCGGCGAAAGCGGGTTGAGCGCGGCCAGATCGATCTTCTGACGGGCCGGTGCGCGCGACTCCGGCAGGACGAAAAAGGCCAGCAGAAGATTGCAGGCATTGAGCACGGCGGCGGCGATGAAAGGCAGCCGCAGCCAGTGTTCGCCGAGCAGACCGCCGAGGACCGGTCCGATGATGAAGCCGGCACCGAACACGGCGTTGAACAGGCCGAAGCGACGGGCGCGCTTGTCCTCAGGCGACACGTCGGTGATGTAGGCCATGGCGACCGAGACATTGGCGCTGGTCAGGCCGGCAATGGCGCGGCCGAGGAACAGCATCCAGAGCTGCGACGCGAGGGCCATGACGATGTAGTTGATGGCCGCACCGGCGAGCGAAATGAGCAGCACGGGACGCCTGCCGATGTTGTCGCTCAAGGCGCCGAGCATGGGCGCGAAGACGAATTGCATCAGCGCATAAAGCGCGGTCATGATGCCGATATAGGGTGCGATGTCAGGGCTGTGCGTCACCTCTTGGAGAAGACGCGGCAGGATCGGGAAGATGAGGCCTATGCCAACGGCGTCGAGGCCGATCGCGGCAAAGATAACGGTAAGGGATTTGTTCATGGCGGAATCCAGACGATGAAAATGATGAGCTGGCCCATGACGCGCGCCTTGCGCTGACGTGCTGGGGCCTCTGCGGTCAGATCGAGTGGAGCAGCTTGCCTTTCGGTTAGGTTCTACCTATACTCGATACTAACTTGTACTCAGTACATATTCAGTCAGGAACGCCATGTCAACCCCATCCGACCTCCGGTCCCGCAAGCGCCTCGCCACGCGGCAAGCCATCTCCAATGCCGCCACGCTCCTGTTCTTCGAACGGGGCTTCGATCATGTGACAGTGGATGAGATCGCGGCGGCCGCCGATGTCGGGCGGATGACGGTGTTCAATCACTTCCCCCGCAAGGAGGACATGCTCTTCGACCGCGACGAGGAGGGCCGCGAGATGCTGCGCGAAGCCTTGCGGCAGCGCGATCCCCGCATTTCACCAATCGAGACTTTACGGTTGCTCGCGCATCGCCTGGTCGCGGAACGCAGCCCGGCCGTCGAGTTTTCCGCCAGGAGCCAAGGCTTCATCAAAGCAGTCGAAGGCAGCGAAACTCTCAAGGCTCGGGCGAGAGCGATACGCGATGAGCTCGCAGAGGTGCTGACGGTAGCGCTGTCCGAAGGCGCCGGGCGGGACCCCGCCGATCCCGACGCCCGTCTGGCGGCGGCCCTGCTGCTCGCGACGTGGAGCGTGGCCTATATCCAGGCCCACCAGACGTTTCGTCAGACGCGCGATATGGAGCAAGCGAGCGCGGTCTTTCTCGCGCTTGTCGACAAGGGCAGCATCGGCCTGAAAGCCGCAATGGCAGGCACGCCTTACGCCTGAGCAATTGGCTCCGGCCCGCTGGTGCTTGCCGCAACGTTGCAGCGCATAGGCCTTTGGACGATGCCACAACCAGCGGCAGATCACGCCATATCGGGCCGATCAACACCGTGCATTCGGGGGGTTGATCAACGAGTTTAATTTCGTCGCCTGTTTCTCGACTTCGAAGGGGAATCTTCTTTCTTGACAACATTAGAAATTCGTCACTTAATAATTCTGTTCTTGTCGCCAGACTAACGGCAAGAGCGCACGGCTCTCGATGATATGGTGGAGAGCTCTTTCATTGTCATAAATACTACGCTGCTTTGGATTTCGAAGTTTTGGAATTTTAAGCCGTCGGACGATCGTATCGAGCGATCGGTCTGCGACGGTGCAGAGATCGATTTGTCATAAAGTTCTGTTTCCGCACGGATTTCGTGGCACGGATATAATGGAGCAGCCCGGTGAGCCCCGATATTAGCGGGACAATTGATTTCGCCGACGGTCCACCCAACCGCCTCGTGGATATCTGCATCCGGCTTGAGGACACGACCATGCTCGATGCGCCCTCGGTCGTGATGGCCGAGACGCATTGCAGGCTGGAGCCCGGTTCGGCGCAGCCGGTCGCGTTTGTGCTCGCGGTTCCCGACGCCGCGGTCGAAAGGCGGCGGCAATACACCCTGTCGGCGCGCGCCGGATACCTTCCGGCCGGAGCGGATGACCCATCGTTCGGCACGGTGCTGAGTTACCCTTGGCGGCTTGGGTCAAAAACGCCGCAACGGCTGCAACTTCATTCTTTCGATCGAGGCTGAGAGGGAGAGGAAAATGGCGGAAGACGGCGAACTCAAAGCGGGACCAACCGTGCAGACCACATTTGCGCGGATCGGCAAGACAGTGCGCCCGGTTCAATACACAGTCGTCGAAGGTCAGGCGGTGGTCGAGGGTTGCATCGTCTTGGGCAGCGCCGAGGAGGCGGCAGCCAATCTTGCGGCTATTCAGCAATCGCCAGGGCTGCTGCGTGCGAAGGCCGGGGCGCTTGGATCGGCCATCAAAGGCAAGCAGTTTCGCTGGCCGGGAGGCGTCCTGATCTTCGAGATCGCAGCGACGCTGCCCAAGCCCGAGCGTGTCCATGACGCGATGGCCCACTGGAAGGCCAAGACTTCGATCAAGTTCGAACAGCGCGATCCCAACAACCCCAAGCACAAGAACTTCGTCGCCTTCGTCCCTGGCTCCGGCTGCCGCTCGGCGGTGGGCATGCGCGGCGGGCGCCAGGAACTGGTGCTCGGGCCGGAATGCAGCGCAGGCAACGCCATCCACGAGATCGGACATGCGCTGGGCCTCTGGCATGAGCAGAGCAGGATCGATCGCGACGCGCATATCCGCATCCGGTTCGACCGCATACAGGCCGGCATGGAGCACAATTTCACGCAGCACATTCACGATGGCGTCGATATCGAGGACTACGATCTCGATTCCATCATGCACTATCCGCTCACCGCTTTTTCCAAGGACGGCAAGCCGACCATCGAACTCATCAAGGGCCACGCCGGCATCGTCGGCCAGCGCCAGGGTTTGAGCGACGGAGACCGCGCAACCATCAAGAAGATGTATGGCTAGATGACCCTGGTATTCGATCGCCGGGCCCAATTTGCCGGCAAGCCGCAGACGCACGCCTTTCTGGTGGGAGTGAGCGAATATACGCACCTACCGAAGCAGACCGAGCCGCCCGACCCGGAAAAATTCAACCTGCAGCGGCTGGCTTCGCCGGCGCTCAGCGCCTGGGAGATATGCCGCTGGCTGGTTGCCAATGCGGACACGCTCGCCTGTCCGCTGGCGACCATTCGCCTTTTGATGTCGCCTTCGGCGAAGGAAAGAAAAAAGCTCACGCCGATCGACCTCGGCGCGGGCCAGCAGTTGACGCGCACGACAGTTGACAAGGCCGACTGGCAGCATTTCGTTCCGGAAGCCATCGAGTGGCGTAAGGACGCCTCCACAGACCGCAACTCGATGACCTTCTTCTATTATTCCGGGCATGGGCTGGAACGCCTCGGCAGACCGTTGATCACGCTGGCCGATTTCACCGATCCGGCCGCCGGCGGCGTGTTGCAGCGCTCATGCGAGGTCGCCGCCAATTTCATGCTCGGCATGGCCCCCTCGGCGAACAGGCCCGATATCGCCCGAACCCAGTTTTACTTCGTCGACGCCTGCCGCGAGACGGTCACGGACTTTCCCGGCCTGGCGAACCCGCCCGGTACGGTGTGGGATACACTGCCGGGCGTCGACGACCGCGCGACGCCGATGTTCATGGCTTCCTATCCGGGTTCCATAGCGATGACGATCGCCGGCAGGAAAACGGACTTTTGCGAGGCGCTGATCAAGTGCCTGGACAATGGTGCGGAGATAAACGACCTGAACGATCCGCAACAGCGCTGGCCGGTCAGCAGCTTCACCCTCAACACGGCGCTCAACAACCATTTCATGCAGAAGAAAACCGGTCAGTACGCGCCGGCGACCGGCACCACATTTAAGAATGTGACGCTGCGCTGGCTAAGCTCGCCGCCTCAGGTCGAGTTCCGTCTGATCATCCGCCCCGACGCGGCTGTCGGCGTCACCGGGCTTGCCTTGCAGCGGATGGGCGGCGGCTTCCAAAAGGATATTCCGCCCTCGGCGGCGGATCATCCCTACGCCGTCACCTCACAGGCCGGAATATTCCAGTTGACGGCCAAGGCCGGCGCCGGGTTCGCTGACGTCACCGAGATCCAGCTCATCAACCAGCAGAGGCCGAACTGGCCGATAAGCATGGCCGCAATCGTTCCGGCACCGGCAGCGCCCGCAGGTCCGCCGGCAGCCCCTCCAGCCGGTGGCGGGGCGGGAGGTTGAGATGAGTGGCAAGTTGACACTGTCCATACCCGAGAGCCTCGGCATCTCCGACGCCCGGGTTTCGATCCTGGACCACGATCTGAAGATTGTGGGAGAGACCACGCTCGCGCAACCCGCCGGGGGTATCGACCTCTCCCCTGGTTTCTATGCAGCCCGCGCGCTGCTGCCCGATGGTACATTCCTCGAAACGGCATTCCAGATGCCGGCCTCGGGCGACGACACCTCGGTCGTGCTTGCACAGGCCAGGGCTGGCTCGTACCCACCCATGGGCAGCAACAGCGCCTTCGCGCGCCTGAATGTGCCAGGCTACGAATCCGATGCAAACCTGCTGGAAAGCGTTGGGCTGGAAAGCGTTGGGCTCGAAAACATGGGGCTCGAAAGCCTCGAAAGCGCGCAGGAATCCACCCCGCGCGAGTTCGCGCTGATATCTGTCGACTTTGAGGGGCGGACTTTGGCCGAAGGGCAGAAGCTTGCGGTTGATGCCTCCGGCTGGGTCACGATCCCTGGCAGTTTCCAGCCCGGTTTTGTGCGGACGGCGGGCGACGACGGCCGTTACTTCTATCTGGCGGCTCCCGTTTCCGGTTCGGAAGGGGCGCAGATTTCCATCCCTGCCACGGCGCCACGCAATTTTGCGGTGAAGCTGCAGGACCCGGACGCCGATCTGTTCATCCGCTATCTCGAAGGCCGTCAGCTCGAGCAGCTTTCGCTGATTTCGGATTATTGGCGCAAGGCGAGAGATCTGCTCGCCGACAAGCATGAATTTCCGATCGCCGCCGCCGTCGGCGCCTATGTCATGATGCTGGTAGGTCCATCCAACGCGTACGAAACCGAAAACACGTCAAGCGGCAGCTGGCTTGATCGCTGGACTGAGACGCTTTATCGCGACGCAGGCTGGCTAGCCGACGGGCTGTGCATCAGGGCCGAGATGCTGGCGCGCTGGGGCAGGCATCGCGAAGCGCTCGACCTTCTCTATGAATTGCCGTCGCGCGGCCTGCCGTTATTCACGCCGGGATTGCGTTTTGCCCTCGACCGCCTCAGCGGCTACCGCAACGCCTCGGGAAAACATTTCGATCCGGCCGACGGCGAAAAGACAGGCGCGCTTCTCGACCGGCTCTACCGAACCGCAAGCAACGCGAATTTCGACCGGCCGGTTCTGAATTTCCGCGAGCCGGCCGAGGCTTGGGCAGGCAGGAAGTCGGCAATGCCGAAATAGGTTCAAACACATCGAAAGCGAGGGATGCCGTGGGTAAGCTTGAGGACCAACTGGCGCGGTTGCGCCGCTTCAACGCGTCGGTAAGGGCGGGCGACCCCAAGCTTGCCGAAGAGAGTGCCGATCTCGGGGTCGAGAACGAAGCATTGGAGATAGCGCGCGCCCCCGAGGACCTCGACCAGGCCGTCGAACTGGAAAGCATCGTCATGCGGCGCGAGCGGCCGGTTCTGGCAATCCACAACAATGTCACCAAGCTGGTCTTCATCGACAAGGCCGACAGCGAAATCTGGGAGGCGCGGCTGAAGAAGGCCAAGCCGCTGCTCGACAAAGCCATTCGCGCCGTCGGCCGGATCAATGTTCTGGGCGCGCCGTTCGAATGGGTGGGCACGGGATGGCTGGTGGCCGAGAATATTCTCGTTACCAATCGCCATGTCGCTCGAGAATTCGCCGTACGGAAGGGCGCGGGCTTTACGTTCAAACCGGGGGTCAGCGCTCCCATGGAGGCGACCACCGACTTTCTGGAAGAGATCGACAATCCTGACCAGCTCCTCTTCAAGCTCGTCAGGCCGCTCCATATCGAGGATGCGCCAGGCGTTGACGTCGCCTTCTTCGAGATTGAGGTAGCCTCCGGAAAGACCAGGCTTGCAAGCCCTATCGATCTGGCCACCAACATCCGGCAAACCGAGAATGTCGCGACCATCGGCTATCCCGCCTATGACAGCCGCATTCCCGAACCGGAGCTGATGGAGCGCATCTACGGCAAGACATACAACAAAAAGCGGCTCGCACCAGGCGGCGTGACCCGGGTGGAGCCGACGCGCATCTGGCATAATTGCACGACGCTCGGCGGCAATTCCGGTTCGCTGGTCTTCGATCTCGACGAGGGAAATGCGATCGGGCTGCATTTCAGCGGCAGCTTCCTCTCGACGAACTACGCGGTGCGCGCCGATGTGGTGAAAAGACTGCTGGACGACGTGCGGGCCGGCCGCGCGCCGCGACGCACAGAGGCGCCGTCTCGCGCCGTGACCCCGTCGCCCGCGCCGCAGCGCCGTTCTTCGACGGTCCTGCGCCAGAGCATCGGCGGCGGCAGCCTGTCCATCCCGCTGACACTGCGCATATCGGTGGAGCTCGATCAGGGCGGTTCGGTCGTGCCTGCGGTGGTCCGGGGCCTAGTGGCGGATAGCGGAGCCGACGACTCATACATAATCGACGACGGCACGGAATCGGTCGCCGACTATCGCGACCGCGGCGGCTACGACCCTGCTTTCCTCGGCGAGGAAAATAGCGTCGATATGCCGACAGTGATACGCGGCGCCGACGACATTCTCGATTTCCAGGAGGATGGCGTTTCCAAGACGGAGCTTCGCTACGAGCACTACTCCGTCATCATGAGCCGCAGCCGCCGCATGTGCTTTCTGAGCGCCTGCAACATCGACGGCAATCAGTCGAAGAAGAGCGCCCGCGTCGGCTGGAAATGGGATCCGCGCATTCCCAAAGAGCAGCAGATCATGAAGGAATGCTACGGCAACCCACCGAGGTTCAGCCGGGGGCATATGACACGGCGGGAAGATCCAGGCTGGGGTTCGCCGGAAATCGCCAAGCGCGGCAACGAAGATTCCATGCACGTCACCAATGTGACGCCGCAGATGCAGGCCTTCAACGCCCCGATATGGCTGGCGCTTGAGGACTATGCGCTGCAGCATGCCCGCGAAGACGCGATGAAGATTTCCGTCTTCACCGGAGCCTATTTCGCGAAGGCCGATCCGGTGATGTATGGCGTGCGCATTCCGCTTGCCTTCTGGAAGGTCATCGCCTTCATCCACGACGACACCCGCAAACTCTGCGCAACCGGCTACGAGATGGACCAGCAGCAAAGCCTGCAGCCGGAAGAGGAATTCGTTTTCGGGGCGTTCACGTCGCCCCAACTAGGCACGGCGACGCAGGTTTCCATTCGCACAATCGAGGCTCGCAGCGGCATCAACTTTGGCAAACTCGCTGCCGTGGATCCTTTGGCCGGCGATGAGGAAAGCGTATCTGCAGGCGGCGCGGCGTTGCCACTTCTTGCCATGGAGCAAATCCGGTTCCTTCGTTGACAGACGGCGACCATGGAAGAACTTGACTGACGCGTATTCTGCGGACCAGGCCAGGTCCGTAGATGCGTGCGCTAACGCCGATGGCGGTTCCTGGCGTGGAAGACATCGCCAGGAACTGGCCTCTCAAACCCGCCGTCTCGGCGCCATCAGAAACACCACCAGCACACAGCACAGCAGGCCGAGCGACGCCGGCAGTCCCTGATGTCCGGTCAGCTGCATTGCCAGCCCTGCGACGGGCGAGCCGACGATGCCGCCTATGCCCCACACGAATCCGAAGGCGGCATTGCCGGCGATCAAGGCCTGGCCGGTGAAACGCTCGCCGAGCTGGATCAGCGACAGCGTGTAGATGCCGAACGAGACCCCGCCCCAGACGAAGAAAAGCGGCCAGATCAGCCAATTGTTGAAGAGCAACGGCAACAGCAGGCAACCGGCCAGGCATGCCAGGACGCAGAACAGCATCATCCGCGTCGAGCCAAACCGTTCGGCCGCGCGCCCAAGCACGATCTGCAGCACGGCATTGCCGGCGATGAAACAGGTGATGAGCGACGCGATGTGCTCTTCGGCGCTGCCCAGTGCGGCGCCATAGACGGCGAACAGGGACAGCAGGACCTGCTCGAACGCGGCAGCGGTGAAAACCGCGAACAGAAGCAGCGGCGCCAGGGCGAAGAAGCCGCCGACTGATACCGCCTCGCCCTCACGCGGCATATCGGGCAGGCGCGGCGCCACCGCAAGCACGATCAGGCCGCAGACCAGGAAGGCCGCGCTGCCGATGATGAAGGGCGGCCACCCCTGCGTGCCGACCAGGCCGAGCGATAGCGGGCCAAGGCCGAAGCCTGCCGAAACGATCGATGAGTATAGGCCCATAATGCGGCCCCGGCGTGCGGCGGGCGTGATCGAGACCAGCCAGGTTTCACTGATCACGTAAAGCGGGTTGGCAAAGAAGCCGAGCAGGAAGCGCAGCGGCATCCAGGCCCAGACATCCTGCGTCCAGGCAATCGCGATCAGGGCGGCTGCTGCCAGGATCGAACACAGGACCGCGAAGCGCGCCGCCCCCACGCGCCGGACCAGCGCCGGCGTGAAAAGCGACGAGACAATGAAACCCAGTGGGGTCATCGCTGCCGAGATGCCGATCAAGCCCGGTGTCGTCCCTTGCCGTTCGAGGATGAAGCTGAGCAGCGGATAGGTCAGCCCCTGCGCCACGGCGAACACCGTGACGGTCGCGATGATGGCGGCCATCGCGGCCCAAGGGATGCGGCTCTCGCCCGGTGACGTCGCGTCTTCGGCGCTCATGCAACCTTCGAAGCAGGATCGGCAAACTTCGACAAGTGCAAATGCCGGCGAGGCGTCGTGGCACGCGCAAACGGGCGAGCCGGTATCATCCGCGGCATTCGGCTTACACCTGCCAGAAGCGTTTGACGATCTCTGCCTCGACCTGGCGTCTGGTCAGACCGATATCGTCGATCAGATGCGGATTGGCCTCCGCCATCTGCTTCAGGTCCCAGCGAAAGCGGATTCGTTCGCGCCAGGCCGCAATCATGCTACGCGGGCTCGTCAGGTGCCGGCGCGATGACCCCGCGGGTTTTCCCGGCCAGGCTGCCGGAGCAGATGCAAGGGTATCGTTCATGGCAACCTCCATTCGGTTCGAGGGGTCAAGAACCCTCGGTAGGAGGCTGAACTGTGCAGCATGTGGACGGCGCCGTAATTAAGCGCGGCCAAATAGTTCTCAAAAGTTCCAAACCGGTTATAGATGCGCGACTATGCAAGGATCGCGCTTTGCCTTTGGTCCGTTCGTGCTTGATCCGGGTGCGGGAACGCTCCTTCGGGACGATGTCCCCGTTGCCGCCGGTCATCGCGGACTGCAGCTGCTGGCGGCGCTGGTCGCCCGGCCCGGCGAGATTCTGGCCAAGGCCGAGTTGATGGATGCGGCATGGCCAGGCACGGCCGTCGAGGAAGGCAACCTCACGGTCCAGATCGCGCAGTTGCGCAAGCTGCTGGGTCCGGCTGCGAATGGCGGTGAATGGATATCGACGGTTCCGCGCGTCGGCTATCGCTTCACCGGCGCCATCGAACAGCTCGGCGATTCGAAGCGACAGGCTTTGCCGCTGCCCGCCAAACCATCGATAGCCGTGCTGCCCTTCGCCAATTTCAGCAACGACCCCGAGCAGGAAGCCTTCGCCGACGGGTTGACCGAAGACCTGATCACCGACCTGTCCCGGATCGGTGGCCTGTTCGTCATCGCGCGCAACTCGACCTTTGCCTACAAGGGCAAGGCGGCGGATGTGCGCGCAATCGCCGAAGACCTCGGCGTGCGCTATCTCTTGGAGGGCAGCGCCAGACGTGCCGCCGGACGCGTGCGCATCAACGCCCAGCTGGTCGACGCGCTGAGCGGCGAGCATCTGTGGGCGGACCGCTTCGATCGCGGCCTGGAAGATATCTTTGCCGTACAGGACGAGGTGACGGCCAAGATCGTCGAGGCGCTGCTCGGCCGGCTACGCACCCCGCTGCCGCGCAATCGGCCGAGAAACCTCGAGGCCTACGATCTGTGCGTGCGGGCGCGAAAGCTGATCGACGATTCACCGCAGACGGCGCGCGAAGCGCATCTGATGCTGACGCGCGCGGTTGCGCTCGATCCGGACTATGCCGAAGCCTATCGCTGGCTTGCGATGAACCACTGGATGGGATGGGTGCATTGGGGCGAACCCATCGAGCCTGCCCGCGGCCTCGCCCTGGACCTGGCGCGCAAGGCCGTGGCGATCGATCCCAACGATGCCGGCTGTCACTGGGTGCTGGGCAACCTGCTTGCCTATGAGCGCAGGTTCGACGAGGCGGACGCGGAATTTGCCAAGGCGTTCGAGCTCGACCCGAACGACGCCGACGCCTGGGCGACATTATCCGACATCACGACCCTGGCCGGGCAGGTGGAGGAGGGCCTCGAGCAGATCCGCAAAGCGTTCCGCCTGAACCCGTATCCGGCAAGCTGGTACTATCTGACGCTCGGCCAGGCGCAATATGCGGCGCGCGACTACGAAGCCGCGGTCGAGACGCTGCGCCGGGACGAGACCTATCGCACAAGCTCACGCCGCTTCCTGGCGGCAAGCCTTGCCCAGCTCGGCCAGTTCGACGAGGCGCGCGCCGAGGTCGCAATGTTCCTCGTTGCCAATCCGCATTTCACGACCCGCCACTGGGTCGAGACCGAGCCATTCCGCGACACTGCCACGCTCGAGCATTTCGTCGATGGCTTCCGCAAGGCCGGCCTTCCGGAGTGACGGACCGGCCCGCGCTCGATCGATGACGCTGCGCCCGGGATGATGCCCGGCACGGTCGGCTCAATCCTGGCCAATGTTTGCAAGTCGCGAAGTCGCTCGACCGATGTTGCTGTGATTGAGCGAAAGGCCTGGCGGCCAGGGGTGTTGTCTTTGCCGGAATTGGGGTTGCGGAAGAGGGCTGCGAACGCCGTGGCCGACGATGTATATTAGCGAGAACAAACGAAAGACGCGGTAGTCCTCAGAGACCTTGGTTGCTTGTAAACTTGTTAAAAATAGACCGATTTTAGGGCGAATCGACAATTAGCCGTATAAACGGGCCGCCAAACTCGCTCGTACAGTGTTTTTGGAAGTAAATTTGATTTTGACAACTTAGCAATCTGGACAGACTTCCTGATCTGTCGCACTATGCTTTCCGGACGCAATCTAGAACCAAGTGGCGGAGGACCCCCATGTTGTGTGGTGGATGGATGGCGCGTGCGCGGATTTTCGCGTGTGTTTTCGGCGGCAGCCTCGGTTCGATCGCGGCGCTGCCCGCGGCAGCCGAGATCCTCAATCCGCCTGTGTTGCAGGATGAACGCGCGGCAGTTGCCAAGCCTATCCTGACCGAGGAAGCCCCCGCGCCACTGCCCGGCAACACGGCGCCGGCGCGTGGCGACCGCCTGCTCGATCTCAAGATCCAGTATATCGACAACCAGATCTACAATCCGTCCACCGGCGGCTACGACAAGGTGCATCTGCGCGGCTACACCGGCAACGGCGTCGATCCCAGCGCGCCCTATGTCTCGCCGACGATCGAGGCGGTGCCTGGCGACACGGTGCGCATCACCCTCTTACCAGCTGCCGGCGGGGCCGCAGCCCGGCGATCCCGGCTGCATGCCCGGCGGTCAGATGCCCGACATTCCGCACTGCTTCAACGGCACCAATCTGCACACGCACGGGCTGTGGGTAAGCCCGACCGGCAACAGCGACAAYGTGCTGCTGTCGATCAATCCGCAGACCAAGTTCACCTACGAGTACAACATCCCGTCGGACCACCCCTCGGGCACCTTCTGGTATCACACGCACCGCCACGGCTCGACAGCGCTGCAGGTGTCCAGTGGCATGGCCGGCGCGCTGATCATTCGCGGCAACCGCTTCCCGACGCCAACGGCGCATGGCGATATCGACACGCTGATCCCGACCTCGGCAATCCCCGAACGCGTGCTGGTGATGCAGCAGATCCAGTATGCCTGCCGCGGACCTGCTGCCAAGCCCGGCGAACTCGGTCCGATCAAGCAGGATATCAACGGCCGCTATATCTGCGACCCCGGCGATGTCGGCGGCATCGAGGCCTACGACCAGTTCGGCCCCGGCACCTGGCCGGCTTCGGGACGCTACACCTCGCTCAATGGCAAGGTGTTCAATCCCAACGATGCGATGAAGGCGACACAGGGCCAGGTCGAGCGCTGGCGCATGATCCATGCCGGCGTGCGCGACACGATCAGCCTGCAGTTCTTCAAGGTGCTGGACGGCAAGCTGAAGCCGGGGGTGAAGACGCTGCTCAGGGCCGACACCACGGCGGCCTTCATCAAGGACACCTGCGATACCAAGCCCGTGCCTTATGAGCTGGTAGCGGCCGACGGGCTGACAATGGCGGCCGCGCATCCGACCAAGCTTGTGACACTCCAGCCCGGCTATCGCTTCGATGCACTGGTCGTCTTCCCGGAAGCCGGACGCTACTGCGTGATCGATTCCTCGGCGCCCAAATCGGGCGTGGTCAACGCGCTCGATGTCGGGCCGCAACTGCTCGGCCTGGTCGACGTCGCGCCAGGCAAGCCGGTCGACAATGTCGAGACCTACATCAACCAGAAGCTGATTGCGCTGGCCGAGGCCAATATGCCGGCTGACATCAAGGCGACGGTGATCGCCGATCTCAAGGACGGTACGAAGTTCACCAGCTTCACGCCGCATCCCGACGTTACCGACGAGGAAGTGAAGGGTAACGGCACGCAGGAGCTGACCTTCTTCATCGACACATCAGGGCCGGACGTGAAGTTCGAGGTTGGCAACACGCTCAACACGGCCGATGTGAAGCCTTACGACCCGACCCGCATCGATCGCTCGCTGCCGCTCGGCAAGGCGCAGGTGTGGACGCTGCAATCGCATTTCGTCAGCCATCCGTTCCATATCCACGTCAATCCGTTCCAGATCGTCTCGATCATCGATCCCAACGGCAAGGATGTCAGCGCGCCGGGTGCGATCGACGATGCTGGCGGCGCGCCTTACGATCCGCAATATCCCGGGCTGAAGGGCGTCTGGAAGGACACGCTGTGGATCAAGAGCCTGATCCCGCAATCGCTGCCCGCCGGCTTCTCCGGCATCTACACGATCACGCTGCGCACCCGCTACGAGCGCTATATCGGCGAGTACGTGCTCCACTGCCACATCCTCGACCATGAGGACCAGGGCATGATGCAGAACGTCGCCGTGGTGCTGCCCGATCAGGTGGGCGACACCACGCAGGACACCACGCAGAGCGGCGCCATGCAGATGCAGGGGATGAACGACCAGATGGAAGTGGGTAGTCACGATGCCCACAAGTAAGGCACAGACAATGCCTGAGGCGCCGTTCACCTGGATCGACGTGGAGGCGATCCTCACCGCAGCCGGAGGCAATGAGGGGCCAGGCAGCCTGACGGGACTGACGCTGCCGGACTTCCTGACGCTGCAGCTGCAAGGCATGCCGCTGATCGCGCCGCTCACCACGACGTGCTGCGGCACCAGCGACGCCAAAGGCCGCGGCGCGCGCTCGGCGCTGGTCCGCGGTCTGCGCGGACTGCCGCCTTTCGACGGCAAGCAGTTCCCTCGCCTGCCCTGGGGCGGCAAAGCGGTCGCCGATGACGACATCGACCGTATCGAAACCTGGATCGAGGAAGGCTGTCCTGGCGAGCTGATCGAAACGGTTGCGCTCGCGGGCGAAGTCAGCGTGGACACAGAAGCCCGCGTCGAAGTGAAGGGGCTTCCCGGTCCCGTCTTCGGCCCGGCGTCCGATCCGGCGGCGTGGCGCTACGCCAAAGGCGAATTGCGCCAACGCATGGATGTCGACGTGTTGAGCGATCCGCAAAAGGAGCGGCTGCGCTATGCCTTTCGCGAGCTCTACAAGCTCAACAAATGGGTCGGCGACAAGCGCAGCTACAACAATCTGGCGCTGATCCACCAGAACCACTGCCAGCATGGCTGGGAGCGCTTCCTGCCCTGGCACCGCGTCTATCTGTATGAGTTCGAACAGGCGCTGCAGGATTTCTGCCCCGATGTGACCATGCCGTGGTGGGATTTCCCGGCGTCCCGCTACACGCCGGAAGATCCGAAGAACGGCGCGATCCTTCCCGATGCCTTCAAAGGCTTTCTCACCGAGGGCTCCGCGCGCTTCCTGCGCGACAAGGGTTTCCCGGCCAAGATCGACACGCTGGTCGGGCAGCTCTGGGCCAACCCGACGCAAATCTACGACGCGGTCAGCAAGGCGTGCGGCAAGGACTATGTGGCGGGCGAAAATCGCAAGCGGCTGATCGATGCACTGCTCGACGCCAATTCGCTGTGGTATCCGCTGCGCTATTCCGGCCAGTTCGGCAAAGGCACGATCAACAGCGTCATCCACTACCACTACCCGGCGCAGGAGGACATTGACGAGATCCTGTCGCTGCGCACCTTCCGCGATTTCGGCGGCGGCAGCCTCTATGTCGACAGCTTCGGCTTCCTCGACCAGAACCCGCACAACACCATGCATATCTGGACCGGGGGCATGAACCCAGCCTTCAAGACCGACGCGCCAACCGACCGCAACAGCGCGGTGCGCGTTGCCGGCCGCAAGTTCCACCAGCGCGACGATCTCTATTCCGAGCCGCAGTTCGGCGACATGTTCTCGAACCTGACGGCGTCTTACGACCCGATCTTCTGGCCGGTGCATGCTAATATCGACCGGCTGTGGTGGCGCTGGCAGCAGGAGCATCCCGATGGCCTGCCGGCCGATCTCGATTCGGCGCTGACGCCGTGGAGCTACGCGGTGCGCGATACGCTCGACATGAACCGCTTCGGCTATGAATATGTGCGCGGCGGATGCCTGATGCCGGTCGGGCTGACCAGCCCGGTCGGACGCTTTGTCTCGGCGCCGATCGCGGTGCCGGAGGCGACCAAGGGCTTTCGCTCGGCGGAAGTGCGGCTGCATCGCGTGCCGCAGCTGCCGCGCTCCTGTTTCATCCGCGTCTTCCTCAACACGCCGGATGCAGATGCCTCGACGCCGCTCAACGTGCCGGGCTATGCCGGTTACGCCGCCGTGTTCGGCCATGGCGAATGCTATGGCGGCCCCGGCCATTGCGAGGTGCCGCCGGCGGAGAACCGCAAGTTCGATTTGCGCGAGCGCAGCATGAACACACCGCGTAACCACCGCATCGACGTGACGCGTGCCGCGCGACGGCTGATCGCGGCCGGCGCCAAGGACATCACCGTCAGCCTGGTGGTGATCGGCGCTTCCTACGAGGAAGACCGCGAGCTGCTGCGGCTCGACGGGGTCTCGCTCAACTTTCTCGACTGACCAGAGCGGTTCAGCGTCTCACGGACTCGCTGAACCGCCCTTAGTTTTTGTTTTTACGCAATTCCGGACGGAAAACCGCTCCACACTTTTCCTGGAATTGCTCCAGAGGCCGGCGCCGGCACAGGGGGAATCACATGGCCGACCCATCGATCTATCGCATCCACCCGGCGGTCGGCATCGCCCGGCTCGGCGACAGTCCCGAAGCCTTCTGCATCTCGCCGGAAAAGCCGGCACAGATGCCGATCGAATGCGACGCCAACGGCAATGCCGCCAAGGGCGATGCGCCGATCAAGCATTTCAAGGACAGTAAGGGCCGCATCAAGCGCCAGGCGGCGCGCTTCCAGATCTTCGCCTATGACGCAGACAATCCGGACGGCGTTGCACTGAAGATCGACGACCATGTCGAGGGCGGCGGCAACAGAGGCAAGCTGGTCGATATCCAGTGGCGGGTGCAACTCGCCAACAAGAAGGCGGCCTGGTTTACCTTCGACGGACTGCGCGGCGAAGCCGGCTACCCCGACGGCACACCGCTGCGCAACCCCGATGTCACCGATCCGATCGAGCGGCAGAAGCTGGTCATCGACGCCGGCCCGCAAGCCGTCGATTGCAAGAAGCGGCGCAAGGCGAGCTTCGGGCGAGCCACCAATCCGGCCTATGCCGTCACCTTCCCGCCGACCGGCATGGCGCCCAACGACATCGACACGCTGGGCGACATGATGACCGACGATGCCGGGCGACTGCTGGTGCTCGGCGGACACGGCAACAGCGGCTCGTTCCTCTCCGGCTTCGGCCATCCGCGCATCGAGACCTACGCCAACAGCGATGGCTGGTTCGACGATATTTCCGACGGGCCGGTGATGGCACGGCTGGTGATGATGGAAGAGCGCGTCCAGAAGCTGCGCTACATCGATGTCGAATATCCGGCCTGGGTTCTGGTCGGCTATCCGCGCTACGCGCCGGAAGTGCTCGACATGATCACGCTGGAAGACGTGGTCGAGGATATGTCGATCCGCGAATTCGGCTATCGCACCGATATGTACGGCACGGCAGGAACATTCAACGCGCCGCAGAAGATCGACCCGACCGACACCGGGGCCCTGCTGCACTGGAAGGCAGGACCGGTCGAGTGGAACCCTGCCTATCGTCCGTGGTTCTGGCGCGACATCTGGCCGATCATTTTCCGCGCCGACGAATTCTCCTATTTCGCCAACATCCTCCAGCAATCGAATTTTCCGCACAACCAGTCGAGCCGGGGCACGTTCGATCCCTACCGCCTGTGCATCCCGCCACGCGTCGCGCCGCGCGGGCTGGCGGCGAAAGAAGGCCTCGCCAGGGACGATCAGG
This sequence comes from Mesorhizobium sp. P2_F7, assembly GCF_056403695.1. Lineage (NCBI taxonomy): Bacteria > Pseudomonadati > Pseudomonadota > Alphaproteobacteria > Hyphomicrobiales > Phyllobacteriaceae > Mesorhizobium > Mesorhizobium sp. P2_F7. The sequence continues at coordinate 44,319 of NZ_JBFUFA010000006.1, read as the reverse complement.
CCAGCGGCCGCCTGCTCGAGGTGGCCGTCGAGCCGAGCCTGATGCTGCTCGACGCCACCCAGGCGCCGGGTGCGGCCAAGGATGCCGTGGTCGGCGAAGCCGGCGAGACGCTCAAGACGGCCGCAGCGGCTTTCGCAACTGCGGTCTGCCCGCCCGGCGATGGCGAAATGCCACGCACCTATGCCCAGCGCTGGCAAAAGATTTTCGTCGACAACGACAGGGTGGCCGATCCAGCCTATGCCGAGGCGCTCGGTGCTTTCGACGCCGCGGTCACGGGCGTGATCGAGCGCGTCGCAGCTTCTATCGCACCGCCACTGGAATCAATGCTCGAACTTGCGCGGTCTTCTTCACGGCAGGAGCCGGGCGAACCTGACCGCACTACCGATCCGGACGAACCGATCGAAGTAGCGCTGCGGCGGCTGGCGTTCGAGTATCGCTCCGGCCAACTGTTCGACCGCGCGCTTGCCGCCGCCGCCAAGGACGCCACCACCGATCCCGGCAGAGCCGCGCGGCAGTATCTGTTCGACTTGCTGCGTAAACCCGGCGAGGAAAACCTGTTCCAGCTTGAGGCCAATCCGGCGACGCGCACCTATCATTTGCCGCTGATGCCGCTGCTGGCCGGCGACAATCCTATCACCAACAAGACGGTCAGCAAATTCCTGCGGCTGACCGATACGCAACTGTTCCTGCTGCGGCAGTGGGCGGCGGGCATCTTCATCGACGAGGTCGACGCCGGTTTCGCGCCGGCAATCGACCCGTGGCAGCCCTACAAGGACTGGAATGTGCCGGGCGGACGCGGCCTCGACCAGGGCGTGCTGTCGAACGGACTTGGCGGCGCCTTCTGCCCGGGCGGCGAAGTGACCTGGATCATCCGCAATCCGGCAATCTGGCGCGAGCCGTACCGGATCAAGGCCGACCCCGAATGGTATACGTTCGCGCTGACCGCTGCGCAGGAGAACGCCAACAATTGGGACACCCCCCTAAGCGAAGAAGGCTACATCGCCTATGCCTCCGACCCGCTGTCGCTCACCAGCGATTTCGACATCGGTCTGCAGCCGGGCGATCTGACCAAGCTCAGCGGGCTACCATGGCAGGCCGATTTCAACGAATGCTCCACCCAGACCATCGACGTCACCTATGAGGAGTGGAACGTTCTCTACCCAGACAGCGTCGGCAACACGCTGATGGAGCGCGAACGGCGCGTCTGGGAGACGCTGTGGTGGCCGGCGCACCGGCCGATGCAGGTCTACTACCCCGCCCAGCCCAACCCTCAGTTCCGCAACTGGGCGCGCGGCATCCCGCAGACGCTCGCCGGCGACCTCAAAATGGTGACCGAATGGTCGAAGCTCGGCTTCATGGTCCGTAACCCAGGCGGCGGGCTCGATCAGCCCTCGCCCAGCATCAAATACATCTGCGTCGAAGATTCGGGAGAATGACGATGACCAATCCCTTTGTCGGCAACTGGACCTATCGCAGCTTTCTCAACGATCCCGATCTCAGCAAGGCGGCCAACGATCTGTTGTTCGGCGAAGGCACCCTGGCCATTGCCGAGCAGTCGCAGACCGACCTTTCGGGAACGATCGGCGGTCCCGGCTGGTCGCTCGATCTGCGCGGCAGCTTCGGCTACGGCTCGCCGATGCAGGTCCGCTTCCAGGGCAAGGGCGTGGTCGGCGGCGAGGAGTGGATCTACGACTATATAGGCTGGCTCGTTCCCGTCTGGCCGAACAGCACCGACCGGCTGGAAGTGCCGGCAATCGTCGGCTCGGTGGTGCGCACCATCCCGCATTCAGGCGATGGCGGCAGCACCAACCCGGCTGGGGTGGTGGCGTCCTTCTATGCCGTCAGAGCAAGCTGACTTCGTTGTCATCGGCGGCGGGCCGGCAGGTGCCGCGGCCGCGCTGACGCTGCGCCGTCGTGCGCCCGGACGGCGCGTGGTTCTGATTGAGGCCGGCCGACACGACCGGGCCAAACCAGGCGAGATCCTGCCGGCCGTGGCGCAGGGGCTGCTGCGCCAGCTCGGGGTCTGGGAACCGTTCCTTGCCGAGAATTTCGTAGAGAGCCGCGCGGTCGTTTCGGCTTGGGCCGGGGATGCGCCCGAAGAACGGCCCAGCATCTTCTCCGCCCAGGGCGCCGGCTGGCAGCTCGACCGGGCGCGGTTCGATCGGCTGCTGGTTGGGGCAGCAGCGGCGGCAGGCGTCGAGGTGCGACGTGGCTGCGCGGTGCGTTCGGCGACGCGTGACTGCCAGGGCTGGCGTCTCGAGCTCGCCGATGGGGACGTCCTCGCGGACGCCGTGATCTGGGCGACCGGCCGCAGCTGGACGCTGGCACGATCCTTCAGCGCGACGCTTCATGTGCATGCGCACCTTGCGGCCTACACACGCTTCTTCGACCGCGCACCGGGCGATTGCCGGATGGTCGTCGAGGCGCGCCCCGAAGGCTGGTGGTACAGCGCCGACCTGCCTGGCGGCAGCCGGGTGGTGGCGTGCTTGACCGATCCTGATTTGGGTAACGAACTGCGCGACCCGAAATACTGGTACGGCGCATTGTCGACAACACGATTGATCGCACCGCTGTTGCCCGACGGCGCGCGCGAAACCTCTGTCATGGTGAAGTCCGCGGGTACGGCCACGATCGAGCCGGCCGCCGGCGAGCGCTGGATTGCGGCGGGCGACTGCCTGTTTGCCGCCGATCCGCTGTCGTCGCGCGGCATGGTGCATGCGCTGCGCTCAGGCATCCTTGCTGCCTATGCCGCATCGGACATGATCGACGGACGCGACGAACTCGCACGCAAGCGATACGCGATGATCGCCGCGCAAGGCTTTGCCGACTACGTCCCGGCACTCGCCGCTCACTACGCCGCCGCGGCACGCTGGGACACCGCCTTCTGGCAACGCCGCCGGCCCGAAAGGCATGCGATGCCCGGCACGGTCAGAAGCCGGTCTGCATCAACCTTCTGAAAATCGAGAGCTTACCGAGCGGCGGCCCGCATCACTGGCTAGTGCGCCGTCGCCTTGGCGTAGCGGCCGGGCGACTGGCCGACATGGCGGCTGAAGGCGGTGCTGAAGGTGCTGGCCGAACCGTAGCCGACGCGCTCGGCGACGTCGGCGATGTCGACCTCCTGCCGGCGCAGCATGTCCTTGGCGAGCGCCATGCGCCAGGCCAGCAGATATTCCATCGGCGGCACGCCGACACTGCGGCTGAAGCGGTCGAAGAAGGCCGAGCGGGAGAGTGCTGCTTCCTTTGCCAGTTCCGCCATCGTCCAGGGACGCGCCGGGTCGGCATGCATCTGCCGGATGGCTTCGGCCAGCCGGACATCCCCCAGGCCACGCAGCAGTCCGGCCGGTGCATCCGGCGTTTGCGTCAGCCGCAAGGATTCGACCAGCAGGATCTCGATCAGCCGGGTCAGCACCAGCTCGCGCCCCGACTGGCGTTGGGCGGCCTCCTCGATCAACAGCTTCACCACGATCGACAGGCGCTCGACGCCGCGGACATGGACCTGGTCCGGCAACAGCGAAACCAGAAGGCCAGAATCCTCGCTGTCGAAGACGAAATAGCCACCGAGGATGCGTACATCAGGCGGACCATCCCGGTCGCCATGGCGCACTTCGCCTTCCGCAGAAAGAGCCGCGACATGCGGATCGATGATCTCGGGTATGACGGGCTCAAAACCCGTCATAGTGAAGCCCGGCGTCTTCGGCAGCAGGATGAAATCGCCGGCCTCCAGCGTCAGTGCCGGTTGCCCGTCGACAGCCAATCGGCACGCACCCTCGATCACGATGGCGAAGCTCGGATGGCCAAACTCGCCATAGCGGACACCCCAGCGGCCGGCGCCGCTGATGCCCTTTGTGAACACGGCCTGAGGCCGAAGCAGTTCAATGATTTCGGAAAGCGGATCGACCATTTTGAATGGACTTTTACAAACAAAGGGCCGACCGTCAATTGTCGATAGTCCTCGTTCCAACGTGCTCGCAGCAACGCTCCGGTGTCAGCGCTAGCTGTCGGAACCAAAGACGATCGCCTGCCGCCCCTCGGCGTTGCCTGCTTTCAGCCGGGTCAATGCGTTGGTTGCCTCGGCCAGCGTGACGCGCTGGACCTGGGCCTCGAAGGGCTGCGCCTCGTGCAGCTGGATCAGCTCGCGCATCTGCGCGCGTGTGCCGACGCTTGTCCCGGTTATCCAGACACCGCTTGCGGTCAGCCACTCCTGGCTGAGCGGCACCGGTTGCGAGACCATCGCCGCCGCGATGATCCGGCCTCGCGGACGGATTGCCGCAACCATGGCATCCCAGCTTGCCGGCGTCGGCGCAAAATTGATGCAGACATGCGCACGCAAATTTGCCGGCCAGTTGTTGGCCAACTCCGGCGAGGCAAGAAGCGTGTGCTCGGCGCCAAGCGAGGCTGCTAGACGAAGCTTGGCTTCATCCTTGTCGATGGCGACGACCACGGCGCCAAGCCGCCGGGCGATCTGGATGGCGTAGAGGCCCAAGCCGCCACAGCCAAAGACGGCACAAATCTCTCCAGCTTTGACCCCCGCCCGCTGCACGGCGCCAAAAGCAGTCAGGCCCGCGCACATCAGCGGCGCCAGCACCGCCGCATCGCCCTCCTCCGGCAAGCGCGCGGCAAAGCGTGCATCGGCAACGACATGTTCGGCGAAGGTGCCTGCAACATCGAAGCCGTGCGCGCGCTGGTGCTGGCAGAAAGACTCCATTTCGGCGTGGCATTCGTCGCAGTGGCCGCACGTGTCGTGCAGCCAGGCCACGCCGGCACGCTCGCCGAGGCGCCAGCCCGAAACACCGGCGCCGAGTTGAACCACCCTGCCCACGCCCTCATGGCCGAGAATTGTCGTCAGCTGCCCTGACGCCGGCCGTACGTGGCCCTGCCAGACATGCACATCGGTATGGCATATGCCGCTGGCTTCCAGGCGGACCAGTATTTCTCCTGGACCGGGTTTCGGCCGCGGCACGCTCATGATGCGCAGCGGCTGACCCACTGTCTCCAGCACGGCGGCCAGCATGCTCTCACTCATCTAGAGACCCAGCGCGCTTTTCACGGCCGGCAGGCCTGGCTGACCGTCAAAGGTCGAGACACCGTCCAGCCATTTCGTCAGCTTGTCGGGATTGCGCTTGATCATCTCGCGGGCGGCTTCGTCGGCGGACTTTCCCTCCCCCAGGATCATCCGCATGCCGTAGTTTTCGTAAGTGAGATCGAAGGCCAGATTGGCAAACAGCTTGGCGGCGTTGGGGCATTCCGTCGAAAAGCCCTTGCGGGCGATGGTGCGGACGGTGGCGCCGCCGAAATTCGGCCCGAACTCGATGTCTCCGCCCGACAAATAGGTAATCTTGTAGTCGAGATTCATCGGGTGCGGTTCCCAGCCGAGGAACACGACCCAGCCCTTGTCCGCCACTGAGTTTGCGACCTGCGTCAGCATTGCCGCCTCGCTGGACTCGATGATCTGCCACTCGCCGAGCCCATGGCGGTTGGCCGCCACCATGTCGAGCAGGGGCTTGTTCGAGCCCGCCTCGATGCCATAGATCTTGCTGCCGAATTTGTCGGCGTGCGCGGCAAGATCATCGAAGCTTTTGACGCCCTGATCCGCGACATATTGCGGAACGGCGAGCGTGTATTTGGCGCCCTCGAGGTTGATGCCCAGCACTTCGACCGATCCCTCATCGAAGTAGGATTTGTATTCCTCGTCCTGGACCGGCCGCCAGTTGCCGAGAAACACATCCATGTCGTTTTCCTTCAGCGCCGAATAGGCGACGCCGAGGCCGAGCAAGGTCTGCGAGGCGTCGTAGCCCAGCGCATCGAGGATGACCTCAGCGGTGGTGTTGGTGAGCGCAATGTCGGTCCAGCCGAGATCCGCCATGCGGACCTTCTGGCACTGCGCCGCATCGGCGGCCATGGCGGGTGATGCGATCAACCCGGAAAGCAAGGCAAGGATGACTGTCGTACGCATTCTTGGTTCCCCATTTTCTTGATGAGACGACTGCCAGCCAAAGCTATTGCGTCTGCGCTGTATGTCAATAAAGAAACTTGTATGAGCATACAAAAATCTAATTTGCTAGAAAGGGAAATGGCGACTCACGGCAAGCGAACCAGAATCGAGGACATACGGCGCGTCGAGCTGATCGCGGCCGCGCATCGCGTTTTCCTCGAGCATGGGCTGCAAGGCATGACCTCGGCCCGCATATGCCGCGAGGCCGGCATGTCGCCGGGCATTCTCGCCTACTATTTCAAGGGCAAGGACGAAGTCCTGTTCGGCATGGTGCGCTACAACAACCGCCTGCTGATGGAAGACGTCATCGCGCGGCTGACCGCAGCCCAGACCCATTGGGCGCGGCTGGAAGCGATCGTCGAGGGCAACTTTCCCGCGCAGGCTTTCACCCGCCCCATCGCCAGCGCCTGGATATCCGTCTGCGCCGAAGCCGGCGTGAACGAGCAATATGCGCGGCTCCAACGCGTGTTCCACCGACGGCTGCGCTCCAATTTGGCTTCGGTGTTTGGCGGGATGTTCGATGCCGCGCGCCTGCACGAGGCGAGCCTGATCATCGCTGCCCTGCTTGACGGACTTTGGCTGCGCAAGGCTGTCGCCGACGATATCGGACGCGACGAGGCCATCACCCTGGTATTCACTGGAATTCGTTCCTTGGTGAGCGGCAAGGAAGAGCGGCTTCTGCGTTCAGGCCGAGAGCCCAAGCGGGCGGCTGCCCGGCAACGGCGGCAATGAGCATCTGCCGCACCTTGGCGACAACGTCGCTAGCGCGGCAGGCACGCCGACCGAACTAGGCAGCAGCCGCACGCCGTGCCTGGCTCAGCGCCACCGCGTCAGGCCCGGCGGGAAAGCTGATCGCGGCTGACACATCGTGCGCGGCCTTCCAGACGATCTCGGCGACATCTTCGGGCACGGTGTGCGCCATCGGCCGGGTCATCTCCGCGAAGATTTCGCCGGCATAGGCGGCATAGGCCTCGGGAATGAAGCGCTCGATGTAGGATGCGGCGTCGCGTGAGAAAGCCGTCGTCGGCCCGTAGCCCGGCTGAACCATTTTCACGCGAATGCCGAAATGATTGAGCTCGTTGGCAAGCGAGGCGGTGAAGCCGTCAATGGCCGTCTTGCTGGCGGTGTAGATGGCAACCAGCGGCATCGGCGCCAGCACGGCGCTGGACGTGACATTGATGAGCGTGCCCGAACGGCGGGCGCGGAACTGTGGGATCACGGCCTGGGTCATGGCCATGACACCGAATGTGTTGGTCTCAAAAATCTGGCGGGCCGTGTCCATCGACGTCGCCTCGAAGGCGCCGAACATGCCGATGCCGGCATTGTTGACCAGCACATCGATCGGGCCGGCCGCTTCGACCGCTGCCTTGATGCTGTCGGCATTGGTGACGTCGAGCGGCACGATATGGATGCGGTCGGATTTGGGCAGCACATCCTCGCGCGGGGTCCGCATGGCGGCGACGACATTCCAGCCTTCAGCGTGAAAAAGCCTCGCGGTTGCGAGGCCGTAGCCCGACGAGGTTCCGGTGATGAAAACGGTCTTCATGGCTATCTCCTTCGTTGTGGATGATGCCAAGATACCGCGTCAAAACCGGACTATATATAATCAAAAGTCCACAAGTCGTTTGCATAAGTCCAAATCACGAGGCAGACCGTCGGCAACCGGCTCATGCCGCCCGTGCGCCACCGCGCCGCCCGGAAAGGCCTTCGAGCTCATCAGTTCGAGACGTGCCGCCGAGGCGGGAAAATTCCCCCTCGATGGCGCGCATCAAAGCGCGTCGTAAACGGCGTCGATCACACCCTTGCGGCGCGGGTCCATGTCGTCGAAACCGAGCATACGGTTGGTGACATAGCCGAAGCCGACACCGGCGGCAGGATCGGCAAAGCCGATGGCGCCGCCCCAGCCGCTGTGGCCGAACGTTTGCGGCGACGCGCGCCCGGCATAGGTTGGATCCTCCATCTGATAGCCGGCGGCGAAGGCTGTCGGCAATGCGAAGCTGTCGTCCATGCCGCGAATGCGAGGTCTGGCTGCTTCTTCGATTGCGGTAGGGCCGATCAGAGACTTGCCCTCCCAAACGCCGCCGGCCGCCATCATGCCGTAGATGCGTGCCAGTGCATGCGCCGTCGACTGGCCATTGCCGCCCGGCACTTCGGCGGCGCGCCAGGTGCGGTCGTTAGGCGCCGTTGCCCGGGGTGTCGGATTATTCGATGCGTGGGGAAAGGGCGAGGCGCGGACGAACTCGACCCAGTCCGAAGTCTTTGGACCTTCAATCATCTCGGCGGCCCTGAGGTCCTCGCTGGCCGGCAGACCGACATGAAAATCGGCGCCAAGCGGGCCTGCGATCTCTTCGGCGATGAAGCGGCCCATGCTTCGTCCGTCAACGCGGCGCAGCACTTCGCCGGCAAGGTGGCCGTAGGTAAGGGCGTGATAGATGCAGCGGCTGCCCGGCTCCCACAGGGGTGACATGGCGGCAAGCGCATCGACAAAGGGCGTCCATGCCAGCAGCCCAGCCTCGTCCATCGGCACGGCGAGACCGTTCAGCCCGGCCTGATGCGACATCACCTGATCGAGCGTGATGCGCTCCTTGCCGCCCGCCGCGAATTCCGGCCAGTAGCGCGCAACAGGGGCGGCATAATCGAGCTTGCCGCGCTCCACCAGCATGGCGATGGCCAAGGCCACAACGCCCTTGGTGCAGGACCAAACATTGACCAACGTGTCCTGCCGCCACGGACGAGTGCGCGCGGCATCGGCATGACCGCCCCACAGATCAACGACGGTCTTGCCATGGACCAAGACCGACACGCCGCCGCCATGCTCCAGCCCTTGGGCGAAACCCGTAGCAAACGCGTCGCGCACACCGGCAAAGCGTGGATCGCAGGCACCTTCGATGTTCATGCGCGACTTCTCATTCGGTTCCTCAACGCGATGCAGTGTCAGTGGCGGCCCCTGGATTGGCAACCAAGCTCTGGCGACCAGCACAGAGACATGGTGCCGCAGTCAGCCCTGAGGGCAGTGGCGTGCCGCCCCAAAAGGGCGTGCCGGCATAATAACGATTTGCCGCCGTGTTCCTGACGCGAAGCTCGATTGCAACCTTGCCCCGCGAGACAGGCAGAGCGAAGCGCGCTTCTCCCGCGATATGCCGGCCTATAAACGCGCCGTCGAGCCAAAGCTCCGCCGTTTCATGCAGGCTTGGCAGCAGCAGATGCCAGACGAGACCGTCGGCGAGGTCAGGCAGGCTTGTACGCCGGCGGTAGACCCCGGTGCCGGCGAAAGTGGCATGGCCTTGCGCTTCCCATCCGCGATCGACGGCAATCGGGATCGGCTCGCCGCCGTCGATCTCCAGCGTCCAGCCATCGGAAAGCACGATCGGCGCCGGCACATCCGCAGACGCGGCGACGCGACGCCCTCTAGCATCGACCGAGTTGTCAGATGCCAGGTCGCCATTCCGGATCGACAGACACACCAGACGCTGCACACCAACATCAAGGGTAAGCGTTCCGTCGACCATCGTGTATGGCGTGGCAGCTACTTCACCCGTCTCGGAATTCCAGAACGAGATGTCCGGCGTCGGCTCGGCGAGCCTGATGTTGAGCCGCCGCGCGGTCGCCTGATCGTTGAAAGCTGCCAGCCGCCAGCTGTCTCCGCAGCGCGAAACCGAGCTCCAGGAAGGGCCACCTTCGAAGCTGATATCGGGCAGCGGGCGCGGCTCGGCCGCGACAAGGCGCGCAATGTCTTGCTGTGTCGCATCCGGCAGATGCACCACACGCCCGCACGCAGCAAGGCTGGTCAAAAGCGCGGCGCAGGACGGCTCGTCGCCTTTCATTCTGGTCTTGTGCGGCAGCGGGCCGGTCGCCAGCAGCCGGCCGCCGCTTCGGACGAAAGCAGCGATGATCGCGGCCGTGTCAGCCGAGGTGAGCGTCGTCACCGCAGGCAGCACCAGCGTCTCGTAGCGGGGCTCCGCACCCAGCACCGTGTCAAGCATGCGCTCGTCCACAACGTCATAGCCGAGGCCCGCGCGCGCCAGCGCTTCGGCCCACCAGCCGAAATGGTCACCGCAGGCCGGCGCCGTCGCCTCTGCACGGATCGTCTCGAGCGGATAGAGAAGCGCCACCGGCCGCAGCGCTTCGCCATCCTCGAGAAAGGCCGAGAGCCGAGCCAGTTCGGCGAAGATCGCCGGGCAATCCTGCCACCACGGCTCGAAGTTGAAGGCCGGCGGAAAATCGAACCGGGCGCTGAGCAGTCCATCACCGTTGGCGCCATCGGTGACGTTATAGGCGTGCAGCAGGATCTGCCGTGCACCGAACAGAAGATGGCGGATCGCTTGCGCGCGGAAGCGCTCGGCTGTCAGACCCCATTGGCCGGCAAGGCCCGGCGCGCCGGTCTCCCGCCCGGTCGAATATTGTTCGATCATGCAGCGCCGGCGGCCATGCGCCCGCGCCACGCTGTCGCCAAGCTTGGCGGAAAGCTGCGGCGCATAGTCGGCTGCGTCGACCGCCGTCGTGCTGCGATAGGCGTCGATACCGAAATAGTCGACGCCCGGCATGCTGCGCGGATCGAATCCCTTGAGGCCGGCGTGCAGTCCCCATGCGCCGACATGGGTCAGAAGTTCGTGCCCGGTAAAGCCAACGCCGCGCTCGGCGGTCCAGCGCGACAGAGTTCCGAAAAAGGCTTCATGCATGCGCCTTCCATAGGCTTCGAAGAAGCCGGCCCGCAGCGCGGCCGTGTGCGGACCGACGTCGCGCAGCAGCGACAGCAATTGCATGGCGTCGGCGGGGTCGGCGGCGTCCCAGAGCAGGCTGTTGCCGAGATTGCCGTGGTGCTCGTCCCAAACGTGGAAGCCGGCATAGGGATGGTCGAAGAAGAAGCCGTCCGCCGCGCCACCGGCGGCGTCCAGCAGCGGCGCATAGACGGTGTCGGCGAAGCGTTGCGCCGCTTCCGGCAGGAGATAGTTGATGAGCCGGGAGGTCAGGCAGCGCGCCGATGCAAAGACGGTGACAGCGCTGCCAGCCGCAACGGCACCATCATGCTCGATCACGATGCGGCACGCGGCATCACCGGTTTGCTCGATGCTGATAGCGCCCGTCACAGGCCGTACGGCGCTTTCGGCCGCAATCGCCGACTGGTCGTCCGGGTGCGAGACGGCCAGCACAATCTGCCAGTTGCCCCAGCGCGGCACGCCGCCCTCGTAGCACCAGGTGCGGCCGGCCTCGCCGAGGAAATCGAGAAACGGCGAGTGGATGTTTGAAATCCTGAGTTCGGTGCGCGCGCCCTGCACGACCCCGCTCGTCCAGAACAGATGGCGCTCGCGCAGATGATCTGCACCATTGACGGTGCGCCCTCCGCCATGGCCCGACATCCAGCCATACTCGTCGTAGATGGTGACCCTGAGGCCCAGCCGCTGGGCCTCGACGGCCGCATCGCGATACGCATCCATATACGCAGGCGACAGATAGGATTCTATCGGTAGCGCGCGGCGCGCCTGGATCATCACCGTGCCGACGCCTTTTTCGCGGATATCCGCCAATTGCCGGCGAATTTCCGATGCGCTCGGAATGCGGTGCCAAAACCAGAAGACAGCCGGCCAAAAATCCGGCCCCGGCTTGCGAAACCATTCCGGCCCGTCAAGCAAGTTGCCGCTCACGGGGCCGGCGTCAGATGGAAGTCAAGCCGCGCGCCGGCCCCTGCCCCCGACAGATCCATGACGCGGCACCCGTCGTCGAGCACCGTCGCGATCTCCTGCCCATCGAGGCGCGCCGACACGAGACGCGCGGCCATGTCCGGCCCAAGCCGGAAGCTTGCACTGCCTGGGCAACCCTCCGGGAAACGGACCGAAAGAAGCCCTCGTTCCACGACGATCTGGCTGATGCGGCCCCTTTGGTCGGTGGAAAACAGCACAGTGCCTCTGGCTGAAAGCGTGAGCGTCCCCGCTTCGACGGTGACCACGACATCGCCGGCCGGGCTCGACAGCGGACCCAGCCGCACGGCTTCGCCGCTATTGGCCAACTCCCATCCGTGCCACGGGCCGACATCCATGACCTGGCTCACTCCGAGCAGCGGCAGCATGGCGCCCCAGGTGTAGAAAGGATCGGCATCGCCTTGATCGACGATCTCCCCGGTCTCGGCATTGTAGTTCTCACCGCAAAGCCGCGAGGTCGTCCAGGACTGTTCGAACATGGCAAGGCTTTTGCGCGCAAGTTCGGCTGCCTCGAGCTCGAATCCATAACGGCGCAGGCCTTGCCAGACGAAATAGTTGACATTGCCCCAGATGCGCCCTCGCCAATAGACGTTTTCCTTGTAGGCGGGATCGTTGCGCGAGGCATTGGGCAGAACGAACTGCCCGCCGAATGTCACGGGATCGGCGAGGTGCTCGAGAAGCCGGGCTGCCTGCGCCTCGCTGGCTGCGCCGCACAGCAGCGGATAGAAACTTGTCGGACCGACGCTGGAGACGAAGCCGCCGTTGCGCTGCCGGTTGGCGAACAGCCCGCGCGCCTCGTCCCACAATTCGGCTTGGATTTTGTCGCGCGTGTCCTGCGCGAGCGTCTCGAAGCTTGCGGCATCGTCGACGTGGCCGAGTTCGCGGGCAATCCTTCCCAGCATTTCGGTGTCGAGCGCCAGCGCGCAGTTGAGCCCGACGTCAAACGTCGAAAGCGAGCGTGTGACGGGATCGTAGACCGCCTCATCATGCGTCGCAGAATTGTCCATGCCGGTTTCGTTGCGCGCGCCGAAAGCCGTGCCCTTGTAGAGGGCGTCGCCAACGTCCGAGGTGCCGCAGGAAACCAGCCCGCGCCCATCCGGATCGCGGCTGGCTCGCCACCACCGGTTGTTCCGCAGCAATGGGCCGTAGGCATTTTCGAGCAACGACCGGTCCCGGCTGCGCAGATACATCGTCCACGCGATAAAGGCGCTGTGCGGCGCCTGGCTACGGTCGACCCAGGAATCGCGCGAGGTCAGCAGGCAGGCGAAATTGCCCTGCGGGGTTGCGCTGGCCATGGCGACGTCGAAATTTTCACGTGCCAGCGACGGATCGAAAAGACCGGCCATCAGTGCCGCAAACGTCTGGTCGTTGAGCCAGACGGCGAAGCCGCCCAGATTCCAGATGCGGCTGATCGCAGTGTAAGGGCGGGCGTTGATGCGGTCGTAAAGCGTGTTCCAGCCGATCACGTCGCGCACCGCGTCGAGCGCGCCCTCGTTGCGCCCGGTGTGAAGCGGCGCGACGGGTGCCGCGTCTTCCACCAGCGCTCCTTTCGCTGTCTTCACCGCAAGCGCGCGGCTGTCAGCCACCGCCGCGGCAAACCGGGCTTGCGGCATCATTTCGAGATTGAAGCGCAGCGCGATCACCTTTGCGGAATTCGAACGGCTCGAGAGATCGAAATAACCGTTGGCGTCCATGTCGGCGACCAGGGCTTCGACGCTGTCGTGACCGGTCACCTGAACCGGCGCGTCGCGCGAAACCAGCGACACGTATCGCTGTCCGACGGCCAGGGTCGCGGCGCCGTCGTCATGGCTGTAGGTGACCTCTTCCCCATTCTCAGCCGACAGGCAAATCACGACCCAGTAGCGCAGACCCCATTCCTGCTTTTCACGCACCGACCAGCTTCCCTCGATGCAGAAAGGATCGCGTTTTGCGTAGGAGAATTCGAGCCGCGTGCCGCCATGCGTGGTCTCGAAATCGATGGCCTCGCCATGGAGGCCGTGGCGTCCGAAGCGAATTTCGGCGGGCGGGCGGATGGTTGTCGCCTTGCGCGCCCCCGACGAGAACAGCACTGGCGTGATGCGTGCGCCGAGCGGCAGAAACACCATCTCGCCCGGCCGTTCCGACCACGTGTTCCAGGCACTTTTGGTGGGCACATTGGCGTTTTTGAGCATGTGACATTTCCGTTGGATCGATGATGAGCGGAGTGGTTGGCGGCGAGCGAATTAGAGATCACTTGACAATTAAGCCATCTCGAAGTTTGTTTGTACACTAACAAAAATGGGAGAAGAACATGCAACAGACACGACGCAGTTTTCTGACGATCATGGGCGCTGCCGCAGCGGCCGGTTTGGCTCGGCCGAGGCTGGCACGGGCCGCGACCAGCATAACGGTTCTGAACTGGCAGGGCTACGGCACCGACGAGGCCTGGGCGGTGAAGGCCTTCACCGAAAAAACCGGAATTGAGGTGGTGCACGACTATTTCAGCTCGGAAGCGGAAATGCTGACCAAGCTGAGAACCAATCCCGGCGTCTACGACGTTGTGCTGATCAACAGCGCGCGTTCCCAACAGGCGGCCGGCGAGGATCTGCTTACGGAGATCGACTTCAGCAAGCTCCAGAACGCCGGCGGCCTGTCGCCTGAGCTGCGCAATCATCCGAACCTCAACACTGCCGGCAAGGTCTATGGTGTGCCTTGGGTCTGGGGTATCACCGCGCTCGCCACCCGAGAAGGCGATGCAAAGCCCGACAGCTACGCGGCGCTCTCAGATCCGTCGCATAAAGGCCGCGTGGCGCTCTTCGACGATGCCGTAACTGGGATCGCCATCGGCGCGCTGCTGTCCGGTCAGGATATGAACAACCCCACCGACCTCGCCGCCGTCACTGAGAAGCTCAAGGCGTTCAAGCCGAACGTCAAGCTTTTGTGGTCGAGCGAGGACCAGTGGAACAAGTCTTTCGCGGCCAAGGAATTCGACCTTTCCGTCTATTGGTCCGGGGCATCCGTCCGCTCCAGGCGCATCAGCAAGCTGCCGGTCGAATTTGTGGTGCCCAAGGAAGGCGGGATCGGCTGGCTGGACAGCCTGTCGGTTCCGGCGACCAGCACCAAGCAAGACGCGGGATTCGCCTTTATCGACTACATGATCGACCCGGGATTCTATGTCGAGTGGGCGACCAAGGTCGGTGCCCCCGCTTCGGCCAACTCCGCGGCCATGGAAAAGCTTCCCGCGGACGACCTGAATAGGCTTATCCACAAGCCTGAGTACCTCAAGACCATGACGCTGCAGTCGGCGCTGCCGGACGATCGGCGAGAGGCGTTCAACAACATATGGCAAGAGGTCAAGGCATTCTATGCCGCTTGATCCTGCCAGTTCCACCCAACTGCGCGAGCCTGGCGGCTCGCGCAGGCCATTGCCGCCATGGGCGTCGACGGCTGCGTTGCTGGTGCCTACCTATGGCTGGCTGACGTTGGCGGTGTTCCTGCCGCTCTGCACCATGTTCGCGTTCAGTTTCCTGACCGCGACGCCGATGGGCAAGGCCCCGATCGTCTTCACCTTCAAGCAATACCGGGCCTTTGTCGATCAACCCTATCTGCTCGGCGTTGCCTGGCAATCCCTGCTGATGGGATTCTGGACGACGTTTT
Source organism: Mesorhizobium sp. P2_F7 (assembly GCF_056403695.1). NCBI lineage: Bacteria > Pseudomonadati > Pseudomonadota > Alphaproteobacteria > Hyphomicrobiales > Phyllobacteriaceae > Mesorhizobium > Mesorhizobium sp. P2_F7. The sequence goes on along the minus strand of NZ_JBFUFA010000006.1, from coordinate 28,995 downwards.
TCTGCGCGGTGTTGGGCTTCTTTGCCGCCCTGGCGCTGGTGCGCGCCACCGAGGGCAAGGTGCGCGAGACCCTGCTGATCCTGGTGCTGCTGCCGTTCTGGACGAACGGTCTCGTGCGCGTGTTTTCCTGGACCATGGTGCTGCGCGAAGGCGGCTTTCTCGACTATGCGATCCATTCGGTCTGGCCCGGCGCCGGGTCGGTCGGATTCCTCTACACGCGGCAGGCTGTCGTGGTCGGCCTGGTGCATGGCTATCTGCCCTACATGATCCTGACCTGCTACATCGCGCTGGTTACCATCGACAACACCATCGTCGAAGCCGCCAGCAGCCTTGGCGCGCGCTGGTGGACGATCCTTTGGAAGATCCTGCTGCCTATGGCCGCGCCTGGCCTGATCTCAGGATCGGTCCTGATCTTCGTACCGGTAATCGGCTCGTTCATGGAACCGAGAATCCTGGGCGGCCGCGTCGGCGTTACCATGGGCACGGTGATCGAGGACCAGTTCACGCAAGCCTTCAACTGGCCGCTCGGCGCCGCGCTGTCCTTCACCATGCTTGCCGTCGTCCTCGGCATCTTCGCCACCTTCTCCGGCGTGCTGCGCCGCGGCACGGCCTTGTGAGGATGCCAAGATGAAGATCGCCGCCCGCTTCTACATCGCCGCCATCCTCGCCTTCCTCTATCTGCCGATCCTGGTGATGATGGCGATGGGGTTCAACGAATCCCCACTCTACGAACTGCCTTTCAGCTTCTCGACCCGCTGGTATCAGGCGCTTGCCGGCAACGCCCCGCTCGTCAATTCCGGCATCAACAGCATCTGGATCGCCGTCGCCACGTCGATCATCGCCACGGTGCTCGGCACGATGGCTTCCGTCGCGCTGTCGCGGCGAACCTTTCGCGGCAAAACGCTGCTTCAGCTGATGCTGCTGCCACCGATCGCCATTCCCTGGCTGATCACCGGCACGGCGATGCTGGTGTTCTTCTTCTACAGCGGCATCGGCCGCGGCCTGCACGCGCTGCTGATCGGCCATGTCGCGCTCGCCATCCCCTATGTGGTGCTGGTCGTCGGCACGGGTTTCCAGACCGTGCGCGCCGATCTCGAGGAAGCGGCGATGAGCCTCGGTTCGACGCCGGTACACGCCTTCTTTTCGATTACCTTGCCGCTGCTTTATCCGAGCATCCTGGGTGCTGCGCTGTTTGCCTTCGCCGTCTCGCTCGACCAGTTCGTCATCTCGTACTTCCTTGCCACGCCCGGATTCTCGACCCTGCCGGTGCAGATCTATTCGGCAATCCGCAAGGGTTTCACCCCGGAGATCAACGCCATCTCGACCATCCTTTTGGTCGGCTCGATGGCGGTCATCGTGATCTTCGCCCTGTTCGCAAAGCCGGGAGGCGTCAGTGACAAACGTTGAAGTCCGTTCGATCGCCAAGAATTACGGCTCGGTTCCCGTCCTCACCGACATTTCCACGGACTTCACGCAAGGGTCCTTCACCAGCCTGCTCGGACCATCCGGGTCAGGCAAAACCACGCTGCTGCGCATCATCGCCGGGTTCATCATCCCGGACCAGGGCAATGTCGCGATCGGCGGAAACGATGTCACGCGCATACCGGTCTGGGCGCGCAACATCGGCATGGTGTTCCAGTCCTACGCGCTGTTTCCGCATATGACGGTGAACGAAAACGTGGCGTTCGGGCTGGCGCGCCGTGGCATCAAGGGCGAGGAGTCGCGCAAGCAGGTCGAGCGCGCACTCGAGCTTGTGCGCCTGCCCGGCTTCGGCGATCGCAAACCCAAGCAATTGTCCGGCGGCCAGCAGCAGCGTGTCGCGCTGGCCAGGGCGATCGTCACCAAGCCGAGCGTGCTTCTGCTGGATGAGCCGCTTTCCGCGCTCGACCGCCGATTGCGGCAGGAGATGCAGGTGGAACTGATCCGCATCCAGAAAGAAAGCGGCCTGACCACCATCTTCGTCACCCACGATCAGGAAGAGGCGCTGACACTGTCGGACAAGGTGGCGATCCTGGACCGCGGCCGCATCGTGCAGATCGGCGCGCCGACGGAGGTCTACGAGCGGCCCAAGACCCGTTTCGCGGCGGAATTTCTGGGCGACACGAACTTCCTCACCGGCACGGTCGTTGCAGGCGGCATCAGGCTTGCCAACGGATCGACCGTGGCCGTCGACGCACCGCTGCCTGCTACGGGAAGCGAAGCGACTGTCGCGGTGCGGCCGGAAAAGATCGTCATCAGGGACGCGGCACGTGGTGGCAAAGACACCGATCGCAGCAACCGCGTCAGCGCAACGATATCGTCATCGGTCTATGCGGGAACGGCACTGACCTACGAGGCGGCCTTCGACGGGCTCAGCTTCAAGATCTTCGCCCAGAACAGCGACGCAAGGCCGCATTCGGTTGGCGATGTTGTGGAACTGACATGGTCGCCTTTGCACACTGTTCCGCTGGAGGCGGTGGCGTGACGGAAACAGCCTTACGCATCGGGCCTAATGCCGTTCATCTGTGCATCGACATGCAGCGCCTGTTCGCTGAAAAAACGGAATGGCATACACCGACGCTGGCCGACATTGTGCCCAACATCGCCAGGATCATCGAGGCCAAGCCCGGCCGCACGATCTTCGCGCGCTTCACCGTGCCTGAAACGTCCGACGCGGCCGAAGGCAACTGGCGGAGCTACTACCAACACTGGTCGGGAATAGTGCAGGCATCGTCGAGCGATCCCGCCCTGGTCGAGGTGATCGAGCCGCTTGCCGTGTTGGCGCGCCAGGCAGAAACTCTGGACAAACCGACCTATTCAATGTTCGGCGTCAGTGGGCTGGCGGACCGGCTCGCCGCGCGCAATGTCGATACTCTGGTCATCACCGGCGTGGAGACGGATGTCTGCGTGCTCGCGACGGTCTTCGACGCCATCGACAGAGGATACAGGATAATCGTTGTGAAGGATGCCGTGACCAGTGGGTCGCTGGAATCCCACAAGGCGACCATAGACCTTCTGTTGCCGCGAATGCCGCAGCAGATCGCCCTTGCCAGCACCGCCACGCTGCTCGCGAACTGGACGGATTAACTGGGAAGCTGCGCCGGTCGCCCACCGGCGTTGCCAGCCTGACGAAGCCGCCCGCGGACGAGGCGCTCGGTCTATTCGCGAAGAGCTCGTCCCATGGCGGCGTAGACAGGAGCGCTGAGATATTCCCATGCCGACCTCGCCCCGGTCTCGATCATGACCTGCGTGCTCATTCCCGCCTGCAACGCTACCGGCGTTGCCTTCAAGGACTGAGGTGTCAGGACGATGCGAGCCGCATAAAATGCCTGACCGGTCCGTGGATCCACCAGCCGGTCTGCTGAAAGGGTGCGAACATCACCGTTCATGGGCTGCTGATACCGCCTGCCCACCGCACTGAGCCAGATGGTCGCGTGCAACCCCACTTTCACCTGGTCGACGTCGAGCGGGTCGACGTTGGCAATCACGACGAAGTTGTCCCCAAGGGGCACGATATCCATCAGTGGATCGCCCGCTGCTATCACCCCGCCAATGGTGTGAATCTTGAGCCCCACTATGGTGCCTCCGATGGGGGCGCGGATCTCGGTTCGTGTCTTCACGTCATCGGCAGCGGCTATTCGTTGAGCGGATTCATATATCTTGGCGCGTACCACCCCAAGCTCAGCGACAATGTCGGCTGCCGTGGATGCGCTAAGTTCAGCAACCTTGAATTTCGTCTCCTCCATTTTTTGCCTGGCAACGCCAATTGACGCGATATAGCCGCTGAGGTCGCCTCCCACATCCGCCTTTTCAGTCTCCAAATCGGTCAGGCGCGTCCTTACCACCAACTTCTTTTCATACAGGGCGCGAACATCGCCCAGCTGTTCCTCGATCAACTCCAGTTTCCGGGTCGCCGCAGCCACCTGCCCTTCATAGCCTTCTATCTCCTTCTGCAGGCTCCCGGTCGTTTGCTGCAGCAGGGAAAGTCGCTCTCGAAGCAGGGTCTGACGTGTTCGAAAGACACTCTCCTGGCCGGAAACAGCTTCGGCCGCACCGGGCTCCTTCAACTCTGACGAAATTTCGATTGAGTCCTTGCCGTCTCTCTCGGCGATCAACCGTGCCTCGGTGGCTTTCGCCTCGTACCATTGCGCCTTGATTTCGTTCGCAGCGGCCGTCGAAGCAGTGCTCTGCAGCCGTACCAGAATCTGATTTGGCGATACGCGATCGCCCTCCTGAATCAGTATCTCGGATACGATCCCGCCCTCGAGATGCTGCACGGTCTTTACGTTTGAGGCTGCCTCCACCAACCCGTTGGCCAGAACGGCGCCCTGGATCGGAGCAGCAACAAGCCACATGCCGGTCAGGGTCGAAAAAATGGCGATTATCGCGAAACCGAGAACAATGAAGCTCTTGCCAAAAGGCGCAGGTTCGTCTCCGGGTTGTTTGGCGCCAACGGCGAGCGGGACTGTCACTTTACGCTCCGCAACTCAGGTTTTGCGGGGCGAACCGGGCGTTCCGTAGGATCGGAGAGCTCAGGCGTTCGGCCGCCCAGGATCAGGGTCCGGTCGACCAATCCGGCAAGACGGTTGGTTTGTCCCGACATGGTAATGATTACCGAGCATCCAGACTCCTTCATGACTTTCACGGCCGCTTCAAGCGCCCTTCTCGATGAGCTGTCAAAATTGGCGAAGGGCTCGTCCAGAACGATAAGTCTCGGTGCGCGAAACAGCGCCCTTGCAAGCGCAATTCGTTTCCGTTCGCTGCCGGACAGTCCGACCGTGTCGTCAAGCACTGTGTCATAGCCCTGGCTCAAGCGAAGGATGACCTGATGAATTCCCGCTATTTTTGCCGCGGAAACCACATCGTCGATGGAGCTTTGTTGAAACCGGGCGATATTCTGCGCGACGGTTCCCTCGAACAGTTCAACCTGCTGTGGCAAATACCCAATGGACTCGGCTCTGATATAATCCGGAAGCCGGGTGACGTTCATGTCTCCCAGGCGGATCTGTCCGGTTCGTGGCTTCAGCAGGCCTATCAGGAGGCGGGAGAACGTTGTCTTGCCGGTGGCTGCGCGCCCGATGACCAGCAGCAACTCGCCTGGCGCCAGCGAAAGCGACAGTCTCCTGAATACGTCTTCTCGCGATCCCGCGTGCCTGAACGTAACGTCATCAAGAATCAACGTGCCGCGCGGAGTTCCGGGCAGCAACGACGGGTCCTCGTCCGACGGCTTGGCCAGGTCCGCCTTGATCTTTGCGTATCCTTCCCGCGCTTCCCTGAGGCCCCTGAGTTCTCCAACCGCCTTGTCCACCATCCTGTAGGCAAAATTGGCGATGAGTCGGGCTGCAAATATCCCGCCGAGCGACGCCTGGTCTTGCAGGAACAGCCATATGCCGGAGGCCAGCAGAATAATGTAGAGGCTACGGTTCAGTACCCGGATCGCAGCATCGAGGCTCGATCCGCGGGCATTAAGCCGATCTCGCTGCAAGAAGCCATCCACTCGGTTCCTGCCCCAGCGACCAGCAATCGCGTCGGCCATTGCGAACGCGCTGACAACGTCTCTGTGTCTGTCCGCCGAGACCAACACCTCTTTTGCCTGCTTGACGGCATCACGTTCAGCCTGGCGGGGCTCTCGTGTGAAATTCTCTTTCAACAGGCTCAAGCCAATCAGCAAAACTGTGGCTGCTACTGCGATCAGAAAGAGAACCGGATGGATGAAGTACACACACAACAGGAAAATCGGCGCCCAAACCACGTCCAGCCAGGCAGATAGCCCGCGCTCAACAAAGCCCGCGACTTTCTCGATGCTGGCCAGCAGCGGCGGATTGGCGACGCCTGACGTCAATCCGGCTTTCACGGACTGGCTGGTCAACTGATGCTCGATCCATACGCTCCAACGCGAAAGCATGCGGCGGCGAATGGTTTCCAGTGCGACGCCGGCTACCAGGGCGAGCAAGGCAGCCAAGGTCAGAATAACAAGGGTTTCCACGCTGCGGCTGGAAATGACCCGGTCGAATATTTGTATGAGATAGAGCGGTCCGGCAAAACGCAAAACATTGATAAACACGCTGAATACCACCAGCGCCGCAAGGCCGGGTATCGACTTTCTCCACATTTCGCTGAGGGGGCCGCTATACCGACGCCTGCCTCGTGTGTTCATCGCGGCACCGTCTTTCACGCACGTCCGAGGGGAGAGTACTGATCGGCATGCTCATTGAAGAGTCCAGAGAAATTCATGATCACCGCATCAATGTCGTCATGAGCATCCAACGGCGGCGCCTCAAGCGCGTTTTGCAGAGGCCGATCTTGGTGATCGGCTGCCTCAAACATCGACCAAGTTTCGTTCAGCAGGGTGGACATCCGGGCGGCCGGCAGCGGAGGGCAGCCAAGTGCCTGCACGATGCCGCCGAGCGACGCCTTGAGGGCACCCCGGCTTTTTGCCAGCACTGCTGCCTCTATTAGTTCCGCGGGCGCCTGCATGGACATGAATGTTGGGACAGCACCCTGGGAAGGTCGCTCAGGCAGAGTGACCAAAATGCTTCCGAACGGACTGGGCCACATCACCGGGCTGCCATTGGCATTTACGTCTCCCAGCTCGGCAACAATCAACTCGCGCGCGACCTTTGCCAGGAAGTCAATCCGGAGTTGGTGAGAATGGACTCGACCCACGCCGGCCGGCATGGCTGCCTCCGACGATGCCGCAATGCGTCGCAGGTACGGGTTGTTGCTCTGTCCATTGGACAGCTTTTCTGCGGCGCAGGCTCTCAGCACAGGACCGAGCGCGCCGTCCTGCAGATCCCACGGGGAATAGCAATGCAGCCCGGTAGCTTCCTCAGCCTCTCTCACCCCAAGCGGCGAGCGGCCAATTCTACCGCTGATGGCCAGCACCTTGTGGCCGGCAGCGCGCAAAGTATCGACGCCATATTTCGCACCCATCGCGTCGTAGGAAGCGAATATCGTGCCAAGAGCCATGCTGCGAAACGATTCCGCCAGAATTAGCTCGGACGTTTCCTTCTGCTGCAGCCCGTCGGCAATCTCGATGACAGCAACGTCGCATCCGTTTTCGGCTGCGTGGTTCAGCAGCCGGAAAGCGCCCTTTTCGATCAGTTCCACCGGGGCAAGATAGGTGGTTGCAAACCCGGCGTCGGTGAAATCAAGAACGATGTCAGCGCCCGCATCCCGTACGATCCAGGTGTCGCCGCCGGACCCGGTTCCGGTAATCTTCAGGGCGGCCACCTTCAGCCCCGCTCGTTTGAAACCTCTCACCAACGATGTCGCCGTCAATGTCTTTCCCGCGTTCATCGATGTTCCGAGCGACAGAACAATCGGCAGAGACGGGCGAAGGTCGTCCGAGCTGACCTTGTAATCCCAAACATTCAGCCGGCGACCGAATTTGTCGCCAATCAGCCCGAGAGGGGTAATCTTCGTTGGCGCAAGCATGCGATCGTGCCTGGAGAGTTCACACGCAGCGATGCCTCCCCCCGCCACCAGGTCACATGGCCCGAGATCGGGGCCTATGACGGCTTCGAACTGGTCCGGTGCGTATCTGTTTCCATAGCAGATGATTATCTCATCGCCGGGAAACATGATCGCCTTTCTCCCGTTGATCAGCTCCAATCTGCTGTGATTGCCGAGTTTGTCGACCCGGGCCAGGACAAGATCGCCTGCAACCGGCTGCAACGATCCTGTGATCAACGTTCGCATGTGCGAGGCCGCGACCCGGCGAGTGGCAAACGCGCGCTTGGCTTTCTTCATGCGCCCGCGCTGAATTCTACAAACAGACATGACACCCCACCCCAACGCTAGTTTTTTTATTAAAGTTTTACTTATTTATATTTCCAGCGCACCCCTGAGCTCTGTTCATTTTTTTGTTGCGTTAATTATTAGCTAACCATAATATAACTGAGGGTTGCACGCAAGTGATCGGATTGGGGACCGATCAAAGGGCAAACAGGGAGTTGAGTTCCGGGGGCAAAATGTATGGTTATGGTATGCCCAATTGAAGAGTTGGCGCCGTTTGAGATTGCCAGTTTCAAGACGCTATCCGGCCTAAACGTGTACAACGCGAATACAGCTGTTAAACTAACGCTGAATTTGGGGCCACTGGCTACTGCCCGCATATCCAGTTTTTCTTCCGAAGCTCGCTCAGTGCTTTCCGGACTGTTTCCGGAGTGTGAACAGGATGCCTTGGTGCCCTCGTATCTGGCGGATGCGATCCTGGCCGCGGATCTTGAGCTTCGCCGCGCGATGAATTTCTATTCGTTTCCAACCGTGGCCACGCTCGTGAGCGATCCGTCCGAGAGCAATCCCGTGATCGTCTGGGAGTCGGACGACCCGCAGATGTCGCGCGCGGCGGCGGCGGCTGTCGTTGAAGCGGTCGGCGAGGCAGCGCGAGACGAGGATGCGGCATCGAAGTATTCCCTCGCCCGGGACTTGAACCTGGAAAGAGCAAAGAAGCGGCGTCTTTCAAATTCGACCGCGGTGCTGGTCGCTGCGGCCAAGAGGAATCGCATTCCGTTCGAGTTTGTCGCCCGCAACCACCTTCGTCTCGGCCAAGGCAAGCACCAAAAGCAGCTCTTCTCCACAATATCCGGTTCGACATCGTTCGCGTCGGCGAAGGTGGCCCTGGATAAGAGGCTGGGCAACAGGCTCTTGGCGCAGGCCGGCTTGCATGTGCCTCGCCAGCTCACGGTTCGCAGCAAATCCGAGGCGGTCGCCGCCGCCAAGCAGCTGGGCAAATCAGTGGTGGTGAAACCCGCCCAAGGCAATCAGGGGCGCGGCGTTTCAGTCAAGCTGCGGGGACGCCGCGCTGTTGAAGCCGCGTTCGACATAGCGTGCCAGGTGGCTCAGTCCGACCGGTATGGCGTGTTGGTGGAAGAGTTCATCGCCGGCCCGGAGTATCGAGCGACGGTCGTTGATTTTCGTATCGTGGCGGCAGTCCTTTGTTGTCCGCCCCAGGTTACCGGCGACGGCGAAAAAACGCTGCGCCAGTTGATCGATGATTTGAATCGGGAACCCGACAGGGACGGCAGGCGTCTGTCGCGCCTGGAAATCGACGACGACCTGCTTAGACACCTGTCCTTGCACCGTCTTACGATGGAAACTGTTCCCATTGCCGGGCAGCAGGTGGTTCTGCGAGCGAATGGCCACCTTGCACGCGGCGGCGTACCGATCGACGTTACAAACTCCGTCCATCCGGACAATCATAAGCTGTGCGAACGCATCGCCAGGGTCATTGGGCTCAGTATTGCCGGGTTGGATCTGATCATGCCCGACATTGCGCAATCTCACAAAGACGTCGGGTGCACTGTCATCGAGGTGAACGCACGACCAGGGATCGAGTTTCATCTTTGGCCGCGGGCCGGCACGGCAAGGGATGTGAGTGAGATAATCCTGGCCAATATGTATGAGGATCCGGCTTCATCGGAAGTTGCCACGGTGCTCGTCCTTGGTGACCGGCATACCAGCATGGTGGCTAAGGCAATCGAGCATCGGTTCATGGCAGAGGGGCGGAGGATCGGCCTCCTGTCGAAGAAAGGCGCCTACATCAACACCGCACCGCAAGAATTCAGCCAGCGGGCAACCCCGCAAATGCTGGCCAGGGATCCTTCATTGGAAGCGCTGGTTTATGCCGTTTCTCCAGCAAGAGTCTCGGAGCACGGTCTTGGCCTGGGCGCTTGCCACGCCGTGTCGGTGACGGCGACCGACGTCGAGAATTGCGAGATTCTCAAAAACCTGGCCAAAGCAGTGTTGAGCGGCGGTAACCGCGGCTATTTTATCGTCGACAATGAAGATTTGGTATCCCGCCAGGCGTTGTCGGCGCTGCCCGTTGAAAGATTGATTTTGACAAGCGCCGAGACCGGGCTTGGCCCTGACTTGCGGCGACACCTGCAACGCGGCGGATTGGCTCTATCGATGCGTTGGAGTATCGACGGATCCGGAGCCAAGATGACGCTGGCGTCGGGATCTGGCGATCTCGTCATGGAACCTGCCACGTTTGCCTCGCGACCACCGCAACTCAAGGCTGCCATGCATGCAATGGCAATTTCGTATCTGGCAAAACGGGATGCATGGTTCGACCAGATGGCGTCGCCACCTTCGAATCCAACTTACGCGAATGGAGTTCAACAGCAGGCAGGAGTTTCTCTGCTGAGGTAAAAGGGAGTAGCGTTCATGGATACTGTTTTAGCAACCACGACACCGACTGTTTCGCAAGGCGACGCAGCAGCGCTCGTTGCCTTGACCTTGCAACGCACCAAGAACAAGGCGGGGCAGCCTCGAACCCGCGTAAGGATGTCTTACAAGACATTCAAGCGCTTGACCGGGCGGCGCATCGGTGGTGCGAAGTTTGTGAGGGAATTCACCGAAGAGATGATGAACCTGGGTTGGCTAATGGTCCGCATGCCGTCGTCCTATGGCTTCGTGCGCGCAGCCTCCCTGGACAAATGGCCGCTGACAAAATCGAATGTGGTCGCGAAGGAACTCAAGTTGATCGGTGAGGGATCGCTCGCGGAAGTGCTGGACAAGGCACGGCGGGAGCTTGGTGAGTCGACTGACGTCAGCAGCGCATCGAGCGCCCTCAACGGGGCGACCCGGAAGAAGAGAGACAAGACCGAGGCCCAATAGGCACGAATTGATGGAAAGCGATAGCTAGTATCCTCAGGGCAGCGGTTACTGCTTTGCGCATGGGTATGACGGCGAACGCGGTGACCTCTACAGGGGAGTAAATATGGCGACTGGCTCTGTTTACGTCTGGGAGCCATGTGACTCGGACTTTACCGGCGGCCGCGTTCATCTGGCCGAGGTCGAATTGCCCTATCTCTCCCAGCGCACTGGAAGGCACGGCCTGCGTGGGCGCTACGTAGACGTCATCAGCCATCCAGGCATGGAGGAGGATTGGCCGACAGGCCAGATGGGCGAAGTGTCGCCCGACGAAGACGGCAATTTTTCTTTCAAACCGTCTGGCGGCGCGGTTTGCGGCGGGTTGGAAAGCCGTGAGGGCGCTGCGCGCTTTGGCCAAGTCAACGTCTACTACCACGTCTCCTTGATGAGCCAGCGCATCAACGATGTGCTTCGTTTACTTGGAGTGAGCCCGCTGCCGAAAGTCAGGGCGATCGTCAATGCACGTCGGTCGAAGCAACGGCCGGGCAGTGCTGACGACACCGGCAGGGGGGCGCCGGTCAAAGGGGCCAGATATCGCTACCCGGCAAGAATGGAAAATCTCGACGATTTTTCAATTCCCCTCTGCGGAGAGCTGCTTTTTGGACCGGGGCATGGGGTGACCGAGGAAGGGTGGCTGCCGCGAATTTCAGGCAGCGCCTATCTCTGCGACCCATCCCATGACGCCGGCATGATATACCAGGCATTCGGGCTTCACGTCGTGCGTCATACGGCTGATGTGCAGGCAGACAGGTTGCGTGCACCGCGTGCCGCGTTCAGCAGACCGGGCGCCCTTGAATATGCCGTGAGCACATACCTGGCGGCCTCCATGCTATCGAGCCCCCACGTGTCGTGCTGGCATGCTCGTCACGATGCCGAGTTTGTGCCTGCGGACAGCCTTGCCAATGATGCCCGCATTGACGATGACGACATGCAGCCGCAGGAGGCGCTGGTCGCACAAGCCGTCGCGGGGGCGATGTGGGATCTGCACAAGGCATTTCTCGGGCACGAATTTGCCTGCATGGAGTTGGTTGTTGGTGCCCTTTTGCAGCTTGGGCGACTTTCCGACAGCCCATTCGCCCCTTCCCGGGTCAGAACCAGGGCGATCAGATCATCCCCACGCAGCTTTGCCTCGTGCCTGCTTCATGCGGACCGCGTGAGGTCCGGCGGCCTTTACGAGAGGCTGATCCGGGAAACCTTCGAGAAGCGCGGCATAGGCTTTAGTTCGCCTGCGACCGACATGCTGCTTGCGCCGTCGGTTCCGCCCCTCCCTCATCGCCTCAGCGGCTCTGAAGACGTTCAGCACCACGTTGCCAAAATTCGCGAAAAGTTTTCAGAAGTCATAATCCCTGATGATGGCGATCTCATCGATCCGGACCAGCTTGAACTGTTCCTCTCATCGTCCGCCACCGCCCCGTACCATCTCGCCGCGGTCGGGGACGTCATGACGGGAATGCGGATGCGCCATCGCATCCGCAGGTTCGGCCCGGACTATCCCCTCGCCTGGGTCAAGCCGATCTTCAGGCACTGTGCCTTGATAACCGGCAATCTTGAAGCACCGTTCGCCTCCACGTCCGAGCGGCTGGAGACCACTCGGAAATACTCATACAAGGTCGACCCCAAATCGGCTCCGGTCTTGCGCCGTGGCGGCTTCGCGGCCATGACCATTGCGAACAATCACATTCGGGACTGCGGCCCAGGCGGCGTAATCGAGACGCTGGACACGCTGGAGCGTCATCATATCAAACCTTACGGTGGCGGCAGGAACCAGAACTCGGCCCACGATCCGGCGATTTTTGACGGCGTGGATATCCGTATCGGACTGCTCGGATATTACTGGAACGACCGAACGGCGGCTCGTGACGACCTCCCAGGCTCCGCCCAGGATCTTCCCGAACTCGTCGAGCGAGACCTCGCACGGCTACGGCCGCTGGTCGATCGGATCGCCGTGATGGTGCACTGGGGCGATATTACATACCAGCGCCATCCCGCCGAGCAAGACCGCGTAAAAGCACAGCATTTTATCGATATGGGCGCTGACGCGGTCATCGGTCATCATCCGCATATCCTCCAGTCTATCGAAATCTACAAAGATCGGCCGATACTATACAGTGTCGGCAATTTTGCCTTTGGATCAGGAAACAGCAAGGGCGAGTCTATCTTGCCTTGCTTCTACTTTGGCGCTCGGAGGATAGATTTGGACATATACCCCGTCTACGTTCAAAACAGAGATCCGCGCCTCGACTACCAGCCCAAAATAATGGGAGGGGCGGCTGGCCGGGCGACGATCGATCGGCTGCTCGATTTGTCGCCTGGACTGGGCGGTGCAATAGCCGCTGTCCAGGACAGATGCCTCAAATTGTCTATCCCCTCGCGCTGAGGGTCATCCCTTCGACAAGCACCAGGTCCCTGGGACTGAAACGAAGTCTTTACCGCCTGGCCGGTTTTGATTTGTTTAGAAGTCTCTAATGGAATATGGCATCATGCGGATTGTCCATAGGGAGCGCCCGATGCGATTTCTGATCCGTCTGTTGGCTGCTGCGGTGGTGGGCTGCAGCCTGATGTATTCGGGCCCGGTGCTTGCCTGGAAGGTGGGCAAGGGCACGACGACAGCAACCATCAACGGGACGACGCTGACAGTCTATACCTACCACCCCTCGAACTGCAGCAATCCCTCGATCCTGTTCGTCTTCCATGGGCTGAGCCGAACGGCGTCTTCCTACAGGGATTATGCGCAGCCTCTCGCCGATCGAAATTGCATGATCGTCATGGCGCCGCTTTTTGACTTGGCAAGGTTCCCAAGCTGGAGCTACCAGCGTGGCGGAATCGTCAACAGCGGCGCCATTCAGCCGCGGGATGGATGGACTGTCTGGTACGTGAAGGGCCTGGTGAAATGGGCGAGGTCGCGAGAGGGGTTGCCGAATGCGCAGTACTACCTTTTCGGGCACTCCGCCGGCGGCCAATTCACGTCTCGTGTTGCGGCATTCGCCCTGGCCGACGCGAAAAGATTGGTGGTTGCCAATCCATCCTCATACGTTCTGCCCTCGCTGGCGGAAGCCGTAGCCTATGGGCTCGGCTGCGTCTCCTCTGGGTGCGTCTATACGCCGGATCAAGCCACCCAGGAGATGAAAGCTTATCTGGCCTTGCCGCTGACGGTCTATCTTGGAGAAGACGATACAGGCGATGCCGAGTTGAACGAAAGCGCGGCCGCCATGCGCCAGGGCGCGACACGCCTGGAACGGGGGCAGTACACATACGATTTGGCGCAAGCTGTCGCGACCGCAAACGGGTGGCCCTTTAACTGGCGTCTTATCATCTTGCCGGGCGTCGGGCATTCGGCAAGCGATATGTTGCGCTCGGATCAGGCAGCGGCCGCATTCGGACTCAAATAGCGAAATTTTGCGGTCCTGTAGCTCGGCAAGCTGTAGATGCCTCGAGGATATCCGGCGTTCAGCCCGCGCCTGGTACGAGCAACCGCCCGCCCCAACATGATGAGCAAGATAGCCCAGCCCGAGCCGCGTATACAAAGTCTGCGCAGCCTGCGGCGGTCTGCAATTTCAGTTAGGAACTTCTAATTTAGTAAAGTGCAAACTCAGCTCGATCTAGACTGCTTATCTGCGAGGGCATCTCAATGCGAAAGCTGAAGGACCTGCTGCTCGATAGGCGGGGAAACATTGCTGTGGCAGCGGCCTTGGTGGCGCTCCCGCTGTGCTTGGTGCTGGGCGTGAGCATCGACATTACCAATGCCGTCACCTTCAAATCCAGGCTGCAGGAACTGGCTGATTCAGCGGCTTTGGCAGCTATAGAGAGCGAGGGGAAAGACGAGGAAGCTGTTCTGGCCGCCAAGAACCTTGCGCTTGGCAACGGCTCTTTGGACGTCGGCGCGGTGGTTGAAGTCGACCTTACAACGCCCACTCCCGTGTCGCGGGAGGCAGCCGTTGAAATCGCCGCCGCAATGCCGACGCAGTTTATGAACCTTGCCGGCATTCGGACGATCAGCCTTCACGTCACGGCAAAGGCACGAAAGGCCCCCCCGGAATATTGCATCTATGCTCTCGATCCAGACTCAACCGGAGCGCTGAGTGTGACCGGCTTGGGAAAGATGTCGGTGCCGAACTGCGGCATCCAGGTAAATTCTTCCAGCCCCAAAGCACTGAGACACGTTGGGGCCGGGAAAATCGCCGCGACAAAAATCTCGGTAGTCGGCAATTACCAAGGCGGCGGATACAGCGTTCCCCCGAAGACGAACCAGCCCTCCCTCGCCGACCCACTCGTCAGCACACCGGAACCGGTCCCGCCGATCGGTTGCGATTACAACAATCAGATGCTCTCGGATGTCACCATTCCGGCCGGGCGGGTGTTCTGCGGAAGCATCGACTTTGGTGGAAAAGTTGTGCTCTCCCCAGGCGTTCATTACTTTCACAATGCGATAGTCGGCATCGCCAACAATGCGAAAATAACAGGCAAGGAAGTCACCATATTCGTCGATTCCAAATCCAGCATCATACAGGCAGGCGGGAACGGCGCCATGGACCTCTCCGCGCCCACGAGCGGCATTTATACTGGCATTGCAATCTTCGGATCGCGCACGGCCTTGACAGCATTGCCAACCATATCGCTTGCAACAAACAAGAATTACTCGATAAATGGGACAATATACTCACCAATGCATCGCCTTAAGATGAAAGGGACCTACGATAAAAAATTGGCTACCGGCCTAGGTTGGATTGTTGCTTGGCAATTCTCATACAATGGAGATTCGAGCGTCAACCTGGACGGCTATAGCGGCACTCCGCCAAAGGGTCTCGGAGACGCCGCTATCGTTCTGCTACAATAAAGGGAGACGATACCGGCTTCGTGCCTTTGTAGACGGCCCGTCCGATGACGGCGGGGGAGCACCTCTCCCGCCGCGTTGGCTTATTTTGCCGAGAGGTCCTGCGCCGCCCTCTCGATGATCCTGGCCACAGCCTTGGGCTGCGAGACGTAGACCGCGTGGCTGGCTGCGACCGCGGTGACCTGCGACTTGGCACGATTGCCTTCAAGTTGCAGACTCCCACTCCGCGCTTCGGCAGAATCTACGAAGAAAACCGGCCCTCTTGGTGAGAGCCGGCCAGTCGACAGGTCGTCAGGATGAAAGGCCTGGACGATCAATAGTCCCAGAAGGACGGCACCCAGCGAAAGGCGTCGCCGGAGATCGCCACCCGGCCAATGGACGGGAATGGCATATGAGTGGCCACCAGCAGCTCACCAGTCGCCGCCATCTCCCGCAAAAGCCGGATCCGAACGCGGACCGCCTCCTCAGGGTCGTGTTCGAAACCATTGTGCCAGTCGGGGTGGTCGAACCCGACCGGGAAGACTATGTCGCCAGCGAACGTCAGCCCCTCATCGCCGGATGATACGCGAACCACGCTGTGCCCGGGGGTGTGGCCTCCAGTGCGACGGACGATCACACCCGGCGTCACCTCATGCTCTTCCTCGAACGGGCGCAAATGGCTGCGGTAGTCGTTCAAGAACCGCTTGGCGGCCGATCGAAGCACATCCGGCACCGGCGAGGGCATATCGGTGTGGGAGAAATCGGGCGCTGCCCAGAACTTGACTTCGGCGGCGGCCACGTGGATTTGCAGGTCCGGACGCAGCCGGTCCTTTACCCCGTCGACGAGCAACCCGCCAACGTGATCCATGTGCATGTGTGTAAGCACCACGTCAGTCACGGACCCGAGGTCGATACCGGCGGCTTCCAGTCGACGGACCAACTGCCCGGCCCGCGGAAAGCCCGGAAATTCCGTCCCCAACCCGGCGTCGACGAGGATGGTCCGGCCACCGCTGCGCACCACGACGACATTCAGCGCCCAGTCGAACGCATCCGGGCCGAGGAATATGTCCTTGAACCACGCCGCCCGGACGGCCGGGTCGACATTGGTGGACATCGTCTCGGTTGGCAGAGGCAGCACCCCATCGCTGATGATCAGCACCTCAATGTCGCCGATCCGCAGCGCATAGCGCGATGGGACCAACTCGTCGGGCCTCGGTCTTTCGACATGTGCGGTGTTGTTTGAGCTCATGTTTGTCTCCTGCTGCCAGTGGCTTTGGACCGATCAGGTCCGCCCGACCGATAATGACGCCACGGTCGATTTCGTTATTAAGGATATTGTACATCCTTGTGGATATCAATTATCCTTAATTGCCGAACTGTAAAGCCCTTCCGGCATAAGGGACAGACATAAGGCTTATGTCGAAACAACAGCAAATGCGATGGACATCCCGAAACGTCTGGGGCCACTTTTACCAATAAAATCAACTGCTATTGTGGGTCAGCAAGACGTAGCGGCGCGCCCCCCTGTCGCCAGCGAATGAAGCAAAGGCCATGATGACAGCCTTGTCGGTCGTCAGGTGTCCTGCCCATCGGGCTAGCCAGGAACGATGAGACTTGCGCCACAACATCGGCTTGTTCAAGGTAGGAACAACGGCGGACCTGGCTGTCTTTGCTCGCCGATTTGACCGGAAGGTTACAGCACGATGCCACTCATGAATCGACGATTGGGCGCCAAGACTCTGGCGCGCCCGGCACGACGTCTCGGAGATCTGAAGGCGATGTTTGTCCTGATTGCCAGGCCGCTCGTGTTTGTGATCGCCCTTTTGTTGGCTGGTCAGGCACAGGCGCAGGCGCCGGCACCCGTCCCGCCTGAAAGGGTCAAACAGCTGTTCGAGCTTCTTGACGATCCGTCGGTGAAGGTCTGGGTGGCCGAACAACGAAATCAGGACGCCGGATCAACGGGAGCGCCTGCCGAGGCAGCTGCTTCGCCGACCGACGCACCGTCCGACGCCGTGGCCGCACCAGGTCCGATGAATACGATGGCGTCCTCGACGCTCGATCGGATCAAGCATCATATCGAAAAAATCGTGCGGACTTTGCCCACGCTGCCAGGCCAGTTCGCCCGCGTCCGGGCCAATACTATGGACGATATGTCCAGCAGGGGGCCTGTCGGCATATTGGTGCTGATTGCGATCTTCATCGCCGCCGGGCTGGCACTCACTTGGGCAATATACAAGCTCACCCGTCCATTTCGCCTCTGGGTCATCGCGCAGCCGAAAGATACGCCCATCGGGCGGACCAAGAAGATCGGCGGTCGCACGCTTTATTCCAGCATGATGATCGGCTCGTTCGCGCTGGGCAGCGCCGGCGCGTTCATGCTGTTCGACTGGCCAATGCTCATCCGCGAGATCGTGCTGACATTTCTGATGGCTGCGGTCTTTACGTGGGCTGTGCGCATATACGTCATGGCCCTGCTCGTCCCTTCCTTTATGGAGGTCGAGCACGCCGTCGAGGTTCGCGCCCTGCCGATCACCAACGAAGCGGCTGACCATTGGTCCTATTGGCTGCCCCGGATCGTCGGCGTTTTCGCCTTCTTCGCCGCCGCGTTTGTCCTTTTGCCGGGTCTCGGCATCGACCAGGACGGAATGATGGTCCTGTCGGTGGGCGCCGATTTCATACTGCTGTTGCTCTTTCTGCTAGCCGTTTGGCGTCGGCCAAGAATACTGCGAGACGATGCGCGCCACAGCGGTCATACGGCAGTGACATGGTTGTTGACGGCTTATTTCGTCGTTCTGTTCCTCGAGCGCATCGCCGGCCTTTACACCTTCTTCTGGTTTACCTTCGCCGCATTCTTCCTGCCCCTGGCAATCGTGCTGACGGAGCGCGGGGTCAATTTCGTTCTGCGGCCGGGTTCGGAAGATGCTGGCCGACCGACTGTCCCGGCGGTCACGATCGCTGTTATCGATCGCGGTATCAGGATGATTTTTATCCTGGCGGCGGCTTACTTTCTCGCGCGTGTCCTGGGCCTGAACATGCAATCCATGCGCGACAGCGATACGACCACCACGCTCATATTGCGCGGCTTGATCAATGTCGTGGTCATTGCGCTTGCAGCCGATTTCGGCTGGTCGATCATCAAGGCCTTGATCGAACGAAAGCTGGGAATCGAAGCACCGCACCCTGTGATCAGCGAGGAGGAAGTCCCGATCCTCGATCCGCAGCAGGCGCGGCTGCACACGCTGTTGCCGATCCTGCAGAACATTCTGCTCGCATCGATCATCGTGATGGCGGTGCTGATGATGCTGGCGTCGCTGGGTATCCAGATCGGCCCGCTGATCGCCGGCGCCGGCGTCGTCGGCGTCGCGGTGGGCTTTGGCGCACAAACCATCGTCAAGGACATCATTTCGGGCGTGTTTTTTCTGCTCGATGACGCGTTTCGTGTCGGCGAATATATTTCCTCGGGCAATTACAAGGGTACCGTGGAAAGCTTTTCGCTGCGCTCGGTGAAGCTGCGCCACCATCGTGGTCCGCTGTTCACCATACCTTTCGGTGAACTCGGCGCAGTCCAGAACCAGAGCCGTGACTGGGTTATCGACAAGTTCAACATCACCGTCGGCTATGACACCGATATCGACTTCGCGCGCAAGCTTATCAAGCGAATCGGCCTCGAACTGGCGGAAGATCCCGAGTTCAAAAACTGGGTGCTCGACCCGATCAAGATGCAGGGCGTACAGGAGTTCGGCGAGTACGGCATCGTCTTGAGGGTCAAGGCCATGACCAGACCCGGAGGCGCCTTCGGCATGAAACGCAAATTCTATGTGCGCCTGCGCCAGGTCTTCAAAGAGCAGGGAATCGAACTGCCATTTCCGACTGTCCACGTCCAAGGGCTGCAGAACTCACATGAGGCGGAGAATGCGCCGTTGGAGATCACGCCCGAGTTGCAAATGGCCGTCGCGCAGTCGCACACCAATCGGCGCAGAAAAAAAGCCGGCACAACGGAATAGGAAAGCTCTGACACCCCCGGTCACCGCGCGGGCTTTCCACTTGGGCGCCTTCAGCTTGAGGGTCTCAAACCGTGGAAACAGGCATATGTGGTTGGCAGCGCTCAACCAGAGTGTCGCTCCCACTTGAAGGTCCTCGGGATTGGGCTGAAGCTTACGTGCCAATGACAGCCGTCAACCAGGAGTTGCCGATATCCGCAGGGAAATATGCACCCAGAAATAGTCGGTCTACCAGCGGAAAAGTGGTTGTAAGAGAGCCTTGTAGCCCTTTTCGTAAGCCTTCCCGTTTGCCATGTGCGAGGTCGGATAGAGTCGGCCTGAACTCGTAGTCGGGCATTTTTTGTGCTATTTTTGCTACATTCGGCAAATTTATGGCCTGAACCCAACGTTTTAGTGGCCACTAAAATGTAATTTGTAGACAATCGTGCTTGGGTTGTAGCGCTTGGAATAAGGTGCAGGGGGAAACGTTGGGGCGGGGTAAAATGAATTCGACAACTATTTCGGCCATATGCAAGCGGCTTGGCCTGCTGACGACGGTTGCCATATTGAGCTGCGGGAATGCCCACGCGCTCACTCTCAAAGAAGCGATGGCAGTCGCAGTGGAGTCCAATCCCGAGATTGGCCAGGCCATCGAAAACCGCGAAGCAATCGAATTCGAACTGCGCCAGGCGAAGGGGCTTTATCTTCCCAGCGTTGACCTGGAAGCGTCCGCGGGGGCTCGGCGCCTCGACAATCCGGACAGGCGCTCTCTTTCCATCGAGAACGACACGCTCTATCCAGCTGAAACCGATCTCACGGTTACGCAGACCCTCTACGACAGCGGTGCAAGGCGTGCCGAACTAAACCGCCAGGCCTCGCGCGTCGACGGCGCCTCGTTCCGGGTTCTGGAACGGTCCGAATTCATCGGGCTCTCGGTTGTCCAGGATTATCTCGAAGCCATGTTGCAGGCCTCGATCGTCGCCGAGGCGAAGAAGAACCTCGGATTCCATCAGGGAATTCTCGGCGACATCCGGCAAGGCATTGCCGGCGGCGCGCTGAACGAGGCCGATCGTCAGCAGGCTGAGGAGCGGCTGTTCGCCGCCAAGGCCCGTGTGCAGGAAGCCACCGAGGAACTAGAGGCAGCAAAGATCCGGTTCTTCAAGACTGTCGGAAAGCCGCTGACCAGTGCATCGAGGCCGGGCGATGTGTCCGCCGCGCTGCCGAGATCGCTTGATGAAGCAATCGGGTTGGCAAGACAGAACAATCCGCGCGTGCATATGGCCAACAGCGATATCGACGCCGCGGCCTCCCTCGTGGATGCCGCACGGGCAAAATTCGGGCCCTCGATCACCGCCGAAGGTGTCGCCCGGGCAGGATCCGACATCGATGGCAGTGACGGCGACACGAGCGACCTTCAGGCAAGGGTCGTGCTGCGCTGGAACCTTTATCGCGGCGGCATCGACAAGGCCAACGAGCAGGAACAAATCCGCCGCACCAGCGAGCAGCGCCTTGTCCTGCACCAGGTCCTGCGCGAGATCGAGGAAGCCGTCCGTACGTCATGGGATCGCCGCTTCCGGCAGGCCGACCTGGCCAAGACGCTGAAGCTTCAGGCCGCCGCCAACGAAAGGCTGGTCGCGTCCTATCGCGAGCAGTTCAAGGTCGGACAGCGCTCGCTGCTCGACGTGCTCGATGCGCAGAACACCAGGTTCAACACAGCGACGCTCGCCGACACCGCGTCCTACGCATCACTGTTCGCCCAGTACCGGCTGTTGGCGGCAACCGGACAGTTGCTGAACACCATGGGCCTTCATCCGGCCAAGCAGGCAACCGCCTACGCCAAGGCCGAGTTCAATGCACCGGAAACGGCCGACACCGAAACCTATGCACGCACGCCGTCGGAGCAAAAGAACGATCTGCCTTTTGACATCCTCGCGCCAGTAAGGAAGAAATAGGAAGGCCAAGGTCGAACGATAGTCCTGCGGGCGGATCGTGAACCCACAACCTAAAATCCTGTCCCCAAAGGAGGCCTTCAAGGCCTGCTTTTCAGCTGTTGCCGGCTACCTGGGCAGGCCGAGCGCCGAGACCGTGCTGTTTGCCGGCGTGCCGCTGTCGGATACCCAGATCGATATCGACGCCGTTCGGCATCTTGCCGAACGCATCGGTCTTGAAATCACGGAGTTCAGCCATCGCGACTTTCTTCGCGGACGCATCGACCTCCCCGCCATCCTGTTTCGCGTCAGCCAATTGCCGGTGGCGCTGCTTGCCGAGACAGCGGACGGTGGATTTACCACCGCTCCCCAGGAGGACGGCCGCACAACAATCAGCAAAGCGGAACTTGCCGGAAGCTTCATAAGCGGCGGCGTTTCCTTCTCGATAACCTATGCCAATGCAGTCGAGGGGATGAGCGTCGGCTCGGCGGCCAAGATTGAGCGGCGACATTGGTTGACGGGAACGATGGGGCCATTCTGGCGCACCTATTCGAAGGTCATTCTGTCGGCGGTATTCATCAATCTGTTGGCCCTTGCCTCGCCGATCTTCACCATGAATGTCTACGACAGAATCCTGCCAAACAAGGCGATATCGACGCTTTGGGTGCTGTCGATCGGCATCGGCGCGGTCATTCTGTTCGACCTGCTGTTGAAAACTGCCAGAGCGTCGCTGATCGACTATGCCGGGCGCAAGGCCGACCTTCGCATCTCCTACATGCTGTTCGAGAAAGTGCTGAACTCGTCCTTGTCGGCACGGCCCAGCTCAACCGGCGAATATGCAAATCGGGTGACGCAGTACGAGTTCGTGCGCGAGTTTTTCACGTCGAACACCATCAGCGTGTTCATCGACACAGCATTCGTCTTCGTCTTTCTTCTTGTCATCTATGCGATAGGCGGCTGGCTGGTCATCATACCGGCCATTGCCTTTGTCGCCTCCGTGATCGTCGGGCTGATCACACAACGGCGTATCGGCAAACGGGTTGCTGCTTCCATGAACGAGGCTTCGCAACGCCAGGCCCTGCTGGTGGAGTCCATCTCCACGCTGGAGACGATCAAGTCGCTGCGGGCAGAGGCGTACCTTCTGCGAAAGTGGGCAGAGCACTCCAAGAACGCATCCAACACGTCCGAAAAGATAAAGCAGCTGTCGGCTGCCGCCGGCAACATAACGCAGGCCATCCAGCAGCTGGTAACCGTCGCCCTGATCGTGGCCGGCGCCTATGCCTTTTCGGAAGGACATGTCTCCACCGGCGCCATCATCGGCACCGTCATGCTGGCAGGCCGGGCGGTGGCCCCGCTCGGGCAGATCGCTATCACCTTGTCCAGACTTCGTCAGGCAATGCTCTCCTTGCGAATTGTCAACTCGATCATGGCGCAGCCGGAGGATCGGCCGGACACGGTTGGTTTCGTCAACCGCCCCATTCGCAATGGCGCGATGGCGTTCAGGAATGTCGGCTTTGTCTATCCGGGTTCCGAAAACGAAGTTCTGACCGGCGTGAATTTCTCGGTGAAGCCCGGTGAGCGGATCGGTATCATCGGCCGCATAGGCTCGGGAAAGACGACCATGGGGCGGCTGATCGGCAGGCTCTTCCTGCCGACCTCCGGCGAGCTGCTGCTGGACGGGATCGACATCCGCCAATACCACCCATCGGAGGTTCGCGCGGCGGTCGGTATCGTCGCGCAGGCCAACGATCTGTTTTCGGGCACCATCAAGGAAAACCTCCTGATGGCGTGTCCGGAGGCCACCGATGAACAGATCGTCGAAGCGGCCAAGGCTGCTGGCGTCGACGATTTCGTCTCCCGCCATCCGCGCGGCTACGACATGAATGTCGGCGAGCGCGGCACCAATCTCTCGGGCGGCCAGAGGCAGACAATGGCAATTGCCCGCCTGTTGCTGACCAAGCCGAAAATCGTCTTCCTGGACGAGCCGTCCGGCTCGATGGATCTGGCTTCCGAGCGCCAGCTGATCAAGCAGCTCAAAGTGGCCTTCGATCGCAGCACGACACTGATCGTTTCAACGCACCGCTACAGCATGCTAGAGTTGGCCGACCGCCTGATTGTCATCGAGCAGGGCAAGATCGTTGCCGATGGACCGAAAGACCAAGTGATACAAGCGCTGCAGAGAACGAGCGCCTGACAGAACAGACTTGTTGAGTGCATTCAATACGTTGGGGCGTTGGAAATGCTTGCCAGGGAAGACCGTCCGCCGCTTTTCGCGTCGGCGTCGATATTCATCATCGGAGCGCTTTTTGCGAGTTCGGTCGCTTGGGCGTCCTTTGCCGAGGTCGATGAAATCGCACGCGGCGACGGCAAGATCATACCGGCGTCGAAGACCCAGATCATCCAGGCCAGCGAGCCGGGCGTCGTTCAGGAAATTGCCGTGACGATCGGGCAGGTCGTCAAGAAGAACGACCTCATCATTCGCCTCGACAACACCTTCAACACGTCCAGCCTTGGCGAGCAGCAGGCCAAGGCGCGGGCGCTGCAGACGCGCATTGCACGGCTCAAATTCGAACAGACCGGCAAACTCGAGGGCGCGTTTCCCTGTCCGCCGGAGATCCAGAAGGTGGCGCCGGAAATCTGCGACAACGAGCAGAAGCTGCTCGTCGCGCGGCGCGACAATTTCGAAGTCAAGCTGTCGGTTCTCAAGTCGCGCCTCGATCAGCGCGAGAAGGAACTGGACGAGGCCAACGCCAACGCCGATCGCCTCACCAAGAATCTGGCCGTCAGCGACCAGGAGGCGAAGCTGGTCGAAGCGATGGTCAAGAAAGGCCTGATGGCGCGAACCGAGCAACTGCGCGTCGAACGCGAGCAGACCGAGCTCAACGGCCAGCTGGCACTTGCCGGAGAAACCATCAAGAAAGCCATGTCGGCCATCACCGAAGCCAAGCTTCAGGTCGACGAACTCGGCCTGCAATTGCAACAGGAAGCGCTCAGCGATCTGACAGAGGCGCTGGCCGACCTCTCGGTGGTGGATGAGACGATACGCGGTGCCACCGACAAGGTGGCGCGCACCGACATCCGTTCGCCTGTCGACGGTATCGTCAACACGCTCGATATCAACACCGTCGGCGCCTTCGTCCAGCCCGGCGCAGTGGTCGCGGGCATCGTGCCGACCTCCGAGACCCTGCTGGTCGAAGCGCGGGTTTCGCCGCGAGACGTCGCTTTCATCCGGCCGGGCCAGGATGCACTGATCAAGGTGACTGCCTATGACTTCTCGATCTTCGGCGGCATCGAAGGCAAGGTCTCGAACATCACCGCCGACAGCCTTGTCGACCAGAAGACCGGCGAGCCCTACTATCAGGTTCGCGTCGCCACCGACAAATCAACGCTGACACGCGACGGCAAGACCTATTCGATCATCCCCGGCATGATCTGTTCGGTCGACATCAAGACCGGACGCAAGACGATCCTCACCTACCTGATGAAGCCGATCAACAAGGCGCGTGAGGAGGCGATGAGTGAGCGGTAGCTTGATCTCCCCTCCTGCCGATCGCGACCGGCTGCTGCCACCGCTGGCGGCAGAGGATTTCGGACTGGAGTTCCGGGTTGTGGCGCGCGGCGGCACGCGCCGCGGTATTCGCCTGGAGCGGGCGTTCTGGACCTCGCTGAAGCAAATGGCCGAAAACCGCAGATGCACGATCGGCATGCTGATCGAAGAGATCGCCGAGAGTCACGCCAACACCGGAAACCTGACATCGGCAATCCGCGTGGCCTGCATGCGTGGACTGGCCGACGAGAACCTCACCCTGCAAAGGCTGGCGTCGATCAAGACCATCAACGCCATTCTGGTCGCCTGTCCCTCGCCGGCCTTTGCCCTGTCATCGTCGAAGAAGATCCTGACGTTCAATGCGCCGTTCCAGCAACTGGTACGTCGTCAATTGCCGGTGGCGCCGAACGAGGACGCGCGCCACGACCTCAAGCTGGCGCTGGACCTCAATGTCGCCGACATATTCGCCAGGCTCGATGCCAATGGCGAGACCCCGGTCTCCACCGGTTTCGTCATCGGCGCCGGCGATCGCCGCTACCGGGGTCAACTGAACGCGGTGCGGGCGCCGGTGGTCGAGCCGGAACTGCTGATGGCGTTCGTCTTCGGCGGCTAGAACGTTTCACCGGTTCACGGAAGCGGCGAGCCGCTCTGTCCCTTTGTTTTTCGCAATCCCCAAGGGAAAGCGCTACGCGCTTTTCCCGGGCGCAGAAGACACCCTGAAGGCATACTTACTGCTGCAGACCTTCGCCCGGCGCGACCGTCGAAAGGCCGCCCTTGATGTCGGCGATTTGCGCAGAGCCGGTCTTTGCGCCATGGATCCACGCGCGGTCGGTGCTGAACGAATACAGCGGCACGTAGCTCGGCAGATCGCTGTCGCGCGAAACGACATTGCTCAGGCTGTCGAGAATGAAAACGCCGCTGCCGGTGCTGACCGACAGCACGGCATGAAAGAAACCGCGCTTGCGATCCTGCAGGACAACCAGCGACATGCTCTGAGCCGGGATGCCTGCATGCAACAGCGCAGCCATCTTCAGGATGGCGAAATCCTCGCAGTCCCCTGCCCGCCGCTCGAGGATTTCCGAGGGTTTGGCCCAGTAGTCGAGCTTGCCGTAAACCACGCTGTCCTTCTTGTAGGCGATCGCACGGTTTATACTTGAGTTGACGAAGGACAACTTGTCGATGAAGCGCTTGTCCCGGGCTGCCTCGACGATCCCGGCGAAGATGCTGTTGTTGCGCTCGCATGCGCTGGCCGCGGTGCACTCGACAATAGCCTTGTAGACGGGCGCCCAGCGCGCCGAAACCGGGAAATTGCGCATCGACAGGGCAACCGAACCGAAGACGCCGGGAATGATCGCCGCCGTCTGGATCGGGTCGATCCCGGCGTCGTCCTGCGCGATCGAAGGATCACCCTTTTCATGAACGGCAACAGGACCATAGCTGCCGAAAATCATGCCGATCCTGTAGGCCGAAACAGGCTGCCAAGGTTGCGGCCGCAGCAGTGAAACGCCGCCGAGACTGGGCGGGGTTTCGACCGCCGCCAGCAGCGCGTCGGTGCGGCCTACGTCAGCTGCGATGGCGCTCGCGGATGATGGCTGCGGCAGGCTTGCGATGCCGATTGCCAGCAGGAGCAGCTTGAGCCCGGTGATTCCCGCGGCAGATTTTTCTTTTTTCATAACGCCCACCTTTGACTGTGGACGCTACCCATCTTGTCTCAAATTACTGGAAAGGAAGGTGGATAAGTTTCTCGCAAACGAGAACATCTATTTCGTGTAAAATTTTATTCAAATTTATACTTCTGCTTACCAACCTAGCAGGACCGGCGGATATCAAACGCAGCGCGACTCAGGCAATGTATATCAGGTTATATGTTAGGTGTTTACCACACGTAAAAAATGCTGAAATGGGCATACCAGAATATATTAAAGTGATTGCGGGATAGTTGCAAAGCAGGGGCCGTCACTGTCTCTTTCCGGGAAATACCGGAGGGGTTTGGTTATGGCGAACAGTAACGAATTGGACACCGTCTCGAATTCTTGGGATGAGCACTCTGCTCCTCATGAACATGGCGGCTCGCCGGCGCAGGCAGGGATCCAGGTGGCGCAGGCCGCGCAGCCGGCGCCTGCCGAGCCCGTACCGGTCGATGTCGGCAGCGGTGCGCCCGTCAAACAGGATGCACCTGCCGAGGCGAAGGCCCCGGCTGCAGCTGCGCCGCACGAATACGTGGCCGACGCCAGCAACGTGGTAAAGCTTCCCGCCAACGTCTCGATCGACAACATCAAGGTCGACGGCCACAACCTCGTGCTCGAACAGGCCGATGGCTCGGTGATCGTGATCAAGGATGGCGCGCTCAACGTGCCGACCTTCATCATCGGTGACGTCGAGGTGCCGCGCGTTGCCTTGCTGGCAGCGCTTGAGGCAAGTCATGTCGATGTCGCCTTCGGTGCCGATGGTTCGATATCGGCCGGCCCGGGCGGTTCGAACCCAAGTGCAGGCGCAGATTTCTCGGTTCCCCCCGGCGGCATCGGCGACGGGTTTGACCTGTCGGCCCTGTTGCCCCCGACAGCTCTTCAATTTGGGCTTCTGGATCGGCGCGAACTCTTTCCGTCTGTCGTCGACAGGCCGGTTTCAGTGGTGGCCACATCATTGCTCACCCCGGACCAGGCGGCCAGCGAAACCGGCATCGACGGCGGCCCTTCACAATCACCCGGCAGCGACGCGCCGAGCAATGCTGAAACCTCCGGCATCGGAACGATCAGCATCAACGCACCGGATGGTATCGGGTCGATCGTCATCAACGGCGTCACCGTTACCGGCGTCGGCCAGCAGATTCCGGGCGATTTCGGGTACCTGACGATCGTCACTTACAATCCGAGCACGGGTGCTATCGAATACAATTACACGGTGACCGAATCGGTCACCCATCCCCTTCAGGGGGACGGGTTCAATCCCAACGACACGGTTCCGGACAATTTCAGCATCACAGTTACGGATGTCGACGGCGATTCGGCCAGTACTACCTTTGCCGTCGCCATCATCGACGACGTGCCTACGGCGGTTGCCGACATCGACAGCATCGCCGCCGGCCAGTTTGGCCCCGCGACAGGCAATGTGCTTGTCGGCGGTACGGACGCGGCCGACGCGAACACCACCGACGGGGTTGCCGACACCAAGGGCGCCGACGGCGCAACCGTGGTCGGCGTCGCCGCCGGCAACACCAATGCCGCCCTCGACAATGCCGCGACGCTCGGCGTCCAGATCCAGGGCACCTACGGCAAGCTGACGCTGGCCGCCGACGGCACCTACACCTATACCCGTGATGCCGGCTCGGCCGGCGGTCATGACGACGTCTTCACCTACACCATCAAGGACGGCGACGGCGACACCTCGCACACCACGCTGACGATTTCGATCGGCAACTCGACGCCGGAGATCACGGACCTGACGCCGGAGGCCAGTGGCGGCGACGTCATCGTCAACGAAGCGGCATTGAATGTCGGGACGCCGGGCGGACCAGGGTCCGATCCGGCAAGCACGGCCGAGACCGGCGCCGGCACCTTCACCATCTCCTCGCCCGACGGCATCGCCTCGCTGGCGATCGACGGCCACGCCTTCATCACCAATGGCACGTTCACCGCAGGCTCCTTCACGACCGCGCTCGGCAACACACTCAATGTGACGGCTTACAATGCCGCCACCGGCGAGGTGAGCTACACCTACACGCTTCTCGACAACGAGGAGCACGCCGCGGGCCAAAACACCAACAGCCTTTTCGAGAACTTCACCGTCACGCTGACCGACCAGGATCTGCAGAGCACGAACGCCACGCTCTCCGTCAATATCGTCGACGATGTGCCGACAGCGGTCAATGACGGCCCGTACGCGGTCGTCGAGGACGGCGCAGGTGCGGCCAACACGCCGCCGACCAGCACGGTCTCGGGCGATGTGCTTGCCAACGACGTCTCGGGCGCCGATACGCCCAAGAGCTTCGTGGCCTGGTCGGGTGGCGATGCGGCGGCGATCACCGCGCTCAGCACCTACGGCACGCTGACGCAGAACGCCAACGGCACGTGGTCCTATGTGCTCGACAACAGC
>NZ_JBFUFA010000005.1:0-409175 GCF_056403695.1 Mesorhizobium sp. P2_F7 | reverse complement strand
GGGTGGGGTCGGTTCGACTGGATGTGGCGTTTCTTTGAGCCGTTGCGCTTCTCGGTGTCGGCGCACTTCACCGGCGACCCCACCCCCGGCCTGCGGCCGGACCCTCCCCTCGAGGGGGAGGGGGACGCCGCCGCGGCCTGGTTCGTAGTAGCCGGCTTTCGGTACCGCGACCGGCTCAGCCGCCGCGACATCCGACCCGGCCAACCCCGCCAGCCGCTGCATCAGCGCCGTCATATTCTCCGGGCCGCCCTCGCGGAAATAACCCAGCAGGCCGTCCAGCTCTTTGCGCGGCAGGGTCGAGGCTTCGATCAGGCGCAAATCCTCGTCATGGCTTTCGCCCGGCAGCAGCGCCAGTTTGATACCGTGGGCGCGAGCAGTCGCCGC
This sequence comes from Mesorhizobium sp. P2_F7, assembly GCF_056403695.1. NCBI lineage: Bacteria > Pseudomonadati > Pseudomonadota > Alphaproteobacteria > Hyphomicrobiales > Phyllobacteriaceae > Mesorhizobium > Mesorhizobium sp. P2_F7. The sequence goes on along the minus strand of NZ_JBFUFA010000005.1, from coordinate 408,791 downwards.
GAGCTGGTCGCAGCCGTAGCGCCACCAGTCATAGCCGCCCAGGATGCGCACCAAAATTACCTTGGCGTGGCGGGCGACGCTGTCGACCCAGAGGTCGACGGACATGGGGTGACGCAGGTCGCGCAGCGCCGCCAGCCGCATCGAGGGCAGGCGGGCGGCATCCGCCTTCCAGGCCGCCGCCAGTCCGGCAAGATCGCTGTCGGTGAAGGACAGCGCCACGATATCCGCCGGCGTCTGCCTGAGATCAACCGGCTCGGCGAGATCGTCGAGCGAGGCGGAGGTCGTGGTGAGGATGTGCATCGCGATCCGTGTCTGAAACTCAGCCGGCGAGTATACGCTCGATCGCCGGGCGGTTCAGCCCCTTGAGGCCAATGACGACGAGGCGCGAGCGGCGATCGTCCTCTGCGGTCCAGGCGCGGTCATAGTAGTGGTTGACGCGCGGGCCGACGGCCTGCAGCAAAAGCCGCATCGGCTTGCCGCCGACATCGACGAAGCCTTTGACGCGCAACACGTTCTCTTCCTCGGCGACGGTGGCGACGCGCCTGGCCAGTTCGTCCGGGTTGGCGATCGAGGGGATGTCGACGATGAACGTGTCGAAATCGTCATGCTCGTGATCGAAGGCGCCGTCATGGTGCGACTTGCGGTTCTCGATGTCGTCCTCGACGGCGAGGCCGAGGCCAAGCAGGACAGAGGGATCGACCTTGCCGTGCGCCGTCGCCACAATCTTCACGGCGCGGGCGGAATGTTCGTTGATAATGGCGTTGGCGCGGGCCGTGCCGGCCGAATTCATCAAATCGCTCTTCGACAGGATGATCAGGTCGGCGCAGGCGATCTGGTCCTCGAACACCTCTTCGACCGGATCGTCATGGTCGAGCGTCTCGTCCTGGACACGCTGCGCCTGCAAGGCGTCCATGTCGTTGGCAACGCGTCCCTCAGCCAGCGCCGGGCCGTCGACCACGGCGATGACGCCGTCCACGGTCACCCGGCTTTTCACGCTCGGCCACTGGAACGCCTGGACCAGCGGCTTGGGCAGCGCCAGGCCCGAGGTCTCGATCAGGATATGGTCGACCTTCGGCGTCAGCGCGAGGATCTGGTCGAGCGCCGGCACGAAATCGTCGGCAACGGTGCAGCAGATGCAGCCATTGGCCAGTTCGACGATGTTTTCCTCCGGGCAAGTGTCGATACCGCAGCCTTTCAAAATCTCGCCGTCGATGCCGATGTCGCCGAACTCGTTGACGATGATGGCGATGCGCTTGCCGCCGGCGTTTTCCAGGAGATGGCGGACCAGCGTCGTCTTGCCGGCACCGAGGAAGCCGGTGACGACGGTGCAGGGAACACGGGAGACAGATGCGGTCATGGTCAGTCCTTCAGCATGTCGAGGGGTGGGATGCGGGCAACGAGGCCGCGCTTGAGGCTATCGGGCCGGCCGCGCCAGGGGATGAGGCCGTCGGTCGAGGTGGCGAAGAGCTTTGCCCCGGTGACGAGATCGGCGCCGCTGGTTGCGGTCAGGTCGCCGAAGACATAGCTCCAGCAGCCGTCGCGCAGGATGGCAGCGCTCAGCCTTCGCTTGCAATTGCCGAGGCATTCGACCGTGCGGACGCGGATGTTGTCAGCCGCAGCTGCGCGGCGCGTGTCGTCAGCCAGCAGTTCGCCGGCGCGGGGATGCGCGTCGGAGCCGGTCTCGTCGCGGCAGGAGGCGCAGACGATGACGGTCACGCCGGTCAATGCGTCGCCACCGGCGGACGAAACATCCGCTGTGCCAGCCGAAAAACTGCTGTTCTGGTCCAAAAACCGGGCTCCTTGCCCGGAAACCCGCCAGGCGATCGGATACTTCTGTCGCAGACGGCAGGTCTCCTGGCTCGCGAGTCGTCGCCTTGGTTAGCCGCCTTCCCGGTGTTACCCAGTGGCTTTCGGCCTTGGCTCGTCGCTTACAGTTGCGGGGACAGCCGCGGATTTGGGATTTTGTCCCGCACCGCATTCCCTCTTAGCCCCAGCCGTTGCGGGCAGGGGACCGTCTGCAGCGGATTTAGGCTTTTGCGGGCAGCACTGTCAACGCACGGCTACGACATGGCAATGTCGGCCAAAGGCTTTCCCAAATCGCCGGCGGGCGTCACTTCGATGCGCTCAAGCCCAAGCCAGCCCTGCATCTGCTTCAGTTCCTCGAAGAGTTCCGCCGCAGTTTCAGGCGGCGCGCCGGGCTCGGCATAGGCGGCGTGGACACGCAACACACTGGCCGGACGGTCGGCTTTGAGGTCGACGCGCCCCACGATCCGGTCGCCGAGCAGGAACGGCAGGACGTAATAGCCGTATTGCCGCTTGTCGGCGGGCGTGTAGATCTCGATGCGGTAGTGGAAATCGAACAGACGCTCGCTGCGCGAACGCTCGAAGACGACGGGGTCGAACGGCGCCAGCAAGGCGCGGGCTTTGATTTTTCGCGGCAGGCGGGCGTCCTTATAGCGGTAAGCCGGCTTGTCCCAGCCTTCGACGCGCACCGGCAAAAGCTCGCCCGTCTCGACCAACTCCTCCAGCCGTCCCTTCATGTCGGCCGGCGACAGGCGGAAATAGTCGCGCAAATCGCCAGATGTCGCGATGCCGTGGGCGCGGGCGGAAATGCGCAGCAACTCGCGGTGCGCATCCTTGGCGGCCGGCACCGGCAGATCGAGGATCGCCTGCGGCAGCACGCGCTCGGGCAGGTCGTAGAAGCGCTCGAAGCCGCGACGATGCGCCGTGGTGATACGGCCGGCCCAGAATAGCCATTCGAAAGCATGCTTGGCATGGCTCCAGCCCCACCAGCCGCCCGAGCCCTTCTGGCCTTCGAGCGCGGAAGCGGCGATCGGGCCGCGCTCGGCGACCGCGCGGTAGATCTCCTCGATATAGGCGGCGTGCTCGCGGCCCCATTTGGCCAGCCCCAGATACATTTCGTCGCCGCTCTCGGCGCGCTGCATGCGCCAGCGCATCAGCGGCCAGGTCTCGACCGGCAGGAAGGAGGCCTCGTGCGCCCAGTATTCGAACACGGTGCGCTTGCGGGTGACCGCTGCATTGTCGAGCAGGGCGAGCGGGTAGGGGCCAAGGCGGGAATAGAGCGGCATATAATGGGCGCGCACCACGGCGCTGACGGAATCGATCTGCAGCAGGCCGGTGCGCGCCAGAACCCGGGCGAGGTGGCGGCGGTCGGGTGCGCCGCCCGGGCGGGGGTCGGTAAAACCCTGCGCGGCCAGTGCGATCCGCCTGGCCATGGCGAGCGATATTTTGTCCTTCATCAAGATGCCTTTGCCCTGGTCCTGTTCGCGTATTTTTTAGCYGGTGATTCCGACCATGCTAGCAGGCAAACGGCGGGAGACATGTCAGGAGACAAAAGTGGAGTAAAAAGTGAAGGAAATCAAACAGGAGCGGATCGGACCAGTTTTTCCCGACCTGCCATCCAGCACTGCGTTTTGAGCAAGGTTTGACTTGCTTCGCCGAAAGCCCTGCGCTAACCCTCGCCGCGTTGCAGCATAGGCACCTAAAACGGTTCAGCGGTTAAACTGTCACGCTTCCGCATTAGGGTTGGTTGCTGTAATCAAAGTGGATTGGCCGCCAACGGAAAGCCGCAGCATGAACGCACTGCTCAGTTCGTACCTGCCCATCGTCCTCTTCATCGCCGTGGCGGCGGTCGTCGGCCTGGCGCTTATCATTGCGCCGTTCCTGGTGGCCTACCGCAGTCCCGACCCGGAAAAGCTTTCCGCCTATGAATGCGGCTTCAACTCTTTCGACGATGCCCGCATGAAGTTCGACATCCGCTTCTACCTGGTGTCGATCCTGTTCATCATCTTCGACCTGGAAGTGGCCTTCCTGTTCCCGTGGGCGGTGTCGTTTTCGAAGATCGGCATGCTCGGTTTCTGGTCGATGATGGTGTTTTTGGCGGTGCTGACCATCGGCTTTGCCTATGAATGGAAAAAAGGAGCGCTGGAATGGGATTGAACGACAGTTCCGGTACGCTCGTCGCGCCGAAGCCCAAGGGCCTGATCGACCCTAATACCGGTCGCCCGGTTGGTTCCGACGATCCGTTCTTCCTCGAGATCAACAATGAACTCGCCGACAAGGGTTTTCTGGTCACCTCGACCGAGGCGCTGATCACCTGGGCACGCAGCGGCTCGCTGATGTTTATGACGTTCGGTCTCGCCTGCTGCGCCGTCGAGATGATCCACACCTCGATGCCGCGCTACGATTCGGAGCGGTTCGGCGTTGCGCCGCGCGCCTCGCCGCGCCAGTCCGACATCATGATCGTGGCGGGAACGCTGACCAACAAGATGGCGCCGGCGCTGCGCAAGGTCTACGACCAGATGCCGGAGCCGCGCTACGTGATCTCGATGGGCTCCTGCGCCAATGGCGGCGGCTACTACCACTATTCCTATTCGGTGGTGCGCGGCTGCGACCGCATCGTGCCGGTCGACATCTATGTGCCCGGCTGCCCGCCGAGCGCCGAAGCGCTGCTCTACGGCATTCTTCTGCTGCAGAAGAAAATCCGCCGCACCGGCACGATCGAACGGTAAATCCATGGCCGCATCCCTTAGCGAACTGTCGACCTATCTCGGCGAAAAGCTGCCGGGCCGCGTCCATGACGCGGTGCTGGCCTATGGCGAACTGACGATCTCGGTCGAGCCCGGCGACCTGATCGACGTGACAACCTTCCTGCGCGACGATGCGGGTTGCCAGTTCATCTCGATCATCGATGTCTGCGGCGCCGACTATCCGTCGCGTGTCAAGCGCTTCGACGTCGTCTACCACTTGCTGTCGCCGAAGCAGAATTTGCGCATCCGCATCAAGGTGCAGGCCGACGAAGAGACGCTGGTGCCTTCGCTGACATCAGTTTATCCCGGCGCCGACTGGTTCGAGCGCGAGACCTACGATCTCTATGGCGTCTTGTTCTCGGGCCATCCGGATCTGCGCCGCATCCTCACCGATTACGGCTTTGAGGGCCACCCGCTTCGCAAGGATTTCCCGCTGACCGGTTTCGTCGAAGTCCGCTACGACGACGAAGCCAAGCGCGTCATCTACGAGCCGGTGGAATTGAAGCAGGAATTCCGCAATTTCGATTTTCTTTCCCCGTGGGAAGGCACCGACTACGTGCTGCCCGGGGACGAGAAAGCGAAGCAGTGAGTAGGGAAGTAGTGAGTACTCAGTAGGGAAAGAGTTGGAGCAACGGATCGAATCTTATCGCGACTTGAAGGTGTGGCAATCGGCGATGACGCTTGCTGAAGATTGTTATCGTTTCACCAAAGAGTTTCCGAGGGATGAGATCTACGGCATGACCTCTCAGATGCGCCGGTCGGCGGTTTCGATCGCAGCGAACGTCGCGGAGGGATATGGCAGGGAAAACAGAGGGTCGTTCGTTCAATTTTTGCGCATGGCGCAAGGCTCGTTGAAGGAACTGGAGACACACATACTGCTGGCATGTCGTGTTGGCCTGCTACGAAAAGACAATGAGATTGAGCTGCTGCTGCGATGCGAAGAGATTGGAAAAATGATGAGATCTCTTATTCGAACGGTGCAGGCCAAGCAGGCGGAATGAAGCAGGCATTGAGATTGATGATCACTACTCACTACTCACTACTGACTCTTCGCCAGAGGCGCCAGAATGGCTGAAACCTCCGTCCGCAATTTTAACATCAACTTCGGACCTCAACACCCTGCAGCGCATGGTGTTTTGCGGCTGGTGCTTGAGTTGGACGGTGAGGTCGTGGACCGCGTCGATCCGCATATCGGCTTGCTCCACCGCGGCACCGAAAAGCTGATCGAGCACAAGACCTATCTGCAGGCCGTACCTTACCTCGACCGGCTCGACTATTGCGCGCCGATGAACCAGGAGCATGCCTTCGCGCTCGCCGCCGAGCGGCTGCTCGGCATCGAGGTGCCGAAGCGCGGCCAGCTGATCCGCGTGCTCTATTGCGAGATCGGCCGCATCATGTCGCACATTCTCAATGTGACGACGCAGGCGCTCGACATCGGCGCGCTGACGCCGCCGCTATGGGGTTTCGTCGAACGCGAAAAGCTGATGGTGTTCTATGAGCGGGCCTCGGGTTCGCGCATGCATGCAGCCTATTTCCGTCCGGGCGGCGTGCACCAGGACCTGCCGCAAAAGCTGGTCGAGGACATCGGCAAGTGGATCGATCCGTTCCTGAAGTCGCTTGACGATCTCGACAGACTGCTGACCGGCAACCGCATCTTCAAGCAGCGCAACGTCGATATCGGCACGGTGTCGCTGGCCGATGCCTGGGCCTGGGGTTTCTCCGGCGTCATGGTGCGCGGCTCGGGTGCTGCCTGGGATCTGCGCAAGTCGCAGCCCTATGAATGCTATTCCGAGATGGATTTCGACATCCCGATCGGCAAGAACGGCGACTGCTACGACCGCTACCTCGTGCGCATGGAAGAGATGCGCCAGTCGGCCAAGATCATGCGCCAGTGCGTCGATCTTCTGCTCGGCAAGGAAAGCGTCGGGCCGGTGTCGAACCTCGACGGCAAGGTGGTGCCGCCCAAGCGCCAGGCGATGAAGCGCTCGATGGAAGCGCTGATCCATCACTTCAAGCTCTACACCGAAGGCTATCGCGTGCCGGCGGGCGAGGTCTATGCCGCTGTTGAGGCGCCGAAAGGCGAGTTCGGCGTCTATCTCGTCTCCGACGGCACCAACAAGCCGTACCGCTGCAAGCTGCGCGCCCCCGGTTTCGCGCATCTGCAGGCCATGGACTTTCTGTGCCGCGGCCACATGCTGGCCGACGTCACCGCCGTGTTGGGTTCACTCGATATCGTGTTTGGTGAGGTCGATCGATAGCAATGAACGCTCTTGTCACCGCAGCGGTTCTGGCAATGGCGACCCAGGTTCCCGCTTGGGGTCCGGATGGTCGGCTGCTGTCGAGAGACTTGGTCAAGATCGGGTTTGAGCTGGTCGCTGAAGGTGACTTGTTGATGGGGCGCACATACGAGAGGCACGCGCCGATGGATCAGGATTTTGTTATTCATTCCCGTCCGGCGTGCCCGATTGAGACGTTTGTAGCCCAAGTGCCCGGCCGGCCGAGGCCTTACTGTGTCTCTTGGGTTGACGATCGGTATGACGAATATATCCGCCTGAAACGCGGCAAAGAAGAGTTTGTGTGCGTGTTAGGGCAATCTGAGAACTGCTATCGCGTCTCCAGTTCAGTTCAATAAGAAACATAAAAGCGAAAATCCATGTCAGTCCGCCGTCTCGCAGAAGCCAGCGTCCAGCCAGCCTCCTTCGCCTTCAACCGGGCGAATGCGGCGGTGGCCAAGCAATGGATCAAGAAATATCCCAAGGGCCGCGAACAGTCGGCGATCATTCCCTTGCTGATGATCGCGCAGGAGCAGGAAGGCTGGGTCACCAAGGCGGCGATCGAGACGATCTCGGACATGCTCGGCATGCCGCGCATCCGCGGGCTCGAGGTCGCGACCTTCTACACCCAGTACCAGCTCAATCCGGTCGGCACGCGCGCGCATATCCAGGTCTGCGGCACCACGCCCTGCATGCTGCGCGGCTCGGAAGCGCTGATGGACGTGTGCCGCTCGAAAATCCACCACGACCAGTTCCACACCAACGACAAGGGCACGCTGTCGTGGGAAGAGGTCGAATGCCTCGGCGCCTGCGTCAACGCGCCGATGGTCATGGTGTTCAAGGACACGTTCGAGGATCTGACGCCGGAACGGCTGGCGGAAATCATCGATCTTTACGATGCCGGCAAGGGCGCCTCGGTGCCCACGGGACCGCAGAACGGCCGCACCGGCTCGGAGCCGGCTCCCGGCCTGACGACGCTGAAGAGCGAAAAGGCGATCCTCAAAGCGACGCGCGACAAGGAAGCCAAGGCGGCGACCAAGGCCGCCCAGGCAGCCTCCGCCGCCCCGGCAGCTGCCGCAGCGCCAGCGGCCCCTGCTGCGCCGGCAGCCGTTCCGGTTGCGCCATCCAATGCCGGCAAGCCGAAGACCGATGCTCCGGAAACCAGTCCGGCGCTGAAGTCGCCTTCGGCGGCAAAAGTTGCACCGGCGACCGAAAAGGCGGCAAGCGTCTCGGCGCCGCTGCATTCGGCCGCCAACGCCAACACAGCGGCGCCTGAAGTCGAGAAAGTCGCCAAGCAGCGCAATGGCCCGAAGACCACGGCCGCGCCGGCAGCCGCCTTCAAGGCGCCGGAAGCCAAGGCTCCAGCGGCCAAGGCGCCAGCAGCCACGCCTGCGCCGAGCAAGGCTGCCGCCAAGCCGGCAAAACCGTCGCTCGAGGATAAGAACCGACCGGCTGGCATCGATAGGCCGGCCGCGGTCGACGATCTCCAGCTGATCTCGGGTGTAGGGCCGAAAATCGAGACCACGCTGCATTCGCTGGGCATCTTCACCTTCGCGCAGGTCGCGTCCTGGAAGAAGGCCGAGCGCGAGTGGGTGGACGGCTATCTCGCCTTCCACGGCCGCATCGACCGCGACGACTGGGTCGGCCAAGCCAAGGCGCTCGCCAAGGGCGGCGTCGCCGAATACATCCGCGTCTTCGGCAAGAAGCCGGTCTGAGGGACGAAACATGCTTCAGGATCAAGACCGCATCTTCAACAATATCTACGGCCTCTTCGACAAGTCGCTGGCGGGCGCCATGGCGCGCGGTGCTTGGGACAACACGCCCGGCATCATCGCCAAGGGGCGCGAATGGATCGTCAATGAGATGAAGGCGAGTGGCCTGCGCGGCCGTGGCGGCGCCGGCTTCCCGACCGGGTTGAAATGGTCGTTCATGCCCAAGCAGAGCGACGGCCGACCGAGCTATCTCGTTGTCAACGCTGACGAATCCGAGCCCGGCACGTGCAAGGACCGCGACATCCTGCGCAACGATCCGCACACGCTGGTCGAGGGCTCGTTCATCGCCGGTTTCGCCATGGGCGCGGTCGCCGCCTACATCTATGTGCGCGGCGAGTTCATCCGCGAGCGCGAGGCGCTGCAGCGCGCCATCGACGAGGCCTATGAGGCCAAGCTGATCGGCAAGAACAACACCTCCGGCTACGATTTCGACATCTACATGCATCACGGCGCCGGCGCTTACATTTGCGGCGAGGAAACGGCGCTGCTCGAAAGCCTCGAAGGCAAGAAGGGCCAGCCCAGGCTGAAGCCGCCATTTCCGGCCAATGTCGGCTTGTACGGTTGTCCGACAACCGTCAACAATGTCGAGTCGATCGCGGTGGCGCCGACCATTTTGCGCCGAGGTGCTGCCTGGTTCTCGTCCTTCGGCCGGCCCAACAATGTCGGCACCAAGCTGTTTTGCATCTCCGGCCACGTCAACAATCCGTGCACCGTCGAAGAGGCGATGTCGATCCCGTTCCGCGAGCTGATCGAGACGCATTGCGGCGGCATTCGCGGCGGCTGGGACAATCTGCTTGCGGTCATTCCGGGTGGCGCTTCGGTGCCGCTGGTGCCGGCCGAGCAGATCATCGATGCGCCGATGGATTTCGATGCGCTGCGCGACCTCAAATCGGGCCTCGGCACGGCGGCTGTCATCGTCATGGACAAGTCGACCGATATCGTGAAGGCGATCGCCAGGCTGTCCTATTTCTACAAGCATGAGAGCTGCGGCCAGTGCACGCCGTGCCGCGAAGGCACCGGCTGGATGTGGCGGGTGATGGAACGGCTGGTGCGCGGCGAGGCGCAGAAGCGCGAGATCGACATGCTGCTCGACGTCACCAAGCAGGTGGAAGGCCATACGATCTGCGCGCTAGGCGACGCGGCGGCATGGCCGATCCAGGGGCTGATTCGGCATTTCCGCGGCGAGGTGGAGCGGCGCATCGACGAGTTTTCGCGCAACGCGCACCGGGCCGAGCCGGTGATGGTGGCAGCGGAATAGATTTGAAATACGGGCGTGAAGCCCGGGACTGGCATATCGGGGCGGGGCAGACGAAGAAACGACCAGGAGATTTCTATGGCGCCGTATTCGAACCCTTTGATGCCCAAATTGGATGAGCTTGAGAAAATGAACCGGGATTTGACCAGGATGATGCCGAAGGAGATGGCCAGCGCCGTCAACCTTCTCGCGCATCCTGTCGCCGGTGCCGCCGCCATGTCGGCGCTGGGCTTCGGCCTCGCCAACCACGCCTTTGGCGTCTGGCTCGGCGCATGGTCGGGTGCCGTCGAGACATCTCAGCGGATTTTCCAGCCGATCATCGATGATTTCGACCAGCGCGCCGAGCGCTATTCGGAGACCGCCCCCGCCACCAAGGCACGCGCGGCGACCAAGACCCTGATCGCCGAGGCGCAGACCTTTGCGCAGGACGTGACCGATATTGCTGCCCGCACCGTCGATGCCGAGCCGGAGAAGGCCGATCCGGTCGCCGAAGACGCGACGACCGGGTTGATGCCGGAGGATTTCAGGCAGCCCAAGACCATTGCTCGCCCGTCCAAGCCGTCGGATTTCAAGGCGATAACGGGCATCGGGCCGAAGCTGGAAAAAGTGCTGAACGGCCTCGGCATCTGGACCTACGCCCAGATCGCCGCATGGACGCCGGAAGAGATTGCCTGGGTCGAGGATTACCTGTCGCTCACGGGCCGTATCGGCCGCGACGAGTGGACCCGCCAGGCGGCGGCGCTGACGCTGGCCGCCAAGGCGAAGAGGTAGGGGGCAGGCATGGAGGTCCACGACAGGAGCGATGTTCTCGATGTGCGCAATGCCATCGTCAGCAACTCCAGATTTGACGATGTGAACCTGTCGAACACGCAGTTTCGCAACGTCAACCTGTCGGCGGCCCTGGTGGAAGATGCGGATCTTTCGAACGCGTCTTTCACCGACGTGAATATGAGCAACGTGAAGATAGAAAACGCTGAAGTCGCCGGCATGATGATCAATGGCATCAAGTTGAGCGATCTGTTTCAGGCATATGAGACGGCGAAGACCGCCGGGGGCAATTGATGGCAAAGCTCAAGGTCGACGGGAAAGAGATCACTGTACCCGACCACTACACGCTGCTGCAGGCGGCCGAGGACGCTGGCGCGGAAGTGCCGCGCTTCTGCTTCCATGAGCGGCTGTCGATCGCCGGCAATTGCCGCATGTGCCTGATCGAGGTGAAGGGCGGGCCGCCCAAGCCGCAGGCTTCCTGCGCCATGGGCGTGCGCGACCTGCGCCCCGGCCCGAACGGCGAGCCGCCGGAAATCTTCACCAACACGCCGATGGTCAAGAAGGCCAGGGAAGGCGTGATGGAGTTCCTGCTGATCAACCATCCGCTGGATTGCCCGATCTGCGACCAGGGCGGTGAATGCGACCTGCAGGACCAAGCGATGGCCTTCGGCGTCGATTCCTCGCGCTATCACGAGAACAAGCGCGCGGTCGAAGACAAGCATATCGGCCCGCTGGTCAAGACGGTGATGAACCGCTGCATCCACTGCACGCGCTGCGTCCGCTTCACCACGGAAGTCGCCGGCATTTCCGAACTCGGCCTGATCGGCCGCGGCGAGGATGCCGAGATCACCACCTATCTCGAAAGTGCGATGACCTCGGAGCTGCAGGGCAATGTCATCGACCTGTGCCCGGTCGGTGCGCTGACCTCAAAGCCGTTCGCCTTCCAGGCGCGGCCGTGGGAGCTGACCAAGACTGAATCCATCGACGTGATGGATGCGGTCGGCTCGGCGATCCGCGTCGATAGCCGCGGCCGCGAAGTGATGCGCATCCTGCCGCGCGTCAACGAGGCGGTGAACGAGGAGTGGATTTCCGACAAGACCCGCTTCATCTGGGACGGGTTGCGCACGCAGCGCCTCGACCGCCCCTATGTGCGCAAGGACGGCAAGCTGGCGCCTGCAAGCTGGGCCGAGGCATTCGCCGCGATCAAGGATGCGGTGACGAAGGCTGCGCCCGAGAAGATCGGCGCGATTGCCGGCGATCTGGCGGCTGTCGAAGAGATCTACGCGCTCAAGCAGCTCATGGCTTCGCTGGGCTCGAAGAACACCGATTGCCGCCAGGATGGCGCCGCACTCAATCCGGCGCTCGGTCGTGCCAGCTACATCTTCAACCCGACCATCGAAGGCATCGAGCAGGCGGACGCAGTGCTGATCATCGGCGCCAATCCGCGCTTCGAGGCCTCGGTGCTCAACGCCCGTATCCGCAAGCGCTGGCGCATCGGCAACCTGCCGGTCGGCGTCATCGGTGAGGTCGGCGACACACGCTACGAGTATGAACAGCTCGGCGCCGGTCCGGAATCGCTGAAGGATCTGGCCGACGGCAACGGCGCGTTCTTCCAGGTGCTGAAGAAGGCGACGCATCCGCTGATCATTGTCGGCCAGGGCGCACTCGCGCGCGCCGATGGCTCTGCGGTCCTCGGCCAGGCAGCGAAGCTTGCCGGCGCTGTGAACGCCGCCCGCGACGACTGGAACGGCTTTGCCGTGCTGCACAATGCAGCTGCCCGTGTCGGCGGCCTCGATGTCGGCTTCGTGCCGGGCGAGGGCGGCAAGAATGTCGCCGGCATGCTCGGCGAGAGCGACGTTCTGTTCCTGCTCGGCGCCGACGAGATCGACATGGGCAAGACCGGCGGCGCTGTCGTCGTCTATGTCGGCACCCATGGCGATGCCGGCGCGCACCGCGCCAATGTCATTCTGCCGGGTGCTGCCTACACCGAGAAGTCGGGCACCTACGTCAACACCGAGGGACGCGTGCAGCAGACCAACCGCGCCGGCTTCGCGCCGGGCGATGCCCGCGAAGACTGGGCGATCCTGCGGGCGCTGTCGGATGTGCTCGGCAAGAAGCTGCCGTTCGATTCGCTGCAGCAGCTGCGCGCCAAGCTCTATGGCGAATACCCGCATCTCGCCCGCATCGACCATGTCGAGGCCGGCAATGCCGAGGATATCGCCAAGGTGGCGAAGCTCGGCGGGCGGCTGAACAAGGGCACTTTCACCTCGCCGGTCCAGGATTTCTATCTGACCAACCCGATCGCACGGGCCTCGGCCGTCATGGCGGAATGCTCGGCGCTGGCGAAAAACGGCTTCAGGCAGGCGGCAGAGTAGACATGGACACTTTCTTCTCCTTCTATGTGCTGCCGGCGCTGATCATCATTTTGAAGTCCGTCGTGCTGATCGTCGTTCTGCTGATCGGGGTCGCCTACCTGCTTTACGCCGATCGCAAGATTTGGGCGGCGGTGCAGCTGCGCCGCGGTCCGAACGTCGTCGGCCCCTGGGGCACGCTACAGGCCTTCGCCGATCTGCTGAAATTCGTCTTCAAGGAGCCGGTCATTCCGTCCGGCGCCAACAAGGGCGTCTTCCTGCTGGCGCCGCTGGTGTCCGCGGTGCTCGCGATCTCCGCCTGGGCGGTCATTCCGGTCAATGCCGGCTGGGCGATCGCCAACGTCAATGTCGGCATCCTCTACGTCTTCGCCATCTCCTCGCTTGAAGTCTATGGCGTGATCATGGGCGGCTGGGCGTCCAACTCGAAATACCCGTTCCTCGGCGCGCTGCGCTCGGCGGCGCAGATGGTGTCCTACGAAGTCTCGATCGGCTTCGTCATCGTCACCGTGCTGCTTTGCGTCGGCTCGCTCAACCTGTCGGACATCGTGATGTCGCAGCAGGACGGGCTGGGCACCAAGCTTGGCCTGCCCAACAGCTTCCTCGACTGGCACTGGCTGGCGCTGTTCCCGATGTTCGTCATCTTTTTCATCTCGGCGCTGGCCGAGACCAACCGCCCGCCCTTCGACCTGGTCGAAGCCGAGTCTGAGCTCGTCGCCGGCCACATGGTTGAATATTCCTCGACGCCGTTCCTGCTGTTCTTCCTCGGCGAATATGTCGCCGTGGTGATGATGTGCGCGCTGGCCACCATCCTGTTCCTCGGCGGTTGGCTGCCGCCCTTCGACTTCGCGCCCTTCACCTGGGTGCCAGGCGTGATCTGGTTCGTGCTCAAGATCTGCCTGATGTTCTTCATGTTCTCGATGGTGAAGGCTTTTGTGCCGCGCTACCGCTACGACCAGCTGATGCGCCTTGGCTGGAAAGTCTTCCTGCCGATCTCGCTGGCGATGGTGGTAATCGTCGCGGCCTTCCTCAAGATCACGGGGTTTGCGTGATGTCCGCTCTCGGCCAAGCCGCCAAATCGCTGCTGCTGCAGGATTTCGTCAGCGCCTTCTTCCTGTCGATGCGCCAGTTCTTCGCGCCGAAGGAGACGATCAACTATCCGCACGAGAAGGGGCCGATCAGCCCGCGCTTCCGGGGCGAGCATGCGCTGCGCCGCTATCCCAATGGGGAAGAACGCTGCATTGCCTGCAAGCTGTGCGAAGCGATCTGCCCGGCGCAGGCGATCACCATCGAGGCCGGCCCGCGCCGCAATGACGGCACGCGCCGCACCGTGCGCTACGACATCGACATGGTGAAGTGCATCTATTGCGGCTTCTGCCAGGAAGCCTGCCCGGTCGACGCCATCGTCGAGGGGCCGAATTTCGAATTCGCGACGGAGACCCGCGAGGAGCTTTACTACGACAAGGACAGGCTGCTGGCGAATGGCGACCGGTGGGAGCGCGAACTGGCGCGCAACATCTCGCTGGACTCACCCTATCGCTGACATTTGACGCATGGACGGGGCGAGGGGCCTCGTCTAAGGAACACGCAACTTGCCGGCCGGAGGCGGTCGCAAACATCGAACAGGACGGATGTCCTGTTTCGGACAGGAACCCGGGGGATCCCCAATGCTGAGTGGACTAGAGGCGGCCTTTTTCTACCTCTTCGCCTTTGTCGCGGTGGCGTCGGCCTTCATGGTCATTTCGTCGCGTAACCCCGTGCATTCCGTGCTGTTCCTGATCCTGACCTTCTTCAATGCCGCCGGCCTGTTCATGCTGACCGGCGCCGAGTTCCTGGCGATGATCCTGCTCGTCGTCTATGTCGGCGCCGTCATGGTGCTGTTCCTGTTCGTCGTCATGATGCTCGATGTCGACTTCGCCGAGATGAAGGAAGGCGCCCTGCAATACGCACCGATCGGCGCGCTGGTCGGGCTGATCCTGGCGGCGGAACTGATCATCGTGCTCGGCGGCTATACGTTCGCGCCGCAGCTGGCCTCGACGGTTTCGAAACCGATCCCGGATCTCGCCGCCCGGACCAACACCGCTGCGCTGGGCGACATCCTCTATACCGACTACCTCTACTACTTCCAGATTTCGGGCCTCGTGCTTTTGGTCGCCATGATCGGCGCCATCGTCTTGACGCTGCGCCACAAGGAAGGGGTCAAGCGGCAGTCGATCGCTGCCCAGGTCGGCCGCACGCCGGCAACGGGCATGGAAATCCGCAAGGTCAAGTCGGGCGAGGGGCTCTGAGATGGTCGTCGGCATCGCACATTATTTGACCGTATCGGCGATCCTGTTCACGCTCGGCGTGTTCGGCATCTTCCTGAACCGCCGCAACATCATCGTCATCCTGATGTCGATCGAGCTGATCCTGTTGGCGGTCAACATCAATTTCGTCGCCTTCTCGGCGGCATTGGGCGATCTCGTCGGACAGGTGTTTGCGCTGTTCGTGCTGACGGTCGCGGCCGCCGAGGCGGCCATCGGTCTTGCCATTCTCGTCGTCTTCTTCCGCAACCGCGGCTCGATCGCGGTCGAAGACGTGAACCAAATGAAGGGTTGACGGGGCTAACATGTATCAAGCGATCGTCTTCCTCCCGCTGCTCGGCTTCCTGATCGTCGGCCTGTTCGGCAATTCGCTCGGCGCCAAGGCATCGGAATACATCACCTCGGGTTTCCTGGTGATCTCGGCCGTGCTGTCCTGGGTCGCATTCTTCTCCGTCGGCTTCGGCGAGGGCGAGGTCTTCACCGTGCCGGTGCTGCGCTGGATCCAGTCGGGCGGTCTCGACGCCTCCTGGGCGCTCAGGATCGACACGCTGACCGTGGTCATGCTGGTCGTGGTCAACACCGTGTCGGCGCTGGTCCACATCTATTCGATTGGCTACATGCACCACGACCCGAACCGGCCGCGCTTCTTTGCCTATCTGTCGCTGTTCACCTTCGCCATGCTGATGCTGGTGACGGCAGACAATCTGGTGCAGATGTTCTTCGGCTGGGAAGGGGTGGGCCTCGCTTCCTATCTGCTGATCGGCTTCTGGTACAAGAAGCCGTCGGCCAACGCCGCTGCCATCAAGGCCTTCGTCGTCAACCGCGTTGGCGATTTCGGCTTTGCGCTCGGCATTTTCGGCGTCTTCGTGCTGTTCGGCTCGGTCAATCTCGGCACCATCTTCGCCAATGCCGCGACGTTCATTCCGGCCGAAGGCGCTGAACACGGTGCTGCCGTTCTCACCTTCCTTGGCTATGCGCTGGACAAGCATTCGGCCATGACCATCGTCTGCCTGCTGCTGTTCATGGGCGCCATGGGCAAGTCGGCGCAGGTGCCGCTGCACACCTGGCTACCGGACGCCATGGAAGGCCCGACACCGGTTTCCGCGCTCATCCATGCCGCCACCATGGTCACCGCCGGCGTGTTCATGCTGGCGCGCCTGTCGCCGCTGTTCGAGCTGTCGCATTCGGCGCTGACGGTAGTGACCTTCATCGGCGCCTTCACCGCCTTCTTCGCAGCGACCGTCGGCCTGGTGCAGAACGACATCAAGCGCGTCATCGCCTATTCCACCTGCTCGCAGCTCGGCTACATGTTCGTGGCGCTCGGCGTCGGCGCCTATGGCGCGGCGATCTTCCATCTGTTCACGCATGCCTTCTTCAAGGCGCTGCTGTTCCTCGGTTCGGGCTCGGTCATCCATGCCGTCTCCGACGAGCAGGACATGCGCAAGATGGGTGGCCTGCGGAAGCTCATTCCGAAGACCTACTGGATGATGGTGATCGGCACGCTGGCGCTGACCGGCGTCGGTATTCCGGTGACCGTCATCGGCACCGCAGGCTTCTTCTCCAAGGATGCCATCATCGAGGCCGCTTTTGCCGGGCACAATTCGGTCGCCGGCCTCGCCTTCATCCTGCTGGTCATCGCCGCCTGCTTCACCTCCTTCTATTCCTGGCGGCTGATCTTCATGACCTTCCACGGCGAGCCGCGGGCGAGCCATGACGTCATGCACCATGTCCATGAATCGCCGCCGGTGATGCTGGTGCCGCTGTTCATCCTGGCTGCCGGTGCGCTGTTTGCCGGCGTGATCTTCCATGGCGCCTTCATCGGCGAAGGCTATGCCGAGTTCTGGAAGGCGTCGCTGTTCACGCTGCCGGACAACCACATCCTGCACGATATCCACGAATTGCCGTTGTGGGTCGAGCTGGCACCGTTCGTCGCCATGGTCATCGGCTTTGCCGTCGCCTGGAAGTTCTACATACGCTCGCCGGAACTGCCCCGTAGCGTCGCCGCCAACCATCGCCTGCTCTACGCCTTCCTGCTCAACAAGTGGTATTTCGACGAGCTCTACGACGTCCTGTTCGTGCGGCCTGCAAAGGCGCTCGGCCGGTTCCTGTGGAAGACCGGCGACGGCACCATCATTGACGGGCTCGGTCCGGACGGCATTTCGGCGCGCGTCGTCGACGTCACCAACCGCGTCGTCAAGCTGCAGACCGGCTACCTCTATCACTATGCCTTCGCCATGCTGATCGGTGTGGCCGCACTCGTCACCTGGATGATGCTCTGATGACCGCCTGGCCAATCCTCTCGCTGGTCACCTTCCTGCCGCTGGTTGGTGTGCTGCTGATCCTGTTCATCAATGATGACGGTGAAAACGCACGCCGCAACATCCGCGCCATCGCGTTCACAACGACGGCGGCCACCTTCATCATCTCGCTGTTCATCTGGACCGGCTTCGACAACTCGCAGGCCGGCTTCCAGTTTGTCGAGAAATACGCCTGGCTGGATTCCGGCATCTCCTACCACATGGGCGTCGACGGCATTTCGATGCTGTTCGTCATCCTGACGACGTTCCTGATGCCGCTCTGCATCCTGGCGTCGTGGGAAGCGATCGACAAGCGCGTCAAGGCCTACATGATCGCCTTCCTGCTCCTGGAAACGCTGATGATCGGCGTGTTCTGCGCGCTCGACATCGTGCTGTTCTACGTCTTCTTCGAAGCCGGCCTGATCCCGATGTTCATCATCATCGGCGTCTGGGGCGGCAAGCGCCGCGTCTATGCCTCGTTCAAGTTCTTCCTCTACACACTGGCCGGCTCGGTGCTGATGCTGCTCGCCATCATGGCGATGTTCTTCCAGTCCGGCACCACCGACATCCCGACGCTGCTCACCCACAACTTCCCGGCCAGCATGCAGACATGGCTATGGCTCGCCTTCTTCGCCTCCTTCGCGGTGAAGATGCCGATGTGGCCGGTGCACACCTGGCTGCCCGATGCCCACGTCGAGGCGCCAACGGCCGGCTCGGTGATCCTGGCCGCCATCCTGTTGAAGATGGGCGGGTACGGCTTCTTGCGCTTCTCCTTGCCGATGTTCCCGCTGGCATCGGAAATGTTTGCGCCGCTGGTGTTCACGCTGTCGGTCGTCGCCATCATCTACACCTCGCTGGTGGCGCTGATGCAGGAGGACATGAAGAAGCTGATCGCCTATTCCTCCGTCGCCCATATGGGCTTCGTCACCATGGGCATTTTCGCCATGAACCAGGAAGGCGTGCAGGGCGCGATCTTCCAGATGCTGTCGCACGGCCTGGTCTCGGGCGCACTGTTCCTGTGCGTCGGCGTCATCTATGACCGCATGCACACACGCGAGATCGACGCCTATGGCGGGCTGGTCAACAACATGCCGAAATACGCCACCGTGTTCATGGTCTTCACCATGGCCAATGTCGGCCTGCCCGGCACCTCAGGCTTCGTCGGCGAGTTCCTGACCATGCTCGGCGTGTTCAAGGTCAACACCTGGGTGGCGTTCTTCGCCGCCACCGGCGTCGTCCTGTCGGCGGCCTACGCGCTCTGGCTCTACCGCCGGGTGATCTTCGGCGCGCTGACCAAGGAAAGCCTGAAGGGCCTGCTTGATCTCTCTACTCGCGAGAAGGCGATCATATACCCGCTGGTCGTGCTGGTCATCTTCTTCGGCGTCTATCCCGCTCCCGTCTTCGATGCCACGGCCCAGTCGGTCAAGGCGCTCGTCACCAATGTCACCGCATCCATCGGCGCCGCGCAGACCGCGGCGGCGAACTGACCAGAGGTTTTGCGAACCATGACGCCGGACCTTTATTCCAGCCTTTCGCTCTCGACGCCGGAGTTGATCCTCGCCATCGGCGCGCTGGCGCTGTTGATGGTCGGCGCCTATTCGCGCGCCAACACCGTCAATTTGGTGACCGGCCTTGCCGTCGCAGTGCTGGTGATCGCAGGCCTATGGCTGATCTCCTCCACCGGGCAGGGCGCAGCCTATGGCAACGCCTTCATCCAGGATCCGTTCTCCCGCTTCATGAAGGTGCTGTCGCTGATCGGTTCGGCGGTGACACTGGTGATGTCGATGCGCTTTGCCAAGCAGGAGCATTTCGACAAGTTCGAATACCCCGTGCTGATCCTGCTCTGCACGCTCGGCATGATGCTGATGATCTCGGCCAACGGCATGATCGGCCTCTATCTCGGCCTCGAACTGCAATCGCTGGCGATCTACGTGCTGGCGGCGATCAACCGCGACAATCTGCGTTCGACCGAGGCCGGCCTGAAGTACTTTGTGCTCGGCGCGCTGTCGTCGGGCATGCTGCTCTACGGCATCAGCCTGGTCTACGGCTACACCGGCAATGTCGGCTTCCAGGAAATCGCCTCGGCCTTGGGAAGCGGCGAGCGCCAGCTCGGCCTCGTTGTCGGCCTGGTCTTCGTTCTGGCCGGGCTCGCCTTCAAGATCTCGGCGGTGCCGTTCCATATGTGGACGCCTGACGTCTACGAGGGCGCACCTACACCGGTCACCGCCTTCCTGGCGGCTGCCCCCAAGATGGCGGCGATGGCGCTGATCGTGCGCGTCACCATGGGCGCCTTCAAGCCGATCGCTTCCGACTGGCAGCAGATCATCGTCTTCATCTCGATCGCCTCGATGGCGCTCGGCGCCTTTGCCGCTATCGGCCAGACCAACATCAAGCGACTGATGGCGTACTCCTCGATCGGCCATATGGGCTATGCGCTGGTCGGCCTTGCCGCCAACAGCCAGGCCGGCGTGCGCGGCGTCGCCATCTACATGCTGATCTATCTGGTGATGACGCTCGGCACTTTCGCCTTCATCCTCGCCATGCGGCGCAAGGAAGGCAATGTCGAGCAGATCAGCGATCTCGCCGGTCTCTCCTCGACCAACCCGATCATGGCGACGATCCTGACCATCCTGATGTTCTCGCTGGCCGGCATCCCGCCGCTCGCCGGCTTCTGGGGGAAGTGGTACGTCTTCCTCGCCGCCATCAACGCCAACCTCTATGCGCTGGCGATCATCGGCGTGCTGGCCTCGGTGGTGGGTGCCTATTACTATCTGCGCATCATCAAGATCATGTGGTTCGACGAACCGGCCGGCGGCTTCGTGCCGATGGCCAGCGAACTGCGCCTCGTGCTCGGCGTCTCCGGCGCCTTCGTGCTGTTCTATGTGCTGATCGGCGGTCCGATCGCGACCTACGCCGAAGCCGCCGCCAAGACATTTTTCTGAGCGGGATGGCATTTCGGCTGGCTCCAACCTCTGAGACGGAAGGGTTCCGGCTCGAGGCTCATGACAGTATCGGCTCCACCAACACGGTGGCGCTGGACCATGCAAGGGCAGGCGACCCCGGCAAATTGTGGGTCGTTTCCAAGAAACAGGAAAGCGGGCGCGGCCGGCGTGGCCGTGCCTGGGTATCGCCCGAAGGCAATCTGGCAGCGACTTTGCTCGTCATCACGGGCGGCGAGCTTCGCCTTGCCGCGACACTAGGCTTCGTCGCCGGCCTGTCGCTGGCCGATGCGCTCGATGCCGTCGTGCCGAAAGGCCGGATCTCGATCGGCCTCGATGGCGCCAGCCAGGGCAATAACCGTTTCGAGCTGAAATGGCCGAACGACGTGCTGGCGTCCGGCGCCAAGCTTGCCGGCATCCTGCTGGAATCGGCCATTCTCGACGGCGGCCGTTTCGCTGTGGCGGTCGGCATCGGCGTCAATGTGGTGGCATATCCCACTGATATGCCGTATCCGGCGACATCGCTGCAGGCGCTTGGCGCGACATGCGATGCCGAAACGCTGTTTCTGGCGCTGTCGGATGCGTGGACCGACAATGCGCGGCTGTGGGATGAAGGACGCGGGCTCGATGCCATCCGGCGGCGGTGGCTGGCGCGCGCAGCGGGGCTCGGCGGCGAGGTTGCTGTCAGGATTGACGGGAATGTGGTGCGCGGTACCTTCGAGACCATTGACGCGGACTGCCGTTTCGTGATCCGCGATGATGAGGGGTCGGTCGTGACGGTAGCCGCCGGCGACGTGCATTTCGGCGCGGTCGCGTCGGCAAGGGTTTAGGACTGGCCCGAGGGCCGGGAAGGGAAAATTGATGGCGAAAGCGCAAAACGCCGAACTCGTCTTCGTGCCGCTCGGCGGCGTCGGCGAGATCGGCATGAACTTCGCCCTTTACGGCTATGGGCCGCCCAGTGCGCGTGAATGGATCGTCGTCGATGTCGGCGTGACCTTTCCCGACGCGGCGCATCCGGGCGTCGACCTGATCCTGCCCGATACGCGCTTCATCGAGGAAAACCTCGCCAATCTGCGCGGCATCATCATCACCCATGCGCATGAAGACCACTACGGTGCGCTGCTCGACACCTGGCCGAAGCTGAAGGCGCCGGTGTGGATGACGCCGTTCAGCGCCGGCCTGCTGGACGCCAAGCGCCAAGGCGAACAGGGCGCGCCAAAAATCCCGGTGACGATCTACCGGGCAGGCGAGAAATTCACAGTCGGGCCGTTCGAGATCGAGGCCATTCCGGTGGCGCATTCGATCCCCGAGCCGATGTCGCTGGCCATCACCTCACCGGCCGGCACCGTTATCCATACCGGCGACTGGAAGATCGATCCGGAACCGACGATCGGACCCAAGACCGACGAAGCGCGTTTCCGCGCCTATGGCGACAAGGGCGTGCTGGCGCTGGTCTGCGATTCGACCAATGCGCTCAGGGAAGGCGAATCGCCGTCGGAAGTGGCGGTGGGCGAAGGGCTGAGAGGCGTCATCCAGAGCGCTGTTGGCCGCGTCGCCGTCACCACCTTCTCGTCCAATGTCGGTCGTATCGTCTCGATCGCCAGGGCGGCGCGCGATGCCGGCCGCCAGTGCCTGGTGCTCGGGCGCTCGCTGAAGCGGGTCATCGATGTCGCCGGTGAACTCGGCTACATGGACGGGCTGCCGGAGTTCATCGCCGAAGAGGATTTCGGCTTCATCCCGCGCGAGAATTTGGTCATCATCTGCACCGGCAGCCAGGGCGAGCCGCTGGCGGCGCTGGCGAAACTGTCGCGTGACGAGATGAAGTCAGTGTCGCTGACGGCAGGCGACACGGTGGTGTTTTCCTCGCGCACCATTCCCGGCAACGAGAAGGCGATCCTCGAGATCAAGAACCGGCTCATCGATCTCGGCATCAAGATCATCGAGGACGGCGACGCGCTGGTGCATGTCTCCGGCCATCCGCGCCGCAGCGAACTGCGCAGGATGTATGAATGGGTGCGCCCGCAGATTGGCGTTCCCGTGCATGGCGAGGCAGCCCACCTGGTGGCGCAGGGATCGCTGATGTCGACCTCAGGCATCGGCCAGGTGGCGCAGGTGCGCGACGGCGACATGCTACGGCTGGCGCCCGGTCCGGCAACGATCATCGACCAGGTGCCGTTCGGCCGCATCTACAAGGACGGCAGGCTGATCGGCACCGACCAGGCGATGGGCATACGCGACAGGCGCAAGCTGTCGTTCGCCGGCCATGTCGCGGTCAATGTCGTGCTCGACGACAAGTATGAGCTGGCTGGCGATCCCGATCTGGTCGCCATCGGCGTTGCCGAAGCCGATGCCCGCGGCGAGAACATGGAAGATCTGATGCTCGACGCGGCCGTCGGCGCGGTGGACTCTATCCCCCGCCAGCGCCGCAAGGACCTCGATCTGGTGCAGGAAGCGGTGCGGCGCGCCGTGCGCGGTGCCGCCAACGAAGCCTGGGGCAAGAAGCCGCTGGTGACTGTGTTCGTCACCCGCTAGGGCGACGCCAATCGCTGAAATTCAGCTGGTGGCGGGAAGCCAGCGAAACGTCCCGTCCACTCGCTCGACGTGCCCGAGACCCGGGAACGGCATGTGATAGCCGGCGACCAGCAGCCGGTGATCGGCGGCCATGTTCAGCAGGCGCTTGCGGGTCTCGACGGCCTGCTCCTTCTCGTCGTCGAGATCGGCATGCCACTCAGGCCGCTGGATCGACACGACAGAGTGCAGGAAAGCGTCCGACCAGATGAGCAATTGCTGGCCGTCACTTTCGATGTGGAACGCCAGCAATCCCGGAGAATGGCCGGCAGCGTCGATGGCAGTGATGCCTGGCACGACCTCGTCTCCGGGCGCTACGAATGTTGAGCGGTCGGCAAGGCCGGCGCAGACACGCAGGAACAGGTCGCGGTTGCTCAGCCTGGCTTCGCGCACCGTATCGGCCTCGGTCCAGAAGACGAATTCTGCCGCACCGAACACGTAGCGCGCCTGGCTGAAGACGGCTTCGCCGTTGCGGACGAGGCCGCCAATATGGTCGGGGTGGCCATGCGTGATGACCACCAAATCGATGTCGGCGGGTTCGATCCCAAGGTTCTGCAAACATTGCAGCAGCGAACTGTCCTCGTCGCCGAATCCCGTGTCGAACAGGATCTTTTCGGCACCGGTGTCGACCAGCGTCGGGATGAAGCAATGCTCGTACCGGTTGGGGTCGATGAAGTTCGACATGGCGAGTTCCCGCACCGCGCCCGGCGACTGCCCGGTGGCGAAGGCAGCCGCGAGATTGTCTCTGGCGTCGACGGCGTCGAGCAGGGCGGCAACCCTGAACGAGCCAAGATCGAAGCTGAAAACGCGGGGGCGGGCATTGGACATTGCCGTTTGTACTTCGCCGATACCGATTCGAACATGCCGGCGGTTCACGGAAGTGCGACCTTGCGCGCCTCGGCAAAGGCTATTGATGTCGGCCGATTTGCCGTAAGACGCCAGCATGGAAGCTGGAGGTTTCATGCTCGGACGCCTGAACCATGTCGCGCTTGCCGTGCCGGATCTGGCTGCGGCAATCACCGCCTATCGCGATACGCTTGGCGCGAAGGTCACCGCGCCACAGGCGCTGCCGGAGCACGGCGTGACGGTGGTGTTCGTCGATGTCGGCAACACCAAGATCGAACTGCTGGAGCCGCTGGGCGAGGGCTCGCCGATCGCGGCCTTTCTTGAGAAGAACCCCTCGGGCGGCATGCATCATCTCTGCTATGAGGTCGACGATATTCTTGCCGCGCGCGATCATCTCAAGGCGAGCGGGGCGCGTGTGCTGGGCGATGGCAATCCCAAAACCGGCGCCCACGGCAAGCCGGTGCTGTTCCTGCATCCCAAGGATTTCTTCGGCACGCTGGTCGAACTGGAGCAGGCATGAGCTGGATTTCGTTTGCCGCGCTGTTCTTCATCACCTGGTGGCTGATGCTGTTCATCGTGCTGCCGTTTTCCGTGCACACGCAGGATGACGATCACGACGTGACGCTGGGCACGGTTGCCAGCGCCCCGCGCGGGCCGCATATGCTGCGCGCCGTGGTCCGCACCACCATCGTCACGGCTGTCGTCATGGGCATTTTCTACGGGCTGACGCATGGGCTGGGTTACAGCCTCGACGAAGTCCCGCACATCATCCCCGAAGCCAGCCAGGCACCGGCTAACTAAACTCTTTCCCGCCTACAGATCGGGCAGGGTGTTTGTGCCTGTTTTCGGAGCACAAAACTCAGGTTTTGTCGCGCCAGCCCGCGATGCGCAATTCGCCCTCAAGCGTGGCCGAGCCGCGAGAGAATCACGGCCCGGCATCAGGCCGGCGCAAGCTCATGTAATTTGGGAACAGGTTGATCTAACCGGATGATTGGGCAAAAAAAATGCAAGGCACAAGGCCTTGCAATTTAAACGCGTTCCGATCTGTTTTCCGGTTTCCGGCGGCAGCGGGTAACCGCGCCTAGATCGCATCCTCCCAAGACTTTGACCGCGTAGGAGAGCAGATTTTTCTCTACCCTCTCGGTTATCGGGGCACACTAGCCTAACCCTGATGAAATTGTCACGCAGAATTTTGCCCGCAAACGGGCAATCCTGTGCTGCACTGCACAATAGTACGGCAGGCTTTGCTTGCGAAACGAACAACAGCGGGGTTGCCGCAATAATGTGGCCAGGTGTGCTGTGTCGCTCGGACGCGCAAAGCGTGTGAGAGCACTTTGCAGCCAGGCCCGGCACTTTGCACCCAAGCTTTACCGTTTTCGGTTCCAAGATCTTTGGAAGAAGAATCGATTTTTGCGATTTCGGGCCGATGCGGCGGGTCGGGTTTCCATTCCGTCACGAAATAGCTATGAAGCCGGGGCAAGCAAGCCAGCCGCGCCGATTCCGGTGCAGCCTCCTCTCTCACGGACCTGTCCATGCGTTTGTCGCAGTTTTTCCTGCCCATCCTGAAAGAAAATCCGCGCGAGGCCGAGATCGTCTCGCACCGGCTGATGCTGCGTGCCGGCATGATCCGCCAGCAGGGGCAGGGCAGCTTTTCCTGGCTGCCGCTGGGCAAGCTGGTGCTGGACAAGGTCTGCCGCATCATCCGCGAGGAGCAGAACCGCGCCGGCGCGCTGGAAATCCTGATGCCGACCATCCAGTCGGCCGATCTGTGGCGCGAAAGCGGCCGCTATGACGACTACGGCAAGGAGATGCTGCGCATCAAGGACCGGCAGGACCGCGACATGCTCTACGGCCCGACCAATGAGGAAGTGGTCACCGAGATCGTGCGCGCCTACGTCAAGTCCTACAAGGATTTGCCGCTCAATCTCTACCACATCCAGTGGAAGTTCCGCGACGAGGTGCGGCCGCGCTTCGGCGTCATGCGCTCCCGCGAATTCCTGATGAAGGACGCCTACTCCTTCGACCTCGATTTCGACGGCGCAAAGGCGGCCTATAACAGGATGTTCGTCTCGTATCTCAGGACCTTCACGCGCATGGGCTTGCAGGCCATTCCGATGCGGGCCGACACCGGGCCGATCGGCGGCGACCTCAGCCACGAATTCATCATCCTGGCCGACACCGGCGAGAGCCAGGTCTATTGCGACCGCGCGTATCTGTCGCTGCAGGTGCCCGGCGAAAACACCGACTTTACCAAGGACGGCGAGATCGCAGACATCGTCAAGACGTGGACGACGCCCTACGCCGCCACCGACGAGATGCATGACGAGGCGGCCTGGGACAAGCTCGGCGAAGCCGACCGGGTCTCGGCGCGCGGCATCGAGGTCGGCCACATCTTCCATTTCGGCGACAAATATTCGAAGCCCATGAACGCCAAGGTGACCGGGCCTGACGGCAAGGATCATTTCGTCTCCGGCGGTTCCTACGGCATCGGTCCGTCGCGCCTGGTGGCGGCGATCATCGAGGCCAGCCATGACGACAACGGCATCATCTGGCCGGAAGCGGTGACACCGTTCGACATCGGCCTGATCAACATGAAGGTGGGCGACGCCGACTGCGACCGCGTCTGCAACGAGCTCTATGCTGCCTTCACCGGCGCCGGCAAGGACGTGCTATACGACGATACCGACCAGCGGCCGGGCGGCAAGTTTGCCACCGCCGACCTGATCGGCCTGCCCTGGCAGGTGATCGTCGGGCCGCGCGGCGTGGCAGCCGGCGAGATCGAGATCAAGAACCGCCGGACCGGCGAGCGCGAGACGCTGCCGGTCGCGGAGGCCAAGAAACGCTTCGGTGCAACCGCATGACCGAAGCCGCGGCAACGAAGCCTTCGGTCGCCAAGTCGCCGGTCGCCAAGTCTCCGGTCGCTGGCCCGTTTTCCATGTTCGAACGCATGGTTGCGTGGCGATATCTGCGCTCGCGCCGCAAGGAGACGGTGATCTCGGTCATCGCCTCGATCTCCTTCCTCGGCATCATGCTGGGCGTCGCCACGCTGATCGTCGTGATGGCGGTGATGAATGGGTTCCGGGCCGAGCTTCTGAYCCGCATTCTCGGCGTCAACGGTCACCTGATCGTCCAGCCGCTGGATTCGCCGCTTGAGGACTATGCGCAGGTTGCCGCCCGCATCAACGGCGTGGCCGGTGTCAAATACGCGATACCGCTGATCGACG
Organism: Mesorhizobium sp. P2_F7; assembly: GCF_056403695.1. NCBI lineage: Bacteria > Pseudomonadati > Pseudomonadota > Alphaproteobacteria > Hyphomicrobiales > Phyllobacteriaceae > Mesorhizobium > Mesorhizobium sp. P2_F7. Next base: position 381,627 of record NZ_JBFUFA010000005.1, on the reverse strand, counting down.
GCCAGGTGCTGGCGCAAGGCAATGTCGGCGGCGGCATGGGCGCGCTGGTGCGCGGCATACGCGCCGAAGACCTCGGCAAGATCGCCATCGTCGCCCAAAACGTCAAACAAGGCACGCTTGACGGCTTCGATTCCGGCGAAGGCGTCGCCATCGGCAAGCGCATGGCGGAGAATCTCGGCCTGGTGCTGGGCGACACCATCACGCTGATCTCGCCGGACGGCGATGTGACGCCGATGGGCACGACGCCGCGGCTGAAGGGCTACAAGGTGGCGGCGATCTTCGAAGTCGGCATGTCGGAGTATGACAGCTCCATCGTCTACATGCCGTTCTCGGAAGCCCAGCTCTATTTCAACATGGACGGCAGGGCGCAGACGATCGAGATCTATGTCGACAATCCCGACAATGTCGACGCGCTGAAACCGCTGGTCGATGCGGCCGCACAACGGCCGATCGACATGGTCGACTGGCGCCAGCGCAACGAGACGTTCTTTTCCGCCCTGCAGGTCGAGCGCAACGTCATGTTCATGATCCTGACGCTGATCGTGCTGGTGGCGGCGCTCAACATCATCTCCGGCCTGATCATGCTGGTGAAGGACAAGGGGCACGACATCGCCATTCTGCGCACGATGGGGGCGTCACGCGGCGCCATCCTGCGCATATTCCTGATGACGGGCGCGGCGATCGGTGTCACCGGCACGCTCGCCGGCGTGCTGCTCGGGGTGCTCATCTGCACCAACATCGAATCCATCCGCCAGTTCTTCTCCTGGATGACCGGCAAGGTGCTGTTCAATCCGGAGCTCTATTTCCTCAGCCAGCTGCCGGCAAAGATGGACCCGCGCGAGACCACCTACGTCATCCTGATGGCGCTCGGCCTGTCCTTCCTGGCGACGGTGTTTCCGGCATGGCGGGCCGCCCGTCTCGATCCGGTCGAGGCCTTGAGATACGAATGAAGTCCGAGATCATTATCGAGCTGAAGAGCGTCGAGCGGCACTATGTCCAGGGGCCGCGCAAGCTCACCATTCTGAACGGCGCCGATTTTTCGCTGAAGCGCGGCGAGATGGTGGCGCTGGTGGCGCCGTCAGGCACCGGCAAATCGACGCTCTTGCACACTGCGGGCCTGCTCGAGCGCCCCGACGCCGGCGACGTCATTTTGGCCGGCCGCGCCTGCGGACGGCTCTCCGACGACGAACGCACCGCGATCCGCCGCAACGATGTCGGCTTCGTCTATCAGTTCCACCATTTGCTGCCGGAGTTTTCGGCGCTCGAAAACATCATGATGCCGCAGCTGATCAAGGGGCTGTCGCGCAAGGAAGCGTCGGAGCGCGCGGCGCAGCTGCTCGACTATATGCAGATCGGAAAGCGCGCTTCGCACCGGCCGTCCGAACTGTCGGGCGGTGAACAGCAGCGCGTCGCCATCGCCCGTGCGGTCGCCAATGCGCCCTTGCTGCTGCTCGCCGACGAGCCGACCGGCAATCTCGATCCGGTCACCGCGTCCTATGTGTTCGAGGCGCTGGGCGCGCTGGTCAGGCAGTCCGGCCTTGCCGCGCTGATCGCCACCCACAACCACGAGCTGGCCTCGCGCATGGACCGGCGGGTGACGTTGCACGAGGGTAAGGTCGTCCCGCTTTAGGGCACGTCGATACTCAGGTGAGGCCGGCCTGCGAAAGGCGACTTCCTGCGCTTCCGGTGCTCACGTACCCAAAGTACGCTCCGCTCAGGTTCTCGGAATCCACCTTTCTCGACTCAGCCTGACGGCGCCGGAAGACCGGCATCGCGCCTGCTAACCTTTCCTTAACCCTGCCCAAACCGGCTGTCAGGATTCGTCGGCATGCCGCTTTCCGATCGTTGACATTCGAACAAAATTAGAACAAATTATGAACATAGCAACAACAGGAGAGAGTTATGAGCGATCTTGTTCAGGACGTCGTTTCGTTGGTGTGTATGAGTGCGTTTCTTATTTCCATGGCGGTCTGGATCGGCGCCATGTGATCAGTCTGCGGTTCGCCGCAGTGTTTTGAGGCGGGCAGGAGGGCGTTGTGTTGTTAAGCCTTTCTTGCCGCCATGACGCTAGGGTGCCCTGTCAAGATAGGGAGCAAACGCCTAGGTGTCACCGATCATCACGGCCCTTCTCGTGGCCGGCAATCTCGGACTAATTTTCCTTTTGATGACCGCGCCGCTCGGTTTGCGCACGGTGAGGCTCAGCCGCGTGGTTGCCATGGACCGGCAGCGCCTCTGGCAGGCGCTGTGGCCGCTCGGCAGCGATGCCGGCTGGTCCGGCGAGATACTGTCGGCAGAGCCGCTGGACGGGCAAGGTACGGTCCGCATCATGCTGTCCTGGGAAGGCCGCGACGGCCAGCCGATCGAGCGCCGGTCGCGCTTCGAGGACGTCGTCGAAGGCAGTCGTTTTTCGCAGCGCGTCATCGAGGATACCGCGCTCGACACGTCGTTCTGGAAGGATTTTTACGAGACCACTGAACTCGTCACGGAAGGTGCGGGCACGCGGGTGACGCTCAGCCAGACCGACCACTATCGCGGCGTCGCTTTCCTGGTCTTCCGCTACTTCGCCATGCGCCGCGAACTCGGCAAGCTGCAGGTCTGGGCGAAGACCGGGCAGTATCGAAAAGGCGGCTGGTTCGAGCATCCGCTGAGCCAGGTCGGCTTCGCCATCCTGTCGGCCTTCATTCTGTGGCCGTTCTTCGGGCTCAATCTCGGGGGCTTCGCGCTGGCCGCGATCCTGACCTCTGTCGTCGCCCTGCACGAACTCGGCCATATGGCGGCCTTCCGGCTGACCGGGCACCGCAAGGCGCGGATGATCTTCATCCCGCTGCTCGGCGGCATCGCCATTGGCGGGCGGCCCTATGACAGCCGCTTCGAGGTCGCCTTCGTGGCGCTGATGGGCGCCGGCTTTTCCGCGTTTCTGGTGCCGCTGCTGATCGTCACCAGCGGCTTCGCGTCCAGCGAGGGGCATCGGCTGGCCGCCGCCCTTCTGGCGACGCTCGCCGGCTTTGCCGCTCTGTTCAACATCGCCAATCTCGTGCCGGTGTGGAAATTCGACGGCGGCCAGGTGCTGCGCCAGATCTGTCCGGGCCCGATAGCGCTGGCACTAGCCTCCTTCTCCCTGCTCTCGGCCTTGCTGGCGATCGGCTGGCTGGCCGGCTTTTCCCAAAGTTTTTTGCTGGTGGCGGGCGCGGTCTTCGCCATCCTCAGCCTGCTGACCATGGGCAGCGGGGTAAAGCCGCGCCACGAGCTGAAGCCGATCCGCACCTTCGACCGTTTCGCCATGGCCGGCGCGCTGCTGGCGGTCTTCGCCATTCACGGCTATGGGCTGCTATGGGCTTCGGCGCGACTGCTTTGATAGGAGTTCGCGACTTCCGAAAGGACGGGCTTGACGGCCTCGCCGTTGCGGATTGCCGTAGCGGTCTGCCATAATTTCGTTTGCGGAGAGATTTTCCGTGTTTAATTCCTGTCCAGCTCGATGAATGCAGCAATCCTTAGAATCGCAACGGCATGTTGACTTTGAAGGAAATTCTGAAGTCGGACCCCAAATCTATTCCAATTGGGGAGTACGAACGGGTTTTTAGTTTTATCAATTTGATTAGAATTCCTGACAACGATGCTGAAAAGAAGCAGGCATACCTTCAGGCGTATAGATTTCATATATTTCTGTATTATTCATGGACTCCAGTTGCTGCATCTTTTTTGATCTACTATTTTTCTAGAATAATCCCCGATGGCGGATATATTTCGCAGCGCATCGACGTCATTTTATATGCGTTTTGGCACTGGGGCTTCCCGGAGGGCGAGCATTTATCTTACACAAGAGCATGTGGCGCCACCAGCTTGTCGTGGGCAGCTTGGCTGGTTTGGAGGCTATACAGAGATACTACCGACAGGGGAGTTTTCCTGCGCGAGGACGTTCAAGAAGCTTTTCCCAAGCTTCTGCAACTTGCTCTTTTCGTGCTTTTAGGGAGCTTGTTTTTCTTCGTTTTTTCGCTTCTGGGTCCGTTCGGCGCTTCGTCATTGGCCGTGCCATCTGCACACGATAGCGTCTATGTGTATGCATTTAAGAAATGCGCGATGATATCGAGCGGTTATTGGTTACTCGGCTTTTCGTCTCTATTGTTGTCGACAGGTATTCGATGGGCATACCAACAGAGATAAAGTGAGATCCGGATTTCAGCCGGCCTTGCGCGCCGGTTCGGCAGAAATGGCCTCGGCCGCTCCAAAAACATCCTCGAAGGCGGATTTCAGCGCTAGGTCGAAGTCGGCCATGGTCACCGGCAGGCCGAGATCGACAAGGCTGGTGACGCCGTGGTCGGGCACGCCGCAGGGCACGATGCCGCTGAAATGGCTGAGATCCGGCTCGACATTGACGGCGATGCCATGAAAGCTCACCCAGCGCCGCAGCCGGATGCCGATAGCCGCGATCTTGTCCTCGGCCGGCGAGCCGTCGGGCAGGGCAGGGCGATCGGGCCGCACCACCCAGACGCCCACGCGGTCCTCGCGGCGTTCGCCGCGCACGTTGAAGGCGGCGAGCGTGCCGATGATCCACTGTTCGAGCGCGGCGACGAAGGCGCGCACGTCCTCGCGCCGGCGTTTTAAGTCAAGCATGACATAGGCAACGCGCTGGCCCGGTCCGTGATAGGTGTATTCGCCGCCACGCCCGGCCGCGAAGACCGGAAAGCGGTCGGGGTCGATCAAATCCTCGATGCGGGCGCTGGTGCCGGCGGTGTAAAGCGGCGGGTGCTCGACCAGCCAGACCAGCTCGGCGGCCGCACCGGTGCGGATCGCGTCGGCGCGTGCTTCCATCAGGGCAAGCGCATCGGTGTAGCCGGTCAAACCGGGCTCGATGCGCCATTCAACGGGTGCTGAGCCGGGCAAGGGCAGGAACGACGTGGCGATCTGGCTGCGTTCGGTCATGGCTTTTCGATTTTTCGCTGAATCAAAATGACGTTTCGTTGAATCGTCATCTTGATCCGTCAGTTTGTTGGAGCGTGATCTTTTCCGAAAACCGGTTCCCACTTTCCGGGATCGCACTCTAATGCACGCCGGCTTCCAAAACCGCCTCAGGCCTGAGCCGGAATGCATTTGCCCTTCATATGGCGGTATCCAGCCGAAACGTCCAGATATCAGCGGATTTCGACCTTCCCGACCGTTATGCCAATTCCCCGCGATTATTGCGCACCGCGCCCTTGTTTCGCCGGAAACGATTTGCTACACGCCGCGAGCCGGTTCGTTCCGGCTCCTACCACGGGCGGTCGTGGCGGAATTGGTAGACGCGCAGCGTTGAGGTCGCTGTGGGGCAACCCGTGGAAGTTCGAGTCTTCTCGACCGCACCAACATCCCGATCCATCGCGATCGGAATCGCCTAAATCCAACTAAGATCAGGTTGCGACGTCCTGCTGCTTGCGGCAGCCGCCGGGCGCTCTTGCGCACCCAATGAGGACGGCCGCCCGATGGCGCTAAGCCTCGGTCTGCGCGGAATGCGTTGCGCCAGTCAGTCCGTTGCGGCTGATCGCTTGAAAACGATGGTGACCTTGGTCCCCTCGCTGGCATTTGACTTGACGTCAAATTGCGCCTTGGCATTTTCAGTCAGCGACCGCGCGATCAGCGCGCCGAGCTTGCCGGGCTTGGGCCAGGTCTCGCCCTTCGGCAGACCGATCCCATCATCAGCGACAGTCACCCGGCAGCCGTCGCCGCTGACGACGCTATGCAGCGTAATCGTGCCGCCCTCGCGCCCGATGAAGGCATGCTTCAGGGAATTGGTCAGCAGCTCGTTGACGACCAACCCCGTCGGCATGGCGACGTTGATGGATACCGGATACGTATCCACTTTGAGGTCGAGGCGGATGCCTTCGACCGCATGCGATGCCATGACGGCGGACGCGATTTGGCTGAGATATACGCCGAGATCCACCTCATCCTTCTGCTCGTCAGCCGACAGTGCCTGGTAGAGGATTGCCAATGCGTCTACCCGACCGGCGAGCCTTTCGAAACGCTTCTGGTCCGGTTCGGTGGCGTTGCGGGTTTCCAGGCGGATCAAAGCGGTGATCATCTGCAGATTGTTTTTCACCCGGTGCTGCAGTTCGCGCAGCAGGGTGTCCTTCTCTCGGATTTGCTCCTCCACGGGCCGCGCGTCCTCGGTCTCGCCGTGTGCCGTGACGTCGACAAGTGCCACCAGCCGGAAGCAGAGCTTGCCGTTATCGTCCTCGATGACGTTGGAATAAACGTCGACAATTGCCGGCTTGTCCTCGCCGCGCTCGAGACGAAATGTGCCGACGAAGTCGGTGTCTTCAACAACAGCCTCGGCGAGCGCCCGGTCCTTCTGCTGATGAAGACCCCTGCCAGAAAGTGCAGCCCAGTTTTCCCGCGCAAGCTTCGCTGCCTTGAGGTCCGAGAGCTTCTCGAATTCGGGATTGGCGTAGACGACACGTTCCTTTGCGATCAATTCCGACACAGCAATCGCGATCGGCATCTGGTCGAGGAACTTCTTGAACTGTTCGCTTTCCAATGCGGTGGCCAGGTCAGGCGTATCGAGCAGTTGCTCGACAGCGTCAGCCTTTTCAGAGTCTGTCATCTGCGGGGCCTGCCTTTGCGTGGAAGCAATCAGTATCAGTCATGCACTTCACCCGCTATCTCCAATCTCAAAGGGGATGCGACACCCCGCGCAGCTTCGGGTGCGAGCTCGGGCAGAAGTCATTTTTCCTCGAGCCGCCGAACTTTGAAACACCTTTTCTATGGAATTTGTAGAATTACGTCTTGAATGTGATCTCGGTACTGTTCGCTAAGTCCCGGCGGCCTTCGCCTCCTGAGTTGCGATCAGCGCTTTCGAAAGCAAGCAAGACCAGCTCCCGATGAGGGAGTTGCTCCGCCGATCGCTGTGCGGCCGGTAGCGGCGGAGCATTGCCAGCAGCCCGCGGTTCCAGAGGACAGAGGTTCCCATGCCCAAACTTGCACCCGTAGAGCAGACCATCCCGGAAGCCGACATTGTCCCGCTTACGGGACGTGTCGGCGCGGAGATCAGGAACATTCGGCTTTCCGGCGACCTGCCGCAGCAGACGGTCGCGGCGATCAACCAGATGCTGTTGCGGCACAAGGTTGTGTTCTTCCGCGACCAGGCGCATCTCGACGATGCCGAGCAGGAGCGCTTCGCGCATCGTCTCGGCGACCTTGTTCCGCATCCGACCCAAGGTGCAGTCAAGGGAACGGCGTCCATTCTCGAGCTCGATTCAAGCCGTGGCGGCGGTCGCGCCGATCAGTGGCATACCGATGTCACCTTCGTTGACGCCTATCCGAAATTCTCGGTCCTTCGCGGCGTCGTCATACCGCCGGCCGGCGGCGACACCATCTGGTCGAACACCGCCGCGGCCTACCTGGATCTGCCCGAGCCGTTGAAGCTGCTGGCGGACAATCTCTGGGCGGTTCACAGCAATGTCTACGACTACGCCGCGGTCCGGCCGCGTGCGAGCGCTGCGGAAAAGAAGCATTTTGAGGAGGTCTTCACCTCGACGGTCTACGAGACCGAGCATCCCGTCGTCCGCGTCCATCCCGAAACAGGCGAACGCACGCTTTTGCTCGGCAATTTCGTGCAGAGGCTGATCGGTCTTTCCAAAAGCGATTCAGCGCGGCTCTACGAGGTGTTCCAGTCCTATGTCGCGGCGCCGGAGAACACCATCCGCTGGCGCTGGAAAGCCGGCGATGTGGCAATCTGGGATAACCGGGCGACGCAGCACTACGCCGTCAACGACTATGGCGATCAGCATCGAGTGGTGCGTCGCGCCACGGTCGACGGCGACATTCCCGTCAGCGTCGATGGCCGCCGCAGCGTCACCCGCACCAAGGTCGCGAAGCCGGCGACTGACAAGGCCGCCTGAGGCGCGAGGAGCCGCCATACAGGCGGCTCCTGCAGTCTCACCGAAGAGTGCGCTGTCGGTGCTATGACGACGCCGGCCTCTTCACGGCGACGGGCGAGACGTAACGTTGGTAGCTCACCAACTCACGCCTATCCCGTCCACCCAAGGCCAGACGAGATGCAGTTGATCGAGACAAGCAGGGCGTCGGTTGAGCGCTTCTGATCCGTCGCGCCTGATCGCACTTCACGCAGCAGATCGACTTGCAGCCGGTGAATGTCGTCCATCTGACGCCGCAGGCTGTCGAAACGCCGCTTGAACATCGGAAAGCGCACGGAGAGGTCGCCTCCGGTGAGGTCGCGGATCAGGCGCCGTGTCAACTCGTATTCGGCGACAATGCGGGTGTAGATCCGGTGCGATGCATCGCTGTTGGACACCAGGCCGGCATAGAGCCGCGCGATCTCCATGTCGGACTGGTAGAGCGTCTTCTCGGCCTCGTCGACGATCAGGCGGAAGAAGCGCGAATGTTCGAACATGCGCGCCAGTAGGTCTCGTCCGGCATCGCCGCGCACGGCGACGAAGGAGCTCAGCGCGCTGCCGATGCCATACCAGCCGGTCAGCAGGTGACGGTTCTGGCTCCAGGCGAACACCCAGGGGATGGCGCGCAAGTCGGCAATGCCGTTGGCGCCGAAACGGCGCTCCGGCCGCGAGCCCATTTTCAGCAGCCCCAGTTCCGCCACCGGGCTCGCCTGGTTGAAATAATCGAGGAAGCCTGGCTCCGCCATCAACCCGGCATAGGAGGCCTGCGACATGCCGGCCAGCGCTTCCAGCGCTTCGTCGAACTCGGGTGCCTGCCTGGTTTCGGCGTCGCCGGGCGATACGGTACTGTGAGCCAGAACGGCGGCGGCGAGGATTTCGAGCTGGTTGAGGCCGGTGCCGCGATTGGCGAATTTCGACGACACGACCTCGCCCTGTTCCGTCACCCGCATGGACCCAGTGACGGTGCCTGCCGGTTGTGCGGCGATCGCCCGGCCGGTCGGCGCGCCGCCACGGCTGACGGAGCCGCCACGGCCGTGAAAGAAGCTGATCCTGACCTTGTGCCTGCGGCCGATGGCGGCGAGGCGTTTTTGCGCCTTGGCCAGTTCCCAGTTGGAGGCGAGGAAGCCGCCATCCTTGTTGGAGTCCGAATAGCCGAGCATGATTTCCTGGCGCGCGCCGAAATCCCGCACCGTGCGCCGCACCAGGGCAATGTCGAGCAATGCGTTCAGGATGCCGGGGGCTGCCTGCAGGTCGGCGATGGTCTCGAACAAGGGCACGATCCGCAGCCTGATCGTGCCGTCGCCACCGGGCGCGCTCGAAAGCCCGCAATATTGCGCCAGCAGATAGACTGCGAGCAGATCGTCAACCGAGCGGGTCATACTGAGGATGAAACAGCCCACTGCATCGCTATCGGCGCCGGCGATCTGGTTCGCGATGACAGAGAATGTCGCAAGCAGCTCTGTTGCCTCGGGCGACAGCCGGTCCGCGTCGACCTCCAACCGCTCGCTTTGGCCAAGGGCCGCGCGGATGCGCTCCGACCATTGCGGCGTGCCTGGTGTGACCGGGTCTGCCAGCGCAAAAAGTTCGGCCAGCACCCGATTGACGACAGTGGAGTTCTGCCGGATGTCGAGCGAGACCGTACGGAAGCCGAAGCTTCCAAGCTGCCAGAGCAGCGGCTGGACGAAACGTCGGGCGACCGCGCGCCCTCCGATCGCTTCGAGGACGCGAGCCAGCCCACGGAGATCAGCACCAAACGCTTCCGCGGAGGGGTAGGCGGCTGCTCCGCCATCGCGTGTGGCCACGAGTCTGGCCAACAAGGCCGAAGCGAACTGGCGAAGCGGCTCGTCAGGGTTGCGGGCGGCGATGTCGTGCCCCTGTCCGCTTTTGTCGAGTGCCCTTTGCAGAATCGGCGCGAAGCTGGCCGGCAGGTCGACGACGTTTGAACTGGCGCTGAGCACCGTCACCAGCCGCTGCATTTGCTTCAGGTACCAGCCAAGGGCGGTGTTGCGGTATTCGGCCAGGGCACCGGCGGTCATTGCGGCGGTCACGTTCGGATTGCCGTCGCGATCGCCGCCGATCCACGAGGCATAGCGCATGAAGGAGGGGATCCTGACCGGCTCCCCGGGATAGTGACGCTGGAAGGCGTCCTGCAGCTTGCCGTAGAGTTGCGGCGTCGCCTCGAAAATCACTTCGCGGAAGAAATGCAGGCCCCAGGCGATTTCGCGTTCGACCGTCGGGCGCTCCAGCCTGAGCTCGCCCGTCATCCACAGAAGCTCGATCTCGCTTTCAAGATCAGCGACCAGCAGCTCGCGCTCGCGCGGTGCCCAGCGCGGCTGGTCGAGCTCGGTCAGCTTGCGATAGATGCGGCGGTGGATCTCCAGAACCGTGACGCGCTTGGCCTCTGTCGGGTGTGCGGTCATGGTCGGGCCGACGCTGAGGTCATCAAGTGCGGCCTGGACTTCCTGAGCCGAACGTCTGTTCGCCGCCATCTGCGCGATCACGCTGGCGAAGGAGCCCGGCACGTCGTCGGTGCCTGCGCCCTGTTCGAGTTCGCGGCGCGTGCGCATGGCCAGCAATTCATCGGCGATCGCCAGCAACTGGAACCAGACGCCGCTCGCCTGCAATGCCGGGATGCGCTGTTCCGGGGCAAGAGAGACAAGCGACCTGCGCCCGCTTAGAACGGCGGCGATCTCGGGCTCACGCGCGCTGGCGACCTTGAGCAGCAGCCGCAACAGCAGGCTGCGCTCGTCCTCGCGAAATTTTATGGGTTTGCTCTGTTCCAAAACGCTTTCCTCCCGGGTTGCGCCCGGCTTTCAAGCAACCCGGTTGGGGACCGGGCGACCCTCGAAGAAGGCGGTCAGGTTCTCCACCACCTTCATGCCCATCGCCACGCGCGTTTCCTCGGTCGCGCTGCCGAGATGCGGCAAGAGCACGACGTTTTCCAACCGCTTGAGCGCTTCCGGAACGGCCGGCTCGCCGTCGAAGACATCGAGGCCGGCTCCAGCGATCTCGCGCCTTTCCAGCGCGCCGATCAGGGTATCCTGGTCGACGACGTCGCCGCGCGCCGTGTTGATCAGGAAGGCGCCAGGTTTCATCAGACGCAGGCTGCGGGCATCGATGAGATGGCGGTTTTCCGCACCGCCCGGACAGTGCAGCGAGACGAAGTCGGATGCCGTGAGCAGCCCTTCGAGCGTCTGCATCTGCACCGCGCCCATGGCGCGCGTTTCCTCATCGTCGACGGCTGAGCGATTGAAGAACACGATCTTCATGCCGAAGCCGAAATGGGCGCGCCTGGCGGTTGCCTTGCCGATGCGGCCCATGCCGACAATGCCAAGGGTTTTGCCCGACACTTTCGCGCCGGCCATATGCGTCGGCGACCAGCCGCGCCATTCTCCGGCCCGCAGTTGGCGCTCGCCTTCGCCGGTCCGGCGCGCGACAGCCAGTATCAGGCTGAGCGCCAGGTCGGCGGTGCAATCGGTCAGCACACCCGGCGTGTTGGTCACCACGATGTCGCGGTCGCGGGCGGCGGCGACATCGATATGGCTAAAGCCGACGCCGAAATTGGCGATGATCCGCGTGCGAGCGGATGAGTCAGGAAACACCGCGTCAGGCAAACGGTCGCTGACCGTCGCCAGGATCGCGTCGTAGTCGGCGAAGGCGGACGTCATTGCGGCCGGGCTCAACGGCGTATCGCTGGTGTTGAACGTCGTGTCGAAGCGTTCGGCGAGGATCGCTTCGACAGGGGCCGGCCATTTGCGGGTAACAATCAAACGCGGTTTCATCTGACATCCTGCCCATCGCTCGGCTGGCGATCCCTGGCGCCATCCCTCAACTGCACATTGCGCTACGCGGGCTTTGCCCGACCGGAGTCACGCCGCCTTCTTCATCCGCGACAGCGTGTCGGCCACCACCTCGCCGAACGAGGACGGCGTCGGCACGATGGTGACGCCGGCTTCCTTCAAGATCTCGACCTTCTCCTGCGCCGATTCGCCGAAGGCCGAGATGATGGCGCCGGCATGGCCCATGCGGCGGCCTTTCGGAGCGGACAGGCCGGCGATGTAGGCGATGAGGGGCTTCCTCATATTGTCGCGCGCCCAGATCGCGGCTTCGGCTTCCTGCGGTCCGCCGATCTCGCCGATCATCACAACGGCGTCGGTCTCGTCGTCCTGTTCGAACAGCTTCAGCATGTCCTTGAACGACGAGCCGTTGATCGGATCGCCGCCGATGCCGACGCTGGTCGACACACCGATGCCGAGCGCCTTCATCTGTGACGCCGCCTCGTAGCCGAGCGTGCCCGAGCGGCCGACGATGCCGACGCGGCCGGGGAGGTAGATCGAGCCGGGCATGATGCCCATCAGCGCCTGTCCGGGCGTAATCACGCCGGCGCAGTTCGGGCCGATCAGTCTCATGCGGTCCTCAAAGCGGTAACGCATCATGTAGCGCTTGACCTGCATCATGTCCTGCGACGGGATGCCGTCGGTGATGCAGACGCAGAGTTTTATGCCGGCGTCGGCCGCTTCCATGATCGAATCGGCGGCAAAGGGCGGCGGCACGAAGACGATGCTGGCCTCGGCGCGGGTCTCGCGCACCGCGCCTTTCACTGTGTTGAAGACAGGCAGGCCGAGATGTTTCTGGCCGCCTTTGCCGGGCGTGACGCCGCCGACCAGCTTGGTGCCGTAGCGCTTCATGTCGTCGGCATGGAAGCTGCCGATCTTGCCGGTGAACCCTTGCACGATGACGCGCGTGCTGCGGTTGAGCAGAATTGCCATTTTATCGACCTCCCTCAGGCTGCTTTTTTCTTTTTGGCGGCCGCGCGCCATGCGGCGACGGCTTTTTCGGCGGCTTCAGCCAGCGTGTCGGCAACGATCACCGCTTCGCCGGAATCGGCCAGGATACGGCGGCCTTCCTCGGCCTTGGTGCCGGAGAGCCGCACCACCAGGGGCACGTTGACGCCGACCTCGCGGATCGCCTTGATGACGCCTTCGGCGACCCAGTCGCAGCGGTTGATGCCGGCGAAGATGTTGACCAGGATGGTCTCGACATTCTTGTCGCCGAGCACGGCGCGAAAGGATTTCGCCACGCGCTCGGGCGAGGCGCCGCCGCCGATGTCGAGGAAGTTGGCCGGCTCGCCGCCGGCGATCTTGATCATGTCCATGGTCGCCATGGCGAGACCGGCGCCATTGATGATGCAGCCTATATTGCCGTCGAGGCCGACATAGGAGAGGCCGCGATCGCTTGCAAAAGTTTCGCGCGGGTCTTCCTGGCTCTTGTCGCGCAGTTCGGAAATTTCCGGCCGGCGGAACAGCGCGTTCTCGTCGAACGACATTTTGGCGTCGAGCGTGATCAGATTGCCGTCGCGGGTCACCACCAGCGGATTGATCTCCAGCATCGAGGCGTCGTAGTCGCGGAACACCTGGTAGCAGCTGAAAATGGTCTCGGTCGCCTTGCCGATCAGATTGTGGTCGAGGCCGAGGCCGAAGGCGATCTCGCGGGCCTGAAAACGCTGCATGCCGACGCCGGGATCGACCGAGGTGCGCAGGATGGAATTGGGCGCCTTCTCGACGATGTCCTCGATCTCCATGCCGCCGGCGGCCGACGCCACGATCATGACGCGCTCTTCCTTGCGGTCGAGCACGAAGCCGACATAGAGCTCCTGCGCGATGTCGACGGCTTCCTCGAGATAGAGGCGCGAAATCAACTTGCCGCGGGGACCAGTCTGCTGGGTCACCAGCTTGCGGCCGAGCATGGCCTCGGCGGCGTTGGAGATCTCCTCGTCATTGGCGCACAGCTTGATGCCGCCCGCCTTGCCACGGGCGCCGGAATGCACCTGCGCCTTCAAGACCCATTTGCTGCCGCCGATCTCTCGTGCGCGATAGGTCGCCTGCTCGGGGCTGTAGGCCAGCCCGCCGCGCGGCACGTGCACGCCGTGGCGGGCGAGCAGTTCCTTGGCCTGATATTCGTGAATGTCCATTTTGTCCTCCCGGTATTTCTCTTTGTCTTTCCGCAATTCCGGACGGAAAACCGCTCACACTTTTCCTGGAATTGCTCTATTGCGCGGCGACGTGCGGTTGGCGGGCGCGTTCGATGGCTTCGTTGACCACCAGAACATTGCGCGCCATGCGTTCCGACGCGGCGTCGATCATCTTGCCGTCCAGCGCTGCCGCTCCCTTGCCCTGCGCCTCCGCCTCCTTCAGCACTTCGAGGATGCGCCTGGCGCGCGTGACCTCTTTTTCCGGCGGCGAGAAGACGTCGTTGGCGAGCGCGATCTGCGAGGGGTGGATCGCCCATTTGCCTTCGATGCCAAGTGCTGCAGCGCGCCTGGCTCCAGCGATATAGCCTTCCGGATCGGAGAAATCGCCGAACGGCCCGTCAATGGCGCGCAGGCCGTAGGCGCGGCAGGCGACGGTCATGCGCGACAGCGCGAAATGCCACTGGTCGCCGGGATAGTCGGGGTTGAGCCCGCCAATGTTGACGGTGCGCGCCTTGCAGCTTGCGGCATAGTCGGCGACGCCGAAATGCATGGCTTCCAGCCGGCCGGGCGTGGCGGCAATCGCCTCGACATTGGCCATGCCGAGCGCTGTCTCGATCAGCGCTTCCAGGCCGACGCGGGTCTTGTAGCCCTTGGCCATCTCGATCTGGTTGACCATGGCCTCGACCATATAGAGGTCCGCCGGCACGCCGACCTTCGGCACCAGGATGGTGTCCAGCCGGTCGCCGGCCTGTTCCATGACATCGACCACGTCGCGGTACATGTAGTGGGTGTCGAGGCCGTTGATGCGTACCGAGACGGTCTTGCCCTTGGCGCGCCAGTCAATGTCGTTCAGCGCCTGGATGATGTTCTTGCGGGCGCGTTCCTTGTCGGGCGGGGCGACCGCGTCCTCGATGTCGAGGAAGATGAAGTCGGCGGCGCTGTTGGCCGCCTTGTCGATCATCTCCGGGCTGGAGCCGGGAACGGCGAGTTCGCTGCGCTGCAGCCGCAGCTTCTTCAGATGGTTGATGGTGTGGCTCATCGTCGGTTCCTCACGCCGCTTCGGCGACCGGCACGGCGGCCGAGGCACGGAAATGCTGGATGGCGGCGCCGACGCCGGAGCCGGGCGCCAGCCGCACGCCGCAGTCGAGCAGCGTGAGTTCAGCCGCCGAGAGCGAGGCCAGCACCATCACCTCGTTCAGCCAGCCGAGATGGCCGATGCGGAACACCTTGCCGGCCACCTTGTTCAGGCCGCCGCCGAGGGACGTCTGGTAGGCCCCGTATGCGCGTTTGACGACATTGGCGCTGTCGATGCCCTCCGGCACCAGAATGGCGCTGACCGTATCGGAGTGCCATTTCGGTGCCTTGGCGCAGAGCTTCAGGCCCCAGGCGTCGACCGCCTTGCGCACGCCTTCGGCGAGGCGGTGGTGACGGGCGAAGATGTTCTCCAGCCCTTCCTCGGCGATCAGGTCGAGCGAGGCGCGCAGGCCGCGCAGCAACTGTGTAGCCGGCGTATAAGGGAAGTAGCCGGTATCGTTGACGCGGATCATGTCTTCGAAGGAGAAGAAGCAACGCCTGTGGGTGGCAGTCTTCGAAGCTGCCAGCGCCTTCTGGCTGACGGAGAGGAAGCCGAGGCCGGCGGGCAGCATGAAACCTTTCTGCGAGCCGCTGACGGCGCAGTCGACGCCCCATTCTTCCTGGCGGAAGTCGATCGAGCCGATCGAGGAAACGCCGTCGACGAACAGCAGAGCAGGGTGGTTGGCGTCGTCGAGCGCGGCGCGGCAGCCGGCGACGTCGCTGGTCACGCCGGTCGCCGTCTCATTCTGGGTGCAGAAGACCGCCTTGATGCGGTGAGCCTTGTCGTCCCTAAGCCGCTCGGCATAGAGCTCCAGCGGCACGCCGGTGCCCCATTTGCAGTCGATGACATCGACCTCGAAGCCGAGGCGTTCGGCCATGTCGACCCACAGATGCGAGAACTGGCCGAAGCGCGACATCAGCACACGATCGCCCGGGCTGAGCACATTGGTCATCGCCGCTTCCCAGGCGCCGGTGCCGGAGGAGGGGTAGATGAAGACGCGGCCGGTCTCGTTCTTGAACACTTTTTTGATGTCTTCGAACAGCGGCAGCGTGAGATCGGGGAAGGATGCGGCGCGCATGTCCTCCATCGGCAGGTTCATCGCCTGCCGGACCTGTTCGGGAATGTTGGTCGGTCCGGGAATGAAAAGATGGGTGAAACCGGCCATGATGCGAACTCCTCCTGATCCAGCAAAGCGTTGATGGGGAGTTTCGTTTCGACGGCTAAAAGCAACAACACCTTGCCGGGTAACATCTCGCCGCGTGCGGGTGGGGGAAGCCTACCCGGTTGGCCTACCCGCGGCCTGTCGCTTGCCTACCCGAAAGGCTGTTTCTGGGTGCGCTTTTCCCTGGCATAGAGCGCCACGGCCATCGCCCTGTTGCGGACGTCAAGCTTATCGTAGAGATTCTTGAGGTGGTATTTCACCGTGTTTTCGGAAATCCCCGTCCGCGTCGCGATCTGCAGGTTCGTCCAGCCATCGGACAGCACCGCCAGCAGCTCGCGCTCGCGCACGGTGAGCTGCGCCAAGGGTGTGTCGTTGACCTTGTTGATGTCGATGTAGGGGATACAGATGCGCCCATGCGCCACGGCCAGGATGGTCTCGAAGATGATCGAAGGGTCGTCGAACTGGAAGCAGTAGCCCTGGGCTCCGAGCCGCACGCACTGCTTCAGAATGCCGATGTCATGGTCGTTGGAAAACACCGCGATGCGCACGCCGAGCTTGCGGCTGTGAACTTCGGCCAGCACATCGGCGCCGTCCATGTCGGCCAGCTTCCAGCCGATGACGGCGACGTCGAATTCGCTTTCCGTTGCCAGGTCCAGGAAATGCCTGCCGCTTTGCACGCAGGCGAGGAGATCGAAGCGGCCGTCGCACTCCAGCATTTCGCGCAGCGCCGATATGACGAGCGGATTGCGTTCGGCGACGACCACGCGCACGCGCCGTTCCGCTGATACCTTGGCTTCTGTCTGCGACCTGATCTTCAAGGGCTTCCGGCTGTTCTGGTTGCAATCCGAGCGGTCCGACCACTGCCTGGACCTGCATCATGACAATTCTGCCCCAACTGTGCAGGGGTGCTCTTTCCCCAGCGACATGCGCTGTCGCGCTGCCTTAAGCCGGAGCGCGTACTGTTTCGATGGCAACGACAGGGTTCGGGTGTGGCCGGCACCGTCGCTTCACCGCAAGAAGACGCCAACTGCCAAGCGGGCATTTCGCTTGAAATTCCCGTGCGTTAGAGCGACAGCTTGTGACGCTGATTCGCGTTGCGACCCTGTCTGTCTTTGTTTGAGCGCCGGACCCAAAACCGGTTTCCCCTTTTCAAGATCATGGTCTAGACCTGACGGGCACCTTTTCCGGAAGGGATGATGGTGGGAGGCGCCGGTGGAAGGCGAACACGAACAGACGAGCGGCGCCAAAGCCGCTGACGATGCCCACGCCGACATCTATGGCGAGGATGGTGTGGTGCTGTCGTCCTTCCTCGCCCAGATCGGCGCCGCCATCGCCGATCGCGACACGCTAACGCTCAAGCGCGAAGTCGACGACCTGCACCAGTCGGAACTCGGCGATCTGCTCGAAGCGCTGCATCCCGAACAGCGCCGCGCGCTCGTCGAGCTGCTCGGCACCGATTTCGACTTTTCGGCGTTGACCGAAGTCGACGAGGCGATCCGCCGCGACATCGTCGACAATTTGCCCAATGAGCAAATCGCCCAGGGCATGCAGGACCTCGATTCCGACGACGCGGTCTACATTCTCGAAGACCTCGAAAAGGAAGACCAGGACGAGATCCTGTCGCAACTGCCGTTCACCGAACGGATCAGGCTGCGCCGTTCGCTCGACTACCCCGAAGAGACGGCCGGCCGGCGCATGCAGACCGAGTTTGTCGCCGTGCCGCCGTTCTGGACCATCGGCCAGACCATCGACTACATGCGCGAGGACAAGAATCTCCCGGACCGCTTCAGCCAGATCTTCGTCATCGATCCGAGCTTCAAGCTGTTGGGCGCCATCGACCTCGACCAGATCCTGCGCACCAAACGCACGATCAAGGTCGAGGATGTCATGCATGAGACCAGGCACGCCATTCCGGCCACGATGGACCAGGAAGAGGCGGCGCGGGAATTCGAGCAATACGATCTGCTCTCCGCCGCCGTCGTTGATGAGAACGAGCGGCTGGTCGGTGTGCTGACCATCGACGATGTCGTCGACGTCATCCAGCAGGAAGCCGAGGAAGATCTGCTGCGCATGGGCGGCGTCGGCGACGAAGAGTTGTCCGACAGCATTCTGTCGACCTCGCGCTCGCGCGTGCCCTGGCTGCTAGTCAATTTGCTGACGGCGTTCCTGGCGGCTTCGGTGATCGGCCTGTTCGACCGCACGATCGAGCATATCGTGGCGCTGGCCGTGCTGATGCCGATCGTGGCCGGCATGGGCGGCAATGCCGGGTCGCAGACCATGACCGTGACCGTGCGGGCGCTGGCGACCAAGGACCTCGACATCTACAACGCCGGCCGCATCATCCGCCGCGAGATGGGCGTGGGCTCGATCAACGGCATCATCTTCGCGGTGCTGATCGGCATCGTCGCGGCAGCGTGGTTCCGCGATCCCAATCTGGGCGGCATCATTGCCGCGGCGATGATCATCAACATGTTCGTGGCAGCCCTTGCCGGCATCCTGATCCCGTTGCTGCTCGACCGGTTCAAGATCGATCCGGCAGTGGCCTCGGCGGTGTTCGTCACCACGGTCACCGACGTCGTCGGCTTCTTTGCGTTTCTGGGGCTGGCCACCTGGTGGTTCGCCGTCCCCTAGGCTGCTGATATTCAGGTGAGGCCGGCCTGCAAATGGCTGATACCTGCGCTTCCGATGCTCACGTACGAAAAGTACGCTCCGCTCCGGTTCTCGGTATCAGCCATTTTCAACTCCGCCTGACCTGAATCTCAACAGCCGAAACGCGCGGAAGCTTGGCACGTCAATTGACTTTTACGTAAATGCCGTGCGACGCTGCCTCGGGGTTTCCTGCCGAATCCGGTATGGAGCGGGTGGATCGGAATTGGGGGAGGTGCCGCGCAGGCGGCCGCTGACTCATGTTCCGGAATTTGGAGCAATGATGCGGGAATATTATACCATCACCGAACTGACGCGCGAATTCGACGTGTCGACGCGCACGCTGCGTTTTTACGAGGATGAGGGGCTCGTGCAGCCGGTGCGGCGCGGCCGCACAAGGCTGTTTCGCCCGTCGGACCGGCATCTGATCCGCCAGATCATGCGCGGAAAACGGCTCGGCTTCTCGATCAACGAGATTCGCGAAATCATCCAGATGTACAAGGAGCCGCCCGGCGAGGTCGGTCAACTCAACCTGATGATCAAGCGCATCGAGGAAAAGCGCGAGGATTTGCGCCAGAAGCGGCGCGATCTGGAAGAGACGCTGGCGGAGCTCGACCAGGCGGAGGAGTCTTGTGTCGAGCGGTTGGTGGAGCTGGGGGTTAACACCTGAGCTGACCATCACGTGTTTGAGCGCGCCTGTCGCAAACGTTCGCGATTAGCCGGAGCCGTCCAAACTTCGTCATTCCAGGGCGGAGCAGGAGCGAAGCTCCGTCGCGTAGACCCTAGAATCCATTCCGTGACATTGGCCGCGGAGTGCAGCGGTAGAGAATTCTGGACCGTAGCAACGCTCTGGAGTGGCGGCATGGGTCCTCGGGTCTGCGCTGCGTCGCTGCGCTCCTTGCTTCGCCCGTGGATGACGAAGAGACGGGCGTGTCTGCTAATCGCCAAGGCATGCGACTCCTGCCTGCGACCACGCGCCGCCTCAGATCCAGCGCCGAACCCGTTTGGCGTAGTCGCGGTATTTCTTGCCGAATTTGGCCGCCAGCACTTTTTCCTCGCTCTCGATCGCGACTTTCTGGGTGGCGAAGGCGGCAATCAGGGCCAGCGGCAGGAACCAGACGATCCCCGAAACGAAGGCGGCGCCGATCAACAGCAGCGTGTTGGCGAGATACATCGGATTGCGGGTGACGCCGAACGGGCCTGACGTCACCAGATGCTCCGGCACGCCGTTGGGGTTCATCGTCGTCCTGGCCCGCGTCATGGCGCGGATGGCGGTGAACCAGAGCGCGGCGACGGCAAACAGCACCACGAAGCCGGCCGCGAACAGAAGGTCGCCAAGGAGATCGCCGATCCAGGGCAGGGGATACAAGAAGCCAAGCACGATGCTGATGGCGATGGCGGCGCAGTAGATCAGCGGCGGCCAAGGGATCAGCCCGGATTTTGCCAGCTCAGGTTTTGCCAGTCCGCCTTTTGGCAGCTTGTCGCTCATTGTTGCCCTCCCTGCGTCATCGGGCTCTCCTCCGTTTTGGCGGTGCAGATGCCGGCGAGTTCACCGAGATGCGCTTTGAACTCTGGGGTCTGGTCGCCATTGTAGAGCCGGTCGAATGCTGCCTCGCCTTGCAGCGTGTCCAGCATGCACACACAATAGCTGGCGCAGAACGCCGTGTCGCGCTGCTGTTCGCAGGAGACCTGGCATTCCTTGAGGAAGACCACTTCCCTTGTCTCGACTGGCGCCGGCGCGATCTGCGAGAACAGCCAGACACAGCCGAACAGCAGCGGCTGGTGGATCAGGTAGAAAGCCAGACTGTGGCGGCCAATGAAGGTGAGGGGCTTGGCCCAGCGTCCGGGTGTCAGCGTCGCCAGCCGTGCCAGCACGCCGCTGGTGGAGGCAAGCTTCGCCGCCGCGATGCCGACAAGCACCGCGCCAAACCAGGGAAACAGCGGCACATAGTCGTTGGAGCGCGGGTTGATCGCCGACAGGCCGACCCACCACAGCGCCTGATGGTCGAAGGCTTCGGACCTGAGGTAGATGGGCGCTGCGATCACGATTGCCGCCACGACCAGCGTCAGCAGCGCCGGCAGCCGCAGGAACAGCAGGCCGAGCAGGCTGGCCAGCGCGATCTCGTGCAATATGCCGAAGAAGATGAAGCTGTCCGGCGTGATGAAATACGTCACCGCCGATATGGCGGCCGCCGCCACCGCGACCATGGCAAAGCGCTTCCAGAAGCCGATCCAGCGGATCTGCTTGCCGTGGGCGAGAAACAGGCTGACGCCGACCAGGAACAGGAAGGTCGAGGCGATGCAGCGCGCATAGATCTTCCACCAGCCGAAGGCGGTGAGGCCGGGATCGGTGTAGTGGAAATTTTCCAGATCCCAGGTGAAGTGGTAGCTGGCCATGGCGATCAGCGCGATGCCGCGCACGACGTCGATGGCTGTGATGCGCTTCGGTTGATCTCCAGGGGGTGCGGTATGGATGCTCATGGTCTCGCGATCTGATTCAGCCCCAGAGACGACTATCACGGTTGCACTGGACAAAAGAAGGCCGTGCGGCTGCATCGGGCGCCGCTTTAGGCCAGAGCCGGAAAGCCTTTGACCGAATTCGCTTTTTGCCGGGAACGGATCGGTTTCCTGTTACCGGCCGAGGAATTGCCAGCCGCCGAAATCACTTTGATCAGAGCGCCGCATGCTGCTCACGCACCCAGTTGTGGAAGCGGTGCAGATCGTATTCCTCCGGCATCAGCACCCCGGCCTGGTGGCGCATCGAGCGCAGGCCTTTCTGGTTGATCTCGCAAATCGCCGCATCCTCCTCGAGCACCTGGGTGCCGAAGGCGACGACATTGTCGATGTCGGTCTGAGCCAACGCTTCGGGCGCGAACAGCCATTCGGCGGTCAGTTCGGTCTGCTCGGGGCCGAGCGGCGTCAGCCGCACGGTGCGGACATAATCGACATGGCCGACGATGAACATCGAGGGCAGGCTGATGGCATAGGTCTGGCCGGCCGCGCGTTCGGCCGGCGTCAGGCCGGAGAAGACCGGGCCATGGACGTGGCCGTCGCGCGACCATGTCTCGGCGCCGGCGCGCAGGCCGCCGGAAAACTCCGGCGCGTCATTGTCGGCATGGCGCACCCAGTCGGGGTCGTCGTGGCGGCTCATCAGTCCGCGGCCGTAGATCGGCACCAGCCGCGACAGGTCCTTGTGGACGCCGGGGCAGTGCAGGCACTCGTTGAAGTTCTCCCAAAAAATCTTCCAGTTGCAGTTCATCACCTTGCGCAGCACATGACCTGAAACCAGCGCTTCCAGCGGCCAGTTGCCGAGGTTGCCCGATGCCGGATCGAACGAGGTCTCGGCAGTGCCGGCCGCATCTTCCTGCAGGTTGACGAAGACAAAGCCGCGCCAGACCGACAGCGCCACGCGGTAGAGCGGATGGTCGGCCTTGTCGAACCCGTCGGGCAGCGATTTCGAGGGCACGCGCACGAGATCGCCGCGCAGCGAATAGGACCAGGCGTGGTAGGGGCAGGTGATGAGCCGCGCCTTCAACCGTCCCTCGCTCTCCTGGCAAAGCTGCGAGCCGCGATGCCGGCAAGTGTTGTGGAAGGCGCGCAGTTCGCCGGTGTCATCGCGCAGCACGACAATTTCCTGTGTGCCGACGCGAAATGTCCTGAACGCCAAAGGCTGGGCGAGGTCTGCCTCGCGGCAGACGAGCAGCCAGCTTTTGTACCAGATGGCGTCGAGATCGCGCTGGTATGCGCCGGCGTCCCAATAGGCCGAGGACGGCAGCGTCGGTTCGGCCCGAGTCAGGCCGTTATAGGGGTCGCGCTGGCCCGGATTGGGTTGCATGGCTGGCTTCCTCTAGGGATACGCCAGCCGACACCCCGGCAAATCGTTTGTCAATCAGGGCGCCGCATTGCCGGTTTGGCGCGCGGCGCATAATCATGTCGGGGACATGGGGGATTCGGAACGTGGCCGCACGACAGATGTCGCTTACGCCGGAGCTGGTCGCGCGTTGCTGGCGCGAGATCAGGGACCCCGGGCCGGATCCAGACGCGATGCATCTGGATGACAGCGACTACGACGCGCTGCTGGATGAATTGCAGGCTGAGCTCCCCGACAGCGAACCGCTGTGGCTGTTCGGCTATGGTTCGCTGATCTGGAAACCGGAAATCGATTATGTCGAGCACCGCGTCGCCTTGGCGCGCGGCTGGCACCGTTCCTTCTGCATGAACATGACGCGCTGGCGGGGCACCAAGGAAAGCCCGGGTCTGATGATGGCGCTCGACAGTGGCGGACAGTGCAAAGGCGTCGCCTTCCGGCTGGCCGACGACAACCGGCGAGAACAGCTGGGCCGGCTTTTCCGGCGTGAAGTCACGCTGAAGCCGACGAGCTACCGGCCGCGCATGCTGAAGCTTGCAAGCGAGGCCGGTCCACTCAGGGCGCTGGCTTTCGTCATCAACCGCAACGGCCTGACCTATTCCGGTCCGCTCGACGAGGCGAAGGTCGTCGAGCGGCTGGCCACATCCTGCGGGCACTGGGGGTCGGGCGCCGACTATCTCTACAACACGGTGAAGAATCTGGAGGAGCGCGGCATTCACGACCGCCATCTCTGGCGGCTGCAGCGGCTGGTGGCCGAGCGGATCACCGCCTTGAACCCGTAACACTGAATGGCGCATTCGCGCTGTTGGCCGGCGGAATTTGGTTTGCCGGATGCGGCTGTTTCAGCCTATAGTCACGCATGTCGTCGGTTCCGTTAGGGACCAAGAGGGAATGCGGTGAGGGCTGACTTGTTGCCCAATGCCGTGGCTGCCCCCGCAACTGTGTGCGGTAGTCCTCTCCAAGCCACTGAGGATTTTTCTTCGGGAAGGTGGGGAAGGGCGCTGATCCGCGAGCCAGGAGACCTGCCGGCGACAGGGAACTGACTTCGATGCCCTCGGGTGGAGGGCGAAAGGACAAGATATGAATACCGCTTCCGTCTCCCTCGGCGCTTCCGTCTCCTCGCAGTCGCGCTTCATGCAGCTGGTGCTCTCTGCATTTCTCGGCCTGTTCGTTGTCGGTGTTGTCGGCTTCTCGCATCTTGATGTGGTCCACAACGCCGCGCACGATTATCGCCACTCGATGGCGTTTCCCTGCCACTGACGAGGAATTGACATCATGAACCTGTTTCGCAACGTCGTGTTTATCGCGGCGATCGCAGGGCTCGTGGCTGGCGTCGTTCTTGCCTGCATGCAGGCCTTTGCCACCTACCCCCTGATCTACCAGGCCGAAGTTTTTGAGAAGGCCGGCGGCCACCAGCACGATCATGCTGCGGCACCGGCCGCCAACACCAGTGCCGCACCGGCGGAAAACGCCATGAGCACCGCCGCACCGGCGCCTGCCGAAGCGGCGGCTCCGGCTGAAGACGAAGGCTGGTCGCCGGCCGATGGCTTCGAGCGCTTCGCTTTCAGTGTCGCCGCCAATATCGTCACCGGCATCGGCTTCGCGCTGATTCTGGTCGCGGTTTCCGAGTTCGCTGGCGGAATCGGCAGCTGGCGCCAGGGTGTGTTCTGGGGCTTGGCCGGCTTTGCCGCGTTTACGCTGGCGCCGGGCCTCGGCCTGCCGCCCGAACTGCCGGCAATGCCGGCAGCCGACCTCATGCAGCGCCAGATCTGGTGGTGGGCAACGGTGGCGGCGACAGCGGCTGGCCTTGGCCTTCTCGCCTTCCGCAAGTCGTTGCCGTTGGCGATCCTTGCCGTGGCTTTGATCGTGGCGCCACATATTGTTGGTGCGCCGCAGCCAGACAGCTTCGTGACAGCAATCCCGGAAGGTCTGCACCATCAGTTCGTGGTGGCGGTTACGGTGACCAATCTGGTGTTCTGGCTGGTGCTTGGTGCTGCCGTCGGCGTGGTGCGCGGACGCTTCACCGGCACGGCGACCAGCCTGCGCGACAGCTTTGCCTGATCGCAGTTTGACCTTCATCATCGGCGGTGCGCGCTCCGGCAAGAGCGCGCATGCCGAAACCCTGGCGACGGCGTTGCCGCCGCCGTGGGCCTATATCGCCACAGCTGAAGCCTATGACGAGGAGATGCGCGAGCGCATCGCGTCGCATCGGTCGCGGCGCAGCGAGGGATGGGCGACCATCGATGCGCCGCTCGATCTAGCTGGTGCGCTCGAGGCCTTGACGGAAAACCAGCCGGTGCTTGTCGATTGCCTGACGCTGTGGCTGACCAATCATATGCTTTCCGACCATGATCTCGACGCAGAATGCCGGCGGCTGGCCGATGTTTTATCGCGGCCGCGCGGGCCGTGGTTTGTGGTCTCCAACGAAGTCGGGCAAGGCATCGTACCGGACAATGCGCTGGCACGCCGGTTTCGCGACGCCGCCGGCCGACTCAACCAGCAGGTCGCGGCAACTGCCGATACGGTGCTATTGATGGTGGCCGGGCTGCCGCTCAAGGTGAAATAAATGACCGATATCGATGCAAAAGACGAGGAACGCCACCGCGCCAAGATGGCCAAGCGCAAGGCGGTGCAGGATGCCGAGGTGGCGGAAAAGACGGTCGAGAAGGGGCTGCTGATCGTCAACACCGGTCCCGGCAAGGGCAAGACCACCGCCGCCTTCGGCCTGGCGTTGCGCATGCTCGGCTACGGCAAGCGCATCGGTGTCGTCCAGTTCATCAAGGGCAAATGGCACACCGGCGAAAAGGATGCCTTCGCGGCGTTCGGCGAGCGCGTCGTCTGGCACACGATGGGCGAGGGGTTCACCTGGGAAACGCAGGATCTCAAGCGCGACATCGCGGCGGCGGAGGCAGCCTGGGCCAAGGCGGTGGAGCTGATCGCCGATCCCTCGATCAGCCTTGTCGTGCTCGATGAGCTGAACATTGCGCTGCGCTACGACTATCTCGATCTCGACGCAGTGGTCGCGGCGCTGAAGACGCGGCGTGAAGGCCTGCATGTCGTCGTCACCGGCCGCAACGCCAAGCCGGCGCTGGTCGAGGCCGCCGATCTCGTCACCGAAATGGGCGTGACCAAGCACCATTTTTCTGCGGGTGTTAAGGCACAGCAGGGGATTGAGTTCTAGAGGGTCTTTTACTGTCCCCACATGGGCTACGGCCTGCATACATTTCCAAGCGGCTGATCTTTGGCAATAGTGTGCATGGCAGCCTGGCGCATGCATTGTCTTATGCTGCGCTGGTCGACCCCCACTCCGTCTCGGCTTCGCCGAGCCACCTCTCCCCCGATCGACGGGGTAGAGGAAAGGCGCCAAGTTTTTTGCGGCCAATGCTCGTCCAGCAACGCTCCCTTCCTTTCCCTCCGGAGGGGGGAAAGGTGGCGCTGCGAAGCAGCGACGGATTGGGGGAACCACGTGGCAATCAAGCCTCGGGCCGATCAGTCGCGCCAGTCACATGGGGAGGGTGAAGAACGGGCGAAGCCTAGATCTCAAAACGTCACCGCGATCAGCACCGCTGACAGCAACCCAAACAGCCCGATCAGCAGATAGTCCGCCACCTGGTAGAGTTTCAGTGCCCGCCTGATGTCGAGGCTCTCGGCTTCGCGGCGGCCGCCTTCGCCCATGAACGCATCCTCGACGACAACGCCGCCATAGCTGCGCGGGCCGGCGAGCGCCAGGCCGAGCGCGCCGGCCATTGCCGCTTCCGGCCAGCCTGCATTGGGCGAGCGGTGTTTTCCGGCGTCGCGACGCACGGCTTGCCAGGCATTGCGGGGATCGGCGTCGCGGACAAGAAAGGCGGCAGCGACGATCAACAGCGCCGTCAGCCGGGAGGCCGGCAGGTTGATCCAGTCGTCGAAAAGCGCCGCGGCGCGGCCAAAGGCCTCGTGGCGCGGTGTGCGGTGGCCGATCATCGAATCGGCGGTGTTGGCGGCCTTGTAGGCGACGCCGCCGGCCAGCCCGCAGACGCCCGTCCAGAAGGCAGGTGCGACGATGCCGTCGGAGAAATTCTCGGCCAGGCTTTCAATCGCGGCGCGGCTGACGCCGGCGTGGTCGAGCTTTTCGGGATCGCGGCCGACAATGCGGGCGACGGCAATGCGGCCGAGCGCCAGTCCGCCAGTGTCGAGCGCATCGGCCACCGCCTCGACATGTTCGGTAAGGCTCTTCTGCGACAGCAGCGACGAGGCGAGAATTGCGGTGAGAATCATACCGGCGGGAAACAACTGCCAGAGCAGAAGTTGCGCGACGAAGGCGATTGCCGCAGGCACCAGCACGATGACAAGCAAAGCGGTCTTGCCTTGGCGGCGACGCTGCGCGTCGGAATCAGTGGCGCGGTTGAGCCTGAGGTCGAGAAAGGATATCAGCCTGCCGAACCAGGTGACGGGATGGCCAACGGCACGGAACAGCCAGTCCGGGTAGCCCAGGATGCGTTCGATGACCAGCGACAGGAAAGCGATCAGGATCGACATGAAGCTTTCTGATGGAGCGATTGCTGCGGTGGATCACGGTGGATCCCTTGGCCGGGCGAGCGCGCTCTTCCCTCACGCGCCACAGCCTTTCGTCGATCTCTCGACAGGTATCAATCCGCACTCCTACCCGCTTTTCGAGCTGCCCGCCACCGCTCTGTCGCGATTGCCGGAAGCCGCGCGTCTGCATGAGCTGGCTAAGGTCGCCGCCGGCGCCTATGGCGCGCCGTCGGCAGCGCATGTGGCGGTAGCCCCGGGCACGCAGATCCTGCTGCCGCGCGTCGCTTCGCTGGTGAGCCCCGGTCGGGCGCTGGTGCTGGGGCCGACCTATGCCGAGCATGCCAGGGCGGCGGCGATTGCCGGCCATGCGGTGGTGGAGGTCGAGGATGTCGACGCGCTTGCCGCCGCCGACCTTGCCATTGTCGTCAATCCCAACAATCCGGACGGGCGGGTCGTTTCGCGGGAAAGGCTGCTTCTGCTTGCCGGGGCATTGCGCGCCAAGGGCGGGCTGCTGGTCGTCGACGAGGCGTTCATGGATGTCGGCCCGCACGCGGAAAGCCTTGCCGGCGATGTCGGGCAGGGTGGTATCGTCGTGCTGCGCTCCTTCGGCAAGTTTTTTGGCCTGGCCGGCCTGCGGCTCGGCTTCGCGCTTTCCGATGCGTTGACGGTCGAACGGCTGGAAACGCAATTCGGTCCCTGGGCCGTCGCCGGCCCGGCGCTTGAATATGGCATCAGGGCGCTTGGCGACAGCGGCTGGCAGGCCGACATGCGGCGCCGGTTGGCCAAGGATGCGGCGCGGCTCGATGCGCTGTTCGGTCGGTTTGGCATTCCCGTCGCCGGTGGCACGACGCTGTTTCGCTATCTTCAGATGCCGGACGCCGGCGGGCTGTTTTCGGCGCTCGGTGAGCGCGGCATCCTGCTTCGGCATTTTGCCGACCGGCCGCAGGTACTGCGCGCCGGGCTGCCGGGCACCGACGAGGAGTGGCAACGGCTTGAATCGGCGCTTGCCGACTGGGCCGCACGGCGCGACGATGAGCCGAAGGAGATCGCGCCATGATCCATGTCTGTTCGCTGTCCAAGCTGGAGGAAACGGTGGCGAAAAGCGGCGCCGAGCGCATGCTGTCGCTGCTGGCCGCCGGCACCGAGGTGACGCGACCGGCCTCGATCTCCAGGGAAAACCACCTGCATCTGGTGATGCACGACATTGCGGTGGCGCAGGACGGCATGAGCATGCCGGGCGAAGACCATGTGCGCAACCTGCTCGCTTTCGCCCGCAAATGGGATCGCGCCAAGCCAATGGTCGTGCATTGCTATGCCGGTATCAGCCGCTCGACGGCCTCGGCCTATATCATCGCGGCGGCGCTCGCCCCGAAGCGCGACGAGGCGGAATTGGCGCAGACATTGCGGAAGCTGTCGCCATCGGCGACGCCCAATCCACGGCTGATTGCCGTCGCCGATGCGCTGCTTGGGCGCGAGGGCCGAATGATTTCGGCGATCGAAGCGATCGGGCGCGGCGCCGACGCTTTCGAAGGCACGCCGTTTGTGCTGAAGATCGACGGCTGAGCCTTTACGCCAGCCAGTCGGCAAGCTTCGCCTTGCGCACATCTTTCAACAGGGTGATGAAGCCGTCGGCCTGATGCTCTGCCGTCAGCCGGCCTTTCTCGGCCGTTGCGATCGAGGCGTCGCCGACGACGCCGTTCGGGTTGAGGTCGCTGGCGATCCAGGCGAAGGCGTGGGTTCCGGTGTGGCGCAGCAGTGCAAATTCCGTTTCGGCGCGGGCGACCTTGGAGACAAAATTGTCAGCCTTGCCCATGTCGACGAGGTCCGGGCGGAAATGCAGCATCAGCGAGGTCTCGACGTCGCCGCCATGGATGCCGTGGCGGTCCTCCAACTCGGTGTACATGCCGGCCGGGCGGCCAAAACGCTGCCAGCTGGTCTTCACCGCCAGCATCCTTTCACGCACGCGCAGCTCGCGCGTGACGATGCCCATGATCTCTTCATTGCCGCCATGCGAGTTGACGACGATCAATTTTCTCACCCCGGCGCGGGCAACGGACAGGCCTAGCTCGGTCCAGGCGTCGACCAGGGTCGTCGCCGGCAAGGTCAGCGTGCCCGGCGCATGCAGATGCTCGTTCGACTTGCCGACCGCCTGCACCGGCAGGATGCGGATGTCGAGATCGGTTGGCAGGCGGGCAATCACCGTCTCCAGCATGCCGTTCATGATCGACGTGTCGGTCGAAACCGGAAGATGCGGGCCGTGCTGCTCGATTGCAGCTACCGGCAGAACGGCAATGGTCGCTTCCGGGTCGATCGCGGCGTATTCAGTGGTCCGGTAGTCGCCCCACCACACGCGTCTGTTAGCAACGGTCATGTCATGCCTCTTCAATGTGCCGGGAGACCTAGCGCGCCAAACGCCGCCTGTCGATCACCCGGCCGCGATCGCCTCAACCTCGACCTTGAACTCCGGCCGCGCGAAGCCCGACACGATCATCAGCGTCGAGGCGGGCGCCGGGCTGCTAAACAAGCGGTCGCGGACGTCCATATAGGGGCGCAGATGCGCGCGGTCGGTGACATAGGCGTTGATGCGCACGATGTCGGCAAGCCCGAGCCCGGCCTCAGCCAATACCGCCGCGATGTTCTGGAAGCACAACTCGGCCTGCGCGCCGGAATCCTCCGGGATCTGATCATCCGCCGTGATGGCGACCTGACCCGAGCACAGCACCAGCCGCTTGCCTGAGGGGACCTCGACGCCGTGACTGTAGCGGGCGAAGGGCGGCTTGATCGACTTCGGGGTGAGGAATCTGAACATGGCAATCTCCGGTTCTGCGGCTAGCCTAGGGCCGGACGGCTGGGCCCTCAAGATGCGGTGCATGGCATAGGGGCGATTGTGGACAGGCGTCCAAAAAATAGGCACGATGCCTCCCGCACAGCATGACCCGTCCGGTCTTGGCAATGACGTCCGCGTGAAGCAGGCGGTCCGGGCGGTGGCATGTGTCTTGCTTCTTGGACCAATGGTGTCGAGCCCGGCGCGTGACGCTCCGGAGCCAACAAAGGGTGGTGTCGATGTACGGAAGACGGAAGATTTTGGCTGGCGCGCTCGCGCTGCTTGGGGCCAGCACGCTGGGTGCGGCTGCGAACGAAAAAGTCACCTTCGGCACCAATTGGCTGGCCGAGCCCGAGCATGGCGGCTACTACCAGGCCGTGGCCGACGGCACCTATGCCGCTTGCGGCCTCGACGTGACGATCTCGCAGGGCGGCCCGCAGGTCAGCGGCCGGCCGCTGCTGCTGGCCGGCAAGCTCGATTTCTACATGGGCGGCAATCTCTTGTCGGCCTTCGATGCCGTGCAGCAGGGCATTCCGATGCGGGTCGTCGCCGCCGATTTCCAGAAGGATCCGCAGGTCATCATGTCCCAGCCGGGGCAGGGACTGGACAAGTGGGAAGATCTGAAGAACGCCGACCAGTACATTCTCGGCGACGAGGGCGCGCAGACCTTCTTCCAGTGGATGGTCACCGAACTCGGCTTCGATGCCGCCAAGCGCGTGCCCTACACCTTCAATCCGGCGCCCTTCATCGCCAACAAGAAGTCGATCCAGCAGGGCTATGTCACCTCGGAGCCGTTCGCAGTGCAGAAAGCGGGCGGCTTCCTGCCCAACCAGTTCCTGCTCGCCGACTATGGCTGGGAGACCTATGCGACCACCGTCGAGGTCATGCAGGACACGATCGACAAGCGGCCGGAGGTGGTGCAGTGCTTCGTCGATGGCTCGGCCAAGGGCTGGTACAACTATCTCTACGGCGACAACAAGGCCGCCAACGACATGATCAAGAAGGATAATCCTGACATGACGGATGAGCAGATCGCCTTCTCGATCGAACAGCTGAAAAAATTCGGCGTGGTCGATTCCGGCGATTCGGAGAAGCTCGGCATCGGCGCCATGACCGACGCACGCATCCAGAGTTTCTACGACAAGATGGTCAAGGCCAAGGTCGCGCAGCCCGGCATCGACATCAAGAAGGCCTATACGCTGGCCTTCATCAACAAGGGCGTCGGGCTCGAGCTGAAGAAGTAATCGTGAGACTGGAGACAATGGCGAAGGCGCCCATGACAGCGTCGAGCGAAAGCCCGATGCTTTTGGCGCTGCGCCATGTCGGCAAGGTGTTTTCCAACGGCGTGACGGCGCTGAGCGATGTCGACCTGACAATCCGCGAAGGCGATTTTCTCAGCCTGCTCGGGCCGTCCGGCTGCGGCAAGTCGACGGCGCTCAGGCTGATCGCCGGCCTGTCGACGCCGACCTCCGGCGTGCTCGACTGGCGCGGTTCGATCGACCGCTCGAACATCGGCTTCGTCTTCCAGGAGCCGACGCTGCTGCCCTGGGCCAATGTCTTCGACAATGTCTGGCTGCCGCTGAGACTCAAAGGCATCTCGCGCGCCAAGGCGGCGCCGGCGGTGACGGAGATGCTGGCGCGGGTGCATCTGACCGGCTTCGAGAATGCCGTGCCGCGCGAGCTTTCCGGCGGCATGAAGATGCGCGTCTCGATCGCGCGCGCCATGGTGACCAAGCCGCGCATCCTGTTGATGGACGAGCCGTTCGCAGCGCTCGACGAGATCACCCGTTTCAAGCTCAATAACGATCTTCTGGAGCTATGGCAGGACGAGCGTTTTACAGTCGTCTTCGTCACCCACAGCGTCTTCGAAAGCGTGTTCCTGTCCAACCGAGTCGTCGTCATGGCGGCGCGGCCGGGACGCGTCCATGCCGAGTTGGCCATCGATGCCGCCTATCCGCGTGACGAGGTGTTTCGGACCTCGCCCGACTATGCCGCGCTCTGCCGCCAGGCCTCGGACATTCTCGTCAACGCCATCAACACATCAGCCGGACCGCACCATGACGGCCATTGAGCAGCCCTCACTGACTCTCGATCCGGAGGAGGCGGGCCGTGTGCGCCAGGAGCGGCTGGAGCGGATTGGTAGATGGCTGCTGCCGCTGGCAATCATG
Source organism: Mesorhizobium sp. P2_F7 (assembly GCF_056403695.1). Classification (NCBI taxonomy): domain Bacteria; kingdom Pseudomonadati; phylum Pseudomonadota; class Alphaproteobacteria; order Hyphomicrobiales; family Phyllobacteriaceae; genus Mesorhizobium; species Mesorhizobium sp. P2_F7. The sequence continues at coordinate 349,509 of NZ_JBFUFA010000005.1, read as the reverse complement.
ATCCTGGCGATCTGGTTCTGGGACCGTATCTGCGTCTGGAACGAGATTCCGAAATACATCCTGCCGCGTCCGGGCGTCGTGCTGCAGACGCTGTACGACGATGCCGGGCTGCTGTTCTCCTCGCTTCTGGTGACGCTCAGGATCACCTTCCTCAGCCTGTTGCTGGCCGTCATTGGCGGCGTTGGGCTGGCGGTGCTGTTTGCCCAATCGAAATGGGTGGAGATGTCGTTCTTCCCTTTCGCCATCGTGCTGCAGGTGACGCCGATCGTGGCGATCTTCCCGCTGATCAACATCTATGTGAACAACCAGACGGTAAAGCTGCTGCTCTGCGCCTGGATCGTCGCCTTCTTCCCGATCCTGTCCAACACCACGCTCGGCCTGAATTCCGTCGACCGCAATCTGCGCGATATGTTCAAGCTCAACGGCGCGACGCGCTGGCAGCAATTGCGCTATCTCAGGCTGCCGGCGGCGATGCCCTATTTCCTCGGCGGCTTGAAGATCGCCGGCGGCCTGTCGCTGATCGGCGCTGTGGTGGCCGAGTTCGTCGCCGGCGCGCAGGGGCAGTCGTCGGGGCTGGCGTCGCGCATCATCGAGGCCGGCTACCGGCTCAACGCGCCAAGGCTGTTCGCGGCGCTGATCCTGATTTCGCTCACCGGCATAGTGATCTTCCTGGTGCTGTCGCTGGTGTCGCATCTCATCCTGCGCCGCTGGCACGAGAGCGCGCTGAAGCAGGAGCGGTAGGGTGACGAAGTGAGCGGGACGTTGGCGCGAAGCACCCCCCTCTGGCCTGCCGGCCATCTCCCCCTCAAGGGGGGAGATCGGATGTTTCTTTGGCTTTCGCCACTCATAGATGTTGCTGAAGAGGCGGCTCGGTTGAAGCTGCCAATCTCCCCCCTTGAGGGGCAGGGCAATCGCATATGGACTCGTTCGAGGAATCGAACGGCGAACAAATCGGAATCGCGTCGAGAACAAACGTCGCGAAATTCCATCTTTGTTCCGCATATGCGATTCCCCTGCCTTGAGGGGGGAGATGCCCGGCAGGGCAGAGGGGGGTAAGGCTTGATACCGCCCTTTGGCTCTTACCATCTCGCCAACGTCCGTGTTCATCGATCGCTGACACCGGGCTTTGCCGGTGCCTTCGATAATGACGGCTTCGCACTGGCTGACATCGCCATTGCCGATGGCAAGATCTCAGCCATCGCCGCGCATAAGAAATCAAAAGCGCCGACAGACGCCATCGACCTCGCCGGCCGTATCATCCTGCCGTGTTTCGTCGACTGCCATACCCATATCGACAAGGGCCATATCTGGCCCAGAAAACCCAATCCAGACGGCACGTTCATGGGCGCGCTCAATGCCACCGGCGCCGACCGCGCCGCGCGCTGGAGTGCTGAGGACGTCGCGCGGCGCATGGATTTCTCGCTGCGCTGCGCCTACGCGCACGGCACCAGGGCGCTACGCACGCATCTCGACAGCGTGCCGCCGCAGGAAGAAATCTCCTGGCCGGTGTTCGAGATAATGCGGGACAAATGGCGTGGCCGCATCGAGTTGCAGGCGGCCTGTCTGCTCGGCATCGAAGGCGTGCGCGACAGGGAATGGTTCGAGAGGCTGGCCAAGCGCGTGGCCGCCGCCAAGGGCGTGCTCGGCGTCGTCACCTATATGGTGCCCGACCTCGAGGAATTGCTCGACAAGGTGTTTGCCGAGGCGATCAAGCATGGGCTCGACCTCGATTTCCACGCCGACGAGACCGACGATGTCGCTGCGATCTCCTTGAAGAAGATCGCAGAGGCGGCGCTGTGGAACGGCTTTGAGGGCAACATCCTGGTGGGGCATTGCTGCTCGTTGGCACGCCAGCCTGATCTCGACGTGCTGGATACGCTGGACAAGGTGGCCAAGGCGGGGCTGGCGGTGGTGTCGCTGCCGATGTGCAACCTCTATCTGCAGGACCGGCGTGTTGACCAGACCACACCACGCTGGCGCGGCGTGACGCTGCTGCACGAGATGAAGGCGAGGGGCATTGCGGTCGCCGTTGCTTCCGACAACACGCGCGACCCGTTCTATGCCTATGGCGATCTCGACATGCTGGAGGTCTACCGCATGGCGACGCGCATCCTGCATTTCGACCACCCGGTGGCGGACTGGCCGCAGGCGGTGGCGTCGACGCCAGCCAAGGTGATGCGGCTTGACGGCGTCGGCACGCTTGCCGCCGGCGGCAGCGCCGACTTCATCGTCTTCAAGGGGCGAAGCTGGACCGAATTGCTGTCGCGGCCCGAATCGGATCGCATCGTCGTGCGCGACGGCAAGGCGATCGATCGGCAATTGCCCGACTATGCCGAGCTCGACGAACTGATGGTGGACTAATGGATGTTTCGGCGCTCAAACGCGATCTCGACGGGATAAAACTCGACGACAATCCGGCCATCGTCCAGCAGAAGAGCCGCGATTTCTACTGGTACAGCCCGGTGCTGAAGCAGCAGCTCGACCATGTCACCGGGGATCTGATCGTGACGCCGAAGGATGAGGCAGAACTGATCCGCGTGCTCGCCGCCTGCCACCGTCACGGCGTCCCGGTGACCCCGCGCGGCAGCGGCACCGGCAATTACGGCCAGGCGATGCCGCTGTCGGGCGGTGTGGTGCTCAACCTGGCCGAGATGAATGAGATCAAGTCGATCGCGCCGGGGCGTGTGGTGACCGGACCGGGCGCGATCCTGGCCGACATCGACAGAGCGACACGGGCGCATTCCGGGCAGGAGCTCAGGCTGTCGCCGTCGACCTACAACACCGCTTCGATCGGCGGCTTCATTGCCGGCGGGTCGGGCGGCGTCGGCTCGATCAATTTCGGCGGCTTGCGTGATTTCGGCAATGTGCTGCGCCTGCGCGTCGTCACCATGGAAGCCGAGCCGAAGGTTCTCGAACTCACCGGAGAGGACCTGCACAAGGTGACCCACGCCTATGGCACCAATGGCATCATTTCCGAGGTCGAGATGCCGCTGACAGCGGCTTATGAATGGATCGATGTCATCGTCGGGTTCGACGCTTTCATGCCGGCGGCCCGCTACGGCAATGCGCTGGCCTGCCAGGACGGCATTCTCACGAAGCTGATCACGCCGATCGCCGCACCCGTGCCGCAGCTCTATTTCAAGCGCCATCAGAAGTTCCTGAAGGAAGGGCAGAGCATCTGCGTCGTCATGGTCGCGCGGCATGGGCTCGACGCGTTCCTTGCCTTCACCCGCCGCGCCGGTGGCGAAATCATCTTCAATGCGGCGACGGCGACGGATGAGGACAAGAAGGGTCTGCCGCCGGGCTTCGAGCTGGCGTGGAACCACACAACGCTCAGGGCGCTGCGCGTCGATCCCGCGATCACCTATCTGCAATCGCTCTATCCATTTCCCAACCAGTTGGCGCTGGTCGAGAAGATGGACGCGATGTTTCCGGACGAGGTTTTTTCGCATCTCGAATTTGTGCGGCTGGACGGCAACATCACCTGCTTCGGCCTGCCGCTGGTCAAATTCACCACCGAGGCGCGGCTCGACGAGATCATCCGGCTGCATGAGGAGAATGGTTGCCCGATCTTCAACCCGCATCGCTACACGCTGGAAGAGGGCGGCATGAAGCAGACCGACGAAATCCAGCTCGCCTTCAAGCGCGAGACCGATCCGCAAGGTCTGCTCAACCCCGGCAAGATGATCGCCTGGGAAAATTCGGATTATGACTATCGCTCGGGCCGGACTTTTTTGTTCAAGGGCCTGCAGAAGGCGGTGTGATGAGAGGTTTGCGCCCGTCCACCCCCCTCTGGCCTGCCGGCCATCTCCCCCTCAAGGGGGGAGATTATTTGCTCCGCCGCTTTCGCCAATCTCCAATGTTGGAAGGACAGGCGCGGCGTAAAAGCTGCCAATCTCTCCCCTTGAGGGGGAGATGCCCGGCAGGGCAGAGGGGGGTGCCTCGCGCTGACCCCGGCAATGCCTCCCCATGAAAGTCCTCGTCCTCCATGCGCATCCGGTGGAGACCAGCTTCAATGCCGGCCTGCATCGGACGATCGTCGAGCGGCTGACGGCGACAGGCCATGAGGTCGACGATTGTGATCTTTATGCCGAGGATTTCGACCCCAGGCTGACGCGTGCGGAGCGGCTCGACTATCACAACCCGCGCAGCCCTTCGGACCCGACCGCGCCCTATGTCGAGCGCCTGCTCAAGGCCGAGGCACTGGTGCTGTCCTACCCCGTCTGGAACTATGGTTTTCCGGCGATCCTGAAGGGCTTTTTCGACCGCGTGTTCCTGCCCGGCGTGTCGTTCAAGCTGGTGGACGGCAAGGCGCAGCCGTCGCTGCACAACATCCGCAAGCTGACCGCCGTCACCACCTATGGCGGCAGCCGGTTTCGCGCCATGCTCATGGGCGATCCGCCGCGCCGGCTGGTCAAGCGGATGCTGCGCGCGACGGTCAAGCCCGGCGCGCCTGTGTCCTACCTCGCGCATTATTCGATGAACCTGTCGACCGACGAGACGCGGGCGGCCTTCCTCGCCAAGGTCGCGGCCAGGATGGATACATTCTGATGCGTGTGCTGGTGGTCTACTGCCATCCGGTGCCCGAAAGTTTTTGCGCCGCCATCCGCGACACAGCGGTCGACGTGCTTCAGGCGCGCGGCTGGGAGGTGCGCCTGCTCGACCTCTATGCCGAAAAATTCGATCCGGTGATGGGAAGCGACGAGCGGCGCGCCTACAATGACCGCGCGCCGGAGGATCCGGCTCTAAAGCCGCATTTCGAGCATCTCGCCTGGGCGCAGGCGATCCTCTTCATCTATCCGACCTGGTGGTACGGGCTGCCGGCCATGCTGAAGGGCTGGCTCGACCGGGTGTGGGCGACCGATGTCGCCTTCAGGCTGCCGGCGGGCAAGGGGCGCATCACGTCGCTGATGACGCATGTCACCAAGGTCGGCGTCATCACCACTTGCGGCGCGCCGACCTGGTGGAGCGTCGTCGTCGGCCAGCCCGGCCGCAAGACCCTTTTGCGTGGCATGCGGGCGCTGTGCGCCCGCCGCTGCCGGACCTTCTTCCTGGCGCATTACCTGATGGACGCCTCGACGCCGAAGAGCCGGGCGGCGTTTTTGGGGAAGGTGCGGGCCAAGCTGGAGCGGTTTTGAGGTTAGCCTTCTTCGCCCCGTTTACGGGGAGAAGATGCCGGCAGGCAGATGAGGGGCGGCGCGAACTTTCGAATGCTAGCGCCGCCCCTCATCCGGCCCTTCGGGCCACCTTCTCCCCGTGAACGGGGCGAAGGAAGAGGCGCTACATCTTCACCCGTTCCGCCTTCGGATCGTACATCGGCTTCAGCGAGGCTTCTGCTGCAAAGCGCTCGCCGGCGATTTCGATCTCGTAGGTTGAGGCAAGCACGTCCGCCTCGCTCTCGCCTTGACAGGGCACATAACCCAACCCAATTGCGCCGCCGAGATGATGGCCGTAATTACCCGAAGTGATCGGGCCGACGATCTTACCGTCGCGCAGGATCGCCTCATTGTGGAAGAGCAGGGGCTCAGGGTCTTTCAGGCGGAACTGCACCAGCCTGCGTGAAAGGCCGGCTTCCTTTTTCCTCAGCACGGCATCACGGCCAATGAACTCGCCTTTTCCGGTCTTCACCGCGAAACCGAGGCCGGCTTCCAGCACATTGTCCTCGTCGGTGATGTCGTGGCCGAAATGGCGGAAGGCTTTTTCGATGCGGCAGGAATCCAGCGTATGCAGACCGCAGAGTTTCAGGCCGATATCCGCGCCAGCCTCGTCGATCGCCTCGAAGACATGCGCCGCCTGGTCGGTCGAGACGTAAAGCTCCCAGCCGAGTTCGCCGACATAGGTGACGCGATGAGCGCGGGCGAGGCCCATGCCGATCTCGATCTCCTGGAAGGTGCCGAACGGATTGTTCTCGTTGGAGAAATCGTTGGGGCTGACCTTCTGGATCAGCGTTCGCGCATCCGGACCCATCAGGCAGAGCACGCTTTCCGCAGCCGTGACATCGGTGATGACGACGAAGTCTTCGCCGACATGCCGGCGCAGCCAGGCGAGGTCGCGCTGCAACGTGGCGCCCGGCACGACGAGGAAGTAGGCTGTCTCCGACAGCCGCGAGACGGTGAGATCGCTCTCGATGCCGCCGCGCTGGTTGAGCATCTGGGTGTAGACGATCTTGCCCGGCGCCACGTCCATGTCGTTGGCGCAGAGCTTTTGCAGGAACGCACAGGCATCACGGCCCTCGACGCGTATCTTGCCGAACGAGGTCATGTCGAACAGGCCGACCTTGTTGCGGACCGCAAGATGCTCCTCGCGCTGATTGTCGAACCAGTTCTGTCGTTTCCAGGAATAGCGGTATTCGCGCTCCTGTCCCGGCCTGGCAAACCAGTTGGCGCGCTCCCAACCGGCGACTTCGCCGAACACGGCGCCGCGCGCCTTCAGGTGCTCATGCAAAGGCGAACGCCTGACATTCCTCGACGTCGCCATCTGCCGGTAGGGAAAATGGTCGGCATAGAGCAGGCCGAGCGTTTCGGAGACGCGCTCCTTGAGATAGCGGCGGTTCTTCTGGAACGGCTGGGCGCGGCGGATGTCGACTTCCCAGAGGTCGAACGGTGCTTCGCCATCGTTGATCCACTGCGCCAGCGCCATGCCGGCGCCGCCGGAAGAGACGATGCCGATCGAATTGTAGCCGGTCGCCATCCAGTAGCCACGGAGTTCCGGCGCCTCGCCGAGATAGTAGCGGTCGTCGGGCGTGAAACTCTCGGGGCCGTTGAAGAAGGTATGGATGCCGGCAGTCGCCAGCATCGGCATGCGGTTGACGCCCATTTCGAGGATCGGCTCGAAATGCTCCATGTCCTCGGGCAACTGGTCGAAGCAGAAATCCTCGCGGATGCCGTCCATGCCCCATGGCTTGGCCACCGGCTCGAAAGCGCCGAGCATCATCTTGCCGGCATCTTCCTTGTAGTAGGCGCATTCGTCGGGAACGCGCAGCACCGGCAGGCGACCGAGGCCGGGGATCGGCTCGGTGACGAGGTAAAAATGCTCGCAGGCATGCAGCGGTATGGTGATGCCGTTCTGGGCGCCGAGCTCACGCGCCCACATGCCGGCACAGTTGACGACGATGTCGGCCTCGATGGTGCCCTGGTCTTCGCCCTGCGCCCACGACACACCGGTGACGCGACCGTCCCGGGTATCAACCTTGGTGACCTTCACATTCTCGACGATAGTGGCGCCGCGCTGGCGCGCACCCTTGGCCAGCGCCATGGCGATGTTGGCGGGATCGCATTGGCCGTCGAGGGGCAGATGCACGGCGCCGACGACGTCGGAGACGTTGAGATGCGGGTACATCTGTTTGACTTCATTGGGTGAAATCTCGCGCACGTCGACGTCGAAGGCGCGCGCCAGCGAGGCCTGCCGGTAGATTTCGTGCTTGCGCTCCTCGGTCAGCGCCACGGTGATCGAGCCGACCTGGCGCATGCCGGTGCCGACTTCGGTTTCGGCCTCCAGCTTGACGTAGAGGTCGGCCGAATATTTCGCCAGCCGCGTCATGTTCTGCGAGCCGCGCAGCTGGCCGATCAGGCCGGCGGCGTGCCACGTTGTGCCGGATGTCAGCTGCTTGCGCTCCAACAGCACGACGTCGGTCCAGCCGAGCTTGGCCAGATGATAGGCAACCGAACAGCCGGAGACGCCGCCGCCGATGATCACGGCGCGGGCCTTGGTTGGAATGCTCTTGGTCATGCGGCCTCGCGGCGATAGCTGGATGCGAAGCGGCGCAGGCGCTGCGCAGCCTCCTGAAGTACCGGTTCCGGCTGGCAGAGGCTGATGCGGATGTGGCCCGCAGCGGCCTTGCCGAAGCTGGAGCCCGGCATGACGCCGACCTTTTCCGCGTCGAGAAAGGCCCAGGCGAATTTCTCGTCGTCGGGCTCGACGGCCGAGATGTCCAGCATGACATACATGCCGCCTTCGGAGCCGTGCACGCTGACATTGTTCATGCCGCGCACAGCGTCGAGCATCGCGGTGCGGCGCGCCGCATACCGCTCGGCGATTTCCTTGACGCCATAACGGTTCTCCAGCGCCTCGGCGCAGGCGATCGAGATGAAAGCCGGCAGGCCGTAGGTCGTCACCAGGTTGAGGTTGGTCAACAGCGTGATCATCTCAGCCGGGCCGGTCAGCCAGCCCATGCGCCAGCCGGTCATGCCATGGCTCTTGGACATCGAGTTGATGACCAGCGTGCGCTCGGCCATGCCGGGCAGGCCGCGTGGCGAGATGTGCTCACCACCGCCCAGCGTCCAGTAGACCTCGTCCGACAGCAGCCAGAGATCATGCTCTTTGCAGATATCGGCCAGCTCTTCCAGCCGCTCGCGCGAATAGACGGCACCGGTCGGGTTGTTCGGCGTGTTGATCAATATGGCGCGCGTGTTGGGCTTCAGTGCCGCGCGGATTCTGTCGGCGCGCGGCTGGAAACCGTCCTCGGCCGGCGTCTCGACCACGGTGAAGCTGGCGCCGGCGGCGCTGAACGTGTTGGGGTAGGTGGCGTAGTAAGGCGCCACGACGATGGCATGGTCGCCCTGGTCGAGCACGGCTTGCACGGCGGCATAAAGGGCTGCCTGGCCGCCGGGCGTGGCAATCACCTGCTCGGGGCCTGTTTCGATGCCGGTGCAAGCGGTCGAGGCCGCTGCCATTGCCCGGCGCAGGCGCGGAACGCCGGGAAGAGGGGTGTAGTGGTGGTTGCTGCCGCGTACCGCGGTCACGCAGGCTTCGATTGTTTGCGACGGCGTATCGAAATCATGGTCGCCGACCGACAGCATGATGATGTCCTGGCCCGCCTCCTTGCGGGCCCAGGCCTCGGTGTGGACCTCCCAGCCATCCTTGCCCGAAGGCACGATGCCGGAAATGCGCTTTGACGGTCTGGGCATCATTGAACTCCCGAAATCTGGTAACCGGCCCGTTCGAGCCGGTCACGCAAGGCAGCGATGTGGGCAGGGCCGACTTCGCAGCATCCGCCGACGATGGTGGCGCCGGCCTCGACCCAGCCGAGCGCCTGGTCGGCATAGGCATCAGGACCAAGGTCGTGGCGGGCGTGCAGCACATCGACTGTGCCGCCGTGCTTGAGCGCTTCGGTAGAGGTGAAGCCATTGGCATAGGCGCCGACCGGGCCGCCGAGATCGATCAGCTCGGGCAGTGCCGCGGCGATCGCTTCGGGCCGACAGCAATTGACCAGCCGTGCTGCGAGTTGCAGCCCGTCGAGTGCACGGGAGGCCGTGGCGATCGCTTCGCCGCTGCGCAGGCGCGGGGTACCGTGGTCAGCCAGCGTCCATGACACCCAGACCGGCTTGCCGCTTTCCGATGCCGCCGTGACGGCCGCGCGCGCCTCATCGGCCGAGGCCATGGTTTCGCACAGAAAGAGATCGACGCCGTCCGCCTGCTCGGCAACGATGCGGCGGTAGATGTCGAGTGTGTCCTGATAGGAAATGGTCAGTGCCGGCGCATAGCTGCCGAATAGCGGCGACAGGCAGCCGGCGATGGTTGCCTCGCCGGCTTGCTCGCAAGCTTGCCTTGCGAGTTCGATGCCGCGCTTCTGCAGCGGCTTGAACAGGTCCTCTGCGCCTTCCCGCGCGAGCCGCTCCGGCGTCGCCGAATAGGTGTTGATGGTGATGACGCGGGCGCCGGCAAGGATGAATTCCGCATGCAGGTCGCGCACCAGATCCGGCTCGTCGATCAGCACCCTGGCCGACCACAGCGGCGTCGGCTCGGATTTGCTGCGGCGGACCAACTCCTGGCCCATACCGCCATCGGTGAGGATAACTGCTTTCACGCCCGCAGCCTCTCATTCTTCGGATCCCACAGCGGCTCGTCCTTCTGCACGACCGCCTTGAAACGGTCGCCGAAGATTTCGATCTCGATGGCAGTATCCGGTTCAGCCAGGTCGGCGCGCAGCATGCCGAGCGCGATCGATTTGTCGATGCGATGACCCCAACCGCCCGACGTCGTCTCGCCGACGATCTTGCCGTCATGCCACAGCGTCGACACCGAAGGCGCGTCGCAATCGCCGGGGTTTTCGACGACCAGGGTGACGAAGCGCTTCTTCACGCCCTGTTGCTTTTCGTTCTGCAAAGCTGCCTTGCCGCGGAAGTCGGGCTTGTCCCATTTGACGAAGCGCTCGAGCCCGCCCTGCAGGACCGTATAGTCGGTCGACAGGTCGCCCTTCCAGGTCCGGTAGCCTTTTTCGAGACGCAGCGAATCCAGCGCATACATGCCGAACGGCTTTAGCCCGTGCCTTTGTCCTGCCGCCCAGACGGCGTCGAAGATGGCGCCGGTGTCTTCCACCTTGGTGTGGATTTCCCAGCCGAGTTCGCCGGCGAAGGATACGCGCACCAGCTTCGCCCAGCGGCCGGCGATGGTGGTTTCCTGATGCGTCAGCCAGGGCAGCGAGAGATCCGCGCCACAGACCTCGGCCAGTATCTTGCGCGAATTGGGACCGGCGAGGATTTGCGTCGAATAGTCTTCGGTCCTGTCGGTGAGGGTGAAAGCTGCGTCCTTCGGCATGCGCGACTTCAGCCATTCGAAATCGTGCCACTGCGCTACCGCCGCGGTGATCAGCGTCATCTGCTCTTCGCCATGGCGCACCACCGACATCTCGGTGACGATGCGGCCCTTGTCGTCGGCGAAGTAGACGAGGCCGATGCGGCCGGGCTTGGGCACCAGGCCGGTGACCTGCAGCGCCAGCCATTCGGCTGCGCCAGGGCCTTCGAGGTTGAAGCGCGAGAAGCCGGGCAGGTCCAGAATGCCGGCGGCATCGCGCACAGACAGGCATTCTTCGCGCACGCGGTGATGCCACGGCCCTTCTCGGTTGAAGGTAAGCGTGGCTTCTTCCGACGTATCGTCGCCGTCCTTCGCGTACCAGGTGGCACGCTCCCAGCCATTGTAAGCGTCGAACTGGGCGCCGAGCGCCTTGATGCGATCGTGGATCGGCGACAGCTTGCGGTCGCGCCCCGCTGGCCAGGCATGGCGCGGGAACTGGATGGCGTATTCGTTGCCGTAGATCTCCATGCCTTTGGCGACGCTGTAGTCTTGTGCGGCGGCAAAGCTGGTGAAGCGGCGCGGATCGCAGGACCACATGTCCCATTCGGTCTGGCCTTCGGTGATCCATTCGGCCAGCACCTTGCCGGCGCCACCGCCTTGCGCGATGCCGAAAGTGAAGACGCAGGCCTCGAAAGCATTGGGAACGCCGGGCATCGGACCGATCAGCGGATTGCCGTCCGGCGCGTAGGGGATCGGTCCGTTGATGACCTTGGACAGGCCTGCGGTCCCGAGGATCGGCACGCGGGCGACGGCGTCGGCCAGATAATGTTCGAGACGGTCGAGATCGTCGGGGAACAGCTGGAAGGAGAAATCCTCCGGCATAGGGTCGTTGTGGGTCGCCCAATGCGCGCGGCAATTGCGCTCATAGGGGCCGAGATTCATGCCGTTCTTTTCCTGGCGCAGATAATAGGACGTGTCGACGTCGCGCAGCAGCGGCAGTTTCTTGCCCTGTTCCTTAGACCACGCCATCAGTTCGGGGATTTCCTCGAACAGAATGTACTGATGGCTCATCACCATCATCGGCACATCGCGGCCGAACATTTTGCCGACTTCGGCGGCACGGTAGCCGGCGGCGTTGACGACGATCTCGCAGCGGATTTCGCCTTGCGGGGTTACAACCACCCATTCGTCGTTCTCGCGGCGCACACCCGTGACCGGGCAGAAGCGGACGATTTTCGCGCCCATGTCGCGCGCGCCCTTGGCCAGCGCCTGCGTCAGCTGCGCCGGGTCGATGTCGCCGTCGCTCGGGTCGTAGAGCGCGCCTTTGAGATCATGCGTCTCGATGAAGGGATAGCGGCGCTTGATCTCGTCGGGACCGACAATGTCGATGTCCATGCCCTGGTAGCGGCCCATGCCCTTGGCGCGCTGAAATTCCTGCATGCGCTCCTTGGAGTGGGCAAGCCGCAGCGAGCCGGTGACGTGATAGTTCATGGGATAGTCGACCGCGTCGGCGAGACCGCGATAAAGCTCGGTCGAATAGCGCTGCATGTTCATAAGCGACCAGGACGACGAGAAGGTCGGCACATTGCCGGCGGCATGCCAGGTCGAGCCCGATGTCAGCTCGTTCTTCTCAAGCAGCACGCAGTCGGTCCAGCCGGCCTTGCACAGGTGATAGAGCGAGGAGGTGCCGACGACACCACCTCCGATGATCACCACGCGTGCCGTGGTCGGCAAACCGGCCATGTTCTTCTCCCAGTTCAATTCAATATACGGGCGGGGAAACCACCCAGATGACCACGGCCGGCTCGCTGCCGGGATTGCGCCAGCGGTACGGCTTGCGCTCGAAGCGGAAGGAATCGCCTTCGCCGAGCCGATGCCAGACGCCGGCGATCTCGATCTCGAAAATACCCGAAGCGATATAGCCGGCTTCCTCGGTCGGTCGCAGCTGTTCGGTCTTCAACTCCGCGCCCGGCGCGAAGATCGAACGCACCATCTCGAAACTACCGCCGAGATCGGGTGACAGAAGCTCCTCCACAAGGCCGGTTTCGCTTGTGCCAAGCGTGCGGCGGCTGCCAGCGCGCACGACAACGCCGCGCTCCTTCTCGATCGGCACGTCATGGCTGAAGAACAGGCTGAGCGGCACGCCGAACAGGTCGGCGAAGGCCCTGAGGTCGCCGAGCGAAGGGATCGACAGGCCGCGCTCGACCTGGCTGACCCAGCCGACGGAGCGGCCGAGCTTCAGCGCGATCTCGGCCAGCGTCAGCCCACGCGCCTTGCGCAGCGCACGGATGTCGCTCGCCAGCAGGCGCTCGTCAGGTCCCGGCAATGTTTTGGCGATAGCTGGGGGCAAAACGCTCACTGGATGAAAATTCTGGAGTGAATTTCATGAGACCCCACGTGCGTGAAAAAATCAAGGGGATTTTCATGAGGCCACAAGATTTGCTTGCGCGATTTTGACGGTTCATGCAAAGGCTCGGCCACGAACGGCTGATCTGGGGCGCCGGGTCGGCGACCAAGGTTTGGAATCTGCGCAAGGTCTTCTCTGAACGCCGTTTCGGCCTTCCGGGTATGCGCAAAGGGACGGCCCATGCTGGAAAAAAACGCCCAAATCGCGCAGGACGCGGCTGTTGTCGACGAGGCGATCCTGTCGCGCCGCTCGGTGCGTGCCTTCCTGCCCGACATGGTCGATGACGAGACGATCCGTGCCATTCTCTCCGTTGCCGCGCGCGCGCCTTCCGGCACCAACATGCAGCCCTGGCGGGTCTATGTGGTCAAGGGCGAGGTCAAGCAGCAGATCACCGATGCCATCCTCAATTCCGGCATCCGCGCCGAAAAGGCCGATTGGGACGAGTATCGCTACTACCCCACCCAGTTCTTCGAACCCTATCTCACGCGCAGGCGCGCCAATGGTTTCGGGCTCTACGGGGCGCTCGGCATCGGCCGCCGCGAGGTCGACAAGATGCGCGCCCAGCACGACCGCAACTTCGTCTTCTTCGATGCGCCGGTCGGCATGATCTTCACCATCGACCGGCGGCTGAACCAGGGTTCGTGGATCGACTACGGCATGTTCCTGCAGAACATCATGGTCGCGGCGCGGGGCAGGGGCCTGCACACCTGCCCACAGGCAGCCTTCGCGCCCTATCACCGGCAGATAAGGCCGGTGCTCAACATTCCCGACGAGGAAATCGTCGTCTGTGGCATGGCTCTCGGCCTCGAGGATACGTCCAAGCCCGAAAACGACTTCCGCACCGACCGCGTGCCGCTCGAAGAGTGGGTGACGTTCAGCGAGTAAGACGAGCTTCGGCTTACTGGTTCTAGTCTACGCTCAATTGCGCGCCGTGGCCGCTGACATGGGCGCCGTCCTGTGGTGTCAGCTTGAGATAGGCGATCAGCGCGCACAGCGTGATGATGCCCTCGACCACGAACAGGATGCGGAAATCATTGGTCACCGCCGGCCCGCCGGCAGCCAGGAATGAGAGCAGTGCGGCTGCCAGGCCGACGCTGATCGCAACTGCCAGCTGCCAGAGAATGTAATAGAGGGCACTGAAGCGGGCGAGTTGGTCGGGGGCGATGTCGGAATAGGCGAGATTGCCGGTCGATGCCCACTGCGCCGAGCGCAGGACACCGAAGGCGAAGATATAGGCAAGCACGATCCAGACAGGCGTCGTCGCCTCTATCAACGCGAAGCCCGCAACCATCGCAGCAACGATCGGCGTGTTGACGACCAGCACGCGGCGAAAGCCGAAGCGGTTGAGCAGGCGCGGCATGAAGACACGCATGATCAGCGAGCCGATCGCCGCCACGAAAGTCAGCGAGCCCGCCTGCACCGCGCTCATGCCGAAGCCGAGCTGGAACATCAGCGGCAGCAGGAAGACGACGGAGCTTAAGCCGATCGTGTCCAGCCCGCCGCCGGTGAGGAAGGAGATGCGGAAGGTGCGGATGCGCAGCAGTTTCAGGTCCAGCAAGGGGTTGCGGGCACGCAGGCAGTAGAAGGAGGCAACCGTCAGGATGATGATCGCCAGCGCCAGCTCGGCCGCGATCATGCTGCTGCTCGCGTCTTTCGCGGCAAGCGAATCCATGCCGAAGACCAGCAGCACCATGCCGCTGCCGACCAGCAGGAAGCCCGGAAAATCGAACGGTGTGCGCACCGGTTTGGTAACCGTCGGAAACAGCGAGGCGGCAAGAACGGCCGCCGCCAGCGCAAACGGCACGTTGATGAAGAAGATCCAGCGCCACGAAATGTAGGTGGTCAGCGCGCCGCCGACGAGCGGGCCGACCAGCGGTCCTGACTGGCCGGCGAGCGAGATGTACATGTTGATCTTCAGCGTGCGGCTGCGCGGGAACGTCGACAGGATGACGACCTGACCCAGCGTCCCCATCAGCGCGCCGCCGAACCCTTGCAGCGCGCGGGCGCCGACGAGCGTCCAGATGTCGTTGGACAGCCCGCACAGTGCCGATGACGCCGCGAAGACCAGCAAGGCAAAGCAGTAGACGTTACGCAGGCCGAAGCGGTCGGCGGCCCAGCCACCGAGCGGCATCGAGATGATCAGGCTGGCGACATAGACGGTAATCAGCAGGCCGAGTTGGCTCGGCGGGCGGCCAAGGCTTTCACTGATGCCGGGCAGCGCAGTGACCACGACATTCTGGTCGAGGCTGGTCATGAACACACCGCAGGCGACCGTCAGCGGCAGCAAGAGCAAGGCTCTGGCCGACACATCGGCGCGATCCGTGGCGCCGGCGGATAGTTCTGCAGTCATGGGGATGTTCGAACCAAACGACGATGCCGACTCTGAGACGGGATCTTTTTGACCCCTTGGACCGGTTGGACGGCCACTTCGCCCATCATGGGCGTCTGCAGCAGGATTCTCTAGCGGCAGAACCGGTCGGCGTTGATGCCAGAAGCCGAGGGGAAACGGCTATTTGGCCGCTTCGCTTATTGTACTTCGTAGCCGACTTCCTCGCTTGCATGGCAAAGCGCCTTCCAGAACGAGCGGGCAAAGGAGCGGAAGACATAGATGTCGAACTGATCGGCGCGGGTGCGCTGGATCTGGGCGAAGACGTCGTGATGGGTGGTCGAGCGGCCGGCACCGACGGGGAAGGCGGGCAGCGCGAAGTCGATGGCGAAGAATTTCGCCAGCACCCATTCGGCCTTCGGCCCGGCGATGCGGATCGCAGTGCGGCCATGCGACAGGTCGGTCACCGTGCCGATGGCCGGGGTGACAGCCTTGGCAAAGGCCGAAGCCAGACCCTCGGCTTCATCGACGACCGTGAACCTTCCCGGCGCAAAGCCGAATACCGCCTTGCCGTCCTTGGCCAGACCGCTGCCTGCGCCGTCGGGCAGAGCGAGGCCGGTGACGCTGCGGATCGCCTCGATCAGTTGCTTTTCCGCGCCCGGCCATGCGGCAAGCTGCAGGATCGAGCCCGGCCTTGTCTCGGTCAGGATGACATCGACGCCATGCTCGAAATTGCCGTGTGAACCCGGATGAAACACCGGCTCGAGCGGCGAGAGGCGCTCAGGTCGTTGGCTTTCACGTGATTGGCGCTCAGCCATGCATGCGGCTCCCGTCCGGGTCGTAGAAATGGTTGGAGACGATCTCGACCGGCCCGAACCGCTTGCGCAGCGGATCGGAGACGAACGCCCGGGTCCCATGCCGCGCCTTGCCGCCCTCGACCAAAGCCAGCGCGATATGCTTGCCCAGCGCCGGCGAATAGCAGCAGGCGGTGACGTGACCGAGCGAATCGTGCGGATTGGCCTCGTCAAGCTCCGCCACGATATGGGCGCCGCCGTTGAGCGGAAGGTTGTCGAGTGAGACCAGGCCGACCAGTTGCAGCCGGTCGGGTGCGATCAGGCCTTCGCGGTCCATCATCGCCGAGCCGATGAACGGCTTCTTCTTCGACAGCATCCAGTCGAGATGCAGGTCGCGCGCCGTGGTGCGGCCGTCGATCTCGGCGCCGGTGACATGGCCCTTCTCGATGCGCATCGTGCCGAGCGCCTCCAGCCCGTAGGTGACCAGGCCGAACGGCTTGCCGGCTTCGACCAGCGCTTCCCAGACATGGGTGCCGTAGCCGGCGCCGGAATAGACCTCGAATGCCATCTCGCCGGAGAAAGACAGCCGGCAAATCATCACCGGCACGCCGGCAATCTGGCCATGCACAATGCCCATGAAGGGCAGGGTTGTGTTGTCGACAGCGGTGCCGGTGACGCAGGCCGCAAGGACGGCGCGCGCCTTCGGCCCGCCTATGGCCGCACCCGCCCATTCGTCGGTCACTGATGTGACGTGCACCTTCAGCTCCGGCCAGATGACGTCGAGGAAATATTCCAGATGCTGCATCACCTTGCCGGCATTGGCCGTGGTGGTGGTCATCAGGAAATCCTGTTCGCCGAGCCGCCAGGTGGTGCCGTCGTCGAAGGCCAGACCGTCCTCGCGCAGCATCAGTCCGTAGCGAGCCTTGCCGACGGCAAGCGTGGAAAACATGTTGGTGTAGACACGGTCGAGGAATTCCGCCGCATCCGGCCCCTGCACGGCGATCTTGCCCAGCGTCGAGACGTCGACGATGCCGGCACTTTCGCGCGTCGCCTTGGCCTCGCGGACATAGGCCTGCTCGACCGTCTCGCCTGAAAGCCCGTAGATCATTGGTCGGAACCAGAGGCCGGCCGAATACATGGTCGCGCCATTGGCGAGGTGCCAGTCATGCATCGGCGTCAGCCGCTCGGGCTTCAGATCGCCGAAACGTTCGGCGGCGAGCGAGCCGATCGACACCGCCGAATAGGGCGGGCGGAAACGCGTCGTGCCGACTTCGGGGATCGGCTTGCCCAGCGCCTCGGCCATGATGGCGAGGCCCGGCACGTTGGAATTCTTGCCCTGGTCGGTCGCCATGCCGAGCGTGGTGTAGCGCTTCAGGTGCTCGACCGAGACAAAGCCTTCGCGATGGGCCAGCCGCACGTCTTCGGCCGTCACATCATGCTGGAAGTCGACAAAGCTTTTGCCTTTCGCCTTGATCTCGAACACCGGCGCCGGATCGGGGCTGCCGGGTGCTGCCTCGACGTCCGGCAAGGCTGCAGGCGCAGTCGCTCCTCCGGCCGCGGACAGACCGGCGGCGCGGCCTTCGGCGATGGCTTCAGCGGTCGAAAAGCTGCCGTTGAAGGCGCCCGCACCGATCCAGCGCTGCTGCGCCGGCTTCGGCGGCAGGAAGGCCTGGCGGTCGGCGTTCCATCCTGCCCTGGCACCAGCCTGGCTGGCGAGATGGATGGTCGGCGACCAGCCGCCCGACATCAGCAGGCAATCGGCGTGGATGCTGCGGGCGTCACCGCTGAGCAAGCCGGAGTTCATGTCGAAGCGCTGCACCTTGAGGCCGGAGAGTGCCTTGCCGCCTTCGGTGGCGACCACGGCATGACCGGAGAGGATTTCGGCTTCGGCCTCGGTGGCGAGGCTGCGCATCTCGGCCGACAGTTCGGGGCGCACATCGATGATGGCAACAATGGCCGCGCCGGCCTTCTTCAGCGCCAATGCCGAGCGATAGGCGCTGTCATTGTTGGTGAACAGCGCGATCCTGTCGCCGGGCAGCACGCCATAGTCATTGGCGTAGCGCTCGCCGGCATGCGCCAGCATGACGCCCGGCCGGTCATTGCCGGGGAACACCAGCGGCCGCTCGAAAGAGCCGGTGGCCAGCACCACGGTTTTGGCGCGGATTGCCCAGTAGCGATGGCGCGGTTCGCCCTTGCCAGGCGTTTCCTTGTGATCGGTGACGCGCTCGAGTGCGGCCAGCGTGTTGCCGTCATAATAGCCCCACACCGTGGTGCGCGGCAAAAGGCGCACCGTGTCGTAGCCTTCTAGCTGGCTGACAGTGCGCGCCGCCCAGTCGGCGGCCGGCGCGCCGTCGATGGTCTCGCCGGACCAGTTGGCCGAGCCGCCGAAACGCGGCTCCAACTCGGCCAGGATAACGCGTGCGCCCTGGTCGGCAGCCGTCTTTGCGGCCGACAGGCCGGCCGGGCCGGAGCCGACCACCAGCACGTCGCAAAACGCATTCATGCGCTCGTAGCGCGAGGTGTCGGCGGCAATGCCGGCCTTGCCGAGACCGGCGGCGCGGCGGATGAAATGCTCGCAGAACATCCAGAAGCGGGTGCCTTTCAGCGGACCGAAGACAGGCCCCATGAAGGTCTTGTAGTAGAAGCCGGCGGCCAGGATCTTGCCGCCGAGCTGGTTGACGGCGTTGACGTCCCAGGCGAGCGAGGGAAAGCGGTTCTGGCTGACGGCCACCAGCCCGTCATAGATCTCGACCATGGTCGCAGCGACATTGGGCTCGCGCACGTCGCCGCGCAGCACCGTCACCAGCGCGTTCGGCTCCTCGACGCCGGCCGACAGCAGGCCGCGCGGGCGATGGTACTTGAACGAGCGGCCGAACAGCGTGATGCCATTGGCAAGCAAAGCCGAGGCCAGCGTGTCGCCGGCATGGCCGGTGTAGGGCGTGCCGTCGAAGGTAAAGCGGATGGTGCGCAGCCGGTCGATGCGGCCGCCGGTCTCGATGCGGCGCGGGCTCACGACTTGCCTCCGGCCTTGTGACGGGCGGCGGCATTGTGGTCGCCGTGCGCGAAACCGGTGCTGGAAATCTCATGCGTGACCGTGTTGCGCACCATTCTCAGATGGGTGCGACAACCGCCGGAGTGCTGCCAGATCTCATTGTGGTCGCCGGCCGGGTTCAGCCGGTCGTAGACATAGGCGTTCCAGGCGTCGAGGTCCTGCGAATTGGGCTGCGGGCGCTCGCGGTTGCCGTCGCCCTGATAGGTGAACTCGATGACGTCGCGCGGGCCGCAGTAGGGGCAGGTGATAAGCATTGTTTGAACCCTAATGCAGCCGGGGCGTCGCGCCCTGGCCTTTGTCGTCGATCACCAGGCCGCGATAAAAACGGTCGAGCGTGAACGGCGCGTTGAAGTCGTGCGGCTCGTCCTTGGCGATGGTGTATGCAAAGCACCAGCCCGAGGCCGGCGTCGCCTTGAAGCCGCCATAGCACCAGCCGCAGTTGAGATACATGCCGGGCAGCGGCCCGGTGGTGATGATCGGCGAACCGTCCATCGACATGTCGCAGACGCCGCCCCAGGAGCGCAGCATGCGCACGCGGGCAAGACCGGGAAACAGCGCCAGCATCTCGCTCATCACCTCGTCGACGATCGGCAGGTTGCCGCGCTGGGCGTAGCTGTTGTAGCCGTCAATGTCGCCGCCATAGACAAGGCCGCCCTTGTCGGACTGCGACATGTAGAAATGACCCAAGCCGAAGGTCAGCACCGTGTCGATGAAAGGTTTTAGCGATTCGGTGACGAAGGCCTGCAGCACATGGCTCTCGATCGGCATTCTGTCGACGCCTGCAAGCTGCATCACCCGTCCGGTGCTGCCGGCCACGGCGACCGCGACCTTCTTGCCGCGGATTTCGCCGCGCGTCGTCTGCACGCCGGTGACGCGGTCGCCGTCGCGCAGGAAGCCGGTGACCTCGCAATTCTCGATGATATCGACGCCGCGGCGGTCGGCGCCGCGCGCATAACCCCAGGCGACAGCGTCGTGGCGGGCGGTGCCGGCGCGCGGCTGCATCAGCCCGCCGACGATGGGAAAGCGCGCCGAAGCCGAAACGTCCAGTGCCGGCACCAGCCGCTTGATCTCGGCGGTGCTCATCAGCTCGGCGTCGACGCCGAGATGGCGCATGGCGTTGCCGCGCCGTGCATAGTCGTCGAACTGGGCCGGCGTGTGGGCCAGGTTCAGGCAGCCGCGCTGCGAGAACATGACGTTGTAGTTGAGGTCGTGCGACAGGTTCTCCCACATCTTCATCGAATGTTCGTAGAAGCGGGTGTTGGAGGGCAGCAGGTAGTTGGAGCGCACCGCCGTGGTGTTGCGGCCGACATTGCCGGAGCCCAGCCAGCCCTTCTCCAGCACCGCGACATTGGTGATGCCGTGTTCCTTGGCCAGATAGTAGGCCGTCGACAGGCCATGGCCGCCGCCGCCGATGATGATGACATCATAGGAGGCCTTTGGGTCGGGCTTGCGCCAGGCCGGCTTCCAGTCCTGGTTTCCCTTGAGCGCGTTCGTGAGAAGCGAAAGGGCTGAATATTCCGCCATTCTTCATGCCATCCTTGATGCGATGCGGCAGACTATAGAGCAGGCCGCCGCGGCAAAGCCAAGATTGCGCCATGGCTTTTCGACTGGCCGACTCCCGCAAGGCCGCCAACCGCCATGACCTGGCCATGACTTGCCCCTTGGGATGAGCGTCTTTATCAAGGATCGCTTTAGAAGCGGCCTTGCCGCGCGATTGAGTCGCTAGCATTATGTTTTTTCGCCTGCTCCGCCTGCTCCTGATCCTAGCGCTGGTCGTGTCCGCGCCGTCTGTCGACGCGTTGGCCCAGGCGCTGGGCCAGGGTGCTGCCGGATTGGTCACCGACCAGCAGAAGGTCATCCAGGGCCTGACGGCCAAGACCGACGATCTCGAGAAGAAATTACAGCAGGACGGCCAGGACGATGCCTCCCTCGTCGATATCCGTCTGCAACTGGAGGATCTGTCGCGGGCGGCGCTGACCAGTGCGCTGGCGTTCCGCTCGCGGCTCACCGACATTAACAATCGCATCGAAGTGCTGGGTCCGCCGCCGGCTGCGGGCCAGCCGCAGGAGCCCGACATCGTGACCGGCGAGCGCCAGGCGCTGGCATCGGAAAAGGCCGAGATCAACGCGGTCGTCGCCAGCGCTCAGAACCTGTCGATCCGAATCAGCGGGCTGATCGACAAGATCGGCAATATGCGCAGCGAGCAGTTCCGCAACTTTTTGACCAAGCGCTACGCACTGTCCGAGGCGCTGAGCTCGCAGGTGTTCTCCGACGCAAGGGACGAATACACCAACCTTTTCAGGGCGGTATCGTCGTGGCTGAGCTTTGCCTTCAAGTTCAAGTTCCAGGCGATGCTGGCCGCGACGTTCATGTCGCTGGGGCTGGCGGCGGTGCTTCTCGTGGGGGGACGCCGCCTGTTCGGGCGCATCTTCGAAGCCGATCCTTCGGTCGAGGATCCGACTTATCTCAGCCGCCTGTCGGTGGCTTTCTGGTCGACCTTGCTGCCGACGCTGGCGGTCAGCGCCTTCCTCGCCTCGACGGTCTTTCTCTACAATTATTACAATGTGCTGCGCGGCGACATCGGCGTCTTCCTAAATGCGTTGGCCGCCGTCATCGCCATAGTGTTCTGCGTCAACCGCCTGACCAATGCTGCGCTGGAGCCACGGATGCCGAACTGGCGCCTGATCCAGGTCGAGACCGGCCCGGCGCGCTGGCTGGTGCGGCTGACGACGGCCATGGCGGTCGTCATCGGCGTCAACAACTTCCTGTCGATCGTCAACGACAAGATGGGCTCGCCCTTGTCGCTGACGATCGCCAGAAGTTTTGTCGCCACTGTCATCGTCGGCGTCATCCTGATCCTGATGGCGTTGCTGAGGCCGTACAAGCGAGCCGACGGAAGCTGGCGCCCGTGGCCGGTCTGGCTGCGCTATACCTGTGTCGCGCTCGGTCTGTTCACCATCATGGCGGCCTTGTTCGGCTATATCGGCCTCGCCATCTTCGTCTCGCTGCAGGTCGTGGTCACCGGCACCATCCTGCTCACCGCCTATATCGGCTTCCTGTCGGCGCGCGAGATCGGCGAGGAAGGCGGTTTCGCCGGCACCTCGATCGGGCGCTGGCTAAAGACCAACTCCAGCTATGAGGATACTGCGCTAGACCAACTCGGCCTGGTGGTCAGCGTCGCCATCAATCTGATGATCGTGCTCGTGTTCCTGCCGCTGATCCTGTTGATGTGGGGGTTCCAGCCCGGCGACATCCAGGCCTGGGGCTACAAGCTGGCGACAGGCATCACCATCGGCTCGGTGACGATTTCGGTCACCGGCATCCTCAGCGGCATCGTCGTCTTCATCATAGGCTATTTCCTGACCCGCTGGTTCCAGGGTTGGCTCGACGGCTCGGTGATGGCGCGCGGCAAGGTCGATACCGGCGTGCGCAACTCGATCCGGCTGGCAGTCGGTTACGCCGGCGTCGCCATCGCCGGCCTCGTCGGCATCTCGGCGGCGGGCATAGATCTTTCCAACCTGGCGCTGGTTGCCGGCGCACTTTCGCTGGGTATCGGTTTTGGCCTGCAGAATGTCGTGTCCAATTTCGTGTCCGGCCTGATCCTGCTCGCCGAGCGGCCATTCAAGGTCGGTGACTGGATCGTCGCAGGCGACACCTCAGGCACGGTCAAGAAGATCAGTGTGCGCGCCACAGAGATCGAGACCTTCCAGCGGCAATCGGTGATCCTGCCCAATTCGAACCTGATCAACAACGCCGTCGGCAACTGGACGCACCGCAACAAGCTCGGCCGTGTGGAGATCAAGGTCGGCGTCGCTTATGGCAGCGACGTCAAGCGAGTGCACGCCATCCTCCTGGAGATCGCACGCAGCCATCCGCTGGTGCTGAAGAACCCGGAACCGTTCGTGCTGTTCACCAATTTCGGGCCGGCAGCACTCGAGTTCGAGATCCGCGTGTTCCTGGCCGATGTGCTGAACGGGGCCATCGTGCAGAACGATATCCGCTTTGCCGTGCTCGATGCTTTCGAGAGCGAGCATATCGAGATCCCCTCGACGCCGCGCGCCGAGGTCAAGGTCAAGCAGACCGCGGCATGGCCGCTCGACGACGACAAGATCGAAGTCGAATTCGCCGAGAAGGAGCAGGCGCAGGCCGAAGCGGCGGCCGAGAAGGCGCGCCTGGCCAAATCGGGACGCAAGGCGCGCAAGCCCGATCCCAGCTAGGGCCGGTTCCAGTCAAGGCTGCGGTCCAGCTGATCGAGCCTGTCGGCGGGGTAAGTTCGCGACAGGTGATATCGGTTCTGCTCGTCGCTGTATCCGAGGAGCTTTCCCTGCAGCCATTCCAGCTGCGGGCACCAGGCGCCGCGGTGCAAAAGCTCGATAAGCAGGCAAAACGCCTCTACCCGCCACTCTTCGCCCAGGCAGGCATAGAAATAGTAGTCGATGTCGAGCTCGGTTCCGTTCGGTCCCTTTGCCTGGAAGGTCCTGACGTGTTCGGAGAGCGTTCCATTTGCAACATGTGTTGCGAAATCCTGGTTGGCCAGGACGTCGGACTTTTCATCTCCGTCGACGCGCTCGTGGGCGAACATTGCGAAGGGCTTTTCCCCGGCAAGCATCATCGCCAGCTCACGGTTGGTGTGCAGCGGGTAGGGGTAAGGCTCTTTGCTGTTCATCAGTCCATGCGCTCCCAAACCAATTGCGGCATGAATGCGGCATTCAGTTGCGGTTCAGCTTGCATCTCATATAAGCTCACATGCAAAGGCGATAATGCCTTGCGAAATGCAACAGAGGCGGTGTGGAAACACCGATATTGCAAAATGTGGAAGTCGCTCGTCGTCGCCATCGCTCTTACCGCAGCGAATGGCTCGGCCTTTGCCGCCAGCGCGGTCAACAAGGACGCTGAGACCCGTACGCTGATCGTGACGGAAGGCGGCGGCAAGACGGAGCTGGCGCTGGCCGCCGGCGAGACCGTGGAATTCTGCCCCAACGGCTGTTTCGTCACCTTGCCGAATGGTGACCTCGAGGCCCTGACCGGCTCGGAAACGGTCGAGATTTCGGGCGGCGTCGCCCGCATCAAGTAACATTAGCGGGTAGCTCTTGTAGAGGCCGGGCAATGCCCGGCCTTTTATTGTTGGTGGTAGCAATTGCTTAACAATGACGCGGGAAATATCGTCGCGTCTACCGGCTGCAACCAGGCGTTTTAACGTTCACTACGCCGTTCCGCCGCTATACCCTTGCGAAGACGCCGAAACACGGCGCGACGGGTTTATGAGCAGGACAGGACAGACATGGATGCGCGGTCGGACAAGAACGCAATCCCGCTTGCGGTCGACCTCGACGGCACGCTGATTGCGACCGATCTTCTGTGGGAAGGTCTGTTCATCCTTCTCAAGAAGAATCCGCTCTATATCTTCCTGGTTCCGTTCTGGCTGGCCGCCGGCCCGGCGCGGCTGAAGCAAGCCATTGCCGACCGCATCGACATCGATCCGGCCTCGCTGCCCTATCGCGAAGCGTTGCTGCAACGCCTGCGGGCCGAGCATGCCGATGGCCGCAAGATCGTGCTGGCGACAGGTACGCCACGCAAGTTCGCCGAGACGATCGCCGCCCATCTGGGCATATTCGACTATGTGCTGGCGACCGACGGTCCACACAACATGACCTCGGGCCGCAAGCGCGACGCGCTCATTGCCGCCTATGGCGATGGCGGTTTCGACTATGCCGGCAACAGCCGTCACGATCTCAAGGTTTTCGAAGCCGCGCGCGACGCCATCGTCGTGGCGCCTGACCGCCATGCGAAGCGCTGGCAGGCCGCCAATAGCGCCGAAGTGCTGCCGGCGCCGAAAAGGACATTGAAGACATTCGTCAGGATGCTGCGGTTGCATCAGTGGCTGAAGAATTCGCTGATCGCGGTGCCGATGGTGCTGTCGCACGAATACTTCAACACCAACATGATCTGGCAATGCCTGCTGGCGTTCGTCTCCTTCAGCGCGGTGGCTTCGGCCATCTACATCCTCAACGATTTCTTTGACCTTGCGCTCGACCGCAAGCACCCGACCAAATGTAACCGGCCATTCGCCAGCGGCGCGCTGTCGATCCCCTTCGGCCTCGGCGCAATGGCCGCGCTGTTGGCGATCGGCATCGCCGCCGGACTTCTGCTGCCGATCGAGTTCCTGGGTGTGCTCGCCGGCTACATTGTAGTGACCACGGCCTATTCGCTGTCATTCAAGCGCATGCTTCTGGTCGACGTGCTGACGCTGGCCGGCCTCTACACGGTGCGCGTGCTGGCGGGCGCTGCGGCGACCGGCGTCGAGGTCTCATTCTGGCTGCTCGCCTTCTCGATTTTCTTCTTCCTGTCGCTGGCGCTGGTGAAGCGCTATGTCGAACTGCGCACCACAGCCATTCCGGTGGGCGAGCGCATTGCCGGCCGTGGCTACCGCATCGAAGACCAGGACATCGTCGCCCAGGCGGGAATGGCGTCGGCCTTCTCCTCGGCGCTGGTGCTGGCGCTTTACATGGACAGCGCCGCCGTGCGCGAACTCTATCCGCATCCCTGGCTGGTCTGGCCGCTGGCGCCGATCGTGCTGTATTTGACCATGCGCGTCTGGATCCTGGCGCGTCGCGACGAGATGAACGACGATCCGGTCGTCTTCATCATCCGCGACTGGCGCAGCCAGATCATCGTGGTTATCGGCGCAGCACTGCTGGTCGCCGGAGGCTGGTAGGGCATGGTGGGCGAACGGTTCCAGAGCTTCGGCCGCGCCACGGCTGCCGCAAAGCGGACCGTCGCGGCTGACACGGCTATTGGGTTGATGAAGGGCGGCAAGGCGAAGGCAGACAGCTTGCTCGCCTATGGCAACGGTCGCTCCTACGGTGATTCCTGCCAGAACGAAGCGGGCGCGGTCGTCGACATGCGGCCGCTGAACCGTATCGGCGCCTTCAATGCCGAAACCGGCGTGCTCGAAGCGGAAGCCGGCGTGTTGCTGTGCGACATCATTGCGCACGCCGCACCCTACGGTTTCTTTCCGGCGGTGGTTCCGGGCACCCAGTTCGTCACCCTTGGCGGCGCCATCGCCAACGACGTTCACGGCAAGAACCATCATCGGCGCGGCACCTTTGGCTGCCATGTCGAATCGCTGACGCTGCTGCGTTCGGACGGGCGGACCTACACCTGCTCGGCAGTGGACAATGCCCGGCTGTTTGCGGCGACGATCGGCGGCATGGGGCTCACCGGCCTGATCCTGTCGGCCTCGATCCGGCTGATGCGGGTGCCTTCGCTCGACATGGTCGAGACGGCGACGCGGTTTGCCGATCTCAGTGAATTCTTCGAACTGGCCGAGGCCGCCGACCAGGCCAATGAATATGCCGTCGCCTGGATCGACCAGCTTGCCGGCGGCCATGGCCGCGGGCGCGGCCTGTTGCTGTCGGGCAATCACGCCGAGCATGGCTCGCATGCCGCGTCTCGTGCCGGCTCCCGCCTTTCGGTGCCGGTCCAGCCGCCGTTCAACGTGCTCAACCGGCCGTTCCTGACTGCCTTCAACGCCGCCTACCGGTGGAACAAAGGGCGCTCGGCGGCGCCGCGCCAAACCGGCTATCAGGGCTTCTTCTTTCCGCTAGACGGTGTCAGTGACTGGAACCGGCTCTATGGCCCAAAAGGTCTCTACCAGCACCAGAGCGTGGTGCCGGAAAATGCCGCGCGCCAGGCTGTGCCGGCGCTGCTCGACGCGGCGCGGCGGGCAGGGCAGGGCTCCTTCCTCACCGTGCTGAAGCGCTTCGGTTCGATCCGCTCGCCGGGTCTGCTGTCCTTTCCGCGGCCCGGCTTCACGCTGACGCTCGATTTCCCCAATCGCGGCGGCAAGACACTGGCACTGCTTGGCGAGCTCGACCGCATCACGGTCGCCGCCGGCGGGGCGGTCAATCCCTACAAGGATGCGCGCATGAGCGCCGAGACTTTCGCCGCCTCCTTCCCGGATTGGCAGCGGCTGGAAGCGTTGCGCGACCCGGCGTTCATGTCCAGTTTTTGGCTGCGGACGGCGAAAAAACTGGAGATGCCAAGGGGGCGCGTCGAGGCAGCGGAATAGGTACAATTTGAATAAATCGTGGCAATAGACCGAAAGTTCGATGGTTTACTCAAACATTGTCGTGACTTCACGAAATGTTTGCAGATTAGCGGTAGGACCGTCGCGAGCGGCGGGTGGAAAATATGAAATATATCGTCTTCATTCTGTTCACAGTCATGACCAATGCCGCGGCGCAGCTGATGCTGAAGCAAGGCATGATGTCGCTTGGCCCGATTTCGTTCGAAGGCACCAACCCGCTTCTGAAGCTCCTGCATATCGTCTTCAGCCCATGGGTGTTCCTCGGCCTTTGCACCTTCGTCATTTCGATGGCCTCGCACCTCTATGTGCTGTCCAAGGTCGAGCTCAGCTTTGCCTATCCGTTCCTCAGCCTTGCCTATGTCGCGGTGGCGATCTTCGCCTACTTCATCTTCCGCGAGGACCTCAACGCCTGGCGCATTTCCGGCATCGCCTTCATCTGCGTCGGCACGGTGCTGATCGCGCAAAGCGGGCGCGGGCATGAGGACCAGACGGCTTCCATCAGCTCCGACAAGATCAGCAACAGCGAGACCGTTCGATGAGACATATAATTTTCGGCGGTGACGGCTTCGTCGGCCGTCATCTTGCCCCGAAGCTTGTGGCCGACGGTGAAGAGGTTGTCGTTGCCGACATCGTCAAGAGCGACCTGCCGCACTACCGTTCGGTCCGCTTCGTCACCTGCGATGTGACCGATCCGGCCTCGGTGGCCAAAGTCGGATTGAAGACCGACGACATGGTCTACAATCTGTCGGCCAAGATGCTGTCGCCGATCCAGGTGCGCGCCAAGCGCCACGACTTCTTCTTCCCGGTGAATTTCCACGGCACCGAACACATCATGCAGGCGATGGACAAAGCCGGCACACCCAAGCTCGTCCACTACACCACCGACATGATCTACGGCCACACGGTGACCCAGCCGATGACCGAGGAGCACCCGGTCGCGCCGCTCGGCGAATATGGCTGGTCGAAGCAGAAGACCGAGGAGCTCGCCGCCGAATGGCGCAAGCGCGGCATGTCGATCTCGCTGTTTCGGCCGCGCCTGATCATCGGCCCCGGCCGGCTCGGCATATTGGAAAAACTGTTCAAGCTGATCGACTGGAATTTTCCGGTGCCAATGATCGGCTCGGGCAAGAACCCCTATCAGTTCATCTCGGTGTTCGACTGCGCCGAGGCCGCCCGCGCGGCCTGGAAGGTCGGCGTGCCCAACGAGGCCTATAATCTGGGCTCGCTCAATCCGCCGCCGGTGAAGAAATTGCTCGGCGACCTGATCAAGCATGCCGAGTCGAAGTCGCTCTTGATCCCGACGCCGGGCTGGGCGGTCAAACGCACGCTCGACCTGCTCGATCTCATGAACATGCCGATCATGGATCCGGAACAATATCTGATCGCCGATGAGGAGTGCGTTCTCGACGTGTCGAAGGCCGAGCGCCAGCTCGGCTGGGTGCCGCAATATCGCGACGAGGACATGCTGATCGCCGCCTACAACGAATACCGCGCCAAGAAGGACGGCCTTGCCGTCACCGCCAATCATGTCCCTGCCGAATAAGATGGGACGACCAGGAGAACTCCGAGATGACCGTCATGGCCAAGCCTGAGCAGACGAACGCGCGCACCATGGTCAGTGCGCCGGCGCTATCGCCCGCCACTATTGCCAAGCCCGAACTGATCAGCGTCGAGCAGGCGAAGTCGATGGATGTCGCGCGCATGACCGACCTGTTCAAGGCGCATCTCAACCCGGGCCAGCTGCACTTCATGAAGCTGCTCGGCTTTCACAAGATCAAGATCGAACGCGCCGAAGGCATGTTCTACATCGACCAGAACGGCCGCAAGATCCTCGACTTCTTCGGCGGTTTCGGTTCGCTGGCCTTCGGCCACAACCATCCGCGCATCCTGGAAGCGCGGAAAAAGTTCCAGGAGGAAAAGCGCCAGGAAATCGCCATCGCCTTCATGTCGCAATATGCGGCAGCGCTTGCGCACAACATCGCCAAATGCTCGCCCGGCGATCTCGACATGGTGTTTCTGGGCTCGTCCGGCTCGGAGGCCATGGAGGCGGCGGTGAAGCTCGCCGAGCGCGCCGCCGGCCCGAAGCGCCCGAAAATCGTCTATGCCGAGAATTCCTTTCACGGCAAGACCAAGGGTGTGCTGGGTATCACCGACGGCCAGCTCTACCGCGCCGATTTCAAGATGGCCGACAATACGGTGCGCATTCCGTTCGCCGACATCGAGGCGGTTGAGAGGCTATTCCGCTCCGATCCTGAGGTCGGCGTCATCGTGCTTGAAACCATCCAGGGTGGCGGCGGCATCATCCAAGCGCCCGCCGAATACTGGCAGAAGCTGCGTGCGCTGTGCGACCAGTATGGCGTGCTGTGGGTGGCCGACGAAGTGCAGTGCGGCTACGGCCGTTCGGGCCGCTTCTATGCCTTCGAACACTACGGTGTGGTGCCGGATGTGACGGCGCTGGCCAAGTCGCTTGGCGCCGGCAAGGCGGCGGTCGGCGCGATGATCGCGCGGCGCGAGGTCTATATGAAGGCCTATGGCACGCCGAAGACGGCGATGATCCACGCCATGGCCACCTTCGGCGGCATGGGCGAGGCCTGCGTCACCGCGATCGAAGGCATCAACGTGCTCTATGACGAGGGGCTGATCGACAACGCCGCCTCGACCGGCGAGTACCTGCTGCAGCGGCTGCAGGCGCTGAAGGAAAAATATCCGAAGATCATCAAGGACGCGCGCGGCAAAGGCTTCATGGTCGGGCTCGAGTTCCACGACTTCTCGCAGACCTTGCCGATGGTGCTGCGGCCGATCGTCAGCGTGCTCGACGACAAGCTGAAGGGCTCGTTGTCGGGCTTCGTCGGCGCGCTGTTGTTGCGCGACTATGACGTGCTCGTCGCCTTCACCGAATACAACCGCAACGTCATCCGCCTCGAGCCGCCGCTGATCTGCCAGCGCGAGCATGTCGACCGTTTCGTCGATGCCTTCGACAGCCTGCTGTCGCGCGGCATCGTGTCGATCGTGAAGGATTTCGTCAAAAGCCAAGTCCGCTAAGTCCCGAGCCTGATGATGCTGAGCAAGCCTCCCGCCGCGCAAAACACACTCGACCGGCTGACCGCGGCCGCTCTGGCGTGGGGCGAGGGGACTTATGCGCGATGGGCGGCGCCGATCGGCGCGATCGCGTTTTCGCTCTACATCCTGGTCACGGCCTTTACCGCCTGGACGATGCCCGACGCCAACTGGGACATGCTGCCCTATCTCGCCATTGCCGAGGAGGGCACTTATCCCGATGCGCAGGCGCTGCATGACTATGCCTACAGCACGGTCCAGGCCGGCGTGTCGGCGGCCGACTACAAGGCGCTGACCGACGATGGCGGTGGCTTTCGCAGCCATATGGCTGAAGATGCCGCCGACTTCCATTCGCTGCTCGGCATGTACCGGATCAAGTTCCTCTACGCCGAGATCCTGTCGACGATGGGCGCGGTGATGTCGCCGGTCGAGGCGATGCGGGTGCTGCAGGTGGTCTCGGTGCTGCTGTTCGGTGCGATCGTGCTTTTGTGGCTGCGAACCGAAGGCGCGCTCGCGCTGGCGCCGGTGGTCGGCGCGGTGCTGATCATGGCCGATTTCGGCGATGCGGCACGCGCCTCGACGCCGGATCTGTTGTGTTCCGCGCTGTTCCTCGGCGGGCTGCTTGCCTATGTGCGTGGCCGCGAAGTGGCAACCGCGGTCCTGCTCTTCCTCGCCTTCATGGCGCGGCCGGACAATATTGTTTTCCTTGCCATCTTCGCCGTGCTGCTGGTGGTTTTCCGGCAGCGGGCATGGGGCGCGCTGGCCGGCTTTGCCGCGTCCTTTGTCGCCTATTTCGCCATCTCGCACTGGGCGCAGCATCCCGGCTGGTGGCCGCATCTGTGGTTCTCCAGCATCGAGCAGCACTACAATATGGATGGCTTCGAGCCGCCGTTTTCGGTCGCCGCCTATCTCAAGGCGTTTGCCGCGTCCTTCCTTCGCGCCATTGAGCTCAACAGCTGGGTCGGCGTTTCGGTGCTGGCTCTGGCCGGGTGGTTTGCGCTCAGCCGCGCCGGCTTCCGGCTCGATCGCCGCGCCGGCATCCTGCTGGCAGCACTTGTGCTTGGCGTGCTGGCGAAATTCACCGTCTTTCCGATCCACGACACCCGCATCTATTTCCCCAACCTTTTGCCGCCCTTCCTGCTGCTGGTGGGTCCGGTCATGGCGCTGTGGGCGTCGGCAAACCTGAATGGAAGGCGGCCCATCGCCTTGCACGCCCTTCCCGGAGATAAGCCATGAGTTCTGTATCCGGTCTGGCGCGCATTGCCCTTTCACTCGGTCTGCCCGCCGGCCTACTCGATCGCGGGCCGGCGCTGCATGGCACGAAATTCCTGGCCAAGGCGGCGCTGAAGGCGCGCTTCAGCGGTGGCGGGCAACCGTTCCAGATGGTCAATGTCGGCGCCTGCGACGGCGCGCTGTTCGACGACGTCACGCCGTGGCTGCATCGCATTCCGCGGGCGCGGGCCGTGCTGGTCGAGCCGATCCCGTACAATCAGAAGCGGCTGCGCGCCAACTATCCCGACACGACCCGATTCATCATCGAGCCGGTTGCGGTGACCAAAACCAAGGGCACGATCACCGTCCACACTTTCGATGCAGCAGCGCTCGAGGCCGGCACGCTGCCGATCGAGTTCATCGGCTGCTCGTCGGTCACCGACACCAATTTGATGTCGGGCAAGAACGCCTGGGGCGAGGCAGACGCCAATTTCAACAAGTTCGCGCCGCACCTCAGGGATATCGAGGTGCCGTCGGAAACGTTGCAGACCCTGCTCGACCGCAACGGCGTCACGCATATCGACGCCTTCCTGGTCGATTGCGAGGGTGCGGACTGGATCGTCTTCGAACAGCTCGACCTCAAGCGCTATCGTCCCGGCATGATCAAGGTCGAGGTCGGCGCACTGCCGGCAGCCGAGATCGGCCAGGTCGTGGTCAAGCTGAAGACCGCAGGCTACCAGGTCGGCTTCCAGGCCGAGGATATCTGGGCTTTCGCCTGAGCCGGCAGAGTCGCTTGACAAAACCACGTTAGCCCGTTCAACTTGACGCATTCACCAGGGGGGTCCCGACAAGGGGCTGAGATACTGCTGGCTTTCGCAGCGCAGTGACCCGTTGAACCTGATCCAGTTCATACTGGCGTAGGGACGGTGCAAGCGCTTTGCGGGATTCCATGCCCGAGGTCCTGTTTCGAACAGGGCGGCCAAGGCGTCTTTTCATCCTTCCGGCACAGAACTGGGTCTCCAATGCACGAGCAAAGGAGCCTCACAATGAATGCCTTTACCCCCGCCGTTTCGACGGGACCGCTGCCTGCCTCCCGCAAGATCCACAAGCCCGGTATCCTCCATCCGCACATCGCGGTGCCGATGCGCGAAATCTCTGTTCATCCGACGGCCGGCGAGCCGCCCGTCACCGTCTACGATCCATCCGGGCCCTATACGGATACGGCTGTCGAAACCAGCATCGAAAAGGGCCTTGCCCGACTTCGGCACGAATGGGTCACGGCGCGTGGCGATGTCGAAGCCTATGACGGCCGCCATGTGCGGCCGGAAGACAACGGATTTGCCGCCGGCGAGCGCCTGACGCCGGAATTTCCGGTTCGCAACCGGCCGCTCAAAGCCACGGCAGGCAAGGCGGTGACCCAGCTTGCCTATGCGCGCGCCGGCATCATCACGCCTGAGATGGAATTCGTTGCCATCCGCGAGAATCTCGGCCGCGAGATGCTGCGCGGCCAGTTGCAGCGCGACGGCGAAAGTTTTGGCGCTGATATCCCCGACTTCGTCACCCCGGAGTTCGTGCGCGACGAGGTGGCGCGCGGACGGGCTATCATTCCCGCCAATATCAACCATCCCGAAAGCGAGCCGATGATCATCGGCCGCAATTTCCTGGTGAAGATCAACGCCAATATCGGCAACTCGGCGGTCACCTCCTCGATGGCCGAAGAGGTGGAGAAGATGGTGTGGGCGATCCGCTGGGGCGCCGACACGGTGATGGACCTTTCGACAGGGCGCAACATTCACAACATCCGCGAATGGATCGTTCGCAATGCGCCGGTGCCGATCGGCACGGTGCCGCTCTATCAGGCGCTCGAAAAGGTCGGCGGCATCGCTGAAGACCTGACCTGGGAGGTTTATCGCGACACGCTGATCGAGCAGGCCGAGCAGGGCGTCGACTATTTTACCATCCATGCCGGCGTGCGGTTGCACTACATCCCGCTCACCGTGAACCGGGTCACCGGCATCGTTTCGCGCGGCGGTTCGATCATGGCCAAATGGTGCCTGCACCATCACCGGGAAAGCTTCCTCTATGAGCACTTCGCGGAGATCTGCGACATCTGCCGGGCCTATGATGTGTCCTTCTCGCTCGGCGATGGCCTTCGTCCGGGCTCGATCGCCGACGCCAACGATGCCGCGCAATTCGCCGAACTGGAAACGCTCGGCGAACTGACGCAGATCGCCTGGGCCAAGGACTGCCAGGTGATGATCGAAGGCCCCGGCCACGTGCCGATGCACAAGATCAAGCAGAACATGGACAAGCAGCTCGCCGTCTGCGGCGAGGCGCCGTTCTACACGCTGGGGCCGCTGACGACCGACATCGCGCCGGGCTACGACCACATCACCTCCGGCATCGGCGCGGCGATGATCGGTTGGTTCGGCACCGCCATGCTCTGCTACGTGACGCCGAAGGAACATCTCGGCCTGCCGGACCGCAACGACGTCAAGACGGGGGTGATCACCTACAAGATCGCGGCCCATGCCGCCGATCTGGCCAAGGGCCATCCGGCGGCGAAGCTCAGGGACGATGCCCTTTCCCGGGCCCGGTTCGAGTTCCGCTGGGAGGACCAGTTCAACCTGTCGCTCGATCCCGAAACCGCGCGATCCTTCCACGACGAGACCTTGCCCAAGGAGGCGCACAAGCTGGCGCATTTCTGCTCCATGTGCGGGCCGAAATTCTGCTCCATGCGCATTTCCCATGACATCCGGGCCGAGGCGCAGAAGGAAGGCATGGCCGCCATGGCAGCGAAATATCGCGCCGGAGGCGACCTCTATATGCCTGCCGACGAGATCGGCTCACCGGCAACGCCGGCAGAGGCGCCGGCGCCGTGATGAGGGTGCTGGTCAAAGGGGCCGGCGTCGCCGGCCTCACCGCCGCCTTTGAGTTCGCCAGGCGCGGCGCGAGCGTGGTCGTTGCGGAGGCAAGGCAAAGCCTTGGCAGCAATGCATCGTGGTTTGCCGGCGGCATGCTGGCGCCCTGGTGCGAGCGTGAAAGCGCCGAGCAGCCGGTTTTGGACCTTGGACGCGGCGCGGCCGACTGGTGGGAGGCGGCAACACCTGGCCGGGTAACACGGGCCGGGACTCTGGTCATCGCGTCGCCGCGCGATGCTGGCGAACTCGACCGGTTTGCCAGCCGTACGTCAGGGTACCGGCGTGTCGATGAAGACGAAATAGCACTTCTGGAGCCGGATCTCGCCGGCCGCTTTCGCCGCGGACTTTTCTTCCCCGGCGAGGCCCATCTCGACCCACGCCAGGCCATGGCGGCGCTGTATGAAAAGCTAATAGCCATGGGCTCCGAATTCCGCTTCGGCACCGATGGCGATCTGCTTTCCGGTTTCGATCGCCAGATCGACTGCAAGGGAATGGCGGCGGTCAATGACGGGCTGCGCGGCGTTCGCGGCGAGATGCTGATCCTGCGTACACCGGACGTCTCGCTGTCGCGACCGGTCCGGCTGCTTCATCCTCGCTTTCCGCTCTATCTGGTTCCACGCGGCGACCAGTGTTTCATGGTCGGCGCGACGATGATCGAAAGCCGGTCCGAAGACCCGGTTTCAGTCCGTTCGACGATAGAGTTGCTCGGTGCCGCCTGCGCCCTGCATCCGGCGTTCGGCGAGGCCGGCATCATCGAGACCGGTACCGGTATTCGTCCAGCCTTCTCAGACAATCTTCCGCGTGTCGAGGTTTTTGGAAGCACGGTCGCGATCAATGGACTTTTTCGCCATGGCTTCCTTCTCGCGCCCGCCATGGCGCGGCTGGCGGCCGAACGCGTCTTCAATGACGACAAGGAGCGTGCGCATGAAACTGACCGTCAACGGCGAAGTGCTTGAGTTCGCCACCACAACGCTGGCCGGCCTGCTCGCCGCGCTCGACTATGAAGGCGACTGGCTGGCGACCGCAGTCAACAGCGAAATCGTCCACAAAGCCAATCGGGCAGAGTTCCGGTTGAGCGACGGCGACCGGATCGAAATTCTTTCACCGATGCAAGGAGGCTAGAATGTTCGAGCTTCTCGGAACAACACTATCTTCCCGGCTGCTTCTCGGCACCGCGCAATATCCTTCGCCCGCCATCCTTGCCGAGGCGGTCAAGGCATCGGGCACGTCGGTGGTGACCGTCTCCTTGCGGCGCGAGATGGCAGGCGGCAGGGCTGGTGAGAAATTCTGGTCCCTGATCGGCTCGCTCGGCGTGAAAGTCCTGCCAAATACGGCCGGCTGCCATTCCGTCAAGGAAGCCGTCACAACGGCCAGGATGGCGCGCGAGGTCTTCGGCACCTCCTGGATCAAGCTCGAAGTGATCGGCAACCACGACACGCTGCAGCCTGATGTGTTCGGCCTGGTCGAGGCCGCGCGCATCCTGTGCGACGACGGTTTTGCGGTGTTCCCCTATACGACCGATGACCTTGTGGTCGCCGAGCGTCTGCTCGAGGCGGGCTGCAAGGTGCTGATGCCGTGGTGCGCGCCGATCGGCTCCGCCCTTGGTCCAATCAACATCACGGCGCTGCGCTCGATGCGCGCGCATTTCCCTGATGTTCCGTTGATCGTGGATGCGGGGCTTGGACGGCCGTCGCATGCGGCAACCGTGATGGAGCTCGGTTTTGACGCAGTGCTTTTGAACACGGCGGTTGCCAAGGCAGCCGACCCGGTTGGCATGGCGCGCGCCTTCGGCAAGGCGATCGAAGCCGGCCGCGAAGCTTTCGGTTCGGGACTGCTCGAGCCGCGCAATGTCGCCATGCCATCGACGCCGACCTTCGGCAGGGCGGTTTTCTCATGAAGCTCGATCCCTTCTACCTGATCGTCGACAGCACCGCCTGGATCGAGCGGCTGATACCGCTCGGCGTCAGGTTGGTGCAGCTTCGCATCAAGGACATGGATGAGGGCCTACTGCGCGCGGAAATCCGCAAGGCCAAAGCCTTGTGCGCCCGACACAGCTGCCAACTCATCATCAACGACCACTGGCGCCTGGCAATCGAGGAAGGTTGCGCCTTTGTCCATCTTGGCCAGGAGGATCTGCAGTCCGCCGACCTCGCACAGATACGGGCGGCAGGCACAAGGCTCGGACTGAGCACGCATGATCATGCCGAACTGCAAACGGCGATGGCCGCCAAACCCGATTACATTGCGCTCGGCCCCGTCTATCCAACCATCCTGAAGAAGATGAAATGGGCGCCGCAAGGGCTCGAACGGATCGGCGAATGGAAGAGCCGGGTCGCGCCCACCCCATTGGTCGCCATCGGTGGCCTCAATCCTGACCGGCTCGGCGGCGTTTTCGATGCCGGCGCCGACAGCGCCGCGGTGGTCACGGACATTACGTTCAATCCCGATCCTGAAGCGCGCGCCAGGGAATGGATCGAAAAGACGAACCCATGGCGTTGAGGCAGGATCGGCATGTGCTCGTCGTCGGCGGATCGGATTCCAGCGGCGGCGCCGGACTTGCGCGCGATATAGGGACGGTCTCGTCCGTCGGTCTGCGCAGCTGCCTTGCCGTCACCGCGGTAACGGTGCAGACGCACGACGCAGTCAGCGACATCATTCATCTGCAACCCGGTCTGGTCGCCGATCAAATGCGGGCGGCGTTGCAAGCCAATAAAGTTGCGGCCATCAAGATCGGCATGCTGGCAACCGCGCCGATTGCCGTTGCCGTCGCCGCCGTGCTGCGTGAAAATCCATCGATACCGGCAGTGCTGGATCCGGTGATGGCTTCCACTTCAGGCCGGGCGCTTCTGGCCGCCGATGCCGTCCCTCTCATGAAGCGCGATCTGATGCCGCTTTGTCGCCTGGTCACACCAAATCTGCTCGAACTGGCGCTGCTTGTTGGCGCGGAACCGGCAACCGATGAGGACGGCCTGCTGAGACAGGGCCGGGAATTGCTGGCCGCCACCGGCGTTCAGGCTCTGCTGATCAAGGGCGGGCACGCGAAGGGGGACAGGTCGACTGACATCCTGCTGGTTCCGGGCAGGGAACCGGTCCGCTTCGACACGCCGCGCCTTGCCGTAACGATGCGTGGGACAGGATGCATGCTGGCCAGCGCCATCGCGGCGCATCTGGCGAAGGCGACGGCGCTTGAAGACAGCGTGCGCGACGGCAAGCAGCTGGTCTTCCAAGAGCTTCTCAAGACTGGTGTCGCTCAGGCGTCGCCGGCCGGCCCGCGCCGTTCGGCCATATAGCGGCCGGGCGAGGT
The DNA here is from genome assembly GCF_056403695.1 of Mesorhizobium sp. P2_F7. NCBI lineage: Bacteria > Pseudomonadati > Pseudomonadota > Alphaproteobacteria > Hyphomicrobiales > Phyllobacteriaceae > Mesorhizobium > Mesorhizobium sp. P2_F7. The sequence continues at coordinate 311,835 of NZ_JBFUFA010000005.1, read as the reverse complement.
GCCGAGCCCCTTCCTGAACATCGTCACGAAACTGCTGGCGCTTTCATAGCCGAGGTCGAGCGCCACGCTCTGGATCGAAGCGCCCGTGGCCATGCGTTGCAGCGCCAGCATGATCGTCAGCTGCTGGCGCCAGCGGCCGAAGCTCATTCCAGTCTCACGCGCAAGAATGCGCGCCAGCGTTCGTTCGCTGAGCCCGGCGTGGCTCGCCCATGTCTCCATCGTGCCGCGATCGGCCGGTTCTGGAGGCGATCGGCCTCGGCGACGCTACCCTGGTCGAGCGTGTCGCTGGCGAAGCACATCTTGGCGCGGTTGCCACCCAAACATCCTCCCTTGCCGCCGGCGGTGCGCATTTCGTGCTGACCGGCAAGGCGCAGTCGATCCAGCATGTGAGCCGCGCTGAAAACAGCTGGCGTCGGCTCGTCGCGGATCAAAGCCAAGGCCTATTGGGCGCCGGGCAAGACCGGGCTGGACTGAGCCGGCCAGGACATTCTGCCCCATGGTCGCACGGCCTTTTGCCAATGTCGCAAACAGGCTTCAATAGCCCTACCGGTCCGCCCTATAGTCCGCCCGCTTTATTCCTTTGGAGTCGCGGGCAATGGCAGAGTTTCCGAAACAGGCGAAGGTCGTTATCGTCGGCCTGGGTGGTATTGTCGGCGCATCGATCGCCCATCATCTGATCGAACGCGGCTGGACCGACATTGTCGGTATCGACAAGTCGGGCATCCCGACCGATATCGGCTCGACCGCGCACGCCTCCGACTTCTGCTACACGACCAGCCATGATTTCCTGTCCTGCTGGACGACACTCTATTCCATCGATTTCTACGAGAAGATGGGCCACTACGCCCGTATCGGCGGCCTTGAAGTGGCGCGCGTCGGCGACGACAGCCGCATGGATGAGATCAAGCGCAAGATCGCCTCGGCCAAGTCCTTCGGTACCCGCGCCCGGCTGATCGAGCCGGCTGAGATCAAGGAAAAGTTCCCGCTGATCGAAGAGTCCATGGTGCAGGGCGGCCTGTGGGATCCGGATGCAGGCCTGGTCATCCCGCGTTCCCAAACGGTCGCCGGTAAGCTGGTCGACCAGGCGGAAGCGTCGGGCAAGTTGAAATCCTTCGCCAATACACCGGCCAAATCCCTCATTGTCGAGGATGGCCGCATCAAGGGTGTCGTCACCGACCGCGGCACCATCATGGCCGACTATGTCATCGTCTGCGCCGGCATCTGGGGCCGGCTGATCGCAGAAATGGTGGGCGAAGACCTGCCCGTGATGCCCATCGACCATCCGCTGACCTTCTTCGGCCCCTACAATGAGTTTGCCGGCACCGGCAAGGAGATCGGCTGGCCGCTGCTGCGCGACCAGGGCAATTCCGCCTATATGCGCGACACCGGCGACCCCAAGACCGCCGAGGGCGGCCAGATCGAATGGGGCTATTACGAGGAAAACAATCCGCGCCTTTGCCATCCGCGCGATTTGCTGGAGAAGGACCAGGCGCGGCTGTCGCCGTCGCAGCGCGATCTCGACATGGAACAAATCCTGGCGCCGCTCGAGCGCGCCATGGAGCTGACGCCGATCCTGGGCGAGCTCGGTTATAACGAAAGCCATTCCTTCAACGGCCTCTTGCAGGTCACCGCCGATGGCGGCCCGTCGATGGGCGAGAGCCAGAAGGTGCGGGGCCTCTGGTATGCCGTCGCCATCTGGGTCAAGGACGGCCCCGGCATGGGCAAGCTGATCGCCGACTGGATGACCGACGGCCGCACGGAGATCGACCACCACGCCATCGACTATGCACGCTTCTATCCGCACCAGACGAAAGAGCAGTTCATCTGGGATCGCTGCACCGAGACGGCGATGAAGGTTTACAATCCCGCGGTGCATCCGCGCGAGCCGTTTTCCAAGGGCCGCAACATAAGGCGCTCGCCGTTCTGGGAGCGCGAGAAAGAACTCGGCGGCTACTTCATGGAACTGGGCGGCTGGGAGCGCGCGCATGGCTATGCCGCCAACGAGCATCTGCTGGAGAAGTATGGCAACCGGGTTCCCGTGCGTGAGAACGAGTGGGACAACCGCCATTTCTGGCGCGTGTCCAATGCCGAGCATCTGGCGATGAGCGAGGATTGCGGCATCGTCAACCTGTCGCATTTCTCCATGTACGACATCGAAGGACCCGATCATGTCGCGCTGCTGGAATGGCTGTGCGCGGCCAAGATCGGCGGCGACAACAACATCGGCAAAGGCATCTACACCCACTTCCTCGACGAGGAAGGCATGGTGCGCGCCGACTTCACCGTCATCCGCATGGCCGATCGCTGCCGTCTGATCGACGGCGCCGATGCCGGCCCGCGCGACTTCCGCTACATGCAGCGCACCGCGCAGGACAAAGGCTTCGATGTCACCGTCACCGACGTGACGGAAAAATACGTCACCATCGGCATCTGGGGTCCGAACGCGCGCGCCACGCTGCAGAAGGTGGTCGAGAATCCTGAGGGGCTTTCGATCGAGAATTTCCCGTTCGCGGCGATCAAGCCGGTCGGGATCGGCGGCAAGGATGTCACCGCCTTCCGCATCTCCTATGTCGGCGAGCAGGGCTGGGAATTGCATATGCGCTACGAGGACGGCCTCGCCGTCTGGGACGCGCTGCGCTCGACCGGCGTCATGCCGTTCGGCGTCGAGACCTATGCCAACACGCGTCGTATGGAAAAGAGCCTGCGGCTGCAGAATGCCGATCTGTTGACCGAGTACAATCTGCTGGAAGCCGATCTTGCCCGTCCGAAGGTCAAAGAGAACGATTTCTGCGGCAAGGCCAAGCATGTCGAATACCGCGCCCGCGAACACCAGCCGGCCATCCTGTGCACGCTGGTGATGACCGAGAACGTCGATAAGAAGGGTGTTGCCCGCTATCCCGTCGGCACGATGCCGGTGATGGATCCGAAGACGGGCGAGACGCTGGTCGACGACCTCGGCCGCCGTTCCTTCACGACGTCGATGGCCTATGGCCCGACCATCGGCAAGAACATCGGCCTTGCCTATCTGCCCTGGGCCTTTGCACAGGAAGGCCGCAAACTCAACGTGGAGTATTTTGGCGAGAGCTATCCGGTCGAAGTGGCGGCCGTGGGCTACAAGCCGCTCTACGATCCGGAGAATCTGAAGCCGAGGAGTTGAGCCCTGATCTGAAGCCACAAACAACCGATATACGCCATATTAAGATTGCAGCGGGTCCGGCGATTGTCGCCGGACCCGCTGCCGTTTTTCTCGGCGACTCCGGTGGTCCGATCAATTTTGGTTGAATTCTCGCGGCGTCTTTCTTGACTTGAAATATGTTGTATTCCTTTAAATAGAGAGTAGGATTTTGTCAAAATCCGCTCGCTTTTGGGCGCGGATATTTGCTCGGGGGATCGCAATCATGCAATGGTTGACCGCGTTGCTGGCTTTTGCCACGACGATGCTGATATTCTCGATCATTGTCTCTACGTTGGTGGAGATGATCCATCGCATCTTTGGTCTGCGGAGTAAGGGTTTGCGGCTGATGCTGCAAAACCTCTACGACCGAGTTATCGAGCCGAGGTTGCAAGTCGCTGACAAGCTCAAGGCGGCAGACGCCAAGCCCGTAGCCGCAGACGAGACCTCAGGTACCACGAAAGACAAGGCAAAAGAGAAGACGGCGGCGAACAAATTCGCCGACATCATCATGGAAAACCGGGCTCTTCCGCCGGAGGGGTCCGATCCGAAGCGCGGGGTGTTCAGCAAGTTTCTGCACTGGCTGGTCGAGTCATCGATGATGACGGATATCCCGGTCGAAGTGTTCACACAAAAACTTGCCGACAATCGTATCGTCGCTGCCGCTGATACCGTGGCTGAAGATGTCGTGAAGGATATCGCCCAGAAGTACGAGGCATTCGGCAATGAGGCGTCAGCCTATTTCGAACGCAGAGCGCGCCTGTTTTCAGTGGTCCTGGCCTTTGTTGTGGCGTGGATGTTCTATGTTCAGCCGTATGAATTGGTGGTCACTTACATCAAGGATCCGGACTTGGCGCAGAATGTCGCCGCCCAAAACGTCAAAACATCCAACGAATATCAGGCTCTGACGGCAAAGCTCGATAGCTTGTCTCCAAATCTCGGCACGAACGATGCGAAGGACACGAAGGATCTGGAGGACGCAATCGGCGGTCTGGAAGCTGCCATTAAAGATGCGAACAAGAAAAATACGGAGCTTGCCAATCTAGGCGCGCCGGTCGGTTGGCCGGGAGCTTCGGACCATTTAGAGACGTGCGGCTGGACATTCTGGATGGGGCCAGCGGCTGTCGATCCGGTTGCTAAGAAAGAGTCAGACGATGCGAACGCCGCCGAGAAAGGTCCGGACGATCCCAACTATGTTCGGGATCTGACAAAGTTCTGTAGAGCAGAGTTGAATTTGGGGTTTGCCAAGCCGTCATTTGTGCTGCCGACGATCGCAAATGCTTTCTGGTTATTGGTGGGCGGTTTGCTTGTTGGACTCGGTGCGCCATTCTGGGCGCAGGCGGTGTCTTCGCTGACGGCAACCCGAGATGTAAGCCGTCGGATCGCCGAAATCGTTACACCTGGAAAATCCGCTGCAGCGGACGGATCTGTTCTTGAAAGCCTTGCATTGGCACCGCCGAAGACTCCGACGTCTGTCGCCACATTCCGGATATCGGGTACCGCAGAGAAAGCAGTAGCCGCAAAGAAGGCCATCGAGGATGCCGCGAACAAGGCCGCCAAGGATGACGCAGGCAAGACCACTGAGGTTGTGGTCGTTCCCGCTGCTAAAAAAGGTCGACGGAGGTTGCAAAAGTGAGCGCATAAGCTCGGCTTCTGGCCCAGCTTTTCCCTTTGTCAGCAACCGATTCTCGCTTACCTTGCGGCATGTCTGCTTTTTCTTGCGCAAGACATTTCCTCTCAGGCAGCGCCGCGCTGGCGCTGGGGCTCTGGCTGGCGTCAGCAGTTGACGCCGCCGAGCCGGTCGATGTCGAGTTGGTGCTGGCCGTCGACGTCTCGCTGTCGATGTCGCCGGCCGAACTCGAGATACAGCGTCACGGCTATGCCGCGGCGTTGACGCACGACAATGTGCTGCAAGCGATTGCCGACGGCGCCTATGGCAAGGTCGCGGTCACCTATGTCGAATGGGCGGGAGCGACCACGCAGGTGGTCGTCGTGCCGTGGACGGTGATCGCCAGCCGGGCCGATGCCGAGCGGGTTGCGGCGCAGCTTTCCGCCCATCCGCCGGCCAGCGCCCGGCGCACCTCGATTTCCGGCGCGCTGGAATTCGGCAGCGATCTTTTTGCTGAGAGCGGCTACCAGGGCACAAAGCGCGTCATCGACATTTCCGGTGACGGGCCCAACAATCAGGGCGCACCCGTCGACATCACCCGCGACGCGGTAGTCAAGCAAGGCATCATCATCAACGGCCTGCCGCTGATGACGCGCGGCGGCGGGTTCGGTGGCTACGACGTCAACAATCTCGACCGCTATTACAGCGATTGCGTTATCGGTGGGCCCGGCGCCTTCATGATCCCGGTCAATGACTGGACGCAGTTTCCCGAAGCCATCCGCCGCAAGCTGGTGCTCGAGCTGGCCGGCCCTGCTTCACCGCAATGGGCGCGGGAAGAGGCCGGGCATCCGCCGGTGGTGCTGGCGCAGGACCGGCCGACCGACTGCCAGGTCGGCGAAAAAATGTGGCGCGACCGCAGCTGGATGTTCGACGCTCACTAGAGCGTTTCACCGTTTCACGGAAACGGCGAAACGTTCTATCTCTTTGTTCTCACGCAATTCCCAAGGGAAAGCGCTTCGCGCTTTTCCCGGGAAAACCGCCCATACTTTTCCTGGAATTGCTTACCTTGGCTGGCAGACGATCGCCTTCAGGACAATGCGTTGCGGATCAGGCGGTCCAATGCGTCCGCCATGCGCGGCGGGGACGCGACTTCCCCAGCGTCGAGCGGAATCCTGCCAGGCGTCTTGTTGGCGTCCATCAGGTAGGTCTTGCCGTCATGTACGGCGAAGTCGAACTTGCCATAGTCGAAGCCCAATTCCTTGCGTCGACGGCGCAGGTCTTCAGGGACTGGGCAAATTTCGCTGCGAAACACCGTCGCGCCCTTGATGATGCGGTCGCGTGAGACGAAGCGACCGCAAAAATCATAGTCGCCGCAGAAGACCCAGTAGCGCAGGGCGAACCCGTCAGGCTCGATTTCAGGCAGGAACCGTTCGACCAGCAGGGCCGGGTCATCGAAAGCCGCTGGCGGCACCAGCGAAGGGCTTTCGAACACCTCATATTCCTTTATCACCAGGGCATCGGGGAACGGCGCGGACCTTCCTGCCCGCGTGGCGCGCGCGTTTATGCGTGCTTCCGGCAGGCCGCTGCAGTTCAGGTTGCCCTTGACGATGACCGGGCCTTTCCAGCCGTCACCTTGGATCACCCTGGCGACGCTGATACGGCGTTTCGAGATATCGCTTACACCGACATTCAGGCAAAGCGGGAAGCGTCGGCCATATTCGCTGTAGGCCGGTTCGACCAGCGTAGCGTCGACGTGAAGAATGGCCGCATCGCCCCTCGCGCGGCTCGATGGCCCTTTGGCGATCTCCCACGAATGACCGTGCCGGCGCAGTTCCTCGAGGATGCCGTGGATCATGTAGCTGCTCTGAGCGCGTCGGAAAATCTTGCGCTCGAGCAAGCGGTCATGCTCGTGCGTGATCACCACGATGTGCGCCATCTGGCCCCCCGGCCGCTTCCGTTTCAGCAAGTGGTAATATAAAGCCCTGTTCCGGGGAACTACAAAAGGGGGTGATCGGCATGTCCGACCTGTGGGCGCAAATCGGCAGAACCTGGGATCTGTTCAAGCCGCCGATGCGGCCGCATGCCGATGTCGTCGGCGTGCTGAGACGCGAGCTCGATACCGATGCGGCCGACCTGGCATTGCTTGGCGTCACGCCGGAATTCGCTCGGCTCGGCAGGAGTCTGGTTGCCGTCGATGCCAACCCGCATATGATCGGCGCGCTGTGGATCGGTGACGACGCCTCCAGAAAGGCGGTTGCCGGGAACTGGCTGGACCTGCCTTTGCCCGACAAGAGCCTCGACGCCATTGTCGGCGACGGTTGCCTTTCGGCGGTGACGACCGAGGCGCAGCGGCTGAAATGCCTTGAAGAAATGGCCCGTGTGCTGCGGCCCGGCGGCCGCGCCGGCATCAGGCTGTTTGCGCGGCCCAAGTCTGCGGAACCCCTCGAAGCCATCAAGGCCGACGCGCTTTCCGGTCGGGTCAGGGCGCTGGCCGAGATCGTTCTTCGCATTGCCTTGTCGCTGCCGGCTGCCGCGCCGGACTACGGCCTGAAGATGTCCGCCGTGTGGGACGCCATCGTCGACATGTTTGGTGACCGAACCGCCTTGATGGCGGCAGGCGGCTGGCAGCCGGACGATTTCGGCTTCATCAACCTCTACAAGGATTCCGACACGATCTGCTGCTGGCTGGGCGAGGACCTGCATGTGGCGGAAGCGTCGCGCTACTTCGAGGATGTCCGCCTCGTTGCCAGCGGCGATTATCCGGTGGCCGAGCGTTGTCCGGTCCTGGTCGTCAGGTCGCCACGCAAGTAGCTCGAACAGATCAAGGCGCGTCCGAGAGGACGCGCCGTACTGAAGAGCTTCAGGCGGCCAGCAGCTGCTTGCGGTCGACGCGCTCCTGCTGCGGCGAGCGGGCGTAGAGCTCGCGGTAGCATTTGGAGAAGTGAGAGGCCGAGACGAAGCCGCAGGCGACCGCCACTTCGACCACCGGCATCGACGACTGGATCAAGAGGTGCCGGGCACGGTCGAGGCGGATTTCGAGATAGTAGCGGGCAGGGGACCTGCCCATCTCGGTGCGGAACAGGCGCTCGATCTGGCGGCGCGACAGGTCGACATGGTCGGCGATCTCGATCAGCGACAGCGGCTCGGAGAGGTTGCCTTCCATCAGTTCGATGATGGTCAGCACCTTGGAGTTCTGCACGCCGAGGCGGGCGCGCAGCGGCAGGCGCTGGCGGTCGGTCGGGCTGCGCACGCGGTCGGTCAGCACCTGTTCGCAGACACGATTGACCAGATTGTCATCGAAATCGTCACCGATCAGCTTCAGCATCATATCGAGCGCTGCAGTGCCGCCGGCACAGGTGTAGATGTTCTGGTCGATTTCGAAGAGGTCGGCGAAGACATTGGCCTTCGGAAAAGCCTCGGAAAAGCCCGGCAGGTTTTCCCAGTGGATGGCGCAGCGCTTGTTGGAGAGCAGGCCGGCGGCGGCAAGGATATGCGCGCCGGTGCACAGGCCGCCGACGGCGACGCCTCTGTTGTATTCCTCGCGCAGCCAGGCGAAGGCCGACCTGTTCTGGTAGCGCTCGACATTCATGCCGCTGCAGACAATGGCCATGTTCGGCCGATCCGGCCCGGCCATCTTCTTGCGCTCTTCCTCGAGCGAGGTGTTGACCGCGCATTCGACGCCATTGGAGGCGCGCACCGGCTTGCCATCGATGCTGGCGAGGCGCCAGCAATAGGCCTCATAGCCGAGCATGCGATTGGCCGAGCGCAGCGGGTCGAGCGCCGTCGCAAAGGCGATCATGGTGAAGTCGGGGACAAGGAAGAATACAAACGATCGCTTGATCGGATGCTTTACGGCGTTCAAGGGAACCTCACGCAGCCATGGCGCGAACAGGATGTCGCGAACAGCATAGCGACATCAGGAAAAACCATTCCTGTCAATCGGCTAGGCGGCCAAGTGGCAACTAAATTTGCGACATGGGTCGCAAATGGGCAATTGTCCGGGATGACGGGCAAAGGCTGCCACCGGAATGAGCATCGCTATCCCGCAACATCGGCTTCAGAACGAAAAACGCCGCCTCGGTCAAACCGAAGCGGCGCTGTAATCGACTGTCGACAGCGGCAGGGAGCGCTGCGCGGTAGTCGTGATCTCAGGCGACGAAGCCGAGGCGCACCGCGTTCATGGCGCCGGTCTGGCCGGGCATGGTGTTGGCAAGGCGCTGGCGCTCGAGAGCGGTCGTCAGGTTCATTTCGCGGCGGGCAAAAAGGCGGGCAAAAAGCTTCATCATCATCTCCTATCGGTTGCTCAGACGGGTCGCCTTCGCTTGATGGAGTGGGGCAGCTCGTTTGCTGGCGCTGATATAGGCGTGTGTGAGCAGAAACTAAATCGCAAATGCGAAGCGCTTGAATGGAAATGCGACATCGATTGCGACATTTCTGGGCATTCTGCCTAAAATTTACGATTACTTACAACGTGTTAAGCGCGACATTAAGGCGTTATGCAACTTGCACATATGCGCCATGCAGTGGCAACATGGCTCTGAAATTCATTTGAGTACGAATAAAATAGAGAAGGCCTGCCGGGCTGGTCCGCGCGGCAGGCCTTCAGCACATGGTACACAATGGTTTACTTTGCTCCAGCCCAGGATCCGACGCCGTGGCGTGCACCGGTCTTGGTGTCGGCAGCTTCAGGCCAGCCGATGTCCTTCTGCAGTTCGATCGGCAGCGAGCGGATCGCACGTTCGGTCTGGAAGCGGGCGCGGGCCGCGCTGAACTCGGTCGCAAGCCGACCGATGGATGACAGGATAGACATTTCATTCTCCTTTGGTTGTGGCACGTCCCGCATGAACGCGTTCTGTTGCCGGGATATTCCGCACCGAATGCAGTTTTGTGTCAGGAGCTTTTCGACCCAGGGCACGTCCTGCCTTCGATGGAGTTGACTATCCTCCCAATCTGATGTTCAATCAAACGAAATGGAATGATGCTTCACATCAGAAAAATTGAAGGTCGATCCCGATGAACGCCCCACTCAATCATCCGCTGCCGCTGCTCGATCTCGACGTTTTGCGCACCTTCGTGGCCATTGCGGAGACCGGCAGCTTCACCACCGCGGCCAATGCGGTGTTCCGTACGCCGTCGGCGGTCTCCATGCAGATCAAGAAGCTCGAGGACATCCTCGGCCGCTCGGTCTTCGCGCGCGATGCGCGCTCGGTGACGTTGACCACCGATGGCGAGATGCTGCTCGGCTATGCCCGCAGGCTGTTGTCGATCAACCGCGAGGTGGTGTCCAAGTTCATCATCCCCGAGATCGTCGGTGTGGTGCGGCTCGGATCGCCGGACGACTACGGCGAGCGCGTGCTGCCACATGTCTTGAAGCGCTTCGCGCAATCGCATCCGTCGATTGCCGTCGACGTCACCATCGACCAAAGCAGCAATCTGCGCCGCCGCATGGACGACCGGGCGCTCGACATCACGCTGTTGACCAATTCCTACAAGACCAGCGCGCTCGGCGCCGAGGTGCTGCTGACGGAGCCGATCGTCTGGGCCGGCGCCAAGGGCGGCAGCGCGCATCTGCGCGAGCCTTTGCCAGTGTCGTTGTGGGAAGAGGGCTGCGCCTGGCGGGCCGGCGCGCTCGATGCGCTGAGCCGTGAGGGCCGCAACTACCGCATCGCCTATATGAGTGCGCATACGGCCGGCCAGCGCGCCGCCATCATGTCGGATCTCGCGGTTGCGCCGCTGCCGAAGTCGTTCCTCGGCAACGACATGGTCGAACTCTGCCCGAAGGACGGCATGCCCGATATCGGCACCTACAATCTGGCGATGGTGGTGTCGCCGGACGCCAGCGCGCCGGTCAAGGCCGTCGCCGACCATATCCGCGCGACCTTCGAGCTGTTCCGGGAAACCGGGAAGTTCTGATCTTCTTTATCTGACGCAATTCCGGACGGAAAACCGCTGCACACTTTTCCTGGAATTGCTCTATTCCGCTGCTTCGGCAGGGCGCGCCGCGAAGGCGGTTCGCGCTCTGCGCCGCGCAGTTGCGCGCCGCCTGGTGGGCTCACCGGCCAAGAAAGTGACGATGCTATCCCTGGCGCGGCGCGCCTCCGGCATCTCGATCAGCGGCCAGACGTGGAACATGCCTTCCTCGTAGACGACGTCGATATCGACGCCGGCAGCGCGCGCCTTTTTGGCGAAGATCAGATTGTCGGGACTGAGCAGGTCGTGCGAGCCGGTCAGAAGCAGGGTCTGCGGCAGCACCGAGAGGTCGCCGTAGAGCGGGCTGATGTGCCAGTCGCTGCGATCGATGCCGGCGCTGTACATGCGGATCGCCTCCAGCCCGCCTGATATACCGAGCCACGGATCGTTGCGTTCCGCCTCGAACACTTCCGGGTTGGACAGCGACATGTCGAGCCCGGGCGAAATCAGCACATGGCGCGAGGGCAAAGGCAGGCCTTCTTCGGCCGCCATCATGGTCAGCACCACGGCCATGTTGCCGCCGGCGGAATCGCCCATGAAGACGATGTCTTCGGCGTCCGTCTCATCCAGCATCTGCCGGTAGACGTCGCCGACCATGCCGAACATGGCGTGGAAATCGTGTTCGGGCGCGATGGGGTAGATCGGCACGGTGATGCCGAAACCCAGCCGTTCGGCCATCTCGGCGATCAGCCCCCAATGATAGGAGGTGATCTGGAAGACAAAGGCGCCGCCATGCATGTAGAGGATGCGCCGGCGCTCGCCGGCCTTCGGCCTGATCTCGTAGACAGGAAAACCATCGACGCTGCGCTCGGTGATATCGAGCCGTTCACGCAGCAATGCCGGCGGATGGTAGTCCTCGGTCTTGCGTGCATAGGCGATCCAGCGCTGCAGATTTTCCGGGCTGGCAAACGCCTTCTTCCGGCTATGCCGGAGTATGAAGGAAACGAGGTGACTTTTGAAACTGGGCATTCGAATACACAAGCTTGGCCGCAGCCGACTAAGAGAATTCCCCCACTATCTCGAACATCGTACCTCCAGCCGAAATGTCAAGAATTTGGCCCAACGCAACACGGTTGTTTGATCAACCGAGTTTGCAGTTTTCCCGCAAATGCGCTCAGCGCCGCGGCAGCAGCGCGGCGCGCAGCTTGATGTCGGTCGTCGCCGGGACCACGCGGCGGCCCCGGCGTTTGGTCAGCAATTTGCACTTGTCGGCGAAGGTCATCAGCGGCCCGAGCCCAGGATCAGGCGCGTCAGGTTGGCCTGGGCGTCGATGCGCGGCGACACGGGCCAGCCAAGGTCCTTCTGCACTTCGGGCGGCAGGCTGTTCATGGCGCGGACGGACTGGGCATGCTTGATGGCCGCACGAAAACGGCCGAGGCTGTTGAACATCGTCATTCTCCTTTGAAGCGTTGTGACGGCGGATTAGTCCGGCGCGCCATTCGATGTCCGTTAAATGCTTCACGTCTGTATCGGATGGATTGCGCCAAAACAGCGCTTCGGTTTCCAGATCGGTGCGATCTGGAAACATTTGCATACAAATGAAATTGAAAGAATTCGCCGGCCTTGGCGGCCGGCCTATTCCCGGCTGCGCCTGGCCGCGTGGCCCTCGCGGGAGCGCCGGCGCGGGGCGGCGTCGCCGGCAACGCCGTCTTCGCTGACCGTCTTGCGCGGCGGCAATTTCACCGCCGCCGACAGTTTCGGGAACGGGTCGACCTTGTTCGGCAGCGCCATGGCGTAGACGAAATGCTCCTGGAATTTCGGCTCAAGCGCTGTCTCGATCTTCTCGATGTGGCTGACCGTATCCTCGATCTCGCGGCGATACCCGCGGTTGAGCAGCGCCATGCGCGCGCCGGCGCCGGCGGCGTTGCCGACGGCTGACACCTTGTCGAGGTCGCAGTCCGGGATCAGGCCGAGCACCATGGCGTATTTCGGATCGATGAAGGAGCCGAAGGCGCCGGCGAAATGGATGCGGTCGACGTGCTCGGTGTTCTGCTTTTCCATCAAAAGCTTGGTGCCGGCATAGAGCGCCGCCTTGGCCAGCTGGATGGCGCGCACGTCGGTCTGGGTGATGGTGATCTTGGGTTCGCCTTCCTTCAACACATAGGAGAAGGTGCGGCCATTGGCGGTGACACGCGGCGAGCGCTTGGCCAGCGACCCGTCGACGACGCCATCCTCGGAGATGATGCCGGCGAGATACATCTCGGCGACGATCTCGATGATGCCGGAACCGCAAATGCCGGTGACACCGGTCGCCTGCACGCTGTCGAGGAAGCCCGGCTCGTCGGACCACAGTTCCGAACCGATGACGCGGTATTTCGGCTCCAGCGTGTCCGGGTCGATGCGCACGCGCTCGATGGCACCTGGGGCGGCGCGCTGGCCGCCGGAGATTTCGGCGCCCTCGAAGGCTGGGCCGGTCGGAGAAGAAGCGGCTACGACCCGCGCGCGGTTGCCGAGAACGATCTCGGCATTGGTGCCGACGTCGACGATCAGCATCATCTCGTCCTGGCGATGCGGGCCTTCCGACAGCGTAACGGCGGCCGCATCGGCGCCGACATGGCCGGCGATGCAGGGCAGCATGTAGAGGCGGGCGCCCTGGTTGAGCTTCAGGCCGATATCGGAGGCCTTGATGCGCACCGCACCCGAGACGGCGAGCGCGAAGGGGGCGCCGCCAAGCTCGGTCGGATCGATGCCGAGGAACAGATGGTGCATGATCGGATTGCCGACGAAGACGGAATCCAGGATGTCGTTGCGCTGGACATTGCCTTCGGCGCAGACCTTGTCGACGAGACCCGAGATCGCCTCGCGCACGGCGACCGTCATGCCTTCACGGCCGTCCGGGTTCATCATCACATAGGAGACGCGGCTCATCAGATCCTCGCCGAAGCGGATCTGGGGGTTAGACGTGCCCGAGGAAGCGGCGACGCGGCCTGACAGCAGCGACACCAGATGCATCGCGATTGTGGTCGAGCCGATGTCGCAGGCCAGTCCATAGGCCTCGTTCTTGAGGCCAGGCCACAGCGCGATGACGCGGGCGATGTCGCTCTCGGCATCCTTGTGGATGGCGGCGGTCGCGGTCCAGTTGCCCTTGCGCAGTATGCCTTGCACCTGCGGCATCAGATAGAAATCGAATTCGAGGTTTTTAAAGCCCCAATCCTTCATCAAGGCGATCTTCAGGCGGTCGAGATCGCCAAGCGGCTTGTGCATGTCGGGTTCTTCGATCTCGACATAGCACATGCGGATCGCCGCATCGCGGGCGATGACGCGGGTGTCGGCATCCTTGCGGATGGTCTGCGCGTTGATGACCGTGTCCTGCGGCACGTCGATGACGAGGTCGCCGAGGATTTGCGCCGAGCACGAGAGGCGGCGCCGTTCGGGCAGGCCGCGGACGCGCTCGTAGCGCTCTTCCTTGGCGCCCTTCTGCGAAATGTGGTCGTTGGACGAGACGATCTTGTGCTTGGCGAAATTGCCTTCCTGCACCTCGATCTGGCAGCGTCCGCAGGTGGCGCGGCCGCCGCAGACGCTTTCGACATAGACGCCGAGCTGGCGCGCGGCATCGAGCACCGATGTGCCAACGGGAAACCGCCCGCGCTTGCCTGACGGCATGAACAGCACGAGCGGATCGGTAATGTTTGCAGGCGAGTTCACGATTGCGCGCTTATCCTCGACCCATCCGGGCTTCGCGACCGCCACGGCGGCGGCCACCATTGGCAGCAGCGTCGCCCGGCGCGTTGACGGCCGTGGGTGCAGCTACCGCCTGGCCACCTTCGGCCGGCTTGTAGTCCTTGTAGGTCCTGATCCAGTTGGTGCAGTTTTCGTCGGTGCCGTTCAGCACATTGGCGCCGCGCACGGCTTCCATTTCCTGCGGGCGCACCGGGTTCATGATGGCGCTCGTCATGCCGGCGCCGATCACCATGGGGATGAAGGCGGCGTTGATGCCGTGGCGGTGCGGCAGGCCGAACGAGATGTTGGAGAGGCCGCAAGTGGTGTTGACCTTGAGCTCTTCGCGCAGACGGCGCAGCAGCGCGAACACCTGGCGGCCGGCATCGCCCAGCGCGCCGATCGGCATCACCAGCGGGTCGACGACGACGTCATGCGCCGGGATGCCGAAATCGGCGCAGCGCTCGACGATCTTCTTGGCGACGGCAAAGCGGACGTCCGGATCCATCGAAATGCCGGTCTCGTCATTGGAGATGGCTACGACCGGGACGTTGTACTTCTTGACCAGCGGCAGGATGGCTTCGAGCTTTTCTTCCTCGCCGGTGACGGAGTTGACCAGCGGGCGGCCCTTGGCGACCTTGAGAGCGGCCTCGATGGCGGCGGTAACGGAGCTATCAATCGACAGCGGCAGATCGACCAGGCCCTGCACGATCTCCAGCGTCTGCACGAGAAGGCCGGGTTCGGTCTCGTTAGGATTGACCGAGGTGACGCCGGCATTGACGTCGAGCATGGTGGCGCCGCAGGCGGCCTGTTCCAGCGCGTCCTTGATGACGGTCTCGAAATTGCCGGCGATCATCTCGGCGGCCAGCTTCTTGCGGCCGGTCGGGTTGATGCGCTCGCCGATGACGCAGAAGGGCTGGTCGAAGCCGATGATGATCTCTCGTGTCGCCGAGGCGACGATGGTCCGGGTCATGAAGTCTCTCCGCCTGATATAAAGTGCTTCTTCATATCGTGTCTGGTTTCGTTCCAGGTCTGGTGCTCGGCCGGGCTTAGTGCGCGGTCTTTACCATGTCCACCTGTGTTTCGGTAATCTCGTCATGCAATATGCGGTCGAGCCGGTCGGCGACCATCTGGTCGTCGTGGCGAATCTCACGTTTCCACGGCTGGCGGCCCTTCAGCACGCCTGATTCATCGACGATCTCGGCGACATACTCCTCCTGGCGGTAGGCCATCACATGGATGCCGGAGACGCCCGGGATTTCCTTCACCTCGTTGATGATGTCGGTGCAGAGCTGCTTGCCTTCCTTCTTCTGGTCCTGCGCGCCTTCCAGCCGCTTGATGATCGCGTCCGGAATATGGATGCCGGGCACGTTAGAGCGGATCCATTTGGCCGTCTTGGCCGAGGCCAACGGGCCGACGCCACACAGGATGAAGACCTTTTCGGTATGGCCGAGATCGCGCGCCTTCTGCATGAAGGTTCTGAACATCGGCACGTCGAAGCAGTACTGCGTCTGCACGAACTGGGCGCCGGCGGCGATCTTCTTGCCGAGATGGATCGGGCGGAAGTCGAAGGGCGGCGCGAACGGATTGACGGCGGCGCCGAGGAAAATCTGCGGCGGCGTCGTCAGCTTGCGGCCGGACAGGAACTTGCCGTTGTCGCGCATGATGCGGCAGGTTTCGAGCAGCGACATCGAATCGAGGTCGAACACCGGCTTGGCGCCGGGCTGGTCGCCGGCCTGCACGCCGTCGCCGGTGAGGCACAGCATGTTGGCGACGCCCATCGCGGCACCACCCAGCACATCGCCCTGGATGGCGATGCGGTTCTTGTCGCGGCAGGCGATCTGCATGATCGGGGCGTAACCCATGCGGGTCAAAAGCGCGCAGATGCCGACGGACGACATGTGGCAGTTGGCGCCGGAGGCATCGACCGCATTGATCGCGTCGACCCAGCCGTCGAAGATCTTCGCCCTGTTGTAGACGTCTTCGGGATCGGCGCTGTCGGGCGGGTTGAGCTCGGTGGTCACGGCGAATTCGCCACGTCGCAACACGCGCTCCAGCCGGCCGCGGGAGGAGTGACCGGGCAAGGGATCGAGCGGCAGATGGATGCCGGCCGGGTTCTCGTCGCGCTGGCGGGCGATCATGCGGCGGCTCCGGGTTTGGCATTGGCCGCGGCTTCGCGGGCTGCTGCCGACTGCGCTGTCACCCGCAGCCAGGCCGATGTTTCGCGCAGCGACTGGTCGACCGGCTTCTGCACGGTCAGGATCTTGTCGCCATGCTCCATGTTTTGCGAGCCTTCCCAGGCCTTGACCCAGACGCACGGCATATCGGGCTCGACCTCGCAATTGCCGTTGGCGCGCACGCCGCCGCAAGGGCCGTTGCGCAGCTGCTTGGGGCAATTCATGGGGCACGACATGCCGGTCGACGACAGGATGCACTGGCCGCACATGCGGCAGTCGAACATGAAGCCTTTGACGCGCTTCTCGACGAACTTGACCGGGGCTTCGACCCGCCCGTAGCCGAGGCCTTTCCACAAAGGATGGAGAAGCAGGAACATGTCGGCGAATCTGGAGTAGAACCATTCGAGCAATCGCGAGTGCCGAATGGACCATAATCTGACTGCAAACGAGCGCTGCACCCGCCGCTGCGGCGACACATCGGCCGGCTTGTAGTCGGATTTCGGCGCTGCCTTCTTGACCAGGGTGGCCTGGGTAACCGCCGGTTGCGTCTCAGACATGTTCTTTCCCGCCCGCCTTGACCAGAGCGACCAGCCGCTCGCGGTCGTATTTCGCATCGAGCTCCTGAAAGGCCTTCTCGACCTCGGCTTCGAGATCGTCGCCGACCGGGACCGGTTCGGCCTTGCGCCATTCGGCGAGGTAATCGTCGGTGCCGCCAGCGCCGGTGCGCATGGCGCACATGTCGATCGCCTCGGTGAAACGCAGCGGCAGTTCGCGCTTGGCGTTCTGCCGGCCTTTCTTGACGATGACCTGGGCTGGGATGTCGCGCCAGTAGACGACGATCAGATCGGCCATGAATTCTCACTCCCTGCCGAGCGCGGTGCGTCCGCTTGGACGCATGAAGGACGCTCGACCACTCTATTCAGCAGGAGCGAGCATTGCCGGATGCGCAGTGGGGCTGCTTGTTATGGGACGACGCGCGCGCATTCAAAAGCGACGCTATTGGGAGTCGCAAAAAGAAAGGCGAGATTCGCGGGCGAAACCCGACTACCAGACCCGCTTCGTGAGGCCGGTCCAGAGATAGAACCAGATCGTCGGGTGGTACCATTGTTTCGACGGCAGGCTGGGGTCGATCGTGACAAGTTTGCCGGCCAGCGCATCGCGGACCGCCTCGACGCAGATGTCGCGCGAGAACGCCGCCTGGCGCAACGCATAGCTCGAAATGGTGTCGCCGGGCTCAGGTTTGCCGCGCGCCTGTTTCAGCACGCCGCCCGTGTCGACGCCGGCATCGACCAGATGAACGGTGGTGCCGAAATTCTGGGAATCGCCGGAAGCCAGCGCCCAGTAGCCGCCATTCATACCGCGGTATTTCGGCGCGATGCCGGCGTGATAGTTGAGCACCGGACTTGATATTTTCGCCAGCGTTTGCCGGGACAAGAGCCGGCAGCCGGCAAGCAGCACAACGCCCGGCCGGATATCGGTGATCGCCCGCAGGCAATCCGGCGCGTTGGCCGAAGAGACGTGGATGATCTTTTGTCCCGGCTTCGGCTCGGTCTCAAGTTTCTGTTCGGCAATCAGCCGCGCCGCATGGCCGGTGAAAAAGCGTTTGCCGAGCCTGGTCAGCACCATCGTGCCGAGCTGGCCAATGGCTAGAAGCCAGCCCTGGCGGCGAGCGCGGCCGAGCAGCAATTGCTTTTTGGATTCAGGGCTTTCGAGGATGACGCTGACAGGGCCGAGGCGGTCGGCGATGGCGTTGACGATGGCCCAGATGTGCGGCCCGCCTTCGGTGACGACGACGATTGCGGCATTGTTCTTGTCAGCTGAAGCCATGGCGCGCCTTCTTGCGGGCGCGCACCCATCTGCCGTGTGTCGCCCGGCTGAACTTTGTGCCGACGCCGGTTAAATCTTGATGACCGTGCCCGTGAGAGGCCCGTGGATCAGCGCTTCAATTCCATGATGTCGAGATGTGATTCGTAGTAGGGCGCCGGGAATTCGATGCGCCATGCATTGGCGCTGTTGCGGAAAGCATAGCCGACCTGGTCGCTTTCCGGGCCGCTGCCATAGCGCTTCGGCTTGTTGTCATTGACATAACCGGAACCGAGATAGATGGAGCGCTTTTCGCTATCATCGAAGAAACGCCCGGTGGTGCGCTGCGAGCCGCTGATCTTTTCCAGCCGCCAGCCTGAGCCGTCGTCGCTCACCTTGCATTTGAACCAGCCATAGATGACCAACGGGCTGATGCCGCCAGCCTTGATGGTGCGGCATTGCCAGTTGCCGGTCAGATCCTTGTCGGAAAAGGCCACCAGCGGCTTCGCCAGCAACGCGTCGAGCTGGCTGACTTCTGCGGGGTCACCCGCTTTCGCCTCGGCCAGGGCCGCCTTGCGGGTCTCGCCATATTTGTCGAGGCGCACCTTGTCGGCCGGCGTGATGACCTTCTGCACCTCGCCGTCGGCGTGAGCGGGCAGAGAGAGGCAGATGAGGCCAAGGACGGCGATCAGAGGACGAAGGATCATGTGGGACTCCCTGGCTATGAAATGGCAGTTGGTGTCTGCAGCGACGATCCGGCCGGCTAATACCGGCTTTATGGTGTCGTCCGCTGCTGTCATCCGTGCTTAACAGCCTCACTGTCAAAAATCATGGTGCGCCGAATGAGAATCTTGCTCACGGGGTCGTCTGGCTGGCTGGGCCTAACGCTGGCGCCACTCTTGCGCAGCCTTGGTCACGATGTCACCGGGCTTGATCCCGTCGCCTCGACCGAGACGCGTGTTGTAGGCTCGATCGCCGATCGTGAGCTGGTTATGCGGACCGTCCAGGACAACCGGATCGAGGCGATCATCCACAGCGGCGCGCTGCACAAGCCCAACATCCAGAGCCGTGCCAACAGCGATTTCGTCGCCACCAACGTGCAGGGTACGCTCAACCTGCTTGATGCCGCCGTTGCCTTCGGTGTTCAGAGCTTCGTCTTCACCTCGACGACATCGCTGATGATCTCGCAAACCATTCGCGACGGTTTCAAAGGCGGCGCCCGCAGGGCTGCCTGGCTGACGGAGGCGATGTCGCCCGAGCCGCGCAACATCTACGGCGTCACCAAGCTTGCGGCCGAACATCTGTGCCGGCTCTATCATATCGAGCACGGCCTGCCGGTGGTGGTGCTGCGCACGGCGCGCTTCTTTCCCGAGGCCGACGACATGGCTGATGCAATCGAGCAATCGGACGCCAACACCAAGGCCAATGAGTTGCTCTTCCGTCGGCTGACGGTGGAGGATACGGCTGAGGCTCATGTTGCGGCGCTGGCAAAGGCACCGCAACTGGGCTTCGACATCTTCATCGTTTCGGCGCCGACGCCGTTCGGGCCCGATGATTGCGAAGCGCTGATTGCCCACGCGCCGTCTGTGGTCGAGCGCTATTTCCCGGACTACCCGGCGCTCTACGCGCGAAAAGGCTGGACGATGTTTTCCTCCATTGACCGCGTCTACGACGCATCGCGGGCGAGGGACAGGCTGGGTTTTGTCTGCAGGACGAGCTTTGCCGACGTACTGACGTCGCTGGCTGTGGAATTGCCTTGACCGTTAGGCGTGTGCGGCGGCCTGCGCCAACCCAGCCGTCAGATCGCCATAGCCGGTCGAGCGGCGCTCATAGGCGAGACCAAGCAGGGCTGCGGCCTTCTCGGCAACCTTGTCGAGCTCCGGATCGTCGGTCTGGGCGATGTAGACCAGCTTCTCGTAGTTGCCGAAATAGTCCTTGATCAGCTCGGGATGCTTGTCGAGGCCAAGCGGCTTCATGAAGAAGGCATCGAACTGGCGGCAGAGGAAATCGGTCATGTAGAACGACATCATGTCGTCGTCGGCGACCTTCGCGTACGCATCCATGCCCTGGTAGAAGGCAAAGCAGTGCGGGCCGGCCATGCGCTCGACGCCGTGCTTCTCCAGCACCCGGTCAAGCATGCCGCCAGTGCCGCAATCGGCATAGCCGACGAAGATGTTGCTATAGCCGTCCGCCTTGGCCTTCTCGATCGCCTTGTCCATGGCCGGCGCGATGCGGTCGGGGTAGAAATGGAACTCCGCCGGCAGGCAGGTCAAGTCGAGATGGTCGAGCTTGAGCTGCTCCTTGACGGCCAAAACTTCGCGCGCGATCATTCCGCAGGCGATGACCAGCAGCCTGTCGTCTTGATTCGGTTTCGTTTTTTGTTTCCTGGCCATGGAACCTGGTCGAAGCGGCCTTCGTTGCTGTGGGGCGAATCTATCGAGAGAGGGATAAACCGTCCATGAAACTGTTACGCGTTGCGCCGATCGCAATCCTTGCTTGCGTCCTGGCTCTTACGGCCTGTGCCAACACCGTTCGCGGTGTCGGCCGGGATATCAAATCGACCGCGAAAGCCGTCGACGACACCGTCACCAAACCCTGACGCCGCTATCCGTTCCAATAGCTGGGAACAAAAAAGCCGCGCTGCAAGGCGCGGCTTTCGATTGTTGGCCAGACGCCTTGCTGAAAAGATCAGGCTGAAGCGCGCACGTTGTGCTTGCGCTTCATGAAGTCCTTGGCGGTCTCGACCGCCACCGCCGCGTCGCGGCAATAAGCGTCGGCGCCGACGGCCTTGCCGAATTCCTCGTTGAGCGGCGCGCCGCCGACCAGCACGACGTAGTCGTCGCGAATGCCCTTTTCCTTCATCGTGTCGATGACGACCTTCATGTAGGGCATGGTCGTGGTCAAAAGCGCCGACATGCCGATAATGTCGGGCTGGTGCTGCTCGATGGCGTCGAGGTATTTCTCGACCGCATTGTTGATGCCGAGGTCGATGACGTCGAAGCCGGCGCCTTCCATCATCATGCCGACGAGGTTCTTGCCGATGTCGTGAATGTCGCCCTTGACGGTGCCGATCACCATCTTGCCCTGCTTGGGCGCGCCGGTGGCGGCGAGCAGCGGGCGCAGGATGAACATGCCGGCCTTCATGGCATTGGCCGACAGCAGCACTTCCGGCACGAACAGGATGCCGTCGCGGAAATCCTCGCCGACGATGCGCATGCCTTCGACCAGCGCCTCGGTCAGCACCTTGTAGGGCACCCAGCCGCGCTCGAGCAGGATGTTGGTGCCTTCCTCGATCTCTTCCTTCAGCCCGTCATAGAGATCGTCGTGCATCTGCTGCACCAACTCGTCGTCGGAAAGCTCGGAGAGGATGATCTCGTCGTCGGACATTTTTCTCAGGCTCCTTGCCGCGCGGGATAAGATCGCGGCGGCTCAAATTTATCGCGTCAATACCTAACCCGGCGGGGGCGTGTATCCATAGCTGATTTGCGACTTCCCGCAAAAGGAAAGCGACCGCAAATCTATTGGAATTCTTGTCGATTTTGCGACAGGCGTTGGCGCTGGCGGGCCGTTTCCAATAGGGTGCATGGCTACGATCCGGGCGAGAAGCCGCGATATGCGGCCGCAAACGGTTTTTTAGGGAAAACGATCATGAGTGAGAACGCGTCAGTCGACCAGGAAGCGTCCAATGCGCGACGCGGGCGTGCGGCCAGCGGCGGCGCGGCGGCAAGGCGCGCGGCGCGCTCGGGCGGCGGACCGGGCACGCAGCTCACCTACATCAAGCGCAAGATCAACATTTATGAGGTCCTCAACGAGGAAGGCCTGGCGATCATCGAAAACAACACCGACACGGTGCTGGAAGAGATCGGTATCATCTTCCGCGACGACGCCGAGGCGCTGCAACTGTGGAAAGAGGCCGGCGCCGACGTCAAGGGCGAGCGCGTGCATTTTCCCAAGGGCCTGTGCCGCTCGTTGCTCAAGACCGCGCCGCCCATCTACACCCAGCATGCGCGCAATGCCGAACGTTCGGTGCAGATCGGCGGCAACGCCACCGTCTTCGCACCGGTCTACGGCCCGCCCTTCGTGCGCGATCTCGACGGGGTCAGGCGCTATGCCACGATCGAGGATTTCCAGAATTTCGTGAAGCTCGCCTATATGGCGCCGTCCATCCACCATTCGGGCGGCACGGTGTGCGAGCCGGTCGACGTGCCGGTCAACAAGCGCCATCTCGACATGGTCTATTCGCACATAAAATATTCCGACAAGCCGTTCATGGGTTCGGTGACCGCGCCGGAGCGGGCCGAAGACACGGTTGCCATGGCCAAGATCGTGTTCGGCGACGATTTCGTTGAAAACAACACCGTGCTGACCAGCCTGATCAACGCCAACTCGCCGATGGTGTTCGACGAAACCATGCTCGGCGCGCTGAAAGTCTATTCGCGCCACAACCAGGCCTGCATCGTCACGCCGTTCATCCTTGCCGGCGCGATGAGCCCGGTGACGGTCGCCGGCACGCTGACGCAGGTGCTGGCCGAAGTGCTGGCCGGCGCCTCGTTCACGCAGCTGATCCGTCCGGGCGCGCCGGTATTGTTCGGCACCTTCGCCTCGTCGATCTCGATGCAGTCGGGCGCGCCGACCTTCGGCACGCCGGAACCGTCGCTGGTATCTTATGGCGCCGCACAGCTGGCGCGCCGGCTCGGCCTGCCGTTCCGCACCGGCGGCTCGCTCTGCGCCTCCAAGGTTCCGGACGCACAGGCAGCCTATGAGAGCGCCAACACGCTGAACTCGACCATTCTGGCCGGTACCAATTTCGTGCTGCATTCGGCCGGCTGGCTCGAAGGCGGGCTCGCCTCCTGCTACGAAAAATTCATGATGGACATCGACCAGCTCGGCATGCAGCAGAAGTTCGCCGAAGGTGTCGACCTGTCGGAAAACGGCCAGGCGATGGACGCCATCCGCCAGGTTGGTCCAGGCAGCCACTATCTTGGCTGCGACCACACGCAGGCGAATTTCCAGACCGCCTTCTACCGCTCCAGCATCGCCGACAACAATTCCTACGAGCAGTGGCTGGCCGAAGGCGAAAAGACCGCACCGCAACGCGCCAACGATCTCGCCCGCCGCTGGCTGGAGAGCTACGAGGCGCCGTATCTCGATCCGGGTATCGACGACGGGTTGAAGGACTACATCGCGACGAAGAAGGCGTCGATGGCTGACGCCTTCACTTGAAAGGAGCCCGAGTCAGGCGGGGCTAAAGTCGCCAACATCATCCACAAGGAAGTCTGGCGGAGCGCTTTCTCCGACCCGGACCAGAAGGGATGATTGCGCGCGGCACCGCTGACGAGATAGCGGCCGCGCTTTCCGCCAACGGCCTCATTCTTCGCGGCGGGTTCAACTTCGCGGCAGGCGAGGAGGTTCCCCTTGCCGTTTCAGGCGCAGCCGCCAAGTCAACCCTTCTGGTCGGACAGGCGGGTGCGGCACCCTGGTTGCATTTCCAGCGCTGGCGCGAACGGCAACCGGAGGTCATCGCCAACCCGCTCGACACATGGTCGCGCGAGGTGATCGGCGCGGTTGCGGAAAAATTTGGCGCGCGCGCGGTTTCGCCATCCGACAAGCCGTATTTGCCGTTCCAGCAATGGGCGATGCGGGCCGAAGGGCTGAAACCGTCGCCGCTCGGTATTCTCATGCATCCGAAATACGGGCTCTGGCACGCCTATCGCGGCGCGCTGCTGTTCGAGGATGCGATCGCGCTTCCGGAACCTCGCGAGGTGATTCACCTTTGCGACGCATGTGTCGAAAAACCTTGCCTGAAATCCTGTCCGGTGGATGCCTATTCCGTGGACGGCTTCGCCTATGAGGCGTGCCTGGCGCATGTGCGGGGAGCGAATGGCGAACCGTGTCGGGGCGGTGGCTGCCTCGACCGCAACGCTTGTCCGTATGGCACGGCCTATCGCTATCCCCCTGAGGTTCAGGCCTTTCACATGGCGAGCTTTGCCGGCCTCTAGCGGGGTGTTAAGCGCCCGCACAGAATGTTGAACGCAATTGTCAGGGAACAGCTTGCCCTGACAATGCCTGCGGATATGTATCGCACGACAGTCAACGGAGCGGGCCATGGCGAAGCAGGACATTGAGATAAAGACCGAGGACGGCGTTGCGACAGCGGGGTTGTTCCGTCCGGCGGCCGCTTCCCCGGCCAAGGCCGGCATCATTCTCTACATGGACGCTTTCGGCCCGCGGCCGGCGCTCGACGCAATGGCGGAGCGGCTTGCAGGCGAGGGCTACGCGGTGCTGATGCCGGATCTTTTCTATCGCAAGGCACCCTACGGGCCGTTCGAGCCCAAGACCGCTTTCGTCGTGGAGGAGACCAAGGTCGCGCTGACGGCGTTGGTCCATGGCACGACACAGGACATGACCATCCGCGATAGCGGGGCGTTTCTCGACACGCTCTCTGCTGAAGGTGTCACCGGACAGGTCGGCACCGTCGGTTACTGCATGGGCGGGGCGCGGGCCTTGAATGCGGCTGCAACCTATCCCGACAGGATCAAGGCCGCCGCCAGCTTCCACGGTGGCAATCTGGCAAGCGATGCCGCCGACAGTCCGCACCGCAAGGCTGCCTCGATCAAGGCGCGCGTCTATGTCGGAACATCGGGAGTCGATCGCAGCTTTCCGCCGGAGCAATCAGCGCGGCTGGCTGAGGCGCTGCGCGTGGCGGAAGTCGACCATGCCATCGAAAACTACGCCGGCATGGCGCATGGCTGGTGCGTTTCGGACCACAGCGTCTTCAACGCCACCGGCGCCGAGCGTCACTGGAAGCGATTGACGACACTGTTCGCCGAGACGCTGATCTAACGAGGCGTTGCCTGCAGTCGCAACGAACGGGTAGAGACTGCACGATTGGCGCGGCCTGCCAAACGCCACCAGTCGAGCGAGAACGAACAGCCTGATGCAATCCTATGATGTCGTGGTGATCGGCGCGGGTGCGGCCGGAATGATGTGCGCCATCGAGGCAGGCAAGCGTGGCCGCTCGGTGCTGGTGCTCGATCACGCGGCAAAGCCCGGCGAGAAGATCCGCATCTCGGGCGGTGGCCGCTGCAATTTCACCAACATCCACACCAGCCCGAAGAATTTTGTCTCCGGCAATCCGTACTTCTGCATCTCGGCGCTCAGCCGCTACACACAGCGCGACTTCATCGCGCTCGTCGAACGCCATGGCATCGCCTATCACGAGAAGACGCTGGGACAGCTGTTTTGCGATGGCTCGGCGCAGCAGATCATCGGCATGCTGGTCGCGGAGATGCGGGACCGGGGTGCGGAATTGGCATTGTCGACCGAGGTCAGGGATGTCACCAGGACCGTGGAAGGGTTTGTGCTTTCGCTCACCAGTGGAACGGTCGCCTGCCAATCGCTGGTCGTTGCTTGCGGCGGCAAGTCGATCCCCAAGATGGGCGCGACGGGTTTCGGCTACGAGCTTGCGGCGCAGTTCAGCCTGGCGGTGGTGGAAACCCGCCCGGCTCTGGTGCCGCTGACCTTCGACGCCAGGACGCTCGAGCGGCTGGCGCCTTTGGCCGGCAACGCCGTCGACGCTGACGTCTCTTGCGGCAAGACCCGGTTTTCGGAGGCGATGCTGTTTACCCATCGCGGCCTGAGCGGGCCGTCCATCCTGCAAATATCGTCCTACTGGCGCGAGGGCGACGAGATCCGCATCGCCATGCTGCCGGGGAGGGATGTGGCAGAGCTGCTGCGCACTGCCCGGCGCGTCAACGGCAGGCAGGCGGTGCAGACTGTGCTGGCAAACCACCTGCCGAAGCGGCTTGCACAAGCGGTTGCGGAGCGCAGCGGGATAGACGGCAATCTTGCCGATCTGACGGACCTGCAGATGAAAACCGTCGAAGCCGCCGTCAATGACTGGCGCATCAAGCCGGCCGGCTCGGAAGGCTATCGCACCGCCGAAGTGACGCTTGGCGGGGTCGATACGAACGCGCTCGACCAAAAGACGATGCAGGCTAAGTCCGTACCGGGGCTGTTTTTCATCGGCGAAGTTGTCGATGTCACGGGTTGGTTGGGTGGCTATAATTTCCAATGGGCTTGGTCGTCCGGCTGGGTCGCAGGCCAGGTGTGTTGATATTCAGGTGAGGCCGGCCTGCAAACGACGGCTTTCTGTGCTTCCGGTGCTCGCGTACCAAAAGTACGCTCCGCTCCGGTTCTCGGTATCAATCGTTTTCGGCTCGGCCTGACCTGAATCTCCACACACCTGTCGCGCATCTGGAATCCGTTGCTCCGGAAAAAAATCTTTCCATAAGCCCAAGGATTGGCCATTAGCCTTCGTCCTACAGGCAAATGATGGCGATGATGCTGGATGAGAGCGAAGCCTCCGACGCCGAATTGATCGGGCGGGCGAAGGGCGGAGACAGGGGTGCCTTCGGCAAATTGCTGGAGCGGCACTACGACTTCGTCTATCGCGCCGCCTATCGCTGGTGCGGGAAAAAGGCCGATGCCGAAGACATCGCCCAGGAAGTCTGCGTCCGTCTCGGCAAGGCGATCCGCGACTATCGCGGCGGCGGTGCGTTCACGACATGGCTTTATTCCGTGACGATGAACGCGGCGCGCGACATGATGCGCAAGACCACGCGCGAAAACGTCAAGACCGAGGCCTACGGCGCCTACAGCATGATTTCGGGTGAGGCGTCGGCCGAGCCCGAAGATCCGACTGAGGCGCTCTGGGCTGCGGTGCGGCAATTGCCGGACAAGCAGCGCGATGCAGTACTTCTGGTCTATGGCGAAGGTTTGAGCCATGCGGCCGCCGCCGAGGCAATGGCAATCTCGGAGACGACGGTTTCCTGGCACATCCATGAAGCGAAGAAACGGCTGAAGACCTTGATGCGTTCAGCCGGGGAAGTGTGACCATGGTCGACGACAACGAAC
The DNA here is from genome assembly GCF_056403695.1 of Mesorhizobium sp. P2_F7. Classification (NCBI taxonomy): domain Bacteria; kingdom Pseudomonadati; phylum Pseudomonadota; class Alphaproteobacteria; order Hyphomicrobiales; family Phyllobacteriaceae; genus Mesorhizobium; species Mesorhizobium sp. P2_F7. Next base: position 284,531 of record NZ_JBFUFA010000005.1, on the reverse strand, counting down.
TCAACAGGCTGCGCGACGCAGCAGTACCGGCGCCGGGCGAGAGCGCGAAGGCACGCGCCTTTGAAGCCGCTATGCGCGCCTATGATCAGGAAAATATTTCCGCCGTCACCCAAGGATCGGTTGGCGGGCTTCGTCTCACAGAGCGAGCACAAAAGCTCTGGAGCGAGATCATGCAAAAGAAACTCATTGCCACGCCGGCCATCGCCGGGCTCGTCGCCCTGCCAATCGCCGGATACGCCACCTTCCACATGCTGAGGGAACAGCCGTCGCCGTTCGGCGGCGACGAGAAGATCACCGAAACGCTGGCCGACAAGCCCGCGATCAACGCGCCGGCAAAAGACAAGCAGGCGCCCGAAGGCGACTTGAAGAAGGCCGACGCCGACGCCGAGGTGCGAAGCCGAGACGTCAACGATGCGCTTGTCACGCCGACCGCGCCGAAGTCTGGGTCGGGTCCGACCGCTGATCTGGGAGGCGATGCGTCGCCGAAGACCGAGGCTGCGGCGAAGGTGAACGAAGCCGAGTACGGCACTTTGCAGACAAACCAGCAGGCGCCCGAGCCTGCGCCAAACACCGAGGCCGCGCCATCGGGTGGCCAAGTTATCATGCGACTGACACCGCCTGCGCCAGCGGCCGATGCCACGCGCGCCAGCCGTGTCCAGGGGGCCGCCGAGTCCAAGCTGATGGCGCCACAGCAGCCTTCGACGCTGCCGGCCGACCAGATTGCGCCGCGGGAGCCAAACCGCGACCGCGTCGAGGATTTCAAGACCAATCCGGTGCATGCAGCCCTTCAGGATCCGGTCTCGACCTTCTCGATCGACGTCGACACCGCTTCCTATTCCTTCGTACGGGGCTCGCTGAAGCAGGGCTACCTGCCGCAGGCCGATACGGTGCGCGTCGAGGAGATGGTCAACTACTTCCCCTATGACTGGAAGGGTCCGGACTCCGCGTCGACGCCGTTCAACTCGACCGTCAGCGTCATGCCGACGCCGTGGAACGGGCACACCAAGCTGATGCACGTCGCCATCAAGGGTTTCGACATCAAGCCGGTCGAGCAGCCCAAGGCCAATCTGGTGTTCCTGATCGACGTGTCGGGTTCGATGGACGAGCCGGACAAGCTGCCGCTGCTCAAGTCGGCGTTCCGGCTGCTGGTCAGCAAGCTGAAGGCTGACGACACGATCTCGATCGTCACCTATGCCGGTGATGCCGGCACGGTGCTGATGCCGACCAAGGTCACCGAGAAGGACAAGATCCTCAATGCGATCGACAATCTGTCGCCTGGCGGCTCGACGGCCGGCGAGGCGGGCATCAAGGAAGCCTACAAGCTTGCCCAGCAGTCCTTCGTCAAGGACGGTATCAACCGTGTGATGCTGGCCACAGACGGCGACTTCAATGTCGGCCAGACTGATGACGAGGACCTGAAGCGGTTGATCGAGCAGGAGCGCAAGACGGGCGTCTTCCTGTCGGTGTTCGGCTTCGGCCGCGGCAATCTGAACGACCAGATGATGCAGACCATCGCCCAGAACGGCAACGGCACCGCCGCCTATATCGACACGTTGGCCGAGGCCGAGAAGGTTCTGGTCGAGGATGCCTCCTCGACGCTGTTCACCATCGCCAAGGACGTCAAAATCCAGGTCGAGTTCAACCCGGACAAGGTCTCGGAATACCGGCTGATCGGCTATGAAACCCGCGCCTTGAACCGCGAGGATTTCAACAATGATCGCGTCGATGCCGGCGACATCGGCTCCGGCCATTCGGTCACCGCGATCTACGAGATCACGCCGAAGGGCAGTGGTGGCGAACAGATCGATCCGCTTCGCTACGGCCAGGCAACCGTCAACAATGGCGGCGTCGCCAATGCTGACGAATATGCCTTCGTCAAGATTCGCTACAAGCTGCCGAACGAAGACGTCTCGAAGCTGATCACCACGCCGGTGACCTCGGCCAACGAGGTCGAGTCCTTCGACCAGGCCAGCACCGACCAGCGCTTCTCCGTCGCTGTCGCCGCCTTCGGCCAGAAGCTGCGCGACGAGGATGCGACCGCGAAGTTCGGCTACGACAAGATCATGGAGATTGCCACCGCCGCCCGAGGAGCCGACCCGTTTGGGTACAGGTCCGAGTTCCTTTCGCTTGTGCGCCTTGCCTCGGCGCTGGGCGGTAACCGGTAGTGGCAATACAGCCGGTTCCTTTCAGACGGGGGTCGTTCTGATACGGGGGAACCGGCTCGGGCGGGTGAGGCAGGCCGGCGAGGGATCTTTCCCTTGCCGGCCTTTTTTTCGGGCCTGGTGGTATTTGGGTGAGCGCCTCGAACAAAGGGTGATGTGCCGGATCGTTAAATTGTGCGGCAATTCCGGAACCTGATCGCAATTTCCTCTTGTTACGAAGAGCTAATACAGGGCTTTGGGGGCCGAATTGCAGATCAGATACATTGCGACTTCGATGCCGGCAGCAGGGGACGTTCAGTCGACCGCTTCGCAGGCGCCTTCGGCGGAATCTCGGCGCATCATGAATGATGTGGCCGCGGCCAGGACCACGGCGATGTCGGCGCTGAACAACGACCGCTTCCGCGTCATGCTGGAGCAGATCGGCAATCCGGAGTCATCGGGTGACTTGGTGACGACGATGAGCGGAAACGCCGACAGCACCGTCGTGGATTTCAAGACGGCGCTATCGCGTTACGCTGAAAACAGCGAGTAACGCCTAAAGCGCGCCGGCGCGCTTTAGGCCCCTGTTTCATGCATGTCGTTCTCTCAAAACCGCAGACACTTTTGAGCGACATGCATTGGATATCAGGCCCGGCTGCGACGGCGCTCGCGGCGGGCTTCGCTGGTCTCGGCGGTGTTTTCCGTCGCCACCTTGTTGCGCATCGGACCGATGCGTTCGACGATCGCCGCGACAGTCGGACGATCCGCCTTGGTGTGCGCGTCGAGTGCCTTGCGCATGGCGGCAAGGTGCTGGAACGAGGTGCCGCAGCAGCCGCCGACGATCTTGGCGCCGGCATCGACCGCCAGCCTGACATAGTCGGCCATCAGCTCCGGCGTGCCGGAATAATGGATCTCGGTGCCGCGGAACTCCGGAATGCCGCAATTGCCCTTGACGATCACCGTCGCCTTCGGCCTCGCATCGGTCATGTCGAGCAGCGAGGCCAGGATGTCGGAAGCGCCGACACCGCAATTGGCGCCGACACCGAGCGGGTTTTGCGACAGCCCGTCGACGACGCCATGGATATCCCTGGGCAGCAGCCCCATCATGGTGCGGCCGGCGGTGTCGAAGGAGCCGGTATAGGTGTAGGGCAGGCCGACGCGGATCGCGGCTTCGGCCGCGGCGCGGATTTCGTCCGGGGCCGACATGGTCTCGATCCAGGCGACTTCGGCGCCGCCCTCCTTCAGACCTTCGATCTGTTCGGCGAAGGCCTCGACCGCCTCGTCATAGGTCATGGCGCCGAGCGGCACCAGCAACTCGCCGGTCGGGCCGACCGAGCCGGCGACGATCACTTTCCTGCCGGCCTTGTCGGCAACAGCGCGGGCGATCTCGGCGGCGCGCTTGTTCAGCGCATGCACGCGATCCTGCGCGTGGTGCAGCTTCAGCCGGTGGCGGGTGCCGCCGAAGGAGTTGGTAAGAATGATGTCGGCGCCGGCATCGACGAAATTCTGATGCAGGCTGGTAATGGTGTCAGGCGCTGTCTCGTTGAGCAACTCGGGCGCTTCGCCGGCTTCCAGACCCATGGCAAACAGATTGGTGCCGGTGGCGCCGTCGGCGAGCAGCACACCCTTTTCGGCCAGCAATGCGTCGATGGGATTGGTCGCGGTCATCGGATCGGCTTTCAGATTTTCGAATGGAATAAGGATATAAAGAAGTCTTTATGTCCAGTCAATGTGTTTGCGGCCCGCGGTTGCCGCTCTGCGCGCCTTTCCGGGAGTGTCGGCGATCAGGCAGAACCCGACGGGAATGATGCGCCGGCCAGATTGCGTGCAAAGGCGGCTGCTTCGTGCGGGTTGACGTCGGCGGCGCGGATCAGATTGTCGAAATGCTGGGTCAGCGCCTGCACCGGCTGGGTGGCGTTCAGCACCACATACATGTCGCCGACATAGATGGCGGCGCGGTAGGGGCCGAAGATGGTCAGCGGGATCGAGTAGCGCATGCGGCCGTCATAGAGAAACAGCCGGAAGGTCGGATAAAGATCGTCAAGCAGGGTCGCCATGTGGGCGAGCTGCTGCCGCCGGTCTGCCTCGGGAAAACGGTCCCAGACGCCGAGGCCGCGGGCAAAGATCTCCAGCGTGTGGCGCGGCATGCAGACCTCCATGTCGGTCTCCGGGCGCCGGTTATACTCGATGCGGTACTGCGTCTCGCTGGCTTGCGCTGAACGGCTGCGGTTGGTGATGTTGGCCTCATAGTCGACCAGCTGGTGGGTGCGCAGAAGGTCGGGAATGCCGGCCGGCACATAGCGGATCTTGGTGCCGGCAGCTTCCGCGAACCATTTGGCGAGCAGCGTGCGGTCGAAGCCGTCGGGCGCCTCCTCGATCTCCAGGCTTTCGCGGATTTCACCGGTGACGCCCTCGTCCTGGCTCAAGCCCAGCAGCCAATCCAGCGACACTTTGAATTCAGCGGCAATGTTGAGCAGCGTCTCTGCGCGCGGCAGGCGCGTCGAGGCGCCGGACATCAGTTGCGACAGCGCCGACCGGTCGATGCCGACTGCTGACGCGAAGGCCGACTGGTTGAGGTCGGAGCGTGTCAGGAGCAGCTTCAGACGCTCCCGAAAGATGGCTGACAGATCCCGTTTGTCCACTGTTCGTTCCCTAGGCTATTTGAGGAAAAATTTGCGCCATAGCCGTCGAATCAGCGCTTCAGGCGTAAATGAATCCCTAAGGTTGTTTACAATGTGTAACATGTGCGGTTGAAAATGCGCAAATGCAACATTTTGTACACTTTGTCTCGTTGAGTGGAATCGCTTCTCCTGACATTATGCTGTCAGGAACCAATTGGGGTTCCGGCGACTGAGGGACAGTGGTCGATAGCATGGCAGGCAAGAGCATCAAGCGACGCAACGCAGCGGCCATCGAATGGCCGACCGTGGTTCTCGCTTTCTTCTGTTACGGAACATGGCTTGCTGTCGGGCTCCTGCTTTGGCCCTCGTATCCGATCCCCGCCCTCATTCTCCTCGGTTTCATCCTGGCCTTGCAGTCGTCGATCATGCACGAGGTGCTGCATGGCCATCCGACGCGCAGTGCGCTGATCAATGAAGCCTTCGTCTTCCTGCCGATCGGCCTGGTCTGGCCGTTCCGTCGCTTCAAGACGCTTCATCTGCGCCACCACGCCGACGAGCGGCTGACCGACCCGCTCGACGATCCCGAGAGCTATTACCAGGCGCTGTGGATGCATGACGATCTGCCGCCGACGATGAAGTTCCTGCTCAAGATCAACAACACCATGGCCGGCCGGTTCTTCCTCGGCCCGTTGCTGTCCTGCATCGGTTTCTTCATCGACGACGCCAAGCATGTCATTGCCGGCGACAAGGCGATCCGCAAGGCATGGCTGCTGCATGCGATCGGCCTCGCCATCGTGCTGCCGGTCGTGCAGTTCGGCTTCGGCATCCCCGTATGGCTCTACATTCTGGCGCCGGTCTGGCTCGGCCAGTCGCTGATCGCCGTCCGCACTTTCGCCGAGCATCAGTGGTCCGAGCATCCGGAGGGGCGCACAGTGATCATCGAGCGCTCGCCGCTGTCGTACCTGTTCCTCAACAACAATCTGCACTTCGTCCACCACAAGACCCCGACGGTGGCCTGGTACAGACTGCCAAAACTGTTTCGCGACCGCCGCGACGAGTGGCTTCGGATGAACAACGGCTATGCCTATCCGAACTATTTCGCGCTGATCAAAGCCTACGCCTTCAAGGCAAAGGAGCCGATCGTGCACCCGGTGCTGCGGCGCCAGGCCGAGCCGGGCAGGGCGTTCAAGCCGCGCGTCAGGGCGCGCAGCATCAGCGGGCTTGGCAGCGCGCCGGTTCCCGCCGAGCCACCCAAGGAATAATTTCGGGCATCTGGGGACCTGTGTCGGCCAATTCTGATTGGACGCCGCGTTTTTGCGATCCTTTTTCCAGACATGATGATTGAGTGTCGGCATGAGTGAATTGATAGCGGCTTTGCCGATGTATGACTGGCCCGAAGTGCGCGACGAGGTCGACGCGCAATGGGCCCGGTTGCGGGACGCCTTCCGACAAAATGGCATCGATGCGCCGCAGGCCATCGTGCGCCGTAATGGCGACCTGCCGCCGGTGCCGGGCGGAATCCACGACGCCGAGGGCAGATTGATCGCGCCCGATCCGGCGACATTGCCGCCGGACGAACTCGACTATCACCAACTGTGGCTGCATCCGGCGCTGCTGTTCGCGCAGACCTGCTGGGGGCCGATGGAGCTTGGCCTGTCCAAACAGGTGCAGGTGGCCGGACAGCCGAGCTACGACGCTTATGAGGGCGGCCAGGGCGAACTCTATTCGAGCGCGCTGGTGATGCGGACAGGTGAGGGGCCACAGGTTCGCTCGCCAGCGGATGGCAAAGCCTCGCTGCCGCTCGATCTCATGCGTGGCAAGCGCTTCACCTTCAACAATCTCGATTCGATGTCGGGCGTCATCGGGTTGACGCGCGACCTGCAAGCCGCCGGCGAAAGTCTGGATATCTTTTCGTCGCGCAGCGAAAGCGGCGGCCATCGCGGCTCGATCGTCACAGTGGCCGAGGGCGGGGCGGATATCGCGGCGATCGATTGTGAGAGCTGGGCGCTTGGGCAGCGTTTCGAGCCGGCGGCGCGCAACGTCGCTGTTGTCGGTTGGACCGCACGGCGTAAAGGCCTGCCCTACATCACCGCCAGGACGACGCCGGAAAAGACGCTCAAGGCGCTGCGCGAGGCGCTTGCCGCACTAGCCGAGCAGCCTCGCATCCAACGGGTAGGTTGAAAGCTGCTCGTTGCCCGTCTCGGTGATCAGGATCTGCTCCTCGATCTTGACGCCCTCGTGTCCGCCAAGCCTGCCAATATAGCTTTCCACGCACAGCACCATGCCCGGCTCCAGCACGCCGTCAGGCGTGTCCGGTGTCCAGTCGCTGGCATGCGGCAGCGTCGGATATTCGTCGGCCAGTCCGACGCCGTGGTAGAGCACGCCGTAGCGCGTCGGGAAGCAGTCTCCCGGCGGCACCACGGAGCGTTCGACCAGGTCACGGAAGGAGATGCCGGGCTGCATCAGTTGCGTGTTGTGGGCGATCTGGTCGGCCGCGATGCGGAACAGGTCACGCTGCTCGTTCGACGGCCTTTCGTCACCGCAAAGGAAGGTCCGTGAGAGATCGGCGCAGAAGCCGTAGGGGCCGATCAGGTCGGTGTCGAAGGCGACGAGGTCGCCTTCCTCGATGACGCGCGACGAACATTCCTGGAACCACGGATTGGTGCGCGGCCCTGACGCCAGCAGCCGGGTCTCGATCCATTCGCCGCCGCGCGCAATGTTGCCGCGATGGAGTTCGGCCCACAATTCGTTTTCGGAGATGCCCGGCTTCAACGCCGCTTCCATCTCGCCCATCGCAGCCTCGCAGGCGACGATGGCGCGGCGCATGGCGAGGATCTCGTCGGGTGACTTGATCAGCCGCGCATTTTCCATCACCGCTTCGCCATTGCCGATGGCAATGCCGAGCCGGCCGAGTTCCTCGACGCCTTCGGGATTGATGTGGTCGACGGCGATGCGGCTGTTGCCGCCGCCATGCTCCCTGACCAGATCGGCGATGCCGGCCGCCCAGCGGCGGACCTTCTGTTCGGTCAGTTCGCCGCTATAGAGATACATCCACGACACTGCCGGCCGCACCTCGTCGACGACGCCGGAATGGTCGGAGAGATGCTCGCAGGAGAAATAGTCGAACAGCACCACGGGTCCCTCGGTGGCGACAAAGCAGTGGCGGGTCGGGTTGTGCGCGACCCAGAGCTGCATGTTGGTCGAATCGGTGGCGTAGCGGATGTTGACCGGGTCGTAGAGCAGGGCGCCGGCATAGTTTCGGCGCTTCAGCTCCGCGCGGATGCGCTCGAGCCGGTATTGGCGCATCGCGGCAAGGTCGGGTGCTGCGATGCCTGCCGCTTGCCATTCGGATTCAGCCTGCGCGCCATATCCCAGCACATGCTGGTTCAGCGAAGCCGCCTTCTGGCGCGAGGCGTCGCGCAACGCCTCGAGCGAGCCCGGCTCAAACGGCATGATCTTGCGGTGACGACCGAACGCTTGCTTCTCCACCCCGACGCCTCCCTGTCGCTGCTATTGTGGTGCCGCGCCTGCCGCTGCCGCCACCTTCTTCAGCCGCGTGACAGTCACTATGCGGGTGGGCGGGTCGCTGCCGAACAGCATGGGCACGGCCAGCTGTTGCGGCGGGCCATCCGCTGCGTAGCCCGCCTGATCCAGCAGTTTGAGGATAGTTTCGACCCCCACCCTGTCGTCTGCGGTGACGAACACCGCCGGCTCTTTCAGCAATTGGCCGAAGTCCGGCAATTCTCCATCGAGGACGACGAGATCGGGGTCGACCAGACGCAGATTTCCCAACCAGTGCCAGCTCGATACGGTGGTGCGTATCGGTCCGTTTGCCGTCAACTGGCTGTAGAGCGAATTGTAGTCCACACGCGCGATGCTGCCGCGGCTGTCGCCGCCATAAAGGTGCGTGTACCAGGTCAAGGGCAGCACCAGGATGGCAAGCGTTGCGCCGACAAAGACGATGATCTCCTGCCACTTCCGGCCCCTATCGCCCTTGATGTCCATGCGGAGGGCGAGTGCGACGGGCAGCAACACAAGGATGGGAAGCATCCAGCGATCGCGAAATTGCGTCGCGCCGCTCGCCAGGACGAGCACGACCGTCATACCAAGCGCAAAGCCGATCGTGCGCCACACCAGTTTCTCGGTCCATGGCGCCGGTTGCAGGGCCGGCGCTGGCTTGTTCCTCGCGATGAGAAAAGCTGCCGCGAATATCCCGGCCGGCAACAGTGCGAAATTCAGCATCGCCTTGCCCAGCCCCCACACTCCGGAGGACGCGTTCAGGATCACGCCGCTTTCCCTGGCCATGCCGAAACCGCCGGCGTGCGACAGGACCTGGTCGGTGTGAGTCAGGCTCCAGTAGAATGTCGGCAGGCAAAGCAGCACGGCCAGTGCGAGGCTGAGCAGAAACTGGCGGTTGAGGATCGCGCCGCGTGTTTCACGCAGCGACAGGGTGGACAGCACCAGCGCGCCGAGAAAAATCACATTGTTGTATTTCGACAGGATCGCGGCAGCGATAGCCACACCGAACAACACATAGGCGGTAAGCGATCGCCGCTGCACCAGTTCGACGAGCGCAAGAAACAGCACCACTGAAAAACAGAAGGCGGCAATCGAGTGGGTGAGGGCATGCTGCATCTCCCACACCATCTGCGGAAACAACAGCAGGCCGAACATAGCGGCGGCGCCAGCCCGGCTGGAATAGCCGAGACGGCGGACAGCGATGAAAGCCGACGCCAGCGCCATGCCGATCAGAAGATACTTCACGATCTTGAGCGCGAGTATGTTCGTTCCGACCACGCCGGCGACGAGGCGGGCAAGCCATGTATAGAGAGGCGGCTGCGAGCCGCCATAGCCGGCCCAGAGGTAGTGCATGTACATCAGCTGTTCGGAATCGTCGACGCCGACGCCGGTTCCGACGATATGGGACAGCAGCGCCATCACCACGATCTGGACGAGGCAATAGACCGCGAGACAGACAAGCGCGGCGTTGAAGGGACCGACCTTGCCTTCGCACAGCCAGTCCGTCCATTTCTCTAGATACTGCAAGGGGATCGTCTTCTCATCGAGGAATGCCTGCGGCCAACTGCCGAAGGCCCCTTACACGATCTTGCAAACGCTGTCGCCTTTCAGGTCCGCATCTTCTCGCCGCTGGGGTCGAAGGGCGCCTCGACATTGATGCGGGCGGAGCGCCGATGGCCGAGGATCTCGATCTCGAACAGGCCGGCACTTTCGTCCTCGGCAAGCGCTGCGGGCACATAGCCTTGCGCCATCGATTTCTGCACGGAGTGCGCATAGCCGCCCGAGGTCACCCAGCCGACCACGCGCCAATCGCCGTCGACGATACCGCGTACGGCCGAAGCCCCTTCAGCCGCCTTCGAGCCGCGCACTTCCTTGCCCGCCGTGTCGAAGCGCGGCGCGCCGTAACCATGCGGCTTTTCCACCGTCCCATAGTCCTTGCTGACCTTGGCCCAGATCGGCTCGTCGCCCATCACGTCGGCATCGGCCGCATCGACGATGAAGGAGACACGGCGCAGCTTCGGTCCTTCCGCCTGTTCCTTGGCGGCGGCGTCGCGGCCAATGAAGTCGTTCTTCTCGAGCTTGATGAAGCGGTCCATCGAGCCTTCGAACGGCCCGTAGATCGGTCGCAGTTCGCGGAACCAGGTTGGGAAGTTCTTTTCCAGGCGCATCGACAGCAGCGCGCGCATGCCGAAATCGACCAGGCCGAACTCCTCGCCGGCATCCTTGATGGCCTTATAGACCAGACGCTGGTAGGCGGGCGCCATCCAGATCTCGTAGCCGAGATCGCCGGTATAGGTGATGCGGTTGACCATGCAGGGTGCGCCGCCGACCGCCATTTCGCGGAAGTCCATGAAGCGGAACGCCTTGGTCGAGATGTCGACATCGACCAGCTTCTGCAGGAGGTCGCGCGATTTCGGCCCGGCGATCGAAAGACCGACCAGCGTCTGGTCGAAGCGATGGATGCGTACCGAACCATCCTTCGGCAGATGCTTTTCGAACCAGCGCATGTGGTATTTCTGCGCGGCCGACGAACCCCAGATCATGAAGCGGTCTTCGCCGGCCTTGGCGATGGTGAAGTCGCCGATCAGCTTGCCGAATTCGTTGATCATCGGCGTCAGCACGATGCGGCCGATCTTCGGCATGCGGTTGGTCATCAGGCGGTTGAGGAAATCCTCCGCGCCTGATCCCGACACTTCGTATTTGGCGAAGTTGGCAATCTCGGTGACGCCGACTTTTTCGCGCGTGGCGCGGACTTCCTCGCCGATCGGCCCGAAATCGTTGGAGCGGTGGAACGAGACGATGTCCTTCGGCTCCTTGCCCTTCGGCGCGAACCACAGCGGCGTTTCCAGGCCCCAGCTGTCGCCCATGACGGCGTTGTTGGCGAGCATGGTGTCGTAGAGCGGCGTCGTCTGCGCCGGGCGCGCGGCCGGCAGTTCTTCGTTGGGGAAGCGGATGGAGAAGCGGCGCGAATAGTTTTCGCGCACCTTGGCGTTGGTGTAGCGCAGGCCGGCCCACTCGCCGAAGCGGGCGACATCCATGCCCCAGACGTCGAAACCGGGATCGCCATGCACCATCCAGTTGGACAGTGCGAGGCCGACGCCGCCGCCCTGGCTGAAGCCGGCCATGACGGCGCAGGCGCACCAGAAATTGGTCAGGCCCTGCACCGGGCCGACCAGCGGGTTGCCGTCGAGCGCGAAGGTGAAGGGGCCGTTGATGATCTGCTTGATGCCGGCCTTTTCGATGCCGGGGAAATGCTTGAAGCCGATTTCCAGCGACGGCGCGATACGGTCGAGGTCCGGCGGCAGCAGTTCGTGGCCGAAATCCCACGGCGTGTTGACCGGCGACCACGGCTTGCAGGCCTTTTCATAGGTACCGAGCAGGATGCCGTTGCGCTCCTGGCGGGTGTAGATCTCGCCCTTGAAGTCGAGCACGCCGATCATTTCGCGGCCGGTCGACTTGTTGAACTCCTCGACCTCCGGCATCGGCTCGGTGAGCAGGTACATGTGCTCCATCGCCAGCACCGGCAGTTCGACGCCGACCATCCGGCCGATCTCGCGCGCCCACAGGCCGCCGCAATTGACAACATGCTCGGCGTGGACCGTGCCTCGTTCGGTAACGACATTCCAGGTGCCGTCGGGCTGCTGCGTGAGATCAACAACGCGGTTGCGCAGCACGATTTCGGCGCCGAGTTTCTTGGCTGCCTTGGAGTAGGCAATGGTGGTGCCGGAGGGGTCGAGATGGCCTTCGACCGGGTCCCACATGGCGCCGACGAAATTGGTCTCGTCCATCAGCGGGAACATCGCCTTGGCTTCCGACGGCGTGATCAGCTCGGTGTCCATGCCGAGATAGCGGCCCTTGGCATGGGCAAGGCGCAGGAAGTCCATGCGTTCGGGCGTATCGGCCATCATCACGCCGCCGGTCAGATGCAGCGAGCAGGACTGGCCGGAGATCTCCTCGATCTCCTTGTAGAGCTGCACAGTGTAGGCCTGCAGCTTGGCGACGTTGGGGTCGCCGTTCAGTGTGTGGAAGCCGCCCGCGGCGTGCCAGGACGAGCCGGAGGTCAGCTCCGAGCGCTCGATCAGCATGATGTCGGTCCAGCCGGCCTTGGCCAGATGGTAGAGAACCGAGCAGCCGACGACGCCGCCGCCAATGACAACCGCTTTGACGTGAGATTTCATAAAGATGGGTCCGTTTTTGCGTAAATTAAATCAGGTGTTGGTCAGCGGCGAGACAGACGCTGCGCGATGTTGATCAGAAATCGGTCGGCGCGCCGCCTTCGGACGTGCGCTTTTCGACAAAGTCGTTGAGCTCTTCGCGGATCGCCGGGTCCATATAGGGTTCCTCGTAGGACGCCAGCCGTTCCTTCCAGACCTTATTGGCCTTTTCCAGCGCGGTCGGCGATCCGGCTTCTGCCCAGGTCTCGAAATTGCGCCAGTCGGAAAGGATGGGCGAATAGAAGGCGTTCTTGTAGCGGTCCTGCGTGTGCTGGGTGCCGAAGAAATGGCCGCCTGGGCCGACAGACTGGATGGCGTCGAAGCCGAGCGCCTCGTCGGACAGGTCGAGCGGGGTCAGGAACTCGGCCACCATCTGCAACAGGTCGATGTCCAGGATGGTCTTCTCGTAGGAGCAGCGCAGGCCGCCTTCGAGCCAGCCGGCGCCGTGCATCATCAGATTGCCGCCGCCCTGGATGGCGCCCCACAGCGAAAACACGCTTTCATAGGCGGCTTGGGCGTCGACGGTGTTGGCGGCGCAGGTGTTGGAGGTGCGGTAGGGGATCTTGTAACGGCGGGCAAGCTGGCCGCCGACAAGCTGCGCCTTCATGTATTCGGGCGTGCCGAATGCCGGCGAACCAGACTTCATGTCGACATTGGAGGTGAAGCCGCCATAGCCAACCGGAGCGCCCTTGCGCACCATCTGGGCGAAAGCGATGCCGGACAGCGCCTCGGCATTCTGCTGCACCAACGCGCCGGCGATGGTGACGGGCGCCATCGCGCCCGACAGGGTGAAGGGCGTGACGACGACGACCTGGCCCTTGCTCGACATCTGGATGATGCCTTCCATCATCGGCACGTCGAGTTTCAGCGGCGAATTGGTGTTGATGATGGTGAAGACGGACGGCTCTTCGAGCATCTGCTCATGGCTGATGCCGCGCGCGATGCGGGTGATCTCGATGCCGTCGACATTGCGTTCCTTGCCGAGCGAATAGATGTGGAACACCTTGTCGGTCAGCGTGGCGAGGTCGCGAATACATTCGAGGTGGCGCACCGACGGATGGATATCGGTCGGTTCGACTGGATAGCCGCCGGTGCAGTTCAGGATGTTGTGCATCTGCGCCAGGCGCAGGAAGTTGCGATAATCGGCCTGGTTGCCGGGGCGGCGGCCGCGGTCGAGGTCGGAGCAGTTGGGCGCCGACGCCATCATCGACAGGATCACATTGTTACCGCCGAAGCGCACATTGTGCGCGGGGTTGCGGGCATGCAGCGTGAACTCCGACGGGCAGTTCGAGACCAGCTCGAGGATCATGTCGCTGTCGAAGCGGACGCGCTCGCTGCCCGCGGTCACGTCGGCGCCATGTTCCTTCATGATGCGGCGGGCATCGTCATGCAGCACGTCGACGCCGATTTCCCTGAGCACGCGCAACGAGGCGAGATGGATCGATTCCAGCTCGTCGTCTGAGACCAGCTTGGTCGGCGTCAGCGGGTTTCTCAGCTGCCGGAAAGCCGGCTGTTCGAAGGCGGCCGAGCCGCCGGCGCGCTTGCCCGCACGGCCGCCGCGACGGGCGCGGTCGGTGGCCAAAGGCGGTTCGGCTGGTTGCAGGGCAGCGGTCATGATGGTCCTCGTACAATGCGGATCGCGGCGGCATAATGGACCGGCTGACATCCGGCCATTGCGGAGGCGGCGACCACTAGGACGAGGGAAGCGACATGCCGGAACGGCATGGTGACAACCTTTGGAATTGACGGACAGGACGCGCCCACTAGGCCCCTTGGCGCAAGGGGATTTCGGCGGCGGCCCTTCCTTTCGCTGAAACGAATCGCTAGCTCGGTGGTTTGCCGGTCGGGATAGCCGGCAACTCATTGGAAAAGACAGCATGGCCACGACCGGTTCGAGCGACAGCGAAGCGGCGACGCGATGGGCGGCGCTTGCCGGCGTTACCGCGGCCCTTGCGATGTTCGGCGCGGCGCAAGGGCTGAGTTCGCCGCTGTTTACGCTGCTGATGCAGAAGCAAGGCATGTCGCCGGCACTGATCGGCCTGTCGGCTGCGATGATGCCGCTTGGCCTGATCCTTTCGGCATCGTTCGTGCCGGCAGCCGTTCGGATGGTTGGCGCACGCACGCTGGCTGTCGGTTGCTCCTTGATCGGGGCGCTGTGCTTCCTCGGCATCGGCTATCTGCAGGACTGGGTGGGCTGGTTCGTCCTGCGTTTCATCATCGGCATCGTTATCAACCCGCTCTATATACTGGGCGAAGTATGGGCGCTGTCGCTGGCGCCGCCGTCGCGCCGCGGCAGGGTGATGGGCGCGTTCAACACCGTGCTGGGCGCGGGCTACGCCGCCGGGCCTTTGGTGCTGACCGCGGTTGGCATATCGGGTTGGGTTCCTTTCCTGGTCGGGATGGCCGGCTTCGTGCTGTGCGCCGCGATCCTGCGTGCAGTCTCTTCGAGCCTTGCCGGCTTCGAGGACGACGGCCAGTCGTCCGGCGGATTTTTCGGTTTCGCCAGGCTGGCGCCGGCGCTGCTGTTTGCCGTGCTGGTTTCGGCGGCGGTCCAGCAGGGCACCTATGCCTTGATGCCGGTCTTCGGTGCCGCCTATGGCCTCCCCGAAAGGACACTGGCGGCTCTGGTGATGGCGCTGTCGCTGGGAAACATCTTCCTGCAAATCCCGCTCGGCCTGCTGGCCGAGCGTTTTGGCGGGCGCGCAATGATCATCTTCTGTGCCCTGGCGACAACGACCTGTGCGGTGTTGCTGCCGTTGCTGATCACGACGCCGGCGATCTGGCTCGTCCTTCTCGTCATGGGCGCGGTCGGCTACGGCGTCTACACGATGGCGCTGGTCGAACTTGGCAGCCGCTTCAAGGGAACGGTGCTGGTCGCCGGCAACGCCGCTTTCGCGCTGATGTGGGGCGCGGGCGGCATTGTTGGCCCGCCCGGCGCCGGAGCCTTGATGCAGGCCATCGGTCCGCTCGGCCTGCCCGTTGTGATCGCCGGCCTCGACGCGCTGCTGGTCGGTTTCGCGCTCTACCGCTCCGCCAGCCGTAAAAACGCATGACGGGTTGAGCAGGCGCGGGAAGGCATACCCCGACGTCACCATCTTGAATAAAACCGCCTGCGACGCGATGTAGGCAGGGCCGCCAGACAAAAGCTTGGAGACCACGCGTGACCCAATCGACGACAAAACGCCAGACCGAAGCAGCCGCCGAGGACAAGTTCCTTTGGCTCGAAGATCGGACCAGCAAGGAATCGCTCGACTGGGTGCATGGCCAGAACGAGATCACGGTCGGCGAACTGCAAGGCGACCCGTCCTACCGGGCGGCGTTCGAGACCGCGCTCGACCTGATGACGGCCGAAGACAACATCGCGGTCGGCGCGGCGCTCAACGGTCACGTCTATAATTTCTGGCAGGACAAGACCAATGTGCTCGGCCTCTGGCGCCGCACGACGGTCGCCTCCTACAAGACCGAGAAGCCGGATTGGGAGACGATCATCGACTTCGACGTGCTGTCGGCCAAGGAGGGCGTGAAGTGGGTGTTCAGCGGCGCCAGCCGCCTCTACCCCGATTTCAACCTCTGCCTGGTCGCGATGTCGCCGGATGGTGGCGATGCCAGCGAGATGCGCGAATTCGACATCGGAACCAAATCCTTCGTCGAGGGCGGTTTCCGCGCTCCAGCCTCGAAATCCGGCTTTTCCTGGCTGGACCAGGACACGGTCCTTGTCTCGGCCGCCTTCGAGGAAGACGACAAGACCCAGTCCGGCTATCCGCGCGTCGTCAAGCTGTGGAAGCGCGGCACGCGATTGGAGGATGCGACGCCGATCTTCGAGGCGGAGAAGCAGGATCTCGCGGCCGGTGCAGGCGTCGAGCATGATAGCGGCAAGCAGTATCTGTTTCTGGCCCGCACGCTTGCTTTCTTTTCCTCGCACAGTTTTCTGCGCCTGCCATCGGGCGAAAACCGGCGCATCCCGCTGCCAGATGATGTCGCCGATACCGCACTCTTCAAGGGGCGGCTGGTGTTCGGCGTGCGTAGCCCGTGGACGGCGCCTGACGGCACCGAGTGCCAGCCCGACGGCCTCTATTCCATGGATTTCGAGCGCTGGATTGACAGCGGCGAACTAGGCCCCGTCGAGACCATGCTCGAGCCGGCGCATCGCGTGTCCATCGCCAGCATTGCCCGCACGCAGGAGCGGCTGTTCATCAACCTGATGGACAATGTGCGCGGCAAGGTCATCGTCGCCGAACGCACCGGCGAACGTTGGTTGCTGAAGCCGGTGGCGCTGCCCGAGAACGGCAATGTCGGCATTGCGCATGCCGAGCATTTCGGGTCCAGCGTCTCCTTCTCCTTCACCGATTTCCTGACGCCGAGCTCGATCATCTGGTCGGACGACGATGGCGACACGCTGGCCACGGTGAAGTCGCAGCCGGCGCATTTCGATGCCGCGCCGCTGGTCTCCGAACAGTTCGAGGCGCGCTCGAAGGACGGCACGATGATCCCGTATTTCGTCGTCAGGCGGCGCGACCAGAAAGGTCCGGTGCCGACGCTGCTCTACGGTTATGGCGGCTTCGAAATACCATTGCTGCCCGGCTATGCCGGCGTGCGCGGCAGGTTGTGGCTGGAGAAGGGCAATGCCTATGTCCAGGCCTGCATCCGCGGCGGCGGCGAGTTCGGGCCGGCCTGGCATCAGGCGGCACTGAAGGGCAATCGCCAGACTGCCTTCGACGATTTCGCCGCGGTGGCCGAAGACGTCGTCCGTCGCGGCATCGCAACGGCCGGCTCGCTTGGCATCCAGGGCGGTTCGAATGGCGGCTTGCTGACCGGCGTTTCGCTGACGCAGCATCCCGAGCTGTTCGGCGCCGTCATCATCGAAGTGCCGTTGCTCGACATGCTGCGCTACACCGAATTGCCGCCAGGCGCCTCGTGGATGGCCGAATATGGCGATCCGTCAAAGCCGGAAGACGCCAAATGGCTGGGGGCTTACTCGCCGTATCAGCACGTCTCGGCCGATGCAGCCTATCCGCCGGTGCTGCTGACGACGTCGACCGCCGACGACCGCGTCCATCCCGGCCATGCCCGTAAGATGGCGGCGCGGCTGCAGGAAGCCGGGCACGACAGGACCTTGTTCTTCGAGGAAACCGAGGGCGGCCATGGTGGGCGCGGCGACCGCCGGCCACAGGCCGCGCAAACCGCAATGAAGTATGTCTTCCTGCAGCGGGCGTTGTCCGCCAAGGCCTAGGCCGCCTCGTGGGCCAAGCAAAGGGTGGTTCACCTCGACCAGCCTTTGCTCTAAGGTGCGGCCATGGCTCTCGTCAGGATCTTGGTCAGCGCCTTTGGGGCTCGCGTATTTCGGGTCGCGGTGACACCGTCGCCGCGCACGCTGCGTGCTGAGCTTTTGCGGCTGTGCGCCCGCATCGGTTATTCACCACCTGCCGTCCTCTGACGAATTCGCCCCGGCATCGCCGGAATGATTTCAGAGGAAAGATCCAGACATGACCTATCAGAATTATTCGCTGAAGCAGCTTCAGCAGATCGACTCCGCGCATCATCTGCATCCCTTCACCGACCACAAGGAATTGCGCGAGGCCGGCTCGCGCATCATCACCCACGCCAACGGCCCGTTCATCTACGATGCCGACGGCACCGAGATCCTCGACGGCATGGCCGGGCTGTGGTGCGTCAATGTCGGCTATGGCCGTGACGAACTGGCCGACGCGGCCTACGCGCAGATGAAGGAATTGCCCTACTACAACTCCTTCTTCAAATGCTCGACCCCGACGCCGGTGCTGTTGTCGAAGAAGCTGGCGGAGCTGGCGCCCAAGCATGTCAGCCAGGTCTTCTACGGCTCCTCCGGTTCGGAGGCGAACGATACGGCACTCAGGCTTGTCCGCCATTTCTGGGCGCTGGAAGGCAAGCCGGAGAAGAACCGCATCATCTCGCGCAAGTCGGCCTATCATGGCTCGACCGTCGCCGGCACGTCGCTCGGCGGCATGGATCTGATGCACAAGCAGCTCGGCGGCGCGGTGCCCAACATCGTCCATGTGATGATGCCCTATGCCTATGAGCTGGCGCTGCCCGGCGAAAGCGACCATGAATTCGGCCTGCGCGCGGCCAAGGCGGTCGAGGACGCCATCCTCGAAGCCGGCGTCGACAAGGTCGCGGCCTTCATCGGCGAGCCGGTGATGGGCGCGGGCGGGGTAAAAATCCCGCCGATGAGCTACTGGCCGGAAGTGCAGCGCATCTGCCGCAAATACGATGTGCTCTTGATGCTGGACGAGGTCATCACCGGCTATGGCCGTACTGGCGAATGGTTCGCCGCGCAGACCTTCGGCATCGAGCCTGACACCATCACCACCGCCAAGGCGCTGACGTCGGGCTACCAGCCGCTTTCGGCGCTGCTGGTCGGCGACCGCATCGCGGCGACGCTGGTCGAGAAGGGCGGCGAGTTCTATCACGGCTATACCTATTCCGGGCATCCGGTGGCCTGCGCGGTGGCGCTGAAGAACATCGAGATCATGGAGCGCGAAGGCCTTGTCGACCGGGTCAAGAACGACACCGGACCTTACTTCGCCCAGGCGCTGCAGGAGCGCATCGCCGGCCACGAGCTGGTCGGCGAGGTGCGTTCGATCGGGCTGATGGGGGCGATCGAGATCGTCAAGGACAAGGCGACCAAGGAGCGTTTCCTGCCGGCCGGTAGCGCCGCCGTTACCGTTCGCGACCATGCGATCGCCCAAGGCATGATGCTGCGCGCCACCGGCGACACGATGATCCTGTCGCCGCCGCTGATCTGGACCCGCGAGACGATCGACATGGCTTGCGAGCGCATCGCCAGGGCGCTGGATCTGGCACTGGCGGATTTGCGCAAGAAGTAGGCGAAAACAATCGCCGGGCGCCTGCGATCAGGGCGTCCGGCCACAAATGCAACTTGCGTGGTGAATAAGAGGGAACGAATAGCCCTCGTCGCGCGTAGTGTTGCGGGACCGGCCAAGACCGGCTGCATTGGGGTTGGCATTTTCATGACAAAGACAGGCAAGAGCCGGCGGGTGCTGGAAGCGGCAGCGATCGGCCAGGATTTGATGCTGGCGCCGCTGGTGGCGATGATGCGCCTGCCGCTGATGGCAGCAGACGCACAAAGCGGCCGGGGCTGGAGCCCTGAAACCGCACGCGCGGTGCATGAAAAGGCAACGGCGGTGGCCGAAGGCGCGTTTGCCGCGCAAATGGCGCTGCTGCAATCGACGGCGCGCTTCTGGCCGGAGGTTTTTTCCGGCCGCACGCCGTCGCTGTTCAACGGCATAGCCGTGGAACGGTCGATCAGTGCGGCGCTGAAGCCCGCCAGCCGCGCGGTGAAAGCGAATTTTCGCCGGCTGTCGTCAAAGGGCTGATGACGGCTTTAGGGTGAAGCGAAAACCGATTCCGGTTTTCGGGGCCATAGGCTAAAACCCGCTGAGGCATATTTGCCGATGGGGGACATGATGGCCGTACAACCGCTCAACCAGCCCGCTGAAATTCCGCCCGAACTCGACCGTTGGAACTGGGGCGCGTTTTTCCTCAACTGGATTTGGGGCATCGCCAACAACACGTTCATCGCGCTGCTGATGTTCGTGCCGTTGGTAAACATCGTCATGCTCTTCGTGCTGGGCGCCAAGGGCAGCCGCTGGGCGTGGCAGAATGTGTCCTGGCGCGATGCCGAGCATTTTCGAAGGGTGCAACGCAACTGGGCGATCGCCGGGTTCAGCCTGTTCGTGGTCTCGCTTCTCAGTATCGCCGCCGTGATCGTCGTCGTCCCTCGCATGATGAAGAACAGCGACGCCTACCGGCTAACCATGGAGACGGTGCGCGCCGATGACCGCGTCAAGGCCGCACTGGGTGAAGATATTGACGCCGGCTATTGGGTGGTCGGCAGCGTCCAGGTCGTCGGCGGCGGCTCGGGCGACGCCCAGCTCAGCATTCCCGTCCATGGCAGCCATGGATGGGGCTGGGTGATGTCGCATGCCGTGCGCAGCGCGGGAAAATGGAACCTGCGCCTGCTTGTCGTCATGGCTGGAGGGGCGCCGATCGTGCTGATTGACGAGGATCACATCGGCAGTCCAGGTGCGGCAACCAAAATATAATCGGACGACGCAGCAATAGTTCCTAGAAACGCAAAAACCGCGCCCCATCGGGAACGCGGCTTTGCCAGATACGCATGGCGTTTCGCCAACAAAACACTTGCGAAACTTACGGGCTCCGGTACGCGAGACCTGATCCGGAGCGCCGGGCGGATGCGATATGTCCGCCTCGCTGTCCGTTGTATAGGCACATCGTTACCGCCGGGTTATCGAGAGCTTAAGCAAATCTAAATTTGCAATTTTTCCGCGCGATAAAAATCGAGAAAACCACTGCAAAATTCGAAACTTATAGAGAATTGCCGCGAAGGAAATTTATGATGCCGGAGAAATCGGCGCCGCCATTTCCCTGGGCGTTGAACAGCGCATAGAGCTGGGCTGCTTCGGCCCCCATCGGCGTCACCGCGCCGGCGCTTTGCGCAGCCTCCTGCGACAGTTTCAGATCCTTCAGCATCAGTGCCGCGGCAAAGCCAGGCTTGTAATCCCTGTTGGCCGGCGATGCCGGCACCGGGCCGGGCACCGGGCAGTAGGTTGTCAGCGACCAGCACTGGCCCGACGAGGTCGAAGCGACGTCGAACAGCGCCTGATGCGAGAGGCCGAGCTTTTCCGCCAGCACGAAAGCCTCGGCGACGCCGATCATCGAAATGCCGAGCATCATGTTGTTGCAGATTTTTGCCGCCTGGCCGGCGCCGTCATCACCGCAATGGACGATGCGGCCTGCCATCGGCTTCAGGATCGGTTCGGCTGCTGCGAAGGCGTCCTTCGTGCCGCCGGCCATGAAGGTCAGCGTGCCGGCGGCAGCGCCGCCGGTGCCGCCGGAGACAGGGGCGTCGATCGAATGCAGGCCGTGTTTCCTGGCGACGGCATGAGCCTTGCGGGCTGATTCGACGTCGATGGTCGAGGAATCGATGAACAGAGCGCCCGGCTTGGCCTTGGGCGCGATGTCCTCATAGACGGAGAGCACATGTTTGCCGGCGGGCAGCATGGTGATGACGACATCGGCGTCTTTCACCGCGGCCGGCGCGTTGGCCATGACAACAACGCCGTGCTCGCGCGCTACCGCAAGATTCTCCGGCATCAGGTCGAAGCCGTTCACAATATGCCCCGCCTTGGCCAGATTGGCGGCCATCGGATTGCCCATGTTACCCAAGCCGATGAAGGCGACAGTGCTCATTGATTTCTCCTGAAGTGTTGCCGTCAGCGACCGATCAAGGCCCGCGCGATGATCACGCGCATGATCTCGTTGGTGCCTTCGAGGATCTGGTGGACGCGCAGGTCGCGCACCAGTTTTTCGATACCGTAATCGTGCAGATAACCGTAGCCGCCATGCAGCTGCAGCGCCTCGTTGGCGACGTTGAAGCCGATATCGGTGACGAAGCGCTTGGCCATCGCCGACCATTTGCCGGCGTCCGGCGCCTTGCGGTCGAGTTTGGAGGCGGCGGCGTAGAGGAAGATGCGCGCCGCCTGCAGCTCGGTCTCCATGTCGGCCAGCCTGAACTGCAGCGCCTGGAACTGGTTGATCTTCGAGCCGAAGGCCTTGCGCTCGCCGGTATAGGCCAGCGCCTTGTCGAGCGCCGATTGCGCGCCGCCGAGCGAGCAGGCGGCGATGTTGAGGCGACCGCCATCGAGCCCGGCCATGGCGATGCCGAAACCGGCGCCTTCGCCAGAGAGCAGATTTGCCGCCGGCACCTTGCAATCCTCGAAAATGACCTGGCGGGTCGACTGCATATGCCAGCCCATCTTGTGCTCGTTGGCGCCGAAGGAGAGCCCGGGCGCGTCCTTGGGCACGACGAAGGTGGAAATACCTTTGGGCCCATCGGCGCCGGTGCGCGCCATGACGACATAGAGGTCGCTGTCGCCGGCGCCGGAGATGAACTGCTTGGCGCCGTTCAGCACATAGTCGTCGCCGCTCTTCACCGCGCGCGTCTTCAGCGCTGCGGCGTCGGAGCCCGAGCCCGGCTCGGTCAGGCAATAGCTTGCCAACCATTCCATCGAGGTCAGCTTCGGCAGGAAGCGCTGGCGCTGCTCGCCGCTGCCGAAGCGGTCGATCATCGAGGCCACCATGTTGTGGATCGAGATGAAGGAGGAGAATGCCGGATCGGCATGCGCCAGCGCCTCGAAGATCAGCACGGCATCGAGCCGGCCGAGTGCCGAACCGCCGACATCCTCCCGGACATAGATGCCGCCGAGGCCGAGCGGCCCGGTCTCGCGGATCACATCGGCGGGAAAGTGCTTTGCCCGGTCCCATTCGAGTGCATTGGGCGCGACGCGATCGGCGGCGAAGGCCTGCGCCATCTCCTGGATGGCGCGCTGTTCCTCGTTGAGTTCGAACTGGCTGGTGCTCGCATCGACCGCGGCGTCCATGGCGTGCTCCCTGTGTTTCCCCCGCTGGGGGTTGGCTTGCTGGCCTGTTGTTTTTGGCTTTGCGCGCCGCCCAATCTAGACCAATGATGCCGCCGCGCAACCCGGCCTGCTGCGCAGCGGCTGTGCATGAATGGATCAACGGAGCATTGCGTGCCGACATATTTCGATGAGCTGCTTGACCGCTTCCATGCCTATCTCCGGGGCATGGACGACGCGCTGGTACGGGAAGCTGTCGCCCGGATTGACTGGAATATGCCGGCGCGTGCGCTCGAACCGCATCCGCTGCCTTGCGTTGATCAGCTCGACCGCATTGGCGAACTGGCGCCACTGGATGCACAGCCTCTGGTGCGGCTATTGGCGCAGCGCCGCAACGATCTGCGCTGGGGGCAGACCTACAACGCGGTGGATTTCGGCGCCGCGTTCCTGCAGAAGTATGGCTGGCTGGAGGTCTTTGGGCTGCGCGGTCATTTCACCAATGACGAGGTCGCGGCCGGCCTGCTGATCCTCGGACCCGATATCACCTATCCCGACCATCATCACATTGCCGAGGAGATCTACATTCCGCTGACCGGCGGCACCGAGTGGCGCATGGGTGACAGCGGCTTCGACGTCCGCCAGGCGGGCGAGGTGATCCACCATGCCTCCAATGTGAGCCATGCCATGCGCACCGGCAGCGAGCCGCTGCTGGCGCTCTACATCTGGCGCGGCGGCCCACTGGCTCAGAAATCGACCATTCCCGGCGCGCAGGGTAGGGGCTGAGCCATGGCCAAGGCGATCATGCTGCAAGGCACCGGCTCGGATGTCGGCAAGACCGTGCTGGTGGCGGGGCTCTGCCGCGCGGCCAGGAAACGCGGGCTGAAAGTCAGGCCGTTCAAGCCGCAGAACATGTCGAACAATGCCGCCGTCGCCGACATTCCCGGTGATGTCAGCGCCGGCGGCGGCGAGATTGGCCGTGGGCAATGGCTGCAAGCGCTGGCCTGTGGTGTTCAGCCGACCGTGCATATGAATCCGGTGCTACTCAAACCCCAGAGCGACATTGGTTCGCAGGTGATCGTGCAGGGCAAGGTGTTCGGCGAGGCGCGAGCGCGCGACTACCAGACAATGAAAGCAGGGCTGATGGACGCCGTGCTGGACTCCTGGGCAAAGGTCGGCGAGGGCGCCGATCTGATCATCGTCGAGGGCGCCGGCTCGCCGGCGGAGATCAATCTGAGAAGCCGTGACATCGCCAATATGGGCTTTGCCACGCGCGCCAATGTGCCGGTGATCCTGGTCGGCGACATCGACCGCGGCGGCGTCATCGCTTCGGTCGCCGGCACGCATCTGATCTTGCCGGAAGAGGACCGGCGCATGATCGTCGGCTACCTCATCAACAAGTTTCGCGGCGACGTCTCGCTGTTCGACGACGGCATCAAAGCGATCGATAAATTCACGGGCTGGCGATGCTTTGGTGTCGTGCCGTGGCTGAAGGCGGCGGCGCGGCTGCCGTCGGAGGATTCCGTCGTACTCGAACGCCTGGCATCGGGCGAAAAGCGGGCGCTGAAAGTCGCTGTGCCGATGCTTGGCCGTATCGCCAATTTCGACGATCTCGACCCGCTCAAGGCCGAGCCGCAGGTCGAAGTGGTGTTCGTGCCGGCGGGAAAGCGCCTGCCCGAGGATGCCGGGCTGGTGGTCATTCCCGGCTCGAAATCGACGATCGGCGATCTCATAAAGTTTCGCGAGAATGGCTGGGATCGGGATCTCCTGGCGCATCGCAAACGCGGCGGCCACGTCGTCGGCATTTGCGGTGGTTTCCAGATGCTCGGCCGCATGGTGCGCGACCCCGATGGCATCGAAGGCAGCGTCACCGAGGCGGAGGGCCTCGGCCTGCTCGACATCGAGACGGTGATGGAACCGGAAAAGATGGTGCGCAATGTCAGCGCGTGCTCGGTGCCGTTCAGCCTGCCGCTCGAGGGCTACGAAATCCATCTCGGCCGCACCACCGGGCCGGACATGGCGCGGCCGTCCGCCGTCATCAACGGTGCGGATGACGGCGCCATTTCAGCCGATGGCAAGGTCTTTGGCACCTATCTGCACGGGCTGTTTTCCGCCGACGCTTTCCGGGCGCGATTCCTGGAAAGCCTCGGCGTTCGGGGCGGCGGTATCGACTATCGCGCCGAGGTCGAAAGGGCGCTGGACGAGATCGCAGCCGAGCTGGAGACCCATCTCGACTGCGACGCGATTTTCGGGCTGGCGCGCTAACACGCCACAGGCTGGTTCACGCCTTCTCGCCCGCCTTCGGCCAGTACGTCCCGAACGACCAGACATTGCCTTCCGGGTCGCGGCAGATGAATTCGCGGCTGCCGTAGTCGCGGTCGATCAGGTCCTGAATGATCGTGGCACCGGCCTTTTTGGCCTTGGCATGGGCGGCGTCGGCATCGTCGACGGCGACATAGATCGACTTGCCGCCGCCGGAGCCGGGCCCGCCGACCATCTTGCCGTAGTCGTCGCTGCGCGCGGTGCCGAGCATGATCATCGAGGAGCCGAACACCAGCTCGGCATGATGCACGATGTCGCCTTCGCCATAGCGGGCGCGAACCTCGAAGCCGAAGGCCTCGCACAGCCAGTCGATCATTTTTCCTGCATTCTTGTAGCGCAGCGCGGAGTAGAGCCGGGGTGCTTCATTGGTGGCTGGCATGAAAATCTCCTTCAATCGGATTGGTCGATAACCCACTCTGTTCGAAGGCCGCTTGCCCGTCTTGAAGAAATGTTACCTCAGCGCTGTCGGCGGATCGCCGGCGAGTTGGCGAAAGTCGCGCACCAGATGCGCCTGGTCGGCATAGCCGCAATCGGCGGCGATATCGGCCCAGTCGCTTTGGTCCTGCCGAGACAGGCCGAGCGCCCGGTTGAAACGCACGATGCGCGACAGCGTCTTCGGCCCGATGCCGGTCGCATCGGAGAATTTGCCGGCAAGATGTTTGCGGCTCCAGCCCAGTTTGGCGGCAATCGAGGAAATACGGGTTCGGCCGCCGGACGCGATGATGCGGTCGTAGGCCCAGGCAATTTCAGGCGGCGTGTCAGCCGCATGCCCGAGACGGGTGGCGATGAAGGCCTCGGCAAGGTCGAAACGTGCCGCCCAATCCGGCGCGTTGCCAAGCCTCTCGCGCAGCGCCATGCCCTCGGCGCCAAGCACATCGTCGAGCACGACCATGCTGTCGGTCAGTTCGCTCATTGGCAGGCCGAAGAAGCGGCGGGCGCCGAGCGGGGTGAAGTTGATCTGCACGCAGCAGCTGGCGCCGAAGGATTCGATCATCACCGGACCGGCAAACAGGCCGGCGGCGAAGCTGGCGAAACGGTCATTGTCGCCGGGAGCCTTGCCGAGTCCGATGGCGAACGGCTCGGCGAAGCTGATCACCAGCGGCACGGTCAGCGAGGCATATTCGATGTTGCGGAAATGGCCGACTGCTGTTTCGCGATAGCCGCAAATGTCGGACACGATGCCCGCGAGCGCGGGCGGTGGAGACCGCCGGCGCATCTCGAACCGCCCGGCGATGGAGCGGTCCTGTTCCTTGCGGCGCTGCATCTCGATCGGCATCGGCGATCCCTTTGGAGATCAAATCTAGCAGACGCCCAATCCCGAATCAAAACGGGGCCGAAAGCAAAAGCGCCCGGCTTTTGGCCGGGCGCTTCGGTTACCTGAGAGCTGGATGCTCAGGCGCCGCGCATCATGCAGCCGGCGGCAAGCACGATGTAGGCGATGAGCATGATCCAGACCGATGCCAAGGGAATAAACGCAAGAACCCCAAGCGCGGCGAGAACGCCGATGATGGCGATGACAAGGGAAATAATGAAAATAAGCTGAGTGGGTGCACTAAGATTCATGTGTGGCTCCTCCAACATGATTCGTACGACCGCATTCTATCAGGCGTGGGGCTCATACACCAATTAGCTGGCGCAACGGGTTGGCCGGGTCGGCCAGCAGCTTGATCGCCAGCGCCAGGCAGATGATCACCAGCAGCGGCTTGATCAGCCGGGCGCCGATGCGGATGGCAAGGCTGGCGCCGAGACGCGCGCCGAGGAACTGAGCGACGCCCATCATCAGGCCGATCTTCCAGTAGACGACGCCGGCGATGGCAAAGACGATGAAGCCGCCGATGTTGGAGGCGAAGTTGAGCAGCTTGGTGTGTGCGGTTGCCTTCAGCACGCCGAAGCCGGCGAGGCTGACGAAGGCCAGCATGTAGAAGGAACCGGCGCCGGGTCCGAACAGGCCGTCATAGAAGCCGACCAAGGGGGCGACGGTCAGTCCGAACAGGAAGGGCGACAGGCGCTCGGCGCGGTCGACATCGTTCATGTTGGGCTTCACGGCGAAGTAGATCGCGATGGCGATCAACAGCAGCGGCAACAGCGCCCGCAGGAGATCGCCGGGCACGAAGGCGGCCAGCAAGGCGCCGACGGCACTGCCGGCAAGGGCGAGAAGCGCGGACGGCAACTGACGGCGCAGATCGACATGGCCATTCATGGCGTAGTGGATGGTCGCCGACGCGGTGCCGAAAATGCCCTGCAGCTTGTTGGTTCCGAGTGCTGCGACCGGGGGGAAACCGGCAAGCAGCAGAGCCGGGATGGTGATCAGGCCGCCGCCGCCGGCTATCGAATCGACAAAGCCGGCTGCAAAGGCGGCGAAGGCGAGCATGACAACGGTCTGGGCAGCGAGGTCGATCATCGGGATTTTCTGAGCATTCCGGCGGGGAAGGTGGCGCCGCGCCTTCGACCACGGCAACCCGGTTTGCGCAAGGCCGATTTCGCGCTACCTCTATCCAGGCGTGTTGCGCTTGGATTTCCTGTGGTGCATGTCATTATCCCATAGCCGCTGCGCAGTTTTGGGTCATATGCACTGGGGCGGGCTCGGGAAAAGGGACGTTTGTAGCGATGGCATTGCTCGACCAGATACGTTCGATCTTCGATGGCGACCCCGGCGTGCGCAAGGTGGCCGACGACCCGGTGCTGTCGGCGGAGCTCTTGATGCTGTTTCGCATGATCCTGGCCGACGGTTCGGTTTCGGAGAGCGAGATGGTCGCCTTCCGGCGCATCTGCAAGGACGCTTTCGGCATCCCGGAAACCAGCATCGACGCGGTCATCGAATATCTCAACGAGTTCGGCTACGAGACCAACGGCTCGCAGGCTATCGCGCTGTTTCGCGATCTTGATGTCGAGCGGCGCAAGCTCTTGGCACGCCATATGGCGGAGATCGCCAAGGCCGATTCGAAACTGGCCGAGAGCGAGGTGCGGCTGCTGCGCCGCACGCTCGACCTGCTCGACATCAGCCCGGTCGATGTGGTGAAGCCAGAGGAGTGAGCCGGCAGAGCCGCCTGCTCACCCCTGTTCCTGCATGCGCCGTGCGATCGCCCGGTGCAGATCTGGCGCAGCCGCCACAAGCGCCTTGGCCGCTTCCGATTGCGGATGATCGAGCACGTCGCTCGTCTTGCCGCGCTCGACAATCCTGCCGTCATGCATGACCAGCACCTCGTCGGTGATGGCGCGGGCGACGGTCAGATCGTGGGTGATGAAGAGATAGGCGATGCCGAGCTTCTGGTTGAGCTCGGCAAACAGATCGAGGATCTGGGCGCGGATCGAGACGTCGAGTGCCGAGACTGGTTCGTCGGCGACAACCAGCTTCGGCCTGGTGATGATGGCCCGGGCGATCGACAGGCGCTGGCGCTGGCCGCCGGAAAATTCATGCGGATATTTGTCCATGTCGGTGACGCCGAGGCCGACTTCGTGCAGCGCATGCGCCACCATCTCGCGGCGCTCGGCCGGCGTCGGTTTCCTCTCCAGCACATGCAACGGTTCGGCGACCAGTTTCTCGACTTTCTGGCGCGGATCGAAAGAGCCGTAAGGATCCTGGAACACGACCTGCATGTCGCGCCGCGCGGGCTTGAGCTCCGCCTCGCTCCTGCCGGTGATGGTCTCGCCGCGAAAGCGGATCGTCCCAGAGGTGGATTTGTCGAGCGCCAAGATCATGCGGGCAAGCGTGGACTTGCCGCAGCCGGAGCGGCCGACCAGCGCCACAGACTGACCAGGCGCCAGCGACAGGGACACATCGTCGACGGCGCGGATCGGCGCCGCTGACTTGAACAGGGAGGTGCGTCGGCCGGGATAGTCGCGCGTCACGCCTTCAACCTGGAGCAGCGGTTTGCCCTGGCCGGTGGCATGCGTCCTCGGGCGTGCCGGCACATGCATCGAGGCCAGTGCCAGCTGGCGCGTGTAGGGGTGAAGCTGTTCCGACAGGGTGCGTGCGGTGTCGCCGGCTTCCATCACCTCGCCATGGCGCAGGATGGTGATGCGGTCCGCCATCTCGGTCACGACAGCGAGGTCGTGCGAGATCAACAGCAGGCCCATGCGGTTTTCGCTGACAAGGCCGCGCAACAGGTCGAGGATCTGCGCCTGCAGCACCACGTCGAGCGCCGTGGTCGGCTCGTCGGCGATCAACAGCTTTGGTTTCAGCGCGCAGGCGATGGCGATGACGACGCGCTGGCGCTGGCCGCCTGATAGCTCATGCGGATAGCGCGACAGCGGGAATTTCGCTTCGGGCAGGCCGACACGATCGAGCATCTTGCGCGCCCGGTCCTCGGCTTCGGCGCGGCTTGCCTTGGTGTGCCAGCGTATGCCTTCGGCGACCTGCTCACCGATGGTTTTCACCGGATTGAGCGCCGTCATCGGTTCTTGGAACACCATACCGATGTCATCGCCGCGCAGCGCGCACATCTGGTCCTCGGTGGCCGCAAGAATGTCGATGCCATCGAAGGTGACGCGGCCGCTGGCGCGCGCCGCGTGCGGAAGAAGCTGCATGATGGTCAGTGCCGTCATCGACTTTCCGGAGCCGGATTCGCCGACCAGGCCCATCACCTCGCCCGGCGCGACGGAGAGTTCGACCCCCTTCAGGATCGGCGTGTCGCCGATCGCCAGCGACAAGTTCTCGATCTCCAGCAGGCTCATCGCTGCCGCCGCGATTTCGGGTCGAGTATATCGGCGATGCCGTCACCGAGCAGGTTGAGGCCGAGCACGGTGACAACGATGGCCATGCCGGGGAAGATCGCCATCCACGGCGCCACCACCATGCGTGTCTGGGCGTCGAACAGCATGCGGCCCCAGCTCGGCATTGGCGGCTGGGCGCCGAGGCCGACATAGGAGAGGCCGGCTTCGGCGAGGATGCCAAGCGCGAACTGGATGGTGCCTTGCACCAGAAGCAGCGTGGCGATGTTGGGCAGCACGTGCTCGATGCTGATCTGCGTCTTGCTTTTGCCTGCAGCGCGGGCGGCGAGGATGAATTCGCGCGGCCAGATCGCCAGCGCGCCGGCGCGGGCGACGCGCGCAAACACCGGAATGTTGAAGATCCCGATGGCGATGATGGCGTTGATCGCGCTTGGGCCGAAGATGGCGGTGATCATGATCGCCGACAGCAGCGCCGGGAAGGCGAAGACGAGGTCGTTCAGCCGCATCAGCGCCTCGTCGACCAAGCCGCCACGCGCCGCCGCAAAGGCGCCGAGCGGCACGCCGACGCCCATGCCGATACCGACAGCGACCAGCGCCACGGCGATCGAATTGCGGGCGCCGACCATGATCATCGACAGGATGTCGCGACCGAAATGATCCGTGCCGAACCAGTGCGCCGAAGAGGGGGCGAGCGTCTTGTCCGAGATCACCAGCCTGGTCACGTCGTAAGGCGTCCAGACATAGGAGATGAGCGCCATCGCAGCCACCAGCACAGTGATGGCGAAGCCGATGAGGAAGGAGCGGTTGCGAAACGCCTTGGCCAGGATGCTGCCCAACGTCTCCTCTGGGATGTCGATGTGCAGCGTCATTGCCGGCCTCGCAGGCGCGGGTCGACGATCGCATAGGAAACATCGACGACGAGATTGACGGCAATGACAGCGACGACCAGCAGCATGACGATGCTTTCGACGACGATCAGGTCGCGCTGCGTGATTGCCTGGAAAACCAGCCGTCCGAGACCCGGCAGATAAAAGACGTTTTCGATGATGATGGTGCCGGCGAGCAGGAAGGCGAATTGCAGGCCCAGAATGGTCAGCACCGGGATCATCGCATTGCGCAGCGCGTGCCGCCACAGCACGGCGCGGTAGGGCAGGCCCTTGGCGCGGGCGGTGCGGATATAGTCCTCGTTCAGCACCTCGATCAGCCCCGAGCGGGCAACACGGGCCAGGATCGCCGCCTGTGGCAGAGCGAGCGCTACGGCCGGCAGCAGCAGCGATTTCAGCGCCGGCCAGACACCGGCGCTCCAGCCTGGAAAGCCGCCGGCCGGCACCAGCCGCAGCCAGACGGCGAAGAGATAGATCAGCATCAGCGCGAACCAGAAATTCGGGATGGCGACGCCGAGCTGGGCCGCGCCCATGGCGATGGTGTCGCCGGCCCGGCCGCGTCGGCTGGCGGAATAGAGCCCGACCGGAATGGCAATGATGGTCGACAGCGCCAGCGCGATCAGCGCCAGCGGCAGTGAAACCGCCATGCGTTCGCGCACAAGGTCGATGACCGGCACCGAATAGGTGTAGGAGCGGCCGAAATCGAGGCTGAGCAGGCCGCCGACCCAGTGAAGGTAGCGATAGGCCAGCGGCGCGTCGAGGCCCATCTGGTTGCGCAGCAGTTCGACCTGGTCGGCGCTGGCGTTGAGGCCAAGCATCAGCCGCGCCGGGTCGCCGGGCAGGATCTCCAGCACGGCGAACACCACCATCGAGGCCAGGATCAAGGTCGCGATGGCGATGGCGAGGCGTTTGAGGAGGTAGGCGGTCAATCCGTCCACTTCACCTTGGTCAGGTCATTCGCCTGGATCGGCGCGTTCTCCCACAAGCCTTGCAGCTTGGCGTCCCAGACCCCAACCTTCGGCAGTTCGTATAGGAAGCCGACCACGGCATCGTCGGCCAGGATCTTCTGCGCTTCGCCGAGTAGCGTGTTGCGCTTGGCGTCGTCGGAGGTGAGGTTCAGCTCGGCGATGATCTTGTCGAAGGCCGGATTGTCGTAGTTGAAGTAGTAATCCTTGCGCGAATAGATATCGATGTCGTTGGGCTCGGTGTGGGAGACGATGGTCAGGTCGTAATCCTTCTTGGTGAACACCTGATCCAGCCACTGCGCCCATTCGACCGGAATGATTTCGAGGTCGATGCCAACATCGCGAAGCTCCGAAGCGATGATCTCGCCGCCGAGCCGCGCATAGGAGGGCGGTGGCAGTTTCAGCGTCGCTTTGAAGCCGTTCTCCAGGCCGGCCTGTTTCAGCAGTTCCTTGGCCTTGTCGACATTGTGCGGATAGAGGCCGGTGAGGTCGACATAAGCCTTGCTGGCGGGCGACATGTGCGAGCCGATCGGGACGCCAAGCCCGGCCGAGGCACCGTCGATGATCGCCTTGCGGTCGAGCGCAAAGGCAATCGCCTGCCGCACCTCGAGCTTGTCGAAAGGCGGCTTCTTGTTGTTGATTGCCAGAATGGTTTCACCTTCGGTCGAGCCGATCACCACCTTGAAGCGCGGGTCATCCTTGACCTGCGCGACGCTGTCGGGATCGAAGAAGGGGAAGGCCTGGATGTCGCCGGAGAGCAGCGCCGGCACGGCCGCCGCGGCGTCGGGAACAATGCGGAACTCAGCCTTGTCGAGGAACACCGGCGCGCCCCAGTAATTGTCCGATTTGACCAGGGTGATCGATGAGCCCTTGGCCCAGCTCTGGAATTTGAACGGCCCGGTGCCGATGGGCTTTTCCTTGTTGGTCTCGGCGCTTTCCGGCGCCACGATCACCGCGTCGCCCCAGCCCATATTGTAGAGGAACGAGCCTTGCGGGTTCTTCAGCGTGACCTTGACCGTCGCCGGATCGACGACTTCGACGGTGTCGATGGCGGCGAACAGGCCCTTTTGCGCGTTGACGGAATTGTCGGCGCGGGCGCGGTCGAGCGAGAATTTCACGTCACTGGCGTCGAAATCGGTGCCGTCATGGAATTTGACGCCGGTGTGCAGCTTGAAGGTGTAGACCTTGCCGTCGTCGGAAATGGCCCAGCTCTCGGCGAGATCGGGCAGCACTTCGCCATTCGGGCCGATGCGGGTCAGGCCTTCGAAGACGTTGGCGTAGAGCACTTCGTCGATTGCCGCGGCGGCACCAGCGGTCGGATCGAGATGTGGCGGCTCGAGCGTAATGCCGATCACCAGGTCAGTGCGCGCGGCAAATGCCTGGCTGCCGGCGGCCAGCGCCAACACCGCCGCGGCAAGAATGGTTTTCCACAATTTCATCGTGCAACTCCCAAATGCTCGAACCCTGGTGCGATAGAAGCGTGATTTCGAGGTGGAGTAAATTGCGTTTCGTGCTCTGCAGCGACGCCGGGAGGAATGTTTTTCCGGCGAAGCCGATGGTTCAGCCCGCGGCCGTGCCTCTCAGCAGCACATTCAGCCCGATCGCCATCACCTTGGCCGATTCCACCATGTCCGAGATGCCGACCCATTCGTCGGGCCGGTGGGCGAGGTCCAAAATGCCCGGGCCGTAGGCGATGCAATCGTAGAGGTGGCCGATGCGGGCAATGTGCTTCTGGTCGTAAGTGCCTGGCGAAATGACATAATCCGGCTCGCGGTCGAAGATCGCCATGATGCCTTGCGCCACCGCCTTGACCACCGGTGCATCGCGTTCGGTCATCAGCGGCAGCACCTCCATCAGGTCGCGGATTTCGTAGTCGAACTTTTTGCGCTCGCGCTTCAGCCGATCGAGGATGTCGGTGACCTCGCTTTTGACCGTGGCCAGGTCTTCCTCAAGCAGGAAGCGGCGGTCGATGGTCAGCCGGCAGGCATCCGGCACATTGGGCGAGGGCAGGCCCGGGCGGAAATCCTCGGTCTGGCCGCCATGAATCGAGTTGATGTTCATGGTCGAGCGCTTTGCCCCTTCGGGCACGACAGGCATGCGCGTCACCTTGCGGTCGAGCGCCGGAAACAGTTCGTCCTCGAAGGCCTGCAGCACGGCGCCCATGTGGCGCACCGCATTGTCGCCGAGGAACGGCATCGAACCGTGCGCGATCTCGCCCTTGGTCTCGATCTCCGCCCACCAGACGCCGCGATGGCCAAGGCAGATGCGGTCCTTGTTCAGCGGTTCCGGGATGATGACGTGATCAACCTTGGGTTTCGAGAAATAGCCGAGCTTCGCCAGATGGGCGACGCCGCCGAAGCCGCCGGACTCCTCGTCGACGGTGCCCGAGATTTCGATGGCGCCGGGAAAATCGGGGAAAACCTCCATAAAGGCTTCGGCGGCGATGATCGAGGCGGCCAGCCCGCCCTTCATGTCGCAGGCGCCGCGGCCATAGACCCTGCCATCCCTGACGATGCCGGCAAAGGGATCGACACTCCAGCCTTCGCCGGCTTCGACGACATCGATATGCGAGTTGAAATGGACGCAGGCGCCGGGCACGCGGCCGTCGAAGCGGGCGACGACATTGACGCGCGGGTAGCGGTCGGTGTCGCCAGGCGTGCCTTCGGCGCGGATGAATTCGGTTTCGAAACCAAGCTTGCTTAGCCGCGCACCGATGTATTCGGCGCAGGGACGATAGGCTTCACCCGGGGGGTTGATGGTCGGGAAGCGGATCAGGTCGGCGGTAAGCTGGACCAGTTCATCGGAACGGTCGTCGATTGCTTTGAAGAGTCGTTCGTTCATCCCCGGATTTGAGCAGGCAAGGGGATGGTTTTGCAAGTGTCACGCCGCTGGCGAGGAAACTACGTGTTGCGGCGGCAACTATGGCGGGAAAATCGTTCAAATTCGCTGCTTTAGATTGGCGATTTCCTCAAGGAGTGTGTGTTACTTCATTCACCTGCCGTTAAAAAGGTGAAAAACCGCGTGATAACAGAGCAGGCAAGGGGCATCAAAGGGGTTTGATCTCATGACTAAAATCGTTCTCATGGCGGCAGCTTTTGCTGCGATGCTGTTCGGTACGTCCATCGAAAGCCGGGCGGCTTCGCTGGTGGCCAACATCGACGTCTCGTCGCAGACAATGACCGTCAGCCAATATGGCCAGGTGCTTTACCGGTGGAACGTCTCCACCGCGCGCAGCGGCTATTTCACGCCGCGGGGCACCTATCGGCCGCAACGGACGGCGCGGATGTGGTATTCGAAAAAATACCACATGTCGCCAATGCCTTATTCGGTGTTCTTCCACGGCGGCTACGCCATCCACGGCACCAATGCGGTAAGGCAGCTCGGGCGTCCGGCCTCGCATGGCTGCGTCCGGCTGCACACGGCCAATGCCGCTGCCTTCTATTCGATGGTGCGGGAAGTCGGCTTCGGCAACACCCGGATCGTGGTGACGAACTGACGACCTAAGATTGACGCTGCCGCTGGCCGGCAGCGTCCTTGGACTGTCCGCGCCGGCGGCGACGCCGCCCACTGATTTCCCATCTTTTGTGGAACCACATCCACTGTCCCGGGTCCTCGCGAACCCAGCGCTCGACGACGTCGGCGAGCAGTTGCGTGGTGGCTGGAACATCGACGCTGCCGCTCTCATTGCGCGGTAGAGTGAGCTTGTCTTCGATCTCGAGGCGGAAGCGATTGCCGGGCAGCCTGACGCAGCGGGCCGGATAGACGTCGCAATCATAGTGGCGGGCGAGCATGCCCAACACCGGGTTGCTCTGGCACGGGCGGCCAAAGAAGGTCGTCTCCAGTCCGCTGGAGAATTTCTGGTCAACCAAAACGCCGATATTGCCGCCATTCTCGAGAATGGACGCCAGCGCGAAGGAGGCGCCTGTGGAGGAGGGCAACAGGGCGCCCATGCTCGAACGGCGGGTCGAGTGGATGTAGTCGGCCAGGTACGGGTTGTTCGGCGGGCGAAACAACGCCGTGATCTGCATGCCGAAGGTGGCGGCCGCGACCGGCAAAAGCTCGAAATTGCCGAGATGGCCGGTGAACAGGATATGCGGCTTCTGCTCGGTGGCGATGTGCTTGAAGTGATCAGCGCCACCGACTTCGACGCGCCCGGGCGTGGTCGCGTTCGGGTCATAGTCGAACAGCGCATCGAGGAAGATGTATTCGGCGGCAAGCCGGGCCATGTTGCCCCACATGTCGGAGGCGATGGCCTCGATCTCGACATCGCTCTTTTCGGGGTAGGCCAGACGCAGATTGTTGATTGCGACGCGGTGGCGGCCGACTCGCGGACCGATCCACCGGGCGGAGCGGTCGGCGAAATTGAGCGCGCTGTCGGCGGGCAAAAGGCGCAGCATGGAGATGATTGTCATCGCCACACGCGCGGTCACCCAGTGGTCCAGCTGGCGCAGTCTGCGGCCGTAGCGGAACATGAAGTCCCGGCGGGCTTTCTTGAACACCTTGCCGACCATTGGCCTAGGAAACGCGCAGGATGATCTTGCCGAACACGTCGCGGCCTTCCATGCGCTTCAGCGCGGCGTCGATACCGTCGAAGTCGACTTCCGTGTCGATGACGGGTGCAACCTGTCCGGCCGCCATCTTCTGCATGGCATTGGCCATGTTATCCATGCGGCAGCCGAAGGACCCGAGCAGCTTCAGCTGCTGCTGGAACAGCTGCATCAGATTGATCTGCGTCGACACGCCCGAAGTCGAGCCGCAGGTGACCAGGCGGCCACCGCGCTTCAGGCACAGCATCGAGGCGGCAAAAGTATCGGCGCCGACATGTTCGAACACGACATCGACGCCCTTCTTCTTGGTCAGCTTGCGCACCACGCCTTCGAAACGGTCGTCACGGTAGTTGATGACGTGGTCGGCGCCGAGCGCCTTGGCCTTGTCGATCTTGTCGTTGGAGCCGACCGTGGTGATGATGGTGCAGCCCATCCGTTTGGCCAACTGAATGGCCGCCGAGCCGATGCCGGAGCCACCGGCATGGATCAGGATCGTCTCGCCGGGTTGCAGCTTCGCGTTGTCGAACAGCATGTGCTCGACCGTGCCGAAGGTGACGGGCGCGACAGCCGCGCCGACATCGGTCACGCCGGGCGGGGCGGGGACCAGCAGGCGCGCCGGCAGGTTGATCTTCTCCTGGGCGAAACCGTCGAGATGGAAGCCATGCACGCCCGAGACATGTTCGCAGAGATTGTCGCGGCCTTCGCGGCAGGCGCGGCAGAGGCCGCAGGTGCGGGCGCCGTAGATCGACACCAATTGCCCGGGCAGCAGGCTGGATACGCCTGGACCGACGGCCTCGACCTCGCCGGAAGCTTCGGCGCC
This sequence comes from Mesorhizobium sp. P2_F7, assembly GCF_056403695.1. Lineage (NCBI taxonomy): Bacteria > Pseudomonadati > Pseudomonadota > Alphaproteobacteria > Hyphomicrobiales > Phyllobacteriaceae > Mesorhizobium > Mesorhizobium sp. P2_F7. The sequence continues at coordinate 247,394 of NZ_JBFUFA010000005.1, read as the reverse complement.
GACGACCAGCGGCAGCTTGCGCTTGGCGAAGGCCATGCCGCGCCAGCCCCAGACGTCGATATGGTTCAGCGCCACAGCCTTGATGCGCAGCGTCACTTCGCCCAGTGCAGGGGGCGGCGGGGGCGGCAGGTCCACCGTTTCAAGACGGCGGTCCTCGATAAGTTGCAGTGCGCGCATGGGGCCTGTCGGTTCAGTTCGAGCGGAAAGCGCTCGCTTAGACCGGTTCCCGCGCCATGACAAGGCAGGTGTTCTGGCCGCCGAAGCCGAAGGAGTTCGACAAAACGCTGCGAACCTCGGCATTGCGCTTCTTGTTCGGCACCACGTCGAGCACGATTGCCGGGTCGGGATTGTCGTAGTTGATGGTCGGCGGAATGACGCTTTCGCGCATGGTCATCAGCGAAAATGCCGCCTCGACGGCACCGGCGGCCGACAGCGTGTGGCCGATCATCGACTTGTTGGACGAGATCGGCATCGAGCCGATCCGTTCGCCGAAGACGGTCGACAGCGACAGATGCTCCATCTTGTCGTTTTCCGGCGTCGAGGTGCCGTGGGCGTTGACATAGTCGATCTCGTCCTCGCTCAAACCGGCGTCAGCAAGGGCGGCGCGAACGGCTGCGATCGCCGGCGAACCGTCGGGCTTGGAGCGGGTGCGGTGGAAATCATCGGCCTTTTCGCCGCAGCCGCGCAGGATGCCAAGAACGCTGGCGCCACGGGCAAGGGCAGCCTCCAACGATTCCAGCACCAGCGCGCCGGAGCCTTCGGCCAGCACAAAGCCGTCGCGGTCCTTGGAAAAGGGCTTTGAGGCTTTTTCCGGAATGTCGTTGTGGGTCGAAAGGGCCGACAGCAGCGAGAAGCGGATCAGCGCCTCGGCGGTTGCCGAACCGTCGGCGCCGATCGACAGCGCCCGGTCGCATTCGCCGCGGCGGATCGCCTCGACGCCGAGCTGGATGGCGGTGGCGCCCGAGGCACAGGCGGTCGATAGCGTGATCGGCAGGCCGCGCGTGCCAAACCGGTCGGCCAGCCGGTCGGCGATCGAGCCGAACTGCGTGGTCTCGAATACATCCAGTTCCTTCAGCCCGCGCGCCACCCTGAGCAGCCTTTCGGCGCCTGCGCCCTGGCCATCGGAATTGTAGAGCGAGAAGCGATCGTGCCAGTCGAGTTCGACCGGCGGCGAGGCGAGGAAGAGCGGCCCACCGAAGTCAGAGGAATCGAGGCCGGATTCGGCCACGGCCTCATTCGCTGCGGTTTCAGCCAGCTCGTAGGTCAGCAGGCTGGCGCCCTTCGAGCTTGAATCGAGGAAATCGACCATGCCGGAGATGCGGGTGTTGAGGTGATCGACAGGAAAGCGGGTGATCGGGTGGATGCCCGATTTGCCGGAGGTCAACGCTGCCCAATTGTCTGCCTTGCCGACACCGAGCGAGGTCACCACGCCGATTCCGGTGACGGCGACGATCGGCCTGCCCATGTGATCTCTGAGATTGGCCATAAGAGCCCTCTTGTCCCTATTGCACGACCGCGCAGAACCGCCTCAGGCGGCGTTGACCAGCGCCATGCCCTCGAATTGGTGATAGCCGATCGCCGTTGCAAGCACGGTTTGCGGAATGCCTTCGAACGCCTTCTCGGCCGCGGCGTCGAAAACCGGGTAGGCGGCCTTGCGGTCGACGGCCAGAGCGGCGAGCGCCACGGCGAAGGGAAACTGGGCTTCCTTCATATGGCCGGTCAGCGTTGCGAAGCCGCGCGCCGAAATCGCCGGATTGGCATCGAGCGCTGCCTTTTCGGATGACGTTGCCGTATGCGCGCCGGATGCACCAGACAGGGCAAGCAGCTTGCCGTCGGGAAGCGCCGCCTGTTTGAGCAAGGCTGCGATCTCGGCGTCGAGTTCGCCGCGCGAGCGCCGCGCGCGGCCGGAGATGACCGGTCCGAGCTCGGCATAGATCTTGCGGCCACGGCTTTGCGCATGCTCGCGCTGCTCCAGCACCAGGAAGGCGCCGCCGGAGCCGGAGACCAGGCCGCCGCCCTCGGCGCCCTGTCTTTGCCAGACCGGCTTCCACGGGCCGCGATGCAGATAGCCGGCCAGCTCATAGCCGAGCAGCATGTCGGAATGTTCGGTCTGGAAGGCGCCGCCGACCAGAATGTGCGTCGACTGGCCGGAGCGGATGCGCGCGGCGGCCGTCTCGACGGCGGCGACGCCAGCCCCTTCCTCGCCCATGAAGGTCCTGGACGATCCGGTGACCTTATGGACGATGGAGATGTTGCCGGCGAGCAGATTGGAGAGCTGGGCCAGGAACAAGGTCGGCCGCAGTTCGGTGGTCAGCTTTTCGTTCAGCAGCACGTCGCGGTCGTTGCGGCTTTCCGAAGCGGCGAGGATGGCGGCATCGACCGCCTCGTCGCGCTCGCCGCCACCGGCAGCCACCACCATGTCCATGGTGGTGCAGAGCTCGTCATTGCCTTTGATGCCGGCATCGTCCAGCGCAAGGCCGGCGGCATAGGTGCCGAGCCGCTGCCAGGTTTCCATCTGCCGCTGGTCGCCGCGCTTGGCGATCTGCAGGTTCCAGTCGATCTCGGGCAGCGGATGCACGGTGTAGGGCGCAAAGCGCGCGGTCTCGAGCACCGGCTGCAGGCCAGGCTGCGCCAGCTTCTGCCAGTGGGCGTCAGGGCCTTCTCCAAGCGAGGAGACAAGGCCAATGCCAGTGATGACGACGTCGCGGGGGCTGCTCATGAGCGGCTTTGTGGGTCAGGCGGCGCAGCCCGTCAAGGCCGCGCGCTTGCCCGATGTCAGGCGTTCTTGGCGGCGACCAGCGCGTCGATCTTGGCGCACAGGTTCTTCATGACGAAGTAATCGTCGGTCGAGGCCTTGCCGTCATTGACTTCCTGCGTCCACTTTTCCAGCGGCACCTTGATGCCGAATTCCTTGTCGATGGCAAAGACGATGTCGAGGAAATCGAGGCTGTCGATGCCGAGATCGTCGATCGTGTGGCTCTCGGGGGTGATGGTGTCGATATCGATCTCGCTGGTGTCGGCAATGATCTTGGCGACTTTCTCGAACGTGGTGGACAAGGGCTCTTCCTTCGGTTGCGGGCGGAATCTGTCCGCATCTGGTTTGGGCGCTGTCTAATTGGTTTTTCCCGGCAGGAAAAGGCCTGATGCGCCGGGCGCAGATGGGGAGGGGTCTCAGGAAACGCAAGAAGGGCCGCCGGCAGACCCGGCGGCCCCTCCATTTGACGTTGCGTCAGCTCAGCTCTCGCGGAGCTTGACGATGTCGTTGAGCAGTCCGCCCGTCCCGTTGTGGACGGTCAGCCGCTCGACCTTGCCGGCGATGGTTTCCAGAGCCTCGAGCTCCTTCAACCGCAGCATCACCGGGTTTTCGGCCATCACCCGGGCCGTGTTGAGCAGCGAACGCGTGGCGTTCGTCTCCTCGCGACGGCGGATGACGTTGGCCTCGGCCTGCTTTTCGGCCGAAACCACCTGGTTGAGGATTTCGCGCATCTCGCCCGGCAGGATCACATCCTTGAGGGCGATATCGCTGACCTCGACCCCGATCGCGGCCATGTCGGCACGGACCTTGGCAGCCGCTTCCTCATCGACCGTCACCTTCTTTTCAAGGATCTGGTCGAGCGTCAGCGCGCCAAGCGTCTTGCGGAAGGCGTACTGCAGGGCGCGGTAGAGGGCTTCGGAGAAGTCCTTCACCGTGCTCACCGCCTTGACCGGGTCGACGACCTGGTATTCGGCGGCGATGTTGACGCGGATCGTCACGCGATCCTTGGTCAGCACTTCCTGCCCGGCGACATCGAGCGACTGGCGCTTGAGGTCGACCACCTTCACCTGCACCATGCGCCCGACGTTCCAGAACGCATGCACCCCCGCAGCCAGCGTGCGCACCAGCACACCGTCGACGAACAGCAATCCGGCCTGACCGTCGACGACCGGGTGGACGGACATCAATTCCGTCTTCCGGGCCTGACCGAGCCGGCGCATGACCGCCGGATCGATGGCGAGATCGACTGCGGTGTCGACCGACGTCACCTTCCACGGTCCGGCATCCGTCCACAGCACCAGCTTGCGGTCCGGCGCCAGCACGGCATGCAGGTTGCCGTCACGCTCGATGACGGCGACATCCGTGCGCCCGGTGCGAACGACGGTGAGATGACGCGCGGCCACATCCGGGAGCTTGTCGAACAACGCCTTCTCGTAGGCCGAAACGAATTCCGGGTTCCTCAGATCGTGCCGCGACACTTCGAGGTTGCCGCGCCGATTGACGAGCGAATGCTCACCCGGCAGCAGGACAGCCTTGATCTCCCCCTTGTAGAGGGTGAGGGCACGTTCGTTTTCCTTTACGAGGACGCGCTCGCGTCCAAGAACCTTGTCGAGAATAGTCGTCATTGTCTTGCTCCTGTCGGGCATGGCCCCATGCGAGGCGTCACGTCATGCGTCGATCTTCCTTTTCGTTTCTCGTTTCACTTCGTCGTTCCCGGCACGAATGATCCGGGGACCGCTGGCATCAAATCGCGGCGGGCCTTCGGGAGCGGATCGCGGGGCAGCGAAGCGGGCGCCGGAGGCCGAAGCCTCCCTTGCCGGCGACACTGCGCCTTGATCGTCACCGCGGGCCTGGCCGCGAACCGATGGCGTCGGACCTCCGGTACAGCCTCTGCCCGTGGGCTTTGGCCGTCCGTCCAGTCCTCAGCATTCCGGTCCCCGGACCGTTTTCAGATAACACCACCCAAAGGTGTCGGCTTATCAGGCCGCTTGGAGAAGGATTCGAACCTTCGACAATCAGATTAAGGGTCTGATGCTCTACCAAACTGAGCTATCCGTGGCTGAATGAAGGGACTCGAACCCTTGACCTCCGGACCCAAATCCGGCGCTCTAACCTCTGAGCTACACCCAAAACCCCTACACCCCGAAGCGGCGCCGTATACAGGGCGGCAGAGCCGTCTGCACGAGCGGAGACGAAAGCTCCAACCGTTGTGCTCGCTTCGGTTTTCGTGACCGGGAGCGCGCCTATAGACCCTGCGACGGGTTGTCGCAAGCGGCATTGTGGCGGCGAATTTGCGGCTTCTTTCGGCGGTGGTATTTCGGCAACAGTGCGCGGGGCTGACTGGCTGCTCAGAAGGTGACGCGGCCGAGCACGCGCAGGCCGTCACCTTGCGGTTCCACCACCACCGCTTCGCCTTCGCGCGGCGATACGCCGGTCAGCGCTTGGATGTTTTCCAGATGGGTGACCATGACCAGATTGTCCGAGCCGGTATAGGCGCGGATTTCCTTCATCACCGCGTCGAGCTGCGCCGCCTTTTCGGTGGGATCGCTCTTCAGGAGGTCGAGGGGTGCAAAAAGCTCCGGTTCCGCTTCGAAGGCGATGCGGGCGGTGTCGAGGCAGCGGCAATAGCGGCTGGACAGCACGCGCTCCACGGGAGCGGAACGAGCGCCGAACAAGGCGCCAATCTTGTTTGCTTGCTGCTTGCCGCGTGCCGACAGATTGACCTGGGTGGCACAGTTACCGATGTCGAAATTGGCGGGGTCGGTGGTGCCGGTGACCAGCGCATGGCGAAGCAGCACAACACGGCCACCGTCGCGCAGCAACGCCCAGCCGGCGTCCGTCGCATGGGCAACGGCCGGAACGGCAAGCAGGAACAGCGCCAGCACAAATCGAATCATCTGTTTCCTCTAGGGAGCCAGAAATCGGCGCCCGCTATTCGCATATAGGGATCGGAAAGCCGGCACAAAGACAAGCGACAGGCTGACGGTAGGCCCGCAGCCTTACATTTTCGCCATCTGCTTCTTCACCAGATCGATCTTCTTGTCGGTCAGCGGGATGGCCATCGTGACGCCGCCTTCGGTATAGCCCTGCTTGGCATTTTCAAAGAAGGCGATTGCCTTTTGAAAATCGGCCTTGCCGCCGCCGCCATAGGTGCCGCGGTTCCAGTAGACGTCGCCGAGATTGTTCTGCTGGCCGGCCCATTGCAGCGGAAGGCTTTCGCGGGTGAACACTTTCAGCGTCGCCGTGAAGGCAGCCTCGGCCTCGTCGAGATATTTGCCGGTTCGTTCGAGATTGCCGAGATTGAGCAGGGTCGTACCGATGCCACTCTCGGCGTTCGCCCAGTCGACGGGGGCTGTTTCGGCGGTCAGCACTTCGAGCGCAGACCTGCGTGCGGCGATCGAATCGGCCAGGTCTTTGGCATCGCCGTTGTTGAGCCCGTGCCAGCTCAGCGCCGAGCCGAGGCCGGCCTGGCTTAGCGCCCATAGCCGCGGCACCGTCTCGCGCTTGTGCTCGCGCAAGGCGTCGCGAAAGGCCCCGACCGCCTGGTCGTAATAGTCCGGTTTATCGGAGAGCACGCCGAGCAGCATCAGCGTGTTGCCGAGATTGTAGTAGCAGTTTGCCCAGTCGAGGGGGAATTTCCGCCTGACATAGACCTGCCGCGCCGCCTGAAACGCGGCGACCGATTGTTCGAGCCTGGCCACATCCTGGGTGCGCTGGCCAAGCGTCTGGTAGATCGAGCCGAGATTGTTCTGCGCCGAGGCCCAGTCCATCGGAAAGCGCCGGCGGGTGAACACCGTCAGCGCATCGTCATAGGCGGCTGCCGCCTCTTCCAGCGCGCCGGTGCCGATCTCAAAGCGGGCGACGCCGCTCAGCGCATTGCCGAGGTTGAGCCGGGTGGTTGCCCAGGAGATCGGGAAGGTTTCGCGGGTTCGCACCTCGAGCGCGGCGCGAAAAGCAGCTGCGGCCGCGTCGATCTTGGCCTTGTCGTTCAGCTGGGTGCCTTGAGTGACCAACGTGTTGCCGAGATTGTTCTGGACCATTGCCCACTGCACCGGGGTCTTTTCGCGCGTGTATTCCTCCAGCGCCAGCCGGTAGGCGGCCTCGGCTTCCGCAAGACGCTCGCCGCCCGGTTCGCGCTCGGACAACGCGTAGAGCACGATGCCGAGATTCATCTGCGCCGAGGCCCAGTCCAATGGCAGCTTGTCGCGCGGGCGCTTCTCCAGCGTGGCGCGCATCGCCGCCACGGCCTCGTTCAAACGCTTCGGGTCGCTCTCGCGCTCGCCGATCTTCAACAGGACACTGCCGAGATTGCCTTGCGCGGCAGCCCAGTTGGTATCGTCCTTCTCGCGTTCGAACACGGCGAGCGAATCGCGAAAGATCTGTGCGGCTTCCTCGAGATGCGCGATGTCGGTCTCGCGCTCTCCAATGGTCCACAGCACGGCCGCCTTGTTGTTGCGGGTGATCGCCCAGTCGCGATTGTGTTCGCCATTGGGGATATAGCCGAGGATCACATCATAGGCCTTGAGGGAACGCTGCAGCGCATCGAGATCGCCGGTCGCGTCGCCATGGGCGCCAAGCGCCTCGGCCTCCTGGTTCTTGTAGTTCCAGCGCAGCTTCTCGTCCCATTTCTCGACCAGCGAGAATGCCTTGGCGTAGTCGGTGGCGGCGGATTTGTAGTCGAAGACCAGTGCCGAGGCATCGGCGCGTTTGGCATAGACGGCGGCGTCGGCGATGCGCCTCTTCCGCAGCAGATCCTCGGCCTCGTCAACCGCACTGCTGTTTTCCTCGACCCGGCCGACCGCGTCATCGAGGAATTTGCGCGCCGTCATCATGGCGCCCTGGCTGATGGCCTTGTCGGCCGATGCGACGAGGCGCGAGATTTCGGGGTCGTCGGTGCGCAGCGCCGCACGTTCGGCCAGCATCTTCTTCAGGCGCTCGGCCTGGCCGTCGAGCACCTTTTGCAGGTCGGTCGGGTCTTCGGGGATCTTTTCCGTGCCGAGCGCCTTGAGCACGCCGTAGAGTGCATCGAGCGGCACGCCGTCCCGCAGCGAGGCCAGTTCCACCTGCGCCCGCTTGGGGTCGGGCAGGTCGGAAATGGTCAACAGCAATTGCCGCCGCTCGCCGGTGATCAGCCCGTCATCGCCGGTCGGCTCCGGCGGCGCGACGCCGAAATAGAGCAGCCGGCGCAGGCTCTCATTGACCCAGGGGCGCTGCTTTGCCTTGGTGTCGAGATAGACCTCTTCGGTCACCATGCGCATGACCGAGCCGAATTCCGTACCCTTCATCGCGGTGAGATGGCGCAGCAGGGCGGCGGCGTAAGGGCTGTTTTCGCCGGCGGCGCCATCGAGCGCCGGGCGGCCCGGCTCCGCGGCAAAGCCGACGACCGTGCCGAGGCTGGCATCGTCCACCGAGGCGTTGCCGATCGCCTTGGCGCCACGCACCGGTTCCAGCCCGCCAGCGCCGATGGGCTCGGCGGATGCCGTCGGCGCACGGCGCACGACCGCGTCGGCCGGAAACGGATTGGTGCGGCAGGCGTCGAGCAGCACGATCGTCACCGGCACGGTCTTCTTCAATTCGTCCATGACGGCCGAAATCGGCACCAGCGCCTCACCGGCATTTTTCAGCGAGGAGACGTCGGCGTCGACCGGCACCAGATAGTTCTCGCCGCCGGCTTCGATGCCGTGGCCGGAATAATAGATGAAGGCGACGTCGGCGCCTTCGGCGTCCTCGGTGAACCGCTCCAGGTCGCGCTTCAGCTTGGCGGCATCGCGATCGGTGACGTTGCGGGCGTCGAAGCCGAGGTCGGTCAGCATCTTGGCCATGTCGCGGGCGTCATTGGCCGGATTGGCAAGGGCCGCGATATGGTCGTATTTCGACTGGCCGATGATCAGCGCCACGCCCTTGAGGCTTTTGGTCTCGGCGGCCTGAGCCGTAGATACGGCAAGGCAAAGTAGCACGGCGACGAAAGCCGTCAGCCGTCGGACAAGATTGCCTATCGAGATGCCGACAAAGGCCATTTGTCGTTTCATCCGCCCAATGATCCAAACCCTCTATAAGCCTGCCGGCCGACGATGATCAAATTCAGGCGCGATTGCGCCGCGAGCATGGCTCGCTTATCCCTCGGGAAATGTCCGCGCTTATCGAAACCGTCCTCTTTGTCTTCAGCCTTGTCGCGCTCGGCTACATCGCCGGGTGGACCGGCTATCTCCGGCCGGCGAGCGGCGAGGGCATATCGGAATTCGCCGTCAACGTGGCGATGCCGCTGCTGCTGTTCCAGACGATGGTGAAGTCCGATTTTCATGGCGTTGCGCCATGGTCGCTGTGGGGCGCTTACTTCGCGGCCGTCGCCATCACCTGGGCCGCCGGCCATCTGGTCACCACCCGTGTCTTCGGCAGGGATTCTCGTGCCGGCGTCGTCGGTGGGGTGTCGTCGGCGTTTTCAAATGTCGTGCTGCTCGGCATTCCCTTCATCCTCGGCATATTCGGAACGGAAGGCTTCGAGGTGCTGTCCCTGCTGGTCTCGGTGCATCTGCCGACCATGCTGATGGCCTCGATCGTGCTGTTCGAAGTGTTCGGCCGCGGCAGCGGCGAACCCGTGCATCCCTGGCGCGTTGTCCGTAGATTTCTCAGGCGGGTGTTCACAAATCCGCTGATCATCGGCATTCTGGCCGGGCTTGCATGGCGCATAACCGGTGCGCCGCTGCCTGACGTCGCCATGCGCCTGGTGGATGCGCTGGCCGCTACGGCGGGGCCGGTGGCGTTGTTCGCCATGGGGCTCAGCCTGCGCCGCTTCGGCATATCGGGCAATGTCAGGCCGGCGCTCGTGCTTTCGGCGCTGAAACTGTTCCTGATGCCGGCGCTGGTGCTGGTCTTCGTCTGGTTGCTCGGCCTGCCGCCCCTGACGGCTAAAGTAGCGGTGATGGTTGCTGCCATGCCATCCGGGGTCAATTCCTATCTGATCGCCGTGCAGTTCAACACGGGCCAGGCGCTGGCGTCGAACCAGATGACCATCGCCACGGCTTTGGCCGCTCTCACCACGACGTTCTGGCTGACGGTGGTGGTTCACGTCTTTGGATAGGCTAGGACTCGAAACTAGTTTACATGTGAATTTTCTCTGGTGTTTGGCTGGCCCAAAGCCTATATGCCATCTTGCAATTGCTTGCGGGGCTTGCCCTAGGTAAAGAGCAGTGGCTTTCAGCGTGCCGGGCATACACGCCATCGCGTACGCTCATCGAAGACATTCACAGACCGGCCCGTCAGTGCGCCGAACGGAGGCTAGACCATGCTTCAGAAAACCAGCCATTTCATGCGCCAGGCCAATCTCATCAATGGCGAATGGGTGCAGGCCGACAGCGGCCAGACCGTCGACGTCAACAACCCGGCCACGGGCTTGAAGATCGGCACCGTGCCGAAGTCGGGCAAGGCGGAAACCCGCCGTGCCATCGAAGCCGCCAGCGAAGCCTTCAAGAGCTGGCGCAAGACGACCGCGCTGGAGCGCTCGAAGCTCCTGCGCAAGCTGCATGACGCGATGATGGACAACCAGGACGTGCTGGCCGAACTGCTCACCATCGAGCAGGGCAAGTCGCTGGCCGAATCCAAGGGCGAGATCGGCTCGGCCGCAGCCTATATCATGTGGTTCGCCGAGGAAGGGCGCCGCACCTATGGCGATGTCGTGCCGTCGCCGTGGGGCGACCGCCGCATCCTGGTGACCAAGGAACCTGTCGGCGTCATCGCTGCGATTACGCCGTGGAATTTCCCGTCGTCGATGCTTGCCCGCAAGCTCGGCCCGGCGCTCGCCGCCGGCTGCACTGCGGTGGTCAAGCCGGCCTCACAGACGCCTTACTCCGGCCTTGCCTGGGGCGCGCTTGCCGAGGAAGTCGGCTTCCCCAAGGGCGTCGTCAACATCCTGACCGGCTCGGCCGCCGAAATCGGCGATGAGATCTGCGCCAACCCGCTGATATCGAAAATCACCTTCACCGGCTCGACCGAGATCGGCAAGCTTCTGATCCAGAAGTCGTCGGTCACCGTCAAGAAAGTGTCGATGGAACTCGGCGGCAACGCGCCGTTCCTGGTCTTCGACGACGCCGACCTCGATCGCGCCGTCGCCGGCGCCATCACGGCGAAGTACCGCAATTCCGGTCAGACCTGCGTTTGCACCAACCGCTTCCTGGTTCAGGCCGGCATTTACGACAAGTTTGTCGAGAAGCTGGTCGTCGCCAGCAATGGGCTGAAGGTCGGCTCCGGCCTCGAAGAGGGCGTGCAGCAGGGGCCGCTGATCGATGTGAAGGCGGTGGAGAAGGTCGAGGAATTCATCGCCGACGCCACGTCCAAGGGCGGCAAGGTCGTTGCCGGCGGCAAGCGCCACGCGCTTGGCGGCTCGTTCTTCCAGCCGACCGTCATCGCCAACGCCAAGCCTGACATGCGCTTCATGAAGGAAGAGATCTTTGGCCCGATCGCACCGGTGTTCAAGTTCGAGACCGAGGAAGAGGCCATCGCGCTCGCCAACGACACCGAGTTCGGCCTTGCCGCCTATTTCTACACGGGCGATCTCGGCCGCGCCTTCCGCGTCATGGAAGGCCTGAAATACGGCATGGTCGGCGTCAATGAAGGCCTGATCACCACGCCGGAAGCGCCGTTCGGCGGCGTCAAGGAATCGGGCCTCGGCAAGGAAGGCGGACATCAGGGCATCGAGGACTATCTCGACACCAAATATGTCTGCATCGGCGGCCTCGGCCTCTGAAGCATTGACGGACAGGGCAGGCCTCGAGCCTGCCCTTGCCAGACCACCGCCAGCCAGCCTAAGTCCATGGATCAACGAACCAACGTTTGGGCATAGCGATGAAGGACGGCGAGGTCTTCGGCACGACGCAGGCGGGCGAACCGGTGCGCCGTTTCACCATCCGCGGCGGCGGCATCAGCGCCAACATCATCGGGCTTGGCGCCATCATCCAGGATCTGCGGCTCGCCGGCCACGATGCGCCGCTGGTGCTGGGCTATGACCGCTTCGAGCCTTACGAGACAGACCGGGCCTTCTTCGGCGCGGTCGTCGGCCGCTACGCCAACCGCATCCGCGACGGCCGCTTCACCATTGCTGGCCAGCGCTACCAGACCGAGCGCAACTTCCTCGGCAAGCACACGCTGCATGGCGGTTCGCAGGGGTTTTTCCACCGGCCATGGGCGGTTTCGCTGCACGGCCGGGATTTTGTCACGCTGACGCTGCACGATCCCGACGGCACGATGGGCTTTCCCGGCGCGCTGGACGTCACCTGCACCTACCGGCTGAAGATCCCCGGCACGCTCTCCATGGAACTGACCGCCACTTGCGAGGAGCCGACGCTGTGCAATCTGGCGCAGCATTCCTATTTCAATCTCGACGATGGCGGCAGCAGTGACATCCTCGACCATCGGCTGATGCTGAATGCCGGCGCCTATACGCCGGTCGATGGCGAGATGATCCCGACCGGCGTGATCAAGCCTGTCGACGGCACACCTTTCGACTTCCGCCAGGCGCGGCCGCTGCGCATGGAAACGGAAGGCGAGCAACTCCCCTACGATGTCAATTTCTGCCTGGCGTCAGACCGTGGACCGCTTCACCAGGTGGCGTGGGCTCAAGGTGCCAATTCAGGCGTCGAGATGGAAGTCTGGACCACCGAGCCCGGCCTGCAGCTTTACACCGGCCAGTATGTCACCCCGACTTCGGGCGGGCTGGACGGGCGGCGCTACAAGGCGTTTTCCGGATTTTGTCTGGAAGCGCAGGCCTGGCCCGACGCGCCGAACCGGCCCTACTTCCCGCAGGCGACGCTGTGGCCGGGCCAGATCTATCACCAGGTCACGGAATATCGCTTCCGACTACCCTGAGGTTTCCTCAGCTGTTGAAAGCTGCCTTCAGAACTTCGAAAGGCGCCAGCGCGCCGCGCACCTGCACGACGGCGGCGGCAACGCGATGCGCGCGGTGCACGGCGTCCGCCGGCGCATGGCCGGCAAGCCGGGCGGCGAGATAGCCACCATTGAAGGAATCGCCGGCGCCGGTGGTGTCGACGGGGATAGCGACATGCTGGGCCGGAACCGGCTGCAGCGTCCCGCCAGTGGCGATCAGCGCCGGCTCCTCGCCATTCTTGACGACGACCTCGCCAACCAGCTTACCCAATCGCTCGGCGGTCACGCGCGGCGCCGTATCGCCAAACAGCATCTGCTCGTCGGGAAAGGTCGGCAGCGCGATGTCGGTGACGGCAAGCGCGCCGAGGATCGCGGCTTGCGCCTCCTCGCGGTTTTGCCACAGGCGCGGCCGGTAATTGGGGTCGAAGGCGACGAGCGAACCGGCGGCGCGCGCCTTGGCGATGGCTGCCAGCAGCGTCTTGCGCGCTGCGCCGTCCAGAATTGCCAAGGTGATTCCGGAAAAATACACAAGCGCTTGGTTTTCAAGGCTTTTTGCCAGGGCGAGCGGGTCCGAGGCAAGCCGCCTGGCCGCCGCATCGCTGCGCCAGTAGGTGAAGGCGCGTTCGGCGCCGGTCAAGGTGATAGCGTAGAGGCCGGGCCGCGCGCCGGGAATGACCGGGCTGGCGCCGATGCCGATGCCGTTTTCGGCGAAGAAGGAAATCTGGTTCTGCGAGAATGGATCGTCGCCGAAGGCAGAGACGTAAGTGGCGGGCCTCTCGCCGCTCAGCGCGTGCAGGGCCCACAGCGTGTTGAACGTGTCGCCGGCAAAGCCCATGCGCCAGTTCGGCCCGGCCTGGCCGGACAGTTCGAGCATGCATTCACCGATCGAAGCGACGCCGTCTGCTGCCATGGCTCTCCCTCATGCATAACCCGAAGACCCGGTGCTGTAGCTTTTTGCAATCGCCAACGCCATGCTTGGCGGCGGCGGATTTTTGCGCCAGAAGCGTTTTCCCACAGAAGCGGCGGGACGCGAATTGCTCCCTGAGACGTTATGGTTGGAAGAGGAACCGGTTTGGCATCGATATGGCGTTATCTTCTTGCGGGCCTTGGTCTGGCCGCCTTGCTGGCCGGCATACTGGCGATCGTCTATCTGACCGCGCCGCAGTCGGGGCAACCGCTCGGCCCGGACGTCTCGCAGACGAAGAAAACCGACAATGGGCTGTATGTGGCAAGCTTCGTGCCGGAACGGGGCGTGGTGCGGCAGGGCGAACTGGAATCCTGGCTGCTGACGCTGAAGACAAAGACAGGAGCTTCGGTGGAGCGGGCCGCGATCGCTATCTCGGGCGGCATGCCGCAACACAGTCACGGCCTGCCGACCAGCCCGCAGGTGACCGACTATCTGGGCGAGGGCCGTTACCGCATCGAGGGGCTGAAATTCACCATGAGTGGCTGGTGGCAATTTCGTTTCGCCATTTCGTCCGGCGCCGGCTCAGACACGGTTCTTTTCAACGTGGTGCTGTGAGCGGCCGATGAGACGGGTTGTACGCTTTCTGGCACTGGCGGCCGTTCTGCTCATCGCCGGTTGCGGCAAGCCGCAATTCTCCGACGCCGAGAAGAAGACCATCGCTTCGCTGGCCCTGAACGCCTTGCCGGCGCTGAAGCCCGACACCACCAACCGTTTCGCCGACGTGCCGGCCGCGGCAGCCCTGGGCTCCACTCTGTTCTTCGACCAGGGCATGAGCCATGACGGCACCGTGTCGTGCTCGACCTGCCATAAGATCGACCGGCAGTTCCAGGACGACCTGCCGCAGGCCGTCGGCGTCGGCCGCACCAACAGGCGCTCGATGCCGCTGGCCGGCGTGGCGCGCAATCCCTGGTTCTTCTGGGACGGACGGCGCGACAGCCTGTGGGCGCAGGCGCTGACGCCGCTGGAAAACCCGCTCGAACAGGCGGGAAACCGCGCCGCCTTCGCGCATTACATCCAGAAGCGGTTCGGCGCGCGCTACGAGCGCATCTTCGGGCCGCTGCCCGACCTTTCCGCCGTGCCGGCCAATGCCAGCCCGCTCGGCAACGAAGCCGAGCAGGCGGCGTGGAAGGCGATGAGCGCGGCCCAGATGAACGACGTCAACCGCGTTTTTTCCAACATCGGCAAGGCGATCGCGGCCTTCGAACGGTCGATCGAACCGGCGCAGACGCGCTTCGACCGCTTTGCCATCGACCTGGCGTCGGGCGCCAAGCCGAAAGCCGACGATGCGTTTTCGCCGGAGGAAATCCTTGGGTTGAAACTGTTCATCGGCAAGGCCAATTGCGTGACCTGCCATAACGGTCCGCGCTTCACCGACAACTCTTTCCACAATACTGGCGTGCCGCCGGTCAAGGATCTGCCGCTGGATCGCGGCCGCTTCGATGCGGTGGCTCAAGTCCAGGCCGATCCGTTCAATTGCTTCGGCGCCTTTCGCGATGGCGATACTAGTGCCTGCGGCGAACTGCGCTTCATGGTCAAGGACGCGCCCGAACTGATGCGCGCCTACAAGACACCGTCGCTGCGGGGCGCGGCGACGCGGCCGCCCTACATGCATGCCGGACAGTTCTCCTCGCTGGAGGAGGTGGTGGCGCATTATGCGAAGGCGGAGGCGGCCGTTGAAGGCACCTCCGAGGTGCACCCGCTGCAGCTGTCGGATCGCGAACGCGCTGCGCTGGTGGCGTTTTTGAAGACGCTGTCGGAGTGATAGGGTAAAAGACATCCATGAATCGAAAGACAATTCCCGTCGAAGATGCTGCCAGGGACTGGTTCAAGGACCCGGAATTTGCCGCTGAATTTGAGGCCCTGGAGTCTGAGTTTGCGACTGCCGAGGCGCTAATTGTTGCCGGCGATGAAATCGATCAGACCAGAAAGCCCTCCGCTACCGATCTTTAACCGTCTCCATCGCCACGAAGGTCGAGGTCTGGGCGACGTGGGGCAGGGCCGAGATGTGTTCGCCGAGCACGCGGCGGTAGGCGGCGATGTCGGTGGTGCGGACCTTCAGGAGATAGTCGAAGCTCGACGCCATCATATGGCACTGCTCGATCTCCGGCACCGCCTGCACCGCGCGGTTGAAGGCGTCGAGGGCGGCCGAGCGCGTGTCCGAAAGTTTGACCTGAACGAAGGCGACATGGCCTTCGCCCATGCGCTCGCGGTCGATGATCGCCTGGTAGCCCCTGATATAGCCGTCTTTCTCCAGGCGCTTCACCCGCGCCTGCACCGGCGTCTTCGACAGGCCGACCTTGCCCGCCAGTTCCGACATGGACAACCGCCCGTCGCGCGCCAGCGCCGAGAGGATGTTTTTGTCGATGCGGTCCAATTGGTCTTCAGTCACCGGTATTGCAGTCCATCTGACAAGAATTCGACCGCAAGCATAGATCAGTCGACCTGCCATGTCGATTTCTTTGGACCGGCTGAAAATACGGCTCTGTGCTAGCTTGCGCCATTCGGTCCGGCGACCGCCGGCCCGTTCCCTGATGCTCGCTCCGCAGGACCGCCATGCCGCTCGACACCATCCGCCAGCAGATCCGCGCCAACTACCTGCCCGACGAAGACGCGGCGGTGAAGAGGCTTGCCGAAGCAACCGGGCTTTCCACCAAAGACCGCGATGCGATCTCGGCTCGTGCCGCCGATCTGGTGCGGGCGGTGCGCGGCTCGTCCGACCCCCGGCTGATGGAGGTGTTTCTCTCGGCCTACGGCCTCTCCACCAAGGAAGGCGTGGCACTGATGTGCCTGGCCGAGGCGCTGCTGCGCGTGCCCGACACCGAGACCATGGACGACCTCATCGCCGACAAGATCGCGCCGCATGACTGGTCAGCGCATTCGGGCGGTTCGAGCTCGATCTTCGTCAACGCCTCGACCTGGGCGCTGATGCTGACCGGCCGCGTGCTCGACGAGGGCGAGGGCGGCATCGAAGGCACGCTGCGTTCGATGGTTCGGCGGCTCGGCGAGCCCGTCATCCGCAAGGCGGTCGCGGCCGCCATGCGCGAAATGGGCGAACAGTTCGTGCTCGGCCGCACCATTGCGGAGGCCGTCAAGCGCGGCAAGGCGATGATCCAGAAAGGCTATCTCTACTCCTTCGACATGCTGGGCGAAGCGGCCCGCACCGAGGCCGATGCGCTGCGCTATCTCAAGGCCTATGCCGACGCGATTTCCTCGCTCGATTCCGGTTCCAACGGCCCGGATATCCGGCAGAACCACGGCATCTCGGTCAAGCTGTCGGCGCTGCATCCGCGCTATGAAGAGGCGCAGAAGGAAAAGATGCTGCCCGTCATGGCTGAGCGGCTGCTGTCGCTGGCGCTGGCCGCACGCCATTCGCGCATGGGCCTCAACATCGACGCCGAGGAAGCCGACCGGCTGGATCTGTCGCTGGATGTCATCGAGCGCGTGCTGGCCGAGCCGGAGCTTGCCGGCTGGAACGGCTTTGGCGTCGTCGTCCAGGCCTATGGGCCACGCGCGGCCTTCACCATCGACTGGCTCTATGCGCTGGCGAAAAAGTACGACCGCAACATAATGGTGCGGCTGGTCAAGGGCGCTTATTGGGACACCGAGATCAAGCGGGCCCAGACGCTCGGGCTTTCCGGCTACCCCGTCTTCACCCGCAAGGCCAACACCGACGTTTCCTACATGGCGTGCGCCAAGAAGCTGCTGTCGATGACCGACCGCATCTACCCGCAATTCGCCACCCACAATGCCCACACCGTCGCCGCCATCCTGTCGATGGCTGATAACAGGGACGCCTTCGAGTTCCAGCGCCTGCACGGCATGGGCGAGGCGCTGCATGAGACGGTGCGCCAGAGCGAAGGCACGCGCTGCCGCATCTATGCGCCGGTCGGAGCGCACTCCGATCTGCTCGCCTATCTGGTCCGCCGCTTGCTGGAGAATGGCGCCAACTCCTCCTTCGTCCATCAACTCACCGACGAGGACGTCGAGCCGGAGGATATTGCGCGCGATCCGCTTGAGACCGTGGAAAGCCAAGGCCCCGCTGCCAATCCGGCAATCGCTCGCCCGGCGACAATCTTCGGCGTCGGTCGGCGTAATTCGAAGGGTTTCGACATCACCGATCCGGTGACGCTGGTGGCGATCGACAAGGCCAAGGCGGCCTTCGCCGGGCCCGAGCGCTGGCATGCCAAGCCCATCACGCGCGCTGCCGGCTACGGCAAGCAGCGCCCGGTGGTCAATCCGGCGAAGCCTGCCGAGATCGTCGGCACGGTCAGCGAAGCCGCGGCCAAGCAGGTCGCGACGGCCGTGCGTTTCGCGGTCGAAGCGCAGCCGGCCTGGGCAAAGCGCCCGGTCGCCGAGCGCGCCGCCATTCTCAACCGCGCTGCCGATCTCTATGAGGCCAATGCCGTCGAGTTCTTTGCGCTGGCAACCCGCGAGGCCGGCAAGTCGCTGGCCGACGGCGTGGCCGAAGTGCGCGAAGCCGTCGACTTTCTGCGCTATTACGCGGCCGAGGCCGCCAACAACGAAGCGGGCACCGAGGCGCGCGGCGCCATCGTCTGCATTTCGCCGTGGAATTTCCCGCTCGCCATCTTCACCGGCCAGATCGCGGCAGCACTGGTCACCGGCAATTCGGTCATCGCCAAGCCGGCCGAGCAGACGCCGCTGATCGCCTTCCGCGCCGTCGAACTGCTGCGCGAGGCCGGCGTGCCGGAAGATGTCATCCAGCTGCTGCCCGGCGACGGTCCGTCGGTCGGCGGACCGCTGACCGCCGATCCACGCATCGCCGGCGTCTGCTTCACCGGTTCGACCGAGGTCGCCAAGCTGATCGAGAAGCAGTTGGCCGAGACCGCGGCACCGGACGCGATGCTGATCGCCGAGACCGGTGGTCTCAACGCCATGATCGTCGATTCCACAGCACTCCCTGAACAGGCGGTGCGCGACATACTGGCGTCTGCCTTCCAGAGTGCCGGCCAGCGCTGCTCGGCGTTGCGCGTGCTCTATGTGCAGAAGGACGTCGAGAAGAAGATGCTGGAGATGCTGAAAGGCGCCATGGAGGCGCTCACCATCGGCGATCCCTGGCAGATTTCGACCGATGTCGGCCCGGTCATCGACGACGAGGCGCAAAGCTCGATCCGCGACTATTGCACCACGATGGGCCTGCAGGGCCGGCTGGTCGCCAAGCTCGAGGCGCCTGGGGATGGCCGCTTCGTTGCGCCACATGTGTTCCGCGTCAAAGGCATCGAGGAGATGGAGCGCGAGGTGTTCGGCCCGGTGCTGCATGTCGCCAGCTTCGATGCCGACGGGATCGACGCCGTCATCGCCGCCATCAACCGCAAGGGTTATGGTCTGACCTTCGGCCTGCACACCCGCATCGAAGGTCGTGTCCAGCATTTCGTCGACGGCATCCATGCCGGCAACATCTACGTCAACCGCAACCAGATCGGCGCCGTCGTCGGCTCGCAGCCCTTCGGCGGCGAGGGGCTTTCCGGCACCGGGCCGAAGGCCGGCGGGCCGCATTATCTCCGCCGGTTCCGCAAAGGACCGGAAGCCGGCACGGACGTCGGCGAGGGCCACGAGGTGACGGCGACCGAGCTTGCCGACAATCTGCCCGATCCGACGCTTGGCGGCTGGTCGACGCGTCCTGATCGTATTGCCATCCTGCGCAAGCATCTGCGCGGCAAGGGCGCGGCAGCCATCGGCGCTGCCGCCGCCATCGACTTCGGCCAGGTCGACCTGCCGGGACCGACCGGCGAAGCCAATACGCTGTCGCTGTCGCCGCGCGGCCGGGTGCTGTGCCTCGGGCCGGACGGCGACACGCTGCTGGCGCAGACGATCCAGGCGCTGGCGGCGGGCAACGCGGTGCTGGCGGTGGCGCCGGGGGCGCCGGCAGCCCTGTCGGCGCTGACCGGCAAGGGGCTGCCGCTGGCCGCCATCGACGGGCGGCCCGATCCGGTCGAGGCGCGCTCGCTGCGCGTCGACGTCGTCGCCTTTTCGGGCAAGCCGGACGCGGCGCGCATCGTGCGCAAGGTGATCGCCAACCGGACCGGGCCGATCGTGCCGCTGGTCAGCGAGGTGCTCAACCCGGCGGCCTATGCGCATGAACGCGCCGTCTGTGTCGACACCACGGCTGCCGGCGGCAATGCCAGCCTGCTCGCCGCAGCGTAGGGGACTTTTCGCGGCTCGCTTGCCTGCCTCGGATAGTAAGGGTATGCGCTACCAGGCAGCAACGTGAGCGGGCGCAGCCGAACAGATGGAAGACATTTTCCGACCGTTTGAGCTGCCGCGCGTGTCGGTGGTCATCACCAGCCATAACTACCGCCCCTATGTCGAGGACGCCATTCGCTCGGTCCTGGCGCAAACCTATCAGAGATGGGACTGCGTCATCGTCGACGATGCGTCGACCGATGGCTCGGCCGAACATATCCGGCAACTCCTCCAGACAATAGACGATCCGCGCTTTCGGCTGCTGGCGCGCGCGGAGAATGGCGGACAACTCGCGGGATTTCGCGACGGCTTCGCCGCGACCGATGCGCCGTTCGTGGCGTTTCTCGATTCCGACGATGTGTGGCTGCCGGATTTTCTCAAGGCGCATCTGTCGGCCCATTTGAACGCGACACGCACGGCGGCCTTGTCGAGTTGCGATCTTTTTCTGATCGACCGCGATCGCCAGCTTTTGAGTGGCACCTATCTTGTCCTGCGCAAGCCGCGTTTCAAACCGGACGCGCGGGGCCTGGCCGTCACGCCCGGCAAGCAGCTTGGCGACCTTGCGCCCGACATCGCCTATTCGTCGGAGTATCCGATCACCTATTTTGGCCCCGATGCCTATGGCTGGATATGGGCGCCGACGTCATCGCTGGTTTTTCGGCGTGGCGCGCTGGAACCGGTTCTGGGTTTTCCATTCAAGGCCGAGATGGGGACCGATTATCTTGCGGCGACATGTGCGCATCTGGCGGCAGGCAGCCTGATCCTGTCCGAATGCCTCGGCCTCTATCGCCTGCATGGCGCCAATGAATCGACCAATGTTTCCTTTGCCGGCGGCCACGTGCAACTGTCGCCGGGTTATCAGGCGCGCGAGACCGTCAGGGCTTTGGATGTCCTTGATTATGTCCTGGCCAACGCGGCTTTGCTGAGAGCCGCCAATGGCAAGGCCTTCTTGCCCGAATTCCTGTCGCAGCATGTCAGACGTTTTGGCGTTTTGGCAGATGACCCACGCCTGTTGCCTTTTCTGGATCGGCGCGGCCGGATCCGGCTGCGGCGCAAGCGCTTCGTCCGGTCGTTGCGGCGGCTGTTCGGCATGGAAACCGCCTGAGGGTCGGCACGCCGCAAAGGCATTTCCTTTGGGGCGAGGATCGGGATGGTGCGGCCCCGGACCGTCCTCAGGTGAAGCCGTCTCAGGCGCCTTCGACGACCGAAAAGCCTTCGAACTGCGGATGGCCGAGATAGTGCACCTTGGAGGTGCCGGCGTTGCGGTGGGCGGCGCGGAAATTCTCGGATTTGGTCCAGGCGACAAAATCCTCGTGGCTTGCCCACACCGTGTGCGAAGCAAACAGCGTATAGCCCTCGGCCTCGTTGACCGGGCCGCGCAGCAAATGAAATTCCCTGAAGCCTTTCATCTCCGAGAGGCTGGAATCACGGTTCTTCCAGACATCCTCGAAGGCGGTCTCCGAGCCGTTCTGGACCTTGAAGCGGTTCATGGCGATGTACATTGGCGTCCTCTTCTGAATTGACGACGGTGACGTTTGATAGACATCCTGTAATTGCAAGGCGCTTAAAACAGACCGATCCGCGCCCTGAACACCCAGCTTGATTTGCCGGTCTCGGGTGGAATGGGCGGGAACGGCGCCTGTTGGCGCACCAGATTCAGCGCGAACTGGTCAAGCTCGGCCGATCCTGAACTTTCGGCGAGCTGCAGGTTGCCGATGCTGCCATCGGCCATGACGGTGAAAACAACCCTTGCATTGTTGAGAGCCTTTTCTTGAATCTCTTTCGAAACACGGCCGTTGGCGCGGGTAAGCTTGTTCTGAACTTCAGCCCTGTAACCGGATTCCATCGCATTGCCGGCCGCGCCCTGTTTTTCGCCTTTGCTGGCAACCGCAGATGCCTCACGTTCCTCGCCATCTGCCGTGCCCCCGGCTTCTCCCGATATGGATGCGCTCCGGCTCGGGACCGGGGCCTTGGCAGCAGGCGAGTCAACAGGAGGCTCGTCGGCGGGCGACGCTTCTGAACTTTGCGGTTGAACCGCTGCCGGTGCCGGCGTCTCAGCCGTTGGGGCGACACTTTGACCATTCGGGATGGCGGCCGTCAGTGTGTCCGGCGCAGCCTGTTCGACGACTTCCGGGGAAGGCTCGGGCGTTGCCTCCTGCCTTGCGGGTAGGGCCGCCTCGGTCGGCGGCGCTGGTTGAACGGCTTCGGGCTTGGCCGGCTGCGGATCGGCCACCAAGGTAACATCGATCGCGTCAGGCAGGTTTTTCAAAGCGGTGCCGACGACGTCAGCGCCCGATTGTTGGGAGCCTTCGGCTTGTATCGCATCCTCGGTATCGAATGTTCCAGTCGGTGCGATGAAAAACGCCGCCATGGCGGCCGCATGCAACAGGCAGGAAGCAACGATCGCTATCGTCCATTTGCGATCGGCCGCCGGCCGCGCAAGCGGTTCGGCCGGCGCAATCGCCGGTTCGTTGCCGGCGTCGTCGGGAAGGGGGCTGATGTCCTGCATGTCTTGCGGCGAGACCTGCCCCGAGCGAGGCGGGATTGTCAAATCAAGATCGGTTGCCAGCCATGACGGTGGGCTGGGGACGGGCCAAACCGCGCTGTCTTGCTTGAAGGCGGGATGCGCGCCCACCTCAGACGCCGAAGGCGATGCCGGTCTTGGTCTCAGTCTTCAGGCCGCGCATGCAGGCAGCCGGCTCGACGCCGGCACCGGCGCAGTCGGTGGCACTGTTGATCAGCACGCGGCTGAGTTTGGTGCAGTCGGTGCCGGCGAGATCGAAGCGGGTCACCTTGGTCTTGCCGGCCGGCAGGTCCTTGAAATCGAGCACGCTGAGACGGTCGACGACACCGGCCTGGTTGAACAGCGCGATCTCGAAGGCCGCCTTGGACAGATCGGCGCCGAGGCCATTGTTGACGACGAAGGTCAGCCGGCAGCCCTTGTCCGATGGCTGCACGGCATTGAGTTCGAGGCTGAGTTGCGGCGCCGGCGCGGACTGAGCCCACGCCGGCACCGAGCCGAGCGAGATCGCCAGCGTCGAGGTCAACAGACGAAGCGATGTCGTCAAGCTTGTCATTGACGTCAGCCTCCAAAGCGCATGGTTGCGGCCAGCTTCAGCGTGATGCCGGGCTCGTAGATGACGGCGGTGGTGCCGCCGTTCAGCGGGTTGGTGTATTTGACATCGAACAAATTGTCGGTGCGGAAGTCCACCTTCAAACTGTCGGTTGCCTGGTAGCTGGCGAAGGCGTTGACCAGCGTATAGTCCTTCGCCACGGGGTTGCCCTTGGGCTTGCCGTTGTACTGTACCTCGCCGCCAACGGTCAGCTTGTCCTGAAGGAAGCGGAAGCCGAGCTGCCCGGTGACCTGCGAGGACGGGATGGTGGCAAGGTCGGCCCGCTCGCCTTCATAGGAGATGGTGTGGCCGTTGATGATCGAGGCCGAGAGCCCGGCATAGCCCCAGGCGGCATCGTAGATGCTTTCCAGTTCGACGCCGTTGATCTTGGCCTGGGCGAAGTTCTGATACTGGAAGCAGATCGGGATGCCGGGGCCGAACGGGCAGCCGCTGGTCGGGTCGAACGGCGACAGCGTCACGCCCTCGATGTAGTCGTCGACGTCGTTGTGGAAGTAGGCGGCCTTGAGCCGGAACGCGTCGCCGGCTTCCATGATGTCGTTCAGCTTGTAGTTGACGCCGAATTCGGTGGTCTTGCCGGTTTCGGGCCGCAGGTTCGGGTTGGGCAGGAACGGGAAGGTGACGCCGGCCGGATGGTTGCCGCTGATCAGTGTTTCGGTCAGCGACGGCGAGCGGTAGCCTTCCGCATAGGTGCCATAGAATTGCAGGCCAGCCAGGCTGGCACTTTCGAAGGGCGTGACACCGACCGTGATACGCGGCGACAGCCTGTCGCCTGAGGTTTCGTTGTCCGAATCCTTCAGGCTGTAATTGTCGTAACGCAGGCCGGTGATGACTTCGAGCCAGTCCCAGGTCAGCTTGTCCTGGATGTAGGCGCCCGAAACGTTGCGCTTGCCTGACGGCGTATAGAAGCTGTCGCCGCCCGACGTGCCGCCGGTCTCGACATCGTCGCCCACCCAGTCGCCGCCATAGGTCAGCTCATGCGCGTTGCCGGCGGTCTCGAAGCGGGACGTGTTCCAGATGTCGATGCCGGTGGTGCCGACATCGAAGGTCGATGTCGAGCCTGCCGGCAGCACGACAGGAAGACCGGTGACCGGATCGAACCGGTTTTGCGGCACGAGCGTGGTCAGGTCGAGATTGGTCTTGTTGTAGGAGGCGTTGATGTGGAGATCGAGCCAGCTCCTGGCATCGTCGGTGATGTTGTAGCGGGCGGTAAAAGTGTTCGACTTCAGGTCGACGTCGTTGGCCGGCACGCCGCCGCTGGTTTCCGTCCAGCCGTCGCTCGAACCGACCCAGCCGAGCTTCAATTCGCTGTTTTCACTCGGGCGGATGGTGGTCTTGAGCAGGCCGCTCAGCACGTCGAAGCCGGTGCCGGCGACGGTGTCGCCGCTGCCGTTCTTGTAGTCGTCGTAGTCGCGGTAGACGATGTTGCCCAGCACATCCCAGTTTTCGTTGAATTTGTAAGCGCCGCTGGCGCTGGTGGTCCAGCCCTTGCCGTTGCTCTCATAGCGCCCGGTGACGGAGCCGGCCCAGGTCTCACCCGGCCTCAGGAAGTCCTCGGCATCCTTGGTGTCAAAGAAGACGACGCCGCCGATGGCGCCGGAGCCATAGGTATTGGCGGTGGGACCGCGAATGACGTCGACGGACTTGATGAGTTCGGGATCGACATAGAAGGTCGACTGCGTGCCGTGGTCTGAACGCTGGAAATTCTGCCTGGCGCCGTCGACGATCACCGCGACGCGACCGAAATCCTGCAGGCCGCGAATGTTGATGCTGGAGCTGACGCGCCGTGCGTCGGCCTGCACGGTGACACCCGGCACACCCAGCAGCATTTCATTGGGTGTCGTCGCCATGCGGCGGTCGAGCTGTTCCTGGTCGACATGGCTGGCCGAGGCAAGCGATTCGATTGCCGTTTCGCCGGTGCGGCTGATGACGAGGATCTTGTCGAGCAGCGTCACGCCGGCGGGCGCCGGCTTGGTGTCCTCGGTTTTCTTGCTCGGATCAGTCTGCTGCTGGTCGGTAGCTTGTTGCGCGCTGGCCGGCGGCGTCAACAACGCGATCGCTGCTGCCCCCGCAAGCAAGGCTGCCATTGTCTTTGCCATAGGCCGATGCGCCGGATCGGCGTGTGCCAGATCCAGTCGTCCACGATTTGCCAACCCCATTGCCCCAACTCCAAATCCAGGTTCGATGCTGGCTGGCGGCGGCGCTCGCTGGCATTTTTCATTTCGTCCGGCGTCTTAAATGTTGACTCATTTGGTCCGGTAATGCACTGACTAATAAACATGATTATTCGAGTCAAGAAATGAATCGGCATTTTTGCAACGCCTAGCCAGACGCCCGGCACAGGAAAGGGATAGACAGAAATGAACACCCACAATCCCAACGACTTCCGTTACCGCGTCCGCCGTTCCGAGGAGACGCCGACCCGCTTCGATCGGGTGCCGCTGGCGGTGAGGACCTTGTCGTCCAACACGCTGTTCCAGGGCGAGCACGAGATCGGCATCGAGCACCATGGCGCGCTCTATCGGCTCAAGATCACCCGTCAGGGCAAGCTCATACTCAACAAGTAACAAACCAGACAGGGCAGACAGGTAAGCAGGACATGGACCAGCGCGTAAAACCCGCCCCGCATGAAATCCGGCGGGCGCGGGCAGACAATCCGAAAGCGCGCGAGCGCGATCTCGCCGCCGAGCTCGGCATTTCGGAGGCTGAACTGGTCGCCGCCCATTGCGGCGAAGGGGTCGTGCGCGTCGAGCCGCGAGTCAACGATCTGCTGACCGGCCTCGAGGCCGTCGGCGAAGTGATGGCGCTGACCCGCAACGAAAGCGCGGTGCACGAGAAGATCGGTGTCTATGACAAGGTCGTGCCCGGCACCCACAATGCCATGGTGCTCGGCGAAAACATCGACCTGCGCATCTTTCCGAAGGTCTGGGCGCATGGCTTTGCCGTGGAGAAGCGCGACGGCGGTGACATCCGCCGCAGCCTGCAATTCTTCGACGCGGCGGGCGATGCCGTGCACAAGGTGCATCTGCGGCTGGCGTCCAATCTCTATGCCTACCAGAAGCTGGTGGCGGCCCTCGAATCATCGAACCAGGAGCCGACCGTGTCTATCGCAGGCCTTGCCGACGATGACGCCGAGACGCCCGGTGCCGCCGCCAACATCGACGATCTGCGCGACCGCTGGAGCCGGTTGACCGACGTGCATGAGTTCTTCGGCATGCTGAAGGCGCTAAAGCTCAGCCGCCGCCAAGCCGTGCGCATGGTCGGCCAGGACTATGCGTGGCTGCTCGACAATGACGCCGTCAGCGCCATGTTCCACCATGCCGCAGCCGACGGCATGCCGATCATGTGCTTCGTCGGAAACCGCGGCTGCATCCAGATCCATTCCGGCCCGGTCAAGTCGATCAAGGCGATGGGGCCGTGGATCAACGTCATGGACGAGACTTTCCACCTGCATTTGCGCACCGATCACATCCAGGAAGTCTGGGCCGTGCGCAAGCCGACCAAGGACGGTCATGTCACCTCGCTCGAAGCCTATGGCGCCGACGGCAAGATGATCATCCAGTTCTTCGGCAAGCGCCATGAAGGCGAGGGCGAGCGCGACGATTGGCGGTTCCTGGCCGAAAACCTGCCGCGCATTCCAATCCCGACCGCTGCCTGAGGATTACGACGATGATTTCCCTGTTCAGGCGCCCGACGCTTGCCGCGGCCATGGCCCTATCACTGCTTCCTGCGGCACCCGCTCCGGCCACCGAAAACCTCGCCGTATTTGCCGACACGACGCGGATCGCGGCCATCGGCGGCTCGATCACCGAGATCGTCTACGCGCTTGGCGAAGAGGGCCATCTTGTCGCCCGCGATTCGACCAGCCGCTACCCCGCCGCCGCGATGGCGCTGCCCGACGTCGGCTACATGCGCCAGCTGTCGGCGGAAGGTGTTTTGTCGGTCAATCCGTCCGGCATTCTGGCGCTGCAGGGCAGCGGCCCAAGGGAAGCGGTCGATGTGCTGAAAAAGTCGAGCGTGCCGTTCATCGACGTGCCCGAGCACTACAGCCATGACGGCATTCTGGAAAAGATCCGTATCGTCGGCAAGGCGCTCGGCGTCGACGCCAAGGCAGAGGCACTGGTGGCCGAGACCGACGCCAAGCTGAAGGCAGCCGAAAAACAGACGGCGTCGATCAAGGAGCGCAAGCGCATCCTGTTCGTGCTGTCGATCCAGGGCGGCAAGATCCTCGCCGCCGGCAGCGACACTGCCGGCGACGGCATCATCAAGCTCGCCGGCGCGGTCAATGCGGTCGAAGGCTTTTCCGGCTACAAGCCGATGTCCGACGAGGCCATCGTCACCGCCAGGCCGGACGTGATCCTGGCCATGAAAAACGCCGGACCGCCGATTGCGGAAGCTGAGCTGTTCGCCATCCCGTCGATCGCTTCGACGCCGGCTGGCGAAGGCCGCATACTGATCCTGATGGATGGCAGCTATCTCCTTGGCTTCGGGCCACGCACGGCCGATGCCATCCACGATCTGGCCGTCTCGCTCTATGGCAGTCAGGTCACGGACTGAGCCGATGGTGGACCAGTCGATCGCCGGCGCGGCGGGCAAGGTGGCGGCCGAGGGCGATCGTTCAGGGCGCGCGCGCCTGGTCGTCGTGCTCCTGTGGGTGGTGCTTGCGCTTTCCATGTTCCTGTCGCTGACGTCGGGCGCCTCCGATGCGTCGGCCGTCGGCGTCATCCGGGACTGGCTGACCGGCGCTGTGCCTGGAGATGCCGCACTCGGCGCGCGCGACCGGCTGATCGTCTACGACATCCGCATGCCGCGCGTGCTGCTCGGTGTGTTGATCGGGGCGGCACTTGCCGTATCCGGCGCGGTCATGCAGGGCCTGTTTCGCAATCCGCTGGCCGATCCCGGCCTGATCGGCGTTTCCGCCGGATCGAGCCTCGGCGCGGTCGCTGTCATCGTGCTCGGCACGACCTGGCTGGCGCCGCTCACTCTGGCGCTCGGCAGTTTGGCCTTGCCGCTCGCCGCTTTTTGCGGTGGCCTCGCGGTCACGCTGGTGCTCTACCGTGTCGCCACGCGGCAGGGGCGCACCTCGGTCGCCACCATGCTGCTTGCCGGCATTGCGCTGGCCGCCCTTGCCATGGCGCTGACCGGCATCCTGATCTTCATGGCCGACGACCGGCAGTTGCGCGACCTGACCTTCTGGCAGCTGGGCTCGCTCGGCGGCGCGACCTGGCCGAAGATCGCTTCCGTCGGCCCGATCATCGTTCTGGCGCTGGCGGCGATGCCGTTTTTGGCCCGCGGCCTCAACGCATTGGCGCTCGGCGAGGCGACCGCCGGCCATCTCGGTATTCCGGTGCAGCGGCTGAAATACACTGCGATCGTCGGCGTCTCGGCGGCAGTCGGCGCTTCGGTCGCAGTCAGCGGCGGCATCGGCTTTGTCGGCATCGTCGTGCCGCATCTGCTGCGGCTGCTGATCGGACCGGACAATCGCTATCTCTTGCCGGCATCGGCACTGCTCGGCGCCTCGATGCTGCTCACCGCCGATGCCGTCGCCCGCGTCATCGTGGCGCCGGCCGAACTGCCGATCGGCATCGTCACGGCGATCGCCGGCGCGCCGTTCTTCCTCTGGATTCTGCTGCGCAAGCGCGGCGTAATCGACCTGTGAGACTTGAAACCTGTGAGGCCGGCATGATCGAAGCACGCGATGTCTCGGTGGCGATCGGCGGCAAGCGCATTGTCACCGATGTCGACTTTACCGCGCGGCCCGGCGAGGTCGCGGCAATCGTCGGGCCCAATGGTTCGGGCAAGACGACCTTTTTGAAGGCCCTGTCGGGCGATCTGGCGTTTACGGGAACGGTTACCGTCAACGGCCGTGACCTCATTGCGATGAAGCCGGTGGAGGCTGCTATAGCGCGCGCTGTGCTGCCGCAAGTGACCACGCTGTCCTTCCCTTTCACCGTGCGCGAAGTGGTCAGGCTCGGCCTTGTCGGCGGCCGCTCCGGCGTGCTGCCGGGCGAAAATGAAAGGCTGCCGGAGCGGGCGCTGGCGCGCGTCGACCTCGACGGCTTTGCCGGCCGTTTCTATCAGGAGCTTTCAGGCGGCGAACAGCAGCGCGTGCAGCTGGCGCGCGTACTGTGCCAGGTCTGGGCGCCGGTGCTCGACGGCAAGCCGCGCTATCTCTATCTCGACGAGCCGGTGTCCAGCCTCGACATCAAGCACCAACTGATCATCATGAACATCGCCCGCGACTTCGCCCGGCGCGGCGGTGGTGTGATCGCCATCCTGCACGATCTCAATCTGACGGCCATGTATGCCGACCGGGTCTTCGTCATGCATCGCGGCCGGCTCGCCGCTGACGGTTCGCCGCAAGAGGTGCTGAGCGACGATCTGATCGAAAAAGTGTTCGATTGCCGGCTCAAGGTCGGCGTGCTGCCGACTGGAAATGTGCCGTTCGTCCTGCCGCAGTCGGCAGCCTAGAAAGTTCAGGCGGCTGGAGCGCGCTGCACCAGCATGTCGATGCCGAGCAGATGGCGCACGTTCGGCCGCGCTGCCACCATATCGGCGATCGTGTAGCGGGAGAGCACGGCAAAGAAGGCGTTGAGCGCCTCACGCAGCGCCGAGTTCAGGGCACAGCTGTCGACCAGCGGACATTCGGCGGCGTCGTTCTCGAAGCACTCGGCCATGGCGAAGCTCTCTTCGGTCACCCGCACGACGTCGAACAGATTGATCTGCTCGGCGGGACGGCCAAGCCTGACACCGCCATTGCGGCCGCGCACCGTCTCGACCAGACCGTGCTCGACCAGCGGCTGCAGAATCTTGAACAGGAAAAGCTCCGACACCGAATAGGCGGCCGCGATCTCCGGGATGCGGCTCAGCCGATCGGTGTTGGCCGCGCAATACATCAGGATGCGCATGGCGTAGTTGGTCTGGCGCGTTAACCGCATTTCATTCCTCACCCACGTGCTGGCGCATTGGAACTGCACCAGATTTTAGATTTGCGCTGGTGCGGCTTTCTCACCCGGCGTTTCGGATTCGCCCACACTGGCCTGTTCGGAATATGGCCTATACCTTGGAACAATTCCAGACTGGGATTGGACGATAGATGAATATTCCTGTCAACTTTGTGTGCTTAATCGGCGTGTCTTGAGGCGAAATCGGCCGTCCGGTCATGTCACGGGCCGAAACAGTCCCTAAATACCCCTGAGATCGACGAGGAGCGGCCCACCATGTCTCAATCGGCTCCGTCCCTGGCGTCCGGCGGTTTCGATACCGAGGCGGGCGCCAAGCTTTCCGCGTTGCGGTGGACAAAGTTTCTCGCCACGGCAGCACTGGCGCTTTGCGTCGTGGTCTTTGCCGTGGCCAAGTCGTTCGAGAGCACTTATCCGTGGCTTGGCTTCGTGGCGGCCTTCGCGGAGGCGGCGACGATCGGCGGCCTGGCCGACTGGTACGCGGTGGTGGCGCTGTTCAAGCGGCCGCTCGGTCTGCCGATCCCGCACACCGCCATCATCCCGGAGAACCAGCACCGCATCGCCGACAATCTCGGCCGCTTCATCGAGGTCAATTTCCTGGCGCCCGAGCCGGTGCGCGAAAAACTGGCCGAGGTCGATTTTGCAGCGCTGGTCGCCGACTGGCTGACTGACGCCGAACGATCTGCCGGCCTGTCGCGCTTTGTCGTGCGGCTGGTGCCGCAGACGCTTGCGGCAATCGAGCAATCCGGCCTGCGCGGCTTCGTCACCAGCCGCATGCTGGAGCAGATCGACAAGGTGCCGCTGGCGCCGCTGGCCGCCGAACTTCTGTCGGCGCTGACCGACGACCGCCGCCACCAGAAACTGTTCGACGAGTTCACCCGGGTGATCGGCCGGTTCCTGAACGACGAAGAGGCGCTGGGGACGATGCGCGAAAAGATCCGCGAGGAATTGCCGTCGCTGTTCAACCTGTTCCGCGCCGACGCCTATCTGCTGAAGAAGATCGTCGCTTCCGCCGGTTCGCTGCTCGATGAGGTCCGTGCCGATCCCGATCACCCGATGCGCGCCGAATTCGACCGCTTCGCACTGAGCTTCATCGAGCGGCTCAGGACCTCGAAGCAATATGCCAAGCGGGCCGAGAAACTGAAGCGCGATTTTCTGGCGCGGCCGGAGGTCAAGTCGCTGGCCGGCGACATGTGGGAGAGTCTGCGCCTGTTCATCGAACAGGACGCCAAGGCGGAGAATTCGATTGTTCGCGACCATCTCGCCAACATGTTCGTCGAGGTCGGCCGCCATCTCTACGGCGATCCGCAGATCCGGGCCGACATGAACCAGGGCTTTGTCGTGGCGCTTGGCTCCTTCGTGGAGAGCCAGAAGAGCGGCGTGTCCAAGTTCATCGCCGACCAGGTCAAGCGCTGGGACCTTGCCCAGCTGACCAGGCTGATCGAGATGAACATCGGCAGGGACCTGCAATATATCCGCTTCAACGGCATGATCATCGGCGGCCTTGCCGGCCTGGTGCTTTACACGGCTGAGCTATTGTTCCTCGCGGGTTGAAGCGGGCGCTTCGCCTTTGCACCGCAAAATTGCGTTGCGCGGGCGAATGGACACGCGGCGCGCGAGTGCTATTGTCCAGCTTAGAGCAGTTCACCGTTTCGCTGCGACCTGCTCTAACTCTTTGTTTTGACGCAATTCCGGACGGAAAACCGTTTCACACTTTTCCTGGAATTGCTCTAGGGTTCCGCATTTGCAGTTAACTGGGGAGCAAGCGAGCAATGGCCAAACAACCCGAATCCGATTCGTTCCTGGACATGTTCAGCCGGTTCGGCCGTGACCTGAAGGTGCCCAATGTCGATGTCGAGGCGATCCTTGCGCACCACCGCAAGAACCTCGAGGCGCTGGAGAAATCGGCGCGGGCAGGCGCTGCCGGCGCGACGTCGCTTCTGTCCAGGCAACGCGAGATGCTGCAGGACACGCTGCGCGAAGTCAGCGACATGGCGCATAACTACAAGGCGCCAGGCAATCCGCAGGAGCTGATGTCCAAGCAGGCGGAGTTCGCCAAGAAATCCTTCGAGGCCGCCCTGAAAAACGCCAGCGAAGTGGCCGAGCTGGTCAAGAAATCCGGCACCGAATCCGTCGAGATCCTGCGCGAGCGCATCAAGGAAGCGATGGAGGAGATTCGCTCCGGCTATGAGAAGAGGAAGTGATGTCAGGCACGGCCTGACCGCTGCCCGCCACCTCTGAACAGACCGGCCCTTTGCGGTGCATGGCCATGGACGGGGCGTGCCGTTTGGCGGAAAATGACGGAACGGAATCGCAAGAGGCGAATTGACAGGGGTTGTCGGTTCGTGGTCCGAGGCGTTGGGAGCCATCGGGAAAGCAGGAATGACGGAACTACGGCCGAAAACGCCGCCGACCTTTGAGCAGCTAAGGGCGATGGCCGGGCAGGAGCTCGGCGTGTCGGAATGGACGACGATCGACCAGAGCCGCATCAACCAGTTCGCCGAATGCACCGGCGACCATCAGTGGATTCACGTCGATCCGGAGCGGGCGAAGCGGCAAAGCCCGTTTCGCACCACGATTGCGCATGGCTATTTGACGCTGTCGATCATCGGCGCATTGGCGCTCGATATGGGCATCGTGCCCGAAAACACGCAAGCCGCCTTCAACTACGGCTTCGACAAGGTGCGGTTCCTGGCGCCGGTCAGGGTCGGCGCACGAATCAGACTGCGCTCGACGCTGTTGTCGGTCGAGGACAGAGGGCCGGGCCAATACCTGATGAAGGCCGCCAACACGGTCGAGATCGAGGGCGAGCAGAGGCCGGCTTTGACCGCTGAAACGCTGGTCATGCTCTATGAGCGCCGCAAGCGGGCCGGAGCCTAGGCCGACCTGCCGCCGGCGCGGGCAGAGAACAGCGCCAGGAACAGTGCAGCCACTGCGAGCGCCGTCGCCGTCTGAAAGGTGGCCTGCATGCCGTGGGCGGCTGCCGTTGAGGTCAACGGACTTTCTCCGGCCGAGGCAACCGCAAAGATGGCGCCCATCAGCGATGCGCCGGTGATCAGGCCGAGATTGCGCGACAGATTGAGCAGGCCGGACACGACGCCGCGTTCGCCGGCGGCGACACCGCTCATGACGGCGGCATTGTTGGAGGTCTGGAACAGCGCGTAGCCGAAGCAGGTGACGGCGATCGGTCCGACATAGCTGGCAATGCCGAGTTCCGTCATGGCGAGTGACAAAAGAAAAGTGCCGACGGCGAGGCTGAACAATCCAGCGACCATCATCTTGTGGGCACCAAAGCGATCGGTGAGCCGGCCGGCGATCAGCGCCGAGAGCGCCGACACCAGCGGACCTGTCGACAGCACCACGCCGACCATCGCGGCATCAAGCCCGAGACCGCGCGACAGATAGAACGGCGCGACCACCAGGGTCGCCATCATCACGGTGGCGACGACGAGGTTCATGGCGAGGCTGGAGGTGAGCCGGATGTCGTACAACCGGGCAAGCCGGATCAGGGGGTTCGTCGCCCTCGTCTGCGCAACGCCGAACAGAACGACGCCGATGCCGGCAGCGATCAGAAGGCCGATGTTGAGGGTGCCGAAATGGCCGCGGCCGAGTGTCATGGCCAGCGCATAGGCGGCGAGCGTCAAAGCGAGCAGCGCAGTGCCCGTTGTATCGAAGCTGCCTCGATCGGCTTCGGCAGCTTTACCGCGGGCGGGCAGGGCTAGCCAGGCGAGAGCGAAGGCCGCGACGCCTAGCGGGACATTGACGAGGAAGATCGCCCGCCAGCCGAAGCCGGCGATCAGCAGGCCGCCGAGCGAGGGACCGAGCGTCGTGCCGATCGCCGACATGGCGCCGAGCAGGCCCATGGCGCTGCCGGTTCTCTCCTTGCTCACGGTCTCCGCGACAAAGGCCAGCGTCAGCGCCATCATCAGCGCTGCGCCAAGTCCTTGCACGGCGCGTGCCGCGATCAGCAGCCAGAGCGTCGGCGCCACGCCGCAGAGCACCGAGGCCAGCGTGAACAGCGCGATGCCGCCGAGCAGCATCGGCTGGCGGCCAAACATGTCGGCCAGCCGTCCGGCGCTGACGATCAAAGCGGTGATGGCCAGCAGATAGGCGAGAACCACCCATTGCACCGACTGGAACGACGCGGCGAAAGCCTGCATCAGGGAAGGCAGGCCGACGCTCGCAATACTGGTTCCCAGCGAGGACAGCAGCGTGGCGAGCGACAGGCTGGCCAATGCCAAGACAGGAGACCGGGCCAGGACTGTGGACTGGACCTGCTGCGGCGCCGATACGCGCTCGTTCTGCTCAGCAATTGCCATGGCGATCTCCTTCTTGCCGGTCCGGAAACCGGATCTGTGGGAGATCTAGTCGCCAAGGTGGTGTGGCGGAAGGCGCAGCATTTGCATCTTATTCATGCGTTCAGCGCCATGTCATGTGTTACAATCCGTCGATGACACCGCCCGATCTCAATTTGCTGTTCGCACTCGACGTCCTTTTGGCCGAAGGCAGCGTGGTGCGCGCCGCAACACGGCTGCGGCTCAGCCCTTCGGCGATGAGCCGCACGCTGGCGCGGCTGCGGGAAGCGACCGGCGATCCGCTTCTGGTTCGCGCCGGGCGCGGCCTTGTGCCGACACCGCGTGCAGAAGAATTGCGGCAGCAGGCTGGCCGCGTCGTTGGGGATGCCGAGGCGCTGCTGCGTCCGGCAACACTTCTCGATCTCGCGACGCTGGACCGGATCTTCACACTGCGGACCAATGAAGGGTTCGTAGAGGAGTTTGGACCGCGTCTCGTCGCCCGCATTCAGGCCGAGGCGCCCGGCGTGCGGCTGCGCTTTGCGCCCAAAGCGGACAAGGATATCGCCGCGCTGCGCGACGCGGCGGTCGATCTGGAGATCGGCGTCGCCGGCGAGACGGGGCCGGAAGTGCGGATACAGGCGCTGTTTCGCGACCGCTTCGTCGGCGCCGTGCGAGCTGGGCATCCGTTGAGCGAAGGCGAGGTGACGCCGGAACGTTATGCTGCCGGCCGACACATCAGCGTTTCCAGGCGCGGTCGCGAAAGGGGACCGATCGACGAGGCGCTGGCACAGCTTGACCTGCAGCGGACAGTCGTATGCATGGTCTCCGGCTTCTCGGCCGCCCTTGCCATGGCCCGGGCCTCGGACCTGATCGCCAGCGTGCCCGAGCGGCACACGCAAGGCGCACGCGCTGGCATGGTCAGCTTTCCGCTACCGGTCGCCACTGTGGAGGTGACCATCTCGATGCTGTGGCATCCGCGGCTCGACGCCGATCCGGCGCAACGTTGGGTGCGCGACTGCGTGCGGGAGGTCTGTGCGGCCCGATGATCTGCGAGTTCAGCGCGCCATTGCCGACTCGAGCACCCTGAAAATCCGCTCGTCCTGGCACTGGGCAACGTTGAAGCGCAGGAAGCGGCTGGCGGTTCCCGACAGGCTGAACGCGTTGCCCGGCGCCAGCACGACGTTGTCGGCCAGTGCGCGGCGGGCGATGTCGGCGGCATCCACGCCATCGGGCAGGCTGCACCACAGGAACAGTCCGGCGGGCTGGTCGATCCAGGGCGTGATGCCGATCGCCTTCAGGCGCGTGCTCGTTTCAACCATGGCGCGGGAAAGGCGCGCCCGCAGCAGGTCCATGTGCTTGCGGTAGCTGCCGTCCCTGAGCAGCGCCAGCACCAGTTCGGCCGCAAGCCGGCCGCCGCCGAAGGTGGTGGCGATCTTGAGGTCGGTGAGCTGCTCGATCCAGTCGCGCGGTGCAGCGATGAAGCCGCAGCGCACCGAGGCCGACAGCGTCTTGGAAAAGCTGCCGATATGAACGACGCGGTTGAGGCCGTCGAATGCCGCCAGCCGGGGCGCCGGCGCATGTTCGAAATCGGCGAAAATATCGTCCTCGACGATGGTCAGATCCGACTGGTCGGCGAGCTTCAGCAGCCGGTGCGCGGTGACCGGCGACAGGACAGCGCCTGTCGGGTTGTGGATGGCGGAATTGGTGATGTAGAGGCGCGGTCTGTGCTCGGCGAGCGCCTGCGCGAACAGCTCGATATCCGGTCCCGTTTGCGTGTAGGGAACACTGACGACCTTGGCGCGGTGGGCGCGCAGCAGCGCGTGAAAATTGAAATAGCAGGGGTCGTCGACCAGAACGGTATCGCCGGGTTCGATCAGGAACCGGCACAGGAGATCGATAGCCTGCGTGCCGGATTCCGTCAGCATGATCTGGTCGGGCGAAACGTCGATGCCGTGCCCTTCCATGCGCCGCGCCAGCAATTGCCTGAGCGGCGGCAGGCCGAGCGGCGTGCCGTAGTCGGCGAGCGCGACATCGTCGGCGCGCGCCACCGTGCGCAGCGCCCGGCGCAGAGCGGACTGCGGCATCCACGAAGCCGGCATCCAGCCGCAGCCGGGTTTCAGCATCTCGCCGCCGGCTTCCAGCGACTGGCGCGAGACCCAGAGCGGGTCGACTTCACGGTCGAGCCGGGGACCGATCTCGGCCAGCGACAGTGGCGCCAGCGACCCGGCGGCATAGAAGCCAGAGCCCGGCCGGGATCGGATCGCGCCTTCGGCAGCAAGCCGCTCATAGGCCTCGACGACGGTCGATTTGGATACCTGCATGGCTTTGGCGAAGGCGCGGATCGAGGGCAGCCGCGCGCCAGGCGTCAGGCTGCGCGCAGCAATCCGCTGGCGGATGGTCGCCATGACAGTTTCGACCAGCGTGGTCGCGACAGGAGCGTATGCCGTGTCGGTTTCCAGAACGAGTTTGGTCATCTGTATTGCTCAATTGGCCATTACAGTTTGATAGAATTGTACCGCATTGTCTCTAGCTCCGCCATAGGGTCAAGCCCGATACAGAGCCAAAGCAATGGAGCCTGGAATGGACAAGAGCACGAGCGGCTGGGTGAACGGATTCGTCGGCGTGCTGATCTTCAGCGGCTCGCTGCCGGCGACGCGCGTGGCAGTGGCGGATTTCGATCCGACGTTCCTGACTTCGGCCCGCGCGGCGATCGCCGGACTGCTCGGCTTGGCGATGCTCGTGCTGTTCCGGCAGAAGCGGCCAGAGCGCAGCGATTTTCTGTCGCTGGTGATCGTGGCGCTGGGCGTGGTTGTCGGCTTTCCCCTGCTGACGGCGCTGGCGCTGAAGCACGTCACCTCCGCCCATTCCATCATCTTCGTCGGCCTGTTGCCGCTGGCCACTGCGATCTTCGGCGTGCTGCGCGGCGGCGAGCGTCCACGCCCGGCCTTCTGGCTGTTTTCCTGTATCGGCAGTGCGCTGGTTGCGGGTTTTGCCCTGATGCAAGGCGTGACGGCGTCCCCAATCGGTGATGGCCTGATGCTGGCCGCCATCATCGTCTGTGGCCTGGGCTACGCCGAGGGTGCCGCACTATCGCGCCGGCTCGGCGGCTGGCAGGTGATCTGCTGGGCGTTGGCGATCTCGTTGCCGATCATGCTGGTGCTGACGTTCGCGACGCTGCCGCCATCCTTCGCCGGCATCGGCTCCGGCGCCTGGATCGGTCTCGCCTATGTCTCGCTGTTCAGCATGCTGATCGGCTTCGTGTTCTGGTATCGCGGCCTGGCCCAAGGCGGCATCGCCGCCGTCGGGCAATTGCAGTTGCTGCAGCCCTTCTTCGGACTGGCGCTGGCGGCGACGCTTCTGCACGAGCAGGTCAGCCCGCTGATGGTGGTTGTCACGCTGGGTGTGGTCGCCTGCGTGGTCGGGGCGAAGAGGTTTGCGCGGTAGGATTGGCTGATTCGGCCGCGGTATCATTAATGTGAAATGACAGAACTTGGTGGAAGCAGTCACTCCGCGATCAGGTTGGGCCACGAGTCGGAAAGCGGAGCGGGGTTGCCGGATCAAGGCCAACCTCGAAAACCCGAAGCGGTACAACTGTATCGTGTGGATGAACGCGGCCGGTCCAATTTCCCCATACCACCTCAGCCATAAACCTGCGGCCGCGAC
Organism: Mesorhizobium sp. P2_F7; assembly: GCF_056403695.1. Classification (NCBI taxonomy): domain Bacteria; kingdom Pseudomonadati; phylum Pseudomonadota; class Alphaproteobacteria; order Hyphomicrobiales; family Phyllobacteriaceae; genus Mesorhizobium; species Mesorhizobium sp. P2_F7. Next base: position 209,544 of record NZ_JBFUFA010000005.1, on the reverse strand, counting down.
ATTCGACCTCAATCAAGTCACCAACCACCGGAGCCGTTCCAGCAAATCGGTTTTCGTCTGCGCGAAGCTCACGTTCCGTGACTACTTCGCCATCCTTTAGCGCAATACGCTTTACCCAATAGGCCATAGCGACAGTATAGTTCCTGTGTGTGGCTGGTCCAGCCAGGTTCAATCCGATGATCGCTTGGGGTCGATTCTGACGGACTAGCGCAACCTTGTCGAGCGATTCTACTGGCGTCTTGGTTGCATGGACTGTTCTGCAATTTCTATCGAATCGCTGTCAGAACTTCGTCACAACCCCGATGCCAATCCCCTCGAACCCGCCCATCGCCATCAGCGCCGCTGGCGCCTCATCGAGGCTGATCTTCTTGCCGACCAGCAGTTCGGGCTTCAGCTTGCCGGTGCGGATCATCTCCATCATGGCGGGGTAGCGGTAGGCCTGCATGCCGTGGCTGCCGAGGATTTCGAGCTCGAAGGCGATCACCTTGTCCATCGGCACCTGTGGCCGGGCATGCTCGCCTAGCATCAGGCCGACCTGCACGTGGCGGCCGCGCCGGCGCAGATTGGAAATCGAGTTGAACGATGTCGTGGGGTGGCCGAGCGCGTCCATCGACATGTGCGCGCCGCCATTGGTGATCTGCTTGACCGCCTTGACGACATTCGGCGTGTTCGAGGCATTGATGGTCGCCACGGCGCCGATCTTTTTGGCGAACTCCAGCTTCTCGTCGGTGAGGTCGATGGCAATGACATTGGCGCCCATGGAACTGGCGATCATGATCGCCGACAGGCCGACGCCGCCGCAGCCATGCACCGCGACCCATTCGCCCGGCGTCACCCGGCCCTGGTCGACAATGGCGCGAAACGAGGTGACGAAGCGGCAGCCGAGGCTGGCGGCGGTGGCAAAGTCCATCTCCTCGGGCAGCCGCACGAGGTTGGTGTCGGCATGTTCGATGGCGACATATTCGGCAAACGAGCCCCAGGCGGTGAAGCCAGGCTGCGTTTGATGCTCGCAGACCTGATGATTGCCTGAGGTGCATTCGAAGCAGCGGCCGCAGCCGACGCAGAACGGCACGGTGACACGCTCGCCGGCCTTCCAGCGAGTGACCTGCTTGCCGACGGCAACGACGATGCCGGCCAGTTCATGGCCGGGAACATGCGGCAGGGTGATGCCGTCATCATGGCCCATCCAGCCATGCCAGTCGCTGCGGCAAAGCCCGGTGGCCTCGACCTTGATGACGACGCCGTCGGCGGCCGGTTTCGGATCCGGCACGGTCTGGATCGTCGGCGCTTGGCCGAATTTCTCGAAGACGACGGCTTTCATCGGGTGGTCCTCATGCTCTGCGCCAGTGCGCTTCTATTCCGCATCTATCTGATTCTCCGGCGCTGCCTTCCGAAAGGCCGGCAATGCCATGCAGGCGGCGTGGATGCGCGATATCGTGGGGTAGGGCGTCAGGTCGACGCCGAAGCGGGCGTTGCTGGCGATCTGGGCGACCAGGCAGATGTCGGCGAGGCCCGGCGCGTCGCCGTGGCAGAAGGTGCCCGTCTCAGCTGATGAAGCCAGAATCTTTTCAAGCGGCTGGAAACCTTCGTTGACCCAGTGGCGGAACCAGTTGACGACGTCCTGATCGCCGGCGCCGAACAAAGTGCGTAGCGAGGTCAGCACGCGCAGATTGTTCACCGGGTGGATGTCGCAGGCGATCATCTGCGCCAGCATTCGTACACGGGCACGGCCGAGCGCGTCCTTGGGCAGCAGCGGCGGTTCGGGCTTGGTCTCGTCGAGATATTCGATGATCGCCAGGGACTGCGTCAAAAGCGTGCCGTCGCCGAGGATCAGCGCCGGTACCAGTCCCTGCGGATTGACCGCTAGGTAAGCCGGTTCCAGATGGTCGCCATGACGCAGATGATGCGGCACGTATTCGTAGGTCAGCCCCTTCATCTCCAGCGCGATGCGCGCGCGGTAGGAGGTGGAGGAGCGGTAGTAATTGTGGAGGACGAGGTCGCTCATCGGATCACGGCTTGCCGATGGGATCTTGGCCGATGGTGATCTCGATGGTGCCGATGCCGTCGACACCGCCGGTCATCGTCTGGCCGGCTGCGACCGCGCCGACGCCGGCCGGCGTGCCGGTAAAGATCAGGTCGCCCGGTTGTAGTGCAACCGCACCGCTGCAGATCGAAACGATGTCGGCGATAGGCCAAATGAGTTCGGCGAGATCGCCGTCCTGTATCACCGCGCCGTCGAGCGCGAGCCAGATGCGGCCCTTTTGCGGATGGCCGGATTTTGCGGCGGGGACCAGCGGGCCACAGGGCGCCGAGCGGTCGAACGCTTTCGACCAGTCCCAGGGACGCGCTGCTTTCTTGGCCTCATCCTGCAGGTCGCGGCGGGTGAGGTCGATGCCGACGCCGTAGCCCCAGACATGGTCGAGCGCTTCAGCCCGCGGGATGCGGAAGCCGGCCTTGCCGATCGCCGCGACCAGCTCGATCTCGTGATGCAGGTTCTTGGTCAGCGGCGGGTAGGGGATTGTGGTGCCGCTGTCGACCACCGCATCGGCCGGCTTGGTGAAGAAGAAGGGCGGGTCGCGCTCGTCATTGCCGAGTTCGCGGGCGTGCGCGGCATAGTTGCGGCCGACGCAGAAGATGCGGCGCACAGCAAAACGTTCGGCCGAGCCGGCGATGGCGACCGACGGGATTGCGGGCAAGGGGAGGACGAAGTCTGTCATGCCAGGTCTTTCTGCTTCAACTGCCGGCACATTTGACCGATTTGAACCGCCGGGCAAGGCATAGGCGTCCGCAAAAGCATCGGCGCCGCTTGCCCGGTTAAGATGGCGATAGACTATTTGCCAATAAGCTGGCCATACCAGCGGGAGTATCCTGTCCAGGAAGGACTGAAACGAACCCCATGACCGCAATCAACGATCGCGCCCGGTTCCTGATCATCGACGACCATCCGCTGTTTCGCGAGGCGCTGCACAGTGCCGTGCAGATGGCCTACCCGGAAGTCGACACGGTGGAGGCGCGCTCGATCGCAGAGGCGCTCGATCTTCTGGGTGGGATAAAACCGTTCGATCTGGCGCTGCTCGATCTCAACATGCCCGATGTCCATGGCTTTGACGGGCTGCTGCAGCTCAGGACCCGCCATCCGCGGCTGCCGGTGGTCGTCGTCTCGGGTTATGAGGAGCCAAAAATCATCTCCGAGGCGCTGTCCTATGGCGCTGCCGGCTTCATCCCGAAATCGGCGCGCAAGAGCGATCTCGCCGCCGCTATTCGCTCTGTGATGGAGGGCGCGATCTATGTGCCGGAAAACTATGAGGGACAGCCGCCGGACGCCGACAGCACCGACCGCGCCGACATGGTACAGCGCCTGGCCAAGCTGACGCCGCAGCAGCTGCGCGTGCTGCAGATGCTGCGCCAGGGCCTGCTCAACAAGCAGATCGCCTACGAGCTGCAAGTCGGCGAAACCACGGTCAAGGCGCATGTCTCGGAGATCCTGCGCAAGCTCAACGTCTACAGCCGCACGCAGGCGGTGATCGAGGTGTCGAAGCTGGACAATGCCGAGCTGTTTAGGGATCAGGCGGGGTTTTGAGCAGATACCTCTCGGTCGCTCACCGCGTCGGCGCGGGCCAGCGACACCCTTTTTATTCGATCCGCATGAGCGAGATACAAGACGAGGATTGAATGCTGCGCCTCGTCGAAGCGGTCCCAAGGGCCGAACTTACCCAAATAGGGATCTTTCCGAGCCGCGCCACTTTTCGAGGGCACCCCAAAGATCTTCAGCACGTCGTTGCGGCTGGACGAAAAGGGAATGTCCAAGAGGTCTCGATCCAGATTGTCGGCTTCGATGAATATGGTGTTTATCCTTTCATCGGTATCGCAGATGAAGGAAAATTTGTTACCCGCAGAAACGTAATTTATTCGGATTTCCGGAAGATCGTCGTCAACAGTTCGTTTGAATTTCCAGGATTCAAACGGCGGCGACGCCAAGAGCGCCCACGCCGGCTTCCCCAGGTAATCAAGCATCGCGTTAGCCATTCTCTAGGCCAGCAAATGCGCCAGCAGCGCCCTTAGCTGCGCCGGTTTCAGCGGCTTGCGCATCAGTTCGATGCCGGCGGCGCGGGCGGCTTTGGCGACGGCTTCGGAGGCGTCGGCGGTGACGATCAGCGCCGGCACGGCGCGGCCGAGATAGTCGCGGACTTCGGCTATTGTTGCGGTGCCGAGGTCGCCGTCGTCGAGATGCTGGTCGGCAATAACGATGTCGGGCACCCAGTCGGTATCGCCGAGCAGGCTGAGTGCGTCCTCGGTCGAGGTCGCGGCGCGCACCAGGCATTGCCAGCGCTCGAGCAGGAAGGTCATCGCCTGCAGCACGTCGGCGTCGTTTTCGACCAGCAGCACCTTGGTGCCGAACAGGCCATAGCCGCGCGGACGCTCCATCTCGGCAAGGCTGGCGATGGCGTCGGCGCTGGCGCCGATGCCAACCGGCACGTCGATATGGAAGATCGTGCCGCGTCCGACCTTCGAGGAGAACGTCACGGGATGGCCGAGCGCGGCTGCCATGCGCCGCACGATGGCAAGGCCCAGTCCCAGCCCGCCGCCGGAGATCCCGGTATCGGCCGGAAAGGTGGAGCCGCGATGGAATTCCTCGAACACCGCCTCGCGCTGGTCGTCGGGAATGCCGCAGCCGGTGTCGGCGACATCGATGCGGATGGTGTCGCCGCGGTGCCTGGTGCCGACCAGCACGCCGCCGGAGCGGGTGTAGCGCAATGCGTTGGACAGGATGTTTTGCAGGATGCGGCGCAACAGCGTGCGGTCCGAACGCACCACGGCGCTGACCGGGCGGAATTTCAGTGTCAGCCCCTTCAGCTTGGCAACCGGCTTGAAATCCGAGCGCAGCGAGGAAAACAGCGTCTCCAAATTGACGTCGCCAATGTCGGGCAGGACCACGCCGGCATCGAGCTTGGAAATGTCGAGCAGCGTGCGCAACAGGTCTTCCATGGTCTCCAGCGAGCGCTCGACCTGGCGGACGAGTTTCTTGCCCTCGTCGCTGGTCTGCACTTCGGCCAGCGCCGAGACGGAGAGATGGGCGGCGTTCAGCGGCTGCAGCACGTCATGGCTGGCGGCGGCCAGGAACCTGGTCTTGGACAGGTTCGCCAGTTCGGCGTTTTCCTTGGCGGCGCTGAGGTCGATGTTCGACTGTTCCAGCCGGCGCAGGGTCGAGTGCAGCTCCTCCGTGCGGATGCGCACGCGGTTTTCCAGCGAAATCGCGGTCTGGAACAGCGAGAAGGCGTTGCCCTGCTGGTCCATCGAGCGCTCGACGCGGCTGACCAGAGCGGCGTTGATCTTCTTCAGCCTGTCGACGTCGTCGATGTCCCTGAGCGGCATGGAACCTATTCCGCCGCCTGGCGGTCGCCGAAGGCGATGCCGGTGAAAGTCTGGTTCAGATGCATCGAACGATACTGTTCGCCATAGGTGCCGAAGCCGATGACGTTGTTGACCCGGTAAAGCTCCGAAATGTCGCGGAAGACCTGGCGGTTGCGCGCATCGAGCCTTCGCAGCACACAATCGAAGCCGAGGATCATGTCGATGCCGCCGAGCCGCTCCTCGACGTCGCGCAGGGCGGCGCGCGTCGATTCCACCATGTCTTTCGGCTGGGCGATGGACAGCACGACGCCGTCGTCGATAGCGCAGAAGAACGACAGCGAGCCGTCGGGATGCATCTTCTGGATCGAGCGGCAGTAATATTCGCCACCCACCTTCACCACCACCGGGTGCGAGGCGAAGCTCAGCGGCGTCAGGTTCTGCGCGACGATGCCGACCGAAGCGGCATATTCCTCAGCCGCATTCGTGGCGTTGAATTCGCGCACAGTGCGATGGTCGGGATCGGATGCCGTCACCACCAGCTTCTCATCGGTGGGGACGAAATTATCGGTCTTGAAGACGTGGAAGGGAATTTCGGTCGATATGAGCACGATGATGGCGCTGTCGGAAGCCACCTTGCCGTTCGAGATCAGCCTGGTGGTTTCGAATTTCAAATCGTCGCCCGCCGAACCGCCGATCAGCGGGATGTCGTCCAGCCCCCAATGGATGGCCGAGGTCACCGCTTCCTCGGCAAAGGACAGGCCGTCGATGAAGCAGAGCGCAAAGGTGCTGTTGGAATGGCAACTGCCGATGCGCCCGCGCAGCAGCCGCCGCAAAGCCTCGACTTCACCGGTGATCCTGTCCATGCCCGACGAGGAGAGATTGTCGACCATGGTGCTGACCGCGCAAAACGACGCGGAGGGAAGCAGAAGAGCCAGCACATGGCCTTCCTCCAGGCCCTGCGGGGTGATCTCGCCGGCAGTCGAGCAGGCGGCATAGGCCAGCCCCGGCGCATGGGTCTTCAGCGCTTGCGACAGCGCGCTGGCGTCGACCAGGCTCTGCGAGAAGAACAGCAGCGCAAAGCCGGCGTTGATGGCAGAGGCTTCGGCGGCGACCGCCTGGGCGAACGCATCCATGTCAGGCTCGTCTGTGGTGAGCGCCGACAGACCGGATGCATAGCTCGTCCGTGAACTGGCCAGCAGCTTTCTCCGCATTCCTCCGACGCATTTTTTGCGCGCTTGTTTTTATGTCTCTTGGCGCCAGCGTCGATGACATTGTTGCCTTCAATCCGCACTTTGGCAATGGGGCCGACAGGCCCATGATTTTCGCTTTCTCCATGACCGAAAGTACAATGAGCGCCGTGTGTTTTTTGCGCGTTGTGCGGTGTACGAATAGCGCATGGCCGAGCGCCAAAGCCGCATCGGCAGCATGATTACCGAGGTAATACCCAGGGAGGATGCATGTCGGACGTTTCGTTTGTCGTGAACGGAAAAAGGGTCACTGGCGCTGCCGAGGACCGAACGCTTCTGGTTCATTTCCTGCGTGAAAATCTTGGTCTCACCGGAACGCATGTCGGCTGCGACACTTCGCAATGCGGCGCCTGCGTCGTGCATGTCGACGGCAGGGCAGTGAAGTCCTGTTCGATGCTGGCCGTGCAGGCCTCCGGGTCGACCGTGGTGACGATCGAAGGGCTGGCCAACGGCGCCGACCTGCATCCGGTGCAGGCCGCATTCAAGGAACATCACGGCCTGCAATGCGGCTTCTGCACGCCGGGCATGATCATGACCGCGACCGACATGATCGCGCGCCATCCCGAAGGCCTCGACGAGGCGACGGTGCGCACCGAGCTCGAAGGCAACATCTGCCGCTGCACCGGCTACCACAACATCGTCAAGGCGATCCTCGCCGCATCGAAGACGATGGCGAAGGCGTCGAAGGGCAGGGCGAAACAAGCTGCTTAGGCATAAGGGAATAGGGCAGTAGGGGAGTAGGGCAAAAAAAGGCCAATGCAACTCGGCCGCTTCCCTACTCCCTTACTCCCCTACTGCCCTACTCCCCTAAATTCCGGAGGAATTTTCTTATGGGTATTGAAGGTATCGGCGCTCGGGTCGTGCGCAAGGAAGACAAAAGATTCATCACCGGCGCCGGCCGTTATGTCGACGACATGGTAGTTCCCGGCATGAAGCATGCCGCTTTCGTGCGCAGCCCGCATGCGCATGCGCAGATCAAGAAGATCGACGTCAAAAAGGCTCAAGGCATGCCCGGCGTCATCGGTGTCTTGACCGGCAAGGAGCTCAAGGCCGACGGCATCGGCAACCTCATCTGCGGCTGGATGATCCATTCCAAGGACGGCTCGCCGATGAAGATGGGGGCCTGGTCGCCGCTGGCGGTCGACAAGGTGCGCTATGTCGGCGACGCCGTCGTCATCGTGGTGGCCGAAACCAAGGGCCAGGCGCGCGATGCGGCCGAGGCCGTCGAGATCACCTACAAGGAACTGAAGGCGGTGGTCGATGCCACCAAGGCGCTGCAAAAAGGCGCGCCGCAGGTCCATGCCGAGGCCGAGGACAATCTGATCTTCGACTGGGAGATCGGCGATGCCAAGGCGACCGACGCGGCGATCAAGGCCGCCGCCCACGTCACCCGCATGAAGATCGTCAACAACCGGCTGGTGCCCAACGCCATGGAGCCGCGTGCAGCGCTTGGCCACTACGACAAGGCTGAGGACCATTTTACCTGCTGGACGACCTCGCAGAACCCGCATGTGGCGCGGCTGGTGATGAGCGCCTTCTACAATGTCGCGCCGGAAAACAAATTGCGCGTCATTGCGCCCGATGTCGGCGGCGGCTTCGGCTCGAAGATCTACATTTACCCCGAAGAGATCGTCTGCCTGTGGGCGTCGAAGAAAACCGGCGTGCCGGTCAAATGGGTCGCCGACCGCACCGAAAGCTTCCTCACCGACGCGCATGGCCGCGACCATGTCTCGACCGTGGAAATGGCGTTCGACAAGAACAACAAGATCACCGGCTTCAAGGTCGATACCATCGCCAATCTCGGCGCCTACATGTCGCTGTTCTCGTCCTGCGTGCCGACCTATCTCTACGCAACGCTGCTGTCGGGCCAGTACAACATCCCGACGATCCACGCCAATGTGCGCACCGTCTACACCAACACCGCACCGGTCGATGCCTATCGCGGGGCAGGGCGGCCGGAGGCGACCTATCTGCTTGAGCGCACCATGGAGACCGCCGCACGCGAACTCGGCGTGTCGCCGGCGGAGCTTCGGCGCAGCAACTTCATCACCACCTTCCCGCATCAGACGCCGGTGATCATGAATTATGACGCCGGCGACTATGGCGCTTCGCTCGATGCGGCGACAAAGGCGTCCGACTATGCCGGCTTTGCCAAGCGCAAGGCGGCCGCCGCGAAAGCCGGCAAACTGCGCGGCATCGGCATGAGCTGCTACATCGAGGCCTGCGGCATCGCGCCGTCGGCGGCGGTCGGCTCGCTCGGCGCCGGCGTCGGCCTGTGGGAATCGGCCGAAGTGCGGGTCAACGCCGTCGGCACGATCGAAGTGCTGACCGGCTCGCACAGCCACGGCCAGGGCCATGAGACGACCTTCGCTCAGCTGGTCAACCAGCGTTTTGGCGTGCCGATCGAGTCGGTCTCGATCGTCCATGGCGACACCGACAAAGTGCAGATGGGCATGGGCACGTACGGCTCGCGCTCGGGCGCTGTCGGCATGTCGGCCATATCGAAGGCGCTCGACAAGGTCGAGGCCAAGGCCAAGAAGATCGCCGCCCATCTGCTCGAGGCCGACGAGGGCGACATCGTCATCGAGAATGGCGAGGTCAAGGTTGCCGGCACCGACAAGAGCCTGCCCTGGTTCCAGGTGGCGCTTGCCGCCTACACCGCCCACAATCTGCCGGCCGGCATGGAGCCCGGCTTGAAGGAAACGGCCTTCTACGATCCGGCGAACTTCACCTTCCCGGCAGGCTGCTACATCTGCGAAGTCGAGATCGATCCGGAAACCGGCACGACCGAGATCATCCAGTTCGTCGCCGCGGACGATTTCGGCAACATCATCAACCCGATGATCGTCGAGGGCCAGGTGCATGGCGGCATCGCGCAAGGCATCGGCCAGGCGCTGCTGGAAGGCGCGCACTATGACGCCAGCGGGCAGCTGCTGACAGCGAGCTACATGGACTACACCATGCCACGCGCGGGCGACCTGCCGTCATTCAAGGTCTCGACCTCCAACACCCCGTGCCCGAGCAATCCGTTGGGGATCAAGGGTTGTGGCGAGGCCGGCGCCATCGGCTCGCCGCCGGCGGTCATCAACGCCATCACCGACGCCATCGGGATTGTCGACATTGCCATGCCGGCCTCGCCGTCCACGGTCTGGGCGGCGATCCGCGCGGCAAAGAAGCACTGAGGAGGAACGAAGATGTATTCGGTCAATTATCATCGCGCCGCCTCGGTCACTGACGCCGCCAAGCTGGTGAAGAGCGGCGACGCCAAGCTATTGTCGGGCGGCATGACGCTGATACCGGCAATGAAGACGCGGCTCGCCGCCCCCTCCGACCTGGTCGACCTGTCCCGGATCAAGGATCTGCAAGGCGTCAAGGTGTCGGGCAAGACCGTCACCATCGGTGCGGCCACCACCCATTACGACGTCGCCAATGACGAGAAGCTGAGAAAGGCCTGCCCGGCGCTGGCGCATCTGGCGTCGCTGATCGGCGATCCGGCGGTGCGCCACAAGGGCACGATCGGCGGTTCGGTCGCCAACAACGACCCGGCCGCCGATTATCCGGCAGCGCTGCTGGCGCTCGGCGCCACCATCGTCACCAACAAGCGCGAGATTTCGGCCGCCAAATTCTTCACCGGCCTGTTCGAGACGGCGCTGAAAGACGGCGAGATCATCACCGCGGTGAGTTTTACCGCGCCGGCCAAGGCAGCCTACGAAAAATTCCGCAATCCGGCCTCGCGCTATGCGATCGTCGGGGTGTTCGTGGCCAAGGGCAAGGACGGGGTCAGCGTTGCCGTCACCGGCGCCGGCGATGACGGCGTGTTCCGCTCGAAGGAGATCGAGGCGGCACTGGCGAAAAACTTCGCCGCATCGGCGCTCGACGGCGTGAAAGTGCCGGCGAAGAATTTGATGACCGACCTCCACGCTTCGGCCGAATACCGCGCCAACCTTATCGCGGTCATGGCCAAGCGCGCTGTGGCCGCGGCCAACGCCTGACATCGTCAACTACTACTGACAAGGAAAGGGGCCGTTGCGGCCCCTTTTTTCGTTGGCGGCGGCCTGTACCTGCCCCGTTCTTGCGAGTTCGCCGCCGCCCGCGAATCCGTTGCTCCAGGTAATTCCCGTGCAAGAACAGTCGCATACTTGCCAGGGACTGCTCCGGCGCCATTCTCGCACTTGCACAATGCGATATTGCACTGCAATATACGGTCAGGCGGAGCACGGGGTGGATTCTGAGCGCAGCGATATGAGCGGCGCCGGGATTTTGCGTCGTAGAGGATCGGCATGACCGACATTTCCGCAGCGTCCGTTGCCTTGCCGCGGGCGGCAGCCGATCAAGCCGCAAGAACCAGGCTGGCCTATCTCGACGGCTGGCGCGGGCTGTCGATCGCACTGGTGCTGATCGGCCATTTTTTCCCCGTTCCCGGGATCAATCTCGGCGTGCTCGGCGTCGAGTTCTTCTTCGTGCTCAGCGGCCGGCTGATGGGCGAGATCCTGTTCATCGAGAGATTTCCGCTGAAGAAATTCTTCAAGCGCCGCTTCTCGCGCATCTACCCGGCGCTGCTGGTGTTCGTGGTCGCCGCCATGATCGGGCTTTCCGGAACCTTCATCGCCTTCAAATGGAAGGCGGCGCTGACGGCGCTGACCTTCACCTACAACTATGCCGGCATTCTGATTACCCGCGCCGGCGCGCTCGACCATATCTGGTCGCTCTGTGTCGAAGAGCATGCCTACATCATCCTGGCGCTGATCAGCGTGGTGGTGACGGGACGGGCCAATGTCGTGCGGCTGCTGGTGACGCTCTCGCTGCTGGCAATGGCCAATGGCGCGATTTCATACTGGGTGCTCGGCATGGACTATGAACACAGCTATTGGCGCACCGATGTGCACATCGCGTCGATCCTGCTGTCGGCTTCGATCTGCCTGCTCAAGCATGACGGCCGGCTGCCATCCTTGCTGAAAGGACCCTATCTCAGCCTTGTCGCCGCCGTCGCGGCCGTCCTGCTGTTCGTCGATCCGGTGCCGACGCCGATCCACTATCTCCTGGCGGTGCCGTTGCTGGCGCTGGCCGTCAACACGCTGGACACCAGCAACTGGCACCTTAGCAGCCTCTTGTCGTCGAGGCCGATGGTGATGATCGGCCTGTGGTCGTACTCGCTCTATCTCTGGCAACAGCCCTTCTACAAATTCGTCGCCGAGCAGGGCAGCGCGCCGATCCCGATGCTGGCGGCAGTCTTTGCCTGTGCGCTGTGTAGCTACTATCTGGTCGAGAAGCCCGCACGCGCATGGCTGAACCGCAATTGGTGAGTTCTGCGGCGCCGGCTTTCTCGTGCTTGGCATGCCTCCTGGTCGGCATTCCGCTGGTATGGGGCTTGTGGATGACGCTCAGCAGCGCCATGGCGCTGTTCCAGTAATCGCGGGCGGGATCAGGCCGCTGCGCCCTTCTTCTGCGCCGCGAGATAGCGGCGCAGGCCGGCTTCGCCGCGCGGCGTGGTCCAGCGATGGTTCCAGGCAAAGGCCGGCCTGAGCAGCGGTGCCAGCAATTTGAGGATCGGCCTCTCGACCGTCACCTGCCAGACAAGATCGACGTGGGTGCCGGTTCCCGAGGGTGACAGTTCCGCCTGCCACAGCCCGTCGAAATCGCCGAAGGTCTTGACCACCACCAGCCGCCCTGGCTCGAGTTCGGCCGCCTCGACGATGAAGTTCAATTCATAGGGCAGGGCGCCGCGTGCCCGGGCTTTGGCGCGGGCGCCGACGACGCCCTTGCCCTTGCGGTCGAGCGGCACGACCTCCTTGTAAACATCGCCCCACCACAGCGGCAGCAATTCGGCATCGGACAGCACGTCCCAGACCTGTTGTGGCGTCGCGTCAGGAATGTCCCAGCTTTCGTCGAAGCGGAAGACGTTGCTCGGCATTGGTGTTTCGCCCCCGGCTGGCGGAAGCGGCTACATTAGCCCTGCCTTGTTTGTGGCGCCAGTATAGCAGACGCGTCAGCCGGTGATCTGCCTGAGGTAGTAGCGCACCGCCTTCTTGCCGCCATGGATCACCGCGTCGCCGACCTCTGCGAAACCGAGCGCGGCGTGGAAAGCGTCCGAAGCGGGGTTTGGCGGGTCGGCGTTGACCTCGCAGGTGACGATGCTGTGGCCCGCGCGGGCGGCCTCCACAAACAGCTCGTCATAAAGCCGGCGGGCATGGCCGCGGCCGCGCGCCTGACCGGCGACAACGACACGGTCGACATAGACGAAGCGTGGATAGCGTTCGCGGAACCAGAGGAAATTCGGGCTGTCATAGTCCGCATCCTGGTCGAAGGTCATGATGAAGGCTTCGAGGGAACCGATGCGGCGGGCATAAAACGCTTCGCCGAGCAGGAAGAACAGCCGCTCGGGTTCGAGCCATGACAGCTCGGCGGCATGCTCATTGTTGAGGGCGAGGATGGCAGCTTCGTCCGCTGCCGAGACGCGGCTGATCGGTGAGGGCGCGGTCATCAAGCCCTGGCCGCCGCAATCGTCGCCGCCACCAGTGCTCCGTCGGTGACGGTGGTGCGGTATTCGCGGTCGAGATCGGCGCCGCCCATGCCGACTTGCGGGTTGCGGTAGGTCATAGTGCTCGGCACGTCCTTGAGCGCGGCGAAATGCATTTCCGTCAGCCCGGTGGCTGCCAGCACCCCGGCGATATTGTCAGGGTCGAGCGCGCCGCAGCCGAGGATGACGATGCGGTGGCCCCCCTGGCGGACGAGATCCGCCAACAGGCCGGCGCCTTCCACTGCGGTGTCCCTCTGGCCGCTGGTCAGCACGCGGCCGACCTTGCAGCGGATCAGCGCTTCCAGTGCCTCGGTGGGGTCGCGGGTCATGTCGAAGGCGCGGTGGCAGGTGACGTTGAGCGGACCGGCGGCGTCGACCAGTGGGGCCATGCGGGTTTCGTCAATGGTGCCGTCGGCGTTGAGGCAGCCAACGACGACGCCGGCAACACCGAGATCGCGCAGCGCTGCGACATCGGCGAGCATCGAGCGGTATTCGGTATCGCTGTAGAGAAAATCGCCGCCGCGCGGACGCACGATAACGTGGAAGGGAATGGTCGCGCTTTCGAGTGCGGCGCGCACCGTGCCGAGGCTCGGCGTGATGCCGCCTTCGACCAGGCTGGCGCAGAGCTCGACCCGGTCGGCGCCGGCGGCTTGCGCGGCCAGCAGTCCGTCGATGCCTTCGACGCAGATTTCGATCAGGGGGCGAGCATTTCCGGGCAAGGGGCGATCCTTCATGACTTAAAGACGGCCAGCCCTAGCATCGGCTCCGTTGCCGGGGAAGCGGAACATCCAATCGCTGCTTGGGCCAGCCGGCAACCCGGCCGTAGCTATTGGCGCAGGATCGTGTTCTTGGCGCCTTGCTCGACCTGGTCGATGACCAGCAACTTGACCGGGCCGTCGCCGATGTTGGTGGCCTGGTGCCATTGGCCGATCATCTCGACGATGAAATCGCCTGTCTTGTAGGTGTTGCTGTTGCCGGTCTCGACATTCGTCACCTTGAGCGTTCCGGCTTCGACATAGGCGTAGCGGGCAAACGGGTGCTTGTGCACCGGCAGCGTGGCGCCCACTGCAATGTCATAGGTCGAAACCAGCACCTGGACATTTTTCTGCGGCAGCACGATCGGCTGGCCGGAAGCGGTCTGGGTGCGATCGGCAAGCGGCGTGACGACGACCGGCGGACTGGAACTGTCCAGCGCCGCAGCGGGGTTTGCAGACAACGCTGCTGCGAGCAGCAGTGCCGATGCCAGAATCTTTCGCATGGTTCCTCCAATTTCTGCCGTCACTTCGCGTGGCGCCAAAGTTCTACCTGTCGTCAGTTATCGGTCGATGGAGACATAAGTTAATCCACCCGTGCCATCGTCCATCATCGTATTCGTGAGTTTCTCATAGATGTTGCTGCATGTCTGAGACCGCGGGCAGTGTTTTACGATGAGCACCGGGGCGACAGTCAGTGCGACCGCGACCAGGATTTGCAGGAAGAGAGAAGCCTCGAAGCGTTTGCCGAACAAGGCCCGGCAGGCGAAGTACAGGCTTTGCGCCAGGCATGCCCAGACGAGGACATGCAGCAGCGTGCTCGTCGCTCGCGCATAGGGCGTTATGTACCCGTCGGGAAAGCCGACCATGCCGAGATCCACAAGCCATTGCAGAGCCAGCAGGCAGGACAGGCATGCCCACAGGACGAGCGTTGCGCGGATAACCAGGACTTTGCTGCGAACACTCATCGAAGCAATCGAAGCACAAAGGCCTGCGGCCTACTAGTGCAGCGATCCAAGCGGCAGCAGACCGTCGGGAATGGGCGTGTTGGCGGAGTGCGTGCGGCCGCTCTTCAAAAGCTTTGGCAGCAGATGGGTGTGTGGTTCCGGCGGTTTTCTGCTTTTCAATTTGGTATGGTAATCTTGGCTTGGGGACTACAGAAGAGCTTGTTGCTCGGCACGTTGCTCGTAGGGGTGGGGTATGTGGATCGTTCGCATCGCGAAGGCCATAGGCAAGACTGTAGTGGCATTGGGGATAGGGTCAATCATTCTGAGCGGCGTCCAGGATGTGGCCAAGCAGTACGTACCCGAGATTATCAAGAATCTGATCCCTTCGCTGAGCGAGATCTCATGCATGGTGGGGCAGGCACGCAATCCGCAACCCAAGGCGGAAAAGTTCTCGGTGTATCTGGCAAAGCTAGACGACGATCCCGGTGGCGATGCGACCAGAGAGCTTGCGGACGTGCTGCTCGCCGATCAGAGTTTCGATCTTCGCCGCGGCTGCCGGTCCTATTCAAACCCCGATCGCGCTCTGGAGGCAGCTTCGGATCAAATCGCCCGACAAAGGGTCGAACTGTTCATTTGGGGCCGCTATTCGAAACGGAATGCGGGTGTCGAAATAAGAATAGTCGACAATTTGTCGTTCGTCCGGGCTCTCAAGTTGGCGCATTACCCCATGATCATGGAGAGCGACAATTCCGAAGAATTCTCGCTTTATCACTTGTCGTCCGATGATGAGGTGGCAAAGCTTGGCCGTCGCGTGCGTTCGACGTTACGAAAGTACGCGGTCAACATGGCCCAGGGCAGTGCCGGCATCTATTGGTTCGGCTTGAGCGGCGATGCGGCGGAAAAAAACCTTCGGTCGGTCAGTCCGCTATTCAAGCATGCCAGGGCGGACAATGACGATCCTGATGTTATCGCTGACCTGGCGTTCTCTTATGGCGCCATACTCGCACATGTGAGAGACGCTCCACCAGGCACATATGAGGAGGCGATAGACAATCTGGAACAAGCCTCCAGCAACTATTCCGGCCGGCAGGACAAGACCCCCTACGTCACAGCACAAGTTTTCATCGCAGAGGCGCTACGCCGCAAAGCGGATGCCACCGGCGAACAACAGACCCTGCGTCGCGCCCTGGAGACGCTCAGGACTGTCACCCAAGTCGATCGATCGGGCGCGCCTGGTGCAGACTGGTATGTGGCGTTTATGGAACTCGGCGGAGAAGCGCTCAAATTGGGCTCGGACACGTCGCAAAAAGCGTTGCTGCAGGAGGCGGCAAACGCCTATCAGAAAGCCCGCGACGAAAGGGATACTAAGCCAGGTTCCTACGAATGGTCGCAGGCCGATGAACACATCCAAAAGGCAAAACGGGCGCAAACGAGTTTGTTCGGTGGGCCGGGCGACGTCGACGCCGACATCGCAGAACTCCGCCAAGAATGGCACGATGCAGAAAGCGAGGCCGAGAAATCTCTTCGCCTTACGGCGTTGGGGTTACGCTTGGTTGAGGAAGGGACGGCCAGGAAGAACGCCGCATTGCTGAGGGAAGGAGCAGACGATCTGCGCGCGCTTTTCAAAAACGGCGCCAAAAGCGCCGAGGAATCGTTTATGCTGGCGTCGGCCCTCATCGAGATACATAAGTTGGATTCGGCCGCCACCGAAGCGTTAGCGGAAGCGACGCGGATCAACGAGACTGCTCTCGGACAAAGCGCCCCGGACAAGAATCCGCTAGCCTGGGCCGCTTTGCTAAGTCAGCTTCCGGACCTATATCCCGATGACCCATGCTTCCCGCCCACATTTGGCTCCCAGGCGGCGCAGTACGAGGGTCAGCTCAACTCCACCACGCTCGCCCACGCTTTAGCTGCTGGCGATCTCGCGGTGATGCTCGACAAGTATGGGCGTTGCGCCAAGAACGTGACGCGGCTGGAGGAGGCGGCATTTCTCTATAGGGATGCCCTCGCCACAATCCGCAAACATCCGCCAGCGGCGGATGGACCGGATGGCCAGTATGCGGAACTCCGCCGTTCCGATTACCGGTCCGCTCTCGCGACCTTAGTGAGGGATTACGAGCTTAGCTTGCCGCCTGCCGACTGACCTACTCCCGCTCGAATGTCGAGAAATAGGCTCCAGCGTGTTGGTCATATCGTATCCTTCTCTGCAGTGCGCTGGTTCGAAAATTCAAACTGACCCACCATCCTCCGCCAGCCTGGGAAGCAGCCGATCCATCCCTCGGCAGACCTTCACGCCACGCCGCGATGCCGCCAAAGCAGCCGCTCAATTGAAGAGGGACGGGGCCCGACCTATCCTATAAACTGGTTGTGTTCGACCATGGCGACCGGTACCAAAGGTAGTTGTCGTGGTGTTTCGAGGCGGGTTAGTCTTCCTTCTTTGCCGGCTGTGCTGGGTCGGATAGGCTGTCTCCGGGTTTAGATTCGTCGAAATGGGGGTGAGCGGCATGGGCATTCTGGACTTCATTTCCAAGCAATTTATCGACGTCATCCAGTGGACTGCCGACGAGCCGGGCGTGCTGGCTTCTCGTTTCCCGATGTCCGGCATGGAAATACAGAACGGCGCCCAGCTCGTGGTGCGCGAGACGCAGAAGGCCGCCTTCTTCAATGAAGGCAAGATCGCCGATGTCTTCGGGCCAGGCACCTACACGCTCACGACCCAGACGCTGCCGGTGCTGACCTATCTGAAGAACTGGGACAAGTTCTTCGAGTCGCCCTTCAAGTCGGACGTGTACTTCTTCGACACCAAGGACCAGATCGACCGCAAATGGGGCACCACCCAGCCCCTGACCGTCCGTGACAAGGAATATGGGCCGATCCGGCTGCGCGCCTTCGGCAACTATTCCTATGCCGTCGGCGATGTCGAGATGTTCTGGTCGCGCCTGGTCGGCACGGCCGAGCGCTCCACCTCCGAGATGATCGAAGGGCAGCTGCGCGGTGTCATCCTCACGGCCATCGCCACCACGCTCGGCCAGAGCAGCGTCGCCTTTATCGACATGGCGGCCAACCAGGAAGTCTTCTCGCAGAAGCTGGCGGAGGCGATCGGCCCAGCGCTCCGGGCCTACGGCATCGACGTCAAGAGTTTCTACGTTCAGAGCCTGTCGCTGCCCGAGGAACTCCAGCGCGTCCTCGACAAGGTGAGTTCGATGAACATGCTGGGCGACCTCAATCGCTACGTCCAGTTCCAGACTGCCGAATCGATCCCGATCGCCGCTGAGAATCCGGGCGGCCTGGCAGGGGCGGGAGCCGGGCTGGGGGCAGGGCTGGCGATCGGCCAGGCCATGGGGCAGGGATTTGGCAACGCCGCCGCTCCGGCGCAACAGGTCCAGGCGCCGCCGGCCCAGCCGCCCGAGGATCCGATCCAGCTTCTCGAAAAGCTCGGTGGCTTGCTCGCCAAGGGAATCCTGACGCAGCAGGAATTCGACACCAAGAAGGCCGAACTGCTGTCGCGGATCAAGTGAGCCCGCAGCCGGCTCAGTTTGCCCATGCCTTGGCGCCGGAGGGTCCGGCGCATCCAACCGCCAACTCAGGGTCTTCATGCGCAAGTTCAACTGCCCGTCCTGCGGCGCGGATGTAACTTTCCGCTCGGCGCAATCGGTCTATGCCGTCTGCGCTCATTGCCAGTCCATGGTGGTGCGCACCGATGTCGACGTGAAGTCGATCGGCGTGATGGCAACCCTGCCGGACGACATGAGCCCGCTGCAACTGGGCAGCGGCGGCGAGTTCGAGGGGCAGCCCTTTACCCTTATCGGACGGCTGAAGATCGGCTGGCGCGACGGGCTGTGGAACGAATGGCACCTGCTGATGGCGGATGGCCGGCGCGGTTGGATCGGAGACGCACAAGGATCCTTCTCCATCAGCTTTGAACTGGAGGGAGCCTTGCCCCGCGACGTCGAGGCGACGCTTGTCCATTGTCACGCGTTGCTGACAAGCGGCAACGATGCCTCCGACGCCAGGCCCGGCTTTACGGTGCAGCTCGGCAGCACCGCGCTGCGCGCGGTCGACATCAAGCTGGCGACCTGCCTGGGGTCGGAGGGCGAACTGCCCTTTGCCGCGCCCAAGGGCCGCCGGACGGTCGCGATCGACTGCATTGGCAGGCAGGGCGAGTTCGCCACGCTCGACCATGATGGCCGCGAGGCTCACGCCTATGTCGGCCGCTATCTGGAGTGGGATGCCTTCCGCTTCAGCAATCTCCGACCGCTGGAGGGGTGGTGATGGGCGACCAGCCTTCGATCCTGCCGTCCGCCGAGCCGACGCCGCCGGCGCGCACGCCCGGCAGGCCGCGCACCTTCGCCTGTCCGAACTGCGGCGGACCGGTCACGCTGCGCGCGGTCGGCCAATCGATCACCGCCACCTGCAGCCAGTGTTCGTCCCTGATCGATGTCGCCGACGAAAATCTGACCATCATCCAGACGGCGCGATCGGCGATGCAGGACGCCGAGATTCCAATCGGCGCGCGCGCCCGGCTTGGGGATGTCGAATGGGAAGTCGTCGGGTATATGCGGCGCAGCGACGGGCCCGGCGACTTCCGGTGGACCGAGTATCTGCTGTTCAACCCCTATCACGGCTATCGATTCCTGGCCGAGGAATACGACCACTGGACCCTGGTGAAGATGCTGAACCGCGACGTCCCGGGTGCGGGCAGCGAGGGTTGGATCGATGCGAATGGACGCAGCTACCAGTTCTTCGGCAAGGGCTTTGCCCGAACCACCTACGTTGCCGGCGAATTCTTCTGGCGGGCATCGACCTCCGACGTTACCGCCGTAACCGACTATATCGCGCCGCCCTACAGGCTGATGGTGGAGAAAAACGACGAGGAGATCATCGTCTCCGAGGGCGAGTATCTCGATGCGCGCGTCGTCGCCGCCGCCTTCAAGCTGCCGCTCCCCATACCTTCGTCCTTCTCCGCCGGCGTCAGCCAGGTCAATCCGCACAACCAGTCCCTCGCCGTGATCGCCGCGGCAGTCGCTGTGGCCACGCTGGTGCAAATCGTCTCGCTGGCGATGTCGGCAAACGCGCTCGTCAGTTTGCAAACCTACGATCTGACCGCCGCCAACAAGGGCAAGACCCTGGCCTCCAGGGCGTTCCGGCTGGACAAGGAAGGCAATATCGAGATCGACACCATCTCGTACCTCACCAATGATTGGCTTGAGCTCGACATGGAGCTGGTCAACACCGACACCAACCGGGCCTATCCCGTGTTCCAGGCACTGGAGCATTACAGTGGCTATGATTCCGACGGCTCCTGGGAGGAGGGCGCCAACAGCACGAGTTCGCTGCTGCCGCCGGTTCCGCCAGGCACATATCAATTGCTGCTCGAGCCCGATGCCGGCGTCTTCTCCAAGCCGTCGTCACCGGCGCAGCGTGTCGTCATCTCGGTCCGACATGGCGTGCCGGTCTGGTCGAACTACCTGATCGCCATGGCGCTGCTGCTGGTCGTGCCGGCCTTCGGCCTCCTCAAGCGGTCGATGTTCGAGAAGTCGCGCTGGGAAAAGGGTGGAGTTGCCGAGTGACAAGAGAGGGGAAGACATGAGCAAGGTACAGATGATCTATGCCGCGTTGGTCGTTCTCGGCATGTCGACGGCCAACTTCAACGGCTATGCCGTGACCGCAATGTTCAACGGCAAGCAGGCCGCCAACCGCGACGTCAACTCATACCACAAATAGGAGGCTTTCAATGGATGCTAACGGCCTGATTGACCTGAAATTCGTCGTTGCCTCTTTGGTGTATTCCGGCCTGGGCCTCGTCGTCTTCGTCGTCGCCTTCGTGCTGCTTGACCTGCTGACCCCGAAGGTGCAGGTCTGGAAGGAAATCTGCGAGAAGCAGAACATGGCGCTGGCGGTTTTCCTGGGGTCGGTGGCGATCGGCATCGCCATCATCATCGCCTCGGCCATCCATGGCTGACGGGCTACTCTCCGCCAGGTTGGCGTAAGGCGCGTTCGTGGAAATCCTGCTGCTTTTTTCGGCCTTCGTCATCGCGACCTGCGGGCTGGTCTACGAACTGATCGCCGGCACGCTGGCGAGCTACCTGCTCGGCGATTCCGTCACGCAGTTCTCCACAATCATCGGCGCCTATCTCTTCGCCATGGGCGTGGGGTCGTGGCTCTCGCGTTACATCGAACGCAACCTGCTCGCCTATTTCGTCCGCATCGAGATTTTGATCGGGGCGATCGGCGGTTCGTCGGCCGCGGCGCTTTTCATCCTGTTCGACCAGGTCGCCTCCTTCCGCTTCTGGCTTTATTTCCTGGTCGGCGTCATCGGCATCCTGGTCGGCGTCGAAATTCCCCTTTTGCTGCGCATCCTGGAGGGGCGGCTCACCTTCAAGGACCTGGTCTCCAAGGTCTTTACCTTCGACTATATCGGCGCTCTCTTTGCCTCGCTGCTCTTCCCGCTGGTGCTGGTGCCGCATCTCGGCCTGATCCGCTCCGGCTTCCTGTTCGGTATCCTCAACACCATGGTGGCGATCTGGATGCTCTATGCCAACAGGGCCGAGATGATACCAAGGCGAGGCGCGCACAAGGCCGCGGCCTTCGCGGTGCTGGCGCTGCTATCGGCCGGCTTCGTCTGGTCGGAACGCATCCAGTCGATCTCTGAGGCGAGCATTTATCCGGGCACGGTGATCTTTGCCGAATCGACGCCCTACCAGCGCATCGTGGTCACCCGCCAGCAGCGCGACATCCGCCTTTTCCTCAATTCGAACCTGCAATTCTCGTCACTGGACGAATATCGCTACCATGAGGCGCTGGTGCATCCGGCGATGAGCGCGCTGAAGGCGCCGCGCAAGGTGCTGATCATCGGCGGCGGCGACGGCCTGGCGCTGCGGGAGGTGTTGAAATATCCGGCGGTCGAGGCCGTGACCATGGTCGATCTCGACCCTGCCGTGACGCGCCTGTTCTCCAGCAACGAGATGATGACGGCGCTCAATGGCAGCGCGCTGTCCTCGCCCAAGCTGACGCTCATCAATGCCGACGCCTTTTTATGGCTGCGGGAACGCAAGCCGGCCGATGCGCGGTTCGATGCGGTGATCATCGACCTGCCGGACCCTTCCAACTTCTCGATCGGCAAGCTGTACTCGCTCACCTTCTACCGCCAGCTGAAATCGGCGCTGAACGATGACGGCATCGTGGTGATCCAGAGCACGTCGCCGCTGATCGCGCGCAAATCCTTCTGGTGCGTCGACAACACGCTTGCCGCTGCCGGTTACCAGACCGCCGCCTATCATCTCTTCGTGCCGTCCTTCGGCGAGTGGGGCTTCATCATCGGATCCTTCTCGCCCTATCAGGTGCCGGACCACCTGCCCGAAGGGCTGCGCTTCCTCGACTTGCCGACCATGAAGGCGATGTTCCAGTTTCCGCCTGACATGGCGCATGTCGCCACCGCCATCCAGCGACTCGATGACCAGCCGCTGGTGCGCTATTTCGACGAGGAGTGGGGCGATTACCTCATTTATTGAAAGCCGGCACGCGGGGGTGGCCTTGCCATGAGCCGGATGACCCGCAAGCAGTTCCTGGCCCTTGGAGCCGCCTCGCTCGGGCTTGCTGGCTCCGTGCTGGCCGGTTCCGGGCTTGTCGGGTCCGGGCTGGCCGGCCGCGGATTGCTGGCCGGAAATGGGCTGTCCGGCGGCGGGGAAGGCGCGGTGCCCGGTGACCTTGTCGGCGCCTCCTCCTCCATCGGCCACAGGCTGCGCGGCGGCGGCTTCGCTGCGCCCATCGAGGTCCGCCGCACCGATGTCGTCATCGTCGGCGGCGGCGTGGCCGGCCTGGGCGCCGGCTACCGCCTCGCCAAAGCCGGCTATGACGATTTCCTGCTGCTCGACCTCGAAGCCGGCCCCGGTGGCAATGCCGCCAGCGGGCGCAATGAGGTCAGCGGCTTTCCCTGGGGCGCCCACTACGTGCCGTTGCTGACCCAGGAAGCCAAGGCGGTGCGGGCACTGTTCGAGGATTTCGGCATCATCACCGGCCACAGTCCGACAGGCGCACCGGTCTATGACGAGTACGCGCTGTGCGCCGACCCTACCGAGCGCCTCTACCGCTACGGGCGCTGGCAGGACGGCCTGGTGCCGGCGATAGGCCTCACGGCGGAGGAGGAGGCAGAGACCGGGCGCTTCTTCGCCACGATGCGCGATTTTCGCCGGCGCATCGGCAGCGACGGCCGGCGCGCCTTCGCCATTCCGCTCGATCTGAGCTCGCAGGACGCCGACCTGATGGCCCTCGACACTATTCCCATGACGGAATGGATGGAGCGTGAAGGCTATCGTTCGCCGGGGCTCGCCTGGTATGTCGATTATTGCTGCCGCGACGATTACGGCACGCGCTCGAAGGATGTCTCGGCCTGGGCCGGCATCCATTATTTCGCCTCGCGCAATGGCAGGGCGGCCGATGCCGACGAGCAGGGCCTGGTCACCTGGCCGGAAGGCAACGGCTATCTCACACGCCGCCTCGCCGACGTCCTCGGGGCGCGTGTGCGGCCGCGGGCGCTGGCCTTTGCCGTCGAAACGGTTAGTGACGGCGTGGCGGTCGACGTCTGGGATGCGGCTGAGGACAAGACCTTCCGCGTCGAGGCGAAGGCGGTGGTGCTGGCGACGCCGCATTTCGTTACCGCGCGGCTGATGAAGAATGCCGCCCTTGCCGCCGGCTTTTCCTATGCGCCCTGGGTGGTGGCCAACATCACGCTCGACAGTCTGCCCGGCGGCACGGGGGCAGGCCTCAGTTGGGATAATGTCGTCTTCGACAGCCCGCTGCTCGGCTACGTCGTGGCCACCCACCAGATCACGCAGATGCGTCCCACGAAGACGGTGTTGACGTATTACTGGCCGCTGAGCCACCTGCCGCCGGAAGAGGCACGCCGGGAGGCCC
Organism: Mesorhizobium sp. P2_F7; assembly: GCF_056403695.1. Taxonomy (NCBI): domain Bacteria; kingdom Pseudomonadati; phylum Pseudomonadota; class Alphaproteobacteria; order Hyphomicrobiales; family Phyllobacteriaceae; genus Mesorhizobium; species Mesorhizobium sp. P2_F7. Next base: position 185,816 of record NZ_JBFUFA010000005.1, on the reverse strand, counting down.
TGGCGCGGCCGCTGCAGGCCTGGCAGGACATCTTCCTCAGGGAGCTTCTGGCTGTCCATCCCGAGCTCGAAGGCCATGTCGTGCGAGCCGACGTCTGGGTCTGGGGGCATGCGATGATACGACCGGTGCCGGGCTTCATCTGGGGCGCGCAGCGGCGCTCGGGTCTCGCCCAGAAGCCGCCTGTCTTCACCGCCCATTCGGACATGAGCGGCGTCTCCATCTTCGAGGAAGCCTATACGCACGGGGTTCGTGCGGCCGAGAATGCCATGGCCCATTTGGGCCATCCCTTCGAGACGGTGCTGTGATGGCGCATTCCACCCTCAAGGCTCAACCCTGGATATTCTCCGCCCGTTTCGACCTCGGCTTCATCCTGGCACCGGGGCTGGTGGTGACGCTGGCCGCCCTGGCCTGGTCGCTGCTCGGCGGCGCGGCAAGCGAGACGTCGCCCTGGGTCTGGCTGATGCTGGTCGTCGGCGTCGACGTGGCGCATGTCTATTCGACCCTGTTCCGCACCTATCTCGACCGCGCCGAGTTGAGCGCGCGGCCCTGGCTCTACGGCTTGACGCCGCTGCTCGCCTGGCTGGGCGGCTGCCTGCTCTACTGGTGCGGCAGCATGGTGTTCTGGCGCGTGCTCGCCTATGCCGCCGTGTTCCATTTCGTGCGCCAGCAATACGGGTTCATGATGATCTATGCGCGCCGGGAACGCGGCCTGCCGCCGCTCTTCCGCCGCATCGACATAGCGGCGATCTACGGCGCAACGCTCTATCCGCTGATCTACTGGCATTGCCACCAGAGGCAATTCTCCTGGTTCATCGAAGGCGATTTCATCCGCCTCGATCTGCCGCTGCTCGCCACCGTCGCCGGCCTCGCCTATGGCGCCATCCTGGTCGCCTACGTCGTCAAGGAGGCCATGCTGCTGCGTCGCGGCATCGGCTTCAACCTGCCGCGCAATCTGCTGCTCGTCGGCACCGCGACGTCCTGGTTCATCGGCATCGTGCTGTTTGACAATGACCTCGTCTTCACCGGCACCAACATCATCGCCCACGGCATCCCCTATATCGCGCTGATCTGGGGCTATGGCCGCAACCAGGCGCGGCTGCAGGGCGGGCACAGTTCCTTCCTGGCGCCATGGATCGCCCATCTGTTCACCTGGCGGGCCGTGCCTGTCTACATGGCCGTTCTTTTCGGCCTCGCCTATCTGGAGGAGGGGTTTTGGGACGGCTTCGTCTGGCGCGAGCATGGCGGCCTGTTCGGCGTCTTCGCGACCTTGCCGTCGCTCGGCTCTTCCGATGCACTGATCTGGCTGGCGCCGCTGCTTGCCATGCCCCAGGCAACCCACTACATCCTCGATGCCTTCATCTGGCGCATGCAGACAAGGGACACCAATTGGAAGCGGGTGCTGTTCGCGCAAGAACCGGGGCGGTCCTGATGGATATCCCCGTGACCGATCAGAACCAGACCGATCAGGCCCAGACCGTAGAGGATCGACCCTTCGCGCCTGGTCTGCATCTTCTCGTCGATTTCTGGGAGTGCCGCGGCCTGCTGGATGCCGAGGGCATCGAGCGTACGTTGCGCGCGGCGGCGACGGCCTGCGGCGCCACGGTGCTCGACGTCATGCTGCACAATTTCGGCGATGGCGGCGGCATTACCGGCGTCGCATTGCTCGCCGAATCCCATATCAGCATCCATACCTGGCCCGAGATCGACTATGCGGCCCTCGACATCTTCATGTGCGGCCGCTGCGACCCTCGAGCAGCCTTGCCGGTGCTGGAGGCCTGGTTCGCGCCGGGCAGTACGAGGATAACGGAGCACCGGCGGGGATGAGGATTGCCGCCAACATAGGTCGAACAGCGAGATTGTGACTCCGCTACGGGCCGAGACCAATCAAGGCTTGAGTGCACATATGAGTGGTCGCTAAACTGACGCGAGATGACGGGTCTTCGTTGAATTGGGCGATGAAAATACTTCGACCGCGACCTAAGCCTAGGAAGGCTTACCCAAATAGCGACCGCTTTGGAGAGGACGGACGGCGCCTTTATAGCGCTTACCTTGGGACCGACCAGAAGCAGCGCGTGAAGACCCGCAAGCGGAAACGGTTTGCCATGATCCTGGGTGGCACAGCAGTCGCTGCCGCAGTGAGCGTTTTGATGTACCTGATGTCCGCCGGCTAGGGAGCTGCCTTTCACCTCCCAGAACTGCTTCATCAAAATGAAGGGCGACATGGTTCACGAATGTATGGAATCGGTGGAAACAGCATCGAAGTTTCGAGGTTGCAGGAATGTGTTGGCTGGGCGATCACCAAGGTGCACAGTCCGCGAAAGCGGTCATTGAGGTTGAATGCGCTGAACGTCTGGCCAAGACGGCCAGATCGAAGTCGCTTCGCATGGTTCAAATTTTGCCGAAGGCGGACCCTCGCGTTTCGTTCCACGAGGAACTCGACTGCTCGGTGCTTGTCGCCGTCTTGGCGCGGGAACCTGAACCTGCGCGGCAGTAACACGGCGACCTTTAGCCCTCATGAGCAAGCGCAACATCGACTTCCTCGAAAAATAGATGGCTGAGCATCTGCCGGACGCCTTCACGGATGATCCGGCAGCCATCAGTGATTTGGCAAACCAGGCAATGAAGGCTGCCGACAAGGAAGCCATCAGCGCCGACGAGATTGGGCAAGAAGTCGGCAGTGTGTTCAAAGTCCTTCTCGATGCGATGCAAAACCGCGCCAGCGGCAGATGGGCTCTGCGGAGCCAGGGGTCGGTAGGAACCGTTCAACTGGATGAATTCGGCTCTCTTGCCGCTGTCATTGATCATTCAATTCGTTGAAACCGCATGCTTTGCAGCGGTACGCATGGTTCGGCTCCTCTTCAGGACGGAGCATCCTGACTGTGCCGCGTTCCACCCAACAGATTGGGCACGAGAAATTGCCTCCATAGCGCGGCCGGTACACTTTCAGGCGCCCGTCCGCGAGATCCGCGGCCTTCAGGCGCTCGGACATCTCAGCCAGGCTTTTGTAGGCTTCGGCGATCTGGGTTCGCAGGGCTTCCCGGTCATTTGCTTGCGCGAGCGCTTGTTCCTTCGCGCGAAGAGTGAGTTTTTTGGCAAACCGCTCCATTGGTCGTTGCCTGATCTACCTCGCCTCGGAGTGGAAATAGGGGTTGCTCGAAGCAGGGCGATAGGCCGTAAGGACTAGTTGATCCTATGTGAGTTTCCGCTAATTTGATGTACGACGAGAATTCAAACCCCTCGTCAGCCTTTGATGAAACTTTCTCGCCCACTGGCTCATGCCGGCGGGCTTTTTGTTTGGTCGGACGCGCTTGCCCTGACAGGTGGCACATGTCTGCGGCGCCGGTAATGTGAAGCGCTCTGTTCCATCAAAGTCTAACGACTGTCACAGGGCACCGGAAAGCACGTATCGTAACGGTTGATTCAACCATTGCTGGTATTAGAGGGCGTGTGGGAGCGGCTCCGACGCACTGGGCTGGGTAGGGCGCGTTTGCCGGAGCCGCCTGCGCAGCCGGTTGGGATTTGACCGCGCCGTCCTATTTTGGGACAGCGCGGTCAACGAATCGTTAAAATTCTCGATAACTAATTAAGCGTAATCTAATTTAATCGCCGGCTGGCGGGCTTGTGCATGCGCCTTAACTTTGCCCAGCAGTTGATGCCGACCCTCGTGGAGCCCCCCGAGGGCGATGCCTGGATTCACGAAGTCAAATTCTTGGGTACCGAACCCAGTCAATGAAGGTGGCGCGCGGTTGCTTATGGGAACGCGTCCAGGCCAACCCGGGAACGCCGCCGAAGGGCATGAAGCGGCCGGCGACGGTATGGGGCCGGCCGGGCCTGATCGGTCGTGTGAAGCATCTTCGAGGCGAGGAGGACTTGCGGCACACCTCGTTACAGGACTTCCGCGAGGAGACATTGTGCCGTTTCGTTGCGGAAATAGAAACGCTTCGACCGACGATTAACTCCCTTCATCGCCGGTTTTTGTCCCGCCGCCCTTCGTTCGTTCGAAAAGGCGACGGGACACCTTTCGAGGCCTAGCTTGGCGGCTGCGCCGGCCTTGTCCCGTTCCGCTGGGTGAACGGCGCCCTCTTGCCGGTGATCGTCTCGATCGCTTTCAACAGCAGTCCTGTTGCGCATCGCCTGTGCTGCCATCAGGCGGCGGGACCAAGACCAAGGGCCGGGGACTTCAGTCTTAATTGAGTGACGGCTAATGTGTCTGTTAGCTTGGTGTTGCGGGCCGGCCCCAAGCCCACCCGCAAATGGCCCGACGCGCGCCTAGGTCCGCCGACCTTCGTGGCGCGCGTCGGGCAGCTTCCTTTGCGATGAAAAAAGCCGGCGCCGCTTGGGAGGTTGCCTGATCAGCGCCGGCAGGGCGATTTTCAGGTCCGCCGCAACTCAGCGATACCTGATTCTTGACGCAGCGTCAGGTGTTTAGGAGTACTAGCCGGCTTAGCGCTTTCCTTCCTACTGCACCGGCAGCAGGACAACAATCACCGCGCTGACCGCCATTACCAAATAACCAGCCACGCCCACCATGTCGCGCTGCCGGTAGCGCCAGACCGCGCTGCCGTGCAGGCACCATGCGACCTTCACCATTTCGAACGGCAGGGCGGGGCTTGTGGAGCGAAGCTCGTCGGGCACATTTGTGTCGAATGGACCTGACCATGAAGTGTTCGTGCGCTGTGAAGCCGTTCTCCCTGTTCGGCTCCGGCGTCATCTCGCCTGGACGGAGGTCGTCCCTGAGCGACGCTCAGATCCTTAGCTACGAAATTATCTCAGGCTGACCCGAACTGCGCCTTCTGGCCGATGATCTTCTCGATCGACTTTAACAGCGGCTCGTGGACTTCACGCGCAACTAGGTCTGTGTGTTCGGGATCGCCCCGAGCGCAGACAAATGCAAACTTCGCCCCGCAAGGGCGTGCTGAAGATTTCAGAGATGTTCCGGAAAAGGGGCCGGCGCCGTTGGGGTATGCCTGGGTGGGTGGCGCCGGCCTTAAGGCGGAAATGGGGCCCGCCGCCCGTGAAGCGTAGCGGACCCACCAATCAAGGGTATGGTGTGATCGCGTATGGCCCTGCCGGGAGGACATGCACCCCGCCTGGATGCAGGATTTCCGCGAGAGAGCTAAGCCCGCAAGGCTCTCCCTCAGGGCTGCTGCGCAAGCGGCCGAACTGCAGTACTTGCGCGATTGCTAAAATACTAAATAATGGTCAGAAGGATGTGGGGAGCCGTTGGGGAACGGCTGCAAGGGGCTTAGGTCAATGTATTTTCCGCGGTTTCTGGTGGGAATGCTGGCGACGTCGGTGGTCGTTGCTGCTTGGGTCTATCTCGACACGGGGTCCATCGGAAAGGGTGTGATCTGGGGCGTCATCGCCGCTTTTGTGGTGCAGGTGGGGTATTTCGCGCTTGTGTTTGGGCTCGTCTACGGGCGGCGGGACACTGAGCAGGATGCGAACGAAGCCGTTCCGGATGCCGCAAAACGGCCGATCAAGCGCGCAGCTTCGCCGCCACAAGGGCGTGCTTGACGATGCCAGACAATAATCCGGTGGCACCGTTCGCCGTCGTTGCCGACAAAATAGTGTTGACGTCACGGCAACTAGGCACAATCATTTCGGATGTTCAGGGTGAGGGCGTTTCAATGAAACTCGTTGTCTTTGGCGTAGCAATGGTATTGGCAGCCACCGGAGCAGCTGTTGCGAAAGAGAAGAAGAAGGTGGCCACCGCTCAGGCTTCAACCTCGTGTTCTGCAGCTCATATGAAGGCTGGCAGCAAGCCAACCTCGAAAGCGGGGTGCAAATCGACCCGCACCGTCGTTGCGCAACCGTCAAATAACGCGGCAAACTTCCTCGATCATTATAGTCCGCGCTTAGGGTATGACACCGATCCGTGGTTTTCGAACTGGCAATAATTGACGGCTGCTTCGGCTTCCGGGCCTTTCTTTATCCGGCGACCGCCAGACGCATGCCGACACCGAATGCCACGCCAATGGCCAAGCGAAGCCAATTCAATGTTGCCTGAGTCTGATGCGATCAGATCGCCAAAACGCGGACCATGGTCATTCTCTCCTTCGCGTATAGATCAGGGCCCCGCGAAAGAGATGCGTACCTAAACCGTACCTATCGCCCAAAATGGCGATTTTGCATATGCGGTAAGTGCTTGAAAAAATTTGGCTCCCCGGGCCGGATTCGAACCAGCGACCAACCGGTTAACAGCCGGTTGCTCTACCACTGAGCTACCGGGGAACAGAGGCTCTCATGTGAGTGGCGCAGCCTATAGCAAACCCGTTTCGGCTTTGCAAAGAAGCATTTCGCATTTTTTAGCGCTTTTTCATGCAATGGTTTTTGGCAATCGCCTGATGACACCACATATGAGCCGTCTGGAATGCCGTCCAGCCCCGGTCGGCGGAACCAAAAAGGCGATTGCAGCCTTTGGTGCATATGGGTTTGTTGATGGCAACCGGATCGACGTTCGAGATGACTGCAGCAGGCGAAAATCAGGAACCGGCGCGGAAAATCTCGGTGTTCGGCCGCGAGTTCACCATGCCGCGCTCACGCGGCCTCAGGATCGCCATCGGCATCGTGCTGGTATTTTTCGGTCTTCTCGGCTTCCTGCCGATTCTCGGCTTCTGGATGATTCCGCTCGGTCTTTTGGTGCTTTCCTACGAATTTGCCGCGGTGCGCCGCCAGCGGCGGCGGTTCGTCGTCTGGTGGGAACGGCGGCGCCGGCCGAGTTGAAAAACGCGGCGCGCGGTGCCGGCTCAGCGGCCGCTGCGCCTTTCCAGCCCCTCGCAGATTTCCTTGAGAACGGCGGCGGCGGAAGCCAGCCGCGCACGATCGTGCGGCGAAAGCCGGTTTGCACCCTCGATGGCGAGGCAGTCGATGGCGTAGCGCACAAGCTGTTGGCAGCGCAGCAGCGACAATCTGCGCGAAGGGCTGATTTTCCGGTCTGCCGCGGCCCTTTCCATGGGCTACCTCCACCTCCCGCAACGTAAAGGTGCGGGTTCGAGTTTCGCTTGCCAGGCAGTCATGCTTAACGAGCGGCTAATATACCGCTGCACCAATCGGTTAAACCGCTCGGGAACCACGTTGCGGAGGCTGACGCGGAAAGCGCGCCGGAATGCTGCGCGGACGCTTGACGACCTTTCGCCGCCACCATATTGAGTTCGCTCGCCGGGAGCGACGAGGCCTCGTGGCGGAGTGGTTACGCAGAGGACTGCAAATCCTTGCACCCCGGTTCGATTCCGGGCGAGGCCTCCAGTTGCTTCAGCTCCCGCGTGGCGGGGGCTTGAGTTCCGGTCGAATGCGCCGCAGTGTTGGCGCGGCAAGCGCATTTCAGCGCATTGGTTTTTGACGGATTGGTTGGGACATGAGCGCTGATTTCTCCGAACTTCGCGTCAAGATGGTCGACGGCCAGGTCCGCACCACCGACGTGACCGACGCGGCATTGCTCGACGCCATGCTTGCGGTTCCGCGCGAGGCCTTTGTCGGCGCAGCGCAACAGGCTCTTGCCTACATTGACGAGGACATCCGCATCTCCGACGGTGGCGATGGCGGCGGTGCGCGCTACCTCATGGAGCCGTCGCCGCTGGCCAAGCTTTTGCAGCTGGCCGAGATCAATGCGAGCGATTCGGTGCTCGATGTCGGTTGCGGCACCGGCTACTCCTCGGCACTGCTGTCCAGGCTGGCAAAATCCGTCATTGCGCTGGAAAGCGATGCCGGACTGGCAGAAACGGCCAAGGCCGCACTCTCGGCGCAAGGCTGCGACAATGTCGCCGTGGTCATCGGGCCGCTGCCGCAAGGCCATGCCGCCAAGGCGCCCTACAAGGTGATTCTGATCGGCGGCAGCGTCGAGGAAGTGCCGGCGGCGCTGCTCGGCCAACTCGCCGAGGGCGGCCGTCTGGTCGCCGTCGAAGGGCAGGGCAATGCGGGTGTGGCCCGTTTGTTTTTCAAAGCAGGGGGGGTTGTAACCGGAAGACGGGCATTTAATGCGGCAATTAAGCCACTACCGGGATTTGAACGTATTCACGCGTTCGAATTCTAAGTGATTTTGCCTTGCAGCAAAGACGCTGTCATGTTGGCTTGCGATTGGACAATCGTTGCTGATTTGGTTAACCGGTGTTTTCGGGAGGCCGTCAGCGGGGGAACGATAAATCGACGCGGCGCTGGCTGATCCCTCGGGATGGGCTGGCGTGGCGTGGTTCCCGTGCAAAACGAATGAGGGATTTAAAGTGCCGTCCTTAGCCAAGAGCTTGTTTGCTACCGTCCTTATTTCCGCGACAGCGCTTTCGCCGATAGCCGCCTCGGCGGAAACCATTCTCGGCGCGCTTTCCAAGGCCTACCAGAACAATTCGTCGCTGAATTCGGCCCGTGCGGGCGTGCGCGTCACCGATGAAGGCGTGCCGATCGCCAAGTCGGGGTACAGGCCGGTCATTACCGGGAGTGCGGACGCCGGTTACGCCAGCCGGCATCTCAACGGTTCAAACGCCGGCACTCGTCTGACAACCGGCAGCTTCGGCGTCGTCATCAATCAGATGCTGTTTGACGGGTTTCAAACCAAGAACAACGTCGCGGCAGCCGAGGCGCAGGTCAAGGCGTCGGTCGAAAGCCTGCGCAACACCGAAGAGAATACGTTGTTCAACGCGGCAAGCGCCTACATGGATGTCATCCATGACCGACAGGTGGCCGTGCTGACCGAACAGAATTTGCAGTTCCTGACCGAGCAGGCACGCGCGGCGCGCTCGCGCTTCGAGGTCGGCGAAGGCACGCGGACCGACGTGGCGCAGGCCGACGCCTCGCGCTCGTCCGCGGTGGCGCAGTTGAGCGCGGCCCGCGCACAGGCGCTGGCCAGTGCCGCAACCTACCGCCAGATCGTCGGCGACGATCCAGGCAAGCTCAAGGCGGCGTCGCCGTTGGCAAAGCTTTTGCCGAGGAGTCTCGATGCGGCGATCGACATCGCAGCGACCGAACATCCGGCCATTCTTTCTACCGAGCATCTGGTCGACGCGGCCGCATTTCAAGTGAAGTCGCACGAAGGCGCGCTGCTGCCGCAGCTTTCCGCTTCCGCCGGCGTTTCGGAAGACTATTCCAAAAACTCGCCGGAAACCTTGACGTCGCAGAATGGCACCACCCGTTCCGCCAACATCGGTGCGACACTGACCATTCCAATCTATTCGGGTGGCCGCACCTCGGCCCTGGTCCGCCAGTCGAAGGAATCGCTCAGCCAGGCCCGCATCGAAGTCGATGTCAGCCGCGACCAGGTGCGGCAGGCGGTGACGTCGGCATGGACGCAATACACCTCTGCGCAGGAAAGCGTTGACGCCAACCGGCAGGTCATCGCCGCCGCGCAATTGGCGCTCAACGGCGTCATCGAAGAGCGCAATGTCGGCCAGCGCACCACGCTCGACGTGTTGAACGCGCAGAACGCCGTCATCTCGGCCAAGATCGACCTCGCCAGCTCCGAGCGCGATGTGGTGGTGGCGAGCTATGCCATCCTCTCGGCCATGGGGCGGCTGTCGGTCGAGCGTCTCGGGTTGCAGGTGACCAAGTACAAGCCTGAAGAGCACTACAGAGCCGTCAAGGACAAGTGGATCGGCCTGCGCACGCCGGACGGCCGCTGATCGTCTCCAGGCGGTTCAAATCCCGCAGGACTGAAGCATTATTGGAGCGCCGCGCATCCCAGAGATGCGCGGCGCTATCCTTTTGTACCGACAGGATCTTTCCCGAAAGAAGGTTTTCGGTCCGGGCCATGTCTAAATTGTTGAAATCCCGCGTCTCCCGAGATTGGGGATTCTCCGATGGCGCTCCGTCGGCTACGCTGTCGCCATGATTCGTGCCCGGCTTTGACGGACAGGGAATCTTGGAACGGGTCACAAGGGCGGCGGATGTGACGATGGCGACGGCAAGCAGCGCACAGCGCGAACCTTCCATGGAAGAAATACTGGCTTCCATCAGAAGGATCATCGAAGACAGCGACACCGGCCGCAAACAGCCGGGTGACGCTGATGAGTTGCGCCAGGACCTTGTGCCGGCCGGCGGGCCGGCCTCGGATGTCGAGGCCTTCCGGAGCGAGCTGCACAGCGCGGCCGAAAGCAAGAAGCCGGCGACGCTGGCCGAGGTGCAGGCGCAACTGGCCGAGCCCGTCGTGGCGCGGCTGGAGCCGCGTTCCGAGCCGGCTCCGGTGAAGCCCGCGACGCCGGCAAATCCTGCTCCCACGGCCGTCGCGCCTCCCACGCATGCACCGATGACCCTGGCGGAAGTGAGCGCCAGGATAGCCAGCGAGCCTGCCCCGGCGGCCAGGCCAGAAGCGCCGGCCCGGGCAAAGGCGGAAACCACCGATTCGATCGCCACCGATTGGCGGCGCGAAATTGGCGCCGTGGGCAGCCAGGCAAAGCCAGCCGATGTGGCCAAGCCGCTGGAAGTCAGGCAGCAAGAGATCGAGCCGCAAGAGACCGGGAAGCGGCAGGCTGCTGCTGCGGAGATCGAGGCTTTCGAGGACGATTTCGCGGCCGAGCCTGCTTACGAGCCTGGCCCTTCGCGCAGCGAGCAGGCGCGCCAAGCCGATGCAACGCATGTTCGCCCGGCGATCGTTTCGGAACAGACCGGACGGCAGGTCGCAGCCGCCTTCGGCGAGCTCTCCGACGCCTTTGCCAGCCGCAGCAAGAAGACTTTCGACGAGATGGCCGAGGAAATGCTGCGGCCGATGCTGCAGGACTGGCTGGACAACAATCTGCCGACGCTGGTCGAGCGGCTGGTGCGCGAGGAAATAGAGCGCGTCGCGCGCGGCGCGCAGTAAACTCCCCCAACGCTCACTCTCGAAACGCCGCCCATGAGGCGGCGTTTTTTGTCGATGAGTTCAGCCCGCGCTCGTCGCGAAGCAGATGAGGTTGCCATCGGGATCCTTGATGATGAACGTGCGGGCGCCCCAGGGTTCGGTCCGCAATGCCTGGTGGAACGGGGCGTTGGCTGCCTGATACTCCAGAAACAGAGCCTTGATGTTGTCGACGACGATCGTCGCTGCCAGCAGGTCATCGGTCGAATTGGCGGCGAGTGGAGGCTTGTCGACATGGCGCAGGTTGAGCCGTGCGCCATCGCGGATGATTTGGGTGTAGAAGGGCGGCTCGCCATAGGTGAAGCGCGTCTCGAAGCCGAGCTTTTGCCGGTAGAAATTACAGGCCGCTGCGATGTCGCAGACAAAGAGCTGTGGCTCGGCAAAGGCAAGATGCGGTTTTGCGGCGTCTGCTGCTGCATGATCGGTCACGGTTTGAAGGCCTTCCTTCAGCGCCTGCCAGCTCTCGAAACCTGACTTCCTGGCGACGAGTTCCTGGGCATCGGCAAGCTTGAAGCCGTGATCGAGGATTTGGCTGTCGCTGAGATGGTGAAAACGCGGCAAGAGCCATCCAATCACAGCGGCGACGGGATAATGCCGTTCGCGGTGCCATTTGAGATAGAGCTTGGCCTGTTTCTTGTGGTGTTCGAGGGTCGGCATGGGCGCATTGCTGGGTTGAGGTGGTGTAGGCGGGCAATGCCCCTCCGGCTGGAAGCCGATGCGCCCTACAGCAGCGTTGGCAACCTAAGATGGCTGGGATCAGCGGTCAAGGCGCGAGTGAAAAGGCTGTCTCCGGCGAATTGGGGGCTGCCATCGTGGATGAGTAGATCGCGAACAGCTCCCGCTTGATCCGATCCTCGCCGCGCCTATTTGCTTCTCATGATCCGAGGCGGCCCTTGCGGTTGACTTGGCCAAGACCTTCCGATTTACACCGAACCAGCAAATCCCGACAGCGCGGACCATTTTCCCATGCTTGAAAAGACCTACGACGCCAAGACCGTCGAGCCGAAGATCGCCAAAATGTGGGAAGAGGCGGACGCATTTCGCGCCGGCGCCGGCGCCGAGGAGGGGGCGGAGGCCTTCACCATCGTCATCCCGCCGCCCAACGTCACCGGCTCGCTGCATATGGGCCATGCGCTCAACAACACGCTGCAGGACATTCTGGTGCGCTTCGAGCGCATGCGCGGCAAGAACGTGCTGTGGCAGCCGGGCATGGACCATGCCGGCATCGCCACGCAGATGGTGGTCGAGCGCCAACTGATGGAGAAACAGATCCATCGCCGCGATCTAACCCGCGAGCAGTTCATAGAGAAGGTCTGGGAGTGGAAGGCCGAGTCCGGCGGCGCCATCTTCAACCAGCTGAAGCGGCTCGGCGCCTCGGCCGACTGGTCGCGCGAACGCTTCACCATGGATGATGGCCTGTCCAAGGCCGTGCTCGAAGTCTTCGTCAGCCTCTACAAGCAAGGGCTGATCTACAAGGACAAGCGCCTTGTGAACTGGGACCCGAAGCTGTTGACGGCGATTTCCGATCTCGAGGTCGAGACGCAGGAGGTCAACGGCAATCTCTGGCACTTCCGCTATCCGATCGAGGGCGAGGCGTTCGATCCGGAAAATCCGAAAACCTTTATCACCGTGGCGACGACGCGTCCGGAGACGATGCTCGGCGATACCGCGGTCGCCGTGCACCCGGGAGACGAGCGCTACCGGCATCTGGTTGGCAAGAATGTCGTGCTGCCGATCGTCGGCCGAAAGATCCCTGTTGTGGCGGACGAGTATTCCGATCCGGAGAAAGGCTCTGGTGCGGTCAAGATCACGCCGGCGCACGACTTCAACGATTTCGAGGTCGGCAAGCGCCACAAGCTGCCGGCGATCAACATCCTGACCATGGAGGCCGCCATAAAACTCAGGGATAACGAGGACTTCCTCGCCGGCCTTGAGATCACGCCGGAACGCCAGGCCGTCTGGGACGAACTCGACGGTCTCGACCGTTTCGTGGCGCGCAAGAAGATCGTCGAGCTGATGGAGGCCGGCGGCTTCCTCGAAAAAGTCGAGCCGCACCGCCACGCGGTGCCGCATGGCGACCGTGGCGGCGTGCCGATCGAGCCGTTCCTGACCGAGCAGTGGTATGCCAATGCCGCCGAACTCGCCAAACCGGCGATCGCATCGGTGCGCGAAGGCCGCACCAACTTCGTGCCGAAGAACTGGGAAAAGACCTATTTCGACTGGATGGAGAACATCCAGCCCTGGTGCATCTCGCGCCAGCTGTGGTGGGGCCATCAGATCCCGGCCTGGTACGGGCCGGACGGGCGCGTCTTTGTCGAGAAGACCGAGGAAGAGGCGCTGGGCGCGGCAATCGAATATTACCTGGCGCTGGAGGGGCCATGGAAAGCCTGGGTCGAGGAAAAGCTCGAAACCTTCAAGCCGGGCGAGATCCTGACCCGTGACGAGGATGTGCTCGACACCTGGTTCTCCTCGGCACTGTGGCCGTTCTCGACGCTCGGCTGGCCCGATCACACGCCGGAGCTGAAGACCTATTACCAGACCGACGTGCTGGTGACCGGCTTCGACATCATCTTCTTTTGGGTCGCCCGGATGATGATGATGGGCCTGCACTTCATGCACGAGGAGCCGTTCCACACCGTCTATGTGCATGCGCTGGTTCGCGACAAGAACGGGCAGAAGATGTCGAAGTCGAAGGGCAACGTCATCGATCCGCTCGACCTCATCGACGAGTTTGGCGCCGACGCGCTGCGCTTCACGCTGACGGTGATGGCGGCGCAAGGGCGAGACGTGAAGCTCGACCCGGCCCGCATCGCCGGCTACCGCAATTTCGGTACCAAGCTGTGGAACGCGACGCGCTTTGCCGAGATGAACGAGGTCGCGCGCAATGACGATTTCTGGCTGAACGACGCCAAGCTGCCGGTCAACCGCTGGATCCTGACCGAACTGACCAGGGCGTCGCACGCGATCACCGAGGGCATCACCTCATACCGCTTCAACGAAGCGGCGGGCGCTGCCTACCGCTTCGTCTGGAACCTGTTCTGCGACTGGTATCTGGAACTCCTGAAGCCGGTGTTCATGGGCACCGACGAGGCGGCCAAGGCGGAAAGCCGCGCCTGCGTCGCCTTTGTGCTCGACGAGATCTACAAGCTGCTGCATCCGATGATGCCGTTCATGACCGAGGAATTGTGGGCGCAGACGGCAGGCGAGGGCAGGACGCGCGGAACGCTGCTTTGCCACGCCGCCTGGCCGTCACCGGACTTCGAGGACGCCGACGCGGCGGCCGACATCAACTGGCTGGTCGATCTGGTCTCCGGTATCCGGTCGGTGCGCTCGGAGATGAACGTGCCGCCGGCGGCGATCGCGCCGCTGGTGGTGGTCGGCGCCAGCGCCGAGACCCAGCAGAGGCTGGAACGCCATGCTTCCGCCATCAAGCGGCTGGCCCGGGTCGGCGAGATATCGCAGCAGGACGCCGCACCCAAGGGCTCGGCCCAGATCGTGCTCAACGAGGCGACGATCTGCCTGCCGCTCGGCAGCCTGATCGATCTCTCCGCCGAGGCGGCGCGGCTGCAGAAGGAACTGGCCAAGGTGACCGAGGAAATCGCGCGGTTGCACAAGAAGCTGTCCAACGAACGATTCGTCGCCAGTGCGCCGGAAGAGATCGTCGCAGCCGAGCGCGAAAAACTCGACGAATACCGCGATCAGCAGGAGAAGCTTTCGGTGGCTCTGACCAGGGTGCGCGACGCCGGCTGAGTTGCCGGATTCGCAACCCTCGGCGCGTGCTTCGCGGCGGCGCCTTTGCCCGAAAAACAGGCATTCCGTAGCGTTAATATTGACGTAAACGGAAAGTTTTGGCCCTATTGTTGCCATAATGTAACAATCGGGCCAAATAGCCCCGAAAGGGCTTGTTTTTGAGCTTTTTGTGACAGGTTTCACAGAATTTTTCGCCGACTTGCCCCTGGGAAGCCGTTTTTCGTCCTGGCTTTGGGACCAGCCGCTGTGCCGGAAAGGCAGTCGGCTCAGGTGTACATGTACGCTATGTGAATTCATTGTTGCGCCGTTAACCCGAATTGGTTCTAGCTTGACGCACTAGTATTTCGGGGAGGACATCCATGAACAATTTGCGATTAAAAACACTGCTGGGGGCGGGGTGTTTTTCGCTGGGCCTGATCGGTTCCGTTCATGCCGGCGGCCTGGAGCGCGGCGGCTATGATATCGATCTGCTGTTCGATCCGGCGCCGGTCACGGCCGAGTTTACCGGCACCTATGTGATGCCGCAGCGCGACCTGAAGAATGTGGTGGACACGAATCCGGCTGACGGCCCGCTCAACCTGCTTGGCTTCTCCAACAGTGCCCGCGACACGGAAAGCTATTGGGTTCCGAGTGTCGGCATCAAGGCCGGTCTCGGGCCGGTTGATTGTCTTATCGACTATGGCCAGCCGATCGGCGCGTACAGCAATCCTGGCGCCAATTGGGCCGGTGCGAACGGCAATATCGTGACCAAGGTCAAGAGCGAAGCCGTGGGCGGGACCTGCTCGTACAAAATGGACCTTGGCAAAGGACAAATTCGTTTCATCGGCGGTGTGTTCCACGAAGACGTTTCCGGCTACAAGGAACAGCTGGTCGCTCCCCTTCCGGCGTTTCTTGGTACGGGCATAGGGCGCCTCGATCTCAAGGGCGACGGTTATGGATGGCGCGCAGGCGTTGCCTATGAGATTCCTGATATCGCTTTGCGAGCCAGCCTTGTTTACAATTCGGCCGTCAAGCTCGACAACCTTTCGGGCACGCTTGATCTGACCCAGGTTCCTGGATTCCTCGATCCCACCAATCCAATTTTGGGTCGCATAACCGACGTAAGCGGTTCTTCGGAGGTGCCTGAGGCTTTGGAACTCAAGCTCCAGTCAGGTATTGCTCCGGGTTGGCTCGCGTTTGGATCCATAAAGTGGGTCAATTGGAGCGTGTTGCAGAGTATACCATTCTGCCCGACCGGCGCCCCGGGTGCTTGCACCACGACCGGCCCCACCCGCGCTACATCGCTTGATCTGCTCTACCGGGATGGCTGGACGGTCTCAGGTGGTATTGGTCACAAGTTTAACGATCAGTGGAGCGGTGCTGCCGCTCTTACCTGGGATCGCGGAACCTCCACCGGTCTGAGCGCCCAGACGGACACCTGGACGGTCAGCGGCGGCGTCGCCTACACGCCGACCCAGAACATCGAGGTTCGCCTTGGCGGCGCGCTGGGCGTGCTTACCAGCGGGTCGATCCATCCCGTCGTGGGCGGCGATGGCGTCACGTATGGTACAGATTACACCGCAGACTTCGGCAACGATCTTGTGTCGGCCGTTTCGACATCGTTGAAGGTGAAGTGGTAAGCCTTTAAAATTGAAGAGAAAAAGGCCGGGCGTTGCCCGGCCTTTTTCTTTTGCAGGAGGGCGCCGGGTCGTCCCGGCACGCGCCAGCGTTGCAATCCGTCGCACAACTTTGGCCTCTCGTAGTTGTGACGTTTTGGCAACAGTTTCTGAACAACCCCCGCGCTACAGTCCCGCCCGACCAAATTGCCCATTTCCCGCCATAAACCCGGCGCACCTCGAAGTCGTCTCGGGACACGCGCCAAAAGGCTCGGCGATGAGGCAGGCCGCACCGCCCGCGGCAAGGAAGAGTATGGACGCCAAAGTCATTTCCAAGGCCAAGCTGCCTAGCCGCCATGTGACCGTCGGTCCGGCGCGTGCGCCGCACCGTTCCTATCTCTATGCCATGGGCCTGTCCGCGGCCGAGATCGCGCAGCCGCTGGTCGGCGTCGCCTCCTGCTGGAACGAAGCCGCCCCTTGCAACATCTCGCTGATGCGCCAGGCGCAAGTGGTCAAGAAGGGCGTCGCGGCCGCCAACGGCACGCCGCGCGAATTCTGCACCATCACCGTCACTGACGGCATCGCCATGGGCCACCAGGGCATGAAGTCGTCGCTGGTGTCGCGCGATGTCATCGCCGACTCGGTCGAACTCACCATGCGCGGCCATTGCTACGATGCGCTGGTCGGCCTCGCCGGCTGCGACAAGTCGCTGCCCGGCATGATGATGGCCATGGTGCGGCTCAACGTGCCGTCGATCTTCATCTATGGCGGCTCGATCCTGCCAGGCTCCTATCGCGGCCGCCAGATCACCGTGCAGGATGTGTTCGAGGCTGTCGGCCAGCATTCGGTCGGAACGGTCAGCGATGCCGAACTGCTGGAGATCGAGCAGGCGGCCTGTCCGTCGGCCGGCTCCTGCGGCGCGCAGTTTACCGCCAACACCATGGCCACCGTCGCCGAGGCGATTGGCCTGGCGCTGCCCTATTCCTGCGGCGCGCCGGCGCCTTACGAGATGCGCGACCGCTTCAATTTCGCCTCCGGCGAAAAGATCATGGAGCTGGTCGCCAAAAACATCCGGCCGCGCGACATCGTCACGCTGAAGGCGCTGGAGAATGCAGCGACGGTGGTGTCGGCCACCGGCGGCTCGACCAACGCGGCGCTGCATTTGCCGGCCATCGCGCATGAGGCCGGCATCAAGTTCGACCTGTTCGATGTCGCCGCGATTTTCGAGAAGACGCCCTACATCGCCGACCTCAAGCCGGGCGGCAAATATGTCGCCAAGGACATGTTCGAGGCCGGCGGCATTCCGCTCTTGATGAAGACGCTGCTCGACCACGGCTACCTGCATGGCGACTGCCTGACCGTGACCGGCCGTACTTTGGCCGAAAACATGGAACATGTTGCCTGGAATGATAGCCAGGATGTGGTCCGTCCCGCCAACCGACCAATCACCCAAACCGGCGGTGTTGTGGGCTTGAAGGGCAACCTTGCCCCCGAAGGCGCGATTGTGAAGGTCGCGGGCATGACGGAGCTGAAATTCTCAGGCCCGGCACGCTGTTTCGATTCGGAAGAGGAATGTTTCGAGGCGGTCACGCACCGCAACTACAGGGAAGGCGAGGTGCTCGTCATCCGCTACGAAGGTCCGCGCGGCGGCCCGGGCATGCGCGAGATGCTGTCGACGACGGCGGCTCTCTACGGCCAGGGCATGGGCGGCAAGGTGGCCCTCATCACCGACGGCCGTTTTTCGGGCGCGACGCGCGGCTTCTGCATCGGCCATGTCGGCCCCGAAGCTGCCGTTGGCGGACCGATCGGACTGCTTAAGGACGGCGACGTGATTTCGATCGATGCTACCAAAGGCACGATCGAGGTCGACCTGTCCGAGGCCGAACTGGCAACGAGGGCGAAGGCCTGGAAGGCGCGCACGACCGACTATCAGTCGGGCGCGATTTGGAAATATGCACAGACGGTAGGGCCTGCCCGCGACGGCGCGGTCACCCATCCCGGCGGTGCCAAAGAAACACATTGCTATGCGGATATCTGAGTTGTTGAGGTCGTCTGTCCTTCCGGCACTGGTCGCTGTTGCGATCTTTGGCGCCGCGGGCCAGGCCATGGCCTTCGACGACAAGGTGTTCGACGACAAGACCGGCGTGAAGCCGCAATCGAGCCCGTGGGCCGTGTTCCAGTTCGGCTTCTCCGCCTACAAGAGCGGCCACAAGGAACAGGCGGTCGAGGCCTATAAATACGCCGCCGAGAACGGCCAGATCGGCGCGACCTGGAAGCTCGCACGTATGTATGCCGAAGGCGACGGCGTGACGCGCGACGACTACGCGGCGTTCAAGTTCTTCTCCGAGATCGTCGATCAGGACGTTGAGCCGGGTTCGCCGGAGGAAAGCTATGTCTCCGACGCGCTGGTGGCGCTGGGCGACTATCTCAGGACGGGCATTCCCGGCAGCCCGGTCGAGGAAAACGAGGTCGCGGCGCAGGAATATTACATGCGCGCGGCCGCCAATTACCGCAACCCGAACGCCCAGTTCGAGATGGGTCAGATGTTCCTGAAGGGCGAGGGCGGCGTGAAGGCCAGCGTCAAGCAGGCCGGCCGCTGGTTCCAGCTCGCCGCCGAAAAGGGCCATGCCGGCGCCCAGGCGACGCTCGGCAACCTTCTGTTCCAGAGCGGCAAGATCGTGCGCGGGCTGGCGATGATGACGGCCGCGCTCGAACGCGCCTCGCCGGCCGATCAGCCATGGATCCGCGGCATGCAGGAAGAAGCGTTTGCCGCCGCCGGCGAAGCCGACCGCCGCACCGCCATTTCGCTGGCCGATGACATTCTCACCAAGGGCGGCGGCGACCAGTAAGGTTGCTGATCTCCCCCCTCGTGGGGGAGATGCCCGGCAGGGCAGAGGGGGGGCGCTGTCCCTCCGGCCTATCGGGCTGTCGGGCCTACCAAGGCACCAATTTCAGCCAGATAAATTCTCGGCACTTCATAGGTTGATTGAGAGTTCGCGATCCCTCGCGCGCCCCTCTGGCCTGCCAGCCATCTCCCCCACCAGCCATCTCCCCCACAAGGAGATCGGCTCTCACATCAGTTCGCGATCGGTTCCGTCGGCACCATGCTGGGCGCCGGCACCGAGATCGGCGTAACGTGCAGGTGCGACTTCATGGTGTTGTCGGGGCAGGTGTCGTCGATCTTCGTCCACGAGGTGTTGTTGAGCACCAGGTCGCAGCGAGCCATGTGGCTCTGGTCGGAAACCGTCAGGCAAGCGACCTGGCCCAGCTGGTAGGACTTGCCGTTGGCCAGGCACTCCTGATCGGCAAGAGCCGCTGCAGGGGCGACCATGGCAAATGCCAGGCCGATCGGACAAAGAAGGAATCGTATAGTCATGGAACCCCAGCCATGCTGATTTCCAAATCAACGGCGCGATTGTGGCGATATCAGGGTTTGGGCTGATATCAGGCCGGCAGCAAGGCAAGATCGATCGCCACCGGCACGTGGTCGGACGGTTTTTCCCAGGCGCGCACGTGTTTTTCGATCGAGGCCGAGGAAAAACGATTGGCCGCTTCGGGCGACAACAGCAGATGGTCGATGCGGATGCCGTTGTTCTTCTGCCAGGCGCCGGCCTGGTAATCCCAGAAGGTGTAGACATCGGCAGCGTCGGTGACGGCGCGCACCGCCTCGGTGAAGCCGAGATTCTTCAGCCGGCGGAAAGCCTGCCGCGTCTGCGGCTGGAACAGCGCGTCGCCCAGCCAGTTCTCGGGGAAGCGCGCATCGATCGGTTCAGGGATGACATTGTAGTCGCCGGCCAGCACCAGCGCCTCTTCCAAAAGCAGGCGCTGCTCCGCCCAGCGGTGCAGCCGCTCCATCCAGGACAGTTTGTACGGGAACTTCTTGTCGTCATCGATCGGGTTGCCGTTGGGCAAATAGAGCGAGGCGACGCGCAGCGCGCCCTTGTCGGTGGAGAACACGCCCTCAATGAAGCGCGCCTGTTCGTCCGTGTCGTCGCCGGGCAGGCCCCTGGTGACCTCGTCGAAAGGCAGCTTCGACAGCAAAGCGACGCCGTTAAAACCTTTCTGGCCATGGGTTTCGACATTGTAGCCCAGCGCCTCGATCTCGGCGCGTGGGAACTGTTCGTCGACCGTCTTGATTTCCTGCAGGCAGACGATGTCGGGTTGGCTCTCGGTCAGCCAATGGGTGAGGTTGCCGATGCGGGCGCGAACGCCGTTGATGTTCCAGGTGACGATTTTCATGGGCGGCCTCAGGGATGTTCGGGCGGGAGACGTTCGACAAGCCCGATCGTATTGCCTGCCGGGTCCTTTAGAAAGGCCATCCACTCGCTTTCCCCCGCTGGACCGAACGTGCCTTCGGTATCGCGATGGACAAGCGCGGGCGGCGCGGTGAAGGGAACGCCGGATGCTTTCGCCTCGGCATGGAAGGCTTCGAGCCCCGCTATGTCGAGATAGACGGTGCCGGCCGGCACGCCGTCGGTGAACAGCAGGCGCACAGGGCCGGCCATGATGAAGGCGATGCCGGGCGGGTCGTAGCGGGCGTGAACGCTGAGACCGAGCACGTCGCGCCAGAAGGCCAGCGTGACATCAAGATCGCGCCCGGCCGACAGCGCGACCTGACGGACCGCGCCGACCGCAGACATATCGTTAGATGGAGAAACTGGTGCCGCAGCCGCAGGAGGCGACTGCATTGGGGTTGCGGATCTGGAACGACTGACCCATCAGATCGTCGACGAAGTCGATGACCGAACCGCCCATATAGACCAGCGACAGATCGTCGATAAGCACGGTGGCGCCGTCCTTCTCGATGGCGACGTCGTCGTCATTGCGGGTGTCGACCAGGTCGAACTTGTAGGAAAAGCCGGAGCAGCCGCCGCCTTCGACAGAGACGCGCAGCGCCGTCTTGCCGGCTTCGCCAGAGACGATTTTCGCGATCCGCCTGGCGGCGGAGTCGGTCATCTCGACTTTCATGGCAGTCTTGGCATCAGCGCCCATGGGCGTCACCTTGCTTTCGGTTTCACATGATAGGTATGAAGCGGGAAGGGGCAAGTCAACTGCGGCGGCATCAGCCATGACAAATGAGCTTGGCGACATTGGGTTCGGCTATCGGCCGCGCGCGGCTTATGCCAGCGATCCCGCCAAGTCGCGCGGGCGGCTCTATGACGAGGTCGAGAGCCCGACGCGCACGCCGTTCCAGCGCGACCGCGACCGTATCATCCATTCCACCGCCTTCCGCCGGCTGAAGCACAAGACGCAGGTGTTTGTGGCGCATGAGGGTGACCACTATCGCACCAGGCTGACGCATTCGATCGAGGTGGCGCAAATCGCGCGCGCTTTGGCGCGGGCATTGCGCGGCGACGAGGATCTGGCCGAGGCGGTCGCCCTGGTGCACGATTTCGGCCACACGCCGTTCGGCCATACCGGCGAGGATGCCCTGAACGAGCGGATGTCCCAATGGGGCGGCTTCGACCACAATGCGCAGTCGCTGCGCGTGGTAACGCGGCTGGAGCGGCGCTATGCCGAATTCGACGGGCTGAACCTGACCTGGGAAACGCTGGAAGGCCTGGTCAAGCACAATGGCCCGCTGACCGACACCAAGGGTAAAGGCCTGAAGGGCCCGGTGCCGCAGGCGATCCGCGACTATTCCGAACTGCACGACCTCGAACTTGACCGCTACGCCGGCATCGAGGCGCAGTGCGCGGCGATCGCCGACGACATCGCCTACAACACTCATGACATCGATGACGGCCTGCGCTCCGGCTTCCTGACGCTTGACATGCTGGAAAAGGTCGCGCTGCCGGGATCGATCCTTGAAAGCGTGCGCGCCCGCTACCCCGGCCTCGACGATGTGCGCACCGGCCATGAGTTGATGCGCCGTCAGATCACCATGATGGTGGAGGACGTCATCGTTTCGACCACCGCAAACCTGGCGCGTATAAAACCTGAGAGCGCCGAAGCGGTGCGGGCGGCGGGCGAGACGATGGTGACGTTTTCCGCCGAAATGGCGGCGACCGAGAAGGAATTGAAGGCCTTTCTCTACAAGCATCTCTACCGGCATGACGAGGTGATGCGCGTGCGTGGCGATGCCGAGCAGATCGTGCGCGACCTGTTCGACGTCTATTTCGCCGATCCGCGCGCCATGCCGGATGGTTGGCGTGAAGGGCTCGACCGGGCGGAGGATCGCATCAAGGCGCGCAGTGTCGCCGATTTCCTGGCGGGGATGACGGACACCTACGCCTTGAAGGAACATCGCCGTCTGTTTGACCATACGCCCGATTTAAGCTAGGGCGGGCGCGATTTGCCGGCCAATGAGCCGGTTCTCCTGCACAGTCCGCCAGAGCAAGACCCATGAACATCTTCGCCGATTTCAGCGCGCGAATCACAAAAGCCGTCGAAGCGCTTGATTTGAAAGACAGTAATGGCGTTTCGCCTGACCTGTCGCGAATCGCGGTCGAGCCACCGCGCGACGCCAGCCATGGCGATCTCGCCACCAATGCGGCGATGGTGCTGGCGAAGCCGACCGGGCAGAACCCGCGCGCACTGGCCGAACGGCTGGTCGAAGTGCTGCGCACTGACGCCGATGTCGCCGCAGCCGATGTTGCCGGCCCGGGCTTCGTCAATCTCAGACTCAAGGACGCTTTCTGGCAGGCGCATCTGACCGCGCTGCTCGGCGAGGGCCGCAACTATGGCCGCTCGACCATCGGTGGCGGCCGCAAGACCAATGTCGAGTATGTCTCGGCCAACCCGACCGGGCCGATGCATGTGGGCCATTGCCGGGGTGCAGTGGTCGGCGACACGCTGGCCAATCTGATGGCCTTCGCCGGCTACGACGTCACCAAGGAATACATCATCAACGACGCCGGCTCGCAGATCGACGTGCTCGGTCGCTCTGCCTTCCTGCGCTACCGCGAAGCGCTGGGCGACGACATCGGCGAGATACCGTCCGGTCTCTACCCCGGCGATTACCTGGTGCCGGTCGGCGAGGCGCTGGTTGCCGAGTTCGGTCGCAAGCTGTTGCAGATGCCGGATGACGAGGCGCTGGCCATCGTCAAGGACCGCACCATCGACGCCATGATGGCGATGATCCGCTCGGATCTGGCGCTGCTCAACGTCCATCACGACGTGTTCTTCTCCGAGCGTACGCTGCATGCCGACAAGGCGAAGAAAATCCGCTCGGCGATCAACGATCTGACGCTGAAGGGCCATATCTACAAGGGCAAGCTGCCGCCGCCCAAGGGTGAGAAGCCGGACGACTGGGAAGATCGCGAGCAGACGCTGTTCCGCTCGACCGCGGTCGGCGACGACATGGACCGGGCGCTGGTCAAGTCGGACGGCTCGTTCACCTATTTCGCCGCCGACGTCGCCTATCTCAAGGACAAGGTCGATCGCGGCTTTGTCGACCTGATCTATGTGCTGGGCGCCGACCATGGCGGCTATGTCAAGCGGCTGGAAGCGCTGGCGCGAGCGATTGCGGGCGATGATCTGAAGCTCCAGCTGACCGTGCTGCAGTGCAATCTGGTGAAGCTGTTTCGCGACGGCGAACCGGTGCGGATGTCGAAGCGGTCGGGCGATTTCGTCACGTTGCGCGAAGTGGTGGAGGAGGTGGGCCGCGATGCGATCCGCTTCATGATGCTCTACCGCAAGAGCGATGCGCCCCTCGACTTCGACTTCGCCAAGGTGACCGAGCAGTCGAAGGACAATCCGGTGTTCTACGTGCAGTACGCCTCGGCGCGCTGCCATTCGGTGTTCCGGCAGGCGAGCGAGCAGTTGGGCGAGGCCAATTTCGACCGCAACAGCCTGGCTGCAGCCTCGGCGTCGCTGAGGGATGAGGGCGAGATCGGGCTGATCCGGAAGCTGGCTGAATATCCGCGCCTGATCGAATCCGCGGCTCTTGCGCTGGAGCCGCACAGGCTGGCATTCTACCTCTACGATCTGGCCTCCAGCTTTCATGGCCACTGGAATCGGGGCACCGAGAATCCCGACTTACGTTTTGTTAAGGTTAACGACCGACAATTGACGCATGCCAGACTAGGGCTGGTGCAGGCTGTTTCGGATGTTTTGACCTCCGGCCTGACGCTGATTGGGGCTGATGCGCCCACCGAAATGCGTTAGGTTTGACTAAAACACCTGTCACCATTTGCCCACATTGCGCTGGTAAGGGCCAACCCTACGCGACGTCCATGGCGTCCGAATGAGTGCGAGTTCGGGAACAATAATGGCAGACAGAACCCAGCTGAGAGCAGCCGACAACAACGACATCGCCGAGGATGATCCGTTCGCGGAACTGACCAGGATCATGGGTTTCGATCCGCGCCAGCCGGTCAAGCCGCATGCGCCAGTCGTCGAGAAGGCTGTGGACGAGGGTGATTTCGACATCGACCTCGAGAAGGAGTTGATGGGCGAATTCGGCGATGACACTGCTTCCGTGGAAGTAAGCCAGCCTGTTGCCGAGCTCTACCAGCCAGCTGCCGAGGTTTATGAGCCTGCCGAGGTTCGCGAGCCGACTTTCGAAACCGCCGACGCGGCGATGGACGATGCGCTCGCCGCTTCGCTGGACCATGATTTCGTCTTCGACGATGCCGCCGATCATGATTTTGGCGCTCTCCCGCAGGCTGCGACGGCTGCCGTCGAGCCCGCATTCGAAGAACCTGTATTCGATGACGATTTCGACACTGCTGTCGCCAGCTCGCTGGAAAACGTGTCGCCGCTCGAAGACGACCTGCCGATGGACGACGAACTCGCGGCCTCGCTCGAGCAGGGATTGCTGCTCGACGACGATGCGAGGGATGATGTCGAACATGGCGCTGGTGTCGCCGAGGTTGCCGCGCCTGCCGACGACGTCGCGTTCGACGATGATTTCGGCAATGCCGTCTCGCTGTCGCTGGAAGATGAGCTGACGCTGGACCGCCATGTGCCGGCGCAGGACCAGTATGCCTCTCCGGCAACCGAGGTCGCCGATGCCGGCGACCACGCTGTTGCCGACGAGGATTTCGCGGGCCATTTCGACGACGCGATGGCCGATGTCGACATGGATTTCGCTGCCCAGGATCTCGCTGGCCAGGATTTCGAGCCCCAGGCGTTCGAAGCTCAGGCTGTTGAAGCCGTGGATCCGGAAGATCGCGATCTGGAGGCCAGCGCGCCGGTTGAAATCGATGCGCCGCAGGCCGATGAGGCGCCCGCCTGGACCGTCGAGGCCAGCCCCTCCCATGAGGCCGCGCACGAGGAGGCCGCGCACGAAGCATTCGACGATTTCGATCTGAGCATCGATGACGCGGATGCCGACCACGAGCCGATTGCCGAGATGGCGGCCGCCCCGGTGCAGCCAGCTCCGGTACAGCCAATTGCGGTACAGCCAGCTCCGGCCGCCCCCGCCTATGTCGCGCCCACCGTTGTGGCGACCCCGGCCGCGCCGGCTGCTGACGAACGGACATTGGAAGATGAACTCAACGCGCTGCTTGGCGCGATGACCACGCCAAGGCCGGCCCCAGTCATTGAACCCGCCAGGACCATCGAACCCACCCGAGCCTATGAGCCTGTCGTACCGGTGCAGCGGTCCGCTGCGCCGCCGGCGGCTCCTGCAGACAATCTCGACTGGGACCTGGACGAACACGCGCCGGCGCAGGCTCCTCAAGCCGCCGCGGCCCAGAACGATGCCGATTTCGGTGATCTGCTTGCGGGTGAACTCGACGGTCATGAGCCCGAGATCGAGTTCGATGATCATGCCTTCGATGCGGCCTTGGCCAAGGGCATCGATCTCGGTGAGGACGACACAGCCGCACCGATCGCAGGCGACTGGCGTTCGACGCCGCCGGAGCCGGCACGCTCGTGGAGCCGCGTGACGCCGACGCCCGCCCAGCCTTCCTTTGCGGCGCAGCCGCAACCTACTTTTGCAGCGCAGCCGCAACCTACCTTTGCAGCAACGCCTTCCATGCCTGCGGCAGCAGCGCGGACCTATCGCGATCAGCCGGCCGCAGCGGCCGCCTATGTGGCGCCAGCGCCGACGCGCCAGGCGCCGCCTCAGGCCTATGACGAGATGCCCGATGTCGAGACGGTCGATGTGCCAGAGCGTGTCGTGGCGATCGCCGACGACCTCGATATTCCCGAACTCAACTTCCAGGAAGACGAGCCGGCGGCCTATGACGACATAGACGCAGAATTCGCCGGCCTGCTCACCGACATGAACGCGGTGGAAGCGGCGCCGGCGCCTGCTGCCACGCGCAGCGCCGCCTATGACGACGAATCCTACAGTTCAGGCTTCAGTTCGGGTCATGAGCTCGACCAGCGCGCCTATGCGGCGCGGCCGGCCGAAGTACTTGCGGCGACGCAGAATGCCTACGCCGGTGCTGCTGGCGGCTTCGACATGGACGAGCTGCCCGGCAGCCAGCCGGTTTCGCAGGCCGACGATTTCGCCGTCGACGAACTCGACTACGATCCGGATCTCGACGAGGCGATGGCGGTGCCGGGCTTGGCCGAGCAGGAAACCGCAAAGCCGCGCCGGAGCGGCCTGTTTATCGCGGCGGTCGTCGGTGCTGTGGCTGTTATCGGGGGCCTCGGTGCCTTTGCCTTGTCCTTTGGCGGCAAGGGCGGCAGCGACGCTCCCGTAATCGTCAAGGCTGACAACACCCCGATCAAGGTCAAGCCGGAAAACCCGGGCGGCGCCGTCGTGCCGAACCAGGACAACAAGGTCTATGACGCGGTGGCCAAGGGCACCAAGCCGGCCGAGCCGGTGCAGGAGAAGCTGGTCACCAATACCGAAGAGCCGGTCGATGTGAAGGCACAGGAGCCGGAAAGCCGCGTCGTCGATCTGTCGCCCGACGAGACCGACGCTGCCCCGGGCACCGACGCCGCCGGCACACCCGACGCTGCCGCCAATCCCGATGCCGCCGGCAATCCCGATGTGGCTGCAGCACCCGCGCCCAAGTCCGAGGACCGCATCGCGCAGGTTCTGCAGGAAGCCGACAAGAACCCCGATACGGTCGCCGTTGCCCCGCGCAAGGTGCGGACCATGGTGGTCAAGCCCGACGGCTCGCTGGTGGCACGCGAGGATCCGGCGCCGGCTGCGCCGCAGATTGCGGCTGCCGAGCCAACCGATCCGGCGCCGCAGCACGTCGCCCCTTCAGCCGATGCCGAGCAGACTGGTACCGTGGCGCCCGCCACCGATCAGGCAAACAGCGACCAGGCAACTGCCGAGACCGCCAAGCCGGTCAAGCCGGTGAAGCCGGTGGCCGCGCCGAAGGTTGAGACCCAGTCCGCCAACACACCGGAGACGGTTGCCGTGGCGCCGCAGCGCCCATCCGACCAGCCGGTCGACGTGGTCGGCGAGGTCAAGCCCGACCAGGTTGCCTCCATTCCGGCGACGGCTTCGACATCAGGCGGCGGTTCGTGGTCGATGCAGATCGCTTCGCAGCCGACAGTCGAAAGCGCCCAGGCCAACTATGCCGACCTGCAGCGCCGCTACGGCAACGTGCTGGCCGGCCGCACCGCCAACATCGTCAAGGCGGAGATCGCCGGCAAGGGCACCTTCTACCGTGTCCGCGTCCCGGCGCAGTCGCGCAACGATGCGATCAATCTGTGCACCAGCTACAAGGCTGCCGGCGGCAACTGCTTCGTGTCGCGCTAAGACCTGATCCAATCCATCAAAGCCGGCGCGTTCCCAAGGGGGCGCGCCGGCTTTTTCATGTGGACAGGCAAGCGGTTCGGGCGCTTGACGCCCGGGGTGATTCCCTTTGGTGGCGCGAAGCCCTAAACTGACAGGATGACCGAATCAAAATCCATGATCCTCGGCTGTGCCGGGAAATCGCTCACTCGCGACGAAATCCGCTTCTATCGCAATGAATGCCCGTGGGGCTTCATCCTGTTTGCGCGCAACATCGGCGAGACCGAGCAGATCCGCGATCTGGTCGCCGAAATGCGCGACTGCATCGGGCGTCCCGATGCCCTGGTGTTCATCGACCAGGAAGGTGGACGGGTGCAACGCCTGCGGCCGCCGTTGGCGCCGAACTATCCGGCCGGCGGCGCGCTCGGCGCATTGTGGCGCAAGGACCATGACGCCGGCACCCGCGCCGCCTGGCTGATGGCGCGGCTGCATGCTTTCGACCTTTTGCGCTACGGCATCTCGGCCGATTGCCTGCCGGTGCTGGACGTGCCGATCGAGGGCGCCAGCGACGTCATCGGCGCGCGCGCCTATGGCAAGGAGCCACGCCCGGTCATCGAACTTGGCCGCGCGGCGGCGGAAGGGCTGATGTCGGGCGGCGTGCTGCCGGTGATGAAGCACATTCCGGGCCATGGACGCGCCTTTGCCGACACGCATTTCGAACTGCCTGTGGTCGATGCGTCGCTGAGCGACCTGCAGCGGCATGATTTCGCCCCGTTCCGGGAGCTTAGCCATCTGCCGATGGCGATGACGGCGCATGTCGTCTAC
Source organism: Mesorhizobium sp. P2_F7 (assembly GCF_056403695.1). Lineage (NCBI taxonomy): Bacteria > Pseudomonadati > Pseudomonadota > Alphaproteobacteria > Hyphomicrobiales > Phyllobacteriaceae > Mesorhizobium > Mesorhizobium sp. P2_F7. The sequence continues at coordinate 157,234 of NZ_JBFUFA010000005.1, read as the reverse complement.
AGCGCCATCGATCCGAACAACCCGGCGACCACGTCGGGCAAGGTCATCGACGAGATCATCCGCCGCGAGATCGGCTTCGACGGGCTCTTGATGAGCGACGACACTTCGATGAAGGCACTTTCTGGGGATTTCCCGACAAAGGCGGCCTCGATCCTTGCGGCGGGCTGCGATCTGGTCCTTCACTGCAATGGCGTTTTCGAAGAGATGGCGGGCATCGCATCGCGAACCACAGGACTTGAAGGTACGTCGCTGGAACGCGCCAAGCGGGCGCTGACCTATATAAGGGATCGCGACCGGGCTGACGAAACCGAGATACGTGCCGAGTTTGCCACCTATTTCGACGCGGTGGCCTAGAGCCGGATGATTTCAGGTCTGTTCGACCTGAAATCTGAATCCGGCTCTAAACAAGATAGAGAGAGCATGATGTTGTCCGAAAACCGCTTCACACTTTTCGGCATCATGCTCTAAACAGGAGACAAAGGGGCAAGTGGCGGAAACATTGGACAGCAAGGCTGCGAAGGCCGCACCGATGGACCGTCTGTGGGCCGAGAACGACGATTCACGCGTCACCGGCGATCCGTCGCTGGTCGTCGATGTCGCCGGTTTCGAAGGTCCGCTCGACCTCCTGCTGCACCTTGCTCGCACCCAGAAGGTCGATCTGGCGCGCATTTCCATCCTGGCGCTGGTCGAGCAGTATCTGACCTTTGTCGAGACGGCGAGGGCGCTCAGGCTCGAGCTTGCCGCCGATTATCTGGTGATGGCGGCGTGGCTGGCCTTCCTCAAATCGAAGCTTTTGATCCCCAAGCAGCCCGGCGAGGAAGGCGAAAGCGGCGAGGAACTGGCGGCGGTGCTGCAATTCCGGCTGAAGCGGCTGGAGGCCATGCGCGACGCCTCGGCGCGGCTGGTTAACCGCAATCGGCTCGGCCGCGACGTGTTCGCCCGCGGCATGCCGGAAATGGTTATCGTCGAGAAGCGCAACGCCTATTCGGCTTCGCTCTACGACCTGCTCACTGCCTACGCCCAGCAGCGGCAGAAACAGGCGATCACCAATGTGACGATTGCACGTCGCGGCGTGTGGTCGCTCAAGGATGCGCGCAACATCCTGGCCCGGCTGGTCGGCTCTATGCGCGACTGGACGACGCTCGACAGCTTCCTGATCAACTATATGAATAGCCCGGAAGAGCGGCGCACCGCCATCGCCAGTTCGTTCGCCGCGACACTGGAAATGGTGCGTGAGCGCGAGATCGATGTGCGGCAGGACCAGGCGTTTGCGCCGATCTACCTGCGCGACCACCGGGAACCGGCAATCAAAGCAGTCGAGGTGGCATCATGAGCGAACGCGCCAATGCTTCGGTCATTCCGTTCAAGGTCGAAGAAGAGACCGAGGAGGGTGACGTCGTCCAGGATACAACCGAGGGCCAGAATTCGTCGCTGAATCCGGGCGAGCGTCTGCATATGGCGGAAGCCGTGCGCATGGCCGAGGCGATCGTGTTCGCCAGCGCCGAGCCGGTCAGCGAAAAACAGCTCGCAGCCAGACTGCCCGACGGCATCAACATCGCCGCTGCCATGGCCGAGCTGCAGCAGATCTATGCGCGGCGCGGCGTCAATCTGGTCCGGGTCGGCGATGCCTGGGCGTTCCGCACCGCCGGCGATCTCGCCTTCCTGATGAGCCGCGACACCGTCCAGCAGCGCAAGCTTTCACGCGCGGCGCTCGAAGTGCTGGCGATCATCGCCTACCACCAGCCGGTGACGCGCGCCGAGATCGAGGACATCAGAGGCGTCGAGACGTCGAAGGGCACGCTCGACACGCTGCTCGAGACGGAATGGGTGCGCATGCGCGGCCGCCGCCGCACGCCCGGCCGTCCGGTCACTTATGGCACGACGGACAGCTTCCTCGACCATTTTGCGTTGGAGGAGATCCGCGATCTTCCCGGCATGGACGAGTTGAAAGGGGCGGGGCTGCTATCCGGCCGCATGCCGTCGAACTTCGCCATCCCGCTGCCGCCGGCCGATCCGGATGCGCTGACCGAGGACGAGGATGCTCTGACCGACATCGACCTCGAGGAACTCGGCCTGTTGACGCCGCGCGTCACGGAAGATTGACCCGGCAGCGCCTGTCAAAAGCCGCTTTCTGGATGTAGATGCGCCGATTGGTAGCGGGCAGCTTTGCCGAAAACGCGTGACATAAGCCGCGCCTTCATAAACTTTGTCGCTGTTGTGTTTGAATCCCAACGCGAAAACGCATAGATCATCGCCAGGGAAAACATTCGAGAGAGAGTTACAATGGGTTCATTTTCGATTTGGCACTGGATGATCGTGCTGGTGATCGTGCTGCTGGTGTTCGGCCGCGGCAAGATTCCTGAGCTGATGGGCGACATGGCCAAGGGCATCAAGAGCTTCAAGAAGGGTATGGCTGACGACGACACCGCCGATGACAAGCGCACCGTCGAGCACCGCCCCGACGAGACCGTTTCGGCCGTGAAGGAAAAGGCCAGCAAGAGCTGAGCCCAAGGTTCTAGTCGGAACAGATTGCCATGTTTGAAGTCGGCTGGACCGAAATGCTGGTGATCGCGATCGTCATGATCGTGGTCGTCGGGCCCAAGGATTTGCCAAATATGCTGCGCACCTTCGGCCGCACGACGGCGAAGCTGCGCGCCATGGCCGCCGACTTCCAGAAGCAGTTCAACGAGGCGCTGAAGGAAGCCGAACTCGACGACGTCAAGAAGTCGGTCGATACGCTCAGAAGCCTCAATCCGGCAGCCGAGATCCGCAAGCAGCTCAATCCGTTCGAGCAGGCGGCAGCCGATGTGCGCTCCGGCGTCGATGCGGTGATGAAACCGAAGCCGGCCGACGATCCCTCAACACCGGCGGCAGAGACGCCGCAGGCAGTGGAGCCGCTCAAGAATGGCGCGACGGTGATGCCCGGTGTGGGTGCTCCGGACGCTGCCCCGCCAGCGCCGATCTTTCCGGCAATGACTGACGAGTCGGTGGTGACGCCGGCCGCTGGAACGACGGCGCCGCAAAGAGCGCCTGCAAAGAAGGTAGCGGCGCCGAAGCAAGCGAACGCCCCAGCGACCAAGACGGCGGCAGCCAAGGCAGCACCGGCAAAGGTTACATCTGCGGCTAAAGCTTCGGCCAAGCCGTCAGCAGCGACCGCCAAGGTGGCGCCGGCAAAAGCCGCCAAATCAGCTGCTGCACCAAAGGCAGCGACAAAGGCTAACCCGAAGCCTGCGCCGGCAAAAAAGCCTGCGCCCAAGAAGACGGCCGGAGCCGCCAAGTGAGCATTACGGACAGCGAAAAGGACGAGATCGAGAAGTCGTCGGCTCCGCTGATGGAGCATCTGATCGAACTGCGGCGGCGGCTGATCTGGTCGATCGGCGGTTTCTTCGTTGCTTTCCTCGTCTGCTTTTTCTTCGCCAAGAAGCTGTTCAACCTTTTGGTCGTTCCGTTCAAATGGGCGACGCAATGGGCCGGGCTCGATCCGCACAAGGTTGAGCTGATCTATACGGCGCCGCAGGAATTCTTCTTCACGCAGGTCAAGCTCGCCATGTTCGGCGGCATGGTCATTGCGTTTCCGCTGATCGCCACGCAGATCTACAAATTCATCGCGCCCGGCCTCTACAAGAACGAACGCAACGCCTTCCTGCCGTTCCTGATCGCTTCGCCGATCCTGTTCCTGATGGGCGCGTCGCTGGTCTATTTCTTCTTCACGCCGATGGTGATGTGGTTCTTCCTGGCCATGCAGCAGGCCGGCACCGACGACCAGGTGCAGATCTCGCTGCTGCCGAAAGTGTCTGAATATCTCAGCCTGATCATGACGCTGATCTTTTCCTTCGGCCTGGTGTTCCAGTTGCCGGTCGTGACCAGCCTGATGACGCGCGTCGGCATGCTGTCGTCGAAGGCGCTGGCCGAAAAGCGCAAATGGGCGATCGTCATCGCTTTCGTCGTCGCGGCCGTGCTGACGCCGCCCGACCCGATGAGCCAGATCGGTTTGGCCATCCCGACCATCCTGCTCTACGAAGTTTCGATCTGGGCAGCCCGACTGATCGAGCGCGACCAGGTCAAGCAGAAGCTGGCGCGCGAAAAGCAGGAAGCGGCCGAAGCCGTGGCGGAAAAGGCAGCGAAGGCGTCCTCGACTCAGGCTTCTTCCTAGACGGCAAGCCTTGGGCGGCTGCGCCTGCGGAAAAACGCGGCAGTCGCTGAACGCTCGTCTTGCATCGATCAAGGATGCGGTTTACGCCCTCTGGCCTAGCTTGAGGACGAACCAACATGCTCGATATCAAATGGATTCGCGACAACCCGAAGGCCCTTGTCGAGGCGCTGGCCAAGCGCTCGTGGTCGGCTGACGAGGCGCAGTCCACGGTCGACGATCTGATCGCCAAAGACGAGGCGCGGCGCGAGCACGTCACCGAATTGCAGACTAAGCAGGAGCGCCGCAATGCCGCCTCGAAGGAGATCGGCAACGCCATGCGCTCCGGCGATGCCGCGCTTGCCGAGAAGCTCAAGGCCGAAGTCGGCGAGATCAAAACCTTCATCCAGAATGGCGAGGCCCGCGAACGCGAACTCGACAAGGCGCTGAACGACGCGCTGGCGGTGCTGCCCAACGTGCCGTTCGACGATGTGCCGGTCGGCAAGGACGAGCACGACAATGTCGTCAGGCATATTGTCGGCAAGGTGCCGACGCGGCCGAACTGGGTGAAAGAGCATTTCGAGATCGGCGAAGCGCTCGGCATGATGGATTTCGAGCGGGCGGCAAGGCTGTCGGGCTCGCGCTTCACCGTGCTGAAGGGCGGGTTGGCGCGGATGGAACGCGCCATCGGCCAGTTCATGCTCGATTTGCACACGACCGAGCACGGCTATGAGGAAATCATCCCGCCGCTGATGGTCAGGGACGATGTCCTGTTCGGCACCAACCAGCTGCCGAAATTCGAGGACGATCTGTTCTTCACGCCGCATGGCGACGGCCGGCTGGGCCTGATCCCGACCGCCGAAGTGCCGCTCACCAATCTGGTGCGAGAGGAGATCACGGCGCAGGAGAAGTTGCCGCTGCGCTACACCGCACTGACGCCGTGCTTCCGCTCGGAAGCCGGCTCGGCCGGCCGCGACACGCGCGGCATGCTGCGCCAGCATCAGTTCTACAAGGTCGAGCTGGTTTCCATCACCGACCAGGAATCATCGCTCGCCGAACACGAGCGGATGACGCAATGCGCCGAAGAAGTGCTGAAGCGACTGGAATTGCCGTTCCGCACCATGGTGCTGTGCACCGGCGACATGGGTTTTGGTGCGCGCAAGACCTACGACATCGAGGTCTGGCTGCCCGGCCAGAACGCCTATCGCGAGATCTCGTCCTGTTCGGTCTGCGGCGATTTCCAGGCCCGGCGCATGGATGCCCGCTACAAGGACAAAGACGGCAAGGGCAATCGCTTCGTCCATACGCTGAACGGTTCGGGCACTGCCGTCGGCCGCGCACTCATAGCTGTCATCGAAAACTACCAGAATGAGGATGGCAGCGTAACCATTCCTGAAGTGCTGCGGCCTTACATGGGTGGTCTGGCGAAGATCGAATCGAAATAATGCGCATTCTTCTGACCAATGATGACGGCATCCACGCCGAGGGCCTGGCGTCGCTCGAACGCATCGCCCGCACGCTTTCGGACGATGTCTGGGTGGTGGCGCCGGAGCAGGACCAGTCCGGCTATGCGCATTCGCTGTCGATCTCGGAGCCGCTGCGCCTGAGGAAGATCGGCGAGAAGCATTATGCCGTGCGCGGCACGCCGACCGACTGCGTCATCATGGGCGTCAAGAAGATCCTGCCCGAGCCGCCGGACCTGATCCTGTCCGGCGTCAATTCCGGGGCCAACATCGCCGACGACGTGACCTATTCCGGCACCGTCGCCGGCGCCATGGAGGGCGCGCTGCTCGGCATCCGCTCGATCGCGCTCAGCCAGGGCTATTCCTATGTCGGCGAGGACCGCGTCGTTCCCTACGAGACCACCGAGACGCTGGCGCCGGCGCTGCTGAAAAAGCTGGTCGCCATGCCGCTGCCGGACGGCGTGCTGCTCAATGTCAATTTTCCCAACTGCTTACCCGACGAGGTTGCCGGCACGGTCGTCACCTCGCAGGGCAAGCTGGTGCACAGCCTGTGGGTCGACGAGCGCCGCGACGGGCGCGGCCTGCCTTATTACTGGCTGCGCTTCGGCCGCGAGCCGGTCGAGGGCAGAGAAGGCACCGACCTGCATGCCTTGCGCAACCGGCTGGTGTCGGTGACGCCACTACAGCTTGACCTCACCGCGCATGAAATCCGCGACCAACTGACCAAGGCGCTGTCTGATTAAGGTTTTGGAATGAGGAAGGTTTTGGCATGAACTTGCCGCTAGACGACCGCGAGGGTTTCGCTGCTTTCCTGCTGCGCTTGCGTGGCCAGGGCGCGGTGCCGAAGGCGCTGATCGCCGCCTTCGAGGCGACGCCGCGGCGCGGCTTCCTCAACGGCCAGTACCACTCGATTGCGTGGTCGGACGGCATGCTGCCGATCGAATGCGGCGAGGCGATCGAGGGCGCCGACCTGCAGGCGGCGGTGATCGCATCGTTGGCGATAGAGTCTGGCAACCGGGTGCTCGAGATCGGCACGGGGTCCGGCTATACAGCAGCAGTGATGTCGCGGCTGGCGGCACGGGTCGTCTCGATCGACCGCTACAAGACGCTGGCCGAGCAGGCCAGGCAGCGCTTCGAGGCGCTCGGCATCGGCAATGTCGTCGTCCGCCAGGCCGACGGTTCAAACGGGCTCGCCAATGAAGGGCCGTTCGACCGCATCGTCGCCTGGGCGGCTTTCGACAGTCTGCCGCGCTTCCTGCTCGACCAGCTGTCGAGCGGCGGCATCGTCATCGCGCCGATCGGGCCGGAAGAGGGCGAGCAGGTGCTGGCCAAGCTGACCAAGGTCGGCAGCCGTTTCGAGCGCGAGGATATCGGAACCGTGCGCCTGCAACCGATCCTGCGCAGTGTCGCGGCTGTGATCTAGCAGCACGCTCGAATATTTTAAGAAAATTTGCGTCGGATTCTAATGGGTTAACCCGCCAGTAACATTAACGCGCTTTAATCATGACCAGTGTGTACCGGGTCTGTGCGGGTTAGTGCGATGCAATTCAGTGTTTTGAAGGCAAACGGGCGTACTCTGTCGCGGGGGTGCGCTGTCCTCATGCTAGCCGGCGTGGCTGCGGGGTGTAGCTCCCAGGCCTCGCGGTTCAACGGTGTCGACGACGTCTTCACCTCCTCGACCAACAATCAGCGCGCCATCATCGACAAGCAGAGCACCGCGCAGCCCTATCCGGGCGATGTGGCGGCAGCACCCGTCGATGGCAGCCACACCCAGTCGGTCAGCCGCTCCAGCCTGGAGCCGGTCACCGTCCAGCAGCTGCCGCCGCCAAGCCAGCCTGCGGCGGCGCCGATGCGCACCGCTTCGGCACCGGCGCTTGCACCGGCACCGCATGTCGACAGGACTATGACGACCGGCACCGTTCAGCCGGCAAGGCCGTTCAAGAATGCTGGTGAGTCCGATCCGAGACCGGCCGCTGCAGGCACGCCGCATGCCACCGAGATCGTCGTCAGGGACGGCGAGACCATTTCCGGCATAGCCCAGCGCTATCACGTGCCGGCCGATGTGATCATGAAGGTCAACGGCTTGAGCGCCACCAAGGGGCTGAAGACCGGCCAGAAGCTGGTCATCCCGGCCTATGCCTATTCGAGCAAAGGCACCGAGCCGAAGGTCGCCGACGGCAAGCCGGCGAACAGCCCCAAGGCGCCGGCGCCGGAGAAGGTCGCCGTGCTGCCGCAGCAGCCAAAAGTCAAAGACGGCAAATCCGCCGCGCAGGTCGACGCTTCGGCCGCCGCGAACAAGCCGAAGACCGACAAGCCGGCGCAGCAGACGGCTGCGGCCACGCCCAAGGCGGGTGCCGGCACCTATACCGTGCAGTCGGGCGACACCATGTCCTCCATCGCACGCAAGACCGGCGTCGGCGTCGTCGCGCTGAAGCAGGCGAATGGCATGAAGGACGGTCTGCTGAAGATTGGCCAGACGCTGAAGGTTCCGGCCGGTGGCACGGCGACCGTCGCCAGCGTCAAGCCGGCAAAGGTCGATCCAGTGACGACGGCCACCACCCAGCCGGCCGCAAAGCCGACGGAGACGCTCGCCACCTACACGCCGCCGAAAAAGGACGCCAAGGTCATCCAGCAGGCCGAGGACGACGACGCTGTTGCGCCGGATGCCACCGGCATCGGCAAGATGCGTTGGCCGGTGCGTGGCCGCGTCATCTCCAGCTTTGGTGGCGGCAAGGACGGTGTCGACATCGCGGTGCCGGAAGGCACGCCGGTCAAGGCGGCCGAGAATGGCGTCGTCATTTATGCCGGCGACGGCCTCAAGGAATTCGGCAACACGGTGCTGGTGCGCCACGAGAACGGGCTGGTCACCGTCTACGGCCACGCCAGTTCGATCGAGGTGCAGCGCGGCCAGAAGGTCAAGCGCGGCCAGGAAATCGCGTTGTCGGGCATGAGCGGCACCACCGACTCGCCGAAACTGCACTTCGAAGTGCGCAAGAACTCGGCCCCGGTCGATCCCTCAGGCTATCTCGAATAGAACAATAAACGATTGCAGGCCGTCTGACCTCCAGTCCGGCCCGCCGGCTCAGCCCGCCCTGTCAGGGGCGGGCTTTTTCAGTCGTTTTGTTTGACCATGATCTTATCCGAAAACCGGCTTCCACTTTTCGGGATCATGGTCGGACATCAGTCGTTGAGCGGCTTGCCGAGCCGTCCCGCCAGATCCTGGGTGAACTGCCACGCGACGCGGCCGGAGCGGCTGCCGCGCGTCGTCGCCCATTCGAGCGCCTCGGCGCGCAGCTGCTCAGGGTCGATCTCCAGCCCGTGATGGCTGGCATAGCCATTGATCATGTCGAGATATTCGTCCTGCGAACATTTGTGGAAGCCGAGCCACAGGCCGAAACGGTCGGACAGCGAGACCTTTTCCTCGACCGCCTCGGACGGGTTGATGGCGGTCGAGCGCTCATTGTCGATCATGTCGCGCGGCAACAGGTGCCGGCGGTTCGAGGTGGCGTAGAAGATGACATTGGCCGGGCGGCCCTCGACGCCGCCTTCAAGGGCTGCCTTCAGCGACTTGTAGGAGGTGTCGTCATGGTCGAACGACAGATCGTCGCAAAACAGGATGATGCGGAAGGGCGCCGCCTTCAACTGGCCCATCAGCCTGGGCAGCGTGTCGATGTCCTCGCGGTGGATCTCGATCAGCTTCAGCGGCAGGTCGGATTTGGCCTTGGCATTGATCTCGGCATGCACCGCTTTGACCAGCGATGACTTGCCCATGCCGCGCGCGCCCCACAACAACACGTTGTTGGCGGCGTGGCCGGCGGCGAAGCGCTCGGTGTTTTCAACCAGAATGTCGCGCACCCGGTCGACGCCGCGGATCAGGCCGATGTCGACCCGATTGACCTTGCGCACCGGCTCGAGATAGCCGGGATCGGCCTGCCAGACGAAGCAGTCGGCCACGGCAAGATCGGTCTGCGGCACCGGCGGCGGGGCGAGGCGGGTGACCGCCTCGATCAGGCGGTCGAGCTTCTCGTTCAGGGCCTCGATGGTGCTGTCGGTCATATCTCGGTCTTTTGTTTTGTTCTGAAAACGTGCGCAGGGGCGGACATCGTCCTGGTCCGGGTGATAGAAACTGGTTCCAAGCTTTTGTTTGAGCATGATCTTTTGCAAAAACCGCGCCCGCTATCCGGGTGCATGCTCTAACACGGGTCAACCGGCTGGAAAAGCGGCCGAAAGCCGGGCCGTCCAGTTGCATTGGAAACTTTACCCACTATATTCCGGCCAAATTTGGCGAGGCCGCCTTATGGCCTTCTTCGTACCCAGGAGTTCTTGATGTTCGTCACACCGGCATACGCCCAAGCCACCGGAACTCCGCTTGGTCCGTTCGGGGATATCGGCATGATCCTCCCGTTCGTGCTGATCTTCGTGATCATGTATTTCCTTATCATCCGGCCGCAGCGCGCGCAGCTGAAGAAGCGCCAGGAGATGCTCTCGGCGGTGCGCCGTGGTGACACGGTCATCACCGGCGGCGGTTTTGTCGGCAAGGTGACCAAGGTGATCGACGACCATGAGCTCGAGATCGACCTCGGCGGCGGCACCAAGGTGACGGCGCTGCGCTCGACCATCGCCGATGTGCGGGTCAAGGGCGAGCCGGTGGCCAACCAGAACGCGAAGAAGTAACAGCCGAGAGATGAACGGCGGCGCAGCCCGCCGGCAAGGAGCCACGCCAAATGCGGTTCTCGCGCCTCGCGAAGGGCCTGATATGGCTGACCGTAGCCGTCGTGGTGGTGCTCGGTTCGGTCGTTGGCGTGCGCTCAATAGAGGCCACCGGCCGGCTCGTTGACCTCCTTGCCTGGTTGCCGAAGCGGCAGACGAGTTTTGAGCAGCAGGGCGGTTCGCAATTCCTGCTCGAGATCGACAAGGACGATGTAATCAAGTCCCGTCTCGAGGCGGTGCTCGATGACGTCCGCTCATCCTTCCGCGAGGCCAAGATTGGCTACCGGGGGCTTTTCGTATCGGGTCGTGAATTCAGGGTCCACATCTCGGATCCAGCTGACATCGATGCCGCCAAAACAGCCCTCAAAATGTTCACAGGTGAGGCTGCCGGACCCAATTCAGTCAAGGAGTTCGTGCTTGACGAGCCGGAGCCGGCACTGCTCAGGCTCGCTCTGACCGATGATGGCGTGAAACTGCGGACGTCGATGTCCATGGCACGCTCGATGGAAAGCCTCAGGCTCCGGGCAAGCGGAAACGCGCCCGACCCGATCGTGCAGCAGCAGGGCGATGACCGTATCCTGCTTCAGGTACCGGGCTTGCAGGATCCGGAAGGGCTGAAGGAAGTTATAGGCCGGACCGGCAGGCTGACATTCCAACTGATCGATACATCCTGGCCGGTTGAGGACGCGCTCAAGAATCGGCCGCCGCGAGGCTCTTCGGTGCTGTTTTCTCAAGACGAGCCGCCGCTTCCCTACCTGGTCGAAGACCGTGTCATTGTTTCCGGCGACAACTTCGTGAGTGTGAACGCTACCGTCTCATATGCGAATGAGCCCGTTGTATCGTTCAGCTTCGATTCAAAGGGGAAGGCACGTTTTGCTGAGGCGACCTCACAGAATGTCGGCAAGCCGTTTGCTATAATCCTCGACAATCAGGTGCTTTCGGCTCCCATCATCCGCGAACCGATCCTGGGCGGCACCGGCCAGATATCGGGCAACTTCACCATGGAAAGCGCCAAGGAACTCGCCTTGATCCTGCGTTCCGGCCCGATGGGCGCAAAGATGAAAATAGTCGAGGTACGAACGATAGCGCCCGGCGGCGTTCAGAATTAGAATGGAAACCGGCGAAGGCGATTGGCGCCCGGTGCGACCCCGGTCGCAGCGCCGAATTGACCTTAGCGCGCTCGACAATCAACGATGTGCAGGGTAAGGGCGAGCCGGTGGCAAATAACAACGCCAAGAAATAACCGAATTGTCGGCGGAACGATCCGCCAGTATGCCCTGACGGACGACGCCATATGCTGTATTTTTCGCGCCTGAAGATGATCCTGATCTGGCTGGCCGTGGCCGCCACGTTCATCCTTGCCGCGCCCAACCTTTTCCCCGCCAGCACATTGGCGCAACTGCCAAGCTGGGTGCCGAAGCGGCAGATGACGCTGGGTCTCGACCTGCAGGGCGGCTCGCATATCCTCTTGCAGATGGACCAGAACGATCTGGTCAAGGCGCAGCTGGAAACGACGCGCGACGAAATCCGCACACTGCTGCGCGACGCGAAGGTGGGCTATACCGGCCTTGGCGGCACAGGCAAAACCGTGCAGGTGCGCATAACGGATCCCAATCAGATCGATGCCGCAAAGACGGCGCTTAAGCCGCTGACCGATCCGGTCGCCGCCGGCCTGTTCACCGGTGGTTCCATCCAGGAAATGTCGCTGGATGATTCCGAAGCCGGCGTGCTCAAGTTCACCGTCACCGATGCCGGCGTCAAATACCGCACCTCGGCCGCATTGGCGCAGTCGATCGAAGTCGTCGAGCGCCGCGTCAACGAACTCGGCACCACCGAGCCGATCGTGCAGCGGCAGGGCGACGACCGTGTGCTGGTCCAGGTGCCGGGCCTGCAGGATCCGCAAAGGCTGAAGGAGATCATCGGCCAGACCGCCAAGATGACCTTCCAGATGGTCGACACCTCGATGTCGGTGCAGGATGCGCTGAATGGCCGCCCGCCGGCAGGCTCCTCGGTGCTTTACTCGCAGGACGATCCGCCGGTTCCCTATCTGGTCGAAAATCGCGTCATCGTTTCCGGCGAGGATCTCGCCAAGGCGACGGCAACCTACAACTCGCAGAACAACGAGCCGGTGGTTGCGTTCACCTTCAATTCGCGCGGCGCGACCCGGTTCGGTCAGGCGACGCAGCAGAATGTCGGCAAGCCGTTCGCCATCATCCTCGACAACCAGGTGATTTCGGCGCCGGTGATCCGCGAGCCGATCCTCGGCGGTAGCGGCCAGATTTCCGGCAATTTCACCGCCGAAAGCGCCAACGACCTCGCAGTGTTGCTGCGCGCCGGCGCGCTGCCGGCAAAGCTGACCGTGATCGAAGAACGCACCGTCGGCCCGGGTCTCGGCCAGGATTCGATCCATGCCGGCAAGGTCGCCGGCATTATCGGCTCCATTCTCGTCGTCGCCTTCATGTTCGTCGCCTACGGCTTCCTCGGCTTCCTCGCCAACATTGCGCTGGCCGTACACGTGGCGATGATCGTCGGTCTGTTGTCGCTGCTGGGCGCGACGCTGACCTTGCCCGGCATCGCCGGTATCGTGCTGACCATCGGCATGGCGGTCGATTCCAACGTTCTGATCTATGAACGCATTCGTGAGGAGCGACGCGCCGGACGCTCGGTGATCCAGGCGATCGATACCGGCTTCACCAAAGCCTTGGCGACCATCGTCGATTCCAACGTGACGTCGCTGATCGCCACGGTGGTGCTGTTTTATCTCGGCACCGGCCCGGTCAAGGGCTTTGCCATCACCTACGCCATCGGCATCCTGACCACGGTGTTCACCGCCTTCACCTTCACCCGCCTGCTGGTGTCGATCTGGCTGCGCCGCGCGCGTCCGAAGGAATTGCCGCGGGCGCCGGTGACCTTCATTCCGCCTGGCACGAAGATCCCGTTCATGGGCATCCGGCGCTGGACGTTCGCGCTGTCCAGCCTGCTGTCGGTCCTGTCGGTGGTGCTGTTCCTGACCGTCGACATCAACTACGGCATCGACTTCAAGGGCGGTTCGATCATCGAGGTGCAGTCCAAGCAAGGCGACGCCGACATCGGCGATATCAGAAGCCGGTTGTCGGAGCTCAACATCGGTGAAGTGCAGGTGCAGCAGTTCGGCGCGCCGAATGACGTGCTGATCCGTGTCGGCACCCAGGAGGGCGGCGAGAACGCCGAGCAGACCGTCATCGACAAGGTGCGCGGCGAACTGCAGGACACTTATGATTTCCGCCGCGTCGAAGTGGTGGGTCCCACCGTCTCGGGCGAATTGGCCAAGCAAGGCACCATCGCCATGCTGATCGCGCTGATCGGCATCCTGGTCTATGTCTGGTTCCGCTTCGAATGGCAATTCGCGGTCGGCGCCATCGTGGCCACGGTGCACGATGTGGTGATGACGCTGGGCTTCTTCGTCATCACCGGGCTCGAGTTCAACCAGTCGTCGCTGGCGGCGATCCTGACCATTATCGGCTATTCGCTGAACGACACGATCGTCGTCTATGACCGCGTCCGTGAGGATCTGCGAAAATACAAGAAGATGCCGCTGCCGCAATTGTTGAACAACGCCATCAACGAGACGCTGTCGAGAACGACGCTGACCTCGGTGACGACGATCCTGGCGCTGCTGGCGCTGGTGCTGTTCGGCGGCGAGGTGATCCGTTCGTTCACCATGGCGATGCTGTTCGGCGTCGTCTTCGGCACCTATTCGTCGATCTTTATCGCGGCACCCTTGCTGATACTGTTCAGGCTGCGGCCGCAGGCCACGACCGCCGACGAGGAAAAGCCGGTGGGTGGCCGCAAGGCCGTGGCGACCTGACGGCCGCTCAGGTGGCAAAAGGCATCGTCATCCGCGAGGCGCATTTTCCCGGCCGCGCGCCGATCGAGGCCTATGGCAATGGCGGCTTCCGCTTCGCCGATATGTCGCATCGCGGCTCGCTGCTGTGCCTGCCCTCCGGCATCCATGGCTGGGAGCCGGCCGATCCGCTGGCGCTGACGGCGGCGGATTTCGGCCTGCTTTTGGCCGAGGCCGGCAAGGTCGAGATCCTGCTGGTCGGCACCGGCAAGGATTTGCGCCCCTTGCCCGCAGCACTTCGCGCGGCATTGAAAGCGGCGGGCATTGGCTCCGACCCGATGTCGACGGGCGCTGCGGTGCGGACCTACAATGTGCTGCTCGCCGAAGACCGCGCCGTGGCCGCGGCGCTGATCGCCGTCGACTGACGTGACCGATGCCGCCAACATCGTCATGGAGGCGGTGCGCGCCGGCGACCATGATCGCTATGTCAGCGCACTCTATGCGCCCGCCGACAAGCGCGCGGCGCTGTTTTCGCTTTACGCCTTCAACGCCGAGATCGCTTCTGTCCGCGACCGCATCCATGAGGCATTGCCGGGCGAGGTGAGGCTGCAATGGTGGCGCGATGTCATCGCCGCCGAGGCCGCAGCGACGGGCAACCCGCTCGCCGACGCGTTGAAGGCGACGATTGCCGCCCATGGGCTGCCGAAAGCTGCCTTCGACAACATGCTCGAAGCCCGCATATTCGACCTCTATGACGATCCGATGCCGTCGCGTACCGATCTTGAAGGCTATTGCGGCGAGACCGCTGCGGCGCTGATCCAGCTGGCGGCGCTGGCGCTCGATCCCATTGAAGCGCCGCGCTTTGCCGAACTGGCGGGCAGGGCGGGCTGCGCGCAGGCAATGACCGGCCTGTTGCTGCTGTTGCCGCTGCATCGTCGGCGCGGCCAATGCTTCGTGCCGGCCGATATCCTGGCGGCGGCGGGCTCGTCGCCGGAGGAGTTTGTCAGCGGCGATGGCGGGCCCGGCGCGGCGCGCGCGGTGGCTGCAATGATCGCGCTGGCGCAGGAGCATCTCAACGCTTTCGAGCAAGGGGCTCCGGCCCTGCCGGAGACGCTGCGCCCGGCATTTTTGCCGCTGGCCTTGACCAGCGCCTATCTCGGCAAGATGGCGAGTGGCCGCCATGCGCCTCTGTCCGGAGCGGTGCGCCTTTCGGCATTGCGCCGGCATTGGCTGTTGCTCAGACGCGCAATGCGGGGCTGGTCAGCCATTTGACGTAAACGTCAATCGTGCTAGAGATTCTGCGGCCCGAAATCGTCGCCAGAAGACGCGACCGGTCCGGAGGAGATTTCTGTCCATGAGCCTGTCTGTGCTGGTCGCACTCGTCGTTGTCGGCATTGCGCTGTCGGTGCTGGCCGTGCACTTCACCGGCGGCAGCAAGATTGCGACACTGGCCGGCGCCGATCAGGCGCTCAGCCGTTTCGCCGATGATTTTCCCGACGAGAAGGTGACGGCGGTACGCCTGACGGCGGATAGCAGGACGGCGTTTCTCGATGTTGGGCAAGGGCGCATTGGCATCGTCCATAGCGTCGGCGACTGCTTCTTGACCCGCATCGTCACGCCGCACGATATCCAGGCTCTCAACGTCGATGAAGCCGGCGCGATCGCGCTGAAGCTCACCGACTTCACCTGGAAGGGTGGACGCTTTGCCTTTGCCGACAAGGCTGACGCCAGGGCTGTCGCAGCGGTGCTTGCGCCGCACGATCCAAGCCTGGCCAGGGAGGCCGCGTGATGGACGACTATAATTTCCCGCAGGTCACGCAGCTTGCCATCCCGTTCTTCGTCGCCGCCATCCTGATCGAGCTCTGGCTGGTGCGGACCGGCCGCGCCAAGGGCTCGTTCGAGACGCGCGACACGCTGACCAGCCTGATGATGGGCACCGGCAATGTCGTTGCCGGCCTGCTGCTCGGCGTCGTCTCCTACTGGGCGCTGCTGTGGCTGTGGCAGTTCCGCTTCTTCAATCTCGGCCTGTCGGTCTGGGTATTCCTCGCCGCCTTCCTGCTCGATGACTTACGCTATTACGTCTACCACCGCATTGCGCACCGGGTGCGCTGGGTGTGGGCCGAGCACGTCAACCATCATTCCAGCCAGCATTACAATCTGTCGACGGCGCTGCGGCAAAGCTGGACCGGGCTGTTCACCTTCATGTTCGTGCTGCAGGCGCCTTTGGTGCTGCTCGGCTTCCACCCGGCGGTCATCGCCTTCACCTTCGGCTTCAACCTGGTCTGGCAGTTCTGGATCCACACCGAGGCAATCGGCAAGATGTGGGGCTGGTTCGAATTCATCTTCAACACACCTTCGCACCACCGCGTCCACCACGCCACCAACCCGCGCTATCTCGACGCCAATTATGCCGGCACGCTGATCATCTGGGACCGCATGTTCGGCACCTTCGTCGAGGAACTGGAAGAAGATCAACCGCGCTATGGCATCGTGAAGAATCTCGGCACCTTCAATCCGCTGAAAGTGGCGTTCCACGAATGGATCGGCATGTTCAGGGATGCCTTCGCGCCGGGTCTGACGATGCGCGATCGGATCAATTACTTGATCAAGCCGCCGGGCTGGAGCCATGACGGCTCGCGCGACACGTCGGAGACGCTGAAGGCCGCCTATGTCAGGCGAAATCCCGGCGAGGCGGGGAAGCCGGGGCTGCCGATGGCAGTGGCTGAGCCGGCAGAGTAGCGTAATGGCCTAGTCGACGATCTTGATCCGCACCCTTGAGCTGTCGGGCAATTCGCTTAGCTGGTGATGAATGTCAGCCACGCCGACGAACTGCTCGCTCACCGGAAGCACGAACATGTTCTCGACTTCGAATTTGCCTTCAGCAAAGACGGGCAAGAAGGTGAATCCGAAGCATTCTCCAACCTTCGGCTTCTTGCCGGCGGCGTGAAGGCGCTCCACACGCGGCGGAAGGAACCACTCGTCCACGAGATCGGAGAAACCCTGATCATCTCTTCAAAACGCGCCCGATTGTGAGCCACACGCTCGACCAAGCCGGTCCCGGTATCGAGCCAGTAAACCTCATTGTTCGGCCGCTCGACAAACATGCCTCCCACCATTGAACAGACAAGTGGGGTCCAAGGCTCGGGCAAAAGCCATGACCACGCTCTCGCTGCCGCCAGCGCGACATCCGGTTCAAATTGGAAAGCGATCTCCCGCCATATGATGCCCATAGGACCTCCGCCTGGAGGGTATTGCCAGTGGGAGACTGTCTGCAATGGTCCAGGCTATTCAGCCGCCTCGGCCCGCGCCGGCAGGCYCAGCCACTCCCGGCAATCGGCCTGCGCGCGCGAGGTGATGGCATGGCGCTTGGCAACGGTCTTGTCCTTGCCGCGCAGGCGTTTGCCTTCGGTCTTCGGTGCTTCCACCGGCGGGAAGAGGCCGAAATTGACGTTCATCGGCTGGAACGAGCGTTTGCCCGGCTCGTCGTCGGAGACGATGTGGCCACCGGTGATGTGGTTGAGCAGCGCGCCGAAGGCGGTGGTGAGCGGTGGCAGCGAAGGTGCGTCGCCGAGCCGCTCGGCGGCGGCGAAGCGGCCGGCGAGCAGGCCGATGGCCGCGCTCTCTACATAGCCCTCGCAGCCGGTGATCTGGCCGGCAAAGCGCAGGCCGGGCCGCGATTTCAGCTGCAGCGAGCCGTCGAGCAGCGTCGGCGAATTTATGTAGGTGTTGCGGTGCAGGCCGCCGAGACGGGCGAAATCGGCGTTTTCCAGGCCCGGAATGGTGCGGAAGACGCGCACCTGCTCGGCATGCTTCAGCTTGGTCTGGAAACCGACCATGTTGTAGAGCGTGCCCAGCGCGTTGTCCTGACGCAACTGCACGACGGCATAGGCTTTTACCGTCGGGTTGTGGGCATTGGTCAGCCCCATCGGCTTCATCGGCCCGTAGCGCAGCGTCTCGACACCGCGCTCGGCCATGATCTCGATCGGCAGGCAGCCGTCGAAATAGGGCGTGCCTTCCCATTGCTTGAATTCGGTCTTCTGGCCGTCGATTAGCGCCTGCACGAAGGCGAGATACTGCTCCTTGTCCATCGGACAATTGATGTAGTCCTTGCCGGTGCCGCCGGGGCCGACCTTGTCGTAGCGCGACTGGAACCAGCAGGTGTCCATATCGATGGTGTCGAAATGGATGATCGGTGCAATGGCGTCGAAGAAGGCCAGCGCATCGGCGCCGGTCGCCTCGGCGATCGACTGGGCAAGCGAAGGTGCTGTCAGCGGGCCGGTGGCGATGATCGCCTGATCCCATTCCGCCGGCGGAAGGCCCGGCACTTCCTCGCGCTCGATGGTGATCAGCGGGTGCGCTTCGAGCTTTTTGGTCACCGCGTCGGAGAAGCCGTCGCGGTCGACGGCAAGCGCGCCGCCGGCCGGCACCTGGTTGGCGTCGCCGGCGCTCATGATCAACGAGCCGGCCAGCCGCATTTCGGCATGCAGCAGGCCGACGGCGTTGTTTTCGGCATCGTCGGACCGGAACGAATTGGAGCAGACGAGCTCCGCCAACCCGTCCGTCTTGTGGGCATCGGTGCCGCGCACCGGGCGCATTTCATGCAAGATGACGGGAACGCCGGCTTGTGCCGCCTGCCAGGCGGCTTCGGAGCCGGCGAGGCCGCCGCCAACGATATGGATGGGATTTTTGCTCATGAGCGCCGGAATAATCGCTTGGCGCGCGGTTTGCAATTGGTTGGCCGCGCGTGGGCCGTTGCCGCCCCGTAACCACTGCGCCGGACCTGCCTGTTTACACAGCAGGAAAATAGGGATATTTCATATCCTTAATATAAGCTCGATCGGTATCGACCCGGAATCCATTGATGATCCTGAAAAGCCAAGTCGAATGGGCGCTGCACTGCTGCGCCATTCTCGCGGGCCTGCCTGCGGGGCGTTACCTCTCCACAAAAGCGCTCGCCGAGTTCCACGGCCTTCCCAAGGAGTATCTCTCCAAGGCGCTGCAAAGTCTGTCGCAAGCCGGCCTGGTGGATACGACGCTCGGTCCATCAGGCGGATACAGGCTGGCGCGGCCGCCGGCAGAGCTGACCTTCCTCGAGATCGTGGAAGCGGTGGAGGGCAAGTCGCGGACGTTTGTGTGCACCAACATCCGCGAAAACAATCCGTGCCGTCCGCAGGGCTATTGCGAAAGCGGCCCTTGCGCAGTGTCTCGCATCATGTGGGAAGCCGACGAGGCATGGCGGGCAAAATTGCGCAGTGTCCGGCTTTCCGACCTCACCGAAGCGCTGGCTCAGGAGATTCCGGCGGAGCTTTGGAAGAACAGTTTTGAATGGGTGCTAGAGCGCGCCGGATGAGCGCATGACCCTCGCTTGCGGCTGGTCAGCCGTCGCCGGCAAGACAACGGCATAGCTCTGCGGCGACATTGCAAGGGAAAGACCGTTCGCCTCGCAATGGCGATGGACAGTAGCGATCACTTCATTCCTGGCAAGCAAGCGGTCGGCCGGACCAGCCACACAAAACAGCAGATCCATCCCGACTGCCACCGCATCGATCTCCTTCAGCGCGACGAGCGGTGCCGGCTCCTTGACGATCCGTTGGCACTTCTGGAGCACCGCGTGCATGGCCTCCTCGATGATGTGCGGCGCGTGGGTCGCCGCAATGCGCACGGTCAGCGTCATCAGTTGCCTCTCGTCGGGACGGCTTAGATTGGTCAGGCTGAGTTTCGCCAGCACGCTGTTGGGCAGGACGACGATGTTGTTGGCACCGGTGAGCAGGTGGGTGGAGCGCCAGGTTGTTTCGACGATGCGTCCTTCCGTGCCGTCGTTCAGCATGATCCAGTTACCGAGCGTGTAGGGACGCCCCAGCGTCAACGCGACGCCGGAAAAGACGTCACCAAGCGTGTTCTGCAGCGCAAGGCCGACAATGATCGCAACCGCGCCCGACGTTGCCGCCAGCGTCGCTATGGGAACGCCGAAGACGAAACCCGTTATCGACAGCGCAACGCCGAGATAGATGACCGCGACGACGAGCTCCTGGAGCAGGCGCGCTTCTCGCGGCCGATGTTCCACGACGATATAGAGGCGCACGAAGCCGCTAAGCGTCCAGGCAAGGTGTATCCACCAGAGGATGCGCGCCGACTTTGCCAGATACCCGCCCGCGCCTTGGATATCTGTGAGATCTGTCTCAGCCACCCAATGCGGCAGGATACCGCTGAAGCCGAGCACCGCGGTCATGCCGGCGAAGAACAGGATCTGGACGATCAGGCGCGCCATCGGGCGCGCACGGCCCTGGAAATACCAGACGACAATGCCGGCAAGCCCGAGAAGATTGATCAAGACCAGAGGCAGATGATCGCCGAACATGGGTCCCCAATAGGATACAGCTCACAGGCAGGGCCGGGCGCCAGGATGGCGTGCGGCCCTTTCGGCCTACTTCGTGACCGGATAGGTCAATTCTTTCTGGGCGGTATCGACCACGAAAACGGCCAGCAGTTTTGCCGGCTTGGTCTTCGAGCCGTTCTCGCTCACGCTGTGGCGGTCGCCCGGCATTTCCGAAAAGCTCTCGCCGGCCTTGTAGACCTTGGCCGGATCGTCGTTGACCTGGCTGCGGATGGAGCCTTCCAGAACCGTCGCGTAGATGAAGGCCGAACTCGGATGGGTGTGGGCCTCGGAGAAGCCGCCGGGACCATATTCAACCAGGATGCCCTTGATGCTCTTGCCTGGCACATTCGGCAGTTCATGTTCATAGACAAGCGTGACCTTGGCGGCTTTCTCGCCGGCGTGAGCATCCTTGGCTGCGGCCGGACTGACCAGGGCTGCCGTCACGATGACGGCCGCGGCGATTGACTTGATCATTTTCGAACTCCTTTGTGTTGAACAATGCGCTGCGCCTGGGCTGCGGCGCAGCCTGACTGTCATTTCCGCGCCGCGGTGGCGAACCACTGCTCGAAAGTAATGTGGCCAAGGCGGGGATCGTTGTCGGAGACAAGCGAATTGTCGTTCAGCCGCGCGCCGAAGTAGAGCGCCTCCGGATCGGTCACGACCTTGCGGGGATCGCCGGAAGCCTTGAGGTAGCGGGCGACGAGCTCGCTCATGCGCACGCGCTCCGGGCCGGAAATCTCGATCGTGCCGTTGATCGGCGCGGCGAGCGCGACATTGGCCATGGCGTCGGCGACATCGTCGGATGCGATGGGCTGCACATAGGCCGGCGACAGATGCACGGCCTCGCCGACAGCGCCGGATTTGGCGATGGCGGGCAGGAATTCCATGAACTGCGTGGAATGAACGATGGTGTAGGGGGTGCCCGAGGCCTTGATCAGCTTTTCCTGCGCGAGCTTGGCGCGGAAATAACCGGCGTCCTGCAATTGCTCGGTTCCGACAACAGAGAGCGCGATATGGTGCTTGATGCCGGCAGCCTTGTCCGCGGCAAGCAGGTTGCGGCCCGATGTCTCGAAGAAGTCCATCGCGGCCTTGTCCTCGAAGGAAGGCGAGTTGGCGAGGTCGATGACGACCTCGGCGCCGGCGAGTGCTGCCTCGAGGCCTTCGCCGGTGATGGTGTTGACGCCTGTGTTCGGGGCGGCGGCGATCACCTCGTGGCCTTGCCTGCGCAGGCGTTCAGCGGTTTTGGAGCCGATGAGGCCGGTGCCGCCGATGATGACGATTTTCATAATGCTCTCCGTTTGATGGGTTTGCCCTGAGGGGGTTAGTTCAGGCCGGCCTTGTCGAGGCCGTAGAACTTGTCGGCGGAACCGGGCACCGCCTTGAAGGCGACACTGACGCGGTTCCAGGCATTGATGGCCATGATCGAGAAGGTCAGGTCGGAGATTTCCTTTTCCGAAAGCTGCCCACGCACACGCTCATAGAGGTCGTCGGGAATGCCGCCTTCGGGAAGTTTCGTGACGGCCTCCGTCCAGGCTAGGGCGGCGCGCTCACGCGGAATGAACAGGGTCGATTCCCGCCAGACGGCGACGTGATAGAGCCGCAGCTCGCTCTCGCCGTGGATCTTGGCCTCCTTGACATGCATGTCGAGACAGAAGGTGCAGCCATTGATCTGCGATGCCCTGATATGGACCAGGTCGCGGATCGTCTCCTCGATCGCGCTATGCGCCTCGGCCATGCTGAGGTCGGAAAGCTTCTTGAACAGCTCGGGCGATTGTTGGGCGGCGTTCAGGCGCTGTGTCATGGCTTGTCCTTTGGGTTTTGAGGATATTGTATATCCTTAAGGACAATTAATATCCATAATAGCTGGACAGTAAAGCGCCTGCCGCCTAGGATGCGGACATAAGGCTTATGTCAAAATGTAATGGGGATGAGGATGGACGTTGTATCGGCGTTGCGAACGTTCGTGCGGGTGGCGCAGACAAGGTCCTTCTCCGCGGCCGCGATCGACCTCAACCTGACGCAGCCGGCGGTATCCCGGCAGGTCTCCGCGCTGGAAGCGCATCTGAAGACGCGCCTTCTGCACCGCACGACGAGCGCGCTTGCCCTGACGGCCGAGGGTGAACAGATGTTGCCGATGGCGCTGC
The DNA here is from genome assembly GCF_056403695.1 of Mesorhizobium sp. P2_F7. Lineage (NCBI taxonomy): Bacteria > Pseudomonadati > Pseudomonadota > Alphaproteobacteria > Hyphomicrobiales > Phyllobacteriaceae > Mesorhizobium > Mesorhizobium sp. P2_F7. The sequence continues at coordinate 134,589 of NZ_JBFUFA010000005.1, read as the reverse complement.
GCGTGGTGGAGGCGGTCGAAGCGTTGAGCGAAGCGAGTGGCACTGAGGGTGCAACGGTGTCTGGAAAAGTGCGGCTCAGCCTGCCGGCGCCGCTCGGGCTCTCCATTAGCGACCGCCTCGCAAGGCTCTTAGACGATCATCCATCCCTTGCCGTCGAACTGATCTTGCGAGAGGAAGCCTCGGATCTGGTCGCCGATGCCATCGATCTCGAGGTGCGCCTCGGGCCGGTCGGTGACAGCAGCCTGATCTGCCGCCGGATCGGCTGGACGACGGCCTTTCTCGTGGCCTCGCCCAGCTATCTCGAGGCGCGCGGTACACCGCAAGCGCCGCAAGACATCAAAGGCCACAGCTGCATTTGCTACAGCCGGGCCGGCGATGGCCGGTCATGGTCGTTCTCCAATGGGTTGGATGAAGTGGTCGTGCGCGTTGAACCTCGCCTGGTCGCCAACAATTCAATGGCTGTCCATCGGGCAACGCTTGCCGGAGCCGGGCTTGCAGTGCTCTCTCATATCCTGGCCGGACCGGACATCGAAACAGGCAGGCTGGTCAAGGTGATGTCGGATTTTCCGCCGACGCGGCTGCCGATCAACATCGTCTATCCATCCCGCAAGAACATGCCATTGCGTGTGACGACGGTGCTCGACTTTCTTATCCAGTCTGTCCGCGGCGACGCTTCGATGGCGGCATGAAGCGCCCTGGTCGACGGTGTGCTCAGCTGAAAGCCTGCCCTAGAAACAACAACACCCGCCGGGGGAGGATCCGGCGGGTGTCGTTTTGGGGGCCGATCCTCGGGAGGAGGTGGGGATCGGCCGTATTCGTCATCGCCGGGGAGGAGGTCGGCTTTGACGAAATTCTTTAGAAGACGAACTGCGTTCGCTTCGGGAACAACGCCCGCCGCGGGAGGAGGTGCGGCGGGCGCCGTTTTGGTGGTCAACCCTCGGGAGGAGGTGAAGGCTGACCGTATCCGTCAGGGTCGGGGAGGAGGTCGACCCTGGCGAAATTCTGATTAGATCGTCGCCTTACGGGCGATGATCTTGATCTCGTCGCGGACGATGCCGAGATCATGGAGCTGACGGTTCGAAAGGCGACCCAGCTCGGTAACGGTGTCGCGATAAACGCGCCAGTTACGATAGTTGCGGATCAGGTTCATTGTCGTTCTCTTTTTCAAAACTGGTTCGGATCATTTGCGATCCGAAGAGGATTAGACCGCCTTGCGGGCGACGTAGTGGATGTCGCTGCGGCTGATGCCGAGGTCGGTCAGTTCACGGTTCGACAGGCGGCTCAGCTCGGAGACGGTGTCCCGGTAGCGGCGCCAGTTGCGGTAGTTGCGGATCAGGTTCATGGTAGTGCTCGTTTCGTCTTTCTTCGGATCATTCCGTTTGTGTACGAACAGAAAATAGGTGGACCTATATCGATTTAAAAGTGCCATTGACGCATGGCAGCAATGCAAATTGTGCAATGCAACATTAACGCCCGTTCACGGCTTCGACACAAAGAAACCCGAATCGGAAAATGCCGTAGCGTCAATAATTTGACCCGATCGGCTGTCAGAAAGACCAAATTGGGGGAGACGCGGCATGGCGAGCTATTCGTCACGGGTGAGGTTGGATATCGGGCGTTGGCTGCAGGCCGGCCTGATCGACGCGAAGACGGCCGATGCGCTGACGCGCGACATCGACGCAACCGAACGCAAATCGCTGAGCTTCGGAACCATCCTGGCGATGATGGCGGCGCTGCTGTTTGGTGCCGCGATCCTGCTCTTCGTCGCCGCCAACTGGGACGCCATCCCGCGGCTGGTGCGGGTCGCGGCACTGTTTGCCGTCATTCTCGCCGGCTACGTCGGCGGCGCGGTGCTGAAGACGCGCGACCATGCGGCGATCGGCGAGGCGCTTTGGATCGTTGCCGCCGCGGCTTTTGGCGGATCGATCGCGCTGATCGGCCAGATGTACCATCTCACGGGCGACGAGGCCTCGGCCGTTGTCACCTGGGGCATCGGCACGGCGCTTGCCGCGGTGGCGTTGCGCTCGAACCCGCTGACGGTCGCTGCCGTCGGTATCGCCATTGCCTGGCTGTTCGTGCGGGCTTTCAACTTTTATGATCGCCCCGAAGTCCTCAATTTCTTCGTCATCATGGCCCTGGTGATGTTCGTCGTCTCGTTCTGGACACGCAGCCAGCCGGCTCGTCACCTGATTCTGCTTTCGGTCATTTTCTATATCGCGGCACGCGGCATCGACCACAACACGTTGCAATGGGCCATCCCGCTGGTCGTGGTTTCGGCACTGGTGTTCGCCGCCGGTATCTTCGCCGCCGGTCCGGCCGACCGGATATTGCAGCTCGGCGGGCGGCTGCCTTTGCACGCCTTGATCGGCTTTCTGACCGGGCTGGCGATGATCCAGATCGAGCTGGGCGACGACAACGCTTTCAGCATCGGCTTTGCCATCTCCTCGGTCGTGGCACTGGCCGGCATTGCCGCGGCGATCATGCTCGGCGGGCGCGAGAGCAGGGGACTGCGCTGGGTCGCCTATGCCGGCTTTGCCTTCGAACTCGCCATCATCTACGTGGTGACACTGCAGTCGATGCTCGACACGGCCGGCTTCTTCCTCGCCGCCGCGGTGCTGTTTGGCATCCTGGCCCTTGTGATCATCCGCGTGGAAAAACGCATGAAGGCCCCGGAAGGAGCGGCAGCATGATGTCGGGAAAGAAACTTGTCATCTCGGCGCTGATCCTGGCGCTGGTGCAGATCGGCTTCCTGAGCTGGATCATCGCCGGCCGCGCTGCGATCCTGCGTAACGGCAAGGAAGTGTTGCTCAAGATCGAGCCGGTCGATCCGCGCGACCTGTTGCGCGGCGACTATATCATCCTCGGCTACGAGATATCGCGCTTGCCCGTGAAGCTCATCGCCAACATTCCGGCCGGACAGAGCACCAGCGACAACACGCCGATCGTGGTCCGGCTGAAGCCGGGCGCCGACGGCTATTGGCATGCGACCACTGCCTGGTTCGGCAAGGCGCCGACGCCGCCGGCCACCGACGAAGCCGATATCGTCGGCCAGGTCGCGCCGGGCTGGACGCTTGATCCCGAATCCACGATCGCGCCGCAATATGGCATCGACCGCTTCTACTTGCCTGAGGGAAAAGGCATGGCGATCCAGAACGATATGCGTGTGCGGCCATTCGGGGTGCGCGTCGCGCTCGCCGCCAATGGCGAGGCGCAGATCAAGGCGCTGATGGACGGCGACAAGACAATGTTTGAGGAACCGCTTTATTAGAAGACATTACCCAGGGCATGGATTTCGGTAAAAACGATCGCTTCGCCCGCATGCAAACCAGATGGGCGAAGAACCATGACCACTACGCTGACGACGCGCGAAGACATCAATCTCGATGCAGTTTTGCGCGTCGCCTGGAAAAACGACACGGTCGCCATCAGCGACAGGGCCTTGCAACGCATTGCGGAATGCCGAGCCTCGTTCCTGAAACTCATCGAGTCCGATCCTGCGCCGGTCATCTATGGCGTCACCACCGCCATGGGCGAGTTGGCGAGCCGCAAGCTCGAACTTGACGAGCGCGACCGCCATGCGCGCATCAAGACTTTTGCTGCCGCCACCTCCTTCGGCGAACCGCTGCCCGACCGTGTCGTCAGGGCGATCGTGTTGGCTCGGCTGACCAACTTCATCGAAGGCAATGCCGCCACCACGCCGCGCATCGCGCTGGCCGTTGCCGCGATGCTCGACGGCCGTCCGATGCCAATGGTGCCGTCACAGGGGCAGGGCGGCGCCGGCGAGATCCTGGCGCTCTACCCGCTGTTTGCCGCGCTTACCGCCAGCCTGGAGCTCGAAGTGAAGGAGCGGGGTTCGCTGATCAACGGCTCGCCCTGTGCCGCAGCCCTCGTAGCCGACGCGGCGCTGGCGGCGCGCCGCCGCATCGACATGGCGCACAAGGTGTTTGCGCTGTCGATCGAGGCGTTTCGCGCGCCGCTCGAGCACTATGATGCAGCGCTCGACGGGCTTTGGGGCGACGAACACGAAGCGGCGGCCTTGCGCGGATTGCGGCAGTTTCTGGTCGGCGCCGGCGATGGGCGGCGCAATTATCAGGCGCCGGTCAGCTACCGCATTGTGCCCCGCGTGCTCGGCCACGCGCACCGGGCGCTGGCGGGCGCCGAGCATGCGGCGACTGTCTCGCTGGCCTCGATATCGGACAATCCCGTCTATATCCCGCCCGACGCGGCGCATCCGCTCGGACGCTGCATCTCCACCGGCGGCTACCACAATGCCATGGCGACACCGGCGCTCGACGATCTCTCAGCGATCTGGGCCGATCTTTGCCTGCTCTGCGACCGCCATGCCTCCAAGCTGCTAAACGGCAAGGTGTCGCTGCTGCCGGACCTGCTTATGACCGGGCGGCATTGGGCCGACAGCGACGGTCACGGCAATGTCGGCTATGTGCCGATGGCGATTACCGGCTATCTCGAACAGGCCAAGCTTGCGGCGCAGCGTACCTTCATCCCGGGAACCGAATCGGCCGGCGCCGGCCAGGACGATGTCGCCACAACCGCATTCTTCGCCTGGACCAAGGAAGCGACCGCCGGCCGCTGTCTCGATGCGGCGATGGCGATGCTGGCCATGATCGCCTCGCAGGCCATGCATGTCACCGACCGCGCCGCGCCGCCGGCGCTGCAGGCTTTCGTGGCGGATATCAGGAAGATCGTGCCGCCGGTCGATGCCGATCGTGTGCTAGGGCCTGAACTGACGGATTTGGCCGCGTGGTTCACCGGGCAGGTCTTCGAGGCATAGGCGAAAGCTCGTGGGGAAATTGCTGCGCTTGGGCAAGGCTTGACGGACGATCGTTTCAGAGAAGCTTTCTGCGAAGCAGGCGGAAGTCGACAAGGCGCAAAAGTCTGGTTTTGTCGGCAACGAACTTGTCGAATGCCGCATCAAAATCATTGCCGATCGCTCGCCATTCGTCTTTCAACGCACGAGCGCGTCGGGCGCGCAGCCAGTTCTTTATTTTCGTGCCAGCCCTCTTGGGCTTCAGGATGACGCCACAGCCGAAATCGGCATCCACAGTGAAATAGTCGAGATGCGGATTGCCCAGCACGAAATCGATGTATGCCTTGTAAGTCACGCCGCACCACTCACCGTGGAAAAAAGAGGGATTGGCTGCGACCCGATTGGGGGGCAGGCAGTCGTGTATCACCACTGCACCTCCGGGCGAGACCATGCGGAAAGCCTCCTTGATATCGCGCGCAGAGCATTCGTAGGTGTGATGCGGGTCAACGAATACAATGTCGAACGTCTGTCCCTTCAGCCGAGCGTCATCGAGACACGCCGCAATATCCTCGTCAGTGGAGGTGAAATCGACAGGGAGGCCATCGAGCGGCGGCTCTGTCGCCCGATACACAAGGCGCATGCAGGGCTGAAATCCCAATTGCCGTGCTTCCGCGTACCTGAAGCCAGTGGTGCTCGTGTTGATCTCAAGGTAGCTCGTGAGTCCGAAACGAACCGAGAGCAGGCCACAGATGTGGGCTTTGTTCCAATATTCAAGCGTCATCGTTGTCCCGCCATTTCCTGGGCAATGCGTTGATCTCGTTGCCGGCTATCTTCTCAAACGATCAATACCAGCAGGACTCCAGATGGGCGCATGGCTGCGCGCCGGGCAGGGGCTGTGTGGAGAACGGGTGAATGGCCCACGTCTGGTTGGTGCGGATGAAGGGACTCGAACCCCCACGCCTTTCGGCACTGGAACCTAAATCCAGGGCGTCTACCAGTTCCGCCACATCCGCATTGCCCGGCAATCCCATGTAGCCATCATTCTGTCAATGTCGGGGCGAAAATGGCGGTCATTCGCTGCAACGCGAAGATGGTTGAAAATTAGCCTCGCCTGTGACAAAAGGCGTGTCAAATGTGACGGGACGCGCCGATCCGCTTCTGCAGAATGTGATAAGAAGTAGGAAAAACAAGAACTTATTCACATCTTGGAACGCAGTTTGGAAGAATTTGAGCCGTAATTTCGGTCAAATCGCCAGGTTCCGTACCAAAAGCCATTCCCGGCAAGATTGTACCGGCAGGCTGTGAACGGCAGAAGGCCGTGGCAGTCTCTTTGGTGAAGATAAAGGTTTTACGATGCAGGTCACCGAAACGCTCAACTCCGGTCTCAAGCGCGAGATCAAGATCACCGTGCCGGCCGGTGACATGGAAGCCAAGCTGATGGCGCGGCTGTCCGACGCCCGCAACAAGGTCCGCATCAACGGCTTCCGTCCCGGCAAAGTGCCGGTCCAGCACCTGCGCAAGGTCTACGGCAAGTCGTTCATGGCCGAAGTGGTCAACGAGATTCTCAACGATTCGACCCGTTCGATCATCACCGGCCGCGGCGAAAAGGCCGCCATGCAGCCCGAAGTGATCATGACCGAGGACGAGAAAGAGGCCGAGAAGATCCTGGCCGGCGGCGCCGACTTCGAATTCCGCCTCAACTATGAAATCATCCCGGCGATCGAGATCAAGGATTTCTCCGACATCAAGGTGACGCGCCAGGTGTTCGAAGTGCCGGACTCAGAGATCGACGAGCAGGTCCAGCGCGTTGCCGAATCGGCACGCAGCTTCGAGCCGAAGACCGGCAAGGCCGCCGAAGGCGACCGCGTTTCGATCGACTATGTCGGCAAGATCGACGGCGAGGCCTTTGCAGGCGGCACCGGCACCGACCAGCCGCTGGTGCTGGGTTCCAAGGAATTCATCCCGGGTTTTGAGGACCAGCTCATCGGCTCCAAGGCCGGCGACGAGAAGCAGGTCACGGTCACGTTCCCGGAAAACTACCAGGCGGCGCATCTGGCCGGGAAGGAAGCCACCTTCGACGTTACCGTCAAGGAAGTGTCCAAGCCCGGCGCGCTGGAAATCAATGACGAGATGGCCAAGAATCTCGGCCTGGAATCGCTGGAGCGCCTGCGCGACGTGGTGCGCGGCCAGATCGAGAACCAGTTCGGTTCGATGACCCGCCAGAAGGTCAAGCGCCAGCTGCTCGACCAGCTTGACGCGGCCTATTCGTTCGAGGCGCCGTCGAAGCTCGTCGATGCCGAGTTCAACAACATCTGGACCCAGGTCAACCGCGATCTCGAAGCTGCCGGCCGTACCTTCGCCGACGAAGAGACGACGGAAGAAGAGGCACGCGCCGAATATCTGCGCCTTGCCGAGCGCCGCGTGCGCCTCGGCCTGGTCCTCGCCGAGATCGGCGAGAAGGCCGGCGTCACTGTTTCGGACGAGGAACTGCAGCGCGGCCTGTTCGAGCAGGTGCGCCGCTACCCGGCCAACCAGCAGCAGGAAGCCTTCGAGTTCTATCGCAGCAATCCGGAAGCGCTGAACACGTTGCGCGCACCGATGTTCGAGGAGAAGGTCGTCGACCATCTGCTCGGCCAGATCTCGGTCACCGACGTCAAGGTCAGCAAGGAAGAGCTGATGGCCGACGACGAGGAGGCCGATATCGCCAAGGCCAAGCCGGCGAAGAAGGCCGCTGCCAAGAAGGCAGACAAGGCTGAAAAGGCCGACGACGCGGAAGAGCCCAAGAAGAAGGCCGCGCCGAAGAAGAAGGCCGCCAAGGACGCCGAATAAGCGCCTGACGGCTTCTTGTTTGTACGCAATTCCCAAGGGAAAGCGCTACGCGCTTTTCCCGGGAAAACCGTTTCACACTTTTCCTGGAATTGCTCTAGATCAGAAAGGCCGCCCTCGAGGCGGCCTTTTCGTTATGGCGGGTGTGCCTTGAGCCACCGCACACTACCTAAACCATTGTACGGTCGACCTGTTCTACCTGCCGGCCAGATTCTATGGTACACAGGTTCCGCAAGTCCATTTGGGGGAGAAGCGAGAATCCGTTCTGTCGTGCAACGCGCATGCTGGCGGTATCGGCATGCGCAGAATCGTCTCAGGCAAATTTGACGATCAGGGAGGAAATGCCATGCGCTTGGTTGCGTTTTTCGCTGTCATGTCTGTTGCAACCTTTATCGCCAATCCATCGCGGGCACAGGATGCGGCGGCGGGCGAGAAGGTCTTCACCAAATGCAAGGTCTGCCACGTCGCAGACCAGGACACGAACAAGATCGGTCCATCGCTGCACGGCGTTATCGGCCGTACGGCCGGCACGCATCCGGATTTCAAATATTCCGAGGCCATGATCGCCGCCGGCGCATCCGGCGTCAAATGGGATGAACCGACGCTGACCACGTACCTTCACGATCCCAAGGCCATGGTCAAAGGTACGAAGATGGCGTTTCCCGGCCTCAAGAAGGACGAGGACGTCGCCAACGTCATTGCCTATCTGAAGCAATTCTCCCAGTAGCTTGGCGCTTCGGTTGGCAAGGCCGCCCGTTTTCCATTGATGGTCGTCTCAAATGTCGGTCAAGGAAAGCCTCAAGGAAACCGGCGTTCGCATCTCGGAGGCGACGGCCGGTGATTTCTTTGCACTGTTGAAGCCGCGGGTCATGGCGCTTGCGATCTTTACCGCTTTCGTCGGTCTGATGGTGGCGCCCGGGGCGATGAACCCAGTCATCGCCGTGGTCGCAATAGCTGCCATTGCGGTTGGTGCGGGAGCGGCCGGGGCGCTCAACATGTGGTACGATGCGGATATCGACGCGCTGATGTCGCGCACGTCAAAACGGCCAGTTCCATCAGGCCGCGTCACGCCCGGTGAAGCGCTCGGCTTCGGCCTGGTGCTTTCCGCGTTTTCGGTCATGACGCTCGGCGTGCTGGTGGACTGGCTTGCCGCGTCGCTGCTGGCCTTCACCATCTTTTTCTACGTCGTCATCTACACGATGTGGCTGAAGCGCTCGACGCCGCAGAACATCGTCATCGGCGGCGCGGCGGGTGCCCTTCCTCCGATGATTGGCTGGGCGGCGGCCACTGGCGCCATCGGCATTGAAAGCCTCATTCTGTTCCTGATCATTTTCCTGTGGACGCCGCCGCATTTCTGGGCGCTCGCGCTGTTCAAGGCCGGCGACTACGCCGCTGCCGGCATCCCGATGATGCCGAACGTGGCCGGCCAGGCCTCGACCAGAAGGCAGATTTTCGCCTATTCACTGGTCCTGGCACCAACCGGCGTGCTGCCCTGGGCGTTCGGATTCACCAGCGGGTTCTATGGGATTGTTTCGGCTGCGTTGGGCGTGGGTTTCATCTGGTACGCCTGGAAGGCTCTGATCGCCCCCGACAAGGAGATGAAGCCGGCAAAGGCGCTGTTTGCCTATTCGATTTTCTATCTTTTCGCGATCTTTGCTATGCTGCTCGCCGACACCATCGCGATGCGCGCGTTCATCTCAGTCGGAGGTTGACGGCAGGCCCGCTGTTCTTTGGAACACTCGCCGGGTCGGGACGGCAGGTGGGGGTGATCGCTGCACCGAAAACGTTGCACATCAGGATCGGCTCACGACGGTAGAGCACAGAATCCCAGGAGCAGCAGAGCAACGACGCCAAGGCCGAGCAGCAGAATGGTTTTCCGTCCATGACCTGCACCTTCGATTGGAGAGGATATCGAAGAAGGGCCTCAAGAGCCAGCGCATGACCTTGCGAGCCTTTGTGACAAAAGGGCGACAAGCTCCAGGCAATGGAGTATGTTGATTTCGGTGCAGGTCGCGGTTTGCGTGGCCAGTCATGCAGAACGGCAGCACCGTGAAACCGCGACCTTACCGGACCTGGTCTGGAGGAACGGCATGACAAGTTTTCACGTGATTGCAGGCGCCAGCGAAACGCTGGAGCACACCAAAATTCGAAAGATCGGTGTTTCCGATCTTTTCGACGCGCTCAAGCGCGGTGTTGACGATTTCATGGTCAAGCCGTCGCACATCGTTTTTCTCTGCCTGATCTATCCGCTTGTCGGCGTCGTGCTCGCTGCCTGGACTTCGGGCGCCAATGCGTTGCCGATGTTGTTTCCGCTGGTGTCCGGCTTTGCGCTGATAGGTCCATTCGCGGCGATCGGCCTCTATGAGATCAGCCGCAGACGAGAAGCCGGGCTCGACACCTCCTGGAGGCACGCTTTCGAGGTCAGGAATTCTCCGGCCCTGCCGGCAATCGCGGCGGTCGGGATCATGCTGGTTGCAATCTTCATCGCCTGGCTTTTGGCTGCGCAGGTGTTCTACCAATATCTCTTCGGCCCGGCTCCGCCGGAATCAATATCCGGCTTCATCAATGAAATATTCGCCACCGGACGCGGTTGGTCTCTGATTATCCTGGGGCACGCCATCGGCTTCGTCTTCGCCGTGGTGGTGTTGTGCACGACGGTCGTCGCCTTCCCATTGTTGCTCGACCGCGATGTCGGCGCCTACGAAGCCATCCACACCTCGGTGCGAGCGGTGCTGGCAAACCCGATCCCCATGGCTGTCTGGGGGCTGATTGTCGCCGTCGCCTTGATCATCGGCTCGCTGCCGGTGTTTGCCGGGCTGGCGGTCGTGCTGCCGATCCTCGGTCACGCCACCTGGCATGTCTACCGCAAGGTTGTGGAACCGCCGTCGCCCGCCAGATCGGCGAGTTAGATGATATCTGGCCGTGCTGCACCGGCGAGGCTGCCGGTGCAGGCAGCCTGATTTTTCAGTAGGCCGCGTGGCTGAAGCGGGCCTGGTATGCACCCATGGTCAGGTTGCGGAAATCCTTGCCGCTGACATGCACCAGCGTCCTGTGGTCGCCGCCTTCGAAGTAGACCTCGGTGGCATCGCCGAGGCTTTCATCGACTATAACCGGCACATCGTAGGCCGCGCCGATCGGCGGGATGGCGCCGATGTCGCAGTCAGCGAAGAGCGAGATCACCTCGTCTTCAGAGGCGAGCCCAAGACGCTTGTTCATGACGTCCTGCAACTTGCCAAGTTCGATCCTGTGGGTGCTCGGAACCACCGCCAGCGCATAGCCAAGCTCATGGTGGACAACCACCGATTTGGCCAAGATGCTGCCTGGCACATGCGCGGCTATTGCCGATTGCCTGGTCGTGGATGTGCGATGATGGGCGACGGTGTCGTAGGAAATTCCCTTGCCGTCGATGAAGTGCTTCAGCCTGCTTGCGATTGTCATCTTGGCCTCCCTTGCCGGAGTTCGCGACGCATTGGCGGAAACGGGGGCAATCATTCTGCTCCCGTCGTTTCCCGTACTAGCAAAATGGACCAGCCGCCGATTGTTTCAAGGCCGCCGAACGGCAAGCATCCGTTGTTCCCGACAGAAGATGCCTCCGCCGGGTCTTGTTCCAGATGTCAGGGTCCGGCTCCGAAAAACGATATCCGGGTGAGAAGCGTATAATCCGCTTCGAAGAGCATCATCATCACGAACACCAGTATCAATACCGGCGGCAGGATGATCGCATAGGTCAGCGCCAGCCGCTCCCAGGCCATGTGCATGAATACGGCGACGATCAGCCCCGCCTTGAGGATCATGAAGATCAGGATCAGCGACCATCTGAGATAGCCGTGGAGGCCGAAATAGTCGACCAGGTAGGAGCAGGTGCTGAGGATGAACAGCCATGCCCAGACCACCATGTAGAGCTTGATCGGGTGTTCCTGATGAACCTCCGCATGGACGCCGCCGGTCGCTGCCGCATCATGCGCATGACCAGCGTGCAGTGCGGGTTGCCCCATGCCGTTTGCGGTTGCTTCAGCCATGTCAGCCTCTCACCAAAGATAGAAGAATGCGAAAATGAACACCCAGACCAGATCGACGAAATGCCAGTAGAGCCCCATGATTTCGACGTTCTCGTAGCGACCCCTGCGGCTGGTGAAGAAGCCGGGACGTCCGACGTCGTAGTCTCCACGCCAGACCTTTCGCGCCACGATGATGAGGAAGATGACCCCGATCGTGACATGCGTGCCGTGGAAGCCGGTGATCATGAAGAAAGACGAACCGAATTGTGCCGCGCCCCAGGGATTGCCCCAGGGCCGTACCCCTTCGGTGATCAGCTTGGTCCATTCAAAGGCTTGCATGCCGACGAAGGTCGCGCCGAGCGCTGCGGTCAGAAGCATCAGGATTGCCGTTTTGCGACGGTCGCGGCGATAGCCGAAATTGACGGCCATGGCCATCGTTCCGCTGCTCGAGATCAGCACGAAGGTCATGATGGCGATGAGGATAAGGGGGATTTCCTGGCCTCCGATGCGCAGCGCGAAGACCTCGCTCGGGTTGGGCCACGGCACGCGCGTGGAGATGCGCGCGGTCATATAGGAGAGCAGGAAGCAGCCGAAGATGAAGGTGTCGCTGAGCAGGAAGATCCACATCATGGCCTTGCCCCAGGACACGTTCTTGAACGCGCGCTGGTCGGAAGCCCAGTCGGCGGCAATGCCATGCAATCCCGCCGGCCGCGGCTCCGTCTGGCCGATTTGCGTCAGGGTCGTCTCAGCCATGCTCCCGGACCTCCTAGGTCAGTAACTGCCGGCAAATGTCGATGAACGTCGCGGCCCAGCCGGCCAGAAGAGCGAAGATGGCGAGCCAGATGAACAGCAGGAAATGCCAGTACATGGCGCACAGTTCGACACTCAGGCGAAGCCGTTCCGGCCGTGCGCCGTTCCAGGCACTGGTGGTTGTCCTGCCCAGGCCCACCAGCCCGCCGATTATGTGCAGGCCGTGCATCCCGGTAATCAGATAGAAAAAACTGTTGGCCGGATTGGAGGCCAGAAAATAACCGTCGGTGGTCAGGTCCCGCCATGCCATGAGCTGCCCGACGAGGAAGGCGAGCGCGGTGAGCCCGGCCGCGGCAAGGCCGAGCCTGACGGTGTCGATCTGGCGCTTACGCGCCGCGACCGAGGCGCACTGCAGCGCGATGCTGCTCAGGATCAGCATGCCGGTGTTGAGCCAGAGCAGGCGCGGAACCGGCATTGGCTGCCAGTCCGACAGCGCCATGCGCATGAAGTAGGCGCTGGTGAACAGGGCGAACAGGCAGCCGACGACGGCGAGGAAGACGCCGAGGCCGATCTTGGCCGTCGGCAGGCTCGACCCGTCGAAGGGGACATAATCTTCCGCCACACCTTGCTCGAGCCATGGTTTCGACATCAGCCGCTGATGGGAGAGCCACCAGCCGGCAAACCCGGCGATCACGAGCAGGAAGACCAGGATGACACTCATGCCGGCTCCCTGGAGGGGCCGAAGGTGCCCGGCATGTTTTGCGGAATAAAGTCCTCCTTGGCGCCCGGCACGCTGTAGTCATAGGCCCAGCGATAGACGATCGGCAGCTCCTTGCCGAAATTGCCATGCGCCGGTGGTGTCTGCGGCGTCTGCCATTCGAGTGTCGTGGCCCGCCACGGATTGCCGCCAGCCTCGCGGCCATGGCGGATGCTCCAGATCAGGTTGAACAGGAACACGATCTGGGCAAAGCCGACGATGAACGCCATGATGCTGATGAACGAGTTCAGGTGATGCGCCGATTCCGTCATGACCGTCACATCGGTCATCTCGGCGTAGCGCCGCGGCACGCCCATCAGGCCGATATAGTGCATGGGAAAGAAGATCAGGTAGGCGCCGACGAAGGTGACCCAGAAATGGAACCGGCCGAGCGTCTCGTTGAGCATCCGGCCGGTGACCTTCGGGTACCAGTGGTAGATCGCGCCGAAGATAACGACGATCGGGGCAACACCCATGACCATATGGAAGTGGGCGACGACGAACATCGTGTCCGACAACGGGACGTCGACGACGACGTTGCCCAGAAACAGCCCGGTCAGTCCGCCATTGACGAAGGTGACGATGAAAGCCATGGCAAACAGCATCGGTATGGTGAGGTGGATGTCGCCGCGCCACAGCGTCAGCACCCAATTGTAGACCTTGATTGCGGTCGGGATGGCGATGATCAAGGTCGTGGTGGCGAAGAAGAAGCCGAAATAGGGGTGCATGCCGCTGACATACATGTGGTGCGCCCAGACCACGAAGCTCAGCGCGCCGATGCCGACGATGGCCCAGACCATCATCCGGTAGCCAAAAATGTTCTTGCGCGCGTGCGTGCTGATCAGATCGGAGACGATGCCGAAGGCCGGCAGCGCCACGATGTAGACTTCGGGGTGGCCGAAGAACCAGAACAGATGCTGGAACAGGATCGGGCTGCCGCCATTGTGCTGCAGCTGTTCGCCCATCTCGACGACTGCAGGCATGAAGAAGGAGGTGCCGAGCACACGGTCCAGCAGCATCATCACACAAGCGACGAACAGCGCCGGGAAGGCGAGCAGCGCCATGACGGTGGCGGTGAAGATGCCCCAGACGGTCAGCGGCAGGCGCATCAGAGTCATGCCGCGCGTGCGGCCCTGCAGCACCGTCACGACATAATTCAGGCCGCCCATGGTGAAGCCGATGATGAACAGGATCAGCGAGACGAGCATCAGGATGATGCCCCATTCCTGACCGCCAGGCGTGCCGGTCATGATGGCTTGCGGCGGGTAGAGCGTCCAGCCGGCACCGGTCGGTCCGCCGGGCGCAAAGAAGCTCGACACCAGAACCAGCACGGCAAGCAGGTAGATCCAGTAGCTCAGCATGTTGACATAGGGGAAGACCATGTCGCGGGCTCCGACCATCAGCGGGATCAGGTAGTTGCCGAAGCCGCCGAGGAAGAGTGCCGTGAGCAGGTAGATCACCATGATCATGCCGTGCATGGTGATGAACTGGTAGTAGGCCTCAGGGGTGATGAAATCGAACGTGCCGGGGAAGCCGAGCTGCAGCCGCATCAGCCAGGACAGCACCAGCGCGACCAGACCGATGGCCGTTGCGGTTGCCGAATATTGGATGGCGATGACCTTGGCATCCTGCGAGAAGACGTATTTCGTCCACCAACTGTGCGGATGGTAGAGCTCCATTTCCGCGACTTCGGCAGGCGGGACCGCATCTGCAGGCGTGATATCGACCATATAGGAGCACCTCCGTGCCCTTTTCAGCGGGACCCGACAGTTTCGAGTTTTGCCGCAATTTCTAGAGCTGACACCGTCGCGTTGCCCGGCGCCTGTTCCGCCGAGCCCGTCTGCTGCGGCCCCGACAATTGCGCGAACGTCTGCTGCTGGTCGAGCCAGGCCACATAGTCTGCCTGGGTGTCGACCATGACGATGCCATGCATCATCGGATGGCCCTGGCCGCACAATTCGGCGCACAGGACCTGGAAGGTTCCGGTCTTGGTCGGGGTGAACCAGAAATAGGTGACCGAGCCCGGTATCATGTCCATCTTGGCGCGGAATTCCGGCACATAGAAATCGTGCAGCACATCGATCGAGCGCAGCAGCATCTTGACCGGCTTTCCGACCGGCAGGTGCAGGTCGGCCGCTTCGACCACGACATCGTCCTGGCCGTTCGGATCCTTGGCGATGACGCCCAGCGGATTTTCAGCAGTGACGTCACGGGTGTCGGATGTGCCGAGCTTGCCGTCCTTGCCGGGCAAGCGGAAACTCCACTGCCATTGCTGGCCGACGACTTCGACCTCCGTTGCGTCGCTGGGAACGTTGACGAACCGGCTCCAGACGAACAGCCCGGGAACCAGCATGGCGGTGACACCCACTCCGGTGACAATCGTCAGCCACCATTCGAGCCGCTTGTTCTCAGGTTCGTAGGCCGCCCGACTCCCCTCGCGATGACGGAAGCGGAAGACGCAATAGGCCATGAACAGCACCACGGCGGCGAAGACGACGCCGGTGATCCAGAAGGTGATGATGATGGTGTTGTCGATATAGTCCCAGTTCGAGGCAATCGGAGTCCACCACCATGGGCTCAGGAAGTGGAACAACACTGAGCCCACGACGATCAAAACGAGTACAACCACGATGGGCATGTCCCGTTCCTCCCGATATTCCAATTGGCGTGAAGCCATCGCTGGAAATACCAAAGTGCATCATGCGTGATTTGCGATCGAAATTCTAGAGCCGGCTGTGGAAGGGGCAAAAAATCGCTTTTGCGGCGGCGGCCGAGGGCTCAGCGCCGGATTTAAAGCGCCTTGATGACGATGCAGCCGGCCAGGAGCAGCACGACGCCGACGAGCCGCATGCCTGAGACAGGCCGCTGCGGCAGGCGAAACCAGCCGAAATTGTCGACGAAGATGCTGGCGACCTGCTGGCCTGCCACTGTCAGGCTGACCGCTGCCGCCGCACCAATGACGGGGATGGCGGTGAACACCGTCGTGACATAGCTCGCGCCGGCAAAGCCGCCGAGCCAACCCCACCAGGGCATCGACGACAGGCCGGCGAGGCGAGGGCGGGGCGTATTCGTCAGGACAAGCGTGGCCAGAAGCACGACTGCCATCGCCAGCATCGCCACCAGAAACGAAATGGCGCCGACGGCAAACGGCGCGCCGCCAAGGTCGTGCCGGAGTAAGGCGTTCACCGCGCCTTGCACCGGCAGCACGGCGCCGGCCAGCAGCGCCAGCCCGATCCAGCCGAGTTTCGAAGGCGCAAGATTGTCCGCCGCGCCCTTCTGTCCCAGAACGATGAGGGCCGCGCCTGCAAGCACGACGAGCACGCCAAAGGCAGGTCCGGCTCGCAGGCCGGCCTCCGGAATCCCGAGCCAGCCGAATGTGTCGAGGGCGAAAGATGCAAGCATCTGCCCGGCGATGAAGAGCCCGACCGACACGACTGCGCCGAGGCGAGGGAACAGAAGAATGGTCGAAACGACATAGAACGCCGAAGCCGTGCCGCCAATCGCATGCCACCATTCCGCGTTGCGAATGGTGAGCAGCGCTGGCGCCGTTCCGGTAAGGGCTGTGATCGACAGCAGCACGATGGCGCCGACGGCGAGCTGAACCGTCGTCGCGGCAAAGGGCGAGCCGACCGCCTTTGATAGTTGTGCGTTGGCGCCGGCCTGCACCGCGAGCAGGCCGCCGGCGACAAGCGCCAGAGGGATGAAGAGGATTTCCACGATCGCATTCCTTGAGTTTGGCTCGCCGCCAAGCGGCGCTCTAAGGCTCATATGGCCTGCGTTCCTGCGCAGATCGATCTGCTGATTTGCCCACCACTTGTGCAATTTTGCACAGGCGTGCGGAAGAAAGAGAAAGAAAGCGGCCCTCGGTGACGCGTCTGGCTCGCCAAGTGCAACGCTTTCCTCTAACTATCTGCAGAAATGCACAGCTCACGCGACCACATCGACTGGGAAGATCTGCGTATGGTGCTGGCCGTCGCTGATGGCGCTTCGCTGGCGGCGGCGGCGCGCATCCTGGGCGTGAACCACACCACCGTGCTGAGGCGCGTCAATGCGTTCGAAGCGCGGCTTGGCATCCGTCTTTTCGATCGGTTGCCGACAGGCTATGCGCTCACCGCCGGCGGCGAGGAGCTGCTGGGCGCGGCGCGCACAATGGCCGAGACGGTCAATGAGCTGACGCGCAAACTGTCGGGGCAGGACCTCAGGTTCGAAGGCACGTTGCGGGTCACCACCACCGACACGCTGATGGCGTCGGTGCTGCCGCCGATCCTGGCGGCGTTTCATGAGCTCCATCCGGGCATACGGGTCGAAGCGATGACGCAGAATACCATCGCCAATCTGACGCATCGGGATGCTGACGTGGCGATCCGACCGGTGTCGCAGCCGCAGGAAATTCTGGTCGGCCGGCGCATTTCGGGCGTCGCCTTCGGCGCCTACGCGGCGCGATCCTATGCCGGGACGCTGCCGGCGGAGCCGAGATTTGGGCTCCTGCGCTGGATCACGCCCGATGACAGCCTGGCCAACACCGGCGTTGCCCGCTGGATGCGGTCGTCACTGCCGGATGTCGAGATAGTCATGCGCGCCGATTCCCTGGTGACGATGTCGCATGCGGCCGGCGCCGGCATGGGGGTCGCAGCGCTGCCTTGCTATCTCGGCGACAGCTTGCCCGGGCTTGTACGCGTCGGCGGGCTGATCGAGGAGATCGGCTCGGCGCTGTGGGTGCTGGTGCATGACGATCTGCGCCGCACGGCGCGCGTGCATGCCTTCACCAAATTCGTCTCCGGCGAATTGCAGCAGCGGCGCGATCTTCTGGAAGGCAGGCTCGGCGGCGGCGTGCTCGAGTGGAATGCCAGCTGAAGCGCGTGCGTTTCGGGTTCAGCCCGCAAAAAAGCCCTCGAGTTCGGCGGGAGCCGAGGCGCCCAATCACGAAGCGGTGACGGCTGTAACGAAGGCTCGGCAGGCTGCGAAGACTGGATGAAGGCGCCGGGCAAAACACCTTGCGGCGCGTCCCAGCCGAAGTCTGGGCGCGATCCGTAAACCTCTCAAGGAATCCACGATCATGATAAATCGGCGTACTTTCTCCACCGCGCTCGTCGCCGGGGTGGCGACCACCATACTGGCCAGCTCACACACGACGTCAGCGCAGACAGCCCCAAAAATTCGCAATGTCGTTCTGGTCCATGGCGCCTATGCCGATGGCTCGTGCTGGTCGGAGGTGGTTGGCCTGCTGCAACAGGCGGGCTTCAACACAACCGTCGTCCAGCATCCGCTGACGACGCTGGAGGCTGGTGTCGAGGCAACGCGGCGTGCGATCGCACTCCAGGATGGACCAACGGTCCTTGTCGGACACTCTTTTGCCGGCATGATCGTCAGCGAGGCAGGGATGGATACAAAGGTTTCCTCGCTCGTCTATGTCGCGGCGCGCGCCCGGATGCGGGCGAAGATTACACGGCGCTCGCCAAGACTTTTGCCGCGCCGCCGGCGTCGGCCGGGCTCGTCTGGTCCGAGGGCTATGGCAAGCTCAGTGAGGAGGCTTTCCTGCGGGATTTCGCCGGCGATATTCCTCGCGACAAGGCGCGCATCCTCTACGCCGTCCAGGGGCCGATCTCGGACAAGCTTTTCACCGGAAAGACGACGCAAGCGGCCTGGCGCTCGAAGCCAAGCTGGTATGCGGTCTCGACCGAGGATCGCACGATCAATCCGGATCTCGAACGCTTCATGGCCAAGCGCATGAACGCAAAGACCATCGAGGTAAAGGCAAGCCATTTGTCGCTGATCTCTCACCCCGACGTGATCGCCGGGCTCATCTCGCAAGCAGCCGGGTCGCTCAGCTAGCGCGGTTGGCCGGATCTGGGGCGGCATCGAAATCAGCCGCCTCGTGCTCCGTCCGCGCTACTTTGGGTCAGGCTCAGATCAACAACAGGCCCTTCATCGAGGCGTTGCCCTTCTTGCCGATGATGATGTGGTCATGGACGGCGATGCCGAGCGGCTTGGCGCTGTCGATGATCTGCTTGGTCATCTCGATGTCGGCGCGCGACGGTGTCGGGTCGCCGGATGGGTGGTTGTGGACCAAGATGACGGCGCTGGCTGACAGTTCGAGCGCGCGCTTGATCACTTCGCGCGGATAGACCGGCGTGTGGTCGACGGTGCCGACCTGCTGCACCTCGTCGGCGATCAACACGTTCTTCTTGTCAAGGAACAGGATGCGGAACTGTTCGCGGTTCTCGAACGCCATTGCCGAGCGGCAATAGGCAAGAAGCTGCGTCCAGTTGGACAGCACCTCGCGGTCGCGGACTTCCGCGCGCGCCATGCGCTGCGCGGCAGCGGCAATCACCTTCAGGTCGACCGCCACGGCAGGGCCGATGCCCTTTACCTCCTGCAGCAGTGCCACCGGCGCGCCGAGCACCTCGCCGAATGTACCGAACCGCGCCAGCAGCGCCTTGGCGATCGGCTTGGTGTCGACACGCGGGATCAGGCGAAACAGCAGCAGTTCGAGAAGCTCGTAGTCGGGCAGGGCGTCCGCGCCGCCGGCCACGAAGCGCTCGCGCAGCCGGTCGCGATGGCCGTGATAGTGCGGCTTCTCGGTCGGTTTGTCTTTGGGCGCCTTTTCATTCCCCGACGGTTCAATCCACCGCTCGGAGAAGAACCCCCGTTCATCGTCATTGCCGTTGTTCGCCATATGCAGCCCACATCCCTTCGCCGCAGACATTAGAGCTTTTCTGGCGTGGATTGAAACAGTCGGTCGCGCAGATGGTGGAGGCGGCAAGATGCAGCCACGATTGCGCAACAAAACTTAACACCACTTAATGCATGCAGCCACCTTCACCTGAAATGCTGACAGCATCGGGGGCTTTCGCCTTTCTATGCTTGGAGCATGCATGTTCGCAAAAATCGAGACTGGACTATTTGCCGGCCGGGCATCTGTCGCGGCGATGGCAATCCTGTTTTCAACGCATTCGGGCATGGCAGCCGACGCCATTGCCGTGAATTCCGACGATCTCATCCCACCGCCCGATGTTTCCCGATTTGGGCGCTTCGAACAGAAACTGGCCGACTGGCACGTGGTTCTTGGCGGCGGCGCCATCATCGTCCCCAAATATGAGGGCAGCGACGAGTTCAAGGTCATGCCGGTGCCTTTCGTCACCGCGACATTTCTCGACGTCGTGACGATCAATCCGTCAGGCGCCAGCATCGCCGTCTATGAACAAGGGCCGTTCGAACTCAGCGCGCGGCTTGGCTATGAAATGGGCCGCAAGGAGGACGATGCCGATCGCCTTCGCGGCCTGGGCGATATCGACATGGGCGGGAAAGCCGGCGTGAAGGCGGCAGTGAAGTTCGGCCCGGCTGAAATCTTCGCCCAAGTTGACAAGACCATCGGCGGCAGTGACGGTTTGCAGGGCGAGGTCGGGATCGAGGTTAGCCGGCCTCTGACTGAATCGTTGATCGTCGGCGCCAGTGCATCCGCCGTCTTTGCCGATGAAAATTACATGCAGGCTTATTTTGGCGTCACGCCGGAACAGTCGGCTCGCTCAGGGCTGGCGCGTTATGATGCCGGGGCCGGGTTGAAGCGCGCCGATTTTTCGATTTCCGCCACATATATGCTCGATGCGAACTGGATGGTGCGCGGCGAAGCGGGGGTCGGCATTCTCCTGGGTGACGCCGCCGACAGCCCGATCGTCGTCGACAAGGTTCAGCCCTCGGGGATGCTTCTGGTCGGATACCGGTTCTGAGACCACGCAGGCGCGCCAATGCAGGCCATGACAAAATCCGAGCTTGCCCGGCAAAGGCAGCAAGACGATCTGAGCGCGGAATCGGCAAGGCAGGGACCGCGCATACTTATCGTCGAAGACGATTTCGAAATTGCACGCATGCTGGGCGACACGCTTGCCGAAAACGGCATGATCGTGGAAATCGTCGGGAATGGTGTGCGGATGAACGCCGCGCTTCGCGCTCAGAAATTCGATCTCATCGTGCTCGATGTCATGCTGCCCGGCGAAAGCGGCCTCAACATCTGCCGCCGCCTTCGCGCCGAAACGAACATCCCGATCCTGATACTGACCGCGCTTGGCGAAGAAATCGACCGTATCTTCGGACTGGAGATCGGCGCGGACGATTATGTGACCAAACCGTTCAGCGGGCGCGAACTGACCGCGCGGATACGCGCTCTGCTGCGCCGCGCAGCCTATGCTCCCGAAGAGCGGGATCGATCGAGAGTGCTTCGCTTCAACGGCTGGCGCATCGATCCCATACGCCGGCAACTGCATGACCCGAGCAATGCAAGGGTTGCCACCACCACGCATGAATTCGACCTGCTGCTTGCATTCTGCCGCAACGCGGGCCGTGTTCTGTCGCGCGAAGAGCTTCTCGGCGTAACGCATGCCGGGCTTGCCGGCCCGATCGAGCGGAGCGTTGACGTTCATGTCAGCCGCATCCGCCAGAAGATCGAAAAGGATGCGCGCGATCCGGTGCTGCTCAAAACCGTTCGGCTGGGGGGCTACATCTTCACCGCGACGGTGGAGGAGGCATGAGGAGTTTCCTCGGCCGTTTGCTGCCGCAGTCGGTGCGTGGGCAGTTCGCGGCAATCATTGTCGTCGCGGTGATCGTGATCCTGTCCAGCGGCTCGGCCGTCGAGAGTTTTACAGATTATTTCAACCTCCCGACCGTGGAAGACAGCGCCAGACAAACGGATGTTGTCGCTACTCTGCTACGCGGGGCGCGGATGGAGGATCGCGGCGTGATTCTGGCAGCGGCAAGGCGAGGTGGCTTTGACGTCAAGGTGCTGCCCAGGGAACAGATCCGCGCTATCCCGAAGTCCTACCTGGAATGGCAAAGCATCGCTTGGCTTCTGCGGATCGAAAAGGGTTCGATTGATGGGCGCTGGATAAGGATCGGCGGCCAATACGCATTTGTCGTCGACCTGGACCAGCAGAGCGTACTGGCTCATTTCGGCATGCCCGATTCCTTTCTGACATCAGGCACCGTCCGTTCTTCGTTCTACAGGTTCATGGCCTTCGTTGCCTTGCCCACGCTGATCTGGCTCTTTGCCGTATGGACCGTCACAGGCCCGCTGAAGCGCATCTCCACCGCTGTCGGTTCGGCCGAGATCGAGAATGGCGACGAGCTTTTCATCGAACGCGGGTCCACCGAGATGATCGGCCTGACGCGCGCGCTCAACCGGATGAGAATACGTATCCGGACGATGATCGAGAACCGTACGCGCATGTTGCGCAGCGTCAGCCACGATTTGCGCACGCCTTTGACGCGGCTGCGGCTGCGCGCCGAGCGTATGGACGAGAATTCCATTCGCACAGCGATGCTGACCGACATTCAGCATATCGAAGACTTGATCAGCGAGACTTTGACCTATCTGCGCAACGACGTTTCTACTGAGAAGCTGCAGCGCGCCGACATTGCCAGCGTGCTGCAAACCGTCTGCGCGGAATTCTCCGATGTGGGGTTCTCGGTATCATATTCGGGACCGGACCGGCTTCTGGGGTGGTGCAAACCCAATGCGCTGGCCCGTGCGATCACCAATCTCTGCGACAATGGGGTCAAATTCGCCGGCAACGTCACGGTCGCGTTGACACAGACCGGCTCAGCGGCACGGATCGCGGTTGGTGACGATGGGCCGGGCATTCCGATGACGGCGCGCACCCAGGTCTTCGAACCCTTCTTCAAGGAAGATGCCTCGCGCGGCGTTGCTTCGAAACATGGCTTTGGCCTGGGTCTCTCGATCGTTGCGGACATCATCCAGGGACATGGCGGCAGGATCGAACTGCAAGACAACCAGCCCAACGGACTGATCGTTACCGTCGACCTGCCGAATGAACCAGCGATCCAGCTGTCATAACATGGGCCCGCCCGGATCGGGCCGGGGATGCTTCATTCGACTTGCGCGGTCCGCATGCGGAATTGTTGGGCCATCCAGTCGATGAACACGCGCAGGCGCGGCGACAGTTGACGCGTGGGTGAATAGAGGACGTGAACCGGCAAGGGCGTCGGCGGAAAGCCTGCGAGCACCTCGAC
Source organism: Mesorhizobium sp. P2_F7 (assembly GCF_056403695.1). NCBI lineage: Bacteria > Pseudomonadati > Pseudomonadota > Alphaproteobacteria > Hyphomicrobiales > Phyllobacteriaceae > Mesorhizobium > Mesorhizobium sp. P2_F7. The sequence continues at coordinate 111,467 of NZ_JBFUFA010000005.1, read as the reverse complement.
CAACGCGCCGCTGGCCAGTTCTGAGACCACCCTGTAGCGCGGGACCTGGATCAGCCCGAGGCCGAGGTAGGCGGACGCAACATTGGTTTCGGGGCCGGTCACAGTCACATTGGCAGGCAAGGTGAGCCGGCGGGGCTTGCCGTCGACGCTGAAGACGAGCGGAATGATCTCGGCTGCCTCGGGCGACATCAGGCCGACCATTTCGTGTCCTGCGAGGTCGTCGGGCGTCTGCGGCGTGCCGAAGCGGCTGAGATAGTCGGGGCTGGCGAAGGTGCCCCTTTCCAGCGTTGCCAGGCGCCGCTTGATCAGCGGACTGTCGGCCAGTTCGCCTGCGCGCAGCAAGCAGTCGAACCCTTCACGGATCATATCCAACGGCTGGTGCATCTCGCTGATATGCAGCCGAATATCGGGATACAGCTCCCGGAAGCGGGGCAGGCCCGGCAACAGGAAATACCGCGCTTGGGTGCCATGCATGTCGACGCGCACCAGGCCCGACGGTTTGGCGCCGACAAAGGCGCCCTCGGCGTCTTCCAGGTCGGCGACCAGGCTGACGCAGCGCTGATAGTAGGCTTCGCCATCCAGTGTCGGACTGACCTGACGGGTCGTGCGCTGCAACAGCCGCACGCCCAGCCGTGCCTCCAGACCTTTTACCGCGTCGGTGACGGATGAGCGGGGCAGTCCGAGGTCGTCGGCGGCCTTGGTGAAGCTGCGCCGCTCGACGATGCGGATGAAGACGCGCATGGCGTCGAAGCGATCCATTGTTCGAAATCTCGAATGATGATGTCGGATTATGCCTGATTATCCGTGATACGGGAAGGTGCATCTTGCTGTCAGCCGATCTACGGCAGCCAACAAGGAGACAGACCATGACCAACCAGACCAACCAGACCGGCAAGATCGCCCTCGTCACCGGCGCCTCGGGCGGCATAGGTGCTGCCGTCGCCGAGCGCCTCGCCAGGGACGGCTTCACCGTCGTGGTGAACTATGCCGGCAATGCGGCTGCCGCAGAGGCGGTCGTCGCCAGGATCGAAGCGGCCGGCGGCAAGGCGGTGGCGGCGAAGGCCGACATTTCGGACGCTGCCGCGGTGGCGCGTATGTTCGACACGGCCGAAACCGCTTTCGGCGGCGTCGACGTGCTGATCAACAATGCCGGCATCATGAACCTCGCCAGCATTGCCGACAGCGACGATGCGCTGTTCGACCGTACGATCGCCGTCAATCTCAAGGGCACCTTCAACACGCTGCGCGAAGGGGCGAAGCGTCTGCGCGACGGCGGCCGGATCGTGAATTTCTCGTCCAGTGTCGTCGGCCTGCTGCAGCCGACTTATGGCGTCTACGCCGCCACCAAGGCGGCGGTTGAGGCGATGACCAGCGTGCTCGCCAAGGAGCTGCGCGGCCGCAATATCACCGTCAACGCCATTGCGCCGGGACCGACGGCAACCAAGCTGTTCCTCGACGGCAAGCCGCAGGATCTCGTCGATCGCCTGGCCAAACTGGCCCCGCTCGAACGCCTCGGTCAGCCTAAGGATATCGCCGACGCGGTCGCCTTCCTCGCCGGCCCGGACGGCGCCTGGATCAACGGTCAGACGCTCAGGGCCAATGGCGGGATCATCTGATCCGGCCGGCTCCGGCAAACCCTGAACCGCTTCAACCACACCTCAATCAAGGAACCACAGTCATGTCCAAATTCGTCATTCTCGTCACCGGTGCGTCCTCGGGCTTCGGCCTGATGACCGCCAGGTCGCTGGCCGAAGCCGGCCACACCGTATACGCCACGATGCGCGAGACCGCCGGCCGCAATGCGCCGCAGGTTGCGGCCGTCGCCGCCTGGGCCGCCGAGCACAAGGCCGATCTGCGCACCGCCGAACTCGACGTGCAATCGGACGCCTCGGCCGAGGCCGGCATCGCCCACATCATCGCCGATGCAGGGCGGCTCGATGTCATCGTCCACAATGCCGGTCACATGGTGTTCGGCCCGGCCGAGGCCTTTACCCCCGACCAGTTCATTCAGCAGTACGACGTCAACGTTCTGGGGGCCCAGCGGGTCAACCGCGCGGCACTTCCGCATCTGCGCGGGCAAGGCAAGGGCCTGCTGGTCTGGGTCGGCTCGTCCTCGACACGCGGCGGCACCCCGCCATTCCTGGCGCCCTATTTCGCGGCCAAGGCTGCGATGGATGCGCTGGCCGTTTCGTACTCCACCGAGCTCGCGCTATGGGGGATCGAAACAACCATCATGGTTCCCGGCGCCTTCACCAAGGGCACCAATCATTTTGCCCATTCCGGCAAGCCGTCCGATGCGGCGCGGGCGGCCGAATATGAGGCCGGGCCCTATGCCGGGATTGCCGACCGGGCGCTGAAGGGGCTGGCCGGCCTCGAGCCCGCCGACGCCGATCCATCGGAAGTGGCGCGCGAGATCGTCCGCGTCGTGGATATGCCGTTCGGCAAGCGGCCGTTCCGCGTCCATGTCGACCCGTCGCAGGATGGCGCCGAGATCGTCAACGGCGTTGCCGACCGGATGCGCCGCGAAATCTACCGCAACATCGGCCTCGAAGAGCTGCTTCACCCGGCTGTTGTTGGCTAAGCCTTCAGACCGTGGGCCTTCTACCGGCCAGACTAATATCGACCGCTCAGGCCGGCAGGCCGGGGCGGTCGAGCTTGTTTGGCGAGAGCGTGAAGATCTCGCAGCCGGTCTCGGTGACGCCGATCGTGTGCTCGTATTGCGCCGACAGCGAGCGGTCGCGCGTCACCGCGGTCCAGCCGTCCGACAGCACTTTTACATGCGGCCGGCCGAGGTTGATCATCGGCTCGATGGTGAAGATCATGCCCGGCCGCATCTCGACGCCTTCGCTCGAGGTACCGTAATGCAGGATGTTGGGCGCGTCGTGGAACAGCTGACCGACGCCGTGGCCGCAGAAGTCGCGCACCACCGAGCAGCGCTCGGCCTCGGCATAGGTCTGGATGGCGGCGCCGATGGCGCCGGTGCGGGCGCCGGGCCGGACCGCCGCGATGCCGCGCATCAGGCACTCATGGGTGACTTCGAGCAGGCGTTCGGCGGCGCGCTTGATGGTGCCGACCGGATACATGCGTGAGGAATCGCCATGCCAGCCGTCGAGGATGTAGGTGACGTCGATGTTGACGATGTCACCGTCTTTCAGCGGCTTGTTATCGGGAATGCCGTGGCAGACGACGTGGTTGATCGAGGTGCAGGACGATTTGGTGTAGCCGCGGTAATTGAGCGTCGCCGGCAGCGCGCCGTGGTCCATGCCGTATTCGAAGACGAAGCGGTCGATGGTTTCGGTGGTGACGCCCGGCTGCACCATCGGTACCAGCTCGTCGAGGCAGCGCGCGGTGAGATCGCAGGCCTTGCGCATGCCGGCAAAGCCTTCCTCGCCGTAGAGGCGGATCTGGCCGGTGTTCCTGAGGGGTGCCGTTGCGGCGTCGAGATAAGTGACCATAGTGTCCGTTTTGCCTGTAAGCGGGCGATGCATTTCAGCCCGTTCGAAAATCTCTCCAGATTTGGCATTGGAAGCCGCAAGGTTCAAGGAAGAACTGCCGGCGAGGGGCTCGCGCCGGTGATATTCATGCCTTGCGGCCATTGTCTTCCGGCCTTTGCCCCGCCTGCGCGAAGCTTTCCTTTTTCAACTCAGTCAGCTAGGCCGGTGGAAGCATCAGGAGATTTTGCCGTCCCATGGCGTTCAAGCACGCAAAACCCGTCATGACGCCGATCAGGGCCACCTGCTCGGGCTTGATGGCGTTGCTGCTGCTTGCGCTGCTCAGTCTGTTCCAGGCCGAAGCGACGGCATCGGCGACCGCAAATCTGGGCGGGCCGAGCATCAGCACGACGCGCCAGGGCGATGCGGTGGCGCTGCTGCGCGTCACAGCCAAGGCGCAAGGCCTCGAAATCCGCGCCGGCCGGCCAGTGCCTGCCAAAGCCGTCAGCGGCAATGCAGCGGCGATTGCGCCGACCACCGGCTTCTTCCTGCTGGACCAGGGTTTGCCGGTCCTGGCAGCGGCGCCATCCGCGTTTATCTCTGCACCACGTGTGCATGCCAACCAGCCGCGGGCGCCGCCATCCGCCTAGCCTGAGCGCGGTTTATCAGCCCGCGCATCTTTCAATCCATCTCATTGTTTTTGCGTCGCGGTTCCGCGGCGGCCGCCGGCCGTCCACGGATGTCGCGCCACGCGCCATTTTCGGAAACGTTCCATGCAACGCATCAAAACAGTCAAAACACTGACCCGCGCGGTTTCGGCCGCCCTGTTCCTTTCGGTACAGGCGCTCATCTGCATCGGCACCGTCTACTGGGCAATCGCCGAGACGCTCGGCATGGCGGGGACCGCTGCACTTGTGCTTGCCGCGATCTTCGCTTTGCCCTCGGCTTATGTGCTCTTCATTGCCGTGCGCATGGCCTATGAGGCAGAGACCGATCCGGCCAACCAATAGCAACAATTCCACGAACGAGTGCAGCGGTCTCCATTGGGAATTGCTTAAAAACAAAGCGTTAAAGTGCGCGCCTGGGCGCGCTTTAACGCCCGACAGCTGCGACCGCAGTGACGACACATTCTTGCGCGACATCAGGTCAAAGCAACTTTTGACGACGAACGGCGTTGTGGCGACACCAGTTCGGGAGACTTGGAAATGGACAGATTGCAATTCGAGGTGCCGGTGCGCATCGCGCCCTCGCCCGGTATGCCGGTAGAAGAGATCTACAGCGTCGAACAGGCGCTGGATGTCCTGCATGAGTGGCCAAAGAAGCGACAGGGCAAGGTCTATGAGGCGGCATTCAATGCCTGCTTCGGCGCCACGGTGGATGTGGTCAAGACCGAGGACGCCTGCCGCGCCTTCATGGCGTTCTGCCGGGTGAGTGGACTGCTGGCGAGGGACATGATGATTACGGCCAAGCGCAGCGGCGGCGAGGCGAGGGGCCTGCGGTTCTAGAGCCCTTTTGATCCGGAGGCCCGCCAACCGACTCGCTCGGATCGACGCGGACTCCGCGGCGTTAAGGTTCCGTTTCCGACTTCACAGCTAGGCATGACGCCATAGAGCAGCGTCTGATTCGTTGCGTCAGTGTCATGGTGCAGAATATGTCCTCAGCAAATGTGCGCGCCTTTCCTTTAGACCGGCAGACCATGCTGGTGCGCGAGGTGGCGGCCAGGCTGGGCAGGCTGCATGGCGACACGGCCAACTCCTTCTGGAAGGCCACGGCGCGCGACCTCCTCGACAAGGCGATCGCCGCCGGCAGCGACGCGGCTTCGGCCGCCAACGATGTCCGCCGGTTTTTCGCCGCCGTCCAGGACGAGATGCATTTTAGGGCGAACGATGCCGCGCCGGGGCAGCGTCAGACGCGCACCCGCTTCTAAACCTCCGCAGGCACGCCCCGCCGCCCGACATCACTGGCTCAGAGGCGCCGACACCAGCCGCGGCCCGGTCTTGGCGTCGACGATCTCGGGTTTGGCGCTGTCGATCGTGCCGTCCCAGCCGCCGCCGAGCGCCTTGTTAAGGGCGACATAGTCGGTGGCAATGGCGATGCGACTTTGCAGGAGATCGTCCTCGGCCGAATAGAGCGACCGTTCGGCATCGAGCACGTCGAGAAGGCTACTTTCGCCTGACTTGAACAGCGTGCGCTCGAGATTGGCGGCCTCGCCATAGGATTTCACGGAAGCGGCAAGCTTGCCGTTGCGGATGCGCTCCTGGCGCAGCGCAACGATGGCGTTCTCGACATCTTCGAGCGCCGTCAGCACGGACGTCTTATAGGCGATGAAATACTGGTCGCGCTCGGCCCTGGCGACGTCAGCCGCCGCCTTCAATTGCCCGGCATTGAAGATCGGCACGCTGAGCGTCGGTCCGAACGACCAGCCGATGGTGGAATTCTTGCCGAGGTCGCCGACCCTGAAAGCCGACGTGTCGATATTGCCGGTCAGGCTGACCGCGGGATAGCGGGCCGCCTCGGCCTGGCCGACCTTGGCGGTGTTCTGGGCGTACTGCCGCTCGGCCATGCGCACGTCCGGCCGGGTCAGCAAAATGTCGGCCGGAATGCCGGTCGGCAGCGGCAGGCGCGGAGCCGGGATCGGTGCTCCGCGCTTCAGCCGCTCGTTCAGTGCCGCCGGCGGGCGGCCGGTCAGCACGGAAAGCCGGTGTACGGCTTGGGCGTAGCTGGCCTCGAGCGAGGGGACATCGGCCGCCGTGGCGCTTGCCTGTCCCTGGGCCTTGGCGACGTCGGCCGCCGTTGCCGTGCCGGCCAGCAGCATGGTGTGGGTGAGGGCGGCGGGCTGTTGTTGCGATGCGGCCGTGCGCCGCGCCAACTGGATGCGCGCCTGGTAGCCGCGTGCCTGCGCATAATAGGAGGCGACGTCGCCGACCAGGGTCAGCAGCGTCGAGCGTAGCTCCTCTTCGGAAGCATCCACACCGTAGCGGGCGGCCTCGACGCCCCTGCGGTTGGCGCCGAACAGGTCGAGCTCCCAGCTGGCGTCGAAGCCGGCCTGGTAATAGCTGTAGGCATCGCTGGCGGCACCACCTTCCGTGGTCGCGGCGGTCTTGTTGCGGTTGGCGGAGCCGCTGCCGTCGACGGTGGGGAACAAGGTCCCGGCGCTCTGGCGGTAGCTGGCGCGGGCCTGGCGGATCTTGGCCTTGGCGGTAGCGACATCGAGGTTGCCGGCAACCGCCTCGTCGATGAGCGTGTTCAGTTGCGGATCGCGCAGCCGCTGCCACCATTGCGACAGCTGCGGCGGCCTGGCTATTGAAGCCGTCTTCTGGTCGCTCCAGCTTGCCGGCATCGCCAGAAGCGGTTTCTCATAGTCCGGCCCGACGACGCAGCCTGAAAGCAGGACGACGGCAAAAATAGGCAAAAGCGTCCGCCTCGCGGCCGGACGGCCACGTTCAAAACCTGTCATGTGAAGAACCCTTATTGCTGGTTGGCTGCTGCTGGTGCTTCGCCCTGTTTAGCCGCCCCGCCCTTGAAGATGCGCCGCACTGTGACGAACAGCAGCGGCACCAGGAATACGCCGATCACCGTCGCCGCTATCATGCCGCCCATGACGCCGATGCCGACGGAGTTCTGCGCGCCCGAGCCGGCGCCGTTGGCGATCGCAAGCGGCGTGACGCCGAGGATGAAGGCCAGCGACGTCATCAGGATCGGCCGCAATCGTTGTCGCGCTGCCTCCAGCGTCGCCTCGACCAGACCCATTCCGGCGGTCTGCCGCTCGATGGCGAACTCGACGATGAGGATCGCGTTCTTGGCGGCGAGGCCGATCGTGGTCAGCAGGCCGACCTTGAAATAGACGTCGTTGGTCTGACCGAACAGGCTTGCCGCGAGCAGCGCGCCGAAGATGCCGATCGGCACCGACAGCATGACCGCGAATGGGATCGACCAGCTCTCATAAAGCGCTGCCAGGCAGAGGAACACGACGAGCGCCGAGATCGCATAAAGCGACAGCGCCTGGTTGCCGGACAGCCGTTCCTGGTGCGACAGCCCGGTCCATTCATGGGAGTAGCCGGGCGGCAGCTGCGCCACGAGTTTGTCGATCTCGTCCATAGCGGCGCCAGAGCTAATACCCGGCGCCGCAGCACCCTGGATCTCGACCGCGGCCGAACCATTGTAGCGTTCGAGCCGCGGCGAGCCGAATGTCCAGTGGCTGGAGGCGAAGGAAGAGAACGGCACCATGGTGCCGGCGGAGTTGCGGACCTGCCATTTGTCCAGATCCTCCGGCTGCATGCGGAAATTCGGGTCCGACTGCAGGTAGACCGGCTTCACCCGTCCGCGATCGATGAAGTCATTGACGTAGTCGCTGCCCCAGGCGGCCGACAGCGTGTTGTTGATATCGGCGAGGTTGACGCCAAGCGCGCTGGCTTTCTCCTGGTCGATGTCGACCGAGAATTGCGGTTGGTCCTCCTGGCCGTTGGGCCTTGTGGCGGTGAGCACCTTGCTCTGCGCGGCAAGACCCAGCAACTGGTTGCGGGTCTGGATCAGCGCGTCATGGCCGGCGCCGTTGACGTCCTGCAGGTAGAAGTCGAAGCCGTTGGTGTTGCCGAAACCCTGGATGGCGGGCGGAGCCAGCGCAAACACCTGCGCGTCCCTGATCTTGCGGAAGGCGCCCATGGCGCGGCCGGCGACCGCTTGCGCCGCCAAGGCCGGCGATTTGCGCTGGCTGAACTCCTTCAGCGGCACGAAAGCGATGCCGACATTCTGGCCGGCGCCGCCGAAGCCGAAGCCGGAGGCAGCGAACACCCCTGCGACGGCGTCCTTTTCATCGTTGAGATAGTGGTCGGTGACTTGCTTCAGCACGCGCTCGGTGCGGTCCTGCGTCGCGCCGACCGGCAGCGACACGCTGGTGATCAGGATGCCCTGGTCCTCTTCCGGCAGGAAGGAACTCGGCAGCCGGGCAAACATCCAGCCCATGGCGATGACGATGGCCAGGAACACGGCGAGGAAACGCCAGGACCGGTTGATGATGCCGTGCGAGCCGTCGCGATAGGCCGTCGTGCCGCGGTCGAAGACGCGGTTGAACCAGCCGAAGGGGCCGGTCTGCGTGACATGGTCCTTGGGCCGGCGCAGGATGGTGGCGCACAGCGCCGGCGTCAGCACCAGTGCGACCAGCACCGACAGCACCATCGCCGAAACGATGGTGACCGAGAACTGCCGGTAGATGATGCCGGTCGAACCGCCGAAGAAGGCCATCGGCACGAACACCGCCGAAAGCACCGTGGCGATGCCGACCAGCGCGCCGGTGATCTCGTTCATCGATTTGCGCGTCGCCTCTTTCGGCGACAGGTCTTCTTCCTGCATGACGCGCTCGACATTCTCGACCACGACGATGGCGTCGTCGACGAGCAGGCCGATGGCGAGCACCATGGCGAACATGGTCAGCGTGTTGATCGAATAGCCGAAGAAGGAGAGCACGCCGAATGTGCCGAGCAACACCACCGGCACGGCGATGGTCGGGATGATGGTGGCGCGCAAGTTCTGCAGAAAGACGAACATCACCAGGAAGACGAGCACGATGGCTTCGAGCAGCGTCTTGACCACCTCCTCGATCGACAGCCGCACGAAGGGCGAGGTGTCGTAGGGGTAGACGACCTCGACGCCTTGCGGGAAGGTCGAACTCAGCCGGTTGATCGTCGAACGCACCGCTTCCGCCGTGCTGATGGCGTTGGCGCCGGTCGCCAGATTGATGGCGACACCGGCCGCCGGCTTGCCGTTGTAATTGGCCTGCGTCGTATAGCTTTCGGCGCCGAGCGCGACGGTGGCGACATCGTTGAGGCGGACCAGCGAGCCGTCGGTCTGGCTCTTCAGGATGATGTTGCGGAACTGTTCGGCGGTCTGCAGCCGGCTCTTGGCGGTTACCGTTGCATTGAGCTGCTGGCCCTTGCGTTGCGGCAGGCCGCCGAGCTGGCCGGCCGACACCTGCGTGTTCTGCGCCTCGATCGCGGCGGCCACGTCGCTCGGCATCAAGGCATATTTGGCGAGCCGGTCGGGGTCGAGCCAGATGCGCATGGCGTAGCCGGACCCGAAAAGCTGCGTCGAGCCGACACCCGCGACGCGCTTCAGCGTGTCATTGATGGTCGAGTCGACATAGTCGGCAAGGTCGGTCGAGTTCATCTTGCCGTCACTGGAGACGAAGCCGATGACCATCAGGAAGCCGGTCGAGGATTTGGAGACGGTGATGCCGTTGCTCTGCACCACCTGCGGCAGCTGCGACTGCACCAGCTGCAGCTTGTTCTGGGTCTGCACCTGCGCGGTATCTGGATCGGCCGCGGTGGTGAAGGTCAGTGTGATCGAGGCCGCACCCGTCGAGGTCGACGTCGCCGTCATGTAGTCGAGATTGTCGATGCCGGTCATGCCTTGCTCGATGACCTTGGTCACCGAGTTTTCCACCGTCTGGGCGTCAGCGCCGGGATAGGTGGCGCTGATGTTGACCGTGGTCGGCGCGATCTGCGGGTATTGCGAGATCGGCAGCGTAGTGAGGGCGAGCAGGCCGCCCAACATGATCACGATGGCGATCACCCAGGCGAAGATCGGCCGGTTGATGAAGAATGCGGACATCGGCTCAGTTCCCGGTCTTCGGGGCGTTGGCGGCCACCTCAGAGGTGGCAGGCACGGCCGATGAGGTCTGCGCGCGGTCCTTGACCTCGCCGGTCGCCTCGTCGATCGTCACCTCGACACCGGTCGCGTCGCCACCTGGGCGCACGAGTTGCAAGCCCTCGACGATGACGCGGTCGCCGTCGCCGACCCCCGAATCCACCAGCCAGCTGTTGCCGACGCTGTTGCGCACGGCAAGCACGCGCTGTTCGACCTTGCCGGCGGCGTTGATGACCATGGCTGTCGCTTCACCCTTGGTGTTGCGGCTGACGGCGCGCTGCGGCACCAGGAAACTGTTCTGAGCGACGCCTTCTTCGATGAGCGCGCGCACATACATACCGGGCAGCAACAGGCGATCCGGGTTGGGGAACTGGGCTCTCAGCGCGAAAGTGCCGGTGGACTGGTCGACATTGGCGCTGGCGAATTCCATCTTGCCGGTCTGCGTATAGACGGTGCCGTTGTCGAGCTTCAGCTTGACGCTGACATTGGGGCCGCTGAACTTCAGCCGGCCTTCGTTGATCGCTTGGCGCAAATTGAGCAGGTTGGTGCTCGACTGCGTGACATCGACGTTGATCGGATCGAGCGCACGAATGGTGGTGAGCACCGTGTCCTGGTTGGCAGTGACCAGGGCGCCCGGCGTCAGCGACGACTTGTCGATGCGGCCGGCGATCGGCGCGGTGATCTTGGTGTAGTCAAGATTGATGCGCGCGGTTTCGACACTTGCCTTGGCCGACGCCACATCCGCCTGGGCCTGCGCCAGCGTCGCGGCGGCATCGTCGTAGTCCTGCTGCGAGACCACCTTCTGCGCCAGCAGGCCGGCGTAGCGGTCGAACTTGGACTGAGCGGTAGGCACCGCCGCTTCGGCCTTCTGCTGGGCTGCCTTCGCGCTATCCAGGGCTGCCTGGTAGCTCGCGGGGTTGATGAGGTAGAGCGGCTGGCCGACCACGACCTCGCTGCCTTCCTGGAAAAGCCGGGCCTGGATAATGCCATTCACCTGCGGGCGCACATCGGCGGTCAGCGAAGCGCTGGTGCGCCCAGACAGTTCGGCGGTGATGGCCACCGACTGGGGATGCAGGGTGACGACACCGACTTCGGGCCGGCCGGCAGCGCCCATGCCTGCCGGGGCCTTGCCCTCTTCCTGCGAACAGGATGCCAAAATGAGCGCGGCGCCCAGCATCGCGGCCCAGGATGCGGACCGACGCGACGGCAAAAAGGACTGGCTGGAGGGGAACGGCATGGCGTCGATCATCTTTCGCTGGGGTTGCGGTCGAAGGTCATGGCAATCGGAAGGTTATGGCAATCGGCCGCGCTCGCTTGCGCGTGGCGTCGAGCAATGCCTCGAAGCGGCTCATCTCGCGCTCCTTCTCGGCGGCCAGGGCGTATTCGACAAGCACAATGAAGTCTTTGGCAGAATGAAGTCTTGGCCGCGATGCCCAGCACCATCAATAGGCCAATAGACAGCGTTTCGCCAAGCGCTTTGCCCGTGATCGGCAACGGTCAGTCCTTACGCAATTTTCTTGTCATCAAGGACGGCGCTCGACTATGTCGAAAACGGCAGCGACAGGCGCCAGGCGGCGAAGCTTAGCCGGATCGCGCCCTTGAGCGTGTCTGCCGGCAGGGCCGGCTGCATGGTTCGAGCGCCGCGGCCGGTCGAACTGAGCGAGCCGCCGACTGGGCCAAAGGCTGCCATCAGCCGCAGCATCATCAGGGCTTCCCACATTGTCGTGCTTTCGTTGCTTGACGGCGGCCGGGACGAGCCGGCCGCCCATTTCGGGAAAACAAACCGGCCGGCCCGAGAACGGGTGTGTCAGCGGGCCGGCCGGCGCAGCCGGTCAGAGTTGCTCATCAGTCCGGGGTAGGGCATCGGGAGCGTGTCTGTCATGGCCAGGCAGACCTCCGGGGCCGGCTGCGTGCGGCGGATGTCCCCAGGGACCGGGGGGTGGTTCGTGGGGTTCCGCCGAGGCAAGGATTTCAAGCTGTTCGGGCGTCAGTTTGGTGCGAAGCACTGAAATGGCGTCCTTCAATTTGGTGGCTGCGACCGCGCGCTCGGTAACATCGTCGGCCAGCCTTTCCTGGAAGGCGAAGGGGTCGCGAGGGCCCTGATCCGCCTTGCCGCCGGAGCCATCTGCGACGCCAGGGCCACGATTGCCGGAACCACCGGGGCCATGATCGGGCCCGGGCGGTGCCAGCACCGCCTGCAGCGCGCTGGTGTAGTCGCGCCAGGCGTCGAGTTGTTCGCTGCGCACCCCGATGCGGGTCTCGAGCGTAGCGAGCCGGGCCGCGAGCACAAATTGTGGCGGCGGGCCGATGCGATGCGGGCCGAAGCCTTCCGGACCATGCCATGCCGGCCGGTGGGGCCAGGGACCTTGATCCGGAGAGCCTTGATCCGGAGAGCCTTGATCCGGGGTACCTTGGTCCGGGCCGTCCTGCAGCGCCAGGATTTGCGGCTGCTCGCCGGGCACGGGGCCGGCCTGCTGCGCAAGGGCGGGATGAATGGCGACCGCGGAGAACAGGCCGAGCGCCAGAAGTCTGCTTTGCATGACGTAATCCTTTCCCACATGCATCGGATGGCAGCAGGATAGGGGGCCTCTTTTTCCGCTTTGCTTCGGTGTGTTGCCGAAGGTTTCCAGCAAAGGGAGATTTGTTTCGGAATGTTTCTGCCGGATTGCCGGCAACATTCGGTTGCAATTTTATCTGCTGTGCGCCGGCGGCTTGCCTATAATCGGCGCGGTAAATCGGCAAAGGGCACATCGCAGGCAATGCAATCGCAACCCCACATACTTGTCGTCGACGACGACCGCGAGATCAGGACGCTGCTCGGGCGCTATCTCGACGGCCAGGGGTTCCGCGTGTCGATGGCGGCGGACCGGCGCGAATGCGAACAGAAGCTCGGCGCCGGCCAATTCGACCTGCTCGTGCTCGACGTCATGCTGCCCGATGGCTCCGGACTCGATATCTGCCGGGGATTGCGCGACCGCAAACCGCATATCCCGATCATCCTGCTGACGGCGCTGAAAGAGGATGTTGACCGCATCATCGGCCTGGAACTCGGCGCCGACGATTATATCGGCAAGCCGTTCAACCCGCGCGAGCTCTCCGCCCGCATCCGTGCTGTGCTGCGGCGCGCCGCACCAGAGGAGTTTGCCGCACCCCGTGCGCGCATCTACCGCTTCGCCAGCTACACGCTGGAGCCGGACATCCGCAAAGTGACCGACGCAGAAGGTGCCCTTGTCGATCTCACCGGCGCCGAATTCGACCTGCTGCAGGTGTTTCTCGACCGGCCCGGCCGGCTGTTGTCGCGCGACCAGCTGCTCGACCTCACACAAGGGCGCGAGCGCGAACCGCTTGATCGTTCCGTCGACGTGCTGATGAGCCGGCTGCGTCGCAAGTTTGGCGATACGGGCGACGGCCCGCTGTTCAAGACGGTCCGCAATGGCGGCTACCAGTTGACCGCGCGCGTCGAGGCCGTGGAGGCCGAGATATGAACTCGCTGCGCCGGCGGCTCATTCTGTTGCTGGTTGCTTCGATCGTCGGCGTGGTCGGCCTGGCCACCGCCGCCGTGATCAGCGTGCGCGGCGGCGGGCCGCCGCCGGAACTGACTGTGCCCTGGATTGCGCAACAGATGGAACTCGTGGTGCGGCTGCAGCCGGGTCCCGTCCCGGATGTGCTGAACGTGCAACTCACCGATCATGCTGCCGGCGGCAAGGTCGCCCGTGCCGAAACGGCGATGCTCAACGACATACTGCGCCGCCGAGGGTTCGACCTCCGGGCTATCGTCAGCGAGAAGACCGACGAACCCGGCCAACTCGCATCGGTGCAGTTGCCCGACGGCCGCTGGGCGATCATGGAGGTGCCGCACGTCAAGCCGCCAAGGCGCGAATGGCTGGTTCTGGCCGGCTGGATCTCGCTCATCGTCGCCGGCGCCACGGCGGTGTCGGTCTATTTCACTTCCGTGTTGATCCGGCCGCTGGAAATGCTGGAAGCCGCCGTCTCCAAGATCGGCTCGGACGGCGTGCTGGCGTCGGTGCCGGAAGTGGGCTCGGCCGAGGTCAAGGCGACCGCGCATGCGCTGAACCAGCTCTCCGCCCGGCTGAAGACGGCCATGGAAAGCCGCATGCGGCTGGTCGCCGCCGCCGGCCATGATCTCAGAACGCCGATGACGCGCATGCGGCTGCGCGCCGAATTCCTCGACGACGATCGCGATAAATGGCTGCACGATCTCGACGAACTCGACCGCATCGCCGACAGCGCGATCCGGCTGGTGCGCGAGGAGGTCAACCAGGACGCGGTCGAACCGGTCGACCTGGGACGGCTGGTGCGCGACATTGCGGCCGAGATGCGATCGCTGGGGCATCAGGTTTCGGCCGACCGCCTCGACAAGGTCTCGGTGCGGGCAGGGGCGCTGGGCCTGCGCCGCGCCTTGCGCAATCTGATCGTCAACGCCGCCACGCATGGCAAAGGTTGCAGCGTTTCGCTAACCGCTGCCGACGGCCGCGCCGTCCTGGCAATCGCCGACCATGGCCCCGGCATTCCATCGGAACTCCTGAACAAGGCGTTCGAGCCATTTTTCCGCGTCAATCCCGCCCGCTGGCAATCCATCCCCGGCGCGGGTCTCGGGCTCGCCATCGCCAAGGAAATCGTCGAACGCTATGGCGGAACCATCACGCTGGAAAACCTGCCTGGCGGCGGGCTTTTGCAGACGGTTGGATTTGAGGCGGTTTAGCGTGACATCGGCCTTTCGGCGATCCCGATGCCGTCAGGGCTCGAATCGGCTATGCCTGCGCCATGCAGGAAACGTCTCTCTACGTCCCGGTGAAGCGGTTTCTCGAGAGCCTGGAATTCACGGTCAAGGGCGAAATCGGCAATTGCGATATCGTCGCGCTGCGCGACGGTGAGCCACCGGTGGTGGTCATCTGCGAACTGAAACTGCAGTTCAATCTGGAACTCGTCCTTCAAGGCGTCGATCGCGCCGCGGCCTGCGATGAAGTGTGGCTGGCGGCGCGGATGTCGGCGCGGGGCAAGGGCCGCGAGCACGATCGCCGTTTTCGCGCGCTCTGCCGGCGGCTCGGGTTCGGGCTGTTGGCCGTCAGCGCCAAGGGCGAGGTCGAACTGCTGCTCAGCCCGGCGGCCTTGCCGCCGCGCCGCGACCCGAAGCGGCGCTCGCGGCTGATGGAAGAACACCGGCGCCGGCGCGGCGATCCGGTGGTCGGCGGCGGTTCGCGCGCGCCTGTTATGACCGCCTACCGGCAGGATGCGCTGGCCTGCGCCGCCGCCATGACCGACGGCCCGAAGCGCCCGCGCGATCTGAAGGCGATTTCGCCGCGCGCGGCCAGCATCCTTTTGGACAATGTCTATGGCTGGTTCGCCAGGGCCGAGCGCGGGGTCTATGCGCTGACCGAAGGTGGCCATGCCGCCTTGCAGCGCTGGCCGCAGGTGGCGCACGACCAGGGGTGAGGATTTTTCGCAGTGCCTGCAGCGTTACTCCTTGGCGGCGCTCAACCGCCGGTAGGAGACGCCATCGAAACTTGCCGTCACAAAGTCGGTGGCCGACATCTTTCGTTTGCGGCCGTCGCTGCAGCTGTAGAGCGGCCAACCGACATCGCTGCATTCGCTGGCGGCGCAAAAGCGGGCAAGGCAATTTCCGACGGTCACCCGGAAGCCGCCAGTGCCTGCAAAACCCTGCAGCAGGCTGCCGTCCGCCGCACGCCATGTCCGCGCCCGGAATTCCGCTCGCAAGGACCATGGCTCGAGCGGGACTGCCAGGCCGGTCTGGGTGGCGCGTCCCGCAAGGTTCAGCCGGCTGCGCGCCATCCCCGTCGTATAGGCGGTGATGAGATCCGATCCGCCGGCATAGGCGGGGGCTATGCTGGTGTGATCAAGCACATGCGAGATTTTCTCGCCGGCTTCTGCCCGCTGCATCAATACGACCGTCAAGGCGAGGAGAGCAAAGCAGGCTTGCAGACCATTCCAGCCGCCGCTCTGCGTCTGCCGCCGGTCCGCCTGCGATGTCTCCCAAGCCAGCATCCTGCCGATCCCACCCGTGGCGCCCGCCACAATCCGCCGTCATCGATGAAGGCACAATGACGGCTGGACCCTGGCCGGTAAAGACGGCGTTGCCAAACTTAGGGCGGATGCATCTCGGGAGGAATGCTTGTTCGTCGTTTCCTATTCCAGCCCCTTGGCGCGGTCCCAGGCTTTCGACCACATCCTGAGCGACTTCTGGTCGAGGGCCTTCGGCAGATGCAGGCGCTTCTGGGCTTCTTCAGAGGGGTAGAGATTCGGATCGGCGCGCAATGTCTCGTCGAGCAGCGGGAGCGCCGCCTTGTTCGCGGTCGAGAAGCCGGTATCCGTGGCGGCGGAGGCGGCAATCTCAGGACGCAAGACAAAATCGATGAAGGCGAGCGCGGCTTCCGGATGCGGGGCGTCGCTCGGGATCGCCAATATGTCGGCCCACACCAGATTGCCTTCCTTCGACAGGCGATAGGTGATGGTGAATGGCCGCTTCGCCTCCTTGGCCCTGATGTCGGCTATGTGCATGTCACCGGAAAAGCCGAGCGACAGGCAGGCATCGCCTTCGGCGAGGTCGTTGATGTAGCTGGAGCTGTGGAACTTGCGCACGTAAGGACGGATCTTCGCGACCACGTCCACCGCTTTCTGCAACTCGTCGGGGTTGGTGGTGTCGGGGTCCAGCCCGAGATAGATCAGCGCCAGGCCGAGCACCTGCTCGGCGTCGTCGAGCATGGTGATGCCGCACGGCGCGAATTTGGCGGCGATTTCCGGGTCGAAAAGCATGCGCAGCGAGTCGACCGGGGCATCGGGCATGATGGCGCGGATCTTCTCGATATTGTAGCCAACGCCGGTCGTTCCCCACATCCACGGCACGCCATGCGCGCCGCCCTTGTCGACCTCGTCGAGGCGAGAGCCGACGGCCGGGTCGATATTGCCGAGATTGGAAAGGCGGCTCTTGTCCAGCGTCGCCCAGACGCCGACCGGCAATTCGCGTTGCAGATGTGGTGCAAGGTTGATGGTGACGAGGTCGTAGCCCGAGCCGCCGGTGAGCAGCTTGGTTTCGACGATGTCGTTGGAATCGAACATGTCGTAGGTGACCTTGATGTCGCTCTCGGCCTCGAATTTTTCGATGGTGCCGGGCCCGAAGTAGGACTCCCAGGAATAGAGATGCAGGACCTTTTCCTCGGCCTGGGCCGAGGTCGCAAAAAGGCATGCCGCGGCAAGCGCGAGCCAATGTTTCATCATGTCCTCCTTGGTGGACCCCGATCGGGGCCGTTCAGTCAGGCTGCATTTCTGGCAAGCAGGCGATCCGGCGTCGGCTCCAGCAGCACGCCGTAGAGATCGGGGCGCCGGTCGCGGAACACGCCCCAGCTGCGCCTTGCCGCCGCGATCTCGTCGAGGTCGAGCGCTGCCGTGATCACGCTGTCGGAGACGCGGTCGGCCTCGGCGAGCTTGGCGCCGGTGTGATCGGCAATAAAGGACGAGCCGTAGAAGACGATCTCGTTTGCTTCACCGGTCTCGACGCCGACCCGGTTGGCGGCGATGACCGGGGTCAAATTGGCGCCGGCATGGCCCTGCATGACGCGTTGCCAATGGTCGCGCGAATCCCAGCCGCGAAACGATGGCTCCGAGCCGATGGCCGTCGGGTAGATCAGCACCTCGGCGCCCATCAGCACCATGGAGCGGGCTGCCTCGGGAAACCACTGGTCCCAGCAGATGCCGGCGCCGATCTTGCCGGCGGCGGTTTCGAAGACGCGGAAGCCGGTGTCGCCATCGGCGAAGTAAAGCTTTTCGGAATAGCCCGGACTGTTCGGAATATGGCTCTTGCGGTAGTGGCCAAGCACCTTGCCGTCGGCGTCGATCATGACCAGCGTGTTGTACCGTCGCGAGCCGTCGCGCTCGAACAGCGAAACCGGCAGGACGACGCCGGTTTCGCGCGCCAGCGCCGCCATCCGAGTGATGGTCCTGTGGCCGTCGAGGGGGAGGGCACGGACATTGTGCCTGACATCCTCGTCCATGCAGAAGTAGACGCCTTCGAACAGCTCCTGCAGTACGATGAGCCCGGCGCCGCGCCGTGCGGCTTCGCGGACATGACGCTCCAGCCTGTCGAGGTTGCTCTCGACCTCATCGGTGCAAGCGATCTGGACAGCGGCAGCAATCAACTGGCGCATGGTTCACCTCACAAGGGCTGCTGTTGGGTGACGCAATGGATGCCGCCGCCATTTTCGTAGATGCGGTCCATGTCGAGCTGGACGATGCGGCGGTCCGGGTGCAGCCGGCCAAGCGTTTCCTTCGCCAAAGCATCGGCCTTGCTGTCGCCGAATTGCGGCGTGTAGAGCGCGCCGTTGCCGATGTAGTAGTTGGCATAGCTGGTCAAAAAATCGTCGCTGGTTGGGCGCACATCGGTGGCGGCGGGGATGGACACCACTTCGAAGCCGCGCCCGCGTGCGTCCCTGGCCTTCGCCAGGATGGCAAGTGCTTCGGCGTGGGAGCGGCCCCACTCGGAGGTGTCGCCGGCCACACTGCTGGCGACGAGCAGGCCCGGTTTGACGAAGCGCAGCGAGCCGTCGATGTGCCCGTCGGTGATGTCGAGGCCGCGCACACCCGGGATCCAAATCACCGTTTCGACGCCGAGGATCGACTTCAGATGCCGTTCGATGTCGGCGCGCGAGACGCCCGGATTGCGGTTGTCGTTGACCCAGCAGCTTTCGGCCAAAAGCAAGGTTCCGTCGCCGTCATATTCTATGCCGCCGCCTTCGCCGCGGATCGCGGCAATATGGCGGATCACGCCGAGATGCTCAGCAACCTTGCCGGCGATTCCGGCATCGCTGGCATGCGCCTGCTTGTCGCCCCAGCCATTGAAACGGAAGTCGACGGCAACAACGGCGCCGTCCTCGGCACGCAAGAACACCGGGCCGGAATCGCGCATCCACATGTCGTCGGTGGCGATGTCGACGAGCTCGACCTTTGGCCCGCACAGCCTTGCCGCCAGTTGATGTTCGGATGCTGCAGCGGCCATTGCCACCGGCTCGTTCTGAGCAATCGCCGCGGCCAGCCGGCCCAGTGTTTCCTGCACGCTCTCGTAATAGGCGCCCGGTCCGCCATAGACCGCCGGCGTGCTCGGCCAGGCCATCCAGGTCCTGGCATGCGGCTCGCTCTCGGACGGCACGGTGACCTTCCAGTCTTCGGCCCTGGCTTTCTTGATCGCGATCTCAGGCATGAGTGCCCACCCCGCTGCTGCTATGATGGCGTGACGTCGTGTCCATGATGTCCTCACACCGGCTGTTCCTGGGTGATGCAGTGGATGGCGCCGCCCGCCGGCACGACGGCGCCGACATCGACGGTAACGATGCGGCGGTCCGGGAAGGCGCGGGCCACTGCTGCCACGGCTTCCTCGCCGGACGGACGCCCGAAGCTAGGCATGACGACGCCGCCATTGGCGAGCGCGAAATTGATGTAGGAGCGTGCGAACACAGCACTTGTCGCCTCGACGTCATAGGCCTCGGGAATGGGGATAACCTCGAAACTGCGGCCGCGCGCGTCGGTCTGGCCGGCAAGGGCGGCAAGATTGTCGGCAAGGATGCGGCCATGCAGGTCGGACGGATCGGGATTGAATTCGAACATCACCACGCCGGGCTTGACGAAGCAGCACATGCCGTCGACATGGCCGTCGGTCTCCAGATCCAGCGGATCGCCGGGAAGCCACACCACCTTTTCCAGGCCGAGCATGCGCAACAATTCCTTCTCCACCCAGGCCTTGGAGATGCCGGGATTGCGGTTGGAATGGAGCAGGCTGGTTTCGGTCGCGATCAGCGTGCCTTGACCGTCGGTGGTCAGCGAGCCGCCTTCGCAATGCAGGAAGGAACGCAGGATGTGGGCTTCTTCCCGCGCGAGCAGCCGTTCGGCCAGCGCGTTGTCCTGGTCATAGGGCTCATGCTTTCGGCCCCAGGCGTTGAAGCGCCACGACACGCCGGCCAGGCCGCCATCGGCCAGCTTCAGGAAGGTCGGGCCGGAATCGCGGATCCAGCAATCGTCGATCGGAATTTCGACCACCTCGATGCCATTGCCAAGCTGGGCGCGGGCGCCGCCGGCATGGTCGGGATGCGCCACCATGGTGACCGGCTCGAACTCAGCGATGGAATGGGCGACATCGGCATAGGCCTTTTGCACGGCAGGGAGCGTGTCGCCATACATGTCGTGCCGGTGCGGCCAGGCCATCCATGTCCTGGCATGCGGCTCGAACTCCGCCGGACGGCGGATCTTCAAATGCTGCGCCGGCCATTCGATGGCGTTCATCAAACTCTCCATTCATGTATCGAACTCATTGTTAATCGGCATCGGCCGCCGTACAACTGAGAAGGGTTCCTGCTTTCAGTGAATGGAATTCATGAATGGTAAAGTTTCGGCACATTCCGCCGACGCAGTTCCTGAAAGGGTTCGAAGCGGCATCGCGCCTGGAAAGCTTCAGCCGCGCCGCCGAGGAACTCGGCCTCTCCCAGTCGGCGATCAGCCACCAGATGCGCCTGCTCGAAGGTCATATCGGCCAGCCTTTGTTCATGCGCTTCGGCCGCGAGGTGCGGCTGACCGATGCCGGCCGCGACTATCAGCGCACCGTGCGCCGCTGCCTCGACCTTCTGGAGGAGGGGTACCGGCGGCTGGAGCCCTACCGAAAGCCCGGCAGCGTCGTGATCTACGCGCCGCGCGATTTCAGCCGACGCTGGCTGCTCAGTCGCTTGCCGGCGTTGCGCGCGGCGGTGCCGGCCTGCGAGCCATGGCTGGATACCAGTGGCGCGCCTGTCGATTTCGAAACCATGGAACTCGACCTCGCCATCGTCTACGCCGATGCGCCGCCGGAAGGCTGCGAAAGCCTGCTGATCGCCAGGGATTTTCTGTCTCCCGTCGCAACAAGAGATCTGGCCAGCACGCTCCACACACCCGCCGGCCTGCTCGGCGTTCCGCTCATCCATGACGAGCGCCCGACCGGCTGGGCGGACTGGCTGCGCAGCGCCGGCGTGGAGCCGAACGGCACCTGGCACGGCAGCAATTTCAGCGACAGCGACTTGGCGCTCGCCGCCGCCGAGCACGGCCAGGGCGTGGCGCTGGGTAGCCTGTTTTTGGCGGTGCCGGCGCTTGCTTCAGGGGCGCTCGTGCAGCCATTCGAGCAGGTCTTGGACACCGGTCGCGGATGGTACGCAATTTCCACGCAGGATCGGCTTCGGGATGTCGATGTGCGGGGAACGTGGGAGTGGTTGCGCGGGCAGGCGCAGACGGCCTCGCTCGCTGCATCGTGACAGGCCGAAGGTTGCGGAACCGGGTCACAAGGTGCGAGTTTGGCGGCACGATTTTTTCGCCAGGATGCCACCATGCCCATACGCCAGATTGTGTTTTGCTCGGCAGCGATCGTCATTGCCGCTACAAATTTCGCCGACGCCCGGCCTGACACGCGCAAAATGACGTGCGCGCAGACCCAGGCGCTGATCCAGAGTCAGCATGCCGCTGTGCTGTCCACCGGACCAAACACCTATGACCGCTATGTCCGCCAATTCGGCAATGAGTGTGATGCTCCTGCCGTGCCGAAGGCTAGGTATGTGCCGGCCAGTGACGGCCAGTGCAGGGTTTATCGGTGCGAAGAGGCGTCGCCACTGGTTCCGAACTGATCGGAGCCGCCAGTGCCTGCTGGGCCTTGTCGTTGACAAGGCAGAGATCAACAGCACGATCAGGAAGCCGTTCCGGACGCCCACCACCGATAGCCAAATCAGCATCGACGAGCGGGTGAAACGCGTCGCGCCGAGCGCGTCAACCCCAGCTCGAACCAACGGGTTGCATAACACTTGCTATCCGTGCATTCGCTCAGCGCTCTGCGCCGCTACTGACCAATATGCGACGCGACCGACATCATCGCCTCAGAGTTCGGGTGGGCGCCCAACCCGCCATCGAAAACCTCGGAGAACGTCCAGCGAACGACGCCGTTGCGGTCGAGCAGGAACTGGCCCATGAGCTGGCCCACGCCGGTCGCCATCATTTGCTGGTCCGCTTCAGTGATGTCGTAATTGTCTTTTTTGTTCAGATATTCGAGCGTGGCAAACGGATCCATCGGCTCAGGCATTTCGCCCGGCACGTTGAGCCGCATCGCCTTCAGATCGTTCACTGAGACCTTATGCGGCAATGCGCTCTCGCCCTCAGTTATTTGCATATTGGGCAATCCAAAGGCGCGGTGCGAAACGCGCTCCGGATCGGATGCAGCAAGCAAACCAACCATGGGATGGTACCGGAGATAAAGGCGCGCCCGCTCGATGGGCGTGTTCACCACCGTGAGGCTTTCGATGCCCTTTGCGTTAAGGGCTGGTGTGAGCAGCGAAACCGTCGCGATATGACGCCCGCAAAACGGACAATGCAGACCTCGATACAGCCCAACCAGCACTGGCTTCTCGCCGCGGAAATCGTCGATAGCTACCTTGCCCTCGCGAGTAATCGCGTCGAGTACGAAATTGGGCGCTCGTTCGCCCGGTTGCAGAGGACCTACGTCGGCGCGGTCGGACATGCTTGATCCTCCTCGCGGGTCAATCCAGTAAGGGAAGCGCGGCGGTGCATTATAGCACAGAAATGGCGGACGTTGGGGCGCTACCTTAGTGTCGGCACTTTCCGATTGATTTCCGGGCAGTGGCCTATCTTCGCACCTCGTCCGTCGCCAACGTTGGGGCCGACAAAGACAGCGAGAGGCGCGCCAGGCGAGGCGATCGGGGCGTTTGCCGGTTCAAACGGCTATGAGATCGTCGAAGGCTATTGCGACGCGGCGGTGAGCGGTGCCGACGGGATTACAGCGCGTCCTGGTTTTTCCGCAATGTTGGAGCGGCTGCTGTCCAATGGCGTGCGCACCATTCTCGTCGAGACTGCCTCCCGCTTTGCCCGCGACCTGCTTGCAGAGTTGCAACAGGAAGTCGCAGAGCTCGCAACGCGGACACCGCTCAGTTCGCGCTGGTAACCTACTGCGCCCGCCCCCCGCTTGGTCTGCGGCGGGGGCAGGGGCTGGCTTGCGGGCCTCTTAACCTAGGCGGCGCGCCGTTGGGGGATTTGGAGACCCGGACGGGCTCGACGAGGGTCGACGGCGGTCACAATGGTATGGTGGTGATCGCAGTAGACACGATCCGGCGAAGTTGCCCCTGCACAAAAACGGTAGCCGCCAGGTACTGACGGGTCTTCGCTCACCGGGAAGCGGCACTGATGGACGCCGAGCTGAATGAGGGGAACGTCTCTCGGAGTTAGTCTGACTTTTTCGGGCATGGTTTTCAGGTTCCTTGGTTCATAGCCATTGCTGGCTGACAGCCGCAGTGCGACCCGTCGGGCGAGCTTCTCTCGATTTGGAGGGCTTTGGATCACCATATGGTGCTCGTCGTACCGTCAATGAAGCCCGACGCCCGGTTTTTGAAGCCAATAGTTTGCGACTTAAGGCCACACCTGCGCCGACGCGGAGGTGCATTTCGGGTCCCTTATCGGGTCCGCAGACATTAGGTCACAATCAAGTCGTTGAAAGAACTGGTACGCCCAAGGGGAATCGAACCCCTGTTACCGCCGTGAAAGGGCGGTGTCCTAACCGCTAGACGATGGGCGCGCTCAGACGAAGCGGCTTATAATTGCGTTGTTGCCAACCGGCAACCCATCAGCAGCCAGATGCAACAACTTTTTTCAGGAGGGGCGAAAACTGCCGTTTCGTTGAGCCAGCGCGGCTTTCTAGGCTCCGACGATCGCGCATCTCCGGAGATTAGCCTGAACGCTCCTCACGGTCGTCATCCACGGGCGAAGCAAGTAGCATAGCGACGCAGACCCGAGAATCCATGCCGCCACGTCAAGGCGCAGCTGCGGTGCAGATTCTGCTCCGCTGCACTTCCTGGCAAATGTAACGGCATGGATCCTTGGGTCTGCGCGCCGCTTCGCGTCGCTACGCCCAAGGATGACGAAGTCGCGGGTGCCTCGGCCAATCTCGAACGTTGTTGATAGCCGGAAGGAACAATGTTGTTGATAGCTGGCCGGAAGGAAACGACGAGCTGCCGACAGTCCGTCTGCCGTTTGGAGAGGGTTACCCCCGCCGGCGGCAGCGCCAGTTCCAGTCGCGCTCGGGGCCGACGTCGACGTGGACGGATTCGGTGTGGCAGTAGGTGCCGACGCCGCCGCGGCCGGGCATGGTCCTGATGTAGCTCGCCAGCTCCCATTTGGAGACGCCAGGAACCTGGATGTCGGCGGCGGCGCAATACATGTGCAGCGAGTTCTTGGCGCCGTTGGCGCGGCGGTTGCGGGCCGGGTCGCGGTAGCCGGAGGTGACCATCATCTTGCGGCCGTAGTGGCCTTCAATCGTCTTCAGCACGCGCACCAGCGATGGCTTCAGGCAGGCGACGTCGACGCTTTCGTTCTGCTTCAAGAGGCCGTTGGGTGCCAGCCGGGCGAGGCCGGCGGCCGACGCCACCTGATAGCTGCCACCCGAGCCTTCGTCCTCGTTCAAATCGACGTCGCTTTCATCGTCGATGCCGGATTTGCGCTTGATCTCGAACAGCGCCGTCTGGCGCACGCCGGGCAGCGCATCGCTGCCGGTGATGTGGTTGCTGCTGTCGTCGCCGAGCGAGGCCAACTGCACCGGCTTGTCGGCCGAACTGGCCGAGGCCAGCGTGACGATCGGCTTTGCCGGCGCTGCCTTGGGCTGGGCCGCAACCGCAGGCTGTTCGCCCGAGCGGGAGTTGATCAGTGGAGTAGGTGCAGCCGAGGCTGGTGCCGTGCTGAACAGCGAAGCGAGAAAGCCCTTCTTCGGCGCATCGACCTGCTGAGGAGCGGCGGCCGTCACATAGACCTCGTTGGTCGCAGGGGCTGCGGCGGTCGGTTTCGGCGCGGTCACGCCAGCATCGGCGGCGGCAATCTTCTGTGCCACGGCGTCCGTTGCGGCCGCGGTCTGCGCCGGCTGCTGCAGTGCCTGCGGCGTCTGGCGGACGATGGTTTCGGCGCCGGCGGGAACAGTGACTGGGAAGCTGGTGCCGGGCTTGGCCACCGGCACATAGGCGACCTGCTCGGGCAGCGTCGCATCGCCCGCCGCCGTCATCATCATCTGCGGACCTGTCGATGTGACCTGCACGGTCGAATCGCCTGGCGCCGCAGGGCTGGTGCCTGAAGCCGCGGCGATGTCAGAAGCGGTGGCGTTGTAGCCGGGCATGCCGACCGACATTGTCGGGTCGCCGGCCGAGGTGCAGGACGCCAGAAGCACGGAGAAAAGCGCTGCCGCTATGGTGCGACCCTCTCTCCCCGCGAGACGCGATCCTACTGATTTCAAAACTAAATTCCCCCTCGGTGTCCGGTCGGCCTGCTATTGGTGCGGCGTCGAAGCGTTCACGTCCAATAACCTTGTGTTCCCAAACCGGAAACGAGACTTGTGTCAATTCTGCAAGCCTCTGAATTAATCGCTCGTTGGAGGCGAATTGAGGCTACTTGATGGTTGACGACACCATTTCGCCCCGTTTTGCCGGCCCGTCAACTCACCAGACATTACATTCCGTTACACACAGGCACCTGCAAAAGGTGCCGGCCGTTACACTCGCACCTTGACATAGGTGCCGGGGGCATCTCCCAGGGTTTTCATATGCTTGCCCGGTTTGCGGGCCGGAACGAGGGTGTCTTCCTGGGT
Source organism: Mesorhizobium sp. P2_F7 (assembly GCF_056403695.1). Classification (NCBI taxonomy): domain Bacteria; kingdom Pseudomonadati; phylum Pseudomonadota; class Alphaproteobacteria; order Hyphomicrobiales; family Phyllobacteriaceae; genus Mesorhizobium; species Mesorhizobium sp. P2_F7. Next base: position 85,724 of record NZ_JBFUFA010000005.1, on the reverse strand, counting down.
CTCGATCCAGTGCTGCCAGTGCGTCCACCAGGAGCCGGGATGCTCCACTGCATTAGCGAACCATTGGCCAAAATCGCCCACCGGCTTGCCGCCGGTCCAGTACTGGTACTTCTTGGCTGCCGGCGGATTGACGACACCGGCGATGTGGCCGGAGCCGGCCATCACATACTCGACGTCGCCGCCGAAGTATTGCGAGCCGAGGAACACGGACAGCGCCGGCGCGATGTGATCTTCCTTCGACGCCAGATTGTAGACCGGGATGGTGACGTCGGCCAGCGACACAATGCGGCCGGCGAGCTGCATCACGCCGCGCGTCAGATTGTTCTCGAGATAGCAGTTGCGCAGATAGAAGGAATGGTTGGCCGCCGCCATGCGGGTGGAATCGGCGTTCCAGTAGAGCAGATCGAAGGGCAGGGGATCCTTGCCGCGCATGTAATTGTTGATGACATAGGGCCAGATCAGGTCGCCCGAGCGCAGCATGTTGAAGGCTGTCGCCATCTTGGTGCCGTCGAGATAGCCCTTCTCATTCATCGACTTCTCGACCGCCGCCACCTGGTCCTCGTCGACGAACACTTTCAGGTCACCGGCATGGGTGAAGTCGACCTGCGTGGTGAAGAAGGTCGCCGACTTGATGCGGTTGTCGCCTTCCTGCGCCAAGAGCGCGAGGGCTGCCGCCAAAAGCGTGCCGCCGACGCAGTAGCCGATGGCGTTGACCTCCTTCTCGCCGGTCGCCTTCTCGATCGTATCGAGGCCGTATTGCAGGCCTTCCCGGATATAGGCCTCCCAACCCTTGGCGCCGTGGCGCTCGTCGGGGTTGATCCAGGAAATGACGAAGACGGTGTGGCCCTGCTCGATCGCCCAGCGGATGAAGGATTTCTGCGGGTTGAGATCGAGGATGTAGTATTTGTTGATCCATGGCGGGCAGATCAGCAGCGGGCGCTTGAGCACGGTCTCGGTCGTCGGATCGTACTGGATGATCTCGGCGACATCGCTGCGCCCGACCACCTTGCCGGGTGACATGGCAACGTTCTTGCCGATCTCGAAGGGCGAATAGTCGGCCTGTCTCAGTTTCAGGTCGCCCTTGCCGGCGGCGATGTCCTCGGCCAGCATCTTCATGCCGCGCACCAGGTTTTCACCATTCGAGGCGACGGTTTCGCGAAACAGCTCCGGATTGGTCAGGATGAAGTTCGACGGCGAGATGGCGTTGGACACCTGCTTGACGTAGAAGCTCGCCTTGTGGCGAGTGTGGTCGTCGAGGCCTTCGGCGTGCTCGACCAGGTCAGCCGCCCAGCGCGAGGTGACGAGATAGGCCTGTTTGAGAAAATCGAAGAAAGCATTGCGGCCCCATTCGGGGTCTTGAAAACGTTTGTCGCCGCGCTCGGGCTTGACCGCATCGTCGGGCGCCTCGGCATTCGGACTGATGCGCTGGATGGCGTTGCCCCAGACGGTCATGTAGCCGGCGAACAGCCGCGTCTGCGCTTCGAGCGCGCGCTGCGGATCGGCCAGCCAGTATTCGCTGAGCTTGGAGAAGGTTTTGACCATGTCGACCACGGGCTCGGCGACGTGATCGCGCACCTCGCCCTTTTCGCGCGGCTCGGCCCAGGCGGAGGCCGCCTTGCCGGCCTGTTCGACCATGCGCGCCATGTTCAACGCGAAGCGTTCCGGGTCTTTCACCAGATATTGCTCGACGGTCGAAGATTGATCATCTTCCGCTTTGCTCGAATCAGGTGTTTTGGACATGGCTCGCGGGGTTCCTCCCGAGGCGTTTTCTTGACATATTATCATGGGACATCTGACCGGGTCCAATGCGCTGTACCCCGGCTGCCAGGAAAACAATATGACGATTAACACCGGCAAGACCATTTTTTCGGGGGCAGGCCGCTTTTGCCGCATCGCTGTTGCGACAGCTTTTCTGGCGCCAGGGCTGTTGGCAGCAGGCGGCTGCACGAGCGCCAACACCGGCAACGGGATGAATACCGGCCTGACCCAGGGCCCGCAGGACACCGGCTCCTATCCCAATCTCAACATCCCGCCGCAGGTGGCGGCAAAGCAGCTCACCCCTGAGGAGACCCAGGCCAAGCTTGCCCAGTTGAAGGGCGAACAGCAGGCGCAGGCGGGCAAGGGCGGCGGCGGTGTCCCTTCCACCAGCCCGGCGGCCCTGAACTCGCTGGCGAAGAACCATGGCAAGGACACGCTGAAGCAGATCGAGGCCAAATGCGATCCCGCCCTCGACCCTACCTGCAAATAGAGCTATATGGCGCGCCGAAAGCCGCCTTTGCCAAAGGCGCTTAGCCAAAGCCAATTCTAATCGTCTGGAACTGACATGGAAGAATTTCACAAGGTCCGCCGGCTTCCGCCTTACGTGTTCGAGCAGGTCAACCGGCTGAAGGCCAGTGCCCGTTCGCGCGGCGCCGACATTATCGACCTTGGCATGGGCAATCCTGACCTGCCGACGCCGAAGGCGATCGTCGACAAATTGTGCGAAGTGGTGCGCGATCCGCGCACGCATCGCTATTCCTCCTCGCGCGGCATTCCCGGCCTGCGCCGCGCCCAGGCCGCCTACTATCAGCGCCGCTTCGGCGTGAAGCTCAATCCCGACACGCAAGTTGTGGCCACGCTCGGTTCGAAGGAAGGCTTCGCCAACATGGCGCAGGCGATCACCGCGCCCGGCGACGTGATCCTGTGCCCCAACCCGACCTATCCGATCCACGCTTTCGGCTTCATCATGTCGGGTGGCGTCATCCGCTCACTGCAGGTCGAGCCGGATGACGGCTTCATTCCGGCGCTCGAGCGCGGTGTCCGCCATTCGATCCCGAAGCCGCTGGCGCTGATCCTCAACTATCCGTCGAACCCGACGGCGCTGGTCGCCTCGCTCGATTTCTACAAGGACGTCGTGGCCTTCGCCAAGAAGAACGACATCATCATTCTGTCGGACCTTGCCTATTCGGAGATCTATTTCGACGGCAATCCGCCGCCTTCGGTGCTGCAGGTGCCGGGCGCCATCGATGTCTGTGTCGAGTTCACCTCGATGTCGAAGACCTTCTCCATGCCGGGCTGGCGGATGGGCTTTGCCGTCGGCAATGAGCGGCTGATCTCGGCGCTGACCCGGGTCAAGTCCTATCTCGACTACGGCGCCTTCACGCCGATCCAGGTCGCGGCGGCACACGCGCTCAATGGCGACGGCGCCGACATCGCCGAAGTGCGCGAGGTCTATCTGAAGCGCCGCGACGTCATGGTCGACGCCTTCAGCCGCGCCGGCTGGACCATTCCCGCACCGGCGGCCTCGATGTTCGCCTGGGCGCCGATCCCGGAACCGTTCAAGCACCTCGGCTCGCTTGAGTTTTCCAAGCTCCTGATCGAGCACGCCGACGTGGCGGTGGCGCCTGGCATTGGCTTCGGCGAGCATGGCGACGATCACGTGCGCATCGCACTGGTCGAGAACGAGCACCGGATCCGGCAGGCGGCACGCAACATCAAGCGCTTCCTGGCGTCCAGCGCCAAGCAGCCGAACAATGTGGTGCCGCTCGCCGCGCACCGCTAGAGCGGTTCACCGTTTCACAGAAACGGCGATCTGCTCTAACTCATTGTTTTTGACGCAATTCCGGACGGAAAACCGTTTCACACTTTTCCTGGAATTGCTCTAAGGTCGCCGCACATCTTATTTGAGCAGTTTTGAGGGGCGTCGCCGGATATGGCTGAAGCGTTGCGTGTTGGAATTGCGGGTCTCGGTACCGTCGGCGCTTCGGTGGCGCGCGTGTTGCGCGACAAGGCGGCCGAGCTGACGCGCCAGTGCGGTCGGGACGTCGTCGTCACTGCCGTTTCGGCCCGCGATGCCAAGCGCGATCGCGGCGTTGACCTCACCGCCGCCAAATGGTTCGACGATCCGGTCAAGATGGCGCAGACCGCCGACATCGACGTCTTTGTCGAACTGATAGGCGGCGATGAAGGGCCTGCGCGCTCGTCGGTCAAGGCAGCGCTTGAGGCCGGTCGCCATGTCGTCACTGCCAACAAGGCGCTGCTAGCCAAGCACGGCGTAGCACTTGCCGAAATCGCCGAGAAGAAGGGCGTGCTGCTCAACTACGAGGCGGCGGTGGCCGGCGGTATTCCGGTCATCAAGACGATGCGCGAGGCGATGGCCGGCAATTCGGTCACCCGCGTCTTCGGCATCCTCAACGGCACCTGCAACTACATACTGACCCGCATGGAGGCCGAGGGCATCTCGTTCGACGAGTGCCTGAAGGACGCGCAGCGGCTGGGCTATGCCGAGGCCGACCCGACCTTCGACATCGAGGGCCATGACACCGCGCACAAACTGTCGATCCTGACCAGCCTGGCCTTCGGCACGAAAATCGCCGCCAACGATATCTACATGGAAGGCATTTCCAACATCAGCCAGGCCGACATCCGCGCTGCCGGCGACCTCGGCTACCGGATAAAACTGCTTGGCGTCGCGCAGCGCACCGACAGCGGCATCGAGCAGCGCGTGCACCCGACCATGGTGCCGACGGCCTCGGTCATCGCGCAGGTGCATGGCGTCACCAACGCGGTCGCCATCGAAACCGACATTCTGGGCGAACTTCTGCTCTCCGGCCCCGGCGCCGGTGGCAACGCCACCGCGTCCGCCGTGGTCGGCGACATCGCCGACATCGCCAAGAGCCGGCCGGGCTTCCAGCACGGTCCGGTGTTCGGCCTGCCTGCGAAGGAATTGCGCCCCTACAAGAAGGCGCAGATGCGCAGCCATGCCGGCGGCTATTTCATCCGGCTGACCGTGCATGACCGCATTGGCGTCTTTGCCGCGATCGCCAAGCGCATGGCCGACAACGATATTTCGCTGGAATCGATCGTCCAGCACGCGGCCGGGCCGGAAACCGATGCGCAGAAGACGGTCATCCTGGTCACCCACGAGACCACGGAAGCTGCCGTGCGCAAGGCCGTCGACGGCATCACCAAGGACGGTCATCTCACCGACAAGCCGCAGGTCATCCGCATCGAGCGGGCGGGGTAAGGAAAGTCATCTTTCTTCTTTAATCGATTGATATTGCTTCGATTTCGAAAAATTGACGCGGCAAGTCTTGCCCTTGTCATGGAGCTTTGACACAAGAAGCGCGCCCCTCGCGGACGCGGGTTGTGAACGAGGATTTCTCCCGATGAATGTGGCCCAGAACATTGTCGCCGGTCTCGACCGGATACTCACCATGGAAGTTGTGCGCGTCACCGAGCGTGCCGCGGTCGCTGCCGCCAGATTGCGCGGGCGCGGCGACGAAAAAGCCGCCGACCAGGCCGCAGTCGACGCCATGCGCCAGGAACTCAATCGCCTCGCCATCAAAGGCACGGTGGTGATCGGTGAGGGCGAGCGCGACGAGGCGCCGATGCTCTATATCGGCGAGGAAGTCGGCAGCGGGAAGGGACCGGCGGTCGACATCGCGCTCGATCCGCTCGAAGGCACGACGATCTGCGCCAAGAACCTGCCCAATGCGCTGGCCGTCATCGCCATTGCCGAAAAGGGCAGCCTTTTGTTTGCCCCCGACGTCTACATGGACAAGATCGCCATCGGTCCGGGCTATGCCGAAGGCGTCATCGATATCGACGCCTCGCCGGCCGAAAACATCGCCAGCCTGGCCAAGGCCAAGGGCGTCGCGGTATCCGAAATCACCGCCTGCATCCTCGATCGACCGCGCCATGAAAGGCTGATCGAAGCGGTGCGCGCCATGGGCGCGGCGATCCGGCTGATCGGCGACGGAGATGTCGCCGGCGTCATTCACACCACCGACCCGGAAGAGACCGGCATCGACATCTATCTCGGCACCGGGGGTGCGCCGGAAGGCGTGCTGGCGGCGGCAGCACTGCGCTGCACCGGCGGCCAGATGCAGGGCCGGCTGATCCTCGACACACAGGAAAAGGTGGCGCGCGCGGCCAAGATGGGCATTGTCGAGCCGAAGCGGGTCTATCGCGCCGAGGAAATGGCGCGCGGCGATGTGCTGTTCGCGGCGACCGGCGTCACCGACGGCAACATGCTGGCCGGCGTCAAGTTCGGCAGCAATTCCATCACCACGCACACCATCGTGCTGCGCTCCTCGTCGCGCACCGTGCGCGAGATCAAGGCGCGTCACCAGGATCTGGAAAAGTTTTGAGACTTTCCTGTTTAGCCGTCGCATATTGCCTGAAATGACAATCTGCAGACGACGCGTCATATGACGGGCGACAACCGCCTCTTCCTCGATGTCAGGCAGTCCGCAACCGGTGTTTCCTGGGAACACCGGTTGAGCGAACGGCAGGACATGACGGCGCTTGCGATCGCGCAGGGACATGGCGTGCCCGACATTGTCGCGCGCGTCTTGGCCGGGCGCGGCGTCACCGCCGACAAGGCCGAGCGCTTCCTCGATCCGACGATCCGCGACCTGTTGCCCGACCCGGCCTCGCTGACCGACATGGACAAGGCCGCCGCTCGTATCGCCGACGCAGTCATGGCCGAGGAAAAGGTGGCGATCTTCGGCGACTACGATGTCGACGGCGCCGCCTCGTCGGCGCTGCTCAAGCGCTTCCTGACGCATTTCTCGGTGCCGTCTGAAATCTATATTCCCGACCGCATCTTCGAGGGCTATGGCCCCAATCCGGAGGCGATGCGCGAGCTGGTCTCGCGTGGCGCGACGCTGATCGTCACCGTCGATTGCGGCACCAACAGCGCTGTCTCCATCGATGCGGCCAAGGCGGCCGGCGCCGATGTCGTGGTGCTCGACCACCATCAGGTCGGCGGTGTGCTGCCGGAGGCGATCGCGGTCGTCAATCCCAATCGCGAGGATGATCTGTCGGGGCAAGGCCATCTGTGCGCGGCCGGCGTCGTCTTCCTTGCCCTGGTGCAGACGGCGCGAATCCTGCGCAGCCGCTTGCCCGACGCCGCGCAGCCGGACCTGCTTTCGCTGCTTGATCTCGCCGCGCTTGCCACCGTTTGCGACGTGGTGCCGCTGATCGACGTCAACCGCGCCTTTGTGGTCAAGGGCCTGCAGATGGCGCGTCAGCAGAAGAATGAGGGGCTGGCCGCACTGGCGCGGGTGTCGCGCATCGGCGAGCCGATCAGCACCTTTCATCTCGCCTATCTGATCGGGCCGCGCATCAATGCCGGCGGCCGCATCGGCGATGCAGCGCTGGGCAGCCGGCTGCTCGCCACCGACGATCCGGTCGAGGCCGGCACCATCGCCGAGACGCTCGACCGGCTCAACCAGGAACGCCAGCAGATGGAGCTGGAGATGCTGGCCGCGGCGCGCGCCGAGGCCGATGCCGAGCTTGCCGGCGGCAGTGGCCCGGCCGTCATCGTCACCGCCAGCACCAGCTGGCATCCGGGCATTGTCGGGCTGATTGCGTCGCGGCTGAAGGACCATGCGCGGCGGCCGGCCTTCGCCATTGCCTTCAATTCAAATGGCATCGGCACCGGCTCTGGCCGTTCCGTGTCGGGCTTCGACCTCGGACGACTGGTGCGCGAAGCGGCCGATGCCGGGCTGATCGTCAAGGGCGGCGGCCATGGCATGGCGGCCGGCATCACGGTCGAACGCGCCAAGCTCGGTGAACTCCGGGCCTTTTTCGAGGAGCGCGCGGCGGCCGAAGTGTTCCGGCTGCAGGACGAGGAAAGCCTGGCCATTGACGGTGCGCTCGCCGCCGAAGGCGCTACGCTTGCCCTGCTCGATGCACTGGAAAAGGCCGGTCCGTTCGGCGCCGGCCATGTCGCGCCGGTGTTCGCGCTGCCGCGCCACCGGCTGGCCGACGCGCGGGCAGTCGGCACCAACCACATCCGCGCCGATTTGCAGTCCGATAGCGGCGGCCGCATCCAGGCGATCGCCTTTCGCGCGGTCGATACCGCGCTCGGCGAATTCCTGTTCAAGAACCGCGGCAAGACGATCCATGTCGCCGGCTCGCTTTCGGGCAATTACTGGAACGGCAACCGCACGGTGCAGTTCCGCATCACCGATGCGGCCAAGGCCTGACGTGTCCGCCTACAAATTTTGGTGACACGCATTAGTAGTACAGACAGTTGTCATCTACCGCCTGTTTGTAGTCGCGGCTGTTAACTATGATTCAAGGCATCGATTAAGAAGTAAAAATGGCAGAACATGTTGGAAGCCCTAGACTCTCTCGGTTCGCGAGCGTAGAATTTTGGACGCGAATGCTGATCTATTTGTTTGTTTTGATGGAGGTTAGAAATGCCTGTAATCAGACATGAATAAATTGTATCAAAGTTTATTTCTTCCAAGGCTATCGACTTCGGCGCGTTGGGAAAATTTGTAGCCGAGCACGGGGCCAGCATTGCTGCATCTAGCAGTGGGGACTATGGGGTCCGCTTTGGTCACTACAACATTCTTGCCTGTTTTAACATCGGCCCAATAAATGACGGCCTGGAAAAGAAACTCAGTGGGCGTGGAATCGCCGCAGAGGTTATCGGCTGAGGTCGGAACTTCGAATCTGGCACAGGGCATGCTCTCTCGCCGCGACTTCTGCTGCGAAGCATGTGAGTAAACGCCCGGACATTCCATGTTGAGTCGGGATGATCTAGAGCGCCGGTTGTCGCTCGCGTTAAAGATTGCGAAGCGGGCAATTGGCGCTCTCGGTTCAGACGGTTACCGCGACGAGGCGGCGCTCGAAGACAGCTTCGGTCCCGACAAGCCGCTTGCCGAAACCGCGATGTTTCTGTACGCGGCTCGCGCAGTCACAGGGTTGGCGCGGCTGGACAGCCAAGTCGATGAGCTTTTACGTGACCTGGCACTGCTGGCGAGAGCGGATCGCACGGCATTTGCAATCGCACTGTACCCGACTATTTGCTTTCAGTTGGGGATGCCGCACATCTTGCTTACCCAACTCGGACTTAAAGACGCACGCTTCGATTGCCTGCTGGCCTTGAGCGCTGAAGCCTTGGCACATCGGGGCAGGGAAGTAGTACCCCATCGCGTACTGGAAGGACTGTGGCTTCGATCATTGTGGAGCCAGACGCCCCCGGGTCCAGAGTTCGATCTTATCGCTGTGAACTCTGTGATGAACAACTCCCTCGACCTATTGTGGGGCAGCCGCGAGGATGCTTACGCCTACACTCACACCTTCATGTATTTCACAGATTTCGGATATGCCAATCGCCAATTGCCTCGCGATCGATTGCAAATTATTGGGGAATCGGAAGGGTTACTTGCGCGAAGTCTTCTTGTCGAAGACTTTGACCTCGCTGCGGAAACGCTGATGATCTGGCCTCTTGTCGCAGCGCCTTGGTCTCCTGCGGCCGCGTTCGGGTTGCGTGTGTTGGCGGAACTTGAAGATCGATTTGGGTTTCTACCCGCTGGCAACGGAGTTCCGGAGAAGTTCGGCCACCTCGAGGGCAACGAGAGAACCAAGTACGCAATCGCCGCCTCATATCACACAGCCTACGTCATGGGCATGCTTTGTGCGCTGTCGTTGCGCCCTGGCAATGCGCCGCCGTCCAGCATTGTCGGCGAGCTCGCGCCGGCGATTTTGATTGAAGAGCTTTTCAGCGCGATCCGGGTCGTGGATACGCCTTGGCAGTCGACGTTCCAGAAGCTCGATCTGTCTGAACAGCGAGCCTTGGCGCCATTTTTGCTGGACATCGCGCTGTTGGAGACGACTCGAAACCACAATGTGGTGGGCGCTGCCAACTTGCTCGAAACGGCCTCCCGGCATGGCATCGCCAATACCCTTGTCTGTGCACAGACAGCCGAGCTCCTTCGGCGACTTTCCGTATGCAGCGACACACAGTCAAATTAGTGCGTTTGTCTCGATTCGTTGTCTCTTCGGCAAGACGATCCATGTCGCCGGCTCGCTGTCGGGCAATTACTGGAACGGTAACCGCACGGTGCAGTTTCGCATCACCGATGCGGCAAAGGCCTGATGTCGCCGGATTGGCTTAGGCGAGAACCGTCTGCAGCCGCTTCAATTCGCTGATCTGCGCCATCGTCGCCTGGTAGCCGAGGCTGATCGCCTCGTCGGCGCGGTGGAATTCGGTCAGGCCGATATGGCTGAGCTTGGGCTGCAGCGACATGTCGGGGGGATCGCCGGCCAGCCTCGCGCGCGAAATGCGGTCCTGGATGATGTTGAAGGCCTCGACCATGACGCCGGTGATGCCGAGACGCGTCTGGTGCGCCTGGTGGTCGGGGTCGGCCTGGCCGGGCCGCGGCGCGTCCTTCTCAATGAGCAGTTCTCCGGCGCTGTGCTTGATGACGGCGGCGCGGCCGAACAGATCGTAGTGAAGGTTGACCGCGACGACCAGCTGCTGCTCGTAGGCACGGCAGACCGAAACCGGCACCGGGTTGACCAGCGCGCCGTCGACCAGCACGCGGCCGTTGCAATTCACCGGTTCGAACACGCCGGGCAGCGCATAGGAGGCGCGCATGCCGGTGATCAGCGAGCCGCTCGACAGCCAGATTTCATGGCCGGTGCGGATTTCGGCGCCAACGGCGACGAAAGGCTTTGTCAGGTCTTCGAAACGGATGCCGGCCATGTGCTCGCGCAGTCTGGCATCCAGCTTCATGCCGCCGAACAGGCCGCTGCCGCGCAGATTGAGATCGAGCAGGCCGAAGATGCGGCGCTTGGTCAGGCTGCGGGCGAACTCCTCGAGCTGGTCCAGCTTGCCGGCGAGGTAGCAGCCGCCGACCAGCGCGCCGATCGAGGTGCCGGCGATCATCGAGACTTCGATGCCGGCTTCATCGAGTGCGCGCAGCACGCCGATATGCGCCCAGCCGCGGGCGCAGCCGCCGCCCAGTGCGAGCGAAATGCCTGTCTTGCCCGCAGGTTGCGGGTCAGGCACGCCGCCGGACGATGAGGGGCCATTGGCCTCCCGCACGTCTGGTCTGCTACGCAATGACGCCCATTCGAGCATCATGATCTCCCATGTCCCAAGCCCGTTCTACAGGACGGACGTTTGAAAATAGTGAATATGAGTGGTTTGCGACTGTTGAATGGTTCACGCAGGCTTCCGGTACGTTTTTTCCGCATCGAACAGCGGCGTACTGCCATCGTCGGCAAGCGTTGCCTTGCCGTCGTTGATCCCCACCGTCCGATAAAAGCATGAACGCCGGCCTGTGTGACAGGTTGCGTCGTGGCCCAACACTTTCACGCGAAGCCACAAAGCGTCCTGGTCGCAGTCGGTCCGCATCTCGACGACATGCTGAAAATTGCCTGAGGTTTCGCCCTTTTTCCAAAGTGCGTTGCGCGAGCGCGACCAGTAGTGGGCGATGCCGGTTTCCAGCGTCAGCCCCAGAGCCTCGGTGTTCATGTGCGCGACCATCAGCAGCATGCCATCTTCGGCATCGGTGACGACGACGGTGACGAGACCGCCGGCATCAAAGCGCGGTGAAAACACCGCGCCTTCTTCGAGAGCCTTCTTGTCCGATGGAGCCTTGGGAAATGTTAGTGCCGACATCGCCGGTCCTTGATCTAGCGATGCCGGCAAGGGGGCTTACACCCCGAGGCCGCGCACCATGGTGACGAAACGGACCTGTTCCTCAGGCGTGTCCTTGAACACGCCGGTGAAGGTCGAGGTCAGCGTGGTGGAGCCCTGCTTGCGGATGCCGCGCATGGCCATGCACATGTGCTCAGCCTCGATCATGACGGCGACGCCGCGCGGATTGAGCACATCCTGGATGACGCCGGCGATCTGCGCGGTCATCGCTTCCTGCGTCTGCAGGCGATGGGCGAAGATATCGACGACGCGGGCGATCTTGGACAGGCCGACGACCTTGCCGTCCGGCAGATAGCCGACATGCGCCTTGCCGATGATCGGCACCATGTGGTGCTCGCAATGCGAATGGAACTGGATGTCCCTGACGATGACGAGATCGTCATAGCCGGCGACTTCCTCGAAAGTGCGGCCAAGTTCCTCGGCCGGGCACATGTCGTAGCCGTTGAACATTTCGAGGAAGGCCTTGGTGACACGCTTGGGCGTGTCGATCAGCCCTTCGCGGTTCGGATTGTCGCCGGTCCAGCGCAACAGCGTGCGCACGGCGGCCTCGACCTCGGCCTCGCTCGGCCTGTCGGTGACCGGCTTGTCCAGATAGTCGGAGGGGGGCATGATTTTCTTGATGACGGCATCCATAAAGGCGTCTCCCGTAGTTCCTCTCTCAGGAGGAACGAGTTGAACGGACCACGACCTTTCGGGTGCTGAAAACTCGCCCTGTTTCCAGCCCGCAAGCGGCGTGAACGAAATGGGCAAGGACGGCGGCTTTGCGTTGCCTTGTCGATACCCGACTGCCAGCATTATATATGGTCGTGCCCAGCGAATGAAAGACGCCATAGCGGCAATCGCTGTTCGCTTGGCGGCGACGGATTGGAAAAATATGATTGACGACGTCTACAATGCGAAAATTCTGGGTTTTGCCGGAAACATCGCACGCATCGGCCGGCTCGATCATCCGGATGCGACGGCACGCGCGCATTCCAAATTGTGCGGCTCGACGGTAACCGTCGACCTCAAGATGGACGATGGCGTCGTCACCGATTTCGCCCATGACGTAAAAGCCTGCGCGCTCGGCCAGGCGTCGTCCTCGATCATGGCCCAGCATGTCATCGGCGCCAGCGCCGATGAATTGCGCTCGGTGCGCGACACCATGCTGAAGATGCTGAGGGAAAACGGCGCGCCGCCAGAAGGCCGGTTTGCCGATTTGAAATACCTGGAGCCGGTGCGCGACTACAAGGCGCGCCATGCCTCGACCATGCTGACCTTCGACGCGGTCGTCGATGCCATCGGCCAGATCGAGAAGAAGCGCGCCGAAGAAGCAGCCTGATATAGCGCCGGTTTCGCGCCGGCCATGATGGAGGAACCGCTTGCATTGGTTGACGGTGGCACTGGGCCTTGCGGTTTCGCTGGTGACGAGCGGTTATGCGGCAGGAGCAGAAAGCGCTTCGAAGCAGAAGGCTGCCGCCTACCTTTCTGACAAACTGGCTGGCTGCTGGACTATCCCAGTCGACGACGGATCCGTGATCACGATCACGCGCGTCCAAATCAGTCTGAACCCGGATGGCTCGCTCGCCGGACCGCCAAAGATACTCAACCCCGCAACAGAACCACAGGGCAAGAGGTTCAATGATAGCGCAGTTCGGGCAATTACCCCGTTGTGCACCCTTCACTGGCCTTGCAGCTTTTGCCGATAGCTACCAGGATTGGCGCGAGACGACGGTCAATTTCGATGCCGGAGTGATGTCATCCAGCGCGCAGCAGAAATAGAAACCGAAGGCTTAAGAAGGGCGCCGGCTTAGGTCTGCTGTTCCTGCACCCGTCTGCTTTCGGCAAATTCGTTCCTCACCCAGTCGGCAAAGGCCTTGGCCGGTTCCGGCAGGTCCTTCAAACTCCTGGCGACCAGCCAGTAGGCGCCGGATGCGACGTCGATGTCGAACGGCTTGACCAGCGCGCCGGACGCAATCTCCTCACCGATCTGCAAGAGGTCGCCCAGCGCCACGCCATGGCCGAGCAGGGCCGCCTGCTTCGACAGCGACACATCCGCCAGCATCGGGCCGCGCGCCGGAATGGCGTCGGCGCCCACGCCGGCTGCCTCGAACCAGCGCGCCCAGCCTTGACGGTTTTCCTCGTGCAACAGCGTGTAGCGGGCGAGGTCGAGCGGCTTTTCGAGAGGAGGGCCCGACGCCAGCAAGGCCGGCGACAGGACCGGCGAATCGACGGTCGAGGCAAGCCATTCGGCCTCGCTGCGCGGCCATGAGGTGGCGCGTGCACTGAAGCGCAAGGCGAGTTCAGGCTGATCGCTGCGGAACTCGATCGGCCTTGGATCGACTTCGAGGGAGACGTCGATATCGGGCCGCAACTTGCTGAAGCGGTTGAGCCGCGGCAACAGCCATACCGAGGCCAGCGATGGTTCGACGCTGACGCGGACCACCGACTGCGCAGGGGCCGCCACCAGGTCCGAAAGCAGTCTGTCGATGTCGTCGAAACTCCTGACCAACTGGTCGAGCAGGCGCTGGCCAGCCTCGGTCAGTTCGACGCGGCGGTGATGGCGGTGGAACAAGGGCCGGCGCAGGAACTGCTCGAGTTCGCGGATCTGCCGGCTGATCGCTGCCTGCGAGACGAACAGCTCCTCGGCGGCCCGGCTGAAACTCAATTGCCGGCCGGCCGCCTCGAAACTCCGCAACGCCGTCAGGGGCAGCCGTCCGCGCTTCATTCGCATAACCCAAAGTTATCCGAAGCGGAAATTATACTCGTTTGAAGGCGAAGACCAGTGGGCGTCTAATCCGTCTCAAAGGAGACACGGACATGATCCAGTTTCTGGAAATCTTTGGCGATGTGATGCGGATCGCGACGTTTCAATGGCGTGATGACAGGCGGCATAATGCCCCGCGCATTGAGGAAAGGCCGGCCGGCCGCTGGGCGGCTCCCGCGGAGCGGCACCCCTTTCGCCGCTCGCGACCCTGAAGCCAAGAAAGAGGCGAGTGAGTGAATGGGATTGCGTTTGCCAGCCGAAGCCCACATCTATCGGCCTGGAAACGCAAGCTGACCCGGAAGTCGGTTTCGGGGTCACGTTCGGAAAGAGACAGCGGTGGGCGACCAACATCCGCATGTGCATGCCGCCGGGCAGACCCAGCGCGGGCGCAACTGGCCCGGACCATGGCGCAAGACGCCCGGCCGCATTTTAGGCACGTCGCTGGTGCGCCTCTATCAACTGACACTGTCCGGTTTTGTCGGCAATTCCTGCCGGCATCTGCCGACCTGTTCCGAATACGCGCATGAGGCGATTGCCCGCCACGGTCTGTGGGTCGGCGGCTGGATGGGCCTGTTCCGCGTGCTGCGCTGCGGGCCGTTCGGAACGCATGGCATAGACCGTGTGCCCGAGGTGCTCGCTCCGCGCTATGTCTGGTTCACACCTTGGCGGTATTGGCGGATCGGCAAGAAGCGGGGTGAAGCCTGACGGCGACTCTAGGTCGCCGATTCAAATCGCCAAAGCCGCATTTCTTTACGGTCCGGTAGGGTTAACGTCAGCCTGCACAAAGACTGCGCATTTGAGTCAAAATCGAGCCAAGACGCTTCGCTAAGCGCCTTCTGTCATTCCCCAGGAGAGCTCACATGCGTCGGATCGAAACCCACCCCTTCATTATTGCCGCGGTCCTGTTCCTGCTGGCCTGGTTTCTGGGGTTTCCGATGCGCGCGCAATCGGCACCGCTTGGCGATCTCGAATGCACGCTGATCCAGGACGCGGCGAGCGGCGAGACGCTCTATCAGAGCGGCGTCTGCGACCAACGCGTCAGCCCGGCGTCGACCTTCAAGGTGCCGCTGGCGCTGATCGGCTACGACAGCGGCATCCTGAGCGACGCGCAAACGCCGAGCTGGGACTACAAGCCTGAGTTCAAGGCGGTGAAGCGCGACCACAAGACCGTCGACCCGACGATCTGGGAGCGCGACTCGATCGTCTGGTATTCGCGCGAGATCGTGCGCCGGCTCGGCGCGAAAAGATTTGCCGGCTATGTCTCGAAATTCGGCTACGGCAACATGGATGTCTCGGGCGATGCCGGCAAGGACAACGGGCTCACGCAATCCTGGATCAATTCCTCGCTCGAGATATCGCCGGTCGAGCAGACAGCTTTCTTGCGCCAGCTGCTTGCCGACAAAATGCGGGTTTCTGCCAAGGCGCATGAGATGACCCGGGCCATCCTGCCAAGTTTTAAGGCCGGTGATTGGACGGTGCAGGGCAAGACCGGCAGCACCAGGCTCGGCAACAGCAAGGACAAGCGTTCTCTCGGCTGGTTTGTGGGCTGGGCCAAAAAGGGCGACCGCAGGATCGTCTTTGCCCGACTGGTCGTCGACACCAAGCCGATCGACGCGCCGAAAGGCCCAGCGACACGCGCGGCTTTCCTGAAGGACCTGCCGCAGTTGGTGAAGTGACCTTGGCTTAAGCGCTTCGGCGGGCACGGATAAGGTGGCCGCCGGAATTCCTTGCCTCTGCCTTTGGCGCCCTGGAGAAGCGGGCGGCGATGTCGCTGCTTTCCAGATCTTCGATCTCATCGAAGCCGAGCTCGCGCAGCGATTGCGCTAGTGTGGCCGGGGCGAAGAAGCTGATCCAAGGCTCGCCGACAGCGGCGACGCGCGCTGCATGGAAGGACAGCGCAGCCCGTCCCGCCGCATCGCGGTTCTCGGCCGGCTCGCTATAGTCGAAGACGACCTCAGAGCCGGGAATGCCAGCAATCCAGGATAGGGTGCCGAAGATGGCTTCCTGTGTCAGATATGGCACGACCCCAAGCCAGATGAAAAAGCTCGGCTCCGCCGGCTTCAGACCAGCCAACGCTAGTTCGTCCGCCAGGCTCTGCCGCTCGAAATCGACAGGCACGAAAGTGGTGGCCGACGGTTCGGCAAGGCCAGCATTGGCGATGCATTTGCGTTTCCAGGCCTGCGTTGCCGGATGGTCTACTTCGAAGACGGCAAGGTTGGGGTAGGGATTGCGCAGCGAAAACGTGTCGAGGCCAGCGCCGAGCACCACCACTTGCCGGACGCCCCTGCGCACCGCCGCAGTCAGCCAGTCCTCGGCGAGACGGGCACGCGCCGCCACGAACAGGCGCATGCGCCGGCTGCGCTCATCTTCCTGCTCCAGGTCCTGCGCCGTCGGTGCAGCATCGCCCAGAATCGCACTCGCATAGGGGTCGCGAAACAGCCCCGCCTGCGGTGAGAACTGGTGGAGGGCCCGCATGCGCGCGACGCCCAGGGCGGTTCGGCTGGGTTTTAAGTCTTCCATGCCTGGGATTCCAACCCGCGTCCGGGAAATTCGCAAGCCTGTGCGACTGGGCTGCGACATCTGTCGCGCCATTTCCTGACGGCTGCGCCAATGACCGCTCTTTACCTCACGCCGTGCTGCCTCTAAAACCCGCCCGCTGCCGGATGCTTCCGGCTTCACACCACGACCACCCGCGCTCGTTTGCGGGACTGGATAGGAGATACCTGATGCTGAATTCCGTTTCCCTGACATTTCCCGATGGCTCCGTCCGCGACTACGACGCGGCGATGACCGGTGCGGGCCTGGCCGAATCGATCTCGAAGTCGCTGGCCAAGAAAGCCGTCGCCTATGCCATCGATGGCACCGTGCGCGACCTTTCCGACCCGCTCGGCAAGTCCGGCAAGGTCGAGATCATCACGCGCACCGATCGGCGCGCGCTGGAGCTCATCCGCCACGATGCGGCACACGTGCTGGCGGAAGCCGTGCAGGAGTTGTGGCCGGGAACCCAGGTCACGATCGGGCCGGTGATCGAGAACGGATTCTATTACGACTTCGCCCGCAACGAGCCGTTCACGCCGGACGATTTCCCGGTGATCGAGAAAAAGATGCGCGAGATCATTGCGCGCAACAAACCGTTCAGCAAGGAGGTCTGGTCGCGCGACAAGGCGAAAAAGGTCTTTGCCGACAAGGGCGAGCGCTACAAGCTCGAACTGATCGACGCCATTCCTGAGGAACAGGATCTCAAGATCTATGCCCAGGGCGACTGGTTCGACCTCTGCCGTGGTCCGCACATGGCCTCGACCGGCCAGATCGGCAACGCCTTCAAGCTGATGAAGGTGGCCGGCGCCTATTGGCGCGGCGATTCGAACAATCCGATGCTGACCCGCATTTACGGCACGGCGTGGGCCGAGCAGGCTGAGCTCGATGCCTACCAGACGATGCTGGAGGAGGCGGAGAAGCGCGACCACCGCAAGCTCGGCCGCGAGATGGACCTGTTCCATTTCCAGGAAGAGGGGCCGGGCGTCGTCTTCTGGCATGCCAAGGGCTGGAAGATGTTCCAGAACCTGGTCAACTACATGCGTCGCCGCCTCGACGAGCAGGGCTACCAGGAGGTCAACGCACCGCAGGTTCTGGACAAGAGCCTGTGGGAGACGTCGGGCCACTGGGGCTGGTACCGCGACGCCATGTTCAAGGTGACGGTGGCCGGCGACGACACCGATGACGACCGCGTGTTCGCGCTGAAGCCGATGAATTGTCCGGGCCATGTGCAGATCTTCAAGCATGGGTTGAAATCCTATCGCGATCTGCCCGTAAAGCTTGCAGAATTCGGCAATGTGCATCGCTACGAACCGTCCGGCGCGCTGCACGGGCTGATGCGCGTGCGCGGTTTCACCCAGGACGATGCGCATATCTTCTGCACCGAGGATCAGCTTGCCGCCGAGTGCCTGCGCATCAATGACCTGATCCTGTCGACCTATGCCGATTTCGGCTTCGACGAGGTCAGTGTGAAGCTGTCGACGCGGCCTGACAAGCGCGTCGGCACCGACGAGGCTTGGGACCACGCAGAAGCGATCATGAACAGCGTGCTGGATACGATTCGCACACGTTCGGGCAACCGCATCAAGACCTCGATCAATCCGGGCGAGGGCGCTTTCTATGGGCCGAAGTTCGAGTATGTGCTGAAGGACGCCATCGGCCGCGAATGGCAGTGCGGCACCACGCAGGTCGACTTCAATCTGCCGGAGCGCTTTGGCGCCTTCTACATCGGTTCGGATTCGGAAAAGAAGCAGCCGGTGATGGTGCATCGCGCCATCTGCGGCTCGATGGAGCGCTTCCTCGGCATCCTGACCGAGCATTATTCCGGTCATTTCCCGCTGTGGTTCGCACCTCTGCAGGTGGTGGTGGCGACCATCACCTCGGATGCCGACGACTATGCCCGCAAGGTTGTCGCGCAACTGAAGGCGGCCGGGCTTATCGCCGAAGCCGACCTGCGTAACGAGAAGATCAACTACAAGGTACGCGAGCATTCATTGGCCAAGGTTCCGGTGATCCTCGTCTGCGGCAAGCGCGAGGCGGAGGAGGAGACGGTCAACATCCGCCGGCTCGGCTCCCGCGATCAGGAATCGCTCAAGCTGGCCGATGCGCTCAAGCTGCTGTCCGACGAGGCCACTTCGCCCGACCGCAGACGGCGCGCGGCCTGATCCATCGATATCTCCGGGAATGGCGGTGGAGCGATCCACCGCCATTTTCACATGCCTGTCACGCCAACCCTGTAATGAGCCGCCATGCTCAAGCTGAAAATGCGGGAAAGACCGTTTCCCGAGCTCTCCTACGCCAATGCGAGCCAGCCGGCGCTGACGCGCTGGTTCATCCATTCCATTGAAGGCCTGTCGGGGCGCGACCGCTATGCTGCGCTCTACGACTTCTGGCGCCGCCAGGTGGCGCCGACGGGCGAGCGCGTGTTCAGCCGCATGTTGGAGCTGATCGACGTCAAGGTGCGCAGCGCCGATCAGTGGCCGCCGGCGAAGCTGCCTGACACGCCGCTGGTGATTGTCGCCAACCATCCGTTCGGCATTGGCGACGGCATTGCCGTGCTGTCTCTGGTCGAGCAGCTCGGGCGTCCGTTCCGGGTCATGATCCACAAGGATCTGCTCAAGATCCGCGAGATGGAACCGTACTCGCTGCCGATCGACTTTTCCGAGACCAAGGACGCGGTAAAGAACAACATGGCGGTGCGCCACGAGGCGGTGCGGCTGTTGAAAGAGGGCGTCACCATCGTCGTGTTTCCGGCCGGCGGTGTCGCCACCGCGCCGAAAGGCTTTGGCCGTGCGCGCGACCTGCCGTGGAAGATGTTTCCAGCGCGCCTCGTGCAGGACGCCAAGGCGTCGGTGGTGCCGATGCATTTTTCCGGTCAGAACGGCCGGCTGTTCCATCTGGTCAGCGGACCCATGAACATGGCCGAGCGTGAGGGAAGGGTGGCGAAATTCGTCGGCAAGGCATCGCTGACGCTGCGCCTTTCGATGCTCATCCGCGAATTCGCACGGCTGTCCGGCAAGGCGATCGACGTTCGCGTCGGCAACGTGCTGCGCTGGGACGAACTGGAGCCGCTGCGCGACCGCAAGACCTTGCTCGATCGCCTTCATCGCGGCGTCTTCGATCTGGCGCCGGCCGCACCGCGTGGCCGCGTCCATTTCCTGCCGCGCCGGCTGCGCAAGGCAGCTTGAGAGACGCTAACTAGGGCGTGTACTCATAAACGACGATCAGTCGATCAACGATTTCGGCCAACCTCGGCCCTTTTGCTCAATAGCTCCTAGGGCAGTGGGAGCGGTTTGTCGCTGAGTGTACGCAAGTAGGCGATCAGGTTGACCCGTTCGGTCTCGTCCGGGACGCCAGGCACCTCCATGTAAACGCCCGGCGTGGTGAGCATGGGCTCAAGCAGATATTTGTTCAGGTCCTCGTACGTCCATACACCCTCCAAGCCCAGCAAGGTGTCGGAGTAACGCATATTTGCCATGGATGCCTTGTCGCGGCCGACGACGCCCCATAAGTTCGGTCCCGTTTTGATCGCTCCCTGTGGCTCGGCATTGTGGCAACCGTGGCACACATGTGTGAAGTAGGTTCGGCCTTTCTCGACATCGGCAGCAGCCAACTTCATCGAGATCGGGGCTGGTGTTGGCAAGACGACGCCGTGCGACATGAGATAGTCAGCGACTTCGCGTTGCCCCTTGAATTTTGCCAGATGGAGCGGTGTCTTGCCGTCCTTTGTCTTCGCATTCACGTCCGCGCCGGCCGTCGGCACCGCGTTCGATGAGCAGTTTTGCCGCCGCAAAATGACCGCCCTTGACCGCAAGATAGAGTGGTGTCGCGCGCCCGTCGCTCTCATCGACGCCGGCACCAGCGTCGAGCGCTGCCGTGATCGCCGCGACATCGCCCTTCGTGGCGGCGTCGTGAATGTCGGCGGCATGCGATACAATCGGTGCAAGCAGTAGTGGAATGAAAAGCAAGGACATGCGCATTTGGCATCTCCCAAGGCAAACCGCGGTACGCGCCACGGTTTCGAGACAGTAAGAGCATACCACGAATGCCTGATCGTAGCCACTTCACTGGTGCCGAGTCGCAAGGTCCCCATCCATCCGGGTCATCAGACTTGTTGCGCTAGAGGTCCGCTTTGAGGCCGCTAACCTTCTTGCTTTCGTCAAGCTCGCGGCCATCCGGCTCTGGCTTCGGGTCTATGAGCCCACGACCTAGTCGGCGCCTTCCTCGGGATCGATCGCCGAAGCCTCGGTGGCCAGGACCTCAATTTCCTGGTTCTGGCCGGCAACGACGGTGAAATCCTTCTGGTAGATGCGGTCGCGGTTCTTGGCGATGATGGTGTATTGGCCCTCGGCCAGCACCATCGAGGCGAAGGCGCCGACGGCTTCCTTGATCGGATCGCCGGATTCGTTGAGCAGTGACCAGGATGTATCGGCGATCGCTTCGCCGCCGGTCTCGCGCACCAGCTTCATGGTCATCTCGGCTGCACGATGTTCGACCGTGGCTTCGGTCAGCTTGCCGGCCTCGACGCGGATGTCAGAGCGAATGACGGCATTCACCGCGCCATAGGTGGAGACGACATGGTAGACGCCGGCGTTGAGCCGCACGACGCTGTTTGGTTCGACATCGGGAATGATCAAGGCGCGGTCGCCATTCGCCTCGGCGGTGCCCTCATAGATGGAAAAGCGCAGCTTTTTGGGTGGAATGCGCACGCCGCCCGAGAGCACCGCGTCGAGCTTGAGGCCGCCGGCATCGAGCACCAGGCTTTCGCGCTTGGCGTCCTTGCCGACGGTGATGCGCTTGGTGGCGCCGGCGCGTCCGTAGGAGGCGTGCACCAGATAGCTGCCGGGTTCGAGCTGGAACACCGCGGTGCCGCCATGCGCGGACGCCACCATCGGCAGCTTGCCGTCGCTGGCCGCCTCGGGCTTGAAGACACGCCAGACGATGCCGCGCGTGATATCGGCGCCCTTGTCGGTCAACTGCGCCGACAGCGTTATGGCGCCACCGCCACTGAGCGCCAGCGACCTCTCGCTCTTGGGCGATGCATAGCTCGAAATGTCGGGGAGTTTCAGATTGGAGATGCCGTCAGCATTCTGCGCCATGGCCATCGAGGCCGGCGCAAACAGCGCTGCGGCAAGCCAAATCAGCAAAAGGCGCAATGTCCCCTCAAACATGCCTTGCGTTGAAGCCCAAGGCGGTGGCAATTTCAAGGCTTAAGAGTCCGATCCGCCTAGGCAACAGGCTCTTTCGTCCGGCGCGTGTGCGCCAATGCCCGAGCCGCCCCGATCCGCGATGGCGCGCTTCAGCTCAAAATCGAGTGCTTTAGGAGACCAGGCCCCCATGGCGTCGCCGATCATCGACTTCCTGCTGACCCGAAATTCCGCGCCGATCCCTGAATTGAAGGAACCGGCGCCCAGCGATGCCGATATCGCCAGCATGATTGCGGCTGCAAGCCGGGTGCCCGATCACGGCCGGCTGGAGCCTTGGCGCTTCATCCTCTATCGCGGCGAGGCGCGTGTCGAGATCGGCAGGAAGCTGGCGGCGCTCGCCGAACAGCGCGAAGGGCCGCTGCCGGAAAACCGCCACAACCAGGAGCTGGCTCGGTTTTCGCGAGCGCCGCTGGTGATCGGCGTGGTCTCGGTCCCAAAGGACAACCCGAAGATACCGCAATGGGAGATGTTCCTGTCCGGCGGCATGGCGGCGATGAACCTGATGATCGCGGCCAACGCGCTGGGCTACGGCACCAACATGATCAGCAACTGGTATTCCGACGTGGCCGAGGGCAGGGCGCTGCTTGGACTGGCGCCACAGGAACGCGTCATCGGCTTTGTCCATATCGGGTCCTACCAGGGGCCGGCGCCGGAGCGGCCGCGGCCCGATCCGGCAAAGCTCTATGCCGATTATTCGGGGCCATGGAACGGCTGACTGGTGTGCGAGCCGTGGCGAGCCGGTTCACGGCGGCTTGCCAGACGCGTTTGGTAGGTTCGACGTTTCTGTGGATGCCTTGGCGATGCACACGTGAAAAGCGATGCCCTTCGTCCAAACACACGGTAAGAGGGCGGCTTGGGTGATGCGCTTGCGCATCGACCTTGGGATTGCGGGGGCGTCGGCGGCATGAAGAAACGAGACTCGTTGGCAACCCGGCTGCGCTACGGGTTCGACAAGAGCATGGCCGCCGGCCCCATCGCGCTGATCGGCTGGCTTGCCGTCGCTTCCCTGCTGATCATCATCGCCGCCGCGGCTTTCCTTGCGGTGACACGCATCGCGCCGGAGGGCGGCGAGCCGCTGAACTTCTTCGAAGCGTTCTGGGAATCGCTGATGCGTACGCTCGATTCCGGTACGATGGGCGGCGACACCGGCTGGGCCTTCCGGCTCGTCATGCTTTTTGTCACGCTTGCCGGCATTTTCGTCGTGTCGGCGCTCATCGGCGTGCTCAGCGCCGGCGTCGACAGCAAGCTCGATGAATTGCGCAAGGGCCGTTCGCGGGTGCTGGAGAGCGACCACACCATCATCCTCAACTGGTCGCCGTCGATCTTCGACGTCATCTCCGAACTCGTCATTGCGAATGCCAGCCGCCGCCATCCGCGCATTGTCGTCATGGCCAATATGGACAAGGTCGCGATGGAGGACGAGATCGCGGCCAAGGTCGACAAACTGGGCAACACACGCATCATTTGCCGCAGCGGTGACCCGACTGACCTCTATGATCTCGCCATCGTCAACCCGCAGACCTCGCGCTCGGTCATCGTGCTGTCGCCGGACGGCGACGATCCGGATTCGCAGGTGATCAAGACGGTGTTGGCACTGGCCAACGACCCGAACCGGCGCACCGCGCCCTACAACATCGCCGCCGAAATCCGCGATGGCAAGAACGCCGAGGTCGCCCGCGTCGTCGGCGGGGCCGAGGTGCAACTCGTGCTGGCCGATCAGCTGATCTCGCGCATCGTCGTGCATTCGAGCCGGCAGTCGGGTCTCAGCGGGGTCTATTCGGAGTTGCTCGATTTCGACGGCTGCGAAATCTACACGACCGAACAGCCAGATCTTGTCGGCAAGACCTTCGGCGAGGCGGTGATGGCGTATGAGCATTGCGCACTGATCGGGCTCTGCGACCAAAACGGCCGCGTCAATCTCAACCCGCCGTCGGAGCTGGTGATCGGCAAGGACATGCGCGCCATCATCATCGCCGAGGACGATGCCGCCATCAAGCTGGGAGGCGCGGCGGCCAAGGTCGATACCGCGGCGATCCTTCGCCATCAACCTGTCGAGGCGAAGCCCGAGCGCACGCTGATCCTCGGCTGGAACCGGCGCGGTCCGATCATCACCTATGAACTGTCGCGCTATGTCGCGCCGGGCTCGATCCTGACCATCGCCGCCGATACGCCCGGTCTCGAGCAGGAAGTAGCCGGACTGCCGGTCGTCGGCGACAATCTGGCGGTGTCCTGCCGCATCACCGACACCTCGAGCAGCACCGAGCTTGCCAGCCTGGACGTACCTTCCTACGACCATGTGCTCGTGCTGGGCTACAGCGAGACCATGGCAGCGCAGCCCGCCGATACGCGCACGCTGGTGACGCTGCTGCATCTGCGCAAAATCTCAGATGATGCCGGCACGCATATCTCGATCGTCAGCGAGATGATCGACGTGCGCAACCGCGAGCTGGCGGCGGTGACCAAGGCCGACGACTTCGTCGTCAGCAACCGGTTGGTCAGCCTGATGCTGGCGCAAGCGTCGGAGAACCAGTATCTCGCTGCGATCTTCGATGATTTGCTCGACGAAGAGGGCTCTGAAATCTACATGCGCCCGGTCGGCGACTATGTCGCCATCGACCAGCCGGTGACATTCTGGACGATCGCGGAATCGGCGCGGTTGCGTGGCGAGATCGCCATCGGTTACCGGCGCGTCCGCACTGCTGAGACCGATGAGCGGGCGCTGGGCGGCGTCACCGTCAACCCGCTGAAGTCGGAAGCGCTGGCCTACCTGCCGGAGGACCGGGTCATCGTCCTGGCGCGCGATTAAGAGGAAACGCCTGCCGCCTTGGCGCGAGCCAGAAGCCGTTCGGCCAGCCGCAGATGCGGCCGGTCGTACATCTTGCCGTCAATGCCGACCACACCAGGATTTCCTGCCGCCTCGAAGGCAGAGACGATCGCCTGCGAGCGTTCCACCGCCTCGGCCGATGGCGTGAAGGCGGCGTTGATGACCGGCACCTGTGCCGGGTGAATCGCCATCTTGCCGGTAAAGCCGTCGCGCTCTGCCTCGACGCATTCGGCTTCGAAGGCGGCCATGTCACGAAAGCCGGGGAAGACCGTGTCGATCGCCGCGACTTCGGCCGCGCCGGCGGCGAGAATGGTCATGGTGCGGGCAAGGCGGAAGACATCGGTATAGCAGCCGTTCTCGTCGCGCGCCGCGCGCGCGCCGATCGCCGCCGACAGATCCTCCGCACCCCAGGTGAGGCCGGCAAGCCGGGCGCTTGCCCCGGCATAGGTCGCGGCGGCAAGCACGCCAGCGGCGGTCTCGGTGATGATCGGCAGGATTTTTATGCCGCCGTCCGGCAATCCGTTTTCGGCTTCGTGCACGCGGAGCTTCGCGGAGAGCTGCTGCACGTCCTGGCCGCTGTTCGATTTCGGCAGCATGATGCCGTCGGGTTTGGCCGAGACCAGGGCGGCCAGATCGTCGTCGGTCAATCCGCTCGAGAGATCGTTGACTCGGATATAGATGGCGGAGCTTGTCTGCTGCCTGTTGCCGGCAATGAAGCGTGCCGCGATCTCGCGCGCCGCTACCTTGTTTTGCGGCGCCACCGAATCCTCAAGATCGACGATGACCACGTCGGCGCCGGCGCCAAAGCCTTTCTCCAGCTTCTTTTCGGAATCGCCGGGCACAAACAGCAGCGAGCGCATCAGGCTGCCTTTTTCATCATCATCGCCTGGCGCGTGCATTTGGCGACGAGCACGTCGTTCTGATTGTAGGCGCGATGCTCGAACTCGACGATGCCGCGGTCCGGTTTCGATTTCGATTCCCTGACCGAGAGCACCGTGGTCTCGACACGGATGGTGTCGCCGTGGAAGACCGGGTGCGGAAACACCGTCTCCTTCATGCCGAGATTGGCGACCGTGGTGCCGACGGTGATGTCATTGACGGAGATGCCGATCATCAGGCCGAGCGTGAACAGCGAATTGACCAGCGGCTTGCCCCATTCGCTCCTTGCGGCGAAGTCGAAGTCGATATGCAGCGGCTGCGGGTTCAGCGTCATCACCGAGAACAGCATGTTGTCGCTTTCGGTGACGGTCTTGCGCAGTGTGTGCTTGAAGACATGGCCGACGACGAACTCTTCGAGATAAAGCCCGGCCATTATCGTCCTCCTCTGCTGCCTGACGGTTGATAGGCGCTGCCCGTGTCACCCGCAAGCCAGTTAATAAACATGGTGAACCGTTCGTAAACCATTTCTGCCTAGGGTCATTCCCGGGGCCGGAGCTTTTCGGCAAGGGGGCATAAGCAGGCGGTATGGTTGTTGTTTCGCATTTCCTGAAATGGATCTACACCGCCAAGGTGTCGGAGCGTGCCGCCGCGGCGAGCGCGCTGGCCCGTGCCTACATCAACGCCGAACTGCCCTTTGAGGACCGCTGCGCCGCGGAGGCGGCGCTGACGCTGCTGCTCGACGACGCTTCGTCGAAGGTGCGGCTGGCGCTGGCCGAGGCGCTGTCGATGAGCCATCACGCCCCGCTGCAGATCATCAGCGCGCTTGCCTCTGACCAGCCGGAAGTGGCGGCCCTGGTGCTGGCGCGCTCGCCGCTGCTCACCGATGCCGATCTGATCGACCGCGTTGCTGCCGGCCACAAGGCGACGCAAAAACTGATCGCCGACCGGCCGGTCGTCTCGATGGCGGTTGCCGCGGCCATTGCCGAGATCGGCGAACCGGAAGCGTGTGCCGCGCTGCTCGCCAATGACGGCGCCGATATAGCATCGCTCAGCTTTCGCCGTATGGCCGAGCGGCATGGCCATATTGCTCATCTACGAGAGGCAATGGTCACCGATGTCAGGTTGCCCGCCGACTGCCGGCATATGCTGCTGGTCAAGCTCGGCGAAACGCTCAAAGCTTCACCGCTGGTGATGGCGTTGATGGGGGCGGCCAGAGCCGAGCGCGTCACGCGCGATGCCTGCGTCAAGGCTTCGGTGCGACTGGTCGAAGGCACGCGCACGGAGGAACATGGCGCGCTCATCGAGCATCTGCGGCTGCGCGGCGACCTGACCGCTAGCTTCATCATCCGCACCATTGCTCACGGCAAGGTCGACTTTTTCGGCTCGACCCTGGTCGCGCTCAGCCAGCAATCGGAGCAAAGGGTGCGGGCGCTGCTTGCCGGCGGCCAGGATGTTGCTCTGCAGGCGCTGTTTCGCGGCGCCGGCCTTGCCGCTCCGACCCATGGTATCATCCTGCGGGCGCTCAAGATCTGGCGCGAAGTTGCCAATGGCAAGCGCATCGCCGGCGTGCAGGAAGTCAGCTGGCTGATGCTGAAGGAACTCGGCGGCCAGTCCACCGAGGGCGATCTCGCCGGCCTGGTCAAGTCGATCCATCTCGACGCGCTGCGCGAAAACGCGCGCGGGCATGCGCTGGCGATCGCAGCAGCTTAGGGCGCATTGATATTCAGGTGAGGCCGGCCTGCAAATGGCCGATACCTGCGCTTCCGGTGCTCACGTACATAAAGTACGCTCCGCTTCGGTTCTCGGTATCAGCTGTTTTCGACTCGGCCTGACCTGAATCTCAACACGCCCTTTGTCCTGCCTAGCCCCTATCTTTGGCGAAAAAATCCGGGAAGTCCTCGATCGTGGCGGCGACGATGCGCAGCGAGGCTGCGATCTGCAGCGTGTCGGCACTGCCGCTGCGCTCTGAGAGGCCGGCTGCATATTGCCGGGCGACGGCGACCGTCGCCGTCTGGGGATCGCCTGGTGCGCGAAACAGCAGTTCACGCGCCAGGCCGCGTAGGAAATTGTCGATCGAAAGCGCGGTTTCGGAAGGCGTGGCGGGGCTCTGCTGCGCGGTGCGCAGGCGCAGGATTTCGAGGCCGAGGGTGACGGCAGCGATGCTGCCGCCGAGGATGGCATCGCCTTTCCTGCCGGTGTTCTGCAAGAGCGGCATCAACTGGTTGATGCGGTCATAGGCGAGGCTCTCGAAGGCAGAACGCCGCGGCACCCGCTCATGCAGGCAAAGCCGGGCCAGGTCCTCGCGCATGGCGCGCACGATGCGGTTGGCGGCAAGCCACGGATCGGCCGGCAGCACGACGATGAAGACGCCGATCGCCAGCAGGATGCCGACCAGCACTGAAGCCGAGCCGGCGAAGAACGGGCCTGGAGCATAGGTCATAGCCTGATGCGGGCTGAGGAAGGCGAGGAAGTTGATGGCAAAGGCGGTCGCCACACCAACAGTGCGCGGATTGGCCATGCCCAGCGCCGTGGGTATCAGGATCGGCACGACAAACAGCGCGAACCAGCCGAAGCCGGGCAAAGCGGGCAGGGCGACCTGGCCGACAAGGAAGGCAAAGGGCAAAGCCAGCAGCGTTCCCCTGAAGAAGCCCCAGGACACCTGCACCGGGTCAGGACGCGCGGCGAAAAGACTGGAGACGACAGCAACGAGAATGACGGTGCCGGCCGCATCGGACCATTTCGTCGTCAGCCAGAAGGCGGCGACCGCCAGCGTGGCAATGGCCGCGCGTATGGCATTGCGCAAAGCGCCGGGGTAGTCGCGGTGCACCACCAGCGCAGGCTGCTGCCTGTTGGCCCGGCCCGGGCGCGTCACCGGTGCGCGCAGAGCGTCGAGACCGCGCAGCACTTGCTTGAAGGCTTCGGCGAAATCGGCGGCGATGGTCAGGCGCGTTATCGTGCCGACCCTGTCGTCGCCCTGATCGGCCGAGGCGTCGGGCATTTGCCGGGCCTTGCCGGCAATCGCGTCGAGCCGCGTCACCCAGGGCGACGTGTCGTCCAGCGCCTCGGGCGCGGCTGCAAGTTCGCTGACCAGTGACTGCAGTTCGGAGCGCACCGGGATGAGTGCTGCGTTTTTCGGCGCCGCGTGCGAGTGCAGCTCGCGCGCCGCCGACAGCGCCGACAGGAGCTGGCCGATGGTGCGGCGGACCGGATGGGCGCGGGTGGCGAAGCTCGGCGCTTCGAGCCGTGCATAAGTGCGCATCTCGGCCAACGTCTGGGCATCGGCGATGAGCTTGCGGTGCAGGCCGGCCAGCACTGCCGGATCGCCGCCGGAAAAGGCGCCGCCTGCATAGGTGGCAAGGTCGAGGATGCTGCGCTTCAGCCGCGAAATGATGGCGTCGGCGGCCAGCTTGGGCAGGATCAGCCGGCTGGTCAGACCGGCACAGACGATACCGAGCACGATCTCGGCGCAGCGCGCGACAGCGAGATCGACGATCACATGCGGCTGGCCGAAGGCAGGCAGCCCAATGATCATCGCGGTATAGCCGGCAAGGGCCGCGCCATAGGCTTCCGGGTTGCGCAGCAGCGACGAAACCAGCGTGCACAGGCCAATCCAGACGGAGAGCGCCGTCACCAGCAGCCACGGATTGGTGCCGAAAACCGAGGTGATGCCGATCGCCGCAAGTCCACCGGCAAGCGTGCCGAGCAGCCGGTAAAAACCTTTCGCCAGCACCATGCCGGCAACCGGCTGGGCGACGATGAAGACCGTCATCATGGCCCATTGCGGGTGGTCGAGTTTCAGTGCGTAGGCGACGAGAAGCGCAATCAGACCGGCCGAAACGGTGCGCAGGGCGAAAATCCAATCCGAGCGGGTTGGCTGCGTCAGACCGGCAAATCTCGCGACAAAACCGTTGCGCAGCCGGTCCCAGGTCACACGCCCATCTCCGTATCTGGAAGAGCAGACTAGAACGGTGGACGCTTAGATATCCAGCACTTCCGTCGCGGCGAATTCGGCGCGTTCCTGGATGAAGCGGAAGCGCGCCTCGGGCTTGGTGCCCATCAGCGCATCGACCGTGTCCTTGGTCGCAGCCGCGGCATCGATCACGTCGACCCTGAGCAGCGTGCGCTTCCTCGGGTCCATGGTGGTTTCCTTGAGCTGCGAGGCCATCATCTCACCCAGGCCCTTGAAACGGCCGATCTCGACCTTGGCGCGGCCGGTGAACTCGGTGCGCAACAGCTCGTCCTTGTGCGCGTCGTCGCGGGCGTAGGCGACCTTGCCGCCTTGCCGGATCGAATAGAGCGGCGGCACCGCCAGATACAGGTGGCCGCCATTCACCAGGTTCGGCATTTCCTGGTAGAAGAAGGTGATCAGCAGCGAGGCGATGTGGGCGCCGTCGACGTCGGCGTCGGTCATGATGATCACGCGGTCGTAGCGCAAATCCTCGTCGCGATATTTCGAGCGCGTGCCGCAGCCGAGCGCCTGGATGAGATCAGAGATCTGCTGATTGGCGGCCAGCTTGTCGTTGCCGGCGCTGGCGACGTTGAGGATTTTGCCGCGCAGCGGCAGGACCGCCTGGCTGGCGCGGTCGCGCGCCTGCTTGGCCGAGCCGCCGGCCGAGTCGCCCTCGACGATGAACAGTTCAGCACCCGCCGCGGCATTCTGCGTGCAGTCGGCGAGCTTGCCGGGCAGGCGCAGCTTGCGCACCGCGCTCTTGCGCGACACTTCCTTTTCCTGGCGCCGGCGCACCCGCTCGTCGGCGCGGGCAATCACCCATTCCAGCAGCTTCGAGGCTTCCTGCGGATTGTCGGCCAGCCAGTGGTCGAAGGGATCGCGGATGGCGGTCTCGACGATGCGAATGGCCTCGATCGTCGCCAGCCGATCCTTGGTCTGGCCGACGAATTCCGGCTCGCGGATAAACACCGACAGCATGCCTGCCGCCGAGATCATGACGTCTTCGGAGGTGACGATCGAGGCGCGCTTGTTGCCGACGAGGTCGGCATAGGCGCGAAGCCCGCGCGTCAGCACATTGCGGAAGCCGGCCTCATGCGTGCCGCCTTCGCCGGTCGGGATGGTGTTGCAGTAGGAATTGATGAAGCCGTCGCCGCCGAACCAGGTCACCGCCCATTCGAGCGAACCGTGGCCGCCCTGCTTCTCGCTCTTGCCGGCGAAGATCTCCCGCGTCACCTGGAAATCGTCGCCGAGCGATGCCTTGAGGTAGTCCTTCAGGCCGCCGGGGAAATGGAACTCCGCCTTGGCCGGCGTCTGGTCCTTTTCCTTGATCAGCGACGGATCGCAGCTCCAGCGGATTTCGACACCGCCGAACAGATAGGCTTTCGAGCGCGTCATGCGATAGAGCCGCGCCGGCTCGAAGGCGGCGCCCTTGCCAAAGATCTGCTCGTCGGGATGGAAGCGGATCTTGGTGCCGCGTCGGTTGTGCACCTCGCCGAGCTGCTCCAGCCCGCTCACCGGAACGCCGCGCGAGAATCTTTGGCGGTAAAGCTGGCGCCCCCGCGCGACTTCGACCTCGAGATGGTCCGACAGCGCATTGACGACGGAGACCCCGACGCCGTGCAGGCCGCCGGAGGTCTCATAAACCTTGGAGTCGAATTTGCCGCCCGAATGCAGCGTCGTCATGATGACTTCGAGCGCCGGCTTCTTGAATTTCGGGTGCGGATCGACCGGGATGCCGCGGCCATTGTCGGTAACGGTCAGAAACCCGTCGGCCGAAAGCTCGACATCAATGAAGGTGGCGTGGCCGGCGACCGCCTCGTCCATCGAATTGTCGATGACCTCGGCGAACAGATGGTGCATCGCCTTGTCGTCGGTGCCGCCAATATACATGCCGGGCCGGCGCCGAACCGGCTCCAGCCCTTCCAGCACCTCGATGTCGGCGGCGCTATAGCCTTCGCTGCCATCCTTGGTCGCGGCAGGACGCTTTGTGGCCTGCACCAGCGGATCGGCCGGGCGCGCCGACGTCCGGGTTGGTTGCGGCTGCTTTTCCAGATTGCCGAAAAGATCGTTGTTGTCGTCCATGCCTGCCATAGAATCCGGTGCCGCGAATCACCCGCCGATACTGCCACGCTTTTCAGCGCCAAGCGACGGAAGTTCCTGTTACGTTCGGGGATTTAACCCCTTCTTATCCTAAAACCTTTCGATAACCAAGCCGGCGGAAATAGGTCCGCGCGGACGCTCCGGGATTCCTGAATCTTTAACAAAGCGGCCTAACGTGGGCCTCAACAAACAAAAGACCACATGCGTCAGGGGTTTAGTTGTGAGGGGCAAGGCCATAACGATGATCGGCATCGCCGCCGTTTTCGGCGCGATCTCGATCTTTGCCGCGGATTTCTGGGTCAAGAGCCAGGCCAAGGCAGATGCCGAGGAAAAGACGGCATCGATCCCGGCGCCCGTGACCCCAAAAGTTGAGTTCAAGACCATCGTCGTGGCCAACGCGCCGCTGCGTTACGGCATGGAACTCGACCGCGCGCAGCTCACCGAAATCCCGTGGTCGGAAGAGTCGGTGCCGCAGGGCGCCTTCACCACCATCAATTCCTTGCTCGCCGAAGGCAGCCGCGTGGTGTTGTCGCCGATCGAGATCAACGAACCGGTGCTGCTCAGCAAATTGTCCGGACCGAATGGCCGCGCGACGCTGTCCAACATGATGACGCCCGGCATGCGGGCGGTGACCATCCGCACCGACGAGATCGCCGGTGTCGGCGGCTTCGTGATGCCGGGCGACCGGGTCGACGTCGTGCTGACACGCGATGCAGGCGAAATCCAGGAAGTGGCCAAGAACGCGCAAGGCGCGGCCGGCTCCACAGTCACCTCCGAGATCGTCGTCTCCGACGCCAAGGTGCTGACCGTCGGGCAGGGCGCCGACCAGCGCCAGACCACGCCGCAGATCGCCAATTCCGTTACAATCGAGGTGACAACGGACGGTGCCCAGAAAGTGGCGCTCGCCCGCACCGTCGGCACCTTGTCGCTGTCGCTCCGCTCAGCCGCCGATGGTGGCACTGCCAAGGACGGCGTCACCACCATTTCATCCTTCGGCGGTTCGGTCGCGTCCGGCGTTCAGGCTGCGGCTGGCGCGCTGTTCACCGCCGCGACGAAGGAGCCTGAGAAGCCGAAATTCAAGACGATCATCGTGACGCGCGGCACGCAGGTCGAGGAATACCAGGTTCCTGCGCGGGACCAGCCATAACTGCCGGTGGGGACCGGGCGAGGGACGGGACAGATGTCGGGACTTCATGCATATCGGATGACGAAAGGGCTGCGCCCAATGCGGGCGCTTGCGATGGCGGCTTGCCTCGCCGCGGCCGCAATGCTCGGCCTCAGCGCGCCGGCCAAGGCCGACAATGACATCGTCTATGTGTCGTCGACCAAGAATGCGTCGATCAAGGTGGCCAAGGGCAAGCCGAAAACGATCATCACCAGTGCCGCCTTCTACCAGATCGTCATCGGCGATCCGGAGATCGCCAACGTCAACCCGCTGACCGACAAGTCCTTCTATGTGCTGGGCAACAATCTCGGCACCACCGGCGTTGCCCTGTTCGACGAGAACAAGCAGCTTGTCGGCACGGTCGACATCGAGGTGACCTTGGACACCGACCAGCTGGCCAGCACCATTCGCGCCAGCGTGCCGGATGCCAAGATCAAGGTCGGCTCGGCCAACGGCCGTGTCGTGCTGTCGGGCGAGGCCGATGACGCGGTCGCCGCCGAGAAGGCGAGCAAGATCGCCAGCCGCTTCTCCGGCAATGAGGAAGTGATCAATTCAGTCAACATCTCGTCCTCGCAGCAGGTTCAGCTCAACGTCCGCTTCGTCGAGATCAACCGCCAGGCCGGACAGGATCTCGGCGCCAAATACAGCGCCAATTTCGCTTACGGCCTTGGCGGGCGCGACGTCACCATCGAGCCGGGCACGGTGCCGGCGGCAGGCAATGGCGAGATCATCGGCCGGCTGCTGTCGAACGGCCTGTCGATCGACGTTGCCATCAAGGCGCTGGAGGAGCGCGGCCTTGCCAGGCGGCTGGCCGAGCCGAACCTGATCGCCCGGTCGGGCCAGACGGCAAGCTTCCTCGCCGGCGGCGAGTTCCCGATCCCGGTTTCCGAGGACAATGGCAAGATCTCCGTCAGCTACAAGAAATACGGCGTCAGCCTGGATTTCACGCCAACCGTGCTGAAGGACGGGCTGGTCAGCCTCGACATCGCGCCGGAAGTGTCCTCGATCGATGCCTCGGCCTCCTACAATATCGGTACGATCTCGGTGCCGGGCTTCATCGTGCGCCGCGCCAGGACGTCGGTCGACTTGAAGAACGGCCAGAGCTTCATGATCGCCGGCCTGCTGCAGTCGCAGAACGACATCACCACGTCGCGTCTTCCCGGCCTCGGCAAGCTGCCGGTGCTCGGCTCTCTGTTCTCGTCGAAATCCTATCAGCGGCGCGAGACTGACCTGGTGATCATCGTCACCCCCTATCTGGTCAAGCCGGTCGATCCGTCGAAGAAGTTGCTCGAGCCGACTGACGGCACGCAGCCGGCCAGCAATGTCGACTATTTCCTCAACAACACCGAAGAAGTGAAAGCGTCCGACGCCAACCGCGCCATGGCAATGGCCAGCGGCAGCACGGCCCAGTCGGCCCCGGTCACCACGGTCGGGCACTTCCTAGACCTGCCGAAGGATTGAAGCCATGCGCGTCGAACCATGCATTGCGCTGCTGCTCGCCGGCCTCGCCAGCGGCTGCACCAGCGACGACTATGTCCGCAGCGAGGGGACGACGACGGGCGCCGGCAACGCGCAGGCTGCCAATACGGCCATGCAGATGGTCGACCCCTGGAAATATGGCGTCCAGAACACCAGGCTGCTGGTGCCGGCGCAGCGCAGTGACGCCGCGGTGAACGCCGCCGATCAGGCGGCGGCCGCCAAGGCCGTGCAACCAACAGCGACAACCGATTGATTTGCCTGGTGATTTGACCGGGAATGACCTGACAGGCTGACAAATGGCAAGCGGCATCAAGACCAAGAAAATCCTGCTGGTGTCCAGCGACCGGACCTTTGTGCAGGATACGCGCATCGCGTTCGCGGCCTCGGAGGTGATCCAGCTTTCGACCGTGGAGAAGAACATTTCCGAACTGCGCGGCGAGGTCCAGGAAGCCGATTTCGGCGCGCTCATCGTCGACATGGATGCGGCAAAGCTGGAGGAGATCGAGTCGCTGCAGCGCATCATGCGCCGGCTCGAAGGCCGGGTTCCGGTCGTCGTCGTCACCCAGGAGTTCAACGCCGCCGCGGTCCGCATCCTGGTGCAGCTTCAGGTCGCCGACTTCCTGGTCAAGCCGATCACCACCGCCGATCTGGTGCGTTCGGTCGTGCGCGCGCTGCAAGGGCCGGGACGCGAGGAAAACACCGAGTCGCAGATCTACACCTTCATGCCGGCCGCCGGCGGCGTCGGCACCACGACGCTGGCGCTACAGACCGCCTTCCAGCTGCATCATTCGGTGACGCGCGGCGCGTCGACCTGCGTGGTCGACCTCAATTTTCAGCAGGGCGCCTGCGCCGAATATCTCGATCTCGAGCCGCGCTTCGACATCACCGAAATCGAGAACCAGCCCGAGCGCCTCGACCGGCAACTGCTCGACGTGATGCTGTCCAAGCATGCCAGCGGGCTCTGCGTGCTGGCGGCGCCGACGCGTCCGTCGGAAATGCGCTCGTTCAAGACCGATGTCGTGGTGCGCATGCTCGATCTCGTCTCGGCCTATTTCGACAATGTCGTCATCGACATGCCGCGGACCTGGTTTCCGTGGACGGAGACGGTTCTGCTTGGCTCCAACAAGCTCTACATCGTCGCCGAAATGACGGTGCCGTGCCTGCGCCACACACAGCGGCTGATCCAGGCGGTTTACGAGACGGCCGGCAAGGAGGTGAAGCCGAACGTCATCGTCAACCGTTTCGAGCAGAAGATGTTCGACAACGGCATCAAGCAGGCGGATGTCCAGGCAATCCTCGGCGAGCATTTCGTCGGCGGCATCGCCAACAATTATCGGCTTGTGCGCGAGGCGGTCGACCGCGGCGTGCCGCTGCACGAGATCGACCCGAACGCCAATGTCGTCAACGATCTGAAGAAGATCATCCTGCCGGAGGAA
Source organism: Mesorhizobium sp. P2_F7 (assembly GCF_056403695.1). Lineage (NCBI taxonomy): Bacteria > Pseudomonadati > Pseudomonadota > Alphaproteobacteria > Hyphomicrobiales > Phyllobacteriaceae > Mesorhizobium > Mesorhizobium sp. P2_F7. Next base: position 49,955 of record NZ_JBFUFA010000005.1, on the reverse strand, counting down.
GCCGTCGCGACGCCGGAGAAATCACGCTCGCTGTTCGGCATCGGCAGGGGCCTCCTGAAGAGGAAAGCCGGATGACCAGTCGCTTCTCGACCTTGCAGAACCGTGACGTCCGTCCGCTGAAGCCGGCCGATGCGGGGCCGGTCGCACATCATGCGGTGGTCATTCCGACGATCCGCAAGGCGTTGCCGCCGAAACCGGATGCGACACCCGCCAAAAGCGCCAACAAGGTGCTCGACGCCCGCGTGCGCATTCACCGTATGCTGCTCGAGGAAATCAACCTTGTCGCGCTGGAGCGCCTGCCCAAGGAAGAGATGCGCCGGCAAGTGCAGGAATTCGTGTCGGAAAAGACCCGCCAGGAACGGATGGCGATCAACACCGTCGAGCTCGAGGCGCTGGTCGACGACATTGTCGACGAGATGGTCGGCCTCGGCCCGCTCGAGCCGCTGCTCAAAGACCCCGACATCAACGATATCCTGATCAACGGCCACCAGAACTGCTTCGTCGAAAAACGCGGCAAGCTGCAGCAGGTCCATATCCCGTTCAAGGATGAGGCGCATCTGTTGCGCATCATCAACAAGATCGTCGCCGCCGTCGGTCGTCGGGTCGATGAATCGCAGCCGATGGTCGACGCCCGTATGCTCGACGGCTCACGCTTCAACGCCGCCATCCGGCCGGTGGGCGTCGACGGGCCGCTGGTGTCGATCCGCAAGTTTTCCAAAAACAAGCTCGGCCTGCACAAGCTGGTCGAGTTCGGCGCCATCACCCAGAATATGGCCGAAGTGCTGGCCGCCGCCGTGCATGCCCGCAAGACCACCATCATCTCGGGCGGTACCGGCACCGGCAAGACGACGATGCTCAACGCATTGTCGGCCTTCATTCCGGAAGACGAGCGGCTGATCACCATCGAGGACGCGGCCGAACTGCAATTGCAGCAGCCGCATGTCGCCCGCATGGAAACGCGCCCGGCCAACATCGAAGGTCATGGCGAGCTGAAGCAGCGCGACCTGGTCAAGAATGCCCTGCGCATGCGCCCCGACCGCGTCATCCTCGGCGAGTGCCGCGGCGAGGAGGCCTTCGACATGCTGCAGGCGATGAACACCGGCCATGAAGGTTCGATGGCGACCATCCACGCCAACACGCCGCGCGACGCCATTTCACGCCTCGAGCAGATGCTGGGCATGACCGGCATGCCGATGACGGTGCAGTCGATCCGCAGCCAGATCGCCAGCGCGCTCGACCTTATCGTCCAGCTGACGCGCCTGTCCGACGGCAAGCGCAAGGTGACCAGCGTCGCCGAGGTGACCGGCATGGAAGGCGACGTCATCCAGATGCAGGAGATATTCCGCTTCGTGCGCACCGGCATGGAGGCCGACGGCACCATCCTCGGTCACTATGAGGCGACCGGCATTCGCCCGCGCTTTCTCGAGGATCTGCGCAATATGGGCATCGAATTCCCCGGCAGATATTTCGAACCCGGCCGGCCGCAGGAGTAGCGGCGTGTTCGAGAATTTCAGCCCGATCTATGTCGTCTATGCCGCGGCAGCGCTGACCGGCATCATGATCGCCGAAGGCTGCTATCTGCTTTATGCCGGCCGCAGCGATAAGCGGCTGGCGATCAACCGGCGCATGAAGCTGCAGGAAAGCAAGATCAGCCAGGAACAGGTGCTGATCCAGCTGCGCAAGGAGCGCGGCCTGGAAGCCGGCACGTCGCTGTTCTCGCCCGATCGTTTCCGCGCCTTGCGCACGCAGTCGGGCATGGTGATGCCTTTGCCGAGGTTCCTGACCATCACGACGGGCGTGGCGCTGGCGCTGATGCTCACCGTGCTCTGGTACGGCCTGCCGCTGCTGCTCGCCATCTTGTTGTTTGTGATGCTGGCAGCACTGCTGCCGGTGCTGGTGCTGCGTACCATGCGCAGCCGGCGGGTCAAGCGGTTCGGCGTGCAACTGCCGGAGGCGCTGGAACTGATCACGCGCGGCCTCAAGGCCGGGCATCCGGTTCCGGTGGCGATCTCCATGGTGTCGCGCGAGATGCCCGATCCGATCGGCAGCGAGTTCGGCGTTATCTCCGACGAGGTCACCTATGGGTCCGATCTGGTTTCGGCATTGAATTCACTGTTCGACCGGGTCGGCCAGGAGGATCTGCCGCTGTTCGTCACCGCGGTGTCGATCCAGACGAGTTCGGGCGGCAATCTGCGCGAGATCCTCGACGGGCTGTCGACGACGATCCGCGAACGCGGCAAGCTGCGCCGCAAGGTGCGCGCCATTTCGACCGAAGGCCGTATGTCGGCCTATATCCTGACGGCGGTGCCGGCGCTGCTCTTCACCGCCATCATGGTGTTGATGCCGCAATTCTATCAAAGCGTCTGGGATGTGCCGAAGACCTGGTATCTGCTGGGCGGTTCGGTGACATGGCTGATGCTGGGCAACATCATCATGTTCAAGATGTCGAACTTCCGGTTCTGACATGGAACAGGTGATCCAGTTCCTCGCCTCGCTGGCGCCGACGTCGATGATGCCGGTGGCTGCTTTGCTCCTGGCGGTGGGCGGTGGCGCGGTGGCGTGGCCGCTGGTGGTGGCCAAAGGCGACCGCAACGATCTCAAGCGCCGGCTCAAGGTCGATGACACGAAGGCTCCCGAGCAGGTCGAGGCGGCGCCGAAGAAAAGCCAGAGCGTCGTGCGCGAGAAGGCGGTGAAGCGGGCGCAGGAATTCTACGCCAAGAGCGATCCGGAAAATGTCGCCCGGCTGCGCATGAAACTGATCCAGGCGGGCTATATGGAGCCGCGCGCCGTCGGCACATTCTTCCTGATCCGCTTCGCCTGCCTCGTGGGCGCGGCGATCGGCGCGTTCCTGGTCAACCAGTGGATGGCGAGCGCCGATTCCACGGCGACCAGCCGCTGGACCTTCATCATCCTGTCGGGAGCCGCCGGCTATTTCGTGCCCGGCCTGGTGCTCAGCCAGAAGGTGCGGGAAAAGATGCGCGAATACCGCAACGGCTTTCCCGACTTCATGGATTTGATGATCGTCTGCTCAGATGCCGGCATGAGCATGGAAGCCGGCATCGAGCGCGTCTCGAAGGAACTGGCCAAGACCTATCCGTCGCTCAGCCAGAACCTGCAGCTGGTGTCGCTGGAACTGAGGGCTGGCCGCAGCCTCGACGATGCCTTGAAGGCGCTCGCCGATCGCCTCAGCCTGGACGAGGTGCGCTCCTTCGCCACGCTCCTGCAGCAGTCCAAGGAGCTCGGTACCAGCCTGGCCGGGGCGCTGCGCGTGTTCTCCGACGAAATGCGCCACAAGCGCATGTCGCTGGCGGAGGAAAAGGCACATGCCTTGCCGGCCAAGATGTCGGTGCCGGTGGTGGTATGCATCCTGCCGGTGGTGCTGATGATCGCCGTCATCCCGATCATCGTCAAAATGACTACCGCGCCGTAGATACGCCGGAGCCATCAGGCGACTTCCTGCGGTTACGCACTTCAATTAGCCCTGCCTGGATTTCGCGGGACCGGCCGGCGTGGCCGCTTCGGCAAAACCAGAGAATGAGTGATCAGCCAATGCGAATAGTCTTGTGCACCGTCTTCCTAAGCCTTGCCACGGCCGGCTTGTCGCCTGCGCAGGCTGCAGCCGGCGACTGCGGCGATGCTGCCACGCTGGTGCAGCAGGCCTATCCCAAGGCCCGAATGAGCGCCGACGGCGCCTCGTTCACACTTGAGCCCCACACCAGCATCTCCTTGACATCCCCACAATACGACTACGATACGCCAGGCCTGGTCTGCAAGATCTGGCCTGCCCATGACGATCTGCTGTTGGTTGCGGTGCCGCTGATCGACAGCGCCCAACCCAGCGACAGGCATGTCGGCGATGTGGAGATTCTGGTCGTCGACAGGAACAACCTGCAGGTGCGCCAGCGCCTGCTCCAGCCCGTGACCGACGATGCCATCGCCATCCGCAAGGTCGAATTCGATACCGGCCGCTATAGGCTGGCGCCCGAGATCACCGCCTTCGGCCTGAGCATCGACAGGGCAAACCATTCGCAGCCCAATCCCTTCAGAGAAACTGCCCTGCGGCTCTATGCCGTGGACGACGATGCCCTGCGATTGGTGCTCGACGGCCTGGTCGTGGCCGGCTTTGGCGGCGAAGGCGATGCCAGTTGCGCCGGATCCTTTCATTCCAGCCAGGTCAGCCTGGCGATGAGCCGGGCGAGCCATCACGGTTATCGCGACATCAGCGTGGTCGAGCGGACGGATACCGACGAACCCGCGATCGACAAGAATGGCGAGTGCCAGTCGCATCCCGGCAAATCGGTGACGCGGACCTACCGGCTGCGCTATGACGGCAGCCGCTATCCGGTTCCGGAGGCGCTCAAGGCGATGGAGCCCTGACAACGCGGCTGTTGCGGCCTGGTGGTTAATAGCTGGTGTGCCGGAAACCAAATTTTCAGCGCATTTCAGCACCGAAGCTTAATCGCTCTCCTGTACACATGATCCCAGAGAATGACCCGGTAAATCGGGCGATTGGGGCCAGGGCATGCGTCACAGAAGTTTCACGGCAATGGCCGCGCTAGCGGCCGTCTTGGCGGTCAGCGGTTGTACGACTGAGAACGTCGACAAGACCAAGACCACATCGATCCAACCGGCGGCAAAGGACGTCAGCACGTCCGACCTGGCGCAAGGCAAGGCGCAGTTCCGCGACGCCAACTACGGCCTTGCCGAACAGCATTTCCGCAAGGCTGTAGAGCTGAAGGCCGACAGTGCCGAGGGCTGGATGGGGCTGGCCGCGTCCTATGACGAGCTCGGCCGCTTCGACTTCGCCGACCGCGCCTACGACCAGTTGTTGAAGGTGGCCGGGCGCAAGCCGCAGATCGTCAACAATATGGGCTATTCGCAGCTGCTGCGCGGCAACAAGAAGAAGGCACGAGCCCTGTTGATGGAAGCAAGGGCCGGCATGGCTGACCCGACCGTTGTCAACGCCAATCTGGCGCTGCTCAACAAGGGTTGAAGCTTCGCAACCGTCGTTTGCGGTATCTGCCGCCATCTATCGACGGTTTGTAAACCCTGTCGGAAATTTGCACCGCAAGCCCGGCCAAAAACGGTATCTCGACGCGACTGCTCGCCTATGATGCGGTGCAACCGACGATCCCTGAAGGCTGTCGTTCACCCATGCTTGATTTCAGTTCGCTCCTGCTGGCAGCCGCGCTGTCAGGCACATGCCTGAGCATTACCATGTTTGCGATCTGGTTCACGGCGCCGCGCGCGCGCTTCGTGTTTACGGTGGCGTGCGGCATCCTGGTGCTTGTCGCCCATGTCATCGTCTTCTGGCGCTACACAAGGGAGCCCAATCCCTGGCTTTGCCAGGCAGCGCTGGTGCTGCTCAGCCTCGGTTTCCTTACCCTTTCGCTTTCGGCCATGCAGTATCTCGGCGTGCGCAATTACAGTCGCGCCGCCCTGCCGGCCCTGCTAGCGATGGCGATCTGCGCAGGCGTGACCTATCTCGGTTTCGACGGTGCCGGCTTCATCCTCACCTATGCGACGGTAACGGTGCTGCTCGCTTCGATCGGGGTGATGTTCTGGATCAAGGGCGGCGGTCATGATCGCGGCATTCTGCTGGTCGTCTCGGCGCTGAGCGGCGTTTGCGGGCTCTCCTTCGGGCTCTGCGGCGCGGTGCTTCTGGTCAAGGGCCAGTGGGTGCTCGGCGTCGCGCCCGACAATTGGGCCGAGCGGCTGAATTCCGTCGTCGCGGTCGCCTGCATGACGGCGCTCGGCGCGCTGACGCTGTCGCTGCACCATTTGCAGGCGCAGATCGAACTGAAGGCCGAGACCATGACCGACCCGCTGACCGGCCTGATGAACCGGCGGGCTTTGAACTCACTCTATGGCGAGCGCGTCTTCGGTCCGTTCATGTCGGTCGCCATGTTCGACCTCGATCATTTCAAGCGGACCAATGATGTCTATGGCCATCCGGTCGGCGACCGGGTGCTGTGCCGCTTCGCCGCGATCATCAAGAAGTATGACAGGGCCGGCGTCGACGCCTTCCGGCTGGGCGGCGAGGAATTCGCATTGGTCATGTCGCGGATGACCGAGGACAAAGCCTACGATCTCGCCAGCAAGATCGGCGTCGCTTTCGGTACGGAAGTGGTGCCGACGCCGCGCGGTCCGCTGCGCAGCAGCGTCAGCGGCGGCATCGGCTTTGGCGAGGAGGCCGGCAGCAGCCTCGACCACGTGCTGGCCGAGGCCGACAAGGCGCTCTACGMGGCCAAGAACGCAGGACGGAACCGCGTGCTTGTCCACGACCGCAAAAGCAAGGCCGACGGGCCGGCCTTGCGTTCTGCTTGATCCATTAGCTTTTCCGCAATTCCCAAGGGAAAGCGCTGCGCGCTTTTCCCGGGAAAACCGCGTCGCACTTTTCCTGGAATTGCTTGTAGCCTCTACTCGGCGGCGCCGAGATACTCCGACAGTGGCGGGCAGGAGCAGACGAGGTTGCGGTCGCCGGCGACATTGTCGATGCGCGACACCGGCGGCCAGTATTTGGCTGCTGTGTCGGCGTCGCCGGCGGGGTAGGCCGCTTCCAGCCGCGAATAGGGGTGGGTCCACTGGCCGGCAAGCGTTTCAGCCGCCGTGTGCGGTGCGTTGACCAGCGGGTTGTCCTCGAGCGGCCATTCGCCCTTCGCCACCTTTGCGGCCTCGCCAGCGATGGCGATCATCGCCTCGCAGAACCGGTCGAGCTCGCGCTTGGGCTCGGACTCGGTCGGCTCGACCATCAGCGTGCCGGCGACCGGGAACGACATTGTCGGCGCGTGGAAGCCGTAGTCGATCAGCCGCTTGGCGATATCGTCGACGCTGATGCCGGCGCTTTCCTTGAGCACGCGCGTGTCGAGGATGCATTCATGCGCGATGCGATCGTGCCTGCCCTTGTAGAGCAGCGGGAAGTGCGGCGCGAGCCGCGTCGCCACATAGTTGGCCGAGATGATGGCGGTCTCCGTCGCCTGCTTCAGGCCGGTGGCGCCCATCATGCGGATGTACATCCAGGTGATCGGCAGGATGGAGGCGCTGCCGAACGGTGCGGCCGACACGGCATGCGCCGAGCCTTCGGTGACGTGGCCCGGCAGATAGGGTTTCAGATGCGCCCTGACGCCGATCGGGCCGACGCCCGGACCGCCGCCGCCATGCGGAATGCAGAAGGTCTTGTGCAGGTTCATGTGGCAGACATCGGCGCCGATGTCGGCGGGCCGTGCCAGCGCGACCAGCGCATTGAGGTTGGCACCGTCGAAATAGACCTGGCCGCCATGCTCGTGGATAAGCGCGCAGAGGTGGCGCGCGCCTTCTTCGTAGACGCCGTGCGTCGAAGGATAGGTGAACATCAGTGCGGCAAGATTCTTCGAATGCTCGTTGGCCTTGGCCCGCATATCGTCCATGTCGATATTGCCATCCTCCAGGCAGCGCACGACGACGACGCTCATGCCGGCCATGGCCGCACTTGCCGGATTGGTGCCGTGCGCGGAGGAGGGGATCAGGCAGACGGTTCGATGGCCTTCACCGCGCGCACGGTGATAGGCGCGGATAGCGAGCAGGCCGGCATATTCGCCCTGGCTGCCAGCATTGGGCTGCAGGCTGACGGCGTCGAAGCCGGTAATCTCAGACAGCCAGCCCTCCAGTTCGCCGACCATGGCGCGATACCCCTGCGAATGGCTGGCCGGCGCGAAGGGATGCAGATTGGCGACGCTCGGCCAGCTCACCGGCATCATTTCGGCCGCCGCGTTGAGCTTCATGGTGCAGGAGCCCAGCGGGATCATGGTGCGGTCGAGCGCCAGATCCTTGTCGGCCAGCCGGCGCAGCAAGCGCATCATGTCGGTCTCGGAGTGGTTCTCGCGGAAGACCGGCTGGGTGAGGAATTCCTTGCCGCGCGGCTTGCCGGGCATCGCGCCTGTCTCGGCAGCACCAGGCTTGGCGCCGAACAGGGCGGCGATCGCCTCAAGATCAGCCTCGGTCGAGGTCTCGTCGAAGGCGATGCTGATGCGGTCGGCATCGATGACACGCAGCAACCGGCCATCCTTTTCAGCGGCAGCGTCGATCGAAGCTGCCTTGCCCTTCACCTCGGCCGTCACCGTGTCGAAGCGGCTTGAGCCGAGCACCGAAACGCCTGATGCCTTCAGGCCCACTGCGAGGCGGTTGGCGAGCTCATGGATGCGCGCAGCAATAGCCTGCAGTCCGGCGGGGCCATGCCAGATCGCATATGCCGTCGCCATGTTGGCGAGCAGCGCCTGCGCGGTGCAGATGTTGGAGGTCGCCTTGTCGCGGCGGATATGCTGTTCGCGTGTCTGCAGGGCGAGACGATAGCCTGGGCGGCCCTTGCTGTCGGTGGACTGGCCGACGAGGCGGCCAGGCATCAGCCGGGTCAATTTGTCGGAGACGGCGCAATAGGCGGCATGCGGGCCGCCAAAGCCCATCGGCACGCCAAAGCGCTGCATGGGACCTACGGCGATGTCGGCGCCGAGCTTGGCCGGCGCGTCAGTCAGCGTGAGCGCAAGCGGATCGGCGATAAAGACGACGACCGCGCCGGTAGCACGGGCCTTGTCGATCGCCGCCTTGTGGTCGCCATAGACGCCAAACGTGTCCGGCCAGGAGACGAGCAGGGCGGCGGTGTTGTCGTCGATGGTCTCGCCGTCGATCTCGATTCCGAGCGGCTCGGCGCGGGTGCGCACCACGTCCAGCGTCTGCGGGTGCGGTGTGCCGGCCAGCGCCACCTTGGTGCGCTTGTCGCGGTGATGGCGCAGCGCAATGCCGACCGCTTCGGCGACGGCAGTGGCTTCATCGAGCAGCGAGGCCGATGCCACCGGCAGGCCGGTCAATTCGGTGACCAGGGTCTGGAAGTTGAACAGCATTTCCAGGCGACCCTGGCTGATCTCGGCCTGGTAGGGCGTGTAGGCCGTATACCAGGCCGGGTTCTCGAACAGGTTGCGCTGGATGACCGGCGGCACGTGGACACCGTGATAGCCGGCGCCGATGAAGCTCTTCAGCACTGTGTTTTTTGCCATGGTCGCCGACAGTTCGGCCAGCGCCTCGGCTTCGCTCGCCGGTGCGGGCAGGGTCAGCGGCAGGTCGAGGCGGATCGACTGCGGCACGGCCTGGCTGATCAGCGTCTCGACCGAGGGGACGCCGATCACCGCAAGCATGGCTCTGACATCGTTGACATCAGGCCCGATATGGCGGGCCGAGAAGGGGATAAGTGCTGCGGTCATGGCAATAGTTCCTGATATCAACCGATATGGGCTTTGTAGGCGGCCTCATCCATGAGGCCGGCGAGCTGGCCTTCGTCGGCGAGCTTCATCTTCCACAGCCAGCCGTCGCCGGTCGCTGCCGAGTTGACCAGCGACGGGTCGGACGACAGCGTGCCGTTGGCGTCGGTGATCTCGCCATCGACCGGCGCATAGACGTCGGAGGCCGCCTTGACGGATTCGACGACCACGGCGGTATCGCCCTTGCTCAGCTTCGTGCCGATTTGCGGCAGTTCGACGAAGACGAGGTCGCCAAGCTGTTCCTGCGCATAGTCAGTGATCCCGACAGTGGCGATGCCGCCCTCGACGCTCAGCCATTCGTGATCTGCGGTGAAATAGGTTTTTGCCATCGGGATTTATCCTTTGCGGTAGCGATGAGGAGTGAAGGGCAAGGGGTTGATATCGATCGGGATTTTTGTCCCGCGAACGTCGGCGAAGAGTTTTGTGCCCGGCTTGGCCAGGGACGCCGAGGCATAGCCCATGGCGACGGGATGCCCTGCCGAGGGGCCGAAGCCACCGGAGGTGACATGGCCGGCCGGATTGGCGCCGGCATCGAACAGGGCAGCGCCGGCGCGCACCGGCTGGCGGCCCTCGGGCTTCAGGCCGACGCGCTTTTGCGCCGGGCCACGCTCCAGGATTGCCCGTAGCGCGTCAGCGCCGATGAAGGATCCGCTGGCACGTAGATCCTTGGGAATCGCCCACATCAGGCCGGCACTGGCCGGATCGATTTCCGGCGTAATGTCCTGGCCATGCAGGCAGAGCCCAGCCTCCAGCCGCAGCGAGTCGCGGGCGGCAAGGCCGATCCACAGCACGCGTTCATCTTCGAGCAATTTCGCAACCAGAGCCCGCGCATCCGCTTCCGGCAGGCCGATCTCGAAGCCGTCCTCGCCGGTATAGCCGGAGCGGCTCATGAACCAGTTCTGCTTCGGCTCGATGCCGTGCATGAACAGCAGCGAGCCGGTCTCGATGCCGGCCCGGGACAGGGCGGCCCAGGCTTCCGGACCCTGGATGGCCAGGAAGACGCGGTCGAGCGCATCGACCTTCACGTCGAAATCCGTCGCCAGAGCGCGCAGATGCTTCTCGTCCTCGACAGCATTGCCGGCATTGGCGACGACCATGCACCTGCTGTCGCCGAGCCGGGTGACGATCAGGTCGTCGATGATGCCGCCGGCTTCGTTGAGGAAAAAGGTGTATTTGGACTGGGAGATGTCGAGCGCGCCGGCATCGAGCGGGCAGGCGCGGTTGAGCAGGGACACAGTGCCGGGTCCGCTGACTTCGAACAGCTTCATATGCGAAATGTCGAACAGGCCGGCATGTTCGCGGGTGTGAAGGTGTTCCTTCATCACGCCGGCCGGATAGGTCAGCGGCATCGACCAGCCGGCAAAGGCGCCGAAGCGCGCGCCGGCTGCGCTGTGTAAATCTTCGAGGGGAAGGTGTTTGGTGTCGTCGCCCGTCATGTCATCTCCAGAGTCGCACGCAATCGGCCGCTGCTGGCGACCAGTCCGTGCCCCTCTGTCTGAAGCCTGAGAGACTCGCGCAACCGGAACTCTGTCGGCGACGCTTACACCTTCGGCGCGGGGGCAAGCCCCGACTTTCCAGAGTGTCTTTCCCGTCTACGGTTCTTTTGCCTGAGAGATTTCGGGCGATTTCCCCTTCGGCGGCAGCTCGCGCTGCTCTCTCCCGCAAACAGGTAGGACTCAGACCCTGAGCCCTCGACGCGCCATCCATAGCTTGTCGGCGACTCCTTGTCACCTGCCTGCGACATCAAAGGTGTTATCGATATTCAGGTGATGCCGGCCTGCAAACGCTGGCCTCCTGCGCTTCCGGTGCTCACGTAGTTGAGTACGCTCCGCTCCGGTTCTCGGAGACCATCATTTTCGTCTCGGCCTGACCTGAATCTCGATACACCTCACAGCGCTCTGGGTTAGCAAGCCTTCGCTAACCACGCCGTTTGCCGGTTTTTCAAGACACTGCTGATAGTTTGGGAGCAATGACCCTCTGGGGATGCAGCGGACGGGGACTGGCAGATGGGCGAACGGATCGGGAGCGCGCCGGTGGCGGGGCTGAGTGCGAAGGACCGCATCACGGCGCAAGATGTCGCCATGCTGCGTCGCGAGGTGTTCGCCGATGGTGTGGTCAGCCGTGGCGAGGCCGAGGCGCTGTTCGCGCTCGACGCGACGGCAACGGACAAATGCCAGGAATGGCCGCCCTTCTTCGTCGAAGCGGTCACCGATTACATCGTCCACCAGGAAAAACCGGCCGGTTATATCTCGCAGGACAATGCCGACTGGCTGATCCAGACGATCTCGCGCGACGGCATGGTCGACAGTCTCACCGAGCTGGAGCTGCTGGTGCATGTGCTGGAAAAGGCGAAATCATCGCCCGGCCGGCTGTCCGCCTATGCACTGGAACAGGTCGCCCATGCGGTGGTCGACGGCAAGGGGCCGCTGATGCTGGGCGGTGCGCTGGTTCCCGGACTGATCGCCAAGGCCGAAGTCGACCTGTTGCGCCGCATCCTTTATGCCTATGGCGGCGACGGCAACATCGCCATCACCCGCAGTGAGGCCGAGGTGCTGTTCAGGATCAACGAGCAGACTTCCGCCGCCGGGAATGATCCGTCCTGGAACGAACTGTTCGTCAAGGCGATCGCCAATTTCGTCATGTGTTCGGCCGGCTACGAAGCGCCGACGCGCGAGGCTGCCTTGCGCCGTGACAGCTTCTTCGAACAGGCCGAACCCGAAATCGGCGGCTTTTTCAGCCGAATGCTGTCAGGCGGGCTCGCCGGCATCATGGAAGCCTATCGCTCGCCCGGTGATATCGAGGCCGAGTGGGAATCGAAGAATCGCGCCGCTGAGGCACTTGCCCGCCGCGCCGAAACGATCGACGCCGGCGAGGCGAAATGGCTGGCCGAGCGCATCGGCACCGACCGCCCGCTGCACGACAATGAGCGCGCTCTATTGACGCTGATCAAGCACGCTTCGCCGGAGATCCATCCGGCGCTCAAGCCACTGCTCGACAAGGTGGCCTGACCGACCAGCGTCGCCGCTCGATTTTGGCAAGCCGGACAACACCCTGTCAGTTTCGACAGGGTTCTTCGGCGATGAATCTGCTCTACCGTTGAGTGGGGACGTCCACTCTTGGGGAGAACACCACATGAACATGCTTCGTAACGTGCTTGCTCTTGCATGTGCCGTCGGCCTTGGCTCGACGGCTTCCGCCGGCGGGATCACGCCGGAAAAACAGGCCGACGCGCGCACCAAAGTCGAGACGGCGGTCGCGTTGGCCAACATCGCCAAGGCCGACAAGGACGGCGAGGCGATGCTGGTTGCGGCCAGGATGCTGGCCGAGGCGGGGCCGGTGGCCGAGCAGGGCGCCAAGATGACGGACGGCAAGCCGACATTCATCGACGCCGGCAAGATGGCGGCGATGGCCAAGGAACTGGGCGCCGACGCAACGAAGGCGGATGCCGTTGCAAGCATGGCCACGTCAGGCGAACAGGCCCGCAGCGACGGCTACTGGTACTATAGCTGCGATTCCTACAACAATTGTCAGTGGATTTACGCCGGCTATTGAGCGGGGCCAGGGCCAGGGCGTAACCGGTCGGCTCGCGGTCCTCCATGGGCCGACCGGCATTTTCGGCGTGAAGTTCAAATACCGCCATACCAATCGTAGCCATTGTCTTCCCAGTAGCCACCGCGGCCGCCACCGACATTGGCAAAGCTGTCGACGAGCTCAATCTTGTAGAGATATTTCGGCATCTTGTAGCCGAGCTGGCGTTCGACGCGAACGCGCAGCGGCGCGCCGTTCTCGACCGGCAATGGCTTGCCGTTGAGGCCATAGGCGAGGATCGTCTGCGGATGACGGGCGTCGATCAGGTCGATCGTGCCGTAATATTTGATCTCGCCGGAGAGCGAGCGGTCGATCGTGTCGAGGCAATGGAACATGACGTAGCGCGCCTCAGGTTTGACCACAGCCTGGTCCAGCACGAGCGACAGCGGCGTTCCCGTCCATTTGGCGATGCAGCTCCAGCCTTCGACGCAGTCATGCCGGGTGATCTGGGTGCGGCTCGGCATATTCTGCAGCTGCTCGCGGCTGAGCGACAGCGGCTTTTCAACCAGGCCCGTCACTTCCAGCCGCCAGTCGGCGAAATTGTTGGCGAGCAGGCCTTTGTAGGTGTCGTCGTCGGGCGCGGTGACACCGTTCGGCCGCTGCGGCTGGCGGATGTCGGCCTCGGTAAATTCCGGCGCCAGCGCGTCGCGGCCGGCAAGCAGGCGCTGGGCGCGATAGGTCAGGCCGTTGGCGTTTTCGAGGAAACTGCGCAGGCCATCGCCCATGCCCAGCTGGCTGTCGAAGGCATCGCAACCCGACAGCATGATGCCGGAAACGCCGAGGCTGGCGCCGGTCAGGAATTTGCGGCGGCTGATCTGGAATTTGGCCATCTTACGCACTCCTCTCGGTGTCGCCGTGCGCAGGCGGGTCGGTGCGGTACCAGCCGGTGATGATCGAGCGCAGTTCGTTTATCGGGCCGGCGGCCAGGATCATCAGCATGTGGATGATGAAAAACCCGACCAGCAGCACCATCACCGTGAAATGGATGGTGCGCGCCGTCTGCCTTCCGCCGAGCACCTCGTTCAGCCAGGGCAGCACCGAGTTCATGCTCGGCGACATGGCAAGGCCGGTGATGATCATCAGCGGCAACAGCACGAACAGCACGCCGCCATAGGCCATTTTCTGCAACGTGTTGTATTCGCGGGTGTGGTGAAACCTGAGCTTGGCGTGGTCGATGATGTCCTGCGGCAAGCGCTTGAGGTCATCCAGGCGCGGCGCCAGATCGCGGCGCAGGTGGCCGTTGACCAGGCTGGCGACCAGCCAGACGACCAAGGTGGTGGTCAGTATCCAGGCGAAGAAGAAATGCACGACGCGGGCGGTGCCGAGGTCGTAATAGGACGGGATCGTCGCCCAGGACGGGAAGGCGCGCGAGGTCTGTTGACCGGCCGGGCCTGACCAGCCGAGCACGCCGGTGGTGTCGAAACGATGGCCGAAGATTTCGGTATAGCCGCGCGGACCAGTCGCGGTGTTTTCGGCGCCGATGGCAAAGACGGTGTTGTTGTAGCCAAAGCCGGATTGCTTGCCGATGTAGAGCTGCGGGCGGGCGTTGAAGATCTGCAGGCCGGACAACAGCATGAAGAACAGCGAGATGGCCCACAGCCAGTGCGTCAGACGCGTCCAGCGCGACTGCCGGTAGATCAGCGTCGTAACCTTCGGCGTAGTGGCATCAGCCCCGATGCTGGACTGGGTCATGGCAACGGATTCCATATTTCCTGGTCTCCTGGCTGCGCGATCTCGCGCTTGTCGTTCTCCTCCCAATACGTCGCTATCGAAAGCGATGTTTCATGCGATCACGTTTTTATTACGGGCACGGATTTACGGCGGGCTCGGATTACCGAGGCTGACGGCGAGATTGACCACGGCAGCGACGATGACCGTGTTGAAGAAGAACGACAGGATCGAATGGACAAGCACGACGCGGCGCATGTGTGAGGTCGTGATCGCTGTGTCGGCCGTCTGCGCGGTCATGCCGATCACCGTTGCGAAATAAAGGAAATCCCAGCCTTCGGGCCGTTTGCTGCCGGGAAAATCGAGGCCGCCCACCGGCATTTTCTTCTTGGTTTCGGTATCGATCGCATCGCCGTCCATCCAGTAGACGTGCGCGTAATGAAGTGCGGCCATGGCATGGATGGTGAACCAGCCAAGCGGGATCGACAGCATCGCGATACCCAGCTCGATGGGGTCGCGGTCCTTGTGGTTGATCAGCAGGAACAACAGGACAATGGCGATGCTGACGACGCCCAGCGTGATGGCAAAAATGCTCAGCACCGGCAGGTCGACCTCGCGCGCATTCTTGCTGAGATAGCGGCCGGACAGCAGCGGCATCTTGGCGAGGACGAGCGCAATGAAGACGACGAAGAAGGCGTCGGCAGCGACCGAGACGGAATAGGCAAGCGGCAAGCCCGCGATCAGCGCGATAACCAATGCCGGCAGACCGACGCAGGCCGACACCAGGAATTGCTTGTGCCGGTGCAGCGGGTTCGTGATGGGGATATCTGTCGCCATAGTCCGGCCCCTGGTGCCGTTTCTAGCCCGGTGTGACGGATTTCAGCGCGCGCCGCAAGATACGGTCGAGTTCGCCCAGGAAGCGCGAGCGGTCCTGCGGTGCGAAGCTGGCATTGTAGCCCTTGCTCTCGCCGGTCTCGCGCAAATGCTGCTTCAAATCGCGCATCGCCACCGCCATGCCGATGGTTTCGGGCGTGAAAGGGCGCCCGGTTGGCCCAAGCACATGGGCGCCCAGCGCCACGGCGCGGGCGGCAAGCGGAATGTCGGCGGTGATCACGATGTCGTTGGATTTCGCGTTGTCGACAATCCAGTCGTCGGCGGCGTCAGCACCCTTGGAAACGACGACGTTGCGGATCATCGGATCGCGCGAGGGACGAAGCCCGCCATTGGAGACGTAAGTGACGACGACGCCGTGGCGCTCGGCGACCTTTTCGACCTCGGCTTTCACCGGGCAGGCGTCGGCGTCGACGTAGATAGCAGGTGCGGGCATTGTCTCTCCAAACGAACATGGGGCCGGCATGTTACCCGGCCCCATGCCAGAAATCTCGTAGTGTCAGGCCGGCAGCGCGCCCGACTTCTTCGCCGTCCAGGTGGCGATATAGTCCATCAGGCCGGGATTGAGGCAGTCATAGGGTTCGAGCCCGATCGACTTCAACTGGGAGCGAATGCCGTCCATGCGCTTGGGGTCGATACCGGATTCGATGATCGACGAGACGAAAGCCGTGAAGCCCGGCGGTGACCAGCCATCTTCCTCAAAACGCTCGGGATGGATGAAGGACAGGCCCTTGAACGGATGGTCGCGCTCGACCGGCCCGTGCATGTGGACGCCACAGCCGGTGCAGGCATGGCGCTGGATGAGGGCAGAGGGATCGACCACTTTCAGCTTGTCGCCATTCTCGGTGACGGTGACGTCGCCGGTGCCGGCGACCGCCACGACCGAGAACACGGCGCCTTCTGGTTTCCAGCATTTGGTGCAGCCGCAGGCGTGGTTGTGGGCGATCTGGCCCTTGACCTTCACCTTGACCGGCTTGCTGGTGCAGGCGCAGACCAGCGTGCCGCCGGCAAAGCTCGCGCTTTCCTTGGGCAGCCCATTGTCGATTTTCGGATGCAGTTTTTCCGGCATTTTCTTCCTCCCTTGTTGAACCCGTGCAACTTCAGTCGCTGGCCCTTCGGTCGGCGGCTTTCTCCTCAGTAAACGACGACGCTTCGGATCGACTTGCCCTCGTGCATGAGGTCAAAGCCCTTGTTGATGTCTTCCAGCTTCAGCAGATGAGTGATCATCGGGTCGATCTGGATCTTGCCGTCCATGTACCAGTCGACGATCTTCGGCACATCGGTGCGGCCGCGCGCGCCGCCGAAGGCGGTGCCCATCCAGGTCCGCCCGGTGACCAGCTGGAACGGCCGGGTCGAGATCTCCTGGCCAGCACCGGCGACGCCGATGACGACAGACTTGCCCCAGCCGCGATGCGAGGCTTCCAGCGCCTGGCGCATCACCTTGGTGCTGCCGGTGCAGTCGAATGTGTAGTCGGCGCCGCCGATCTGGTCGGCGCCGCGCTTGGTCATGTTGACGAGGTGAGGGACGATGTCGCCATCGATCTCCTTCGGATTGACGAAATGCGTCATGCCGAAGCGCTCGCCCCACTCCTTCTTGTCGTTGTTGAGATCGACACCGATGATCATGTCGGCGCCGGCCAGCTTCAGGCCCTGGATGACATTGAGGCCGATGCCGCCGAGGCCGAAGACGACGGCGGTCGCACCTTGCTCGACTTTGGCCGTGTTGATGACTGCGCCGATGCCGGTGGTGACGCCGCAGCCGATGTAGCAGATCTTGTCGAAGGGGGCGTCGGGGTTGACCTTGGCCAGCGCGATCTCGGGCAGCACGGTGAAGTTCGAGAAGGTCGAGCAGCCCATATAGTGAAAGATCTTGTCCTTGCCGATCGAGAAGCGTGACGAGCCATCGGGCATCAGTCCCTGGCCCTGCGTAGCGCGGATGGCGGTGCACAGGTTGGTCTTGCGCGACAGGCAGGACGGGCACTGCCGGCATTCCGGCGTGTAGAGCGGGATGACGTGGTCGCCTTTCTTGACCGAGGTGACGCCCTTGCCGACATCGACGACGACGCCGGCGCCCTCATGGCCGAGGATAGCCGGGAACAGGCCTTCGGGATCGGCGCCCGACAGTGTGAACTCATCGGTGTGGCAGATACCGGTCGCCTTGATCTCGACCAGCACCTCGCCATCGCGCGGGCCGTCGAGGTCGACCTCCATGATCTCCAGCGGCTTTCCGGCGGCGACTGCAACTGCGGCGCGGGTTTTCATCAGGCAGTTCCTCCCAAGGCGATTGGTCTTCAGGCTTTCAGGATTTTTATACTGTTTCAACCCGATTTGGCGACCAAATATGGCGCAAATCTTGGCCCAGTCGTCGGCGATCCCGACCTTCGTCTCGCGGCACGGGCCTGGCATGCCGGAAGTGTCTTGATGAGGTGCGCGGTCGGGCGGTGCTTGAGCCCGGCTGCCGAAGCCCATAAGAAGGACGAAAGACCCGAGGAAACGCCTTCGATGTTCACGAAAATCCTGATCGCCAATCGCGGCGAGATAGCTTGCCGCGTGATCAAGACGGCGCGCAAGATGGGGATTGCCACCGTCGCGGTCTATTCCGACGCCGATCGCGACGCCGTGCATGTCGAAATGGCCGACGAAGCCGTGCATATCGGGCCGTCGCCCGCCGCGCAAAGCTATCTCCTGCCGGAAAAGATCATCGCTGCCTGCAAGGAGACGGGGGCGCAAGCCGTGCATCCCGGCTACGGCTTTCTGTCGGAGCGGGCCGCCTTCTGCGAGGCGCTGGAGAAGGAAGGCATCGTCTTCATCGGCCCAAAACCCAAGGCGATCAAGGCGATGGGCGACAAGATCGAGTCGAAGAAGTTCGCCAATGCCGCGAAGGTTTCCACAGTGCCCGGCTGGCTCGGCGTCATCGAAAATGCCGACCATGCCGAAAAGATCGCCGGCGAGATCGGCTACCCCGTGATGATCAAGGCCTCGGCCGGCGGCGGGGGCAAGGGCATGCGCATCGCCTGGAGCCAGTCGGAAGTGCGCGACGGTTTTGATCGGGCGCGCTCGGAGGCGAAAAGCTCGTTCGGCGACGACCGCGTTTTCATCGAGAAATTCGTCGTCGATCCGCGCCATATCGAGATCCAGGTGCTGGCCGACGCGCATGGCACAGCGCTCTATCTCGGCGAGCGCGAATGCTCGATCCAACGCCGCAACCAGAAGGTCGCGGAAGAAGCGCCGTCGCCGTTCCTCGATGCCAAAACCAGGAAGGCGATGGGCGAGCAGGCCGTGGCACTGGCCAAGGCCGTCGACTATCAGAGCGCCGGCACCGTCGAGTTCATCGTCGATGCTGAAAAGAACTTCTATTTCCTTGAAATGAATACACGATTGCAGGTCGAGCATCCGGTGACGGAGCTCATCACCGGCATCGATCTGGTCGAGCAGATGATCCGCGTTGCCGCGGGCGAAAAGCTCGGTATCAAGCAAAGCGACGTCAAGCTGAACGGTTGGGCGGTGGAAAGCCGGCTCTATGCCGAGGATCCCTATCGCAACTTCCTGCCGTCGATCGGCCGGCTGACGCGCTACCGGCCTCCTGAGGAGGGTACTTTTGGCGCCATAGTCATCCGCAATGACACCGGTGCCACTGAAGGCTCCGAGATTTCGATGTTTTATGACCCGATGGTGGCAAAGCTTTGCACCTGGGCGCCGACGCGTATCGAGGCGATCGATGCCATGTCGGAGGCGCTCGACAGTTTCGTCGTCGACGGCATCGAACACAACATCCCGTTCCTGGCGGCACTGATGCAGCATCCGCGGTGGCGCGAGGGGCGGATATCGACCGGCTTCATCGCGGAGGAATATCCCGACGGCTTTGCGCCGATCGTGCCCGACGCAGACGAAAAAGCGGTGCTGGCGGCAATTGCCACCGCGGTCGAGCTTCTGCGTCGCGACCGGCTCGATCGCTTAAGCGGGCGGCTGGCGCCGCATTCGGGCGCGCTCAAGCGCGACTGGGTGGTGAAGATCGGTGAGGATTACCTCCAGGCTTCGATCCTGGAAGGCATGATCTCCATTCCGATGGAAATCGACCTGTCGGTCGATGGCGGCAAGGCGATGACGGTGACGTCCGACTGGCGGCCGGGCGATCTGATCTGGCGCGGCACGGTCGGTGGCCGGAAAGTCACAGCGCAGATCCGGCCACTGCCGAATGGCCTGCGCATCGCCTGGAAAGGCATGTCGGTGAACGCACGCGCCATGCTGCCCCGCACGGCGGAGCTGGAACGGCTGATGCCGGAGAAGGTGGCGCCGGACACGTCCAAGATGCTGCTTTGCCCGATGCCTGGCCTGGTCGTGTCGATTGCGGTTGCCGAAGGGCAGGAGGTCAAGGCGGGCGAAACGCTGGCCGTGGTCGAGGCAATGAAGATGGAAAACGTGCTGCGCGCCGATCGTGA
Organism: Mesorhizobium sp. P2_F7; assembly: GCF_056403695.1. Lineage (NCBI taxonomy): Bacteria > Pseudomonadati > Pseudomonadota > Alphaproteobacteria > Hyphomicrobiales > Phyllobacteriaceae > Mesorhizobium > Mesorhizobium sp. P2_F7. The sequence continues at coordinate 30,082 of NZ_JBFUFA010000005.1, read as the reverse complement.
TCTAGTCGTGTCGAAACTCAACGCCAAGCCGGGCGACAGCCTTGCGGTCGACGCAGTGATCATGGAGTTCGCCTGAGAATTCGACGTGGAGATTTGGACATGGCGAAGCTCGTCTTTGGAATGAACCAGTCCCTGGATGGCTATGTCGATCATGATCATGATGAGATGAAGACGAGCCCCGCGCTGTTCGATCACTGGATCCGGCACGTACGCGATCTCTCCGGCAGTGTGTATGGGCGGCGCATGTATGAGACGATGCGGTACTGGGATGAAGACCGTCCCGAATGGGGCACGGCGCAACGCGATTTCGCCGCGGCGTGGCGGCGCCAACCAAAATGGGTCGTGTCGCGTTCGCTGAGATCGGTCGGTCCCAACGCGACCTTGGTCGAGGGTGACCTGGAGAAAGTGGTACGCGGGTTGAAGGCTCAACTGCCTGGAGAGATTGCCGTTTCCGGGCCGGATCTCGCGCAAAGCCTCACCGATCTAGGTCTGATAGATGAATACAGGCTCTACCTCCACCCTGTCGTGCTTGGCCACGGCAAGCCATTCTTCGCCGGCCCGAGGCCACCGCTGCGCCTAGTGTCCACCGACCGCGTTGATGAGGACGTAATCAGGCTGACATACGTTCCTGCTTGATCGCGTGGATTTCCCGGCAAGACACTGGCGAGGCGCGTACGGGTAGCCGCCGTGGAGCATCGTAGTTTTGGGGGACGGAGGGTCGTTTCGCTGGCAGTCGGTGCGGCGGGCGACTAGATTAGCCTCAAACCGAGATTCTCAAACACCAGCAGGGCCTGACCGGGTGGCAGACGCAACAACGACACGCGATCCGTTGAAAAAGGAAGCCATTGAAAGGGCAAGCCGGCCCGAAAGGCCGGCGCGGCCGTTCATCCATCTGCGCGTGCATTCCGCGTACTCGCTGCTCGAAGGCGCCTTGCAGGTCGCCGCCGTTGTCGGTCATGCCGTCAAGGACGAATGCCCGGCCATTGCCATTACCGACACCAACAATCTGTTCGGCGCGCTGGAATTTGCCCAGAAAGCGGTGAAGGAGGGTGTTCAGCCGATCATCGGCTGCCAGATCGATCTCGCTTTTTCCGGCGAGACCAGTGACGCGCAGCGCGACCGTCGCCGCAGTGGGCCGGATATTCATGCCGTGGTGCTGATCGCCGCCACCGAGGCCGGCTACGCCAATCTGGTCAGACTGGTCAGCCAGGTCTATCTGGAGACGCCGCCGGGCGAGGCGGTTCATCTGACGACCACGATGTTGGAGGGCCATAGCGATGGCCTGATCTGCCTCAGCGGCGGCCCGCGCGGCCCGATCGGCCGGGCGCTGAAGGAAGATCGCCGCGACCTCGCCGAAGCGCGGTTGCTGGCGCTCAAGGCGCTGTTTGGCGACCGGCTCTATGTCGAACTGGACCGTGTCTCCGGCTATGACCGCGCCATCGAGAAATCGACAGTCGATCTTGCCTATGTCCATGATTTGCCGCTGGTCGCCACCAATGAGGCGTTCTTTTCCGCCCGCGACGACTATGACGCGCATGACGCGCTGATCGCGATTGCCGAGGGTTCGGTCGTCGCCGCCGACAACCGCCGCCGGCTGACATCGGACAATTTCCTGCGCAGCCAGGCCGATATGGCAAGGCTGTTCGCCGACCTGCCGGAAGCGATCGACAACACCGTCGAGATCGCGCTGCGCTGCTCCTATTATCCCAAGAACCGCAACCCGATCCTGCCGCGCTTTACCGGCGGCGACGTCGCCGACAATGAGTTGGCGCTGAAGGCCGAGGCAGACGAACTGCGCCGCCAGGCCCAAGAGGGGCTGGAGGCGCGGCTGGCGGCGCATGGACCTACCGCCGGTTATACGGTCGAGCAGTATCGCGAGCGGCTCGATTTCGAGCTTTCCATCATCGAGAAGATGAAATTCCCCGGCTACTTCCTGATCGTCGCCGACTTCATCAAATGGGCGAAGGCGCAAGGCATTCCGGTCGGGCCGGGCCGCGGTTCAGGCGCCGGATCGCTGGTTGCCTATTCCACCACCATCACCGACATCGACCCGCTACGCTTCTCGCTGCTGTTCGAGCGCTTCCTCAATCCCGACCGCGTGTCGATGCCCGACTTCGACATCGACTTCTGCCAGGACCGGCGCGAAGAGGTGATCCGCTACGTCCAGCAGAAATACGGCCGCGACCAGGTGGGACAGATCATCACCTTCGGTACGCTGCAGGCGCGCGCCGTGCTGCGCGACGTCGGCCGCGTGCTTCAGATGCCGTACGGCCAGGTCGACAAGCTGTCCAAGATGGTGCCGCAAAACCCGGCCAATCCGGTGAAGCTTGCGGACGCCATTGCCAACGAGCCGCGCTTTGCCGAGGAGGCGGAGAAAGAGCCGATCGTGCAGACGCTGCTCGATATGGCGCAGAAGCTGGAAGGGCTCTACCGGCACGCTTCGACGCACGCCGCCGGCATCGTCATCGGCGACCGGCCTTTGTCGGAACTGGTTCCGATGTACCGCGATCCGCGCTCCGACATGCCGGTCACCCAGTTCAACATGAAATATGTCGAGCAGGCCGGGCTGGTGAAGTTCGACTTCCTCGGCCTGAAGACGCTGACCGTGCTGGAGACGGCGGTCAAGCTGATCCGCCGCCGCGGCATCGAGATCGACCTGGCGACGATCCCGCTCGACGACCCCGACACCTACGCCATGCTGTCGCGCGGCGAAGTGGTCGGCGTGTTCCAGGTGGAAAGTGCCGGCATGCGCAAGGCGCTGATCGGCATGCGGCCCGACTGCATCGAGGACATCATCGCGCTGGTGGCGCTCTACCGCCCCGGTCCGATGGAGAACATCCCGACCTACAACGCCAGAAAGCATGGCGAGGAGGAGATGGCCTCGATCCATCCCAAGATCGATCATCTGGTGAAGGAGACGCAAGGCGTCATCGTCTACCAGGAACAGGTCATGCAGATCGCGCAGGAGTTGTCGGGCTATTCGCTTGGCGAAGCCGACCTTCTGCGCCGCGCCATGGGCAAGAAGATCCGCGCCGAGATGGACAAGCAGCGCGAGCGCTTCGTCTCGGGCGCCGTCGAGCGCGGTGTCGGCAAGCCGCAGGCCGACTTCATCTTCGATCTTTTGGCCAAGTTCGCCGACTACGGCTTCAACAAATCGCACGCCGCAGCTTATGCCGTGGTTTCCTACCAGACGGCCTATCTCAAGGCGCATTACCCGGTCGAATTCCTGGCGGCGTCGATGACGCTCGACATGGGCAACACCGACAAGCTCGCCGATTTCCGTCAGGATGCGCTGCGCCTCGGCATTGAGGTGGTGGCGCCGTCGGTGATGACCAGCTTCCGCAATTTCGAAGTCGGCGAGAACCGCATCTATTATTCTCTTGCCGCGCTGAAGGGCGTTGGCGACGCGGCGGTCGAACACATTGTCGCGATGCGCGGCGAAAAGCCGTTCAAGAACCTCGCCGATTTCTGCGAACGGGTCGACCCGAAGATCGTTGGCAAGCGCGTCTTCGAAAGCCTGATCATGGCCGGTGCGCTCGACTGCTTCGGTCACGACCGCGCCCAGATGATGGCCGGTGTCGAGCGGATGATGGGGCTGGCCTCGCTGGCGCAGCAGAACGCCGTCTCCGGCCAGGCCGACATTTTCGGCGCGTCGCTGGGTGCGCAGCAGCAGGCGCTCAACCTGCCTCAGACCGATCCGTGGCTTGCCGCCGACCGGCTGCACCGCGAATTCCAGGTGGTCGGCTTCTATCTCTCGGCGCATCCGCTCGACGAGTACAAGGCCGCCCTGCAGAAGATGCGGGTGCAGAACTGGGGCGAGTTCTCGGCTGCCGTCAAACGCGGGGCTGCCGCCGGGCGGCTCGCCGGCACCGTCACCACCAAGCAGGAGCGCAAGACCCGCACCGGCAACAAGATGGGCGTCATCGCCTTTTCCGACACGTCGGGCCAGTATGAAGCCGTGCTGTTTTCCGAGGGGCTGGCGCAATATCGCGACCTGCTCGAGCCTGGCCGCTCGGTAGTGATCACCGTTTCGGCCGAAGACAGGCCGGAGGGCGTCAATCTGCGCATCCAGACGGTGCAGTCGCTGGAGGATGAGGCGAGCCGCATCCAGAAGGCGCTGCGCATTTTCGTGCGCGATGCGGCCCCCATCGGCATGCTGGCCGGCCAGTTGGCCGTGAAGGGCGAAGGCCAGGTCAGCTTCGTGCTGATCAAGGAGGCCGGGCAGGGCGAGGTCGAGATCGAATTGCCCAACCGCTACCGCATCTCGCCGCAGGTCGCCTCTGCGATGCGCGCGGTGCCGGGTGTGGTGGAAGTGGAGTTGGTCTAGCCATTTTCGGCAAAAGCCAGTTTACCGCCAAGGGGATCGTCTATAGCTTCGACCCGTGGGCACCGTCTCATCGAACCGATAGCCAGAAGCCAAACCGCTGAGGTGGCACCGTCCATCGAGCGGAGCGGGTTTCAATCTTCGAGGTTTACGATGAATGACGCCAAAGCCATCCGTTTCGGCCGTGTCGCCGCCATGCTGCCTGTCACTGACATGCAAAGGGCCACCGCCTTTTATTGTGGCGTGCTCGGCTTTGCCAAGACATTCGAGAATGGCAATCCGGTTGGCTTCATGATCCTGGAGCGCGACGATGCCGAGTTGCATCTGACCCTGCAAAAGGATCACCGGGCGGTGCATTTCAACGTTGCGCACATGATGGTCGATAACGTCGACGCCATGCACGATGCATGCAAGACGCACGGTCTGCGCATCGTCAAAGGTCTTCGCGATCATGACTATGGCCTGCGCGCCTTCGTCTTCGAGGACCCCGATGGCAACCGCATCGACGTCGGCCAGCGCATCGCGACGTAACGCTGTTCTGGGCCTGACATCGCGGCCTGTAGGGCCAGCGTGGCTGGCATGGTTGAAGTGAAGCTCCTTTGAACCAAATGCGTTGAGCACGAACTTCAAAGGGAATGCACACTCATGCCCAGCCGCGAACGCGTTGAAGCCTTCCTCAAGGAGGTGGTCGAAGGCAGCCATGTCAAGGCGATCGCCGATTTCTACCATGACGATGCGACCATGCAGGAGAATCTCGGTGTCCCGCGGCGGGGCAAGGAAACGCTGATGGCGCATGAGCAAGCCGCACTCGACCGAATTGAGAAGATGCACACGCATCCGGTTCAGACCTTCCTGGTCGATGGCGACCATGTCGCCATCCGCTGGACGTTCGACCGTGTCGACAAGGCTGGCACCGTGCGGCGGCTGGAAGAGGTGGCCGTGCAGCGCTGGCGCGGCGATCGGATCGCCGAGGAGCGGTTCGTCTATGATACCGCCTCGGCATGGCGCCTTGTCGGGCCTGACGGCAAAGTCGTGGAAGGCTGACGACGTTCACCGGCCAGCCAACGCCTACTGGACGTCCTCGGCCGCGGACGCTACGCACTGGAGATGAAAGCGGACAAGGACGGATTGCAGCAAAGCTCAGCCGTGGCGCGGCTGCGCGACAGGCTGCGCAAGCTCTATCACGGGCATACGCCTGCGGCTTTCCGTTTCCAACTCGCGGCCGTCACCATCGACCTCGCCATCATCGCCTTCTTCATCGCCACGCCCGTTCTTCAGGACAAGCCGTCCTTCCTGTGGCTCGATTACTCCGTGGCGGTGCTGGTCGCAGCCGATCTGATTGCCCGGCTGCTCGCCTGCACCGACATGCTGCGGCTGATGAAACAGCCGACATTCTGGATTGATGCCTTCATCCTGTTGACGCTGCTGATGCCGACGGCGCTGGCAAACCTGGCGTTCCTGCGCATCCTGCGACTGTGGTCGCTGTCGCGCAGCGGCTCGCTGTGGCGGCATTTCGAGATGCGCGGGCTAAAACCCTGGCGCGAGGCAAGCCATGCGGTCATCAACCTGTTGACCTTCCTGTTCGTCATCACCGGCTTCGTCTACACCTTCTTCTTCCGCACCGGCGCCGGCCTCGAGAACTATGTCGATGCGCTGTATTTCACCGTCGCCACGGTGACGACGACCGGGTTCGGCGACATCGTGCTGCCGGGGATCGCCGGCAAGCTGACGGCAATCGTCACCATGATCATCGGCATATCGCTGTTCGTCCGGCTGGCGACGGCGATTTTTCGGCCGGCCAAGGTGTTCTTTCCCTGTCCGCAATGCGGCCTGCAGCGGCACGAGCCGGACGCTGTTCATTGCAAGGCCTGCGGTCACTTGCTCAACATACCTGATGAGGGAAGCTGAGTAACGGCAGCGCTATGACGCGGCGACTTCGGCAGGTTTTGGCGCCTTGCGCTGCAGGTTGAGCAGGTTGCCCATGAGGATCAGCAGGGCGCCGCCGGCGGTGAAAATGTCGATCTGCTCGCTGTAGAGCAGCCAGCCGACGAGCGCCGACAGCGGCACGCGCAGGAAATCCATTGGCGAGATGATGGTGGCGTCGGCATAGACCAGCGCTCGGGCCAGGCAGAAATGCGATGACATGCCGGTGAAGGCGATGACGAAAATCCACGGCCAGAGCGCCAGTGAGGGATTGCTCCATTCATAGAGCGCCGGCACGAGCCCGACTGCCGACTGGATGACCAGCATCCAGAAGATGATGCGCACGACACTGTCCGTGCGCGTCAGCGATTTGACCAGCACCAGCGAAATGCCGAAGCAGACAGCGGCGCCGAGAACCACGAGATGGCCCGGATCCATGGCGCCGACGCCGGGGCGCACGATGACCACCACGCCGATCAAGCCGAGCACGATCGCCGCCAGCCTTGGCCGCGACAGTTTCTCGCCAAGGAAGCTGACGGCCAGGATGGCGGTCCAGATCGGCGTGGTGAATTCGATCGAGATCAGCACCGCAAGCGGGATCAGTGTCAGCGCATAGAGCCAGGCCGCCTGGCCGGTATAGTGGATGACGTTGCGGGCGGTATGGGCCAGCGGCCGCTCGGTCCGCATCGCCGCAAAGCCGCCGCTCATCATCACCAGCGGCAACAGGATGAAAAAGCCGATCACCGAGCGCAGTTCGAGCACCTGGAAGACGTTGAGCTCTGCGGTCGTGGCGCGGCCGGCGACCGACATCGCCAGGAACGACGTGATCGACAGCGCCATCCAGAAGGCGGCCTTGGGGATCGAGGGAGCAGGGGCCATCCGCGCTATTTCGCAAGACGGCGGCCGCGCCGCAACCGTTAGCCGAGGCATTCGACTGGGCCAGCGGGGCGGTGTAGAAAACGGCTGTAAAAAAACGGTCACGTCTAAGGCGGAACCTGCCGGCGGGCGCTCGTTTCGAGTCCACACTTTCGGCCATCCCTTGGGGGAGTTGCCGCCTGGTGATCGCGAGAGGGGGATTCTGGATGAAATCAGTCGTCGGCTTGCTGATCGCCGCCTGTCTTTTGTCGGCGACAGCGGCACATGCCGACGAAGCGAGCTTTCTGCGCTCGCTGCAAGGAAAATTTGCCGGCAAAGGAGCTGTCAGGATCAGGACGAATTCGCCTGTCATGTACATTTCCTGCACCTTCACGTCGGATGCGACGGACACCTCGCTCTCGCTGGACGGCACCTGCCGCGCCATGATGATCATGACACGCGAAATCCGCGCCGACCTGACGATCAGCGGAGCGACCTACAGCGGCACCTATGTCGGATCGAAAAGCGGACCGGCGGCGCTCAGCGGCAGCCGCACCGGCGATGCAATCAACCTCGACATCCGCTGGGCAAAGATCGTCAACGGCGATCGCGATGCCCAGATGACCGTCGAAAAGGTCGGCGCCGACGCCATGCGCCTGACCGTGACCGACGTCGATCCCAAGACCGGCAAAACGGTGGTGACAAGCAGGATCGATCTCAACCGAAGCTGAAAGCTCCACTCGTGCCGTGCTGGGCGATGCATCGACGGGGCCAGTCGCGTTGCAGAACAGTCATGTTGGAAGGAACCCGACGCCGCGGCAGGCGTTGACTCCCGGTGTCTGCCAATTCCTGGACGTACTGTCTTTGGATATCAACGGGGGAGAGGTTCCGATGAAATCATTGGCGCGATTTCTGCTAGCCGGTTGCCTGATGACTGCAAGCGGCGCAGCCCATGCCGACGAGGCCAGTTTTCTGAGTTCCCTGGACGGGAATTTCGCCGGCAAGGGGACAGTCAAGGTCACCACCGACGCACCGACGGTAAACGTCTCCTGCACCTTCAATTCCGATGCGACGTCGACCTCATTGTCGCTTGACGGCAACTGCCGCGGTCTTGTCGTGGTGACGCGCGCCATCAGCGCGGATCTGAAGGCCAGCGGGGCGAAATACACCGGCGTCTATGTCGGATCGCGCACCGGGCCGGCACAGCTCGCCGGCAGCCGCTCTGGCAATGCGATCAATCTCGGCATCAGCTGGGCGAAGGAGGTCAATGGCGATCGCAAGGCGCGGCTGACGGTCGAGAAAACCAGCGGCGACGGAATGCGCCTGACTGTTACCGACGTCGATCCGAAAACGGGCAAGAGCGTGGTGACGAGCCGCATCGATCTGCGGCGCATTTAAGCCGTATTACTCTTCGATCGGCTCGGGCGGGTTGGCGTTGCGGCCCTTGCCGAAGGTGTAGCCGGTTTCCACCGCCTTCTTGCCGAACTTGTCGCGCAGCGCGTCGATGGCGCTCTCGGCCATGGCGCGCTTGCGCGAGCCGACATCGACGAGATCGGGCGGATCGGCCTTCTCGTCGTCCGAGAGATCGCTGACGCCGATGCCGAGCAGCCGGTATTTCGTGCCGTCCGCTTCCTTGCGCAGCAGGTCGAGCCCGGTTTGGAAAATCCGGTCGGCCAGCCTTGTCGGGTCGCCGAGCTGGCGGTTGCGGGTGCGCAGCTTGAAATCCTGCGTCTTCAGCTTGAGCACCACGGTGCGCCCGGCAATGCCTGACTTCTTCAGCCTGGCCGAGACCTTTTCAGACAGCCCCCGCAGCACCGGAACCAGCTCGGCCATTTCGGCAATGTCGGTGTCGAAAGTGGTTTCGGCCGAGACGCTTTTTGCATCCTGGTCGGGGTCGACACGGCGGTCATCCTGGCCGCGCGACAGATGGTAGAGCCGGGTGCCCATCACGCCATAGCGGCGCATCAGATCGGCGCGCTCCATGCGCTGCAACTGGGCGATGGTGCGGATGCCGTCGCGTTCGAGCGTCGCGGCAAAGGCCTTGCCGACGCCCCAGATCAGCGTCACCGGCTGCTCGGCCAGGAAACCCAGCGCCTCGGCTTCGCCGATCACCGAAAAGCCGCGCGGCTTGCGGAAATCGGACGCAACCTTGGCCAGGAACTTGCAGTAGGAGAGACCGGCCGAAACGGTGATGCCAATCTCTTTTTCGACGGTCAGCGCAAAGCGCGCCAGCACCACGGCCGGCGGCATGCCGTGCAGGCGCTCGGTTCCGGCAAGGTCCAAAAATGCCTCGTCGATGGAGAGCGGCTCGACCAGCGGCGTCAGCGCCTGCATCAGCGCGCGCACCTCGCGGCCGACGCGGACATATTTTTCCATATTGGGCGGGATGACGACCGCCTCCGGACAGGCTTCGAGCGCCTTGAACATCGGCATTGCCGAGCGCACGCCCTTGATGCGAGCGATGTAGCAGGCGGTGGAGACGACGCCGCGCTTGCCGCCGCCGATGATCAGCGGCTTGTCCTTCAGCGCCGGATTGTCACGCTTTTCGATCGCCGCATAGAAGGCATCGCAATCGATATGGGCCAGATGCAGCCGGTAAAGCTCGGGATGGCGGGCGAGCCGCGGGCTGCCGCAACGCTCGCAACGCCTGACATCGCTGCGCTGAAAGGTCAGGCAGTCGCGGCAGAAACCGTGCTCGGGATTGTTGACAGGGGCCGCCATCGCTGCGAACATAAAGAGAACAGATGCAATGGTACGTCAGGACGGAAGCCGCCACAAGCGGTTAGCCGGGAGAGAACTCATGAGCACGACCATAGCGCCGCTGGCGCCAGAATTATGGGCGGATTTCGAGGATCTCTTCGGAAAGCAGGGCGCCTGTTACGGCTGCTGGTGCACGCATTTCCGGATGGCGCCGGCGGTGCGGCGCGCCAGCGACAAGCAGCGCAACAGGGATCATATCAAGGCGCGCATCGAGGCTGGACCGCCGCCGGGGCTTTTGGCTTTCGAGGATGGCAAGGCGGTCGGCTGGATGCAGATCGGTCCGCGCGCCGACGTGCCCGAATGGAACAATCGGGGCAGGGGCTCGGCGCCGGTCGATCCGGCAGACGCCGCCGACGCGAGCGTCTGGGCGATCTCCTGCTTCTTCATTCGCGCCAGTGCGCGCGGAAGGGGCATCAGCCATCGCCTGGTCGAAGGTGGTATCGCCTTTGCCCGCCAGAACAGAGCACGGCTGGTCGAGGCCTGTCCGATCGATGTGTCGCGCGATTCGCGTTCGATCGGGCTGTTCGTCGGCTCCTCGCGCGTGTTCGAGAAAGCGGGCTTCGAGCGGCTTGTCGAACGCAAGGCCGGCCGGCCGCTGATGCGGCTGGTGTTGTAGCCAGCAATGCAGCAAGGTCTTGTCTTGCGGCTGTGATGGTATTTCCCTACCAGTGGCAGAAACGGCTTTGACGGCCGCAATAGAGTGGAGGATCGATATGAAGCGCGTTTTGCCATTTGTTTTGCTTCTTGCCTGCAGTGCGCCGGCGTTTGGCCAGACGGTCGACAGCCAGGGCGCCAAGCGGCTCACCGACAATCTGGCGCACTATTTCAGCAAGAAGCCGTTCGACATTGGATTTGTAAAAGTCTCGGTCGAAGGCGACGCATACAAGCTCGCATTCGATTTTAAGCCGCTCGTGGAACTCCTAGCAAAACAGGATGGTCTGAAGCTCGATCTCACCCCTTATGCGCTGTTGGCCAAACCACGCAGTGATGGCGCGTGGGATGTCTCAGGCAATCTGGCGCCGGAAGGGTCGATGGAATTCAACGGCCCCCAGGGCCTGCAAAGCATGAAGATGTCTATCAAGGGCGGGAAGTTCGTCGGTGTCTACGATACTGAACTGGCGACTTTCAGCAGCGCCACGTCGTCACTGGAAGGCATGACGATGACGTCTCAGGACGCCAGGCAGCGCACGGAGATGAGTTCTGGTGCTGGAACCGCCACAATGAGCGGTACCAAAGGCGCAAATGGCGGTGTCGATTTCAACATGGCTCAAAAGATCACCGACTTTGCCGAGTCGATCACGATGGACAACCCAAACGGCGGGCAGCAAATCTCGCTGACAGTAAAGTCGCCGGAATTATCGGTAGACGCAAAAGGCAAGGGTCTGCGGACGAAGCCCATTCTGGACCTGTTGGCCTTCGCCGTAGACAACGAGGACGAGACGAAGATGAAGGCCAACCAGGCCGAACTCAAATCGCGCCTCCTGGCCGCGCTGCCGGTGTGGGAGCGGATCGATGGGGCTTACAGTTTCAAGGATTTCGGCGTCGGCAGCCCGGTCGGCAGTTTCGGCGCGGCCAATGTGGCTGTTGCTTTCGGTATGGACGGCGTCGCCCGCAGCGGGACGATCAGCTACGGGATCAAGGCATCGGGGCTGTCGATACCGCAATACCTTGTTCCCGCATGGGGTGTCGCGCTTTTGCCGACCGACGTCGATCTCAATTTCGGCGGCGCCAATATCGATCTCGACACAATGGCCAAGAAGGCGATCGAAGCATTCGACCTCAACCAGAACCCACCGCTGTCGGAGGAATTCGGGGAGGGCCTTAAGAAAGATTTCCTGGCGAACGGCCCCAAGGTCGTCATTGGCCACAGCACGGTCAAGGGTGGCGGTGCGGAAATCGCGCTGGAGGGCGACATGACGTTTCCCGATGGTGAGAAGCCCGATGCCAACGTGACCATCGACGTCGCCGGCTACGACAAGATCGTCGCGGCCCTGCAGGAGGCGGCGAAGACGGACCCGCAGGCGTCGCAGGCTTTCACCGGGGCGCTGGCCATCAAGGGATTTGCCAAGACGCTGCCGGACGGCCGTATCGAATGGGTGATCAACGCCAGGCACGACGGCTCGGTGTCGGTCAACGGCGCCATGCTGAAGGGGCCTGATCCGGTCGTGGAAGACAACGCCGATCCGGGTGCCATTCCTGGGACAGCAACGAAGCCCTGAGGTACTCAGGAGCGTCTACTCAAAGCCCGAGCGCTCTGGCGATCTTCGGCGCCGCGTCGCGCCAGTCTTCGACCGAGACGATGTCGTCGGGCACCGGCGGCAGGAAGGCGCGCAGCGAATTGTCGGCCATCAGATGGAACAGGTGCGCATCGGCGACGGAATTGCGCGCCGAGATGAGGTTCGACGGCTGGTCGTCGACAAAGGCCACCGGCCGCCCCTTGCTGCCGCGCAATTTCGCTACCGCCGGTCCCTTGGCCATTTCGGTGGTCAACAGCGGATAGGGCAGCCCAAGCGCATCGAGATGGGCGCGGCGTGCCGCACGGTGGCGGTGCGGCATGGCGGTCAAAAGGACGATTTCGGCGCGGTCGCCGAGACTGGCAAGCGCCTGCTCGGCGCCGTCGGTGACGCTCTGCCAGTCGGCCTGCGCGTCGAAGAAATCGTCAAGCAGTGCCGTTACCTCCGGCTGCTCGATCAGCCGGCCGCTCGCCGTTTCGGCGATGTTGCCGGTGAGGCGGAAGGAGGCCAGCGTGAGCCCAAAGCCGCGCGATTTCAGGAAATGCGGAAACGGCCGGATGAATTCGAGCACGACATCGTCGACGTCGAGGATCAGCAGAGGCCGGTCGTCGGATGCAAGTTCGGCGATCTGGCGTGCCGTCTCGGGATCGTCGCTCATGTCGAATGCTCATGGTCGTCGCCGCCAAGCGGCAGCGCGCGCAACGCCTTGCCGACTGTGGCCGGCGGTGTGCCGGTTTCCTCGGCAAAACGCAGCAATGTCGGCTCGTGGGCCAGCATGAACTGCAGGACGCCGGCAAGGAATCCCGGTTCGGCTGCGGCGCGCCGGATGGCGGACGCCTCGATGCCGGTGATGGCCAGGAAGCGCGGCAGGAGTTCGGGGTCGGCGGCGACGAAGCCCAGTGCCTTCACGGCAATGGTTTCCGCCTCCTCGCGCATTGACGCTGCGTTTGCCATCACTACCTTCTGGTTTGCGGAGATGAGTCTCTTTTCCGCAGTAATCGCTAGCGTCGCTTGCGGCAAGCCACCGCCCCAATCCAATGTGGTTTTCGAGGTGGAATCCGAGTGGCTTTTTACAGCTGCGGGTTTCCGTTTCGTCAATCATATTGCCCTAGAGTGAAGGAGGGTTTGGTGTGCTCCCACAAGGACGCATGACGGCAGGCTTCGGGCAGAAGCCGGCCGGGACGGGAAATCGATGCCTAAGAAGGTGATGATCGTCGAGGACAATGAGCTGAATATGAAGCTCTTTCGGGACCTCATCGAAGCCAGCGGTTACGAGACGGTGCGCACGCGCAACGGCCTCGAGGCGCTCGATCTGGCGCGCCAACACCGGCCGGACCTGATCCTGATGGATATCCAGCTGCCGGAAGTATCAGGCCTGGAAGTGACGAAATGGCTGAAGGAGGACGACGACCTCCATTCCATTCCGGTGATTGCCGTCACTGCCTTCGCCATGAAGGGCGACGAGGAACGCATTCGCCAAGGGGGCTGCGAGGCATACATCTCCAAGCCGATCTCGGTGCCGCGTTTCATCGAAACCATCAAATCCTATCTGGGCGATGCCTGATGTGCATACCCGTCCGAGCCGGAGCCTTGTGAAATGACTGCGCGGATCCTCGTCGTCGACGACATCCCTGCCAATGTCCGGCTGTTGGAGGTTCGGCTGCTGGCCGAATATTTCGAGGTGCTGACGGCGTCCAACGGGCCGGACGCGATCGAGACCTGCGAAAACGGCAAGGTCGACGTCGTGCTGCTCGACGTGATGATGCCCGACATGGACGGGTTCGAAGTCTGCAGGCGGCTGAAGAGCGATCCGGCGACGTCACACATCCCCGTGGTCATGATCACCGCACTCGACCAGGTTGCCGACCGGGTGCGCGGCCTTCAGGCCGGCGCCGACGATTTCCTGACCAAGCCAGTCAATGATTTGCAGCTGATGACACGGGTCAAGAGCCTGGTCAGGCTGAAGTCGCTGACCGACGAGTTGCGCCTGCGCGCCTCGACCACCCGCAACATCGGCATTGAGGCGCTGTTGAGCCGCAGCTTCACGTCCGAGTACGCGACGCCGAAGGTGCTGTTGATCGACGAGCGCAAATCCTCCTTCGAGCGTATCCAGAAAATGCTGCGGAGCAGCGCCGAACTCGATATTGCCACCGATCCGCAGTCCGGGTTCTTCCAGGCTGCCGAGGCGCCGTATGAGTGCGTGCTGATCTCGACCGGTTTTGCCGATTTCGATCCGCTGCGGCTCTGTTCGCAATTGCGCTCGCTCGATCGCACCCGCTTCCTGCCGATCATCCTGCTTGCCGAAGAAGGCGAGGAGGGCCGCATCATCCGCGGCCTCGAACTCGGCATCAACGACTATCTGATGCGGCCGATCGATCAGCAGGAACTGATGGCGCGGCTGCGCACGCAGGTCCGCCGCAAACGTTACAACGACCAGCTCCGCGCCAGCGTCACCCAGACCATCGAGATGGCGGTGACCGACGGGCTGACCGGTCTGCACAACCGCCGCTACCTCGACAGCCATCTGCAGACGCTGTTCGATCGTGCCGTGGCGCGGCGGCGGCCCTTGTCGGTGATGATCACCGATCTCGACCGCTTCAAGACCATCAATGACGCGCATGGCCATGACGGCGGCGACGACGTGCTGCGTGAATTCGCCCGGCGGCTGCGCAAAAATGTCAGGGGTATCGACCTTGCCTGCCGCTTCGGCGGCGAGGAATTCGTCGTGGTGATGCCGGACACCGACGCTACGGTGGCGGAAAATGTTGCGGAGCGCATTCGCGCTGAAATCGCCCAATTGCCGTTTGCCATCGGTCATGAAGGCAAGGCGATCGAAGTCACGGTCAGCGTCGGCGTTTCGTCGGTGGTGAATGGCGCGGACACGGTCGCGGCGCTGATGAAACGCGCCGACGTGGCGCTCTACGAAGCCAAAAGCGGAGGCCGCAACCGCGTCGTCGCCAAGGCGGCGTAGGCTAGACCACCGATTATGCAGTCAATCGAACAGGGTTAGGAATTTACCTTAATCCAAGCGATTCGGGAGGCTTGGTTAAGAAACTATTGATTTTCAACCATTGTTGCGCAAATGTGCACTGCGAGATCAAAGGCGATGCGGGCACGAGGGTAGACAGCCGCATCGCTCCGACGAATACCCCATGATGCTCAGGTCCGCCGCATCTCCTGGGTCCGTGGGGTCGGCCGGCCGGCGCTGGCACATAGTGGCCTCCTCGTACCGCTGCCATACGCCGACCGGCCCCCTTTTTGCCAAAAATCACTTGAACCCTCCACATCAGGCTGCGGAGGATTCTGGCTTTTCAGAGCCTGCAAAACAAAAACGCCGCCCCGAAGGACGGCGTTTTAAAGACGTGTGGAAAACCAGATTACTTGATCTTGGTTTCCTTGAACTCGACATGCTTCTTGGCGACCGGGTCGTACTTGCGGAAGGACAGCTTGTCCGTCTTGGTACGGCTGTTCTTGCTGGTCACGTAGAAGAAACCGGTGTCGGCGGTCGACAGAAGCTTGATCTTGATGTTTGCGGCTTTGGCCATTGTATCAGTCCGTTATGTTCGTGGGGTTTTGGCCGCTGGAGCGGGGGAAAACACCCGGACGCGGGAAACTTGGCGCGACACATAAAGAACGTGCCCGGAAAGTCAAGCCCGGCGCGCTCGTTGTGTCTCAGTCAGGCCGCCCTTTGGCCTGAAATCACGCGCTTTGCGCTATCGGCGCTGCCGCTTTCTTCCAGTCGCCGGTGGTGTTCCACCAGCGATTCGGATTGGCGCGGTCGTCCAGTCCCTTGGAGCGGCTGGCAAGGATCGGCTGGATGCGGATCACCGGCTCCTGGTAGGAATGCGCCTGGAAAATAGCCTCGACGACGCGGGCGGCGAGCACCTGGTCATCGGGCAGTTCGAACGAGACCTCGACCGTGCCGGGGCGGCGGCGCAATTCAGTTTCGGCGCCGGCGGCGGCACCTTCAAGCGGCCGGTAGCGTTCGATGCCGTGCGCCGTTTGATAGGCGTTGCGATCGTATTTGCCCATGGCGAGCGGGGCGATCGCGACCACGGCGTCCATGATGCGATCGACATCGGCTGCCGGGGCCTGGAAGCTGACAAGCAGCAGAAGCGTCATGCGCAGAGATGTGGTTTCAAAGCCGCTGTCGATCATCGCCGTATCCTCAAACTCGGGTGTTTTGGGACACCCTTTTAGCTGAGGCCTGCTGACACGGTTCTGTCAGCAGCCGTGTCTTTGCGCTGTGTAAAGGCGCTTGCTGCCGTGGTTTACAACAGGAGCTTGCGGATCAGCCTGACACTGACCAGGGCGATGTAGGCGCCGAAGAACAGGCCGAGCGACCAGCCGAAGCCGGAGGGCCCGAAAGCATCCATGCCGATGCCGATCGCCTGTGGTCCCAACACCATGCCGACACCGTAGCACAGCACGAAGGCGGCGTTGGCCGAAGCCAGCTCATGGCCGGAAAGCTGGGAGCCGAGATGGGCAAGGCCGATCGTGTACATGGCGGCGACGACACCGCCCCAGACGAACAGAAGGGCCGCCATCAGGTGCCAATTCTGGGCGAAGAACGGCATGAAGATGGTGCCGGCAAGCCCAACGGTGGCGCAGGCCAAAAGCAGATATCGGCGGTCGCTGACGCGGTCGCTGATCATGCCGATCGGGATCTGCAGCAGCACGTTGCCGAGGCCGATCATGGTGAGCAGCAGGGCCGCATCCGCTTCGGAATAGCCGATGCGGCTGCCATAGACCGGGAATAGCGCAAAGCCGCCGGTTTCGACGGCGCCGAACACCAGGACTGCGGCGGTCGCCGTCGGCACCAGCCAGATGTAGCGCAGGAAGTGGCTTGTCTCGCCGTCGACCACAATGGTCGGGCTTTCGTTGCGCGCTGCCAGCACCGGTATCGCGGCCAGCGCCACCAGGACGATGATGACGCCGAACGGCCTGAAGCCGGTGCTGCCGATATGGGCGAAGATCCACGGCCCGGCGGCAAAACCGAGCGACAGCACGGTGGCGTAGATGCCGAGCACCAGGCCGCGCCGGCGCGGCGGCGCCGATGTGCTGATCCAGAACTCGGACAGGATGAACAGCACCGTGAGCGCAATGTGCAACACGATGCGCAGCGGGAACCACATCCAGAAGTCCGGGGCGAAATGGAAACCGACAAAGGCCAGCGCGCCGGCGGCGATCATGGCAACCATCGTCCAGGCGACGCCGAAGCGCATCGCCAGCGGCGTGGCCAGCGGGGCGCCGGCGATCGAGGCGAGGCCGGCGACCGCAGTGTTGAGGCCGATCATCGACGCCGAATGGCCGCGTGTCTCCAGAATGACGCTGAGCAGCGGCATGCCGAGGCCGATGGCGATGCCGACGACGCTGATGGACGAGATCGCAGCCACCATCGGTAGCCAGTGTACGCGTTCGTCGCCCTCTTCTTGGGTATCGACCGTCATGTGATGCCTGAATACTCGATGCTAGAAAATTTCGGGGCTAAAGAACTTCGCGAACGAAGCGGTTGCGGACAAGCCGATAGAACGGAACGGCCCCACCGGGTCGCAGGCCCGGATCGTCGGCAAGCCGCTTTTCCAGGTCCTGCAGGACCGTCCGGGTGATGTCGGGAATATCGGCCTCTCTGGCCTTGGCCAACGGCAACCAGACCAGTTCTTCCAGCTCATTGGTCGGACCGCCGCCCGGCAGCTCGACGGCGACATCGCTGCGCCAGGCGCTGAAGAAGCGGGTGTCGAAACGACGCACCCGATTGGGCGGGGTAATGGCGCGGGCGATGAAGCGCAGCGGCGCCAGCGAAGGTTGCACGCCATGCTCGACAAAGCCCTGCCAGTCGCGCTTGTCGGTTGCGAAGGCGCCTTTCTTGCCGATGAGCAGGCCGGCTTCCTCATAGGTCTCGCGGATGGCCGAGAGCGCGATGGCGCGGGCCCGCGATGGGCTGATGCGGCCGACACTGGCGGTGAGTTTGGTTTCTTCCTCAGGATAAAGCGATGTGGCGACGGCGATGCGGCTGTCGGCCGGATCGGTGCGGCCGCCGGGGAAGACGAATTTGCCGGGCATGAAGGCGTGGCCGGCATGACGCCGGCCCATCAGCACTAGAATCTCGTCGCCCTTGCGGTCGAGCAGGATCAAGGTGGCGGCATCGCGAGGACGTATGGGCTGGCCGCTATGGGCGGCCGCGCCACGGTCCATCCTGCTGACTTCCGCCTTGGTCATACCTTCCATGGCGCAGGACCTAGCGGAAACTTCTGGCAAACGAAAGTGGCCTTTCACGGTCGGCATGTTGCGCCAGGCGGCATTGCCCGATGCCGGTCAGGTTCCAGGACGTGACTCGGTTCCGTCCTTTTCGCCGCCGAAGCCGTGCATATAGAGCGCCCATTGCAGTCCGATGACGGCGCCCTTGACCGGTTGCAGCAAGACGAGAGACAAAACGATGGTCAGCGGCACCCAGATGGCGATGTGCTGCCACATGGAGAGCGTCGAGGTCGCCTCGACGGCCATGAAGGCGCCAAGCACGATGTGGCCGACAATGACGATGACGAGATAGGCCGGCAGGTCGTCGGCGCGATGGTGGTAAAGCTCCTCGCCACAGACGCTGCATTTGTCGACGCTCTTGGTGAAGCCGGCAAACAGTTTGCCTTCGCCGCAATGCGGGCAGCGGCCAAGCGCGCCGCGCTTCATCGCCGTCCACAGCGGGCGGGCGACCCGGCCCGAATGATGTTCGCCGCCGAAAACCTGTTCCTGGATACCCAGTTCGCCTGCCATTATCGTCTCCTGCCGCGCGACCCCGGGCGCGATTGCGACGCGCGGGCGCGGCCTTTTGCCTTGTGAAACGACCTTTTGGAGCCGGGCAGGGGCTTCGGGTCGGTCAGCATCTCGAAACGCATCGCGCCGGCCATCGGCGCCACCTCGATCAGGCGAACCTCGACGCGGTCGGCAAGCTGATAACCCTTGCCGGTGCGCTCTCCGAACAGCGATCGCGCGGTTTCGTCGTATATATAGTAATCGCCGTTCAGACTTGACACCGGAATGAAACCATCCGCACCAAACTGCGGCAATTGGACAAATAGTCCTGATTTGGTGACGCCGGAGATGCGCGCGTCAAACCGGTCATCGATGCGCTCGGCGAGATAGGCGGCAATCAGCCGGTCGACCGTGTCGCGCTCCGCCGCCATGGCGCGGCGCTCGGTGCCGGAGATCAGCACCGCCACGTCTTCCAGCCGCGCCTCCTCATCCTGCGTCAACCCGCCCGGGCCAAGCCCGAGTGCGGCAATCAGTCCGCGATGCACGATCAGATCGGCGTAGCGGCGGATTGGCGAGGTGAAATGCGCGTAGCGCTTCAGGTTGAGGCCGAAATGGCCGATGTTCTTGGGCGAGTATTCTGCCTGGCTCTGCGAACGCAGCACCACTTCGTTGACCAGCGCCTCATTGTCGGCGCCGCGCACGCGATCGAGAATGCCGTTGAACTGGGCGGGCCGCATCTGCGCACCGCGTGCCAGCGACAGGCCGAGCGACTGCAGAAACTCGCGCAGCGATTCCTGCTTGGCCAGCGACGGCGCATCATGGACGCGGTAGGCCAGCGCCTGCTTCTTCGCCTCGAGCGTCTCCGCTGCGGCGACATTGGCCTGGATCATGAATTCTTCGATCAGCTTGTGGGCATCGAGCCGTTCCGGAACGATGACGCGGTCGACGGTGCCGTCCGGCTTCAGCATGATCTTGCGCTCAGGCAAATCGAGCTCAAGCGGCTGGCGGCCGTCACGGCCGCGCTTGAGGATCGCGTAGGCGTCCCACAGGGGCTTCAGCACCGTGTCGAGGATCGGCCCGGTCTTGTCGTCCGGCACGCCGTCGATCGCCGCCTGGGCCTGCGGGTAGGCAAGCTTGGCCGCCGACTTCATCATGACGCGGTGAAAGGTGTGGCGCAATTTGCGGCCATCGGCCGAGAAAGTCATGCGCACAGCAAGCGCCGGACGATCCTGACCTTCGCGCAGCGAACAGAGGTCATTGGAGATGCGCTCGGGCAGCATCGGCACAACGCGGTCGGGGAAGTAGACCGAATTGCCGCGCTTCAGGGCTTCGCGGTCGAGTGCGGTACCATAGCGGACATAGGCCGCGACATCGGCAATCGCCACCGTGGCGATCACACCGCCGGGGTTCTTCTCGTCGAGATCGGGCGTGGCGAAGACGGCGTCGTCATGGTCCTTGGCGTCGGCCGGGTCGATGGTGACCAGCGGCAGGTCGCGCCAGTCCTCGCGGTGATCCATGGTCGCCGGCTTGACGGCTTCGGACTCGGCGATGACGTCGGCCGGGAAGATGTGAGGAATGTCATGCGCGTGGATGGCGATCATCGAGATCGCCTTTTCGCCGGTCAGCGAGCCCAGCACCGCCAGCACTTTCGCGCGTGGCAAACCATAACGGGAGGCCCGCGCCGGCTCGACCTCGACCAGGTCGCCGTTTTTGGCGCCGTTCTGGAATTCCTTGTCGACGATCAACTCGGGCTGGCGCCGTTCGACCGGCTCGATGCGGAAAGTGCCGTCTTTAAGGATGCGGAAGACGCCGAGCACGGCATCGGTCCGCTTCTCGAAAATCTTCATCACGCGACCCGTATAGGCGGGTCCGGTCGGTTCATCGGTCGGGAAGGTCTTGGCCAGCACGCGGTCGCCAATGCCCGGCTGCGGGCCATTGCCGCCGCGCGAGACGCGGATCGAGACGACGGGCGGCTCGCCCGGGCCGACGGCCTCGGCCGGATGCGCCAGCAGAATGCCGTCGCCGTCGCGGCCAAAAATGTCGAGTATGGCGACATGCGGCAAGGCGCCGACGCGGGCGAGCCGCTTGCGCTCCTTGGTGAGCACGCCTTCGTCCTGCAGGTCGCGCAGGATATCCTTCAGCCAGATGCGATCGTCGCCACGCAAGGCAAACGCCTTGGCGATGTCGCGCTTTCCCGAGCGGTCGGGATTTTCGGCGATGTAGCGCAGGATTTCGTCACGCGAGGGCCGGTAGTCATCCTTGACCTTGGCCCTGGTGTCGGCGGTGCGTGGATCGCCGTGGCTTCTACCGGTGATCCTGCGCGCCACGCTGCTATCCCTTTTTCTTCGTCGCCGGCTTTTTGGTTGCCGACTTCTTGGCTGTGGTTTTCTTGGCTGCAGGCGCCTTGGCCGCTGCGGCCTTGCGGAACGGTTTCTTGCCGCCGCCGCCCTTGGCTTCCTTCTCGGCAATCAGCGCCAGCGCGTCCTCAACGGTCACCGACTGCGGATCCTTGCCCTTGGGCAGCGTCGCATTGACCTTGCCGTAATTGACGTAGGGGCCGTATTTGCCGTCGCGCACGACGATCTTGCCGCCGCCATCGGGATGGTCGCCCAGCTCCTTCAGTGCAGCGGCCGTGCCGCCATTGCGGCCGCCCTTGCCCTTCAACTGCTTCTCGGCGATCACGGACACGGCGCGGTTGAGGCCGATCGAGAACACATCCTCGATGCTGTCGACATTGGCGTAGGTGCCGTCATGCAGCACGAACGGCCCGTAACGGCCGAGCCCGGCGGAGATCATCTTGCCGCTCTCGGGATGCTTGCCGACATCGCGCGGCAAAGAGAGCAGAGCGAGCGCTTTCTCATGGTCGATCGAGTCGGGTGTCCAGCCCTTGGGCAGGCTGGAGCGCTTGGCTTCCTTGCCGTCGCCGCGCTGGATGTAGGGGCCGAAGCGGCCTGAGCGCAGCGTGATTTCCTCTGCCGTGTAGGGGTCCTTGCCCAGCACCTTGGTGCCGTCCTCGCCGCCGCCATTCTCGCCATTCTGGTTGGCGGCGTCGCCAAGCTGGCGGGTGAAGGAGCATTCCGGATAGTTCGAGCAGCCGACAAAGGCGCCGAACTTGCCGAGCTTCAGCGACAGATTGCCGGTGCCGCATTTCGGGCAGATTCTAGGATTTGAGCCGTCTTCCCGCGCGGGAAACACCAGCGGCGCCAGTTCCTCGTTCAGCGCGTCGAGCACGTCGGTGACGCGCAGTTCCTTGATGTCGGCGACGGCGCCGGAAAAATCCTTCCAGAAGTCGCGCAGCACATCCTTCCAGGCGAGCTTGCCGTCGGAAATCTCGTCGAGCTTTTCCTCGAGCGATGCGGTGAAGTCATATTCGACATAGCGCTCGAAGAAGCTTTCGAGGAAGGCTGACAACAGCCGGCCCTTGGCCTGCGGCACCAGACGGCGCTTGTCGATGGTGACGTAGTCGCGGTCTTCCAGCGTCTTCAGGATCGCGGTGTAGGTCGACGGACGGCCGATGCCGAGCTCTTCCAGCTTCTTGATCAGCGTCGCCTCGGAGTAGCGCGGCGGCGGCTCGGTGGTGTGCTGGGTGGCGTTGATCGCGTCGCGCCTGAGTTGCTCGCCGGCGCGGATCTCGGGCAGACGGCGGTTTTCCTCGTCTTCCGCGTCGTCGTCCTTCTGGTCGGTGTAGGCGGCGATGAAGCCGTCGAAGCGCACGACCGAACCGACGGCGCGAAGTTCCGCCGTGCGGGCGCCGTTGACCGCCTCGATCTCGACCGTGGTGCGCTCGATTTCGGCCGACTGCATCTGGCTGGCAATGGCGCGCTTCCAGATCAGCTCGTAAAGCCGCAGCTGGTCGGAATCGAGATACTGCCTGACCGATGCCGGCGTGCGCATGAAATCGGTCGGGCGGATCGCTTCGTGCGCTTCCTGAGCGTTCTTGGCCTTGGTCGTGTACTGACGCGGCCTTTCCGGCAGATATCTTGCGCCGAATTCCTTGGCGATAGCGTCACGTGCGGCATCGATCGCCTCCGGCGCCATCTGCACGCCGTCGGTTCGCATGTAGGTGATCAGGCCGGTGGTCTCGCCGCCGATCTCCATGCCTTCATAGAGGCGCTGCGCCACCTGCATGGTGCGCGTGGCCGAAAAGCCGAGGCCAGAGGAGGCCGCTTGCTGCAGCGTTGAGGTGGTGAAGGGCGGGCCGGGATTGCGGCGGGTCGGCTTGGCTTCCACCGACAGCGCCTTGAACGTCGCGCCCTCGAGCATGCCCTTGATATCGTCGGCCTGCGCCTTGTTGGCGATGTCGAGCTTCTGCAGCTTCTTGCGCTCGAAGGCGGTCAGCCGCGCCTCGAAAGTTTCGTTGCGCGGCGTGCCCAGTAGAGCAGCGATCTGCCAGTATTCCTCGCGGATGAAGCGTTCGATTTCGGATTCGCGGTCGCAGACCAGGCGCAGCGCCACCGACTGGACGCGGCCGGCCGAACGGGCGCCGGGCAATTTGCGCCACAGCACCGGCGAGAGCGTGAAACCGACGAGATAGTCGAGCGCCCGGCGGGCGAGATAGGCATCGACCAGCGGCCCGTCGATCTGGCGCGGATTGGCCATCGCTTCCAGCACCGACGATTTGGTGATGGCGTTGAAGACGACGCGGCTGACCGGCTTGTCTTTCAGCGCGCGCTTCTGCTTCAGCACTTCCAGCACATGCCAGGAAATGGCTTCGCCCTCGCGATCCGGGTCGGTGGCGAGGATCAGGCCGTCGGCGTCCTTGACCGCCTTGGCGATGTCGGCGAGCCGCTTGCCCGACGCGGTGTCGACCGCCCAGGACATGGCGAAATCCTCGTCCGGACGCACCGAGCCATCCTTGGCCGGCAGATCGCGGACGTGGCCGAACGAGGCCAGAACCTTATAGTTCTTGCCGAGGTATTTGTTGATTGTCTTTGCCTTGGCCGGCGATTCGACGACGACGACGTCCATGAGTTCTCATATCAGCTGTGGTGCGGCAGAAGGATTCCGCTGCGCGCGACGAAATCTCGTTCTATTTGCCGCTCACATGGCCGCGCTTTTGCATCCGGTCAAGGGGAGGCGGCCAAATTGCCGACACGTCCGCAGCAATACACTCTTAGAGTGTATGGAGAAAATCACAGAATTCGAGGACATGCGGTTTGGGCGCCAAGTCTTGCGCAAACGACTCGGGATTGCGCGCCGGTCCGTTCTTGCGAGGCGCCGAAAAAACGAAAACTGGCCGCCGGGTCCTTCGAGCCGGCAGCCAGCTGGGTCCCGCCGATCGGGCGGAGTAGGTGCTCGAAAGATCAGTCGGCCTTGACGATGTGCCAGACCTCGCCGACGCCGTCGCCGGTGACGTCACCAGCCTTCTTGTCCTTGATGAAGGTGTAGACCGGCTTGCCGTCATAGGCCCACATCTTGGTGCCGTCGGTGCGGTCGACGATGGTCCATTCGTCATCGGCCTTGGCGCCGGCTTCGGCCTTCAGCGGCGGCCAGTTGGTGGCGCATTTGTCGTAGCAATTGGTCTTGCCCTTCTCGTCCTTGTCATAGGTGTAGAGCGTCATGCCATTGGCGTCGGTGTAGATCTTGGTGCCGTTGACTTCGGCTTCCTTCCACGCTTCGGCGGCAAAGGATGCGGCGGTGCTGAGCAAAAGCGCGGCCAGGCCAACAGTGATCGTTTTCATGGAAATCTCCCTGGACTATCCGAAGAAGCGCGCAGAAATCGCGGCTTCGCTCTGTGAACGCTTGGCGAGGGGCGTTTCTTCCCTGGCCTGGTCATCTGACGATCTGCCGGTAACAATTCTTCCAGCGGGGCCGTACCTGTAGCCAAATGCCACACGATGGTGATTGGCGTACATGGTTTTGCGTCGCTATATCGGCGCCAGCGAATCTGGAGTTTCGGGATGGCATTGGACATCGGCTATGTCAGCGCGGTCGGAGCAGGGGCGATTTCGTTCCTGTCGCCTTGCGTGCTGCCGCTGGTGCCACCCTATCTCTGCTACATGGCCGGCGTGTCGGTCGACGATTTTCGCGGTGACAATGCCGGCGTCACCGCGAAGGCCGGCGCGCGCGGCGCGCTCATCTATTCCTCGCTCGCCTTCGTGCTCGGCTTCTCCACGGTGTTCGTGGCGCTCGGCGCCGGCGCCTCGACCATCGGCCACTGGCTGCGTGTCTGGCAGGAGCCGCTGGCGATGGCCGCCGGCGCGCTGATCATCCTGATGGGCCTGAATTTCCTCGGCATATTGCGCATTCCGCTTCTGTCGCGCGAGGCGCGCTTCCAGTCGCAGGGCAAGCCGGCCAGCATGGTCGCCGCCTATGTCATGGGACTGGCCTTCGCCTTCGGCTGGACGCCGTGCATCGGCCCGGTGCTCGGGCCGATCCTGACGCTCGCCGGTGGCCGCGAGACGGTGGGCGAGGGCGCACTCCTGCTCGCCGCCTATTCGCTCGGCCTCGGCATACCGTTTCTGATCGCCGCTTTGTTTTCCGGCGCCTTCATGCGCTTCCTCGGCAAATTCCGCGTCCATCTCGGCCGCGTCGAAAAGGCCATCGGCGCGCTGCTGGTCGTGGCCGGCGTGTTCTTCCTCACCGGCGGCGTGCAGACAGTGTCCTACTGGCTGCTGGAGACTTTCCCGGTGCTGGGTCGGCTGGGGTAGGTGCTCAAAAGTGGTGTTGTCAGACTACTTGGCATCGGCCTTTCGATCCCAACATCAGTAATGATCCCCTCAAGTGAAGATTGATCGAAAATTCATTGTTGGTGTTTACCTCAATGCTAACTCTAGGTTCCATGAGATAGAGTATGCATTGCTATAGAGCTGTTCACAAGGCGTTGAGATCGCCTCGGCCAAAATCTCTCCTGCATTTAGCGACGGAGGGTTGTCGTGGCGCATCCATCTACCCTGCTTCGAAATCGCGGCAGATTTTTTCTGACTTCCTGCGGGTAAAATCCAGTGTGAATTCGACCGCTGTGGTACGAACTTCTGCTTGGGTGTGGAAATGTAGCGGCGCGAGCGCATTGGGGGTTGGCACACGGCAACACGCGACCAACTCTACGAACGGTGAACAAGCACGGGGATGTTGCTGTGCGTCAGCACCTTGAGCGTTACGCTTCCGAGCAGCACTGCCGATATCCCACTTCGCCTATGTGATGACATGACGATGAGATCGCAGCCCCTGGCTTCAGCCGTTTCGATGATAGCTGCGAAGCAATGCTCCTGCTTGATGTGGACAGTCTCGAAGGACACCTGACTGGCTGCCGCGACGGCTGCGGCGGAAGCGAGATACTCCTCCGCCTTTCCATGCAAAAACTTATGAATGAATTCGGCCGCCCCAGGGATCTCGACGACTGGCGTGGGGTCGGATGCGACCGAATGCAACGGGGCTTCCACCGTAAGAATAGTTACTTGTGCGTTCAGGGCCGCGGCGAGGCCAACGCCGTGCGCAACGGCATTCTGGGATCTTTCCGAGCCATCGGTGGGGATCAGGATATGATGATACATCTTGTGCCACACGGATCGAATGCAATGTCCCCAAAGTCGGGCAACAGCCAATTATGCCACATCATTCGTGCGGATCGTAGCTTGCGTCCGCGCAGCGGCCAAAGCCAGCATGGAGCAATGCCCTTTTCGTTGCGACTTATGGGCTTGGCAGCCGTTGGCGTTGCCGTGGCCGACAAATGCCCGGACAGTGCCCCTTCAGGCCTGACTGGTGCGCCTATATACCGGCAAGGCATGCCCCACACGACAGCTTACTATGGTCGTTGGTAGGGAGGGGCCGGTCCAGGTTTGCGGCACGGGAGGGGGTACCCTTTCAGAGTTACCTTGTCAGCTGCTCTACGATCTCACCGGAATTTAACCGCATTGGTGCAGCATGGCGCCGGATGCTACCTATCTTTCGATTCCTGATCCCTTTTCATATGGTTGTCCTTCATGAGCCAGAGATCCTGCCTGTCCGTCATCCTCGCCGCCGGCGAAGGCACGCGCATGAAGAGCGCGCTGCCCAAGGTGCTGCACCAGATTGCCGGGCTGCCAATGGTTGCGCATGTGGTGAAGGCGGCGGAAGCCGCCGGTGCCGGCAGCCAGGCGCTGGTTATCGGCCATGGCGCCGACGAAATGCGCAAGGCGGCGGCGAAATTCGCGCCGAAGGCCGAGACTTTCGTGCAGGAGAAGCGGCTCGGCACAGCGCATGCCGTGCTGGCCGCGCGCGAAGCAATATCAAAGGGTTATGACGACATTCTCGTGATGTTCGGCGACACGCCGCTGATCGATGCCGAAGCGCTGACCAATGCGCGGCAAAAGCTGGCCGACGGGGCTGCCGTCGTGGTTGTCGGGTTTCGTCCGCCCAACCCGACCGGCTACGGTCGGCTGCTCGAAAAGGGCGGCAAGCTCACCGCCATTCGCGAGGAGAAGGACTGCAGTACCGAGGAGAAAAAGATCGGTTTCTGCAATGCCGGCATGATGGCGGTAGCCGGCGCTCATGCGCTGAAGCTGCTCGACCAGGTCGGTAACAAGAATGCCAAGGGCGAGTATTATCTGACCGACATTGTCGAGATCGCCAGTGCGCAAGGCCTCGATGTCGTCGCCACCGAAGCCAGCTTCGAGAGCGCGCTCGGCATTAACAACCGCGCCGAACTGGCGCAGGCGGAAGGCATCTGGCAGCTGCGCCGACGGCACGAGACCATGCTGTCGGGCGTAACGCTGATTGCGCCGGAAACCGTGTATTTCTCACACGACACCGAAATCGGCGCCGATACCATCGTCGAACCCAATGTCTGGTTCGGCCCGGGGGTGAAGATCGCCGGCGGCGCCAAGATCCACGCCTTCAGCCACATCGAGGGTGCCACCATTGCCTCCAACTGCGATGTCGGGCCGTTTGCGCGGCTGCGGCCAGGTGCCGATCTTAGGCAGAAGGCCAAGGTCGGCAATTTCTGCGAGGTCAAGCAGGCGGTTGTCGAAGAAGGCGCGAAGGTCAATCATCTGACCTATATCGGCGATGCCCGTGTGGGTGCGGGCGCCAATATCGGTGCCGGCACCATCACCTGCAACTATGACGGCTACTCGAAATTCTTCACCGACATCGGCGAAGGCGCGTTTATCGGCTCGAACTCGTCACTGGTGGCGCCGGTCACCATCGGCAAGGGCGGCTACATCGCCTCGGGCAGCGTCATCACCGAAAGCGTGCCCGACGATGCGCTGGCCTTCGGCCGCGCCCGCCAGAAGACCATTCCTGGCAAAGGCAAAGAGCTGCGCGAGCGGTTCGCTTCGGCTGCAGCGGCGAAGAAGAAGTCCGCTGACCATTAGGACCCTGGCGATCAGTCGATAGCAGCCTCGCCAAAGCTGGCCGTCACCTCGATCCGGCCGACAATCGCCTGTTGAAATCGGCGAGGTCTTCAGCCGGAATCCAGTATTCCAGATGCGCCCTGCTGCCGGCATGTTCGACCTTGTAACGGTCGAGGAAGCTTTTCAGCACGTCGAAGCGGGTGACGAAACCCGAGCCGCTCGCCGGCACGTTCCAGTCGCGGGCGATCTGCGTCGCATAGGCCTCTGTTAGAACCGGATAGAAAATCGGCTGATCGGGCAGGCGCGGCGGGAATTCGCGCATCCCCGACGCCTCGATCAGTTCCAGTTCCTTCGGTCCGACAGGACGCCAGAGTGTGACAGTGGCTTGGCTCATCATGGCCGGACCTTAGCCAGATATTGCGAGAACGAGAACCAGACGCCTGAAAAAATCGAGCAATTGCAGTAACCGGATTGCAAGAGCGGCCTGACATGGTGCATCGGGTTGAGAAGCGTCCGTTACATCGGACGAAACGCAAAGTGACTTTCGCGGCGGGCCGGCAATCCCTAGATAGCGCTGGTTTTCCATTGGGATTCGGGGGCAGGCGCATGTGCGGTATCGTCGGAATTGTCGGCCAAAGCCAGGTCGCGCCGCTCATTGTCGATGCGCTGAAGCGGTTGGAATATCGCGGTTATGACTCAGCCGGGGTCGCCACCGTCGAGAAAGGCGCGCTTGGCCGCCGCCGCGCCGAAGGTAAGCTGATCAATCTCGAACGCCGGCTGAAGGACGAGCCGCTCGACGGCACCATCGGCATCGGCCACACGCGCTGGGCAACGCATGGCGTGCCCAACGAGACCAATGCGCATCCGCATTTCTCCGATGGCGTTGCCATCGTCCATAACGGCATCATCGAGAATTTCGCCGAGTTGCGCGACGAGTTGATCCGCGACGGCTATGCCTTCTCGTCGCAGACCGACACCGAGGTTGTGGCGCATCTGGTGGCGCGCGAACTGGCCAAAGGGCTGAAGCCGATCGAGGCGGCGCACGCGGCGCTGAAGCGGCTGGAAGGCGCCTTTGCGCTGGCGATCATGTTCACGGGCGATGAGGATCTCATTGTCGGCGCCCGCAATGGCCCGCCGCTCGCCGTCGGTCATGGCGAAGGCGAGATGTTTTTGGGCTCCGACGCCATCGCGCTCGCCCCGTTCACCAATTCCATCACCTATCTCGAAGACGGCGACTGGGCGGTGGTGCGCCGCGACGGCGTCACCATCTTCGACATCGACGGCAACAAGGTTGCTCGCAAGCGCCAGCAGTCGCTGTCGACCAGCTTCATGGTCGACAAGGGCAACCGCCGCCACTTCATGGAAAAGGAAATCCATGAGCAGCCCGAAGTGATCTCGCACACGCTGGCGCATTATGTCGATTTCGTCTCCGGCGTCTCGAAGCCGCTGGAGCTGCCGTTCGATTTTGCCAAGATCGGTCGGCTGGCGATCTCGGCCTGCGGCACCGCCTATCTCGCCGGCCTGATCAGCAAATACTGGTTCGAGCGCTATGCGCGGCTGCCGGTCGACATCGACGTCGCCTCGGAATTCCGCTATCGCGAGATGCCGCTGTCGGCTGATGACGCCGCCTTCTTCATCTCGCAGTCAGGCGAAACCGCCGACACGCTGGCGTCGCTGCGGTATTGCCGCAAGGCCGGGATGAAGATCGGCGCCGTCGTCAATGTGCGCGAATCGACCATGGCGCGCGAATCCGATGTCGTGCTGCCGACGCTGGCCGGTCCGGAGATCGGCGTCGCCTCGACCAAGGCTTTCACCTGCCAGCTGTCGGTGCTGGCGTCGCTGGCGGTGCGCGCCGGCGTGGCGCGCGGCACGATCTCGAAGGACGAGGAAAAGACGCTGGTGCGCGCGCTTTCGGAGGCGCCACGCTACGCCAACCAGGTGCTGAAGCTCGAGGAACAGATCGAGCG
>NZ_JBFUFA010000004.1:366104-911173 GCF_056403695.1 Mesorhizobium sp. P2_F7 | reverse complement strand
ATGTGATTGCCTGAAACCAGGCCATCTTTTCTACGGGAGTGTCACAGTTGGGGCAATGAAATTTCATTTTGACTGGCAATAAACTTGGCGACAGAAGCCCGCCTGTGGAAGCGCGTGCAGGAGCACCCGGGACCAGCGCCGAAGGGTATGAAGCGGCCGCCGACACAATGGGTCAAGCCGGGTCTGATCGGCCGCGTGAAGCACCTGCGCGGCGAGGAGGATTTGCGCCATGCTTCGCTGCAGGACTTCCGAGAGGAAAACTGATCGCTATTTGTACTTTTGGACGATGGGATACGCCAAACGCTAGAATTTCATTGCGACGCCGACGCGGAAGTCATGCGTCTGGAGCGTATGTTCAAGGGTCCACCCGCCGCCGCAATACTCTAGCGATTTCTTCCCGAAGAAGGAGTTCCCCGCGCAAGAACACTTTATGGGTGAGCGCGACGTCGGCCGTCCGTGGGTCGTCCTCAACAAGGAGAAGGCGCATCTCTGTTCCGGTCTGTTGCCGACATTTCAAGGTAGCAGGCTATCACCGGCGGCGACCCGTTCCTAGAATGGCGGCAGCCGCAGTGTCCTCTCCGCCACGCTCAGCCGACTTGCACCACTGCTGGCGCTCATTCCAACTCTTGCAGGAGTGGGTCCGCCTGGTCGACGTCCCTCTTCAGCGTCATGTAGAGAACAAGGGCGACGATGCAGCCAAGGAAGAGGATGCTGGTGAAGGTGGTGCCGAAGCCGAGTCCGCCATATTCGACCGGTTGCGACAACAGGTCGCCGAACGAGGCGCCAAGCGGCCGCGTCAGGATATAGGCGAGCCAGAAGGCAAGGATTCCGTCCAGCCAGAGGACATAATAAGCAAAGGCGATGAGCGCGATGACGCTGCCAAACAACAGGCCCGTGGTGAGGTAGCCGATGTCGAAGCTTTCCGCCACGAGGTCGCCGGCCGCGGTGCCGAGCGAAAAAGTGAACAGGATCGCCAGCCAGTAGAAGAACTCACGCCGGGTGGTGAAGATGGTGTGGATCGACAGCGTCCTTTCGCTGGCGTACCAGACCGAAAATGTCGCGGCGAGCGCGATGCTGAAGGCGATGGTCGTTGTTTCAAGCCGCACGCCGAAATTGTCGACGAGGTTGTCGGTGACCAGCGTGCCGACGATGCTGATCAGCACCACCGCCAGCCAGTAAGCCCACGGCACGTAGCGTTTCTGCGCAAACTGCAGGACGAGGGCGACAACCAGGATGCCGGCCATGATCAGCGATGTGACGGTGAGCCCGAGGCCGAGATTGACGGCGAGATAGTCGGCCGCCGTCTCGCCCATGGTCACCGCCATCAGCTTGATCAGCCAGAAATCGACGGTGACATCGGGAACCCGGTTAAGAGCAGGCGCGGCAGTTTGGGTGGCTGGCGGCAGCATGGCTTGTCCTGTCGTTGCGGGCTTACTTGGCCAGGATTTTCATGGCCTGGGCGAAGAAGTCGTCGGCGCGCTTGTCGTCGTCGGCGTTGCAGCGCTCAATGCCCTTGGTCTCCAGCTCGGAAAGCTTCGCCTTGTCCGTATCGCTGAGTTTGGCGTCGACTTCCGCGGCGCGCAGGGTCTTGAGCGTCTCTTCGCAAGGCGCCGGCGCGGCGGAGGCGGATGCAATCGGGGTGGCGATGGCAAATGCTGCGAAGGCGAGAACCAGTCTGTTCATGGGCGGTTTTCCTGTTGGGGCCGGTCCTCCGGCGAACAAGCGCCGGCCAGGACGGCCGGCAACAGTGACCATAGGGACGCGACTTCACCGGCAGCTGTCTGGCAGCTTACATTTTCGTAAGAATGAAAGAACGTCTGAACATCACCGGTTCGCAATCAGGTCGTATGGCGGTTCTCGACGCCTGCCCTGAAGATTATTTCCTTTCCCGTCTTTCGGTGATCGAAAACGAAAGCTAATTCCGATCAGGCAGCCGCCAAGGGGCGACAGATCTCGGTGGAGGCGGCCGATCGTTTCGCCGAGACCGTCCTTCCGGTCATCGAGTCCATCCGTCGCTGCGGCATCATCAGCTTGCGCGGGGTTGCGACTGCCTTGAACAACCGAGGCGTTCGAACAGCCCGCGGCGGAAAGTGGCAGGTCTCGAACGTCCGAAACATTCTGGCGCGCTCTGTAGATGGGCTTTGATAGGCGGGAAAAATGAAGCCAAAGCGGGTGCTCCTGCTTTCAGCTGAAGGCATTAGGCGTACTTCCTAGCCTTGACCACCTCAACACCAAGCCGAAACGCCTGCCCGTCAGCATAGGAGCGTGCGTAGCTTTCAGTTGTGAAGGGAACGGTTTTCGTGAGGCCATTGAAGGTCACGCGAACCGACCACGTATTGCCTTCGACAATTTCAACGGCATGCTGTCCGTGCGGAGCCATGCTGAATCCCCAAAGCTTACGCTGAGGGAGCTGATCGGAGCTGCCGCTTCCCTCTGATGGCCGGCACGGGGCGCCGTTGCCATTGCTTCCCAGCGATGACGGCGCGACTGGTCTATGATGGTGGCCTGCGGTGTTCAAAGATCGCCATTTTATAAGAATAAGACAGGCGGATCTCATTCCCACAAGCCTCACATGTCATAGACTTGGAGCTTTTTATCAGGCGACCTTTCCGGATCATCATTCGCTTGCAGTTAGGGCATTGGACGATCATATCGTCGTCGTCCCGATCTCGTGAAAGTACCATGTGTTTTGCCTCCTTGGGTCGAGGAAGCAAGCTGCATGCCGCATTAGCGTATCTTTTCGAAACACTTCGCACGTCGCCGCCTTGCTTAAGACTTTGCTAACGAACGTCAGAACCCTTGATTGCGCGCCTAGCTAAAGTGGGTTGGATCGTGGCTAGGCGGGGAGCGAACTACGTCAGGAGGAGACAACAATGTCCAAAGGTGAAATTGGAACGTCTCAGACTCTACGGGTACGCATCGACGAGCTCGAAACAAAAATGCGAAGCGCCAATGTTACCGAGAACGATCTGAAAGCCTTCCAAAAAGTAGCTGCTTTGATGGGATGCGATGCAGGTTAACTGCGGTTCAATGCCGATGACCTGATTGCTGTCTCCTTCGTTGCGGATACGATGAGCGAAAGAACATTAAACCGTAGCGCCGCGAGTCCATTTGGACGCGAAAAGGACGCTATAGGTTTTTGAATTGTCGCGTCCGAAAATCGATTTCCGCTTCTACCATCCCGCTCCGCTTCGCCGGGGCGGGACGGCGAAGCCGGCATCATCGAAGGCAAACGTGAACCAGATCTCGTCCCGCAAACCAGAAGTCGGTAACGCGGCATCCCGAGTCGCAAACGACGGCAGCGGCGGGTCGATCCCGCTTTTGGGCTGGACCTGCGGCAGGCTAATTTGAGGGAACTTCGCCTGCCGTCAGCACAAACCTTTGTCGACCACTTACGTTCCAGTGCGAGACGTATCGCGCTGTTGGCGGCCAACCTTTAATTCTCCGCATGGCTAAAAACGACAGCGCCGCTTTCCTTGCGAACTTCAACGGACACGATTCCATCATCGCCCTTCCGGGTCTGAAACATCGCGATCGCGTGTTCCCTTGCCACCTTCTCGGCATCGAACATTTCCTTGTCGACAATGCCCTGTCTTCCATACCAGATGACAGTAAAGGCCATTATTCGCTGGGTCCTTTCTTTCACGGTTAAGCCGGGATCGTCCAGCCGCTACAATCTCATCGACCATAACACCACCAGTGCCATCACGATGCCGACGAAACAGAAAGCGACCCAGACGCTGGTCATGGATTGCAGCGCATAGCGTCAATCAGCGATCGCAGTGAATCTCAGACATTATGCCTGACCAGCGTTCCGTTTTGCCCCTGCCGATTCCGTTCAAAAAGAGCGAGCTTGTCCTGATAGCCAATTCGAACCTTGGCGCCACACCCTGCGCACTTGAAACTGGCCATCACTTTGAACCAGGTTCCTCTATGGACGACTGGAAGAGAGCAATACGGGCATTCGAATTTCATATTTACGTCACGCATTTCGTCTGAGATGGGCATTGGCGGGGCTCCCTTGTGCTTCCCAACCTAGGCATGGAGCGTTGGTTGCTCGTGAGGGTACAATGCGTGTGCGAGTCAGACTTCAGTCGCTTCTGCCACGTCCAGGACGCTCCAAAATGCCTGCGGCAAAAAGGCGACGGGGCTAGCACCTTGCAGCTTGGCGCGAATTGACTCGCTAAGCTGCTGCAAACGGCCTAGCCTGCTTTTGTCGCTGGCCACTAAACGGGCGCCGGCGCTTGAGAGCGTACATCGTACTCCCGCCCTGCCGGGAGCCCACGATGCAAGACAACAAACCCCCACGCACATTCATTTCCTCTCACGACTTCGCCATCCTTTGCGACGCCTTCAAAGCTTCGATAACTGAGGGCCTTGTCGCAGAGCGTCACTGGTTTCAGCACGTCAAGGATTTGATCCGCGAGCTGACGGGCGACTGCGAACCTGAGGAGAGCCTGATCAATCGGATCATCGGGCAACAGAAGGGACAGAATGGATAACACCGAACACGAGTATGAACTCGTATTTTTCGCCGAGAAGCATAGCCTCACACCGCAAGCGGCAAAGATCATCCTCGCTGCAAATGGACCTTCACGCATGGCGTGCGATGCCGCTGCCAAGGCTTTTCTGGAGGCGGTTGCGATCCGGAAGAGGCAGTGGGGAAGAGATAAAACCTAAGCCTCGTCGCGATCGGCGACTGGAACGTCCAGCCCTTAGCGCCTTACAAAACGAATTTTAAACAAAGGATCATTCCAGCCGGGAGCACGGTGATGAGAAGTGGCAAAGGAACGGCTAGAAGACCGACCAACTCAATATTATTTGTGTTTTGTCGCTTGTCCATCTTCGTCCCGCGAGTCATTGCCAAGTAGCTCGTACATGACTAAAGGCCTACTTCAAATGACGCTCTACCAAACCTAGGAAGTCCGCCAGCCGATTCCAGCTAGCGGACTCTCGTCGACAGGGCAACTCGCTCTGCTCGCCATGGAATAATCAGGTTGCGCGCTTGAGGTTGCTCTCGTAGAAGGTCTTCAACTGTAGAAAGGATCTATATGAGCGACGAAGCCCACAACCACGCTGCCGAACTAGCCGAGCTCACCGCCGACGTTGTTTCCGCGTAC
This sequence comes from Mesorhizobium sp. P2_F7, assembly GCF_056403695.1. Classification (NCBI taxonomy): domain Bacteria; kingdom Pseudomonadati; phylum Pseudomonadota; class Alphaproteobacteria; order Hyphomicrobiales; family Phyllobacteriaceae; genus Mesorhizobium; species Mesorhizobium sp. P2_F7. The sequence continues at coordinate 906,053 of NZ_JBFUFA010000004.1, read as the reverse complement.
GTAGCGAACAATCCCGTGCCCGCAGCCGGCTTGGCGGAACTCATTGCGTCGGTTCACGCGTCACTGTCAGGATTGGACGGCCAAGTTGCTGCGCCGGCCGAGACGAAAGCACCCGCCGTCAATCCGAAGAAGTCGGTATTCCCTGATTATATCGTTAGCCTGGAAGACGGCCGGAAATTTAAGTCGATGAAACGGCATCTCGGCCTACTTGGTATGACGCCCGACGATTACCGCGAGAAATGGGGCTTGGCTCGCGACTATCCCATGGTCGCTCCCAGCTACGCTGCTAAGCGGTCTGAATTGGCAAAAGCCTCAGGTCTTGGCCGCAAAGTTGCGCCGCTGGAGAAGGTGTCAGCTAAGCGCAAAGCGAAGGCTTAAAGCGGCGCCTAAGGGCCCCTTCAATTTTTGATCATACTATCTTGGCAGCAGATGAACACCGTGCATTGTTAGCGCTTTGGATGATGTCACTTAGTTGGCGGTGGAGGCTCCTTCCTTCTAGCTGCCTCGGATCATAACCTTCTGCCTGAACCTTTGCCCGAATGTCACCCACGGTTCGACATTTGCCGGACCTGGCGAGTTCGAACGCGCGTTCAAGCGTTGTTTTGTTAGGGTCGATCATTTGGCCGCGGCAAAGTCGATAGCCCGCCAACTGAAGTCAGCGAGCTATCTCTTGTTACTAGTTGGCGCCGCCTAGCTGCTTGGTCGTTTTGCAGAAATTGTCGTGCAGCTTGGCAATAGCCTCGTCGCCGCATTCCTTCATCATGCCAGCGCGGTCTTCTTCCGACATCGCGATCCATGCAGCCTTGATCTCAGCCTCGGATTTCATCGTCTTCATGCCGGCATCGGTGAAGAACGGAGACATCTTCGCCGGATCATCCAGAGCCGATGTACCTGTGTTATTGCCGGCAAGAGCCGAGCCAGTAATCATCGCGAGCGCCACCGCGCTCATAGTGATCATCTTGAAAGTCATGGAAAATTCCTCCTGATGGGCATGCTGTTTTAGAACGCCCATCTCCTCAACGCCATAAACTTAGAAAAGTTTCGTCGCGACAAAGGTATAAAGACCTCCCGTCCGAGGCCGTCTCAAATTCTAAATGGACGATGTGTGCAAAAAGCCCGCTGCCTGGAGCTCATAGCGCGGCAGCGGGCTCCGACCGTACAGGAAAGTACGATCCGCAGTGGCCTTGGAGATAAAATCAACAGGGTGAAACCCACTGCACAGTGGCAACTGGCCAGTCGTTCCGATGTTCCGGAGGGCATAAAAAAGCCCGCTAGCCGGAGCCAGCGGGCAAGTTCTTTCGGAGTGCACTGAATGGGCCAGTGCAGCGAGAGAATTTCGTCGGGGCCGAGAGGTTCCAGCCGACTGACAATTTGATCGCACGCTCGTGAGCGAACTCGCGGAAAGCCTTCCGCAGAGCGTCAAGGTCAAGAACCCCAAACGCCTGCTCAAGCAGTGCGCTTCGGCTTTGTTAGGCCGTCAAGATTTTTCGCCAGTCAGCATTGGGTCTCCTGTGTGCGTGAAGCCCGCGCCTCGTGGCGGAGAGCGCGGGCCGATCAGGTGGTGCATTCCCGATCTTCGGCAAAGATGGGTTAAAACACATCTGTTGCCGCTCGCATCAAACTTTTAGATCTTGCTAATGTTCCGTTAGAATCGCGTGTCGCGCTCACGCGCCTCGCGTGTCAGCAGCGCTGCCTCGGTGCGGTTGCGCACATTGAGCTTGTGCAGAACTCGTGTCATGTGATGCTTGACCGTCTTCTCCTGCAGTGAAAGCCGTTTGGCGACTTCCTTGTTGCTCATGCCTTCCGCCACCAGGTACAGGATCTCTGCCTCGCGGTCGGTGAGCTGCTTGAACCGGTCGGCTCTGGTTGGTTGCAACAGGTCCGACAAGAGCCTGGCCGACAGTGTCGGCGCGACATAGCTTTCGCCAGCCGCGACATTGCTGAGGATTTCAGCCAGCGCCTTCGAACCGACGCCTTTCAGCACATAGCCGCGCGCGCCGGCATTGAGCGCCTGGGCAACGTCGGCGTTGGCTTCCGACACGGTCAGCATGACGACCTTCTGGCCAAGATCTTTGGCCAAGATGCTTACCGCGGCGTGGAGCCCGCCGCCCGGCATGCTGATGTCGAGCAGCACGATGTCGGGCCGCATGGCCGCGACCAGCCTTTCGGCATCCTCAGCGCTGGCGCCTTCGCCGACCACTTCGAAACCGCCGATCTCACCAAGGCTGCGCGCTACGCCCTCGCGAAACAACGGATGGTCGTCGACAATAGCAATGCGGATGGCGCGGGTCACGATTGCTGTCTATATCACCAGGGCCCCAACGCGCTCCAATCACGTTGCTCTTTCGATGAGGCCACGATGTGAGCGCTCTAGCACGACATATGTTGAGACTTAGGGACGGGGCCTGAGCGCAAAGGGCCTAGCCACGCAACATTTGGGCAATCAGTTTGTTTGTTGTGGCTAACCTCATTACCGTCAAGATATCGTTCCTCATTCGGCGCGGATTTCGGCTGTGCTCCCGAAAGGTCCAGACCATATGGCGGTCAAATTACCTCGCACGACAGGCGGGTTTCTGCAGGGCTTTCGCAGCGACGCCATGTGGCTGATCGTCTCCCTGCTTGTTGCGGGCGGCCTCGTCCTTGGCTTCGGTCTTTTGGCGGAAGAAGTTATCGAGGGCGACACGAGCGGCTTCGACCGGGCCGTGCTTATGGCGTTCCGCAGCGCCAATGATCCGACGAACCCGATTGGTCCGCCCTGGCTGGAGGAAATGGGACGCGACGTCACGTCTCTTGGCAGCTTTGCTTTCCTTGGCTTCGTTTCGGTGGCCGCAGTGGGCTATCTGCTGATGGCAGGAAAGCGGAGATACGCCGTGCTTGTTGCGGCCGCCGTGGCTGGCGGGGAAGCCATCAGCACCGTTCTGAAGATCGCCTTTGATCGCCCGAGGCCCGATCTCATCCACACGACAAGGGTCTTTACAGCCAGCTTTCCGAGCGGGCACGCCATGCTTTCCGCCGTCACTTTCCTGACCCTTGGAGCGTTGCTGGCCAAGGCGAACCCCGATCCCCGCGTCAAAGCGTATTTCGTTTCGCTTGCGGTGTTTCTGACGGTCATGGTCGGATTGAGCCGGGTCTATCTCGGCGTCCACTACCCCACCGATGTTCTTGCGGGTTGGTGCGTCGGTTCCGCCTGGGCCATTCTGTGCTGGTCTGCGGTCCAGCGGATTGAACAGGGGCGAAGCCAATAACTCGGCCGTTATGCGGGCTTGTGACGCCGCATTACACCCCATTCGTGCCAGATCAACAGCATGACGACTCCATCGAAGACCGTCAGTACCAGCAGGCCCGGAGAGTGGGTGTAGGAATAGCGGTAGACCTGGTAGGCCATAAATGCGCCCAGTGCGACGAGGGAGGCCGGATACGACCACAGTTTGCCCCGCAAAAGGCCTATAACCAGGAGCAGCTTTATCAGACCGTGGCTGAGCAAATAGAAGGCGTAGAACTCTTTACTTGCGACCGAAAAATGGCTTGCCATCTGCGACAGATGGCCTGCTATGAAATCGTTCGGATCTTCGATCAATTCATCCTGGGTGAAGGCATTTACCCACGACGCAATCTCACCCGTGGTGACGAAGTAGAGCAGGACCCCGCCGAGACATTCGATTAGGGCATGCGCGCCCTTGAGCCAGACGCTGACTTCAAAAATCTGATGGATACGGCGTTCGTCGACTGCTCTCATAGATCACCTCGCGATCCACAGTAACGGGAGCAAGAACGAATGGATGCAACTCTCACCCACTGGATCAACGCCGCAGCCGGGGTCCACCCCGTGCTTGACCGGGCAATGGTCGGCGTCTCGCAAATTGGCGTCCCGCTCATGGTGTTGGCTGTGGCTCTGCAATGGTGGGTGAAGGCCGAGCGCTACCATGTTCGTCACGCGGCCCTGTCAGCCGGTCTGGCGTTCTTGCTCGGGCTGGCGATCAACCAGTTCATCCTTCTGTTCGTGCACAGAATCCGACCCTACGATGCCGGCGTGACGCATCTGTTGATCGCGCCCAGCGCTGACTGGTCGTTTCCTTCCGATCACGCGACCGCATCCATTGCGATTGTTGCGGCATTTGCGATGCAAGCTCTGCCGCGCCGAACGGTGGCATTCATGATCATGGCATTCCTGATTTGCTGGTCGAGAATTTACATCGGCACCCACTACCTGACCGACGTAGTCGGCGGCGCCATCACTGGGGTATTGGGGGTCGCTGTGGTGCGATTGGCCTACCGCGAGAACTCCCGGCTGGACAAGCTGGTGACCAGAATTCTTTAGAGAAAGTGCTACTACTGCTTCAGCGTCGTGTCGTCGACGCTCTGCGCACGAGTTGCTTATCCACCCAGTCCTGAATTGGTCGGTCGGGGTTGCGACTACGCCAGGTAATCGGCGCACTCCGATTTGAACCTACATGGAGTGCCAAATCTGTGAGCGACGGGAATGTCTTCTTGACCCCGTCGATTGTCACGGTAACCGGAATTAAAACCCCGCTCGGCATTGCCTTACCCTCGCGCTGCTACCAGATCCCGCCTCGCAGGTAGGCGGAGGCGGACCTCCTAGAGGTCCATTTAGGGACCGGCAAATTGCTGTTCGGTGGCGACCCGGAGAGGATCACATGCAACTTGGGGCCTTACTTTGTCTGGCACATCGGCCGAATGGATGAGGGATTTTGAAGGAAAAGGCCCGACCGGCGGCCGAGCATCAGGGCGGGAATTCACAGATTCCTGGTTTCAATCTAGACGCCAGCCGACCCGATTTCGCCATCAAGGCGGCTTCCTCTCATTGCCTGCGGGCGCCGGCCTGCTCCAATCGCACTGCTGCCTGTTCGAAGGTATGGACTAGAGCTTCCTTGGCTTCGTTCAACACGCTCTGGCTATATTCATCGATGGGCCCGGATGTATGTAAGTCGGCAAGCAAAGCTGTCTTCAGCGCTAGAAGGGAGCTGACAGGGTCTTTTTGGCTCAGCGATAAAGCCACGAGTTCCGACAGCATGAAAAGTTCGAGGGCAATAATCCTGCCCTGCAAATGCTCGTCCATAGGTTCGCGCTCTCCCATTTTACGTCATCCCTCCCCCACCGGCTGGGTAGGCCGATAGGGTTAGTTGCGCAATTCCTAATATGTAAACACGTTCGGCAGTGCGGGGAGGGAGATCCAATCACCCGCGGTGGCCGGTGCGGCCTGTACCCCCAAAACGAGAGCCCCGGGTCGCACGGGCCATTCCCAACCCCAATATGCGCAAAAGAATGACCAGAGCAGAGTTGTTACTTGCATATCAGCTAAATTAGTTGTGTCGGTGGTCATGGAAATCCGAGCGGGGGCTCATGACCACAGACCTGTTTTTGACCGCGGTCGCGGGATTCGCGATCCTTATGCCGTTGTATTTCATTCTTAAGTAGCGGTCGGCGAAGACGCGCGCTGGCGGGCCTGCAGGGTCGGGACGCCTTGCTGTCCCATGCCGCTAACGCGTCCCGCGCGTCCTCGGCCCGCCCCAGTGGACAGGAAGCGAGCGGCAAAGCCCGTTGTTAGATGATCACAAAATGCTAATGGTTAGCGATGTCCGATTTGACGACACCGCTGATCCGAAAGCTCGAAAGCCTAGGTCGTCTTTCATCAGATGATCGCGAGAGCGTCGAAGCGATGGTGCTTGTGGGTAAGCAGTTGCAGCCCGGTGAGCAGATTGCGCAGGAAGGGCACGAACCCAGCCACTGTTGCTTGGTGGTTGAGGGGCTCCTGCGACGCTACAGCGTTTTGAGCAATGGCACCCTGCAAACCCTCTCAATCCATGTCCCCGGCGATATACCCGATCTCCAAGGCTTGCATCTAAGGATCATGGATCACACACTTGCGTCGATCGGCAGAAGCAAGATTGCTTTGATTTCACACCGCAACATTCTCGAGGTTGTGCGGAAATCACCTCGCCTGGCAAATCTATTTTGGCGGGAAAGTTTAGTAGACGCGGCGGTCGCACGCGCCTGGGTCAAGGTATTGGGAGGGCAGGATGTGATGGGCAGGTTAGCCCACCTCGCCTGTGAGCTTTACGTGCGCATGACGGTCATGGGGCTGGTAAGAGATAAATCTTATCCGTTACCGCTCACTCAAGTTCAGATCGGCGAGACAATCGGCGCGAGCGTAGTTCACGTAAATCGCATGCTGAAGAAACTGCGTGCTGACGGTCTTTTGGAGCATAGAGGAGGCCGGCTTGTCATTCTGAACTGGGACGCCCTATGCGGGGTGGCAGACTTCGATCCCGGATACCTAAACCTGCGAGACCCACTCTATCTGGATGTAACGCCAGTCCCAGTCGGTTAGCAGCCTGCGAGTGAGACTTTTGCCGCTCGAAGCGGCCCGCGCCTCTGGTGACGGATGCGCGGGCCCGACTGTCTTACGGGACCAGTCGGCAGCGGGAGGATGCGCCGCACCGCTGCCCCTACCTAACTTCGGGTTTTACCCTGTTCCATGAGGCAAACAAAAAAAGCCCGCCGGGTTGGGCGCGACCGTCGGCGGGGCGTCGGGGCTGGTGTCGGTGTCGGCATTGGCGGCGTGCCTGGCACGTCTGGTACCCTTGGTACACCGGGCGTTCCTGGCACAACTGGACTTCCGGGTGTTGTTGCCGACATGTCGCGCAGCCAGATCAGTCGCATGGAGAAGCGCTGTGCCGACGTGCTTAGCAGCTCTGGCACCTACGATCGAGACCTTCGGGAACTCTGCCTGTTGATCTCGCGACGCTGAGCGGTACAGGAATGTTCAAGTGAAAAAAGCGAAGCCGCTCGGCTGAACCGGGCGGCTTCAGAAAATGATGCGACAGAACTTATGTTGCCACGGGGCCGGGGGAGGAGGATCGAGGGGAGGCGGTCACAACCGATAGCCTGCCGCGCTTCGCCAACGTTGGCCTCGAATAGATCTTCTTCACTGAGATGTTCCCCTTGCAGATTAAACCGACGACGGAAAGGCGTTAGAGCCTCAGAAGTGATAGTTGACGCCCAGCCGGACCGTGTCGAAGTCGATATTGTCGGTCGATGGGACAGAAGCAGGCGTGTTGAAATCGGGAGAGCCCAAGTCGACGTGCATGTACTCTGCCTTGAAGGACAGCTGCTGGTTCAGCGCCCATTCAAGTCCTGCGCCGGCCGCCCAGCCCCACCTGGTCTCGTCATAACCGCAAGTTGCCGTAAAGCCGCAGGCTCCCAGGTCAGCCGTGCCTTTGACCTTACCGACAGCAAAGCCGCCCGTGAGATAGGGGAGGAAATTCTCGAAGGCATAGCCAACACGCACACGCCCCGTTCCGTACCAATCGATATCGGCTGTACAGCCCTCGTTGCCGCATGGCGGCACAAACGGAACCTCAAGGGCGCTACCGTGAATATTGGCGTATGACACGTCACCCTCAACGCCGAAAACGATCTGGCCCCGCTGCCAATTGTAACCTGCGGTCAGGCCCCCAACGAAGCCATCCGAATCAACATCGACACCGGGTGGGCCAAAATCGTAGTGGTCGCTGTTCCAACCATATCCGGCGACGGCGCCGATATAGGCTCCTGACCAGTTGATGGCGCTGCTTTCCGGAATAATCTCTACCGCATCTGCGGCAAATGCCTGACCGGCCATTAGCGCAAAGATAGCTGCAATTGCGAAAGTAAGACGGCCCATCCTTGATCCCCGCTTCAAACCGAAAGAGCTTTGTATCAGCAGAAGCTAAATTTATCGTCTCATTCGCGCAACACTTGAGATTCTTTTGGGCGTGTGGAATTGAAGCCTATTCCTCTGGGGTCGCCAGTACCCCCGGATCATACCTTCGACTTCCGTCAGCCCGTCGACCATGCTTGCCATTGAGAGCAGGACCATGGCGGCAGCATCGGTCAGAACGATATCCACGCCGTATAAGGTGCGCCGATCGACATCTCGCGCAACCAATGTCACGGAGTGGGGCCCGGCAATTCCACTAGCCCCCACTGCCAAATGAAAGCCCGCCACCGTGAGGCAGCGGGCGGAGTGGCAGATCATCACCCTGCCCCACGTCCAATTGCATGATGTTAGAGCGACCCTGATCCTTTAGCCTGCCAATGCAGCGCTCGTAGCTCAATCTAGGACAGAGCGGGACCTTCCCAGGGTAGATGCAGGTTCGAATCCTGCCGAGTGCACCAAAAGCCCGCGACCGTGAGGCAGAGGGCTTCAAGTGGCCGAAGGGCAATTAATTGTGGCCCGGCGAACCTTCCAAAGGTTCAATCGGGATACTGTTCCCGCGTCGTTCGCTCGCTCGCAGGAAAGCCCGGTTCCCCTAGGTGTGTCAGCCACTCCGAAGGGTACTGCCGGCGGCGTTTCCGCTGGCTTGCCCGGAGCCGGTGAGACTCTATAGCACGATCAGGGATTGCCGTGCCAGCGCTGCCCTCTCTTGGGTAGTGTCTCAGTTTGAAATTAAGAAAATCGCGGGTCTCGTTTGAAGCTTAGGAAGCATGTTGTGCCGGGTCGCCTTTCCCAGGGTGTCGATCGGTTCGTGCGCCATGAGAACAGAAAAGGAAAGCCGGAATTTTTTCAACATGGCGACGAACCATCACGACCTGCCGAAGGCATGACAGCGCCCCGCTAGCGCCCGATGTCGGGTTCACAATTCCTCTTCGGGCCTTCGTTAAAAACGTACATTGGTTTGAAATCGCCGTTGATCGGAATATGACTCCGCAGATGTCACCGGCAATGGTCGTGGGCATCGGTGATGGAAGAGTTCGTTGTGCCCCGCCCCTTATGAGGCGGTGTGATGCTACGAGTTCCGCAAAGCCACTTCCTGGGACCGAATGATTTGGCCTTGTGCCAGTCTGTGTTCGATCAGGTATGCGCAGATGCCAAGTTGAGCCTCGGCTCTGTAGACCGTCAGGTTTTAGCCCTCACCGTGCTTGCCTTCTTTCAACACGGTTCGTTGATCGGGATGAGCTGCTGGGCGCGGTGGTCGGGCGTCACAAGTCCACCGTGTCTGGGGTAGCAAAGCCCCACCGCAGACAGACTGAAGTCTGACTCCCATAAGCAATCGGAACAAACGTTTTCAGCCTGAGTTGGAGGGGCAAAGGGAGGCCGCAATGCCGATTTCAGATGACATGAATGATATGGTTCTCAAACTTGACTGTCCCTATTGCTCACGTCCGATCGTCAAGAAGGGCTCCTGGTTCAAGGTAATATCCAGTTTCAAATGTGCGGGATGCGGCACCCTGGTGCACATGGGCTATCCAGACAAACTCGCACTTTTCGAGCGGCATCGACGGACGCAAAACAATTTTGCCACCGCTGAGCAAGGAAGCGAGGCGGCGGAACCGTCGCTCAGGTCATCGACAGCAAATTTGCGGTTGGGCAATCGCAGGTATGCGTGAATATCGTGGGGAATGGCCATGCATGGTCGGGCCTGGGTGAGAGATCAGCGGCTTGCCGAAGCCGTCGAACTGCGAGAGCAGATAGCCTTGCTGCAACACGAAGTGGCCGAAAAGGCGGCTTGTTCTGTTGGGATGTTCAAGATGGCCGAGCTTGGCCAAAAGTTGCGTTTGCACAAATTTCGCCTGAATCTTCTTGAGGGTTGTATTGCTGGATTGTCTCATCCTCATTTGGACGCGGAAAGGACGCCGTAGGTCTTTGAATTGTCACGTCCGAAAATCGATTTCCGCTTTCTACCATCCCGCTCGCTTCGCCCGGGGCGGGATGGCGAATCCGGCATCATCGAAGGGAGGCAAACGTGAACCAGATCTCGTCCCGCAAACAGAAGTCGATAACGCGGCATCCCGAATCGCAAACGACAATCATTCGGCTCCCGGTGGCTACCCCGATCTTTGACCTGATCGCAAATGAGGATGATTTCGCTAACCTTTCGCGGCCGGCAGAGCGCCGGGCCACTGCCATAGTTATCGCAATGGCGATCTGCCTGATCCTTGCACCGGTTGTCTATTTTGTCTTGGTCTAGGCGATCATGTACGAGCCCCACCCCCGCCGCCGGCACGATTCTGCATCGCATCGAAGATGACGTCGAACACGCTTACGACTTCTTCGCTGATCTCTTCCAGGCTGATGACCTCTTTTTCCGCCGCCCTAATAGCCTGATCAGCCGATCTCCTCGGGCTTCCGCGATCACACCATAGGCTGGGGCCACCGGCAGACGACTTTTCGATCAGCATGCTCATCCCTGATGAACTGAATACGGACGAGATTTGCAGGCGAGCAGAACGTCTTGCCAGACGTCGAGTTCATCCCCGAGAATGGTGGTGGTGCCGGAGTAAGGTTGAGGAAGACATGAAGGCAGTGGCATTTAGCCTGCTGGCTGTGGCGGCAACGGTCGGAGCGGACACTGCCGACACGAGTAAACGAGACGCGTTTGAAGGCTGTCTGAGCGCTGGAATAGCCAAATTTAAGGATCTTTGCGAGCCGGCCGACCTATTGGCAAGGGCGATCCTCTACGAGTGCGACCCGCAACTGATAGACCTCGTGATATCGATGCCGCTGGGGCTCAGCGTTGATAAAGTCGAGTTGGCAGAGAAGCATCGGCGGGACAAAACCGAAGAGGTGCTGACCCTATTGCTAGAGTACCGGCTGAAACACCCCTGTCGATAATGCATTTCGTTGCTCTCTACATCGCGGCAATCACCGCCTCAATGCTCGCTGGCGCGATCTGGCGCTACCGGCAGCGCGACATGCTCGGAGCGGCCGCCTGCTTCCTCATGGCCGCGCTAGGCGCCTGCGCGCTGTTGCTCTAGCGCCATTTCGGCTTCGGCCTGATTTCTTCGATCCGGGCGCCCTTGCCGAGCGCTTCTACCATCGCTTCGGCCTCGGCTTTGTCCTTTGTAGTCAGCACATCGCGCCACATCGGCTTCTCGATCGCGAAGCCTGGCGAGGTCGAGCGCCTGACTATGGTGACAAGCGGATGTGTGGCAGTATGCCGTCACCGTCATCTTGTCATCAATCAGCGATTGGAGAGTCCAGCCTTTTGCCATCGATTAGCGGCCCAGAGGTTGCCTTGAAAGCGCGATCAGGTCGGCTTCGTCAGCGACGCCGGCCATATAGTTGGCGATTATCCGAGAGGCCAATCTGCTCTGAGAATCGGCTGATTGGTCAGGGGTTTTCATCTGCGCAAAAACTCGCCCCAGCAAGGCCAATTCGGCAGGATCAAAAATGCCGGCATCCACGGCTTTGCGTCTGATAGGCATCGAGTTACTCCTCCCGGAAGTCTTGCAGCGAAGCGTGCCTGAGGTCTTCCTCGCCGCGCAGGTGCTTCACACGTCCGATCAGACCCGGCTTGACCCATTGCGTCGCCGGCCGCTTCATTCCCTTCGGCGCCGGCCCCGCGTGCTCCTGAACCCGCTTCCATAGCCGATCTCGGATTGCGCCACGCGAGTTGATGAAGGCCGAGCCAACGTATTGCCCAGTCTTCCGATCAGCCATCAACGCGAAGGCCGGCTTGCCTGGTTCACGCTCGACGCCAAGCAACTCGTATTCTTCGATCATGTAGCTCTTGATCTTCAGCCACGCTGTCGAGCGGCCGCTGCGGTATTTGCTGTCACGGCGCTTCGAAACCATGCCCTCGATGCCGGCTTCCTCAATCAAATGGAAGATTGCCTTGGCATCTCCGGTCAGCGCCTGACTGAACTGGATGCGGTCATCGGGCAGGATCAAGCCTTCCAGAATTTCGCGCCGATCCTCAAGTTCCATGTCCCGCAAATCGTGCCCGTTGAGGTGCAAGAGATCGAAGCCGACGAAATAGAGGTCGTGCTGGCGTCGGGTGATTGCCTTGCGCAACGCCTGGTAGTCCGACAGGCCAGCTTCGTTGAGCACGACTATTTCGCCGTCGATGATGGCGTTGTCGACGCCGAGCCGCTTCGCCGCGCCGGCCAGGTCGCGATATTTCGTCGTCCAGTCATGGCCGTTGCGCGTGAAGATGCGCACGCCGTGGTCAATGATGATCTGAGAGCGGTAGCCGTCGAACTTGACTTCGTGAATCCATTCGTCGCCTTTGGGAGGCTTATCCACCAAGGTCGGCAAAAGAGGCTCGACAAACTTCAGACGCATGAACACATCCGCACCCGGCGATTCAATTAGCATGTGCTGAAATGGTTCCCATGTGGAGGTCAACTCGGAACCTTTACGGCGCAGCCGTGTTCGGTCGGTCATGACAAGAATTGCAGATCTCGGACCGCCACCTTTCCCCGGCAAACCTCAGAGGCCCGGCAACGGCCACGACCATTTTCACGAATGCCCAATATGCGGTCAGCGCGTCGACCGGCGCGACATTCGGCAAGTGTTGTGGCACGAGCAGCCCGACCATGAGCCGCTTGAGTTGGACAACTAGGAGCGGCCGGTGCCCACGTATCATGTCGAGGAAATGAACGGCGATACCGTCACAGCTACGCACGTCGTCAATGCGACGACACCATTGAGGGCGGCCCAAGAGGCAACCGAGCGCTGCGTGACACTTCGAAACACCGAGCCGATTTGGATCCGCGTTGTGGACGAAAAGAGCGGCCACTCCTTCGAATACGCCTTCGCTCCTTGAAGCATCTGAGGAGGCGGCGAACCCGCTGGTGCGCGCTGTCATGACCGTTCTTGAAAATGCCGGGATCGAATTTCTAAATCACGGAAGCCCGGGTGTCCGGTTGCGTACCTGAGCACGGTCTAATAGACATGTCCCAAAGGGGGACCAACCCATGACTGACGACCATGACCACACAGCTGAACTAGCCGAACTAACGGCGGACGTCGTTTCTGCATATGTTAGCAACAACCCGGTTCCCGTCGGCGACTTGCCCGCACTCATAGCGTCAATTCACGCGTCATTGTTCGGGATAGGCGGAGAATTTGCACCGCCCGCAGAAAAGCGACCGCCTGCAGTAGATCCTAAGCGATCAGTAACGGCGAATTTCATTTACTGCCTTGAGGACGGAAAAAAGTTCAAAGCAATTCGGCGTCATCTCGGCTCCGCCCATGGCATGACTCCAGATGCCTATCGCGCCAAATGGGACCTACCCGGCAGCTACCCCATGACAGCACCGAACTATTCCGAGCAGCGATCGGAATTGGCGAAGGCTGCAGGGCTCGGACAAAGACAGGGTCTCAACGAAAAGGCTTCTGCAAAGCGTAAGTAGAATTATTCACGGATCTATTCGGAAGGTAGTAGCGGATCGACGCCGCATTATGGCGTCTCAGCGGACCCGGATCACCTCCTGGTGAGTGATCGCGCGCGGGTCCGGGAAGACACCGAAGTTGAACGGGGGCACCCAGGTGCCCGTCGCCGTTATCTGGACGAAGACGGTCGGCAGCTTCGTTCCGCCGCAAATGGTGGTCGCATCCACGACCGTGGTGCCGCACAAATAAGATCGGACCAGCACGACAGCGGCGTCCTCGGGCTTGCTGTTCCAGCTTGAAAGCGCGACCGCCTGCGTTCCCGTGTCATTGGACGCGCCGGCCATCACGAGATTGGCCGCAGTTTTGACGCCGGCGCGCATCTCCAGGTAACTCGTCACATAGGACCAGCCGTCGGCGATGCCGAAGCAGACGAGGCACAGGACGGGCAGCACCATGGCAAATTCCACGGCAGCTATCCCGGATTTGTCCCCGAAAATACTCAAGGTGCGTCCCGGAGCGCGTTTTAGGCGGTCCAAAGCAAACCAGATCGGAGGGAAAACATTGAATGTCATATATTATTAGAAATCACGAATAGATAAACGAATGTCTAAAACCCATATTCGATTTGGTTCGCTTCTAGCGGCGGCGCCTGTTGATGGCCGCGCTCAGCGCCATGGCGCTAATGCTTCCTGGGAGGTAGCTCGCCGCGCGGGGTTCTCTCCCTGTGGGAATTTACTCAAAGTGTTTGCAACCAACCACACGTTTGGGAGTTGCATAGGTAAGCGGTCGATCTCTCCATGGGTGTAGCCGCGAGGAGGTGCAAAAAGCCCGTCGCTTACGCTCATTAGCTGCGACGGGCTTTTTCATTCGACGGCGCCTGCCATGCATACCAGCATATAGGATTATTGTCCTCGTTGCGGCGAGCCCTTCAACTTAGATCGCCAATGGCCAGAACCAAATCGTCAAAACAACCTTTCCAAGATGAGATCGAGCGCTTTTTCGTGGCAGCGGAGGCGCTGCACAAGAACATCATCCTGCCCCTCCTCGCGTACCACTGCGATCACTACCGGGCACTTCGTGAGGTTCATGAACCGTTGTTGAAATCGATCGAGACAATCACCAGCAAGAAGGCCGAGTTCATTCAGTGGAATGGGACAGACCCGGCGCAACTCGGGAGCGGTCAACCTGACGGATCAAGTTTCCGGTTAAACGCATGAAGAAGGTACGTCGCAAGTCAGCTAGGTCCTACAGCGGTGGGTAAAATCCGCCGGGCCGGCGCCTAGGCAGGTAAAGCCCCAAACCCAGCTGCTTAGGCGCCGGCACCTAGTCCTGCCTAATGCCGACAGACATAAGCGAACGAGCGGTGCACTCCGGCTTGGGAAATTCGCACGTATGCATTTTCACCATCCCAAAGCGACATTGACCGACCTGTCGCGTTGGACGCCGCCCTAAAAGGCGACGGCGCGTCGATCTCCTCGCTGGTCTGCACGGTCTCTCCTAAAATTCTCTCGACAACATACTTTGGCATTTCGCCCATCCGATCTCGATTATGCTCTGCAACCAAAGTCGCCGAGAGCCATGCTCGCTATCTGAGCCGGGAGATGATCCTCGTCGGTCAGACCTCGCGTCAGTTACTACTGTCCCATTGTGGACCGGAACTCGCCGGATGTTGGCCCCAACCCCAACTCCCGACGAGCCCATCCCGACTTGGCACACAAATCAGGGACGGGATTAGCCGACAATTCCAGACGTGCACGAAAGGTGCCAAGTCTTCCCCGATCACATCAAAGGCCGTTTTGTCAGTCTGTTAACCCGTTCACTTTGAGTGGGGACCGACCGGCGAAATGACGGGACCGGACCGTTTTCCATCATCCGACATCAAGGTGACCGCTGGATGACTATGTGGGGCGCGATCATAATCCGACCCGCCGCAGCGCCCCTATGGCTGGATAGCGCCTACCGCTCCGGCGTGGCGGAGAGGATGGGATTCGAACCCACGAGAAGCTTTTGACCTCTACTCCCGTAGCAGGGGAGCGCCTTCGACCACTCGGCCACCTCTCCGTTGCGCCGCATTCTGTCGCCATGTGTGCGCAAGGCAAGTCCAGGCATTGCCCTTTTATCCACTCAGCGTCTGGATCGTGCATCGCCGAGACTCCGACTGGACACCATCGTGCCGTGGAACGCCGTCGAGTAGTTGTGAAAATGAAAAACCCGGCGGTTGCCCGCCGGGTTCCATTTTCTAATCAAGCGCGCCTATCAGAACGAGCGCTGGAAGCGGAGCATGCCGCCGATAGCATCGTTGTCGCCGTCAGTGATGCCGGTCCAGTTTCTTCTCCCGAAAGCAGCAGCACCCTGTGCGGTTTGCGAAGCTGCCCCTGCAAGGTTTTTCGGGATCTGGCCGACAGGCTGGCGGGTGATAGGATCAAGCAGTATCCATTGAGTGCCAGCGTCAAGTTTGATCGGAGCCTTGGAGAGCGTTACCCCGGGCGGCATTTGCGATTTGACGACTTTGCCATCCTTGCCGAGTTGGAGAAGCGCCGGGTTGCCTTGGTCATCAACTCCAAACTGTAGCTGACGGCCAAGTTAGCGTTGCCGCCGCGAGCGTGCGGAAGATTCCCGGTGAGGATGAAGTCCCGACCGTCTGGGGTGTTTGGGTCAAGGCCATACTCCTGTGCGGCCTGGGCTCTCTGATCGAATTCAGTAGGACCGCTCGTTTGCGTCTTCTTGAGCAGGCACTGCTGCAAAGCGGGCTTGCTCGACGCGAACATCGTGGCCGTGCCTCGTCCATGCCTTGCTGTTTTAGCCAGTCGATCGTCAGGTTCCTGCATCCTGCGGATTGAGCAGATTGGACAGAAAGCCACCACTGCCAGAAGGTGCGGGTGCTGCCATAGATAGGTGGGGCCGCTGGAGCGTGCGATGGTGAAGCGATCGGGCGGGGTGTAGCGGGAGACAGCGCATTTTCCGCACCGGAGTTGCTAGGTTCTCTTTCGCGGCGCGTGGAGCGTCTGCTTTTAAGGCGGGTCTAGGGTTGAACTCTAAGTCCGCAATGAAGGCGCGAAGCTGCCGTACTGCCGTGCCAGCACTCACTAGCCAACGGTGATCTAAACGCGACGTGACATATGTCCGGCAAACGACCGTTTTCCGTACATTCGGATTAGAGCGCATAAGTCTTCAACCTAAGCGGCATGCCGTGTCAGGAAATCGTGTAAGGAAATCTATTGTGCGGATAACGTTCTTCGCTTAGAATCCTGAACATGCTGATAGGATACGCACGCGTCTCGACGAACGATCAGAACCTCGATCTGCAACGCGATGCTCTGAGCAAGGCTGGCTGCATCAAGGTCTTCGAAGAAAAGAAATCCGGGCGCGCTGGCACGAAGCGTACGGAGTTCGACGCCGCCCTCGCTTACCTCCGCCCGGACGATGTTCTTGTCGTTTGGAAACTCGATCGCCTAGGCCGCTCGCTCGTGGAGATGATGAGAACGATTGACACCCTCCGGCGCCAGGAAATCAAGTTTCTCAGCCTCACCGAGAAATTCGATAGCGAAACGGCACACGGACGTTTCGCATTGCAAATGCACGGCGCGATGGCTGAGTACTTTCTTGATCTCAATCGCGAACGGACGATGGAGGGACTGAAGGCTGCTCTGGCTCGCGGGCGTAAGGGCGGTCGTAGAAAGAAGCTTTCTAACGGAGATATTGAAGCCGCCACGGCTCTTCTGAAGGTGGGTACTATTCCTGTTTCAGAGATTGCCACAAGGATGGGCGTATCACGAACAACGTTTTATTCGTACTTCCCATCTGCGCGTGCGAGTTTGTTGCGTTAGAGCCAATAGGCGAAAGTAACTATCCCGATTTGCCTGCATCAGCGGAAGCGCCTATATGCTTACCCGAAAGCAGATGGAGGTAGCCTTGGCAATAAAGGCGCATTCGCCGAAAATCCCAACGGCAAAACAGCATTTGGCGATTCGACTTGGCATGGCTGCGATCTATCAATGGGATGGTCTCCCAAAGGAAGTCCAAGAGCTACTCCTGCAACAAGCATGCTTCGTTGAAGTTCCGCCGACCACTGTTCAACTGCGTCAGCAGCTTGAGCGTTTCATCAATGATAACAAGCGGGGCCTCCCTCTTGCCGACCAGACCTAAGGGCCAGAAGCGCCCCGACGTGATCGGCAACGCCGTTCGCGTCATGCAGCATGGCTGACCGCCGCTTCACAAGACGCTGAAAAAATGATGGCGGCAATGGCGGCTGTTTCGCAGACTCTTTGGTCGATGGGCGATCTTTGCGAGCAGAGGGACGCCGTTGCGCCCAAGACCGGCAAGCATGGTTTGTACAAAAGAAGGGCTGCGTAGTTGGCCATCAACTTTTACCCGCGCGCCGGACAAATTCTGGTTTGTGACTTCTCGGGATTTCAGCCACCGGAGATGTGCAAGGTCCGCCCAATTATAGTCGTGTCTCCTAGGCTTCCACATCGCGGCGAGATTGTGACTGTTGTTCCCATAAGCACGACGGAAGCGAGTCATAGGCTCCCGTTTGTGGTGAAGCTCTCGAAAAACTATCATCCCGGTGAAGCTAACGATCTCGCTTGCTGGGCGAAATGCGACATGGTGATGAACATCGCGCGCTCTAGATTGAATGGTTTTAAAGTCGGTCGGAGGCGATGGGAAACCCCACAAGCTACCGGCGACGATTTAGAAGCTGTTAGGCGCGGAGTGATATATGGATTGGGCATGGGGGCCTTGCTACAGGCCCTGTAGCGGCATATATACGTTAGCGTATCCCGGTCTTCGGGCTTTAAGACCTAGGCACTAGGCAGGCTGTTCAGGGAGTGATGACAAACTCAGAGCAGCCTAGATATTGTCACCGTCCCAAAGCCCCGCTCCGGCGGGGTTTTGTGTATGTAATCCACCCATCTCTCGGGGATATTCGATGCCATACGAACAGGGCATGACTGTCGCGATAGAAAACAAGAAGTGCATCGTGCATTTTAGGGGGAAACGTTACGAACTTCCTGGGACGTTTGAAGATTTCGCTGCTGCGCGAAAGGCCGGCGAGGATTTTTGTAAGCGGCTTGGCTGGGCCGGATAAATTTCTGAGGCGCAGTTCTGACGAGGCGTGGATGTCAAGTGATCCCTGGCAGACTACGATGATAACCATTGGCATCGACAGCAAAACGAGCCCTCAGCGCCACCAAACTCGGGCGGTGCGACGGCTTCAGAGGAAGCCTTAGCGGCCGCCCGTGAAGTTCCCAATAAGCGGTACCTTGCAGTCGCTGCGAAACCATCACCTCAAGGCTGCCGGGGTCAATCGTCAGTAACGATAGATCGAACAGGTTATGAATGTCAGCTCGAAGAAGGATGCCGTTCGTGACGCGATTTGTCGCCGGGCCGTTGTAAGCGTAAATGTGTGCCGCTTGGAGGAC
Organism: Mesorhizobium sp. P2_F7; assembly: GCF_056403695.1. Taxonomy (NCBI): domain Bacteria; kingdom Pseudomonadati; phylum Pseudomonadota; class Alphaproteobacteria; order Hyphomicrobiales; family Phyllobacteriaceae; genus Mesorhizobium; species Mesorhizobium sp. P2_F7. The sequence goes on along the minus strand of NZ_JBFUFA010000004.1, from coordinate 887,510 downwards.
ATCCGCCACGTTGGTCCCTGTGATGGCACAGGCGCCCTGATAGGCGTCCAGCAGGTCGCGCCGAAACTTTGCCTGCCCCTGACGTCGGGCAACTTCCGCTAGTACGCGTTTTCGCCCGTCAACCTCATCGGCAGGATGATATTCAACCTGAGCGCCCAGTTCGCTGACGGTGCTTTGCGCGGACCGTATCTGCATGTCCCAAGCCGTTGGAGCACAACGGAAAAGAAGCGGAGCGAAGTTGTTGAGAGCGAGGGCAAACTGATTTTGCAGGTTGGTCTCACCCAGCACAGGAATTGGAACCATCTGGCTGCGGTCCCACCGCCAGTCGCTTCACCGTCCGCCTTGAGTCGTCCCATCATGGCAGACAAACTCGAGTAGCGATCGAAACCTTCTTGGCCCGGAACAAGTCGAGTCTGGCGATTGAAGTGCCATCCCCCCTGTGCAACCAAATCCCTATCCAAGCTCGCTACCAACGGGTCTTGCGAAGTTGGCAGCTTCGAATAAATAAATGGAATGATTGAGCGATTTCGCTCTTTTGCCTCTGCATCAAAATAGTCGTCTTCTGGGATCGAGACTGCGAACCCAATCTCCAGTCCACGATCGGATGCAATCGCATATACTTGAGGTAAATGTCCTAGGAACTCGGCGCCATCCACGCAAATCGAAACCCAAAGATCACGAGGTCGATCCCGCGGGAGCCACGATCGCGTGAGTACATTTTCGGACGCAAATACATTCCGCGTCCATCCGGATGGTTCTCGACAGCGACTTTCGCTGCCGCCATCAGATCTTGATAGATGCGCCAGTATGCCTCGCGATCGCCCTCCGGAACGATGCCCTGCACGCCACGGCCGCCGAATGCGTAGCTTGGAGCATCGGCCCATTTACTGAAGACATCGAAATCACCTGCGTTGTTCACCGGCCACCCCGGCTCTTGTCCATTGGCTTTGCCACGCCACGTGCGTTCGCGACCGGAAACCGCCGTTCGTTTCGGCTAATCTTTGCTGCTGCTGCTTTGGCCAAATCGATACCGAGTCGATCGCACAACAGTAGCAAATACAGCAAGACGTCGGCGACCTCGCCCTCCGCCCGCTGTAGGAAATCAGCGTCCGGTTTTTGGTCAGTCGAGCGCCATTGGAAGAGCTCCAGCAGTTCGGACGCCTCGATGCTCACCGATATGGCAAGATCCTTTGGCGTGTGGAACTGGCCCCAGTCACGTTCGTCCCGAAATCGAAGCAGACGGTCAGTTAATTCAGAAAAGGTGGTTTCCATGTGGAAGATATCTCAGAATCGGTCGCTACAAGGAAGCGGTAGCATGCTTTGAAATGGTGAAACTGGCACCGTCTCTTCGGAATTCCGCGAGCTTCTCGCTATCGAAATATGTTGTCGAATATCGGTTGCCTCATTGATTTTCCTCGCCTTTCTGGGTGATCTGTGAGGCAGTCCCTAAATCAGCCCGGTTAGGCGGACCAACAGCATGCAGGTCCCAATATCTAAAAGTTGTTCGTAGTAGTCGAACTTAATCTCAGCTTTCTCATATGTTCGTTGCCGCATCCATTTCGGCTTCGGCGGAAAATCCCAGTCATCGGGATCGAACGAGCCGATTGAACAGAGCCGCCTTCGGATCTTTTCTTGCCCACGATGAGCTCTACCCGTCTGGTCGAGAAACTGAGACTGATATGCGACCTGTCGACCCCAATGTTTCTTTGAGGCGAACCTAACGGCGCCCGGCGGCATCCAGAGCACTGACACCGGAATATGCAGTCGAGGGCATGCAAAATACCACTGCCGCCCCCCGAAATGACGGGACATCGTCCGCAGTGGAATACTCTGGGTGTCGTTGTTGATGCGTATCTGGAACGATCCGCCGTCGGGACCGCTCATGTCCGCCGAGATCGTGGCCGCCGCCCGCGGCTCGTTGTAATAGCTGTCTGTCCAGGTGACGGAACAGCTTCGATACGAACCGGGCGTTATGAAGTTATTTCGTATCAGGCGGTTTATGTCGAGCTTGAGGCCTGCTTCCAGCGTGGTTCGCTCCAACGGCCTTGGCATGTCAGCTTACCAACTCGATGACTTCTTTGATGTCCGCGAGAAGCTCGCGGAGGTGCCGGCGTTCGGCAATTGCCTCGGACGAGTACCTCCCATGCTTGAAAGCGTTGCGGTTGCCTCTGGGTGCTCCAGGAGACTTGCCGCCGTGCAATCTGCACCTACTGTTGGGCATTGCTGGTGACTGGCACGGATTCGCAGACCTTGTCCTCGCACCGCATCGAGGGCTGGAATGCATCTGCAATCTTTGCATGGGGTTGATCCTCAGTTTGGTTGGCGGCCCCTCCCCCCTCCTGTGCGGCGGCGTTGACCGTCCCAACGACGGCTTGCCCGCCAGCATGGACGTGCACGTGCTCGACCGTGACCTTCTGCTGCCCTTTGCCCCGATGTCGGTTGAGGGCTTCGAGCAGCGCCGCATAAGTTCGCGAAAGCTTATTGGCTTGCGCGAGGTTTTCCCGCCGGCCTTCGAAGGTCTGTTCGCCGATCATGGCGCGCCGATAGCATTCCATCGCGGCATTGTGCGCGGCGATCAGTTGAGCCGCCACCATGCCTTCCAGTTCGCCCTTGGGGGCGATGCCCGTCAGAGCCGCTATCGTGGCGCTCAATTGTTTGTCGCGTTCCTCGGGACTTGAGTTCTTCAACCACAATGTCTGCACTGCCTGATTGGCGAGCGTATTGTTCCAATGATCGGATTGAGATCCGCCAATGTTTTTCAGCCGGCCCTTTCGATCGTCGGGATCGTCGGCGACAACCGTCACGGCCTGGGCCATGCTATTTGGCTTCCTCATGTTCGTAGCCTATCCCAAAGAATCGAAGACGTGTCCGTATGCCTAAGCGTCGTCGTGCTGTGTGTCACCTTGGCGGCCTCTGTGCCGCCGAAGCCCGCGCTTTCGCGGTCCAAGGCTTCCACGACATTGAACGCAGCCCTTATCTGGTCCGCCGCCAACGGTTTCGGTGTGCCGTCCGGGCAACGCATGCGAAGCGGTCTATGCCTGGATCGACAACGGGACGGTAGACCCACATGCTGGCGAGTCCTGTGGCCTTCTATGGAAGGTTCTTTGGCAAAAGATTTCTGAATGGCCCGATCGTCGAAAGGTCCAGCATCCCTCGCCCCCACCGGAACGAAACCGTTAATTGACGGTTTCCTAATGGAAGGGATTGCAGACGCAAAACACACCGCTGAGGATTTGCCGCCATGACAATGTTGTTCGGACCACTCGATTCGGACGGTCACAGGCGCAGCGTGTTCTACCACGCCGCACGGTTGTCCATGCTCCATGATCGAATGCTGCAGCGCTTCGACAAGGTCGATGAAGCGGCCGAAAAGGTCGAAGCCGAGGCGGAGCTGTTTGCTGAAGCTGTTCGGCTGCCTTTGCAGATGATCGGCATGTAGAGTGGGGAGCGTCATGCGCGCTTTCGTATCGGCACTATGTTGGCAGGATTGTGCGGCTGCTGCATGTGCCGTTCGCGCCACATGCGTTTTGCTAGACCCGGGATTGCACTGATCACCTTCGCGGTCGGTCGCCTCGCTGCCCACTGCAGCAAATCTAGTTGAGCCGGATCGATGTTGCGTTTTGTCATGCCGCAAAACTCCTCTGGCCATCTACAATCGCCCGCGTCAGCCTTCCGGAGGCCAGAAGCGTGCGCATCCGGGACATCGTCAGGGGCGACAGGGCGCAGCCGGCAAACAGGGTCGAAATGGTTTCCGCTAGCTCGGCCTCGCTGGATGGCATCGGGAACGGGAGATGCAGATCGTCGTCTTTTGCTGTCGCATAACCATTTGAGGAAACAGCCTTTATAGGGTCTTTCCCTTCAGTGCTAGAATCTTCCAGGTAGTTCTCTAGGTAATTGCCTGCATTTGGCTCAATCACGTCCCTGTGCTCATTACAGGCCCGCGACACTTCCGGGCCTGTATTTGGCTCAATCACAGAGCATGCCTGTCGCTTCAGTCGCTGCCGTTCCTTTCGCTCTGCATCGAGGCGTCGGAACGTCTCCCGAGCGATCAGCATGTGATCCAGAACCATGTTCTCTCTGGCGAACTTCATCTTGTAGCGAAGGGCGCCAGTTCTGGTTTTTCCGTCCGGCTCGAAGTAGCCGAGCGCGACCAAGGCATTACGATTGTCGATGATAGCGCGAGTGCTGAGACCCGTTGCCACCTGAAGATCGATGATTGACACATAGGCAGAAGCGTCATCGAAATCGGTGATGAAGCGCATATAGGCGCGAACGATCTTCAGGGCCGCGATCGGACACTTTGGGTCGGCGTTGATCATGTCCTCGAAATCAAACTTGCGGCTGGCTAGTGACGTCGCGGTTGCCTTTGCACCGTCATCGCCGATTGTGTTTTCAGCTTCCATCCCCGTCATACCGCCTTCGCCAAGATCATGCTGGCTGCGGCTACCGCCCTACAGGCTTCGGAGGTGGAGAGGCCTAATCGCTCCTTCAACAGGGGGACGGCCGTCTGGTCGCGCTGGCGACGGGGAGTTGAAGCAAGCCAGTTGGCGGCCTCGTCAATGAGGGGGTTGCGCTCTTCGTCGATGCATCTCATGCGGCGGCTTTCCCGAAGTTCATCTTCAAACCAAGCCTGGCAGCGATCGGCGCGACCGGCACCACAATCTTGCCGCCCAGCCGGATAGTTTCGAAGTCACCGCGCTTTGCCGCGTCGTAGGCGGCATTTCTGCCGAGCTTGAAGAACAGTTTACCAGCCGTCTGCACGTCGACGGTGGCCTGCGAAAGCGCTTCGTCCAGCGTCATGGTCTGTTCCCGCTCCATCCCCAAATGTTCCCAAATGGTGTATATGATACGTTCTAAAGTTATTCGAGGTTGTTCGCAACCGAATAGTGTGTATGGTCCCCATGAATTATGGGGAAAATTATCAGTGGCACGACCAAGGCTGGGCAAAGAAAAAAGCGAGCGTTTCCAGTTGGTGATCACAGCAGAAGAGCTGGAGGCCATTGAAGACTGGCGTTTCCGCAACCGGGTGCAAACGAAGTCTGAGGCGATCAGGCGCCTTTGTCAGATCGGCAAGGACATGGAAACAGTCATCCCAAACGCGGCCGATCACGCCGACTTCGTGCTCGGGTCGACGCGTCTGATGTACGAGTTCGTGGTCAGAAGTGTGGAGGTGGTGAAGGATGGCGGTAAGCTCGACACCGAAGAGCTGATCGGCCGAGCGGCCGACCTACTTGACCGCGCATCGGAGCTTCAGCTGATCCTCATGCGCGAAAATAACCGCATCATCCCGCTAGCCGAACGCAAGGGCATCAGACTTGCGCTTGAAGCCGCCGCCAACAGCGAGGAAGAGATGGATAGAATCTTCGATGGCTATAGGGCGAACCGCGATGAAATGAGTGAGAGCCGCCTTATGGCGAAAGCGCTTAGCGAAATGACTGGCGACGAGCGGGCGGCTTATCGCAAGAAGGATGGGGAACAGCGCGTAATGTTCTGGATGATGAAGCTCGGGCATATGCGATACGAGATGCTTCAAGCAAAGTTAGGAGAGGACCAAGCTTCATGAAAGGGCACATCCGTGAGCGCAGCCCAGGCCATTGGGCCATTGTCCTCGATGTCGGCGACGTCGATCCGAAGACCGGCAAGAAGAAGCGCAAGTGGCACAGCTTCAAGGGCACGAAGCGCGAGGCCCAGAAGGAGTGTTCTCGGCTCGTTACCGTTCTCGACCAAGGCCTCTATGTCGAGCCCACAAAGCAGACGACTGCCGAGTTCCTTGACGAGTGGTTGGGTTTCATCAAGCCGTCAGTGGCGCCGAAGACGCATGAGCGATACGCCGAGATATGCCGGAAGGGGCTAGCGCCTCTGATCGGCAATGTGATCCTGTTCAAGCTGAAAACCGACCGGATCGACGCGGCGTTCACCACAGCGTTGACGGCGCCGCGCGTCGACCACCGCGTGAAGAAAGATAGTGAACAGCGCGAGCCGCTTCCGCCACTGGCGCCACGCACGGTTCATCATTACCGCAGGGTGCTGGTGAAGGCGCTCGGCCAAGCAGTGACGTGGGAGAGGCTGTCTCGCAATCCAGCCCTAGCGACCACGCCGCCCAAGGTGGAGCGACAGAAGATGCTCGCTTACGACGTCACTCAGACGGCGACTCTGCTCGAAACTCTTCGGCCAACGCGGATGTTTATCCCCGTCCTGATGGCTGTGACCTGCGGCTTGCGGCGGGGCGAGATCCTCGCGCTCCGTTGGCGCCATCTGGAACTCGGAGACAATCGTCGGCAGATGTCGATCGAAGAGAGCGCCGAGCAGACCGCCGATGGCGTGCGTTATAAAGAACCTAAGAGCGGCCGGGCCAGGACGGTGGCGTTATCGGCCAGCACTGTCGCTGAACTAAAGGCGCACCGTGCGCGGCAGGCCGAGGAGCAGTTGCGCTTGGGCATTCGTCCGGACGCCGACACATTCGTTGTCGCTCAGGTAGACGGCCAGCCTCTACAGCCCCGCTCCCTTACCCATGAATGGGTGCGCGTTCTCGGCAAGACCTCCCTGCCTCGCATCCGCTTCCATGACCTTCGGCATACCCATGCCACGCAGATGCTCTCGGCTGGCGTTCATCCGAAGATTGCCAGCGAACGCTTGGGACATTCGAACATCGGGATAACGCTAGACCTTTATTCTCACGTGATGCCGGGCATGCAGGCCGATGCAGCGGAGCAAGTTGACGTGGCATTGCAGGCAGCTATAAGCAGCGAGCGAAAAGGCAAATAGTTGCAAAGTGCGTTGCAAACGGCTGATCTAGGCAGTTGCGAAATGTCAAAAAGCACAATGATTGCAATTAGTTGGAGGGATGGCCGAGCGGTTTAAGGCACCGGTCTTGAAAACCGGCGTGGGTGCAAGCCCACCGTGGGTTCGAATCCCACTCCCTCCGCCAATTACCTTGCCGCGAGAGCTTCGAGCGGCGCTTGCCGGGAAGTTCCCGCTGGCAACGTCCAAGGAGGCAAACCATGTGGATGCCACTCCGGATCAAAGAGGCAGTGGAACTTGCCAGAAGCCGGCGCGCTATCAGGCGCATCGACCGCGCTTACGATGTCGAATTGGCAAAGGCCAAAACGGCCAACGACCGCGAGAATGCTGAAAACGGTCGTCACCGGGAAACGTCGTTGCACGTTGACGCGATCGAGGCGATCAAAACGCGGAGGCTCCTGCGCAAAGCGAATAGCCTTGACGTTCCTTATGAATACCCGAGCGAGACCAGCTCCATTTGGGAACGGTCGCCCCAGCTGCACACCTGGCACCTGACGACGATCGGTTATTCCCAAGTTCGAAAAGCGATCCGGCTGGAGCGCAGAGACCGGCGTGAATCCGCCATTACGTGGGCTGGCGTGATCATCGGGATCATCGGCTCGCTCACCGGACTGCTGTCTGTCTGGCTGTCTGCGCGAGGGCCGTAACGCGATGCCGTTTTGTCTTGGTGCTCGTCAGCTCCATTGAGATTGCGTCTTCAACGTCGCACTGTTGCGCGCCGTTTCTGGTTTCAATTGCCAGTCTGGCTGGGCGCGGCCGGATGGGCACTCCGGTTGATTTTTCACCCGAAATATGCTGGTTCTCCCGCCCATGAAAAAACTATTCCTTGCGGCCCTGGCCTCGGTGACGCTGGCTTGGCCGGCCCTTGCGATGGACGCCGCCTTGCGCGCCGGGCTCATGAAACTCGACCCGCAGACCCGGCTGGAGCAGAGATGCGACGCCGAGGTTCTCGACCGCATCAGCCATGATGATCACAAGTACAAGGCCGACCGCGTCGTCGCCTACGCCTTTGCGACGCCGGAAATGAAAGCCGATGCCATCCGCAGCCCGGGCGCTGCCTTCCGCAGCAAGGGGCAATGGTACCGGCTGAAGTTCAAATGCGAGACAGCGCCGGACCATATGGAGGTCCTGCAGTTCCGTTACCGCATTGGTGACGAGATCCCGGAAGCCGACTGGGCGAAGTACAATCTCTACGACTGAGTTCTCTACGACCAGAGTTCTCTCAGGCAGAACGCCGCTTCACTGTTCCTGTGGTTTTTCGGCATTGGTCCCGGCAGTCTCTTGACGCGCGGGAACCATACACGTTAGGGCGTCGGCATATCCGACGACGAACACGCGGCGAACAAAAAAGGGCCTCCGGTCGATGGACATTTTCAGCGCTGCAAGCATGACGGCCCTCCTCCAGGTCATCGCCATCGATCTGGTGCTCGCCGGCGACAATGCCATCGTCATCGGCCTTGCCGCAGCCGGCCTGCCGGTCGAGCAGCGCAAGAAGGCGATCCTCATCGGCGTGTTGGCGGCGACCGTGCTGCGCATCCTGTTTGCCGCGGTCACCGTCAAGCTGTTGGCAATCGTCGGCCTGCTGCTGGCCGGCGGCATCCTGCTGCTCTGGGTATGCTGGAAGATGTGGCGCGAGTTGCGGACGTCCCATGCTGATGAGCAGGAGGCGACCGAGGCGCTGGCCAATGCCGATCTCGACGGCGACAAGACGGTGGCGACCGGCAAGGCGCGCAAGACGCTCGGCCAGGCAGCGCTGCAGATCGTCGTCGCCGACGTCTCGATGTCGCTCGACAATGTGCTGGCGGTCGCCGGTGCGGCGCGCGATCATTTCCCGGTTCTGGTCATCGGCCTCGTGCTGTCGATTGCCCTGATGGGCCTCGCCGCGAGCTTCATTGCCAGGCTGCTGCACCGCTACCGCTGGATCGCCTATATCGGCCTGCTGATCATCCTCTATGTCGCGCTCGACATGGTCTATCGCGGCGTGGTCGAGGTCTGGCCGCATGTCAGTCCTGTGGTGAGCTGACGCTGCCGGTCCCATAGCTTCTGTAACAGCCGGGTGTCAGCTCGAAGCCGCGGTCGCGTTCGCCGCAGCCGCTGCCCATACCAATGCCGCAATAAGTGTGGTACTGGCCGCCGATCCCGAAAAACCCGGAAGTTGTTTCATGTCTGCCCCTCGCGTCAGTTTCGTCAGCCTTGGATGCCCGAAGGCCCTTGTGGATTCCGAGCGCATCATCACGCGCCTGCGCGCCGAAGGCTATGAGATCGCGCGCAAGCATGACGGCGCCGACCTGGTCGTCGTCAACACCTGCGGCTTCCTCGATTCGGCCCGCGACGAGTCGCTCAACGCCATCGGTTCGGCGCTTTCGGAAAACGGCAGGGTGATCGTCACCGGCTGCCTCGGCGCCGAGCCTGACGTCATCCGCGAAAAGCACCCCAACGTGCTCGCCATCACCGGCCCGCAGGCCTATGAAAGCGTGATGGCGGCGGTGCATGAGGCGGCCCCGCCGAGCCATGACCCCTATATCGACCTTTTGCCGCCGCAGGGCGTGAAGCTGACGCCGCGCCACTACGCCTATCTCAAGATTTCCGAAGGGTGCAATAACCGCTGCACCTTCTGCATCATTCCTGCGCTGCGCGGCGACCTGGTCTCACGGCCGGCCGCCGATGTGCTGCGCGAGGCCGAGAAACTGGCCAAGGCCGGCGTCAAGGAATTGCTCGTCATCTCGCAGGATACCAGCGCCTACGGCATCGACATCAAGTACCAGACGTCAACGTTCGGCGACCGCGAGGTGCGGGCAAAATTCCTCGATCTGTCGGAGGAACTGGGCAAGCTCGGCATCTGGGTGCGCATGCACTATGTCTACCCCTACCCACATGTCGCCGATGTCATTCCGCTGATGGCGGACGGAAAAATCCTTCCCTATCTCGACATCCCCTTCCAGCATGCCTCGCCGCAGGTGCTAAAGAACATGCGTCGGCCGGCACATGGCGAAAAGACGCTGGAGCGCATCCGCGGCTGGCGCGAGGTGTGCCCGGACCTCGCCATACGCTCGACCTTCATAGTCGGCTTCCCCGGCGAGACGGAGGAGGATTTCCAGATGCTGCTCGACTGGCTGGACGAAGCAAAGATCGACCGCGCCGGCTGCTTCAAATACGAGCCGGTCAAAGGCGCCCGCTCCAACGATCTCGGCCTGGAACAAGTGCCGCAGGAGATCAAGGAAGCGCGTTGGCATCGCTTCATGCAGCGCCAGCAGAAGATTTCGGCGACGCAGTTGGCCAAGAAGGTCGGCAAGCGCCTGCCGGTGCTGATCGACGAGGCGCATGGTACCTCGGCCAAGGGCCGCACCAAATACGACGCGCCCGAAATCGACGGTTCGGTGCACATCCAGTCGCGCCGTCCGCTGCGCCAAGGCGACATCGTCACCGTCAAGATCGATCGCGCCGACGCTTACGATCTTTACGGTTCAGCGGTTTAGAAAACTGCCAAAAGGGCGCCGTTACGGCGCCCTCGTTTTTGGCAGCATTTCATCAGAGCTTCACGGACTCCATTGCGGACAAGGACCGATCGATCGCCTGGTTGAGGGTCTTGTCCAGCCGCGTGCCCGCCGACTCGGCTGCGATCACCGACAGGCGTGCGGCAAATCCCAGATGGTAGTCCACGAACCATTCGGGATGCGGTTCGGGTTCCGGAATCGGTGGCCACCACGGCGGAAGCTTCGGTATCTTCGGTCGCGTCGGGCACCAATCGTCAAGGTCGCTCATCAACGCCTTCGCATCGAGCCCGCCTCGCTCGGCGGACCATGCGGAGCGGACGAATTCGTCCGCGATCGCTGCGCCCAGTTCGTGAGGCGGGAGCGGCTGAGGATTGAGTGCGATTTGCGCAAGTCGCCACTGTGGTCCGTGCGGGATGACGTCGTAAATAGCTGGAATGCGTTTACCGATAATGGCTAAGAGTTTCTTGCTCAATTGCATAAGACATTCTCCTGCTCAAATTAGTAACGTCGGCCGATTTCGTCAGGCCGCAAGATGAGCATGAAAGTTAAAAGCAACTTCGTCTGTGAAGGGGGTCACGGAACCGCGTCGCAGGCAATTGTGTCCGGTCGGATGCTTCTGCCGCCATTTACCAAATTTTGCGATATTTGCCGCTGTTTACCCTGTTTCGTCGCGATCTGCGTTATGGTTTCCCGACCGTAAACGCCGAGACTTCACATGGATGCCAGACCTGCCCGGCAGGATCATATCGCGACACTGGACCTGCTGCGGCTGGCGGCGGCGCTGGCTGTCGTGTTCTTCCATTATTTCTTTCGCGGCGCAGCTGCCGAGGGCGCTCTCGCCGAGGGTTATCCGGCTGTAGCGCCGTTCGCGCTCTACGGCTATCTCGGCGTCAACCTGTTCTTCCTGATCAGCGGTTTCGTCATTGCCTGGTCGGCGGAAGGCCGCGCCTGGCAAGAGTTTGCCATCGCACGCTTCGTGCGCCTCTACCCCGGCTACCTCCTGTGCATGACCATCACCTTCGTCATCGTCATGGCTTTCGGTGCGCCGCTGTTTTCAACCTCGCTCGGTCAATACACCGCCAATCTGTCGATGTTTGCGCCGGCCTTGGGCCAGCCCTTCATGGACGGCGTCTACTGGTCGATCCTGCTTGAACTGGTGTTCTACGGATGGGTGACGCTCGCTCTGCTCGGCGGCGTTTTTCAGAAATGGAAGCTTGGGCTGATCTTCGTCTGGCTGGCGATTGCGGCGTCGAACGAGCTCTTTGTCGAAAGCCGGGGGATAAGGCTGCTGTTCATCACCGAATTCGGTCCCTTCTTCGCCGCCGGCGTGCTCGTCCACCACATCCATGCGCATGGCCGTTCGCTGGCGGCCCTGCTGCTGCTTGGCGCCGCCTTCCTTCTGTCCTGCAGCACGTTGTCGGTGACGCAGCAGTGGATGCTCAATGAATACGGCATTGCCGTTTCGCAGCCGCATCTGGTGATCGCCAACGTCGTCATGCATTCCCTGCTGATCGGCGCGATCCTGCTGCGCAGCTATGTCGTGCCGTCCGCACTGACGCTGGCGCTGGGCGGGCTGACCTATCCGCTTTATCTCCTGCATCAGAATATCGGCTACATCGCCATCAATGCCACCGCACCTTTAGCCGGCAAATGGGCTGCGGCCCTGGGCTGTATCGCGCTCATGGTTCTGATTTCCTGGGCGATCTGGAAGTATTTCGAACGGCCAGCCCAGCGTAGGATCAAGAGCTGGCTCAGCCGCACGCTCGATGCCGCGCTGGCGCGGTTTCGCGGCACGCGTGCCCAGCTCGCTGAATGAAAAGGGCGCCATACGGCGCCCTTTTTGTTTTGTGGTTTCCGCTGGTTACTGCGGCAGCTTGTCGTCGACGCCCTTCACATAGAAGTTCATGCCGAGCAGCGTGCTGTCATCGGCGACTTCGCCGTCCTTGAGCCACGGCGTGCCGTCCTGCTTGGCGACCGGACCGGTGAAGGGGTTCCATCCCTCGGCGATCTTCTTGGCGGTGGCCTCGGCCATGGCCTTCACATCATCCGGCATGTTGGTGAAGGGCGCGAGCTTCACGGCGCCATCCTTGATGCCCAGCCAGACATTGTCCGGCTTCCAGGTGCCGTCCAGAGCCGCCTGCACGCGGCTGATGTAGTACGGACCCCATTCGTCGGTCAGCGAAGTCAGCTGCGCGTTCGGGGCGAACTTGATCATGTCGGAGGACTGGCCGAAGCCGTGCAGCTTGCGCTCCTCGGCCACCTGCAAGGCAGCGGTGGAATCGGTGTGCTGGACGATGATGTCGGCGCCCTGGTCGAACAGCGCCTTGGCGGCGTCGGCTTCCTTGCCCGGATCGAACCAGGAATTCACCCACACGATCTTGGCCTTGAAGTTCGGGTTGACCGACTGCGCGCCGAGCATGAAGGAGTTGATGCCCATCACCACTTCGGGGATCGGGAAGGAAACAATGTAGCCGGCGACGCCAGCCTTCGATTCCTTGGCGGCGATCTGGCCGAGCACATAGCGGCCTTCATAGAAGCGGGCATTGTAGATGCCGAGATTGTCACCGGTCTTGTAGCCGGTGGCGTGTTCGAACATCACCTTCGGGAATTTCTTGGCGACCTTCACTTCCGGATCCATGAAGCCGAAGGAGGTGCCGAAGATGATCTTGCAGCCTTCGCGCGCCAGACGCTCGAAAGCGCGGTCGGCATCGGGGCCTTCCGAGACGTTTTCGAGATAGGCGGTTTCGACCTTGTCGCCGAGCGCCTTCTCCACCTCGAGGCGGCCCTGGTCGTGCTGGTAGGAATAGCCGAAATCGCCGATCGGGCCGGTGTAGACCCAGCACGCCTTCAGCTTGTCGGCAGCCTGCGCGGACGCAGCCAGCGACATGGCGGCGGTCGTGGTCATAAGAGCAATAAGCAGTTTTTTCATTGTGTTACCTCTCTGAGTTTAGCCTTGGAGCTTCCCGTTTTTTTGTTGTCAACGATCCGGAACGAATGGCTGCCCCAAGGAAGCCGGCGTGTTCATCATCGTCAGACGCTTGTTGCGCGAGATTAGAACGAGAACCACGACGGTTGCCAGATAGGGCAGAGAAGAAAGCAGCTGCGAAGGCACTGGAATGCCAAAAGCCTGTGCATGAAGCTGGCCGATCCAGACCGCGCCGAAGATGTAGGCGCCGGCCAGCACCCGCCACGGCCGCCAGGAGGCGAAGACGACCAGCGCCAGCGCGATCCAGCCGCGGCCGGCCGTCATGTTCTCCACCCATTGCGGGGTATAGACCAGCGACAGGTGACCGCCGGCAAGACCGGCGCAGGCGCCGCCGAAAATGACCGAGAGATAGCGGTAGCGGATGACCTTGATGCCGAGCGCGTGCGCCGACGTGTGGCTGTCGCCGATCGAGCGCAGAGTCAGCCCGGTGCGGGTCTTGAACAGGAACCACATGACGGCGGCGGTGAGCGCGATCGAGATGTAGAAGATGGGATCCTGGCCGAACAGCAGCCTGCCAACCACCGGAATGTCGGTCAGCACCGGGATATAGAGATTTGGCAGCCGCTCGCCGGGCTGGCCGACAAAGCTCGTTCCCATCATGCCGGAGAGGCCGAGGCCAAGCAGCGTCAGCGACAGGCCGGTCGCCACCTGATTGGTGGCGAGCGACAGCGTCATCACCGCAAACAACAGCGAGAACACCGCGCCCATGGCGATTGCCGCGAGCAGGCCGATCCAGGGCGATCCCGTGAGGTAGCCGGCGCCAAAGCCGCCGACGGCGCCCATGATCATCATGCCTTCGACGCCGAGGTTGAGCACGCCGGAGCGCTCGACCACCAGTTCGCCGATGGCCGCGATCAAAAGCGGCGTCGCCGCAGTCGCAATGGTCAAAAGGATGTTGACGGTGATGTCCATCAGCGGGCTTCCTTCAACTTCGGCGCAGCATCGAGTTTTGCAGCGCCCTTCGCCAGCGCCATGCCGACGAGGCGAATGCGGTAGTGGATGAGGGTGTCGCAACCGAGCACAAAGAACAAAAGCATGCCCTGGAACACACGCGCGACCTTGTCGGAGATGCCGAGCGCGCTCTGCACCGCCTCGCCGCCGAGATAGGTCAGCGCCAGCACCAGGCCGGCGGCAACGATGCCGAGCGGATTGAGCCGGCCAAGGAATGCCACGATGATGGCGGTGAAGCCGTAGCCGGGCGAAATCACCGGTTGCAGCTGGCCGATGGCGCCCGAGACTTCCGAAATGCCGGCAAGCCCGGCCAGCGCCCCCGACAGCAGGAAGGCGAAAAACACCATGCGGTTGAGGCCGAAGCCGGCAAAGCGCCCTGCCCGCGGGCTGGAGCCGAGCACGCGAACCTCAAAACCCTTGAGCAGGCGGCTCATCAGCACCCAGATCAGTACGGCGGCGACAAGCGAGAAGACAAAACCCCAGTTGGCGCGGCCGGCATCCGGCATCAACTCCGGCAGGACAGCCGAGTCGTTGAACTGGATCGTCTGCGGGAAGCCATGGCCCTGCGGATCGCGCCAGGGGCCACGCACCAGCCAGTCGAGAAAGAGCTGGGCGACATAGACCAGCATCAGGCTGGTCAGGATCTCGTTGGTGCCGAAGCGCGTCTTTAAGAGAGCCGGGATTGCCGCGTAGGCGGCGCCGCCGACCATGCCGAACAACAGCATCAGCGGCAGCACAAGCGGGCCTTCGAAGCCGGGGAACAGCACCGGGATGGCCGAGCCGAAAATGCCGCCGAGGATGAACTGGCCTTCGGCGCCGATGTTCCAGATGTTGGCCTTGTAGCAGACCGACAGGCCGACGGCGATCAGGATCAGCGGCGCGGCCTTGATCGCCAGCTCATGCAGCTGCCAGACCTGGCTGATCGGTTCGATGAAGTAGATTTCGAATGCATTCAATGGGTTGACGCCGAGCAGCGCGAACAGAATCGCGCCGGCAATCATCGTCAGGCCGAAGGCGATAAAGGGCGACAGCGCCGAAAACAGCATTGAGCGTTGCGGGCGTTTGACGAGTTCGAGGCGCATCATGCGGTCTCCAGAACATGTTCAGCGTGGCCGGGCTCGGCGCCGCCCATCAACAGGCCGATCTTTTCGAACGTGGCCTCGGCAATCGGAAGCGGTTTCGACAATTCGCCATTGTGCATGACGGCGATCGCATCCGAAATCTCGAACAGCTCGTCGAGGTCCTGGCTGATGACCAGCACCGCCGAGCCGCTGCGCGCCAGTTCGATCAGCGCCTGGCGGATATGGGCGGCAGCACCGGCGTCAACGCCCCATGTCGGCTGGTTGACGACCATGACAGCAGGGCTGCGGTCGAGTTCGCGGCCGACGATGAATTTCTGCAGATTGCCGCCCGAAAGGGCGGCGGCTTCCGGATCGGGCGCGCTCTTGCGCACATCCATCGCCACGATGATGCGTTGGGCGGCGGCGTAGACCGCGCCGCTTTTGACTGCGCCGCCGGTGCCGACAAAAACCTTGCCGTCGGTGGCATGGCGCGACAGGAGCAGGTTTTCCGACAGCTTCATGCGTGGTGCCGCACCATGGCCGAGGCGTTCTTCCGGCACGAAGGCAGCACCCATCAGCCGCCGGCCGGTGATCGAGAGCGCACCGGCATCCTTGCCGCGTATGCGGACGGACGCGGCGTCCTGCTGCAGCACTTCGCCGGAGACGGATTCGAAGAACTCGCCCTGGCCGTTGCCGGCGACACCGGCGATGCCGATCACTTCGCCGGCGCGTACATTGAGGTTGATGTTTTTCAGCGGGATCGAGAACGGCGTCGCCGGCTTGCGGCTGAGCGCGCGGATTTCGAGCAGCGGCGCGGCGCTCTCGATGCCTTCGGCCGGCGCGCGCACCACGGCTTTCACCTCGTTGCCGACCATCATCCGAGCCAGCGACGATGCGGTTTCCTCACGCGGGTTGCAATGGCCGACGACCTTGCCGTGACGCAGCACGGTGGCGCGGTCGCAGATGCGTTTGACCTCTTCCAGCCGGTGCGAAATGTAGAGGATGGATTTCCCCTCCGAGCGCAGGCGCTGGAGCGTCTCGAACAGCTTGTCGGCTTCCTGCGGTGTCAGCACCGAGGTCGGCTCGTCGAGGATGATGAGCTGCGGCGTCTGCAAGAGGCAGCGGATGATCTCGATGCGCTGGCGTTCGCCGACCGAGAGATCACCGACCAGCGAGTCCGGATCGAGCGGCAGGCCGTAGCTGAAGGAAAGCGCCCTCGCCTTGGCGGCGATCGAGCTGATCGGCGAGCCGTCATCCAGTGACAGCGCGATGTTCTCGGCCGCGGTCAGCGCCTCGAACAGCGAGAAATGCTGGAACACCATGCCGATGCCGAGCTTCTTCGCCATGCCGGGGCTGGTGATGCGAACCGCCTCGCCGTTCCAGAAGATCTCGCCGGAATTGGGCTCCAGCGAACCGAACAGCATCTTGACCAGCGTCGACTTGCCGGCGCCATTTTCGCCGAGCAACGCGTGGATCTCGCCTTTGGCGATGTTGAGGTCGATATGATCGCACGCAGTCAGCGTGCCGAATATCTTGGTCAGGCCACGAACCTCAAGCAGGTTCGCTCCATCATGATCTGCACTCACAGTGCCTCCCATCCGGTTTCCGGATATGTTCTGTGTTCCCGCCAGCATGGTATGCGCTGGCTGCTCTCGTGCGAAAGCAGCACCCACCTTGAAAGAGCTTCAAGAATTTCAGCGGAAACTCAAGGGCTAAAAATAAGCCTGCTTCGCACAACGAACTGACCGGCCGGTTTTTCGTGCAAACAGCGCCCGGCACTCCGGCAAAGCGCTGAAAAGCTAGGCGAATTTCCTTAGGGAACCAGAATGGTCGTGCCCGTCGTCTTGCGCGCTTCGAGATCGGCCTGCGCCTTGCCGGCATCCTTCAGGGCATAGCGCTGGTTGATCCGGATCTTGACCGCGCCGCTCAGCACCACGTCGAACAGTGCTGCGGCGGAGATTTCGAGGTCCTCGCGCTTGGCATTGTAGACGAACAGCGTCGGCCTGGTGACGAACAGCGAGCCCTTCTGCGCCAACAGCGACATCGAAAATGGCGGGATAGGCCCCGAGGACTGCCCGAAAGCGACGAACATGCCGAGCGGCCTCAAGCAATCGAGCGAGGCGGGGAATGTGTCGTTGCCGACCGAATCGTAGACGACGTCGCATTTTTTGCCGCCGGTGATGGCGGCGACGCCGGCGACGAAATCCTGCTCCTTGTAGTTGATGACATGGTCGAAGCCATGCGCCTTGGCGAGTTCGATCTTGTCGGTCGAGCTTGCCGTGCCGATGACGGTCGCGCCGAGATGTTTTGCCCATTGCCCCAGGATCAGGCCGACACCGCCGGCGGCGGCGTGGAACAGGATGGTGTCGCCCGCTTTCACCTTGAACGTGCGACGCAGCAGATACTCCGCGGTCATGCCTTTCAGCATCATGCCGGCGGCCTGCTCGTCGCTGATGCCGTCCGGCACCTTGACCACGCGGTCGGCGGCGACGACGCGCTCTTCGGCATAGGCGCCGACATTGACGGCATAGGCGATGCGATCGCCGGGCTTCAGCCAGTCGACGCCTGTGCCAACCTCGAGAACCACGCCAGCGGCCTCGCCGCCCGGGATCAGCGGAAATCCTCCGGGCGGTGGATAGAGGCCGGTGCGATGATAGACATCGATGAAATTGAGGCCGATCGCCGTGTGCCTGACCAGGATCTGCCCTGTGCCGGGCTGCCCCGGATCGGCATCCTCATAGGTCAGGACTTCCGGACCGCCATGGGCGTGGATACGGATCGCTTTGGACATTTTTGGGCTTTCCTGCGGTCAGGCTTTCTTGCTGTCGGTCGCTTTGGTCGGCGGCTTGGCGCCGAGCTTGGGGAAGAACTGCATGATACCGCCGATGCAGGCGAGGTAAAGCCCGGTGACGGTGATGCCGACCTTGGTGAACACGCTGACCTGTTCGCCCAAAACGCCGATCTGGTCGTAGAAGGCGGCAAGGGCCGCCTGCGCCAGCGCCAGCGCGCCGAAAGCGCACCACAAAAGCGTCATGCCGAGATTGATGGGTCTCAGCCGCACCACCCGCACCGGATGGATGAAGTTGATCGGCACGAAGGTGAGGATGCCGGCGGCCACGACGACGCCGAAGGACACCCATTGTCCCGGCTCGATGACGAACAGCGTGAACACCACCATGTTCCAGACCACCGGAAAACCTTTGAAGAAGTTCTCCTTCGTCTTCATGCCGGTGTCGGCATAATAGATGGCGCTCGACACCACGATGATGGCCGCCGACAGGAACGACAGTTTTTCACCCATGAAGCCGCGCTGGTAGAGCGCGAAGGCTGGGATCAGCACATAGGTGACATAGTCGATGATGTTGTCGAGGAGTTCGCCCGACCAGGTCGGCAGGATCTCCTTGACCTCGAGCTTGCGCGCGATCGGGCCGTCGATGCCGTCGACGAACAGCGCCAGACCCAGCCACCAGAACATCGCCGTCCAGCGTTCCTCGCTCGCCGCCACCAGCGACAGGAAGGCCAGGAACGAGCCCGACGCGGTCAGGAGATGGACCGAGAAGGCGCGCGCCTGCGGCCATGTCACTTTCTTCTTCGGGCGCGGAATCCGGTCGGTGATCTTCTCGGCGATTTGCCTGGCCCTTGTGTTCTTGCTCACGGGCCCCGCCAATCCAGCTTGCAGATTTCGGCCGAACGGCCGGTGAAATTCCAGTTGCGGCCGAATGCCCGCATCTTGCTCTTGTCGGACCTGGCCACGATGATCTCCGGCGCGATCCAGTATTCCGAGTTGCTGATCACGGTATCCTTCTCGCGATCCTTGCCGGGAATCGGTGTCACCGCCCCGTCGATGATCTTCGGTATCTGGAAAATACGCGTCTTGTCACGCGTCTCATAGGTGATCGGCACCTGCTCGACGCCGAGGAACTTGCCGACAAGGATGGAGAGCAGCGCGGTTGTTCCGCCGGCCTTGCCGGTGAAGATTCTGGTCAGCGCCTTCACCGCGTAGACCGAGGCGCGCTTGTCGATGAACAGGCCCGCGGTCCAGTTGCCGCGGCTCATGTAGCCGGGGATTTCCATGACCAGTCCGAGATTGAGGCCGGACAGGTCGACCTCGCCGAAATGGCCGGCATCGATGCGAAAACCCGCCCATGTCTGGCAATAGCCTTCGGTTGGCGGATGGCTGCCAAGCGACAGCACGCAAGGGCAAAAAACCGTGCAATTGCAGGAGAGTACGAGCTCTCCTTTCATTGCCCAGCCTTGCTCTGCCATGGAATTTTCCCCCGTCATGCCGAGACTACTAGCAGGGCGACTGCCCAGACAAGCAGTATCGCACCGGCCACTCGGGTTGGAAGCCTGCCGGTGGTCTGTTTTTCGATCAGGGTGAACAGGCCGATCAGGGCCATCCAGAACACGTTCATCGTGCCGACGGCAAACATCACCAGCATCAGCGCCCAGCAGCAACCGAGGCACCACAGCCCCTGCTCCAGCCCGAGCCGGAAGATGCGGCTGGGTTCGGCGCTCCAGTTGGAAAACAGGGTAGCGAAGGGATTCCGGCATTTTGTCAGGCAGGCCTGCTTGAGGCTGCTGAACTGGTAGAGGCCAGCCACCAGCAAAGCGGCAGCAGCGGCAAAGCCGGCCACCGGATCGAGCAGTCGACCGGAAGACGCAAATGCGTGGACGGCCAGGGTCAGCATTGCGAAACCAGCCGAGGCGACGAGCCATGTGCAGAGGTAGCCCGAAACCAGGATGAGCGGATGGGCCACCGGTTCGCCCTTGATGCGGGCGGTGTCGGCGATCTCGCAATAGGTGCGGATCATCGGCGCTGCCGACGGCAGCATCGTCGCCACGGCCATCAGGAACCACATCGCGATCAGCGCCAGAAATTGTGCGCCGCTGCCGGCGTCGAGCGGTGCGGGTGTCAGGCACAGGCCGAAGAAGCGGTCGAGAAAATCCGGCAACGGCAGTTGCGGCAGGTTTCGCAGGACCACATCGCCTGGTGCGCCGGCGCCGGGAAGCCGGCTTTCGGCGCCGCGGATCGCCATGGCGCCGAGAATGAACCAGGCGAGCAGAATGCTGCCGGCAATGGCGATGTTGACCGTCAGGCGAGGATTGCGGGCAAGGCTTGCCGTGGCGCGGCCGGCCCGGTCGAGATGGCTGAAATCGTCCTGTTGGCCGGTCATGGCAATCGAATGAGCCTAATCGCCGCGTTGATCAAGCCGCATGGTCTGACCTATATCCATGGATAGACAGGATGGACCTGCATCGCAAACCGGAAGTCCAATTTGAATCATCGTGAGACAGCACGGATACTGGTTGCCGGCAGCGGCCCTGCCGGGCTGATCGCGGCGCTCGGTTTTGTCGGGGCGGGATTTCCCGTGACGCTCGTCGGACCCGAGGCCGGTGGCCCCGATGGCCGGACCACGGCGCTGATGAACCCTGCCCTCAGGATTCTCGATGGTCTGGGCGTGCTGGCCGAGATCCGGCCAAAGGCAGCACCCCTGAAGGTCATGCGCATCGTCGATGCCACAAGCCGACTGATCCGCAGCCCGGTGGTCACCTTTCGCGCTACGGAGATCGGCGAGGAACAGTTCGGGCTCAATTTGCCGAACAGTGCGCTCCATCCAGCGCTAGCCAGGGCCGTCGCGGCACATGCCGGTATTGAATGGCTGAAGTCGATGGTCGAAAGCTGGCGTCTGGACGCCGACCAGGCCCATGCCGTTCTGACCGATGGCCGCGAAGTGTCTGCCTCGCTGGCGGTTGCCGCCGATGGGCGCCTGTCGCCGGCGCGCGAGGCGGCGGGCATAGCCGCGTCAGTGCGATCCTATCCGCAGGCAGCACTTGTGCTGAACTTCGGCCACCGCAGCGAACACGGCTTCACCTCGACCGAATTCCACACCGAAACCGGTCCGTTCACTCAGGTGCCGCTGCCCGGCAACCGCTCCAGCCTTGTCTGGGTGGTGAAACCGGAAACGGCAAAAGACCTTGCCGCACTCGACGACGTGACGCTTTCCGAGCGTGTCGAACAGCAGATGCAGTCGATGCTGGGCCGGGTCAGGGTCGAGCCCGGCCGGCAGATCTACCCGCTTTCAGCGGCATCACCGGGGCGTTTCGCCCAGAACCGCGTGGCGCTGGTCGGCGAGGCCGCGCATGTATTTCCGCCGATCGGCGCCCAAGGCCTCAACCTTGGAATCAGAGACATCGACGATTTGATTGGAATCGCTGGCGAAAATAGAAACGACCCAGGCGCGGCAAAGGCACTCGCCGCCTATGATTCCAGGCGTCGCCCCGACATTCTGGCGCGCAGCGGCGCGGTCAATCTGCTCAACATGTCGCTGCTGTCGGACATGCTGCCGGCGCAGATGGCGCGCAGCGCCGGCCTCAACGTGCTCGGCAGTTTCGCGCCTTTGCGCGCCTTCTTCATGCGCGAGGGGCTGCGCCCGGGCAGCGGCTTTGCGGCACTGACTGGCTTAGGGAAAGAGGTCCGGCGGTAAGATGCCGTGGCGGATCATGTAGAGCAGCCCGGTCACCGTCAGCACAGAGAGGCAAGTGGTGATCAGCACGCTGGCCGAAGCGCGCTGCACCCAAACGCCGTATTGCTGGGCAATGACGAAGACATTGGTGGCCGTCGGCAATGCCGCCAAGAGCACGGCTGAAAACATCCAGATCTCGGAAAAATTGCCGACCCAGCTCAGCACGACATAGCAGAGCAAGGGATGCAGGATCAGTTTCAACGCCGCGATCGACGCCAGTTCGTGCGGCACGCGGTTGAGCGGCCGCAGCGCCAACGTCACGCCCATGGCAAACAAAGCGCAAGGGGCGGCCGCCCGCGACAGATATTCGAGCAAGCGATCGATCGGCTGCGGTGGGTGAAAGCCGAGATAGGCGGCGCCGACACCAAGCGCGGTGGCGATGATGAATGGATGCAGGGCGATTTTCCTGACCACGCCGAGGATCAGCCGCCACGGCGAGGTCTTGTCGTCGCCCGACAGCGCCATCATCATCGGCGCGATGGCGAAGTGCATGATGTTTTCGAAGCAGAAGATCAGCGCCACGGGTACCGCCGCCTGCTCGCCAAAGGCGAGCAGCGCCAGCCCTGGTCCCATATAGCCGATATTGCCGTAAGCGGCGGCCAGTGACTTGATGGTGGACTGGGCAATCTCGCCGCGCGATGCCAGCACCGACCACACGAACATGATCGAGAAGATCGTGTAGGTGGAAAACACCGAGCCGAAGATGAACCGCCATTCCGTCAGCTGCTCGAACGGTGTGCGCGCGAGCAGTTGGAAGAACAGGGCTGGAAGCGCGACATAGACGATGAAGGTGTTCATCCAGCCAAGCGCCTCCAGCGGCTGCCTGGTGATGCTCGCGACCAGAAAACCGATGAAAATCAGCCCGAAAAACGGAAGAACAAGACCGATGACGTCAGACATTTTTGCCCCGGCCCGCAACCGTTGACCCGGGCTAGCCCGTAGCTTCACAAGGCGTCAAGCGCTTCGGCATTGAATTGGACCACCGTCTGCGCCAGATAGGGTGGAATACCAGCCCTAAAGTCGGGCTCGATTTTTAGTCGTGGCGTGTGTAAATTCAAAGCCTTAGAGCGCGTGCCGTGCATTCCAAGGGACGCCGGGCGCTTCCGGGCTTAGTGGTGAGTATGATGAAAACGGCCAAATTCTCGATCGGACAGGTGGTGCGCCACCGGCTGTTTCCATTTCGCGGCATCATTTTCGATGTCGATCCGCAATTCGCCAATACCGACGAATGGTATGAGGCGATCCCGGCCGACGTGCGGCCGCGCAAGGACCAGCCGTTCTATCATCTGCTGGCCGAGAATTCGGAAACCGAATACATCGCTTACGTCTCAGAGCAGAACCTGCTCGAGGACCAGTCGGGCGAGCCGGTCCGCCATCCGCAGATCGGCGAGATGTTCGACAAGCGGCCGGACGGACGCTACGAGCCGAAGCGGCAGTCGAGACACTGACCGCATCCTGAACGGGGCAACAAAAAAGCGGGGCACTGCCCCGCTTTTTTTATTTTGAATTCGCTCGAGATCAGTTGGCGGCCTTGGCCTTGTCCTGCTCGTCCTTGAGCTTCTTGGCAAAATCCTGGTTGTTCTTGGCAACGAAGTCCTGAAGCTTCTTCTGCCGGTCCTCAATGTCGGACTGCTGCAGCGGCGGGCCGTCATAGGCGCCGCTGAAGCCGGTCAAGGCAACCTTGATCGGGTTCGCCTGGTTCTGGAAATTGATCGAGGTCAGCGTGATCGCCTGGCCCTTCTTGAAGGAAGCGACAAGCGTGTCGGTCAGCGGCACTTCGGCCACGCAACGGTCGGGGAAGCAGATGACATAATCGAGCTTCTGCGCCTTGCCGGCGTCAATCTGCAGGCCGATGCCGGGAGGCACCAGACGGCCGGTCGGAACCGTTACCTGGAACACCTTGCGGTTCACCTTGCCCTTCAGCTCGATCAGGCTGACGCCGGTGACGAGCTGGCCGTTGCCTGCGGTGACGATGTTCTGGACATTGCAGATGTCGACGTCTTCCTGCTTGGTGCAGGCCTTGAACCAGCCCTGCGGAATCTGCTGTTGCTGCTGTGCCGAAGCAGCGGGAAGCCCGGCGACCAGAAAGCCGACCACGCCTGCGGCCATGACCGAAAGGCGGTACGCGTTGCTGTTCAGGCTCGTCATGTCGTGCACTTCCTCTCAAATGATCCCGGGACCGGCTTCTTCGCGCCGTGTGGTCCAGCTACCTGTTGCCGAATTGAGGCAACAGAATGACTTCGGAGCGCGTGTTACACTGCATGGGCAGTCGAATCCAGCCCGGCACCTGCGATTCTTGGCCGTGCCATTGGTCGTGCGATTTGGGCTGACGTATCTGGCCGGAGCGCAGCGGCGCCATGCTAGGGTGTACTCCGAATCATCAAGCCGCCCAGTAAGGAGACGGTCATGGGCCGCGTTCTTGTTTGGCTGATCGCCGCGATCTCGTTTTCCGCTCTTTCGCTTCAGCCCGCGATGTCGGAGCCGAAACATGCCATCGCCATGCAGGGCGATCCGGCGCTGCCGGCCGACTACAGCCATTTCGACTACGTCGATCCCGATGCGCCCAAGGGCGGCAACATCACCTATTGCGTCGTCGGCAGTTTCGACAATCTGAACCCGTTCATCGTCAAGAGCCTGCGCACCACGGCGCGCGGCATGCTGGATCAGAACTACGGCAATCTGGTTTTCGAGCCGTTGATGCAGCGCAATTATAACGAACCTTTCAGCCTCTATGGTCTCATTGCCGACAGCGCCGACATGGACCCCGAGCGCAAGTGGATCGAATTCCACCTCAACCCAAATGCAAAGTGGTCGGACGGCGAGCCGGTGACGCCGGAGGACGTGCTGTTCACCTATGACGTCTTTACCGACAAGGGCCGCCCGCCCTACAGCGATCGCATGAGCCTGATCGCCAAGCTCGAAAAGACCGGCGATCACAGCGTGCGCTTTACCTTCAACGACAAGGCCAACCGCGAGACGCCCTTGATCATCGCGCTGACGCCGATCATCCCGAAGCATGCTTTCAACAAGGACACTTTCGACAAGACGACGCTGAAGCCTCTGATCGGCAGTGGTCCCTACATCGTCGACAAGGTGCAGCCGGGACAGCGCATCGTCTTCAAGCGCAATCCGAATTACTGGGGCAAGGACCTCCCCTCCAAGCGCGGCTTCGACAATTACGACCAGATCACCATCGAGTATTTCCTCAACGCCAATGCCAAGACGGAAGCGTTCAAGAAAGGCATCTGCGCCATTTATGATGCGGGCGATCCAATCAAGCGCGAGCGCGATATCGATTTTCCCGCCTTCCACCGGGGTGAAGTAATCGCCGAAACCTTTGACATCGGCATACCGCCGGTGGTGACAGGGTTCCTGTTCAACACGAGGCTGGAGAAGTTCTCCAATCCTGTGGTGCGTCGCGCACTCGGCATGCTCTACGACTTCGAATGGGCCAACAAGAACCTCTTCGGCGGCAAGTACTCGCGCACCATGAGCTACTGGCAGAACTCCGAACTGTCCGCGCTCGGCCATCCCGCCGACGATAGGGAGAAGGCGCTGCTGGCGCCCTACCCCGGCCGCGTGCCGGCCGACGTCATGGATGGCACCTGGCGGCCACCTGTGACTGACGGCACCGGCCAGGATCGCAAGGTGCTGAAGGCGGCGTTCGACCTGCTGAAAAGCCAGGGCTATGCCGTCAAGGACGGTGTTCTACAAGATCCCAAAGGAAACCCCTTCGGCTTCGAAATCCTGGCGTCCTCGCAAGATGACGAGCGTTTTGCCACCATCTATCAGCGTACTTTGGAAAAGATCGGTATCGCGGTGACCATTCGCAGTCTCGAAGCCGACCAGATTCAATCACGCAAGCAGCGTTTCGATTTCGAGGTGCTGATCGGCGCGAGCGGGTCCGTCGGCTCGCTGTCCCCCGGCATCGAGCAGACCTTTCGCTGGGGCTCTTCGGAAGCCAACAGGGAAGGCTCCTTCAACCTCGCCGGCGTTGCCGATCCCGCAATAGACGCGGCAATGGATGCTATGCTGAGGGCGCGGACCAAGGAAGACTATGTCGCCGCGGTGCGCGTCCTCGACCGGTTGCTCATCTCCGGCAATTACATGGTGCCGATGCAGTACAACACGCAGCAATGGCTCGCTTACTGGAATTATCTGGACCATCCGAAAAACACGCCCATATACGGCTATCAATGGCCAACCTGGTGGCGCAAGCCGAACTGAGCGTTCGGCCGCAGGAGATCAAGATGAGCGATGACAATTCCATAACCGTCGATGTGGTTTCCGACGCCGTGTGCCCCTGGTGCTTCATCGGCCAGAAGCGGCTCGACAAGGCGATCGCCGCTGTCGGCGACGTCGAGGTGCATGTGCGCTGGCGGCCATTCCAGCTGGACCCTACCGTCCCACCGGAGGGCAAAGACCGGCGCGCGTATATGCTGGCCAAGTTCGGCAGCGAGGAGCGTATCCGCCAGATGCATGCCCGCATCGAGCCGCTCGGCGAAGCCGAAGGGATCAACTTCGCCTTCGACGCCATCAAGGTCGCCGCCAACACGCTGGACGCGCATCGCGTCATCCGCTGGGCGGGCACTGCCGGCGAAGCCGTGCAGAACCGGTTGGTGCGCCGGCTGTTCCAATTGTATTTCGAGGAAGGCGCCAATATCGGCGATCCCGCAGTGCTGATCGAAGCCGCCCGCGAGGCCGGCATGGACGCCGCCGTGGTCGAAACGCTGTTGCCGACCGACGCCGACGTCGAGGCGGTGCGTACGGAAATCGCCACGGCATCACGCATGGGCATCACCGGCGTGCCGTGCTTCCTGCTCGAGGGCAAATATGCCGTCATGGGCGCGCAGGACGCCGACACGCTGGCCGACGCCATCCGCCAGGTTGCCGCCGCCAAGGCCAAGGGCGAGCTGGAAAAAGTGGGCTAGGGCCTGTTCCATCCCGATTGAATCGGGATGGGGCTCTATCGCTTTTGTTTGAGCATGATCTCTGGACAAAACGGTTCCCGTTTGTCCGGGAAAACCGGATACCACTTTTCGGGATCATGCTCAGGCTATTTCACCGTCACCTTGGCCTTGCTGACGAAGAAGCCGTGACCGTTGCTGCCCGTGCAGGTCAGCCCCTTGGTCGACGACTGGCAGGTAAACGGTCCTTTGCTCCAGCTGTTGCCATAGGAGAGCTTGGCGACATCGCTGCAACAGCCTTGTTCGCCCGGATTCTTGATCTGGGTCGCCGGCCCGTTCGGCCCGAGGATAACTGTGATGTAGCTCGGCTCGACGCGCGAGCAGCTCAGTTCCGGACCGCCATCCTGCGGCTGGTAGGTGCTGGTGCCACCCTTCGGTGTGTAGATGCAGCCGATGTTGCCTGACGGGGTGTTGAACTCGATTTGGCCCTCGGCGCTCGCCGGAATGGTCTGGTTGCCGGCATGCGCCAGAGGCAGAAAGGCAAAGAGGGACAGGATTGCTGGAGCGGCTGCGCGTGCAAGCATCGGGGAGCTTCCTTGTTGGAGAACCGGATATGCAATGGGTGCCGACAGTGCTGCGCAAGGTTCAACAGGCGGCATATGGATTGTCAAATCTTGTTGAGCGGTAGCTAAAAAGTTCGCCCCGGCGATGTGGTGATCGACAGCGCCGCCAAGACTATTTCCGGGCACTTCTCGGTCTCGGGAACGGACGATTCGGGTGAACCCGAAGCGATCACGATCGGAAACTTTTTGGCCGGGCGGTAAAGAAAACCGGCCGATCGGCAAGGCCTGGCGGTTCACGAAACCGTGAATCCGGCTTCCCCAAGGGAAGCTTTTCGTACATCTCGACGTTCTCACAAAACATTGAAACCAAACGAGATATTTGGCCTGGAGGCGGCCGTCTCCACACACCACCTGTTGCCTCATGGCAACGTCACGTGGGCTGCCTCACATTCGCCGAGATAAAATTAATAGAAAATGATCAATTGGTGTTACTATCCGTAACAAAACTAAAAAAGGTTTGGGCGGGATTGTGATTCGGGTCGACAGACCGCGACGTTCAATATCGGCACTTTGGAACCGCGACGCCGCCGCTGGCCCGTCGCCCCTGACGCCAGTATCGTCGATGCGGACCTTCTGGGGACTGATGCGGGCCTACTGGTTCTCGGACCGGTGGAGGGAAGCTTGGACCCTCACCATCGTCCTCGCGCTTCTGATTGCCCTGTCGAGCAAGGCCGACGTCTGGTTTACCGTGTCGGCGGGCGAACTGGCAGCCTCGATCGCTTTTTTCCACGATGCCGCGAATACCGCGCCTCTTGAAACGGTGCTTACCAATGCCGGCTTGCTTGTGCTGTTGGTCGTGTTCAAGGACATGGGAATCATAGGCGCCTGCAAATTTGTATCGGCGACATTGCATCGCAAATGGCGCGCCTGGCTGAACGCGCGCTTCAATGCGGCGCTGCTCGATACCAACCATACGCATTACCACGCCCAGAATGGCGCATCAGGCGCGCCAGCACCTGACAACATCGACCAGCGCGTGCAAGAATCGATCAAGGACATGGCAGGGGGCGCTCTCGGTCTTGCCCAAGGCGTGTTCGGCGTCTTCACCTCGCTCTACTTTGTCGGTGGAGCTTTGCTGGCCAATTCCGTGGAAGTAGCTGGACTGGAGTTCCTCGGCAGCTATGGCAGCGTCGCCCTTGCTCTCGTAGCGGTCGCCATCTACGTGCCCGTCAACACCTGGATCGCGATCAAACTCGGCGGAATGCTGGAGTGGCTCAACATCAGGATGCAGAAGGCCGAAGGCACCTACCGCAGCGAACTGATCACTTTATTGCGCCGCAGCTTCCATGTGGCGGCGTCGCAAGGCGAAGACGTGCAGAAGACGATACATGGCCGGCTCTATCTCGACATCGATAAAACCTGGTCGAAGCTCAACATCGTCAACACCGCCTATGCGGGATTCGAATCGGTCTACAACTTTGTCGGAGCCAAAGTGGTTGCCTATGGACCTGGTCTGGTCCCGTTCATCCACAACGGCGTCGACCTCAAGGGCTACATAACCGGTTCCGAGCAGGTCAACGCGCTGATCAGCAAGTGTTCGTGGTTCATCCATGTCATGCCGAGCCTCGCTACGCTGCGCGCCAACAGCCAGCGCGTGACCGAATTGGCGAACGCCATCGAGAACGTCCAGCAACCCCAGGAATTCTACAGCCAGACCGGCCAGTCGGACTTCCACTATGCCAGCCAGAACCCGGTCTTCGGCCTGACCATCCAGAAGCTCGAACTGGCGCATCAGGGCGAAGATGCCACGCCATTCCTGAGTGCAGCAAATCTGCGCTTCCGGCGCGGCGAGTGGACGTTCCTCAAGGGAGAGTCCGGCAGCGGCAAGACTTCACTGGTCAAGGCGATCAATGGCCTGTGGCCCTATGGCCGCGGCACCATCGTCTTCCCCGACGGCGTGAAAAGTTTCTACGCCGCCCAGGAGGTCAAGCTGCAGCAGGTGTCGCTGAAGCAGCTGGTGTGCCTGCCCGGCTCAGAGCAGGACTATGGCGATGCGCAGGTGGCGTCTGCCCTGCACAAGGCCGGCCTCGGCGACTTCATCGAACACATGGCCGATGAAAGCCGGGAGGGAAAGATCTGGGATCAGATGCTTTCGGGCGGCCAGAAGCAGAAGCTGGTGGTGGCCCGCATCGTGCTGCAGCAGCCTGGGCTGCTCTTCCTCGACGAAGCCACCGGCGCGCTCGATCCGGATGGCAAGATCGCTTTCCACCAGGCGATCAAGGACAACTGTCCCGATGTCACGGTGATCAGCATCATGCATGAAGCTGTGGCGCCGCGTTCGCTCTCGGGCGAGGAATTCTACCATAGCGTGGTCGCGATCGCCGACGGTGTCGCCACCAAGAAGCCGCTCATTCCGAACCTGCCGCGCGAACTCACCACCATCCTGGTGCAGCCGCCGCGACCGGTCGAGGACAAATGGCTGCGCTTCTCGCGCCGGCTGAAGCAGAAATAGCAATCCCACCAAGCTCTTGGCGGGCCGCAACAGCGCGGCAACGACGGCGGTCGATCACAGTCTCGCGATCCGACCTCCCCTCGGGCATTTTCCGCGCACTCTCCGATTGACTCGCCAAAATGCGCTCCTATGTTGCGCCCGCTCGCAGAATTCCAACTCGAACCCGCGAGCAGAAAGGTCACCGCGCCATGCCTGGCGACAGTAGTCGAACGCAACCGCCGTCCGCCTAGACGTGACCTGATGGCTCACGTCCTGCCGGACGGCAAGGAGTGAGCCATGAACGAATTTTCCCCCGTTGTAGCGGGCGACGATGCCGTCGCGATCGCCCGTATCCTTGCCAATGATCACGTCGCCGATGTCGTCGAGGCCCTGAACCGGGAACCTCGCGAAACCGCGATCGAACTGCTGTGCGAAGTGCCGTTCGAGCGGCTGGTCGAGATCTTCGACCAGCCCGAACTCGACGGCGCGTCCGAACTGGTCGAGGCGCTGCCGCGCGCCAAGGCCTGCAAGCTGCTGACCGCCATGTCGGTCGACCGGGCCGCCGATATCCTGCGCGAGCTGGACGAGCCGGCGCGTTCCGAGCTGCTCGGCGGGCTGGCGCCGCCGCTCAAGGCAACGCTGCTTTCCATTCTCGGCTACCCCGAAGGCAGTGCCGCCTCGATCATGACGACCGAGTTCGTCAGCGTGCCTTCGGATTGGACCGTCGGCCGCACGCTGGACTACATCCGCAAGGTCGAGCGGACGCGCGAGACCGTCTACGCCATCTACATCGTCGATCCCGATACGCATGTGCTGGTGCGCTCGACCGGCCTGCGCCGGCTGATCACCGGCGAGCCGGACGATCCGATCCTGTCGGTGGCGCCGGATCGCGCGCCGGTGACGGTGACGCCGCTCACCGATCGCGAGACGCTGGCGCAGACGATCTCCAAATACGATCTGCTTGCGGTTCCCGTCGTCGACCACGGCAAAATTCTCGGCATCGTCACCATCGACGACATCATCGACACCATGATCGAGGAGACGACCGAGGACGTGCACCGTTTCGGCGGCATGGAGGCGCTGGACGAGCCCTACATGAAGATGAGTTTTCTCGCCATGATCAAGAAGCGCGGCGGCTGGCTGTGCGCGCTGTTCATCTCGGAGATGCTGACCGCCAACGCCATGCAAAGCTATGAGGGCGAGCTGGAAAAGGCGATCGTGCTGACGCTCTTCATCCCGCTGATCATGAGCTCGGGCGGCAATTCCGGCTCGCAGGCGACCTCGCTGGTCATCCGCGCGCTGGCGCTGCGCGAGATCGGTCTTCGCGACTGGTGGCGGGTGGCGTTGCGCGAACTGCCCACCGGTCTCGTGCTCGGCGCCATGCTTGGCGTGGTCGGCATCTGCCGCATCGCGCTCTGGCAATATATGGGTTTTTACGACTACGGGCCGCACTGGCCGCTGATCGCGGCGACTGTCGGGGCAGCGCTCGTCGGCATCGTCACCTTCGGTTCGCTGTCGGGATCAATGCTGCCCTTCGCGCTGAAACGGATCGGCTTCGATCCGGCGAGCGCCTCGGCGCCGTTCGTCGCTACGCTGGTCGATGTCACTGGCCTGGTGATCTATTTCTCGGTGGCGCTGGTGATCCTGCGCGGCACGCTGCTCTAGCAGCCAACCCTGTTTCCACCACGGCAAGAAACCTTGCCGTGGTGGAATTCACCGCATGCGTCAATCGACCCGCACGCCGTCCTTTACGCGGTAGGTCGGCTTGTACATGGTGACCAGTTCTTCCGCCGCCGTCGGGTGGACGGCCATGGTGCGATCGAAATCGTCCTTGGTGACGCCGGCCTTCAGCGGAATGCCGAGAAGCTGCGCCATCTCACCGGCGTCCGGCCCAAGGATGTGAGCGCCGAGCACTTTTCGTGTGGCGCCGTCGACCACCAGCTTCGTCAGCATCTTTTCGTCGCGGCCCGACAGCGTATGCCGCATCGGCCGGAACGTGGCGCGGTAGATCTCGATGTCGGAATAGCGCTTGACGGCATCGTCCTCGGACAGGCCGACCGTGCCGATCTCCGGCTGTGAAAACACGGCGGTCGGGATCGTGTCGTGGTCGGGCGCGGTCGGGTTGCCCTTGAACGCGGTCTCGATGAAGCACATGGCTTCGTGGATCGCCACCGGCGTCAACTGCACACGGTTGGTGACGTCGCCAATCGCCCAGATGTTGTCGATGTTGGTGCGGGAATACTGGTCGACGACGATGGCGCCGGTCTTGCCGAGCTCGATGCCGACGCCTTCCAGGCCCATATTCTCGGTGTTGGGAATACGGCCGATGGCGAGCATGACCTGGTCGACCGTCAGCACCTTGCCGCCGGTGACCAGCGCGTCCAGCCGCCCATCCGGCCGCTTGCGCACCCATTCCGACACGGCGTGGCAGAGGATTTTTATCCCCTTCTTCTCCATGGTTTCGTGCAGCATGCGCCGCAGGTCCATGTCGAAGCGCGACAGGATCTCCTTGCCGCGGTAGACCAGCGTGGTGTCGACGCCCAGGCCATGGAAGATGTTGGCGAATTCGACGGCGATGTAGCCGCCGCCCTCGATCATGATCGCCTTCGGCAACTGCTTGAGATCGAAGGCTTCGTTGGAAAAGATGCAATGCTCGTGGCCGACAAGGGCGGGATGCGGCGCCGGCCGGCCGCCGGTGGCGATCAGGATCTGGTCGGCGGTGACGGTGCGGTCGTCGCCCAGGAGATGCACGACATGCGGATCGACCAGCATGGCGCGCGAGTGGAACGTCTCGCCGCCGGAGCCTTTCACGTTCTTCTCGTAAATAGCCTCCAGCCGGGCGATCTCGCGGTCCTTGTTGGCGACCAGCGTCGGCCAGTCGAAGCTCGCCTCCGGCACCGTCCAGCCGTAGCCGGCGGCATCAGCGAAATGCTCGGGAAATTGCGAGGCATAGACGTACAGCTTCTTCGGCACGCAGCCTCTGATGACGCAGGTGCCGCCATAACGGTATTCCTCGGCGATGCCGACGCGTTTTCCCAGCGCTGCCGCCACGCGCGCCGCCCTCACCCCGCCGGAGCCGCCGCCGATGACGAAGAGATCGTAGTCGTAACCGGCCATGCCGCCGCTCCTTGCCTGCAAAATGTTTGAGACAGGTAGGCTGCATGAGGCCAAAAGAAAAGCCCGGTTTGAACCGGGCTTTCTTGGTCCAGCGGCACAAGGGCCGTGGCGAAAAGAGACGCGTTAGTTCTTCGGGGCTTCGGGCTGATCGCCGTCTGCGGGAGCCGCGCCGTCGGCAGGGGCAGCGCCATCGGCGGGGGCCGTTGCGTTATCCGGTGCGGGCGTGGCCGGAGCAGCGGCCTTCGCGGCGGCAGCCAGCGTCTCGCCAACCTGCTGGGCGAGATCGCGCGCTACGCCGTTCTGCCAGATGTCGGCAGCCTTGACCAAATCGCGCGTCACCGTCGGGCCACTGTCGAGCAGCTTCTTGCCGGCGTCAGAATTGTAGAAAGCGGCGATGTCGGTGAGGTCCTTTTCGGAGAACACCTTGGCATAGGCCAGTGCTGCCTCCTTCTCCAGATCGGCGCGACGCGCCGCCAGCGCCAGAGCCTTCTCGGCGACGGTCTTGGTGATCAGCTCCTGCATATCCGGGTTCTTCTGGATCAGCTGGTCCTCAAGCCCGGCTGCGGCCTGCGGCAGGATGTTGTCGAACGGGTCGGTTGCGTGGATCGCGGCGACCGCGGCGCGCGCCGCCTTCAGATGCGATTCGGTGACATCCTGCGAAAACGCCGGCGCGGTGAACGCCAGGACAGCCGAAGCCGCCACGACGGCGGACAATTGGCGAACCCGTTTATGCAACATCATGATCGATAGAACTCCCTGGTTTTCGGGCGGCATGGACGGTTTGGATGCCGTCGCCGCCGGCGATGATGGCCGCTGACGCCAGCCCGATGAAAAGACCATGCTCGACCACGCCGGGGATGGCATGGAGAGCATTCGAAAGCGCTCTTGTATCCGGAATGCGGCCAAAAGATGCATCGAGGATAAAATGGCCGCCGTCTGTAACAAAAGGCTGGCCCCCCGTCATCCTCAATGTAGCCGGGCCGGAAAGGCCGAGACTTTTGGCCGCTGCCGCGACCGCGATCTCGGTGGCGCGCAGGCCGAACTGATTGACCTCGATGGGCAGCGGAAACCGGCCGAGGGTCTCGACCATTTTCGACTTGTCGGCAATGACGATCATGCGCCCGGAGGCCGCCGCGACGATCTTCTCGCGCAGCAGCGCGCCGCCTCCTCCTTTGATCAGCGTCAGCGCCGGGTCGACCTCATCGGCGCCATCGACCGTGAGATCGAGCTCGGGCGTTTCCTCCAGCGTC
This sequence comes from Mesorhizobium sp. P2_F7, assembly GCF_056403695.1. Lineage (NCBI taxonomy): Bacteria > Pseudomonadati > Pseudomonadota > Alphaproteobacteria > Hyphomicrobiales > Phyllobacteriaceae > Mesorhizobium > Mesorhizobium sp. P2_F7. The sequence goes on along the minus strand of NZ_JBFUFA010000004.1, from coordinate 853,362 downwards.
GACAGCGGCACGCCGAGTTCGCGGCAGAGGGCTGCGGTGCGCTCCGACGTCGGCACGCCGATGACGGTCAGCCCGGTGGCGACCCTCTCGGCCAGCAGCCGCACGAATTCTTCCGCCGTGGTGCCGGTGCCGATGCCGAGCCGCATGCCGTCGCTGACATGGGCAAGGGCTGCCCGCGCGGCCTCGACCTTCAACTGCCTCGCATCCATATGTGCCCCAGATTTTGGCTTTGTCGAGATTTCGGTTGGTTGCGCGCTCCTAGCACTTTTGCCCGCTGGGTCAAAGACTTTGGCTGTCCGCCTGCTTGCCTGAATGAAGCGCAGACGCTATCGCCTGCCTGCAATGCATCAGCCACAGGACAGGCCATGACCCAACCGATCATCGTGTTCGACCTCGATGGGACGCTGATCGACACGGCGCCGGACCTGCTCGACAGTCTCAACCACAGCCTCGCCGAAAGCGCGCTGGCGGCTGTCGACGAGGCCGGCTTCCGGCGATTTGTCGGCCAGGGCGGGCGGGTGATGATCGAGCGCGCGCATATCGCGCAGCAGAAATCGCTTGGCGTCGAGGAGCATGACCGGCTGCTAAAACTGTTTATCGACCACTACGCGCTCAACATCCCCGGCAAGTCGCGCCCCTACCCCGGTGTGGTCGAGGCGATCGCCCGCTTCGAGAAGGCGGGTTATCTGCTTGCCATCTGCACCAACAAATATGAGGGCCATTCGAAAGCGCTGATCGACGCGCTCGGCCTGACAAAACATTTCGCCGCGATCGCCGGCCAGGACACGTTCGCCTTCCGCAAGCCCGACCCCCGGCATCTGACCGAAACCATCCGGCTCGCCTGCGGCGATCCGGACCGCGCGCTGATGGTTGGCGATTCGCAGACCGACATCGACACGGCCAAGGCCGCCGGCATTCCGGTGGTCGCCGTCGATTTCGGCTATACCGACCGCCATGTCAGAGAATTCGAACCGTCGGCGGTGATTTCGCATTTCGACGCGCTGACCCTGGAGCTGGCGGAACGGCTGATTGCTGCGGCGGCCGGCTGATCGGAGGGCGATTGCGGCGGCTGGCCGCTGAGGAACGGTGATTGCGCGGCTGCCTCCGCCCTCGGCTATTTCAAGCACAGAAGGCAGGCGCATCGCCTTGACTTCACCAGCCTGCCTCCCTTATATCGCGGCTCGCTTGGCCTTCGGGCAACGAGCGGGCGATTAGCTCAGCGGGAGAGCACACCCTTCACACGGGTGGGGTCGCAGGTTCAATCCCTGCATCGCCCACCATTTTCCGTGGAATTCCCATCATATTTGCTCGGCGGCGAGTTTGCCGGCTTCAGCCATTCGCGACTGATACTCAATATCGGGGCCTATTGTCGGAAACCACAACCAGCCTCCCTCCAACATTCTGGCAGCGTTTGCAGACAAGCTTCGAAGCCAGCCGCTTTTCGGTGATGAAGTCGTAGTGCGTGCCGTACGTCTCGATTAGACCATCGAGATCGAGCGAGCGTAGATGACCGCATCGGGGATTGCCGCAATATACGCTGAGGCCCATGCCTTGATCGCGAAGCTCGCCAAGCTTTGCGGGCTGAGCGATCGACAGAACAATAGCTGCCGGGTCCGCCGGATTGGCCACCACCACGAGGATAGGTCTTCGAAACTCTGCCTGATCAATGGCGCCGATTGCCTGGACTGCCTTATCTTGGGCAACGCCGATGAGGGAATCGATCTCTTCCATTGCCGCAGTATGCCCGCGGGCAAACAAGGCCCTTCGCAGCACATGCAGCGTATCTCTCGTTTCGCAAAGTGTCGTCCGGAGCGTGAGAGGCATTTCGCGCTCAATTCTTCATGTAGCTGTCGGGAAGACATTCGGCTTCAAGTGCCGCTGCTATGAAGGCTCGGTGAACGTCCCTTGTGCTGCAGCACCCCGTCCGTTCCCCCACCAAGGCAGCAAGCGCGGCCAGAAACAGTGGGCCATCGGAAGGCCAGTCGTTCGCCAACGCGTCGGCCATTTGCGGCAGCGTAGCAAGGACTGAGATCGTGCCGTCCCTGCGCGCGATCGGGATCCCCGAAAACATGTTAGGCTGGCTGTTTGTCACTGCATAGCTCCCGCTGGGGCGGGAGAATGTTATGCTCTCTCAAGCACCAGCGCCCGTACAATGGCTGATGACAAAGCTGTTTGAGCACTTAAATAAGCCCATGTCCATTAACTATGACGTACAAGACGAGCGATATTCGAAATTTAATATCAGGTCGTCATTTACTTGATCTGGCGTCTGCGCGCGTCGAGTGACTCGGCTCATCGCTCCAGCATCGGAGAAAACCCGCGCAAGCGGTATCTATCACTGCGGCACGAGGCTTGAGTCAGGACTGCCTCAGCAACTACAACTCGCCCCCTCCCCGCCAAAGTTCTTCTGGGCAAAATTCAGGGCGCTTGAGTAGCTCGTGTAGCTTTGGAACTGACAGACATTGGAGCCGCGGCGCACCTTCATCTGCTCGAGGTCCCAGAACGAGACCTCGATGCGGTCGTCGGCGCAATAGACCGTGTAGCGTTCAGGCTCCAGCGCCCTGGCTTTCTGTACCGGTATGGAAACGGCCGGAATTGACAGCATGGAAAGTGCAAGCATGACGACATGACGCGTGCGCATATAAGACCCCCAGTATGAAACCAGCCCGTAGTATCGCCACTGTTTTGAAGCGGTGCATCGCGGCTTTTTGACGAACGGCCTTTTCCGGCAGTCCGGGCTTCAGCCACGCCTATATGCTGATCCAGATCTCCAGCGTGTTGGCGCCGATAACCGGGACCGCCCTTGCGGTGACCGGCTGGCCGGCGGCGGTGAGGTCGGCGGCCAGCAGCTCGGCGGCGCGGCGGTCGGCGTCATTGTAGGGGTTGTAGCGAACCTCGTTCTTGCCGGCGGCAGCGGCCACACGTTCCTCGCCGGGCGTCGGGATGCCCCAGCCCAAGGCGCGCATCTTGGCGGAAAGCGCCTGGGCATCCTCGCGCGTCATGCCGGCGAACTGGACGTAAACCGTCTGCGGGCTCCGCTGAATATGCAGCCGATCCTTCAACGTGTTGAGCGCGTCGCGGTCCTGCTCGCCGATGATCGCCTGACCGTCGGCCGCTGATGTATCGAGATCTGCGACAGCGCGGCGCGCGGCGGCGAACACAGGCAGCCAGTCCGGGCGGCTCCAAAGGTCAGGCGGAACGCTGAGCAAGGTCTCCAGCACGTTGGTGCGCCCGGCAGGCGTCAGTCCGGTCATGCTCTGGAGGCCGGCCATCTCGACGAGAGCCGCCACGATCTTGCGCCGTTCGGGCACAGGCAGGTCCGGATTGCCGAGGACGGCAATCAATTCACCGCGCAGCGCATTGCCGGCGCCGTCGGTGCTGTCGAGCCGTTTGACGCGCCCCGCCAACGCGTCTGCCGCGGTTCCATTCGGGCCGGGGTTCTTCACCGAATCCGTCCATTCGATAAGCGTGCCGAAATTCAGGCTCGTGCGTTTTTCAAGCTCGGCAACCGAGAGCCGGTATCGGTCGGGATCGAATTCGCCTGTTGCGTCAGCTGGAATGAAGAACGCGTCGACGACGAATTCGGGCTCCCTGACTTCTCCCTTCACGGCCGCCGGCACGGAAGAGACGGCAAGCTTCCAATAGGCATAGGGCGCCGGCACGCCGTTGACCGGCTGCTCGGCCGGCCGGAAGACGGGGCCGCTGAAAATGGTCACCCGGTTGGCCAGCGGATTGTGCTGGGTGCGCACCCAGTTTTCGAGCGGCGCCCACATGGTTCCGTAGAAAGCGTTGGGCTGCGGCATGGTGTTGGGCAGGACATAGGCATACTGCGCCAGTTTGAGCGCCGCCGTTGCCGGATCGCCGGTGAATTCGGGCCCCCAGGCGATGTCGCTGGCGTTGGCCAAACGCGCCGGCAGCCATTGCCGGTCCGGGCTGAGGTACCAGTTTCGATCGGGCTGCGCGTCGCGCGGCAGGCGGACGTCATACCGCAATCGGCCGCCGGTGACTTGTAGGGTCATCCTTTGCGATCGATCGAGATTGACCGCCGAATAGATGGCCATGCGGTGGCTTCGGCCCATGACCAGCGAGTAGTTGATGTAGTCCAGCGGCGTCGCCGAGGCGTCGTTTGCCAGGTCGCCGGTCAGCCTGGGCAGGCCGATTGTGGCCTGGATAAAATCCACCTTGTATCCGGCAAGAGCGTTGGGCTGCTTGTCGGTAACCTTGCCGAGCAGTGGCTCGAGCGCGCTCTGCAGCGGCGCCGGCAGCTGGCCGAGCGCGATCTCGTTGCTCTTGACCCGGCCGGCCAGTTCAACGAGCACCGCCTGCTGCAAATCGGGCGTCAATTCCTCCAGAGACATGCTGCCGGCCTTGAGCTGGTCGGCCATGAAGACGATCGCCGAGCGTAGTGTAGCTTGCGTGGCCTGCTGCTCGGCCAGCCGCTTGGCGGCGTCATCCGCGTTCTTCAGGGCAACGTCACGTGCCCCCTCGGCCTGCACGCGCGCGTTTTTTGCATCTTCAAGGGCTGTGCTGAGATCCTTGTTGAGCGATGCCACCTTGTTTGCGGTATCCTCGGCTTCGGACTGCGCTTTCTCGGCAATGGTTCGCGCATGGAAGGCGTCATTCCTCTGGTTCAAAGCGAAGTAGGTCGTTGCCGCGAGGATCGCCGCCGCTATGGCGAACAGCGCGATCAATATGTTCTTGCTGCGGTCGCGCTGCTTCTGGCTGTCCGTCTCTGCGTTGGCGCTCGCCTCGACGAATTCGGCAATGTCGGGACCTTGCGGAAGCTCCGCCGCCTCCTTCAGTGCTTCGCCACGCAGGAGATAGCCGGCGTAGCCGGTGTTCTTCCATTGCCGCGCCTGGGCGGCAACGCGGATGCGAAAGCGCTCGGTCAGCTCGTCCGAACTTAGTTCGTCGTCCGATGCGAAGCCGTCGCCGGATTCGGCACTGTCTTTGGTCGCGACGACCACCGATTCCGGGACAGCGGTGGCGACCGCTCCGAGATCGGTGATGTCGTGCGATACGGGTTCGGAGTCGACGGCGATTGGCTCTGCTGTTTCGAGGCCGCCTGCGAAAGCCGCTAGACGCGCCGGGCTGACATCGGCTGAGGTGATGCCGGGGCGCGTGACCAGTTCTGCCGACCAATAGTCGAGGATGCGCTGCGCCGCGCGGCGGTCGGATTCCCGTTCGATGGTGCTGCCGGCGCGCCGCGCCCTGGCCAGGAAGTCGCGGATGGTCCGGGCATCGGGAACCGTATTGTCGATGCTGGCTTCCGTCGTCTCGGCCCCGGCCTTGTCGCTGCGCTTCATCGAGGGGTCGACGGCTTCGTTAGCGCTGGCGATGCGCATCAGCTCGAGATGCGCGATGCGGATGTCGCTCAGCGAGATAAACTCGGTCGAGGTTTCGGTGGTTGTCACAGTTTCTTCGCTCATGACCCCAGGTCCTCAATGATCTTGTGCAAAGGCGTGCTGACGCGGACGATCGAGGCGCATTCCGTTTTCAGCGCCAGATCGACCTGGACGAAGCGTTGCTGGGCCTCGTCCCGGTAGGCTTCGAAGGCAAGGATGAAGGCGGTGTCGACGGTCTCGCGAGACAGCTGGTCGTTGACGTCGGTGGAGTAGCCGGCAAGCATTGTCCGCCACTGTCCGTTTGGGTCGAGATCGGCAAGAACCTTGACCTTTACTTCCAGGTTTCGCCACAGCGGCGAGAACTGGAACGGCAACGACTTGTCCGCCGCAGGTACCCCTTCTATCGGCTCGATCATATCGGTGAGGCTGGCCAGCTTGTTGTCGATGTCCTGCCAGAGCTTGTGCTCGACGACCCGCGCATAGATGGTCGAGGACAGTACCTTGATCGCGTCATGCGCGGCTTTTATCGCCGGCACGGACGGCTCGTCGGCTGGAAGTCTGCCGGCTATCGTTTCGAGCCCCGTGGCCAGGATGCCGAAAGGCAGGTTCCTAGCGGTGACGAAGATCTGCTGGTTCAGCCGCGAGGGTACGACGCGCAGCACCGTGCGCACATCCAGCAAGGCGTCGTAGGCGTCAGCCGACGTGTTGGGGATTGCGCTCTGCAGTTTCGTCGCGGCCTGGCCGAGGTCGTCGAGCCATGCCTGCTCGATGTCGCGAAGCGCCGGCCCAGGGGGCAATACCATGACCTTGTCGCCGGCGGATGCGCAGAAGAGCCTCAACTGGTTGAGAAATTTGCGCAGGACGCGGACTTGATTGAGATCCGCGCCCATGTCCCGCCCGGCGATCATGAGGCTCTGGAAGCTGCCGATGCCATATTGAAAGCTCTGCAGGCCGTCATGCAGGTTCTTGTAGGTCGCAAGAACGTCGATCTGGCTGGTGACGGCGGTGAGCCCATCGCCGGCGGCGAGCACCGCCTGGATGTCCTTGGGCTGCTGGTTGACGGCGTCGAAGCCGGCAACCGCGGTGTTGACCCGATCGTCGGTGGTCAGGCCCGGCAGGTCAGGCGTCGGTTTTGCACCTGTTGTCAGTTCCTGGAGGTAGGCGGTGCACAGGGCCGAACATTGCGGATTTTGCGCCGCGACGGTGGCCATCAGCGGCTGCGACAGTTTGTTGGCCTGCGCATAGTCAAGGATACCGAACCAGACTGCGAGAGCCGACCCCTGCAGGTTGATCGCTCCGGCGAGAATACCGGCGTCCTTGGTTACCCTCAACCAATCGGGAGGCAATGGGTAGAGATCAGCCAGTTGAAGCCTGAGGTCGAAATAGGCGCTGATCTCTGAACTCCCCTGGCGTTCGGTGTGGGTATCTCTTTGTTTTGACGCAACTCCGGACGGAAAACCGCTTCACACTTTTCCTGGAGTTGCTCTAAAATCCATCACATCCGAAAGAATTCACATGGCATAGTCTCAAATCGTCGCGCATCTCGTCACGCCAACGGTCTGGCACATCACCATTACACAGGCTTGGCCGCGAGGTCCCGGATGATGGTGTCGATCGCGATGCCTTCGTTGCGATAGTATGTGCTTTTGGTTACCGCGTTGGGCTCGGTCAGCCAGCCGCCGCTGTGATGCAGCGCAATCAGGTTCCAGTCGGTGTCGAAGACGGGCGAGCCGGAGGATCCCGGCAGCGTGTCGGTGAGATACTGGACGCGGCCGCCGCCGACGAAGGCCACGACATTGGCGACGAATGAAATCTGCTTTTGCGCGCCGCCGGGATGCTGGATGATGTTGACGTGATCGCCGACCTTCACGGCCATCGGCTTCATGTCCAGTTCGCCCCATTTGGAGGCGTCGCCCTTGATGCGGACAGCCGACCAGTCATTGTCCTTGGAGGTGCGAAGGGGCACGGCGGTGTCGATGCTGAATTCCTCGAATGGCGCGTCGAGCCCGGCCACGGTCCGCTGATAATTGAACTGGGCCACGGCGCCCACCATGGAAGCATCGTCGGGCAACACGTGGTTGTTGGTGATCAGGATCCCGCCGGCGGTCATGAAGCCGGTGCCGGAACTGCCATCGGCACGCTTGATGCGCACCACCGATTTCGCCCTGATAACGCCGAGTTCAAGATAGCTGATCGGCACCAGCGTGCTTTTGTCACCGAGGATCTTTTCGAGCTGGCCCGGCGCACCGCTCCACTTGGCAGTGGCGGGTCCTTCGAGCGGTGGTGGCGGCGCATGCTGCTTTGCCTGCTGCAATGCCTCGTCGCCGGGATTCTCGTCCAGCGCAAAGGCCACGAGGGCATCAGCCTTGGTCTCCTGCTTTGCGCGCTGGACAATCGCAAACCAGTTGTTGATCGCCTTGTTGTCAAAGGCGATTTGCGACGTGGCCAACCCAACCCCTTTGGCGACACGCACGCCGTCGCCGATCATCGGGTAGAGATTGGCGAGAATCCGGTTGAGGCTGGTCAGCTGGGCCTGCGTCCACTCGGTCATTGGACGCCCCCTAGCTCTTCTTTTTTCGCTTCCGTGACCCCGCCCGCATGGCGATCTCCGTGCCGCGGACAGTGTCGTATTGATCGGCGTCGATCAGCGATTGGTCGAAGCTGACGCCGGTCATTTCGGAGATTTCGGTCAGCGGGTACATCGCGCCGATGAATTCTTCGGCGACCGTGAACTCCAGTTCCGTGTCGGAAAGATCCTGTTCGAGCACGAAACCATAACTGGCGAGGCCGTCATTGACGCGAGCCACGACCACTTTCCAGAAGCGGCGCGGCACGAGCGCACGAAGACTGGTGCCCTTGGGACCCTTGCCGGCGAAGGTGCGGTCGTCTGCGGCCAGGACCGGACCGGCGAAGACGCAAAGCCGTTCGCTCGCCGCCTCGGACAGGACATGGTTCTCGAGATCACCCCAGTTCTTCTCGCAGCTGTCGGAGCGGTTGTAGCCTTCGACCTGAGGCGAGCAGTTGGTGACATGGAAGGAGCAGACATTGCCCCGGAGCAGACGTTCGAAGGTGCTGCCCCAGGCCACGTCATCGCGCCTGACGATGTGGCCCTTGTCGAAAGCGCCCTGATCCTGGACATAGAAGACGTCGGGGATCTGGAACTTGTCGTCGAGCCGCAGATCCGGGAACCAGCGCTCGCTGAACAGGCCACCCCGCGAATAGTTGCGGCCCTTTTCCGGTTCGCGCAGATTGCTTTCCTCAGTGACGTTGGAGGCGGTGAACAGGGCCAGCCGCCGCTTGGCGTGCATCTTGAGCGAGAAGTTCTGGTAGTCGAGCCGCGTGCCGCCGGCCTTGAGCGGCGCCAGAACGGACGGGTCGGTGGCCTCCGGCATCGGCACCACGACCGGCGCGAGCTTGGTGCCGCCGGAGAGGAACTTTTCGTCGTAGCCCTCATAGCCGTCATAGTCGGCGACCGATTTGGGAACGAACGCCCCGCCCGGAGGGGTCGGTTTGGCAGCTTCGAGCTCGACCGATTCCATGACCGCTTCGTGGGCGGCCGGAGCGGAGCCTAGGGAGACGGTGATGCGCAACGGCACTTCGAAGGTGATGCTGCCGCCGGGCGAAACGACGACGCCTCCGCCGGCGGGTGGCGGCGCCTGGGTGACGACGCCCGGAATTTTCTTTACGCCGCCGATCTCGACCAGGTTTACGCCTTCGGCAGGCGAGGCGCTGTCCGCCTTGTTCCACCAGGCGCCCCAATCGTTGGGGCCGCCGCTGGCAGGGCCGGCGAAGTTGAGGCCGAGGTCGACGACGCGCTGGTCTTTCGCCAGCGCGCCGGTGGGCACGGCGTAGTTGCGCTCGAGATAGCGGCCGGCAAAATGCAGCGCCACGACCTCACCGGAGGCAAGGTTGATCATGGCGGTGCCGGAGTTGCCGCCAGTCGTCGAGCAGTCATGTGTCGCCGCGTTGACGATCTTTCCGAAACTCTCGGTGCCGAAGGCGCCCTGCAGCATGCCCGGTTGCAGGCGCTTGACCTGGAAACGGTTGCGCATGAGGTCGTTCTGGACATCGACCGCGTTGCGATTGTCGAACGCCGGATAGCCGATGGCGACAACTTCCTGACGCAGCATGTCGCGCGCGTCGGCGACGGCGAGCGACAGCGGCTTGATGTTGTCGGGCAGGCCTTCGACTTCGAGGATCGCCATGTCCCAATAGGGATGGATCATCCGGACATTGCGGATCTTGAAGACATTTCCTGCGGCCGAATCGCGCTTGAAGTCGATGCCGGCGGCACGGCCGTTGATGAACTGCAGATTGCGGTCACCGAGACCGTCAGCAAAGATCTGCGCGACATGGCGGTTGGTCATCAACAGGTTGCGCCCGACGACAAAGCCGGTGCCGCCATAGGGGATGTTGGTGTTCCACAACAGTTCGATGCGCCCGATCGCCGGCAGGGCGGCCTCGATGCGCTGTTTGAATGCGGCCTCGCTGGTCAGCTTCGTCCACAGCGAGTGACCCGGTGTCGGCGCACCGTCGAAAGTCAACGTCGTGAAGGTACCATCCTTGATGTCATAGACCGGCCGCAACTCCGGGATGATAATGGCTTCCAGATCGGAAAGCTGGTCGGGCGCGACCTCAGCCCCTCGCGCCAGATTCTCCGCACCGGCGCGCGCCGATTCAAATGCCGCTTCCGTCTTGCCGCCGTCCGTGGGCGCAAGGGATTCCAAGGCGCCACCGGCCATCGTCTCCATGTTTGCGAGGACCGATTCAGTCCCCTCGCCTCCGGTGACGAGATCAAGATATTGACGGATTCGCTGCTCTCTGCTGACCGGCATGGTCGCCCCTCCCCCAAAGGTTCTGCCAAAGTAAAGAACTGTATTGCCCCATTTTATACTGGCGCAATTCTGTCTGTCACGCAAGGAAACAAATCAACACGCATCGAATATGACTAGGGCGTGACGTTGGCATGTCTCTTCGCCCGCGGTCGCTCGCGCGATGTGCCACGGTCGCATTATTTTAGCGCCGCAGTATGTGAGCTCCATCACAGACGGTGACCCGTTTCCGCCCTCCTATCGCGGCGGGCGGAAATGGGCATTGCGTGTCCGCTCGGATTGCGGGAATTTGATCACCTAACCCTTTTCATCGGTTGCCGTCTGCACGCGGTCGGCTCCTCCGGCCGCCTATGCAGACGGCTTTCCGCCTGGCGCAAGCCGGCACTGGGCGCGACCACTGCGCCGCGCCTTTAGAAGGCGTAATGGCAAAGGGATGAACGCCGGGCTTTGATGCGGTGCACTCTTGCCTTAAACTTTGGCCGTGAAACTTGGCAACTGCGGCAATTGGGAAGTTCAACATGGCTTTTGGCGGCGCGAACGACAGAAACGATCTGCCGCGCCTGGCACGCATCGACCCGAAGCTGTTCGATCTTCTGTTCAGCGGCTGCAAAGTCGAGCGCTGCGCCGCGGGCCAGCATCTGTTCGTCCAGGAAGATCCCGCCGATCGCATCTATGGGGTAATGAGCGGCACGGTGGAAATCTCGATCTATTCGCCTGGCGGCCAGAAACTGGTAGCCAATATCGAGCTGTCGCGCAGCCTGGTCGGCGAGATCGGCGCGCTTGACGGACGGCCCCGCACAGCCACCGCCATCTGTCTTACCGCGTGCGAGCTGGTCTCGCTCAGCAGGACACAACTCTTTGATCGCATTGAAAGAAATCCGCCCTTGGCGCGCGCGATGATCGAACTTCTGTGCGCCCGGCTGCGCTGGATCAGCGGCGAACTCGGCGACCAGGCCTTCTTCGGCATCGAGGCGAGGCTGGCCAAGCGCCTGGTCTTCCTGGCCGAGGTGATGGCCGACGCCGCCGGCTGGATTCCGATCTCGCAATCGGAGCTCGGAGAGTTCCTCGGCGCCACGCGCGAGTCCGTCAACAAGACGCTCAACGACTGGCGCGCCCGCTCGTTCATCGCCATCAAGCGCGGCGGCCTGCGCATCACCGACGCCGGCGCACTGCGCCATATCGCCGACTCGCAGGACGACGACTGACACTCCCTGCTCCAGAAGACCAGGCGAATCAGAGCCGTGAAATCAGGTAGCGCAACGCCGAGCGGCTGGGCATGAAGAAGTAGCCGCCACCCTTTGTGGTGACGAATTGCGGCATGTCACGGAGCGTCGTGACCTTTTCCCATGACGGAATGGTGAACCTGCCATCGCCGTCGCGCGAACCGATCGTCGGGTCCTTTTCAGCGACGAGGCCCTGGAATGTGGGCGACGAAACCCAGGTTTGCTGGATGAATTCATACTGGCGCTCGATGTCGGCGTTAAGGCACATGAAGAGCAGTCCCCTTTCGACCTTGCCATTCTTGCCGTCCTGCTTCTCATAGGTGCGGCCGACCCGCAGGATACGATGGCGCTTGCCGATATTGATCTGCGTATCGCGGTCCTCACCCAGCGAATCGCGTGGGTTGGAACGGCGTATGTGCGCACCAAGCGGGCAGCGATGGCCTTGCGGGTCCTCGGCGCCAGTGGCGAAGTTGTTGTCGATAACGCGTCCCGGATGATCGGGGTTGCGCACCAGTGAGCTGCCGTTCTGCCAGCGGCCGAGCATCTTGGCGGCAATCCAATCTTGCGTGATGGCTTGGTTGCCGAGTTGGCTCGCGACCAAGGCTGCAGCCTTTTTGCAGTAGTCGTTGAAGACGTCGACATGCTGCTCGAACTGGCGAATGACGAGGAATGAGCCGTTGCGGCCGAAATCGCGCGGCGGTGTCGGCAGGCCCGGAATAAGCCGGCTACGGCGCACCTGCGAAAGGATGCCGGTCCGATCGCGTGATGCGCTTACCGAGGGCGAGGCTGGATAGAACCCATGCTCGTCACGATAACCGAACAGGAACTCACCGGGCGCGACCAGATGCATGGGCGCGGCGCCCCTGCTGGCGCGGGTCGTGCCTCGGACAATCGGCTGCGAAATCCCGTCGGCGAAACCGAAATGCTCGTAGGCTGGCCCGCGTTCCGACCTACCGTCACGCTTTGCCCCATCGGACGATTTCGTATCGGTCGGACCCCGATTTACGGCGAGCGGCAGTTCGGCGACGACCTTCATGCCGGCACCGGTCGTCTTTCGTTTCACGGTGGCAATCTCGGTCTTCAACCTTCCCGGTTCTTCAGCATAGCAGACGATCACCACGTCCACAGGGTTCTCCAGCGACCCCCACTCCCATTCGTCCGGGCCGTCGCGGCCTCGGTCGTCCAGTATGCGGCCACGCTCGGGATTGCCCATGCCATGGCGAAAGGCGATCGGAAATGTTTCCAGTGGATCGCCCTCCACACCCTCGTCGAGCCCAAACTGCCGCAGGCCACCGGGACCAAAGGCTACTATCATAGCGCGCCCGGCGGGCCTGCCTTCGCCGAAACTCGTCTGCTCAACAACGAAATCGAGCCAGGCTCTGCGCTTGGGCGCCGGCAACTTGTCCGGCACGCGGATCGCAAGCATATGCGAATAACCGAGCGGGCCGAGCGGGCCGAAGAAGATTGACTGGATCTCGCCGGTTTCCAGCTGCTGCTCGAGAGGTGCCGGAAAGGCAGAACTGATATTGGCCAGCAGCGAGGTGGTCTTTTGAACGGTGGTTGTTTCGCTCGCCGGGCGCCGTAGCGAACCAAACAAGCTCAGCCAGTCGCGCGCCTCGTTGCCGACGGCGGAAGCAATGCCGCGCCTGATCCGGGAATTGATCCGGATGCGCGTTGTGTTGATTTGGGGATAGGCGGAGTACCAGAACAGTGTTGGCGTCTGCTGGCGCCGCGCCCAGCGCTTGAAGCGATCGCCGTCGCGCGCGCCGTCGAGGAAGAGCCATTGTGTGCGTGGATAGCCCACGGTGTTGCTCCACACGCCGGTCAGGCCGGCGGATGCCTTGGCAATGAAGTCCTCAAGATAACTTTCCCAGCTGCCACCGTAGTTGGAGAAGAACAGCAATCTGTTGGAGCCCGGCAGGAGTATCCAGCGGGCAAAATGGATGGTGTTGATGGTGTTAAGGAAGCCTGGCTTGAACACCTTCTGGGCAGCTATCGAGATCAGGTAGAAGGAAAATCTGAGCGCCAGCCGCCGCAAGATGCCAGCCTTCATCGTCGAAATCGCGGTCAGATGGTTCTGCGCCGCGTGGTCCTCCTTGACGAGTATCGCGTTCAATTCAGATATGCCGATCGATGTGCTTTCCGGCTGATCTCTGTCCTCGCGGCGTCGCAGCGCCAGCAAGCACGCAAACACCAGCAGCGCCGCTGCCACCAACACTCCAAGTCCCGACAACAAAAGTGAAGTGATTGCTACGGCTATGGCGGTGAAGGAGATTTCGTGGGAACTGATGTCGATGGATCTGCCGAACACCACACTATAGGTCATGTACCAGCAAGCAGCCCAGATGATCGCCACCGTGACGAAGACCGGCGGTACCAGCAAGGTCGTCATCAGGGCACGGCCCCAATGGCCCGGCGGCTTTTCCAGCAGGCTTTCGGCCGGCTCGAACGCCCAGGCAAACGTCCCCAATGACTGAAGATGCTGGCGAGCTTCAGCGAGCACGGCGGGAGCGTTGCCGGTGCCTTGGCGCGGCCGCTCCACGATGCCGCGCACAGCTTCGAAAAGCTCGGCCTCGGCCATGATGCGCTGGACCGAGTGACCGGGCGTGCCCGAAAACACCAGTCCGGCGTTGCTGCCGAAAGACGGCGAGATGTCGACATTGTGCTTGCGCAGGAAATCGTTCAAGGCGCCGCCATCGCGCAGGTCGCAGACGTCCTTGAAGATCGGCCGCAGCCGGTGCCCGATTGCGTGCGTCACGGCATCGATGACGTCGTCGATGCTGCCGTCGCCGGAAATCTCGAGAACCAGAGCTCCTTTTTCCTGACCGGAATCAGCATCCATCTCGCCCGTACCGACAACGGCCAGGCTGGTGAAATGGATGGTGCCGACAATGTCGAGCGCGGTGCGGATCTCTTCGCTGGCCGGATTGCCGAGGCCGGCGACCTTGTCGCGCATAGCGTCCAGTGATCCGGACCGGGTGACCGGGCAGACCACCGACACCATCGACTGGCTGACCGTGCGGCAGAGTGGTGCCGGTTCGAAATCGACCTTGAGGGTTTCGGGATAAGCGCCGATGCGCGTCATCCGCCCGGCCTTGCCCGACATGCGGCGCAGGTTCTGCTTCTGGAACAGGGCGCGCAGGCTTTCGCCGATCTGGATCCTGGCGATCTCGGCGCCGATGCATTGATGGATGCCATGGCCGAAGACCATGTAGTCGCGGTGCGGGCGAGACGTGTCGAACTCATTCGGGTTTTGAACGGCGTCAGCGTCGAACATCGCTGACAGCGTGGCCGGCATCACGACTGTGCCGGCCTTCACCAGGCGCTCGCGGCGCGTGCCCTTGCCGATGGTCGCATCGCGCGCGGTGTAGCGCCACGGGCCGATCCAGATCGGCTTGAAGCGCATGGCTTCGAGCACGGCCTTGTCCAGCTTCCCGGTGTCGTTTTCGGCAAGTGCGGCGTCGATGGCTTGCCGGGCATCCGGCCGCGACAGGATCACGTCGAGGCAATTCCCGCTGGCCAGGACATTGGTCGGGACGAAGCCGGCGATCATGCCCAGCATGATCGAGTTCAGGTCGTCCCGCGACAAGCGGCCCTGGTCCATCTGGGCAACCAGCCTCGCCAGCGGCTGCTCGGTCTTCAAGCCGCGGTCCCTGACCGACTGGATGGAGCGGTCGATGACTTTGAGAAGGCGATCACCCGCCACCACTGCAAGCTCGCGCATGACGGGGCTCGCCGACGGATCCGAAAAAAACAGTGCGCTGAGCGCGATCGACCAATCGGCGAATTCGGATTCGTCGTCGATCTCAAGGCCGAAATAGTCGCGGCAGATGTGCACCGGAACGAGCCTCAGCAATCCGGAGATCGCATCGAAGCCAGGGCTGGCGCGCATCATGATGTCTTGCGAATGGCGCGCGGCGATCGGCCTGACAACGGCTTCGACTTCTGCCGGCGGAAAGGCGCTCAGCACCGACGATTTCATGCGGCGGTAGTCGGCGCCATCCTGCATGCCGAGGATGAAATTGGATCCCCGCGCGAACTCGGTCATTTCCGGGCCGTACGGGGTCTGGAACTCGTCGCCACGTTCCAGTATGTCGCGGACATCGGCGTTCTTGGTGACGAGTAGAACCCCGAACAGCATGCCGGTCGGGCGGAAGCGCCGCAAGAACGCCAACCACACGCGCGGATGGTCTTCGACGATAAATTCGGCGATGCGCGCCAACAGGCCCGTTTTGCGGATCCGGCCGAGATCGAAAGGCGGCATTTCCGACAGCGGGCGCTGGTTTTTCTGGGCTTCACGAATGCCGTCGAAATACTTCAGTTTGGTCATGCGCGTTCAAGCCCCCCGGCTGTCCACGTTATTGCGATGCCGGCCCTTCAACGCCTAGGTTTGCATCGGTTGTGAGTATGTGAATTTTTTCACAGTTAATCCGTGTTCGGCCAGCATTGAACGCCATGCTCATTTGGCCAGTTGGAAATTGGCGACGAGGAACTCGTTCGCTGCCTTGTCGGTGAACGGTATCCAGCGCACACGCTGTTCGGAAAAATCGGGGTGCCGGGTGGCGAAAATGGCCTTCTCGCGCCGTGCCTGTTCCGGCCGGCCGCTGCGCATCAGGGCGCCGATTTTCAGGAATCTGGCATAGAAATAGCTCGGAGACAGGTTGAGCGAACGGTCGGCAGCGGCAATCGCCGCCGGCCAGTTCTCGACAAAACTGTAGGCCGCCGTCAGTTCCCCAAGATTGTGGAAGCGGTAGAGGTCGAACGGGCTCAGTCGCTCGGTGTCGAGAAAGAACGGTATCGCCGACGCGGCATTGCCGAGCAGCAGCTGGGCGCTGCCCATGGCCGAGCGCGCGAAGGCAAAGCTCGGATTGATGTGGATCGCTTCCTCGAGATGGTCGACCGCCGATCGCGGTTCGCCCCGCATGATGTCGACGGCGCCGAGATGGGCGTGCGGGCGCGCATCCAGACTGTCCATCAGCAAGGCCTTGCGGGCAAACTGCTCGACCTTGTTCAAATCGTCGCTGTCGCCGAAACGCAGCCATGCCCGCCAGAAGTACCACCAGGCCAGTTCGTTCAGCACGGCGCTCGAATTGGGATCCTCGCGGTAGGCCTTCTGGAAGAATTCCAGCGCGGTCTCGGTGTCGCCCCGCGTGCGGCGGTTCATGTGCCAACGTCCACGCCGCACCAGCTGCCAGGTCTCCAGGCTCTCCCAGGGCACCTGGAAGGTGCGCGCCTGCTCTGCCCGGTCGACCTCCTTGTCGAGGATCGAAACGATCTCCGCGCCGATCTGGTCACGCAGGCTGAAGATGTCGACCAGGTCACGATCGAAGCGCTGCGACCAGACCAGCCGCCCGTTGGACGCGTCGGCAAGCGAGGTGTTGAGGCGGATCTGGCCACCATTGCGCATCAGCGTGCCGCTGACGATGTAGCGCGCACCGAGCGCGTTGCCGATCACCCGCGTGCCCAGCGTATCGTCGCGAAACTGGAAGCTGGAGCCCTTGGCGATGACAGAGAGCCATTTGGTGTTGGAAAGACCGTAGATGATGTCCTCGGCGATGCCGTCGGCCATATAGCCGATGTCGTGCTCGCCGCCATCGGCATGGAAGGGCAGGACGGCGATCGCCGGCGGCCCCTTGGACGACAGTTTCTGCGGGGCGTTGACCTGAGGGATCGCTGCGAACGAGGCCGCCGGCGAGGATCCGTTGCCGCCGCGCCCGGCGATCAGGACGCGCACCGGCAGCGCAATGTTCTTCAGCATGAATTCGCCGAGATCGGTGAATTCGGCCGCCGTCTTGTCCTTCACATGGTGCCATGTCGTCTCCGAAACGGCCAGACCGTCGCCCGGCGCGAACTCCTGGATGCGGGCGGCGATGTTGACGTCGTCGCCATACAGTTGGCCGCCACGCACGATGACGTCGCCGGTGTTGATGCCGGCACGAAACGGCATGCGCATGTCGTCGGCGACCGATGCGTTGAGCGCGACGATCCGGCCCTGGAAATCGAAGGCGGCGCGCAAGGCCTCGATCGGATTGCCGAATTCGGCCATGATGCTGTCGCCGGCGTCACCGAACGTGCGGCCGCCAAACGTGCCGCAGCTGTCGGCGATGATGTCGCGCCGCTCCTCGAATGCCGCGACAGCAGACTCATCGTCGATGCCCATCAGCCGTGAAAACCCGACGGCATCGATAGAAATGATTGTCGCCAGCTGACGGGTGTAGTTCCGTACAGCCATGTTGAAGCCCCGGTCCCTTCTGGTTCTGGTCCAGCACAGGCGACGACCCGTTCCTGAAACGCTTCGCCGTGCACTGAGAGAAGAAGATCCCGGCAGGTCTGGCGCGCCATGCCACCCTGCCAGGACCAGAAGTCTAGCAGGGTCTAGACGAAAGCTCTACCACCATCGGGTTGTCCGGCGCAGGTCACGGCAGCGGCCATGGTTAGCCGCCGGTTACCGCAAATGCGTGGGTATTCGCCCCTCCGGGTTGCGTTTCCTGAGCTTCGCGAAAGCCGCGCGATGTCAGCCCTGGCGGAACAAACTGGCCTGCGAGCGAGTTTCCAATGCGATCCATGCAAACATGAAATGAGGGCAATCATGCGAAATCTTGTAATGGCGACCGGCGCTGCACTTCTTCTCGCCGGCTCAACGGCCTTTGCCGCGGATGATGACAGGCCATTGCCACCGCAGAATGCCCAGAAGCTGTCGGCAATCATCGCCAAGGTCGAGCAGCGCGACGGCTTCCGCTATGTGAAGGAGGTCGACTGGGACAAGGACGGCTACACCGTCACCTATTACACGGCCGACAAGGCGAAAGTCGAAATCACCTTCGATCCGGTAACTGCCGAACCGAAATAGCGCTGCTGCCGCACCGCTTCGGCAATTCCGTCCGCCGCGCTTTTTGCCTAGAGCGGCTCAGCGTTTCACGGAATCGCTGCCCGCTCTAAGTATTTGTTTTTACGCAATTCCCAAGGGAAAGCGCGAAGCGCTTTCCTGGGAAAACCGTTACATACTTTTCCTGGAATTACTCTAGAGTGGCGGCAGTTGTCGGACAACGGGGCGACCATGCTTTCTTCCAATCGAATTGCCAACTGGCTTGCGCTTTTCATCGCACTGGCTGGCGGAGCGGTCTGGCTTGGTCCGGCACGTGCCGAGGGGCCTTCCTTCGATTGCCGCAAGGCCAGCCTGCCGGTGGAAAAGGCGATCTGTGCCGACCCGCAACTGTCGGCAATCGATGCGCTGGTCGCCAAGGCTTTTGTCGGCTTCGAACCAGCCTTTGGCGGCGACAAGCGCAAGATTGCGCGTTCGCTGATTGCCGACAGGAATGCCTGCGGGCAGGATGCCGCCTGTATCGTCAGCGCCCAGAACAACGCCCTGCAGACCTATGGCAATGCGCCGTCCTGGGTGCAGGACTACAACATCGCACTGATCGGCAAGAAGGCGCTCGACACCGCTGCGCGCCATCCCAAAAGTCCCGACCAGCCCCTGCCCTCGTCGATCGGGCAATGCGCCTTCACCCATATAAGCGAGCTGGCAACGCGCCTTGGCGACGACCCGCTGGAGACGGCAAGCCCTGAGGCTGGAAGCCGTGCTGGGTTTACCAATGATGGCGTGGCGGTCTCCTATGACCGCGAGCCGGGCCTGGCAAGCTCCAGGGTCGGCGACCCCGTGGTGATGTGCCTGATATCGATACCCCGCGATTGCCCACAGGACGACGACCGCGGCCGGGTTTATTACGGCGTGGACCTGACTCTCAAGGGCACCTGGGCGCTGCCGGATTCGCAGCATATGTGCGGCGGCGCCTGAAGATTTGCCGCAAAGCACTGCTGGGTGCACTCTTGCGCCGATACGCCTTTGATGGCTCAGTGCGCGCGACAGTTGCAGGGCACGGGGGTGCATGGCGATGGTAAAGCACGTTTTGAAGCGCATCCTGATGATGTTAGCCGGCTATCTAGTGGCCGTGCTGGTCGGCCTGGTCGCCGTAGTGGCAATCTATGTCACGTTGAGTGCCCTGCCCAACGCGCCTGAGTATTTCGGTTTTGCCATCGTCACTCCGCTCGCGGCGCTAGTGGTGCCACCGCTGGGCATGTTCGTCTATTTCCTGACGATCATACTGACCGGTCTGCAGACACTGATCTTCGCGCTGATCGCCGAGTTCTTCGCGCTGCGCAATTTCCTCATGCACATGCTGTTTGGCGCTGCCGCCGCCGCCGGCGGCTTCTTCCTGATCTGGCCGGGTGCCGAGGAAAATGCGGAACGCTGGGCCGATATCGCCATCATCGCCGCTGCCGGCCTCGTCGCCGGCCTGGTCTATTGGCTCATCGCCGGCCGCGACGCCGGCTTCCGGCGTCCGCTCATCCAGCGCTGATGCAGGAAGCCCGCGAGCGTGGGCAAAGGCCTCAATGCCCTGAAAGCTTCAGCAAATCGCCGGGTTGCCGGAAGTAAACGTCCGACCATAGGCCTCGGGCACCGCAATAGAATTGCCTATCCCCGCCAACCCGGACCACGACGTGTGGCGTTACCGCAAAGCTGACGCTGTTTCGTTCAGTGGCGAAAGGAGCGTCATCGATAATGCGAAACGTCGAGCCCTTTCTTTCTGTTTTTGCCTCTGCCGATTCAAAGTCGCATTGGTGACCATTAGCCCAGAGGCCGCTTCCCGAGATTTTGCCGGCCCCGTTTCCCAAACTGTCGACGGCAATGTCGTCCAGCCGGTATCCACGCGCCGTCAGGTATTTGCTCACCAGTCCAGCGCGCTCGTCCTGCGGCAGCTCGAAAGGCGTGTCGGTCGTGTAGGTTCCGGTGTCGATGACGGCGGCGGACGATTCCGGCGCAAGCTGCCTGATGCGTTCCGCATAAGCGATCCCGATGCATCCCTTTGGATCGGCAGGCGATGCAAAGTCAGCCGCCGAAAACCGGTCGGGGGACAGGACGTAGTCCTGCGGCGGGCACGTTGTCCGCGCGTCGATCCATTTCTTCTGTGCGGCGATCCTGTCCGGTGTGCGCTCGGTCCTCTGCCACAGCCAATCCATGGCGCTATCCAGAGCCGCGAGTTTGGGATCGGCGCAAATGGCTTTCTCCGCGCCGGTTGCGGCATGGGCGCAATCGAAGCTCGGATGCGCGGACGCCGTGTGCATCTGGCGGAGGGTTGTGGCGAGCTGGCGAAGCTCGACGCCACTAAAATACGCTTTCGTGCCAGACTGCCCATACCACGGCAGGAAATTGATCCGCCCGCCATCACCGACACCATCGGCCAATTGCAAGAGATCGAGGTCATCGGCTCCGCTGAGATGCGTGGTCACGCCATCGAGACGCGCCGTGCCGAGGTTCGATGGGGCATCCAGCAGCGAGCCAATGGTCGCGCCGCGCAGATCGGCGCCGGCCATGGTGGCAAAGAACACACCATTGCCGAAGCAGGCGGGATACTCGTCACAAGTGAGTTCCGCGCCACGCAGATCGGCGCCATCGATCCGGATGTTGTCCGCTTCGGCGTTGGCGATCTTCAGGGCACTGCCCAGCACATTGGTGAGGTTGGCGTCGTTGAGCTCGGTATCGCCACCGATCAGAACCCTGTCGAGTTTTGCCCCGCTGAGATCGGCACCCTTCAGGTCGCTGCCACAGATAATGGCATCCGTCAGATCGGCACCGCGAAGCTTGGCGCCGGCGAGATTCACACCGACAAACACCTTGCCGCTAAAATTCTTTCCGGAAAGGTCCTGCCCCGACCAGTCCTGCCCTTCAATGCGGTTTTCAGGCGCGCTCAGTTGCTCTTCGGCTCCGGATTGCTCCAGCCATGCACCTGGCCCGGGATAGGCAATTGCCTGGCACGCGTAGAGCGCGTTGCGCTCGGGCGGCGAGTCCGCATCATTGTCCGTTGAGGCGGCCGAGCCGTGGCTCGGCGTGAAAACCGCAGAGGCTGCGGCGACAAGACTTGTCCTGGCGATGGTTCGAACAAAACGAACAAAGCGAGACCAACGCAAGAGCATCTCCCGTCATCAAGCTGTGGCCGCAGTGAATCGAATTTGCCCGCGTCAGCTCGTCGGCGAGCGCACCGCCTCGGTCGCGTCCAGGGCCTGCATCAGCCGCGTATCGCGGTCGTAGACGTCGTTGAAATATTCGACGTTGCCGGACAGGTCCGGCCAGGCGGTGAAGTACGCGACGTAGACGGGAATCTTGCGCGTCACGTCTTCGGTCGCGTGGCCGTGCTTCAGCTTCTCGGCGACGTCGTCAACCGAGACGCCGAGCACCGCCGCCGCCATGCCGCGCGGGTCCTGCAGGCGAATACAGCCGTGGCTCAGTGCGCGCATGTCGCGCTGGAAGAATGATTTTTGCGGCGTGTCGTGCATGTAGATGGCGTGCTTGTTGGGGAACAGTATCTTCAACTCGCCGAGCGCATTGGCTTCGCTCGGCTGCTGGCGCACGCTGTAGGGAATGTTGGCGCCGTAGGCGCCCCAATTGACCGCCGATGAGGGAACCCGCTTGCCGCGCGAATCGGTCACCTCGTAGCCGGCACGGTCGAGATAACCCGGATCGTTGCGCAACCTGGGCAACATCTCGTTGACGATGATCGACTGCGGTACCCCCCAATAGGGATGGAAATCGACCTGCTTGATCTCCTTGAAGAAGAAGGCGGTCTGGTTGGTGGTCCGGCCGATGACGACGCGCGTCTTCAGCTTCTCCTCGCCATTGTCGATATAGCTGGCGGTGAAGGCGGGCTGATTGATGAAGACGCGCGGGCTGCCGAGATCGGACGGCATCCAGCGCAGCTCTTCCAGCGCCACCTGCACTTTCTGCAACCTGTCGGCCTTGGACGCGCCAGCCAACGTTGCGACAGTGCGCGGGCCGATGACGCCGTCGCCCTTCATGCCGGCCTTGACCTGCACGGCCTTGATGACCGGCACCAGTTCGGGAACGTAGATGTCGCTGGTGCCGAGCCGGGACAGTATCTCGCCGTAGGCGCCGCCCATCTCGTCATCGAGATTGCGCGCGATCAGCGTCAAAAGCTTTGGCAGTTCGGCACTGGTCTCGCCGGGCTTCAGCAACAGTTTCGGATCGACGACGATTTCGTTTTCGGCGCTGGCCTGCAGTGATTCCAGTTCGACGCGCAGCGCCTGGTATTCGGCGTTCTGCGGGTGGCGCGATTCGAGATAGGTGCGCACTTCCTGGGTGTGGGCGAGCGTCTTCAGCGTGCCTTCCATGTCGACCGGCTTCGGCGGAAATTCATAGTAGCCGGTGATGCGGTTGGGATCGACGCGGCCGCTCTGGGCATCATGGGCATAGCGCAGCACGCGCGCCGACAGCGCCATCTCGAATCGCACGAGCTCCTTAAGATGCGCGTCGGCATCGACCGCCGATCCATTGGCTGCCGGCACATCGACCGTGTAGTCGGCCGGCGTGAGGCCGTAGCTCGCGGCCTCGCCAAGCACCCGCACCGCATCCTGGGCGCGGGCATTGGCGCTGCCGTCGTTCACCCAGATGAAGTCAGGATTGGCCGAATAATAGGCGATCAATGCCTTGGCGATATCGGGCTCGGCATAGAGTTCGTAGTCGCTGAGGCCGGCAACGGCTTCGCGGAAGGCCGTGCTTGTCGCCGACGGCACAAAGGCGGCGTCCTCGGCTGTTGCCACCTGAGGCGGTGCTGTCACCAATGAAGTGAAGTCGACGCGCACCAGCTTATCGGCCTTGTAGGTATAGTAGCTCGGGCTGCTGATTTTGGTGCCGCCTCCACCCGATACGGCGGGCTTCGGCTTGCGCTTTGGCGGCGGCGGGAACTCGCCTTGCGGATTGTGCCTGACGCCACCGCCGAACAGCATGTCGAACAGGCCTTGTGCGCTTGCCTGCGGCATGCCGAAGGCCAGTGTTGCCGCCACTGCAAGCGGCATCACAGTGGCTTTATTTCCGAGGAATTTCATGAATCACCCGCTCCGGCTGCAAGCCGGCTCCCGTTCCGCGCCGCTAGACGATTTTGCCAACCGCATGGCGGATGTAAGGCGCTACTATACTGATTCATACCGATTTCGTTAAGCTTCCATAAATTTCGGCGGGCCTGTTGCAGAACAGTTTCACAACATCGTGACGCCAGGGGCGGCGTCGCCGCCGCCGCCCCTGGTCGTCAAAGCAGCCAGTAGCGTCAGGCGTTGGCCCCGCCGTCGATGGTCAGCGCAGCGCCTGTGACGAAGCGCCCCTCCGGACCAGCCAGCCACGCCACCATGCCGGCAATCTCGTCGGCCTTGCCGAAGCGGGGCGTCGCCATCTTCTGCCGCTGGTGTTCGGCATGCGGGCCTTCGGCCGGGTTCATGTCGGTGTCGGTCGAGCCGGGGTGAACGACATTGGCGGTGATGCCGCGCGAACCGAGGTCGCGCGCCAGCGCCTTGGTCAGGCCGACCAGGGCTGCCTTGCTGGTCGAATAGGCGCTGAGGCTGGTGTCGGTGACGCGCTCCGCCAGATTGCTGCCGATCGAGATAATGCGGCCGCCCTCGCCCATGTGAGCGGCAGCCGCTTTCGAGGCCACGAACGGGGCTCTCAAATTGACCTCCATGGTTTCATCGAAGTCGGCCAGCGACATTTGCTCGATGGGCGCAGCGCGCCAGATACCGGCGCTGTTGACCAGGATGTCGAGCCGGCCAAAAGCATTGACAGCCTCGGTGACCGAACCTTCGATGGCCGCGGCGTCGCGATTGTCGGCCTGGATGGCGATGGCGCGCCCGCCGGCCGCCACGATCTCGGCAACGACCGCCTGCGCCGGCGCCTCGCTGTTGACATAGGTGATGGCGACATCGGCGCCATCGGCCGCAAGCCGCTTTGCAATCGCAGCGCCTATGCCGCGGCTGCCGCCGGTGACCAAAGCCGCCTTGCCGTTCAATCCGTTCGCTGACATGTCATTCTCCTTTTCTGTAACGATTGATACAGAAATATCTGGCAACCTTGCCCGGCGACGTCAAGTGAATTATGTATCGATCAACACAGAAAAGAGCGCCATGCCGAAAAGAGGCCGTCCCCGCACCTTCGATCGAACCGCCGCCTTGCGGCAGGCGATGGAGCTGTTTTGGGCCAAAGGCTATGAAGGCACCTCGATCGCCGACCTGACCGCGGCTATGGGCATCAGCTCACCCAGCCTCTATGCCGCCTTTGGCAGCAAGGAGGCGCTGTTTCTCGAAGCGACCGATTACTACACAAGGACCGAAGGCACCGAGATCTGGTCGGCGCTGGACGAGGCGCCGACGGCATGCCAGGCGATCGAGAATTTCCTGCGCCAGACCGCCCGGGCCTATTCGCAGAGCGACCGCCCGCAGGGCTGCCTGATCGCGCTCGGCGCGCTGCATCAGGACTCAAGCAGCGGCGCGATATGCGATGATCTGCGCCGCCGCCGCGCCGAAAACCACACCCTCTTGCTGCGACGGCTGGAGCGCGGTGTGGCGGAAGGCGAATTGCCGGAAGGTTTCGACAGCGACGCGGCGGCGACCTTCTATGCGACGGTCCAGCACGGCATGTCGATCCAGGCCCGCGACGGCGCCTCGTGCGACGCGCTGATGGCGACGGTCGCCGGGGCGATGGCTGCGTGGCAAGGGCTTGCCGGAACGGCGTGACAAAGCGCTGACGTTGTGCTGGAAATCCTGTCAGCGGCGACAACATACGGCCGGGAGGGATTGTTCGTGAAAAAAGGGTATCGCGAGTTACTCGACGAGGCCAATGCCGAGATCGAGGTGCTGTCGCCTGAGGAAGCGGCCGGGCTGCTCGACGACGAAGACACTATTTTTGTCGATCTGCGCGATCCCAGGGAAGTCGAGCGCGACGGTCAGATCCCCGGCGCCAAGCATGTCACCCGCGGCATGCTGGAATTCTGGATCGATCCGGAAAGCCCATACCACAAGCCATTCTTCGCCTCGGGCAAGAGCTTCGTCTTCTTCTGCGCCGGCGGCTGGCGTTCGGCGCTGGCGACCAAGACGGCGCAGGATATGGGGCTGTCGCCAGTCAAGCACATACTCGGCGGCTACACCGCCTGGAAGGCAGCCGGTCTGCCGGTCGAACCGGCCGGCAAGAAAAAATAAACAGTCGGGTCAGTGCAGCGATACTGTGTCCTGGTGACCGGTCACAAAGCCGACTGCGCGCGCGACAACACCCTTGTCGGCGAGAATGCGACGGTGACCGAGCCCATCGGCCCAGTGCAGCCGCACATGGCTGCCGGCGCCAGCATAACGTGTCGCATGGTCGGCCGGAACCTCGCGGTCGTCCGGCGCGTGGATGACCAGCGTCGGCACCGGCGCCTCGGCCAGTTGGCGGTCGCCGGTGAATTCGTTGAGCGGCCGGCCGGACAACCTTTTCACCTGGGTGGCCATCGAGATTTGTGAACGCGGGCCGACATTCAGCATGCGGCTGAAGTCGGCGAAGATCGCCGGCAGGGAGCTGGGTGCAGCGACGAGCACCAGCCGCTCGGCCGCCACCGGCTGGACGCCTTTGATGGAGCCGGCAATGGCGTTGGCGGCGACGGCGCCGCCGAAGGAATGGCCGACGATCGCCTTGAACGGCCCGAACCAGTCAGCGGCCACCCTGGCCGCCTCGACCGCATTGACCATGTTGAGACGACGGCCCAGCGACTGGCCATGGCCCGGCAGGTCGAGCGAGGCGACCCTGTAGCCGGCATTGCGAAAGCCTTCGATCAGCGCGCGCATATATTCGGTGCGCGAACGCCAGCCATGGATGACCAGCACGGTGCCGGCGGACGCCCTGCCCGGCTCTGGCCGGAATTCGTGCAGCATGACGCAGCCGGCCTTGGTCTTCAGCCGGTGATGACGCGCCTCGGCCATGAAGCCGGCGGCACGGTCGACGGCGCGGCGTTCGCCGTCGCTCAGCGCCTTCACGCTCGGCGTGCGGCAGAACAGTTCGAAGGCGGCACGGCCACTCAGACGGGGCGCCACATGCTCAGCGGCGCCGAACACGCCCCGGATGACCTTCAGTCCAAATGATGCCATAGTGGCGATCCATCCATTCCGTTCAAGCATGAACATAATAGTTCAAACATGAACATTAAACAAGAGCTGCCCTGGGACAACCCGCGTTTTCGCAACTGGGTCGCGGTGGCGCGCGCCTGCCATGTGCTGGAGCGCGCGCTGGCGGTGAAGCTGGCGCCGCTGGACTTGAAGCCGGCGCAACTCGACGTGCTGATGAACCTCTATCGCCATCCCGGCATGTCGCAGCACGATCTCGCCCGCAAATTGCTGGTCGGCCGCTCCAACATCACCATGCTGTTGCCGCAACTCGAGAGCCGTGGCCTGCTCGTTCGTGAAGGCGACGAGAAGGACAAGCGCGTGCTGCGGCTGACGCTGACCGAAGGCGGCACGCAGCTGCTTATGAAGGCGCTGAAGGTGCATATGGCGCTGATCGAAAAGGCGATGAGCCAGTCGACGCCGGAACAGTGCGACATGATCGGCGAGCAGATGCGAAAGATCTACGATGTGCTGAAGGACACCTGAGCAGAGCCAGAGCATGATCCCTGGAGGTGGGCAGGTCATGCTCTTGCGTTTCGTCTGAGGGCCGGTCGATATGAACCCGACTTTGCGCAATTTTTCCATGGCTGTGCTTGGCATCGTTGTGGCTTTGTGCGGCCGTGCGGCTGCTCAGGATTACGCTGGATACCGCGTCCTCGACACCAAGGTCATCGAGAAGATGTCGACCAGTGCGGGCCAGAGGGCGGCACTGATGTCACCCGATGGCAGCCGGGTGCTTCATCTCAACGGCGGCGAGTTCTGTCTGCTGGCGCCGTCCCAGATTGGACCCTGGGCAAAAATCGCCTGCGCGCAATCCACGCCCGAAAACCGCCCGGGCGAAGCGGCCGACATGTTCTGGTCTCCGGCGGGCAGCCAGTTGCTGATGCCGACCTACACCTATGGATTGCAGCATTTCAAGGATACGGACATCCAGCTCTTCGATCCGACGACCTTTAGCGTCAGGACCCTGACCGAAGACAATTTCGACGGTAGCATCCTCAAGGGCAAGGGGCCAGCCAACCTCGACGTCCTCGCCCATTGGATCGACAGCGACACCATCGTCTTTATCCGCTACGCGATCCCCGATGGAGGCATCAAGCAAGGTAGTTCGACGAGCCTGATGACGATCGAAGCCAGTGGCGGCGATCCTCACCTCGCCTTCGAGATCGGCTCCAAAAGCGGGCTTCGGGTTTGGGCGATGACGGTGTCAGCGGATGGCAAGCAGATCGCCTATAGTGTGGCAGACAAGGACAATGCCGATAGAGCCGGCATCTATCTGCTGAAGCTCGGCGAAGCGACGCCCAAGCGCGTCGCAGCGATGAGTGATACCGGCCAGCCGGCTGGGCTGCCTTTTCCGCCGACGGGAAATTTCTCCTGCTGCTCGGACGAACAGCCAGCGGCCTTGATGCAAAGGTCATCGATCTTGCCAGTGGCGAGATCATGCCGGTCGATCGTGTCCAGAACCTCGTCGGGGTGGCATGGTCGCCGACCGGGTCCGCGCTGGCCTATATCACCTACGACAGAACCAACGCCGATATGCCCGGCGGCCTGTTTCTAGCCGAGGCGCCTGGCAAGCCGGCCCGTTTGCTCATCGGTGGGGGATTTTTCCCCACGGTCTGCTGTGGCCAGCAGCCATTCACCTGGGCCTCGAACGACACCATGGTCATCGCGCAACTGGGCGACAAACTGGGGACGGTGCTGTTCGTGAAGTTGGGGCAATAGCGCTGCGGCATAGCCTGGCTTCCGGGAGCCCGGCTCACCACATCGTCTTCTTCGCCCGTTCCGGCCATTCCTTGTCGTAGGTTTCGCCGTCGATGTTCTTGCGGCTGGTGACTTCCAGGATTTTTCCCGGCGTCGGCAGCGATTTCGGATCGATGTACTTGGCCGGGTTCCACAGTTCCGAGCGGACGATGGCGCGGGCGCACTGGAAATAGACCGAATCGACATCGACCACGGTGACCGAGCGCGCCGGCTTGCCTTCGACGGTGAAAGAGGCGCACAGCGCGGCATCTGTAGTGACGCGGGCGCGGCCGTTGACGCGCAGCGTCGTGCCCGAGCCCGGCACCAGGAACAGCAGCCCGACACGAGGATCCCGGATGATGTTTTTCAGCGAATCGGCGCGGTTGTTGCCGCGCCGGTCCGGCATCATCAACGTCTTCGGATCATGGATGCGCACGAAGCCGGCGAGATCGCCACGTGGCGAGCAGTCGAGCCCTTCCGGTCCGCTGGTCGCCAGGGCGACAAAGGGCGAGGCTTCGATGAAGGCGGCATATTCGGGAATGACATGGTCGAGTTCCTTGACCGTCGACGCTTCGCCGGGCAGGCCATAGAGTGCTTCGAGCTGTTCGACCGATGTGATCTCAGACATTTTTCCCGTCTCCGAACCTTTGCCGGCGCTACTCCACGTCAATGACGTTTTGACGACAGCGGGAGGTCAAAACTAGCGGTCGCGGCTCAACCCCTTCTCCTGGAGTTCCGCAAGATAGGCGTTCCAGCGCTCGTCCTTTTCGTGGCCGAGCGTGTGCAGATAGTTCCAGGTGAAAATGCCGGTGTCGTGGAAATCGTCGAAGGTGATGCGCACGGCATAGTTGCCGACCGGCTCGATCTTGAGGATGGCGACGTTGCGCTTGCCGGGCACGGTCACACGCTGGTCCGGCGAATGGCCCTGCACTTCAGCCGAGGGCGAGGCGACGCGCAAAAGTTCGGCCGGCAGTTCGAACGGGCGATGATCGGGAAAGGTGACGGACAGCAGTTTTCTGTCCTTCGAGACTCTGAGTTCTTTCGGCGCCGTCATTTTTCGTCAATCCCGCATCGATCCCGCCCTTCCCTACGCTGCTTCGCGCGACCGGAAAAGGCCATTTGAACCCAGCCGACATCAGATGTCGGCCGGGGAATGTTACCAAAGATCAAGAGCGGCTATCTTGAATGGCGGGTTGGTTCGTATCACATAGCTGTATATAACGGCGCCACTCGCAGCCATTGGAAACGCTTGACGCATGAACATGATCGATCCTTTCGGTCGCACGATCAGCTATTTGCGCGTGTCGGTCACCGACCGCTGCGATTTCCGCTGCACCTATTGCATGGCCGAGGACATGGCGTTCCTCCCCAAGAAGGACCTGCTGTCGCTCGAGGAACTCGACCGGCTCTGCACCGTCTTCATCGAGAAGGGCGTGCGCAAACTGCGCCTCACCGGCGGCGAGCCGCTGGTGCGCAAGAACATCATGCATCTGGTGCGCCAGCTGTCGCGGCATCTGAAGAGTGGCGCGCTGGAAGAGCTGACGCTGACCACCAACGGCTCGCAGCTTTCGCGCTTTGCCGCCGAGCTCGCCGATAGCGGCGTCGAGCGCATCAATGTTTCGCTGGACACTCTGGACGCCGACAAATTCCACGCCATCACCCGCTGGGGCCATCTCGACAAGGTCATGCAAGGCATCGACGCCGCGCAGGCGGCGGGGCTGAAAGTGAAGCTCAATGCAGTGGCGCTGAAGGACTTCAACGACGCCGAACTGCCGGAGATGATGCGCTGGGCGCATGGCCGCGGCATGGACCTCACTGTCATCGAAACCATGCCGATGGGCGAGATCGACGCCGACCGCACCGACCAGTATCTGCCGCTGTCCTTGTTGCGCGCTTCATTGGAGCGTCAGTTCACGCTGAGCGACATCCCCTACAAGACCGGCGGCCCGGCCCGCTATGTCCATGTCGCCGAGACCGGCGGCCGTCTCGGTTTCATCACGCCGATGACGCATAATTTCTGCGAAAGCTGCAACCGCGTGCGGCTGACCTGCACCGGTACGCTCTATATGTGCCTGGGCCAGGAAGATGCCGCCGACCTGCGCGCGCCGTTGCGTGCGTCGGAAGGCAACGAACTGGTCGCCGACGCGATCGACGAAGCTATCGGCCGCAAGCCGAAAGGCCATGATTTCATCATCGACCGCCGCACCAGCCGCCCCTCGGTATCCAGGCATATGAGCGTCACCGGCGGCTGATTTTTTCCGCGATTCAGTGCAAGGAGTGTCTCCATCGTTTGCTGAAGACATCGAATGAAGCGTCTTTCCATTGGTTTGGCAGTTGCACTGATCGCGGCAGGCAGCGCCAATGCTGCACCGTTCACCTACACCAATGCGCGCTTCGGCACCGTCTGCACCTTTCCCGACGATATCTTCACCGACCGCCAGCCCGAACCGGACGATGGCGACGGGCAGCAGTGGCTGAGCGCCGACGGCGCCAGCCTGATCTGCTCCGGCATCCTCAACATCAGCGACGACACGCCGAAAAGTTTTGTCGCCGAAGAGAAGGCAAGCAACGAGGCGGGCTACGAGATCAGCTACAGCAAGACCGGCAAGAACTGGGCGGTGCTGTCGGGGTTGAAGGATGGCAAGATCTTTTACGAGCGGCGCCTGTTCGGCAAGGACGGGGTCATCCGCACCGTGTGGATCGACTATCCACCGGCCGTGAAAGCGAAATACGATCCGCTGGTCGGCGCCATTGCCGGCAGCCTGAAGGCACGTTGAGCATTTTCGGACACATCCCAGAAAAAGTCTTCTGCGCAAACAGCCAGCGGATTTACCGCAAGCGTGATCGGGCCTAGCTTCCGGCCTGTAGCGGTTCTTTGTTCACTGGGGGATACGACATGCGCAAACTCTTACTTTCGCTTGCAATGCTTGCGTTTGCCGCCGCGCCTGCGGCAGCACAGTCAATCGGCGGCACCTACACCGTCGCCGGCACCAATTTCGACGGCTCGAAATATGGCGGCGAAGCCACCATCACGCTGACCAGCGAGACCACCTGCACCATCCACTGGGAGACGGGCGGGTCGTCCTCGGACGGCATCTGCATGCGCAACGACAATGCCTTCTCCGCCGGCTATGTCATGGGCAAGGAGATCGGCCTCGTCGTCTACAAGGTAGAGGATGACGGCTCGCTGCACGGCCTGTGGACGATCGCCGGCAAGAACGGCAGCGGCACCGAGGTGCTGACGCCGAAATGAGGCACCTGGTCATCTGACCGGCCCTCTCGGGGGTTTGCAGGCCACGGGTGAAAATCCGTGGCCTATTTCTTTGACGTTGCTGTCTTGCCGCCGGCTGCTACAGGCTTGAGCGGGTCACCGTTTCACCGAAACGTCGAACCGCTCTATTCTTTGTTTTCACGCAATTCCGGACGGAAAACCGTTTCACACTTTTCCTGGAATTGCTTTTGCAAAACCGGTAACGCCCTTGCCTCTTTCCCCAAATCTTCGCGGTGCGCTGTTCATGATGGTGGCCATGATCGGCTTCACCCTCAACGACGCCATCACCAAGTTCTCGTCGGAATCGATGAACATGGCGCAGGTCATGCTGGTGCGCGGCGCCTTTGCGTCAGTGCTTGTCGGCCTGCTTGCCTGGCAGCAAGGCGCGCTGGCTCGCCCGGGCTCGATGCTGCAGCCGCTGGTGGCGCTGCGCGTCGTCAGCGAGGCCGGCGCCACCGTGGCCTTCCTCGTTGCGTTGGCACATTTGCCGATCGCCAATGTCTCGGCGGTGCTGCAGGCGCTGCCGCTGGCGGTGACGATGGGCGCGGCCCTTGTGTTTGGTGAAGGCGTCGGCTGGCGGCGCTGGCTGGCGATCGCCGTCGGCTTTGGCGGCGTGCTGATCATCGTGCGACCAGGTTTTGAAGGATTCAGCGTCTATTCGATATACGCACTCGTCAGCGTCGCCTGCTGCACCGTGCGCGACCTCGCCACCAAGCGCATCCCGCAGGCGATCCCGACCTTGCTGGTGTCGACGGCAACCGCCATCGCCATGACCGTCGTCGGCGCCGTGCTGCTGTCGCCGATGGGCGGCTGGACGCCGATGTCGGGCAAAGGCACGGCGCTGCTGGCATTGGCGGCAGTGCTGGTGCTGATCGGCTACCAGTTCATCATCATGGCGATGCGTTCGGGCGACATCTCCTTCATCGCACCGTTCCGTTACACCGCCTTGCTGTGGTCGATCCTGCTCGGCCTCGGCATCTTCGGCGATATCCCCGACCTCCCGATGATCGTCGGCTCGGCCATCATCATCGGCTCCGGCCTCTACGCCCTCTATCGCGAGCGGGTTGTCGGTCGCCAAAAGCCCGCCGCCGAAAGCGCTGGACCCAACATGGCGCCGGACGGCATATAGGGCCATGAGCCGAGACATTGCAGGGATCATCCTGGCCGGAGGCCTGTCACGGCGCATGGGCGGCGGCGACAAGACCTTGCTCGCCCTTCGCGGGCGTCCGCTTCTTGACCATGTCGTTAGGCGCCTGGCGCCGCAGGTCGGATCGCTGGTGCTGAGCGCAAATGGCGATCCGGCACGCTTTGCGGCATTCGGCCTTTCGGTTCTTGCCGATACTGTGGAAGGCCACGCCGGACCGCTGGCCGGGATCCTCACCGGCCTCGAATGGGCGGCGGCAAACACCGCCTGCAAATCCCTGGTGACGGCCGCCGGCGACACGCCGTTCCTGCCGGCCGATCTGGTCACAACGCTGGCCGCCGCCGCAGCCAGTCGCCCTGGCTCGATCGCGGTCGCCAGTTCCAGCGGCAGGCGGCATCCGACCTTCGCGCTGTGGCCGCTCGGGCTGCGTCAGGCTTTGCGCCATTTCCTGGTCGACGAGGACAACAGGCGGGTCTCCGCCTTCATCGAGCGCCATGATTTTGTCGAGGTGGAGTTTCCGTTGCTGGCCGCCGGCGGCGATGAGATCGACCCATTCTTCAACATCAATGTTGCCAACGATCTTGCGGTGGCCGAACGTCTGTTGCAGAGCATCGGGCCATGAGCAGACGCGTCTTCGGCATCACCGGCTGGAAGAATTCCGGCAAGACCACACTGACCGAGAAACTGGTCAGCGAGCTCGTCCGGCGCGGCTGGACGGTATCGACGGTCAAACATGCCCATCATGAGTTCGACATCGACAAGCCGGGCGCCGACTCCTTCCGCCATCGCCAGGCGGGGGCCACGGAAGTCGCGGTGGTGTCGGGCGTGCGCTGGGCGCTGATGCATGAATTGCGCGCAGAGGACGAGCCGACGCTGGAGACGATCCTGTCGCGGCTGGCACCGTGCGACATCGTGCTGGTCGAAGGCTATAAGCGCGAGGCGCACAAAAAGATCGAGACCCGGCGCCTGGAGGCCAAGGACCGCTCGCCGCTCTCGGCGAACGACGGGCATATCGTGGCGATTGCCGCGGACTTCGAAATCATCGGCGAAAGCCTGCCGGTGTTCGATCTCAACGACACGGGAGGGATAGCCGACTTCATCGAGCGCGCCACCGGCCTCAAACCCTGAGCCCCCTCCCCGAGCCCGGCTCAGCCGGTCTCTCCAGCGGTTTCATTTGTCTAACCCGGCGTCAGCATTGGCTGGAGCCGCAAATCCCGCAAGCAACGGTTTTACAGTTGCTTTTCTCCCGAAAACAGTGGGAGTATCGCGCCAGCGGGCGGTCAAAAGCACCGCCCCACAAGAGCCGTTTCGGAACGACGGCCGGGAGCCATAAAGAGAGGACTATCATGCGTATTGCACTGCGTATCGCGCTCGCCGCATCGGCTGCGCTGCTGACGCTCGGCGTCGCCCAGGCTCAGGAAACCCTGAGGATCGGCACCGAAGGCGCCTACCCCCCCTTCAACAATTTGACCGCCGATGGCCAGCTCGTCGGCTTCGACATCGACATCGCCAAGGCGCTCTGCGACGAGATGAAGGTCAAATGCACCTTCGTCGCCCAGGATTGGGATGGCATCATCCCGGCGCTGCAGGCCGGCAAGTTCGACGCCATCGTCGCCTCGATGTCGATCACTGCGGAGCGTAAGGAAAAGGTCGACTTCTCCAACAAATACTACAACACCCCCTCGGCGATCGCCGTGCCGAAGGACTCGACCCTCAAGGGCGTGACCAAGGAAGATCTGGCCGGCAAGACCATCGGCGTCGCCACCACGACCACGCATTTCAACTATGCCTCGAAAACCTACACCGACAGCACGGTCAAGGGTTATCCGAGCAGCCCCGAGGAGCAGGCAGATCTCGCCAATGGGCGTCTCGATGCGATCGAGGACGATATCGTCGTCTTGCAACAGTTCCTGGATTCGCCTGAAGGCGCCTGCTGCAAGATTCTCGGTCAGCCCTCGCCGCAGCCGGTCGAGATCTTTGGACCTGGCGCCGGCATCGCCGTGCGCAAGGGCGAGACGGATCTGGTCAAAAAGCTCAACAGCGCCATCGACGCTATCCGCGCCAACGGAAAGTACAAGGAAATCAACGACAAGTACTTCAAGTTCGACGTCTTCGGCGCCGAGTCCTGATCACCTGAAACAAGGCGGCGGGGGAAAGTTCTCCTGCCGCCTTGGCCTGACAGAAGTGGAGACAAGACCCGTCAATGCCAAGCCAGAACATATGGATACTTCTGAGTTGGGGACCCGATGGCTGGATTGACGATATTGCCTATGGCGCACTGGTCACCATTGCGCTTGCGCTGGCGACGCTGCCCATCGGCCTGACGATCGGCTTTTTCGTCGCCTGGGCCAAACAATCCGATGAACCGTCGCTGCGGCTGGCAGCCAACATCTACACCACCGTCTTTCGCGGCCTGCCGGAACTGGTGACACTGTTCCTGTTTTTCTTCGGTGTGCCGATCCTTTTGCAGCACCTCGTGCGATATTTCCGGCCCGACGCGACCATCGACGTCAACAGCTTCGTCGCCGGCATGATCGTGCTGTCGCTGATCTTTTCATCCTATGCCAGCGAGGTGTTTCTCTCAGCCTTTCGCGCCATACCGAAAGGTCAGTATGAGGGCGGCTATGCCATCGGCCTTTCGAATTGGCTGACCATGCGCAAGGTGATCTTGCCGCAACTCCTTCGCATCGCATTTCCGGGACTTGAGAACTGCTGGCTGAGCCTGCTCAAGGATACGTCGCTGGTGTCGGTCGTCGGCCTCGCCGAGACGCTGCGCAATGCCTACACAGCTGCCCGCGTTACCAAGCACGCGTTCTTGTTTTATGGCGTTGCGGCCATGGTCTTCCTTGGTCTGGCCGTCGTTTCATCGTTTGCCACCAGCGCGATCCTGCGCTCGCTCGGCCGGCGAGAGGCGCAACGATGAGCGTCACCGCCGCCATGGTCGAACGACCGCCACCCCGGGCGCGCGGCTGGCCGCGCAGCCGTGTCGTCGGCTATGCGATGGTCGGTTTCTGGATCCTGTTCGGCCTCGGCATCGTCAGTTACCTGATCTTTGCCTGGAACGCCGACTTCTTCGCCAAATATGCTCCGGCTTATCTGAAAGGCCTGCAAACCACGCTGCTGCTGGTCTGCATATCGATGGTGCTCGGAGCGATCCTGTCGGTGCCGGTCGCCTATGGGCGCATGTCCAGCAACCGGATCCTGTCCGGCCTCGCCTATTGCTATGTCTACTTCTTCCGCGGCACGCCGCTGCTGGTCCAGACCTATCTGGTCTACTACGGGCTGGGATCGTTCAGGGCTGAGCTTCAAACGGTCGGTCTCTGGGATTTCTTCAAGGACGCCTTCAACTGCGGTGTGTTTGCCTTCGCACTCAACACCGCCGCCTATCAGGCCGAGATCCTGCGCGGCGCCATCGAAAGCGTGCCAATAGGCCAGTGGGAGGGTGCGGCCTCGCTTGGGCTGCACAAATTGCAGACGCTGCGCAAGATCATCCTGCCGCAGGCGTTGATCGTCGCCTTGCGTCCCTATGGCAACGAGTTGATCCTGATGGTCAAGGCTTCGGCAATCGTCGCCATCATCACCGTCTACGATTTGATGGGTCAGGCCAAGCTTGCCTTTGCCAACTCGTTCGACATCCAGGCCTATATCTGGGTCGCTCTCGTCTATCTGGTGATGGTCGAGATCTTGCGCCATGGCGTTGAATGGATCGAACGCCGGATCACCATACATCTGAAGCGTTGACCGGCCGGCTGCACCAGTCGATCGGCTCATGCGCGTCTTGACGAATTGCGCGCAGGGCCTAGAGCTTTGCGCGGACAATTTCGCTTCCATCTGAAGGGCAAACCTATGGCATCTGTGGCATTTCTCGGTCTTGGCGTGATGGGCTATCCCATGGCCGGGCACCTCAGGAACAAAGGCGGCCACGACGTCACCGTCTACAACCGCACCGTGGCGAAAGCCGAGCAATGGGTTGCCCAGCATGGTGGCAAGCTTGCTTTGACGCCGGCTGAGGCGGCGCAAGGCCAGGATTTCGTCTTCTCCTGCGTCGGCAATGACGACGATTTGCGCTCGGTGACCACAGGCCCCAAGGGCGCCTTTTCCGCGATGAAAAAAGGCTCCGTGTTCATCGACAACACCACGGCTTCGGCCGAGGTGGCACGCGAACTGGCCGAAGCGGCGCTAAAGGCCGGCTTCTCCTTCCTCGACGCGCCGGTCTCCGGCGGCCAGGCGGGCGCGGAAAACGGCGTGCTGACGGTGATGGTCGGCGGTGAGCAGGACGCGTTCGACAAGGCAAGGCCCGTGATCGACGCCTTTGCCCGCATGGTCGGGCTGATGGGGCCATCGGGCGCCGGCCAACTCACCAAGATGATCAACCAGATCACCATTGCCGGGCTGGTGCAGGGACTGGCTGAAGGCATCCATTTCGGCAAGAAGGCCGGGCTCGACATCGAAAAGGTGATCGAGGTGATCTCCAAGGGTGCGGCCGGTTCCTGGCAGATGGAGAACCGCCATAAGACGATGAATGCCGGCAAATATGATTTCGGCTTTGCCGTCGACTGGATGCGCAAGGATCTCGGCATCTGCCTCGATGAAGCCGACCGCAACGGCGCCAGGCTGCCGGTGACAGCGCTTGTCGACCAGTTCTACAAGGACGTGCAGGCGATGGGCGGCAAGCGCTGGGATACGTCGTCCTTGCTGGCGCGCCTGGAAAAATAGATGGCCGAGCTCTCGCCCCAATCCAGCGCCAACGACATCGTCGCGCATTTGCGGTCGATCGGCTCGGAAGACAATCGCCGCGGCATGCTGCGCTATGGCATCAAGATCGAGCGGGCGCTCGGCATTTCGCATGGCATGCAGCGGCAGATTGCCAAAAAGATCAAGCGCAACCACGAGCGAGCGTTCGAGCTCTGGCAGACCGGCATCATGGAGGCGCAATTCATCGCTTCCGTCACCGCCGACCCGAAGCGCTTCACCGCCGCGGATGCAAGGCAGTGGGCGGCGTCCTTCGATTCCTGGGATATCGTCGACGGCGTCTCCGATCTCTTCGTCGACACCGACGCCTGGATGGAGCTGATCGAGGAATTCGCGGCCGACGAGCGGGAGTTCGTTCGACGCACGGCTTTTGCCATGATGGCCTGGTCCGTCGTGCACCGGAAGCAAGAGCCGGTAGCGACCTTTCTCGGCTTCCTGCCGATCATCGAAGCGCATGCCACCGACAGCCGCAATTTCGTGAAGAAGGCGGTAAACTGGGCGCTTCGTTCGATCGGCAAGCGCTCGATGGAGATGCACGCTGCTGCCCTTGCCACGGCGCAGAAGCTCGCTATGTCCCCAGACAAGACAGCGCGCTGGATCGGCAAGGACGCAGTGCGGGAACTGAGCAATGCCAAGACGCTCGAGCGGATCGCCGCCAGAAAAGCCTGACCTGGCCAACATCCGGTTCACCGCGGTGACGCGAAAGACGCGCGCCGATTTCGAGGGCCTCTTCGAAGCGCAGGGCGGTCCGAAATATTGCTGGTGCATGGCCTGGCGGCCCCTGCCCGGCCGCCGCGAGCATGTCCAGCACGCTGAACTGAAACAGGCCATGATGGCGCTCGTCGAGGCCGGCACGCCGGTTGGCATTCTTGCCGAGCTCGACGGCAAGACCGTCGGCTGGTGCTCGGTCGCGCCGCGCCAGACCTATCGCAAGCTGTCGTTGCGACAGGACGATAGCGACACCGGCGTCTGGTCGATCGTTTGCTTCTATGTGCCGAGGGCGCGGCGCGGCGGCGGTCTGGCGGCAGCGCTGCTTGACGCTGCCATAGATCACGCCTTTGCCAAGGGCGCCAAGACGATCGAGGCCTACCCCATCGACCCGGCATCGCCGAGCTACCGTTTCATGGGATTTCGCGACATGTTCACCGCTCGCGGGTTCCATGAGATCGGCATGGCCGGCTCTCGCAGACATGTGATGCGGCTCGAGCGTTGACGCCATCGGCGACGGCGTCTTTACTTCAGCACAAAGGAAGCGGCCGATGATGAGCAGATATCTCCAACCGACCTTGGCACTTGCAACCGTGTTGTTGGCATCCAGTGCCTTCAATGCTTCGGCCCAGACCGCGCATATCTTCTGGAAGGATCTGCGCCCGGCGACGCAAGCTGTGGCCGAAGACGCCAATCTGCCGATGATTGCGGCAAAACTGCCCGATCATGGCGAGACACTGTCGCTCAATCTGCAGGACAAGACGATACAATTATCCGGCTATGCATTGCCGGTCGACCGCGACGGCGACCTCGTCTACCAGTTCCTGCTGGTGCCGTGGACCGGCGCCTGCAGTCACATGCCGACGCCGCCGCCGAACCAGATCGTGCTGGTCACGCCGGCCCATCCCTACAAGATGTCGGAAGCCTATGAGGCGGTTGCCGTCACCGGCGCCTTGCGGCCCGGCATGGAGAAGAGCCAGCTTTTCATTCTCGACGGCGTCAGCATCATCCAGTCCGGCTATACGGTGCGCAAGGCCGAAGTGGCGGCTGTCGACAACGTGCCGGACGCAATCACCCTGCCGGTCAATTCGCCGTGGACTTTCCTCAACAAAAAGAAGAACTAAGCGCCAAAGCATCGCGTTCCAGCGTTAGCTGCTGGGCCTTTGCTTAAGTCCGTTGCAATTCTAAACGCAAGGCGTAGGCTTCGTGTGCGTTAGAGGCATTTCGACAAATGAACATGACGACCGTGAAGGAATGGTACCTCGCTCTGCTGTCAAAACTGCTGAGCAGGGAGATCAAGACCATAACCAACGGCCACCTCTTGTGGGTGGCCGCAATATTTTACAGCTTCCTGTTAAACGTGTTTGTTTTCCCTAAACATCACGAAAACTTACATCTTGTTTACGCGGCGATAGGGTACCTCGTGATCATGATCCCTCTCGGCGTCGCCTTGGAGTTGTTTAGAAAGTCGCCGTCGTGATGGCTACTTCCCCTCACGCAGCGTTGGCGCCAGATTCCTTGTCCAGCACCATGTAGTCCAGCGGCATTTCGGTCGTGTACTTGATCTGCTCCATGGCAAAGGACGACGACACGTCGCGGATCTCGATCTTGGCGATCAGCCGCTTGTAGAAGGCGTCATAGGCAGCGATGTCCGGCACCACCACGCGCAGGAGATAATCGACGTCGCCGCTCATGCGATAGAACTCGACCACTTCCGGAAATTCCTGGATGACTTCCGAGAAGCGGCGCAGCCATTCATGGCTGTGCGAATTGGTGCGGATCGACACGAAG
Organism: Mesorhizobium sp. P2_F7; assembly: GCF_056403695.1. Taxonomy (NCBI): domain Bacteria; kingdom Pseudomonadati; phylum Pseudomonadota; class Alphaproteobacteria; order Hyphomicrobiales; family Phyllobacteriaceae; genus Mesorhizobium; species Mesorhizobium sp. P2_F7. The sequence goes on along the minus strand of NZ_JBFUFA010000004.1, from coordinate 813,583 downwards.
ACGGTGACGCGCACATTGACCTTTTCGTGGTCGAGGATGGCGACACGCCGCTTGATGACGCCCTCTTCCTCGAGCTTCTGGATGCGGCGCCAGCACGGCGTCGTCGACAGGCCGACTTTCTTGGCGACATCGGCAACGGCGAGCGTCGCGTCCTCCTGCAGGAGGCGGAGAATTTTTCTGTCGAGGCGATCCATTGAGGTGCTCCCTGGTGCAGGCCGCGTTCCCTGAGGCGCGGCGCGCTTTGGGAATAGATTGGCTATACTCCCTCTTATTTCGGCCTTTCACAAGAAAGAAATTCTGCCGAATGGCACAAAAGCGAGTGATATCTTGCTTAAAGCTTAAGCAATCCGATAGCGGATTTCCGATCTCAGGAACGGCAGCAAATCCATTTCAAACCATGGATTCTGTTTCAGCCACCCCGAATTGCGCCATGACGGATGCGGCAGCGGCAGCACTTTCGGGCTGGCCTGCTTAGCCCAGATCGTCCGCCAGTCCCTCACGGTTTCGGTCAACGACGGCCGCCGCGCTTCACCCATATGCCAGGACTGCGCGTAGGAGCCGATCGTCAGAACGAGATCGATCTGCGGCATCAGCGCCATCAGTTGCGCGCGCCAGGCCGGCGCGCATTCGCGGCGCGGCGGCAGGTCGCCGCCCTTGGCATCCTGGCCGGGAAAGCAAAAACCCATCGGCACGATGGCGAATTTGTCCGTGTTGTAGAATTCCTCAGCGCTGACCGCCAACCAGCTTCGCAACCGATCGCCGGACGCGTCGGTGAACGGCATGCCGGACAGATGCACCTTGGTGCCCGGCGCCTGGCCGGCAAGCAGGATGCGCGCGCTGGATGACGGCAGCAGCACCGGGCGCGGTTCATGCGGCAGCGGCCGTCCCAGAGGATTGTCGACGCAGATGCGGCAGGCGCGGACCGTTGCCGTCAGGTGTTCGAGTTCTGCCTCCATCTCAGGCGGAAGCGCTCGGCCGACTGGTGACGGCGCCGTACCAGCGCCGCACGTTTATGCACTCGTCTGGTACCTTGATGCGCGCCGGTTTCATGAAATCCATGGCGATCATCCCGGTGATGTCGGCGATCGAATAGGCATCGCCGGCGGCGAATTCCCGCTTCGCCAGCTCAGCGTCGAGCAGATGCAGGAATTCGACCGCTTTCGCCTTGTTGGCCTCGCCCCATTCGGGGATCTGCGGAATTTCCCACTCCTTCATCGCCGGATGGATGTGACGAAAGGCCTGTGCGACGCAGCTGAGCAGGTTGAGCTCCATGCGCCGTTGCCACATCTCGACCTGCGCCTTGCCGAGAGCACCTTGCCCGAACATCGCCGGCGCGGGGTGCAACTCCTCAAAATAGCGGCAGATGGCGACGGATTCGGTAAGGATGATGCCATCGTCAAGCTCGAGCACCGGCAGGCGCTGCAGCGGGTTGCGTGAGCTGACCGGCTCCTGTTTGTGCCCCATGGCACCCATGTCGACCGGCACCAGCGGCACCTCGATGCCTTTCTCGGCGAGGAAGACCCGGACACGCCGCGGATTGGGGGCGCGGCCACCGTCGAACAGTTTCATTTCTAATCTCCCGACTTTGCCCGCAGGCCTCCAACTATAGGACATGGCGCGCTCCTCACCAGAAGCGAAAGATTTCGCGCACGGCGTCACCGAGCGACGCCAACGTGCCGTGCCGTCTTTCCACCGGCCCGTCATGATGGCTTTCGCGCCAGTCCTGCGGCTGGTCGAACGTGCCGGCCCAGATGCCGGCCTTGCCGGCGCGGGCAATGGCCTGCTCGGTCTCGAAATCGCCATAGGCAATGGCCCAGCCGGCCTCGACCTGGGCGCGGTTCAAATCCTTGCCGCCGGCCTTGCAGTCGCCGAGCAGGCGGCCGTAACGATCGCGCTGCCAGCCGCTGCAGGTCACCGGATTGCCTGATATCAGCCGCACCAGCGCCTGCCGCGCCAGCCTGCCGCAGGCATAGTCGGCGCCGTCCTTGCGGCAGATCTGCTGGTATTCCGGAGCATCGATGCCGCGCATGCGGATGCGTTCAGTGCCAAGGGTGAGCGAATCGCCGTCATTGACGATCGCGCTCCCTTCAGCCTTGCGCGTCTCGAAGCGGTCGAGGCGTGCGGCGAGCAGGATCAGCAGGCCGAGCAGGATGATCGTCAGCGCGTAATCCAGCAGCTTGCGCCACAGGCTTCGCGGTGGCGGTGGATAGTATCGCCGGCGCGGCCTCGGCGACCACGAACGGCTCATATGGCAAACAGTCTCTTAATCATTCGAACGTAGCTTAACGAATTGAGATCGCTGCGCGCATAAATCGAAGTTTCCATGCCTCTGCTACGCTCGAACACAGCGGATAAATTCATTGTGGACCGCAGGAAACCGCACCGCAACAGCGATGTGGCGCGCGCGGTGCGCAGAACGCGCGACCGTCTTTCGCAACAGGTAGGCAATCTCGACTTCGACCGCGAGTTTCTGAAGCTGCATGCGCGAGCCATGGTGGGAGGTGCGACCGTAATTCCACTGCTGGTGCTGGCGATCGCGGCGACCGGGCTTCTGGCGGGCATGGACAAGCAGATCAGCATCTGGGCGCTGTTCACGCTGACCTGCTACTCGATCGTCGCCTTCATGGCGCGGCGCGTCGAACGCACCGATGCGGCCGAACTCGACCCTGTTCGGACCCGGCGGGATTTTCTGATCGGCCATTCGCTGTGCGGCCTCGGCTGGGCCTGGTTCGCCTGGCTCGGCTGCGCCACCTGCCAGATCGATTATTTTCCGGTGATCAAGGCGATGGTGCTGCTGCTGGCGATGGCGGCGACCGCCATTACGGCGTCGTCCCTGCGCGGCTCGTTGCTCGCCACCTTCGTCATTCCGGTGGCGGTCTATGCCTATGCCGAATCCAAACTGTGGATGTCGGTCGAGACGATGATGGTCGCACTGCTGGTCGCGGCGCTGCCGTTCTTCGCCTACGTCGCGCGCCATCTCAACCAGTCGTCGCTGATGCTGTTGTCGTTCCGCTCCGAAAAGGATGCGCTGATCGCCGAGGTCGAAACGGCGAAATCGATGTCGGACGAAGCCCGCCGGCGGGCCGAAGAGGCCAATCTGGCGAAGTCGCGCTTTCTCGCCTCGATGAGCCATGAGCTGAGAACGCCGCTCAACGCCATTCTCGGTTTTTCCGAGGTGATGGCCAATGAGGTGCTGGGGCCGATGAGCAACCCCACCTATCGCGACTACGCCCGCGACGTGCACGATTCCGGCCAGCACCTGCTCGACCTGATCAACGAGATCCTCGACCTGTCGCGCATCGAGGCCGGCCGCTACCAGCTCAACGAGGAGCCGGTGATGCTGCTCAACATCGCCGAAGATTGCTGCCACATGATGGAGTTGAAGGCGCGCAACAAGGACATCCGCATCGTCCAGGATTTCGAAAGCGCCTTGCCGCGCCTGTTTGCCGACGAGCGCGCGGTGCGGCAGATCACGCTCAACCTTTTGTCCAACGCCATAAAATTCACCGCCACCGGCGGCGAAGTTCGTGTGCGCGTTGGCTGGACGGCGGGCGGCGGCCAATACATTTCGGTCAAGGACAATGGGCCGGGCATACCGGACGACGAAATTCCGATCGTGCTGTCCGCCTTTGGCCAGGGTTCGATCGCCATCAAGAGTGCGGAACAGGGCACCGGGCTCGGGCTGCCGATCGTGCAGGGCCTGCTCGCCATGCATGGCGGCGAATTCGAGCTTCATTCCCAACTGCGCGTCGGCACCGAAGCGATCGCCATCTTCCCGCTCGCCCGAGTGATGGAGGAGTTGCCGGCGCTGCCAACCAAGGCGGTGGTGGCCCGCCGGCGTTGAGGGCCTGTTTTAGGCTTTGACCGCGAGGGCCATGCCCGAGCTGGTGAGCGCGGCGGCCTTGACCAGGCCGGCGGCAAGGGCGGCCCCTACCCCCTCGCCGTGGCTGACTCCGAGATCGAACAGCGGAATGAGGCCGAGCCGCCCGGCGGCACGCCTTTGGCCGGGCTCCGGCGACAGGCTGGCCAGCAGGCAGTGATCGAGCGCGGCGGGATTGGCGACGTGCAGCACGGCCGCCGCGGCGGTCGCGGCAAAGCCGTCGAGCAGCACCGGGATTTTTTGCATCCGGGCGGCGAGGATGGCGCCGGCAATGGCAGCGAATTCGCGGCCACCGACCCTGCGCAACGCTTCCAGTGGGTCTTTCAGAGCTGCACCGTGGAAGGCGAGCGCGGAATCGACCACCTTGGCTTTGCGCGCCTGCATCGCCGCATCGGCGCCCGAGCCGGGACCGACCCAGTCGCCGCCGCTGCCACCGAACAAGGCCGCGCACAAGGCGGCCGCGACGGTGGAATTGCCGACGCCGAGATCGCCGAGGCAGATCAGATCGGCGCCGCCGGCGATCGCTTCCATGCCGAAGGCCATGGTCGCGGCGCAGCCGCGTTCGTCGAGGGCCGCGTCCTCGGTGATATCGGCGGTCGCGATGTGCAGCGCCAGGTCAAACACCTTCAGGCCGAGATCGTTGGCGATGCAGACCTGGTTGATCGCGGCACCGCCGGCAGCGCAAAGCTCGACGGCATTGGCGGTCGCCGCCACGGTGCGCGGCGAAATGCCGTGACGGATGACGCCATGATTGCCGGCGAAAATCGCCACCAGGGGCCGGTTCACCGCCGGTGGCGCGCGTCCGCTCCAGGCGGCAAGCCAGGCCGCGATGTCCTCGATGCGGCCGAGCGAACCCGCCGGCTTGTCGGCCCTGGCAAACAGCGTGCGCACGCGCGCCTCGGCCGCCTCGTCAGCTGGCGGCAGATTCGCCAGCAGATCGCGGAAATCGTCGAAAGGCAGTGCGCTGGTCATGGCCTCGGTGCTCGTCTCTTGGGTTGAAAGCGGCATAGCCGCCTTGCCCGGCCCGCACAACCATCAAGCCACAACCATCGGGTCGTGCCGCAAAAACGGCTGCCGGCGGCGAAATCCGAAGGGCTTGCATTGGCTTTGCCGTTGCACCATGTGGAAGCGAGACAAGGGATTCCGCAAAGGGATCTCCAAGAGAACATCATGACGGCAATCGAATCTCCGTGCATCCTGGTCTGTTCGATCGACATGAAAACCGGCTTCTGCTTCGGGTGCGGCCGCACGCGCGATGAAATCGGCGCCTGGATGGGCATGACGCCGGAAACCCGACGCGACGTCATGGCAAAATTGCCTGCTCGGCTGGAAACGGTCGAGCGCCGGTCGCGCCGGGAAACACGCCGCACCCGCATGGCGCGCGAGCGCGACGTCCTCTCGTGAAACGGCAGGTCCAATGAACCGACTGTTCTGGATCGTGATGGCGGCAATCGGCATCACGGTGGTGCTGCTGATGATCAACAACGACGCCGGCAGCACGTTCGGCATCGAGAATTATGATTTCAGTCGGCTGGTCTGGCTGGGCGCGATCGGCGTGCTGGTCGGCGCCGGCCTGATCCGATCCGGCAGGCCGCTCGGCGCCATGGCCCGCAATCTCGGCACCTGGGCCGTGATCGTGCTGGCGCTCATCGCCGGCTACCAGTACCGCTACGAGTTGCAGGATTTCGCCAGCCGGGTGACGGCGGGCCTCGTTCCCGGCAGCCCGCTCGCGCTCGGCATCGAGGACGGCCATGCCACCGTGACCCTGGACAAGGCCGACAGCGGCCATTTCGAAGCCCGCATCACCGTCAATGGCGCGTCGATCCGCACCGTGGTCGACACCGGCGCGACCAGCACGGTGCTGACGGCCGAAGACGCGCAAGCGGCAGGCTTCAACCCGGCAGCGCTGAGCTTCACCGTCCCGGTCTCGACCGCCAACGGCATGGCGCGCGCGGCTTCGGTGAGGACCGACGAACTGGCGATCGGAGGCATCGTGCGCAAGAACATGCAGGTCATGGTCGCCGCACCGGGAGCACTCAGCCAGAGCCTGCTCGGCATGAATTTTATTGGCTCGCTTTCGGGTTTCGACGTGCGCGGCGACCGGATGATTTTGCGGGATTGAAAGCGCGCTTAGGCGGCCTGTTCGGTGCGGCCGAACTCGACAGCCGCGAAAGCAGCCTTCAACACGTCCGGCCCGGCACCGGGTTTCGTCGCATCCGTCGACAGAATCTGCCGGAAGCGGCGCGCGCCGGGCAGACCGTGGAACAGCCCAACCATGTGGCGGGTGACGTGGCCGAGCCGGCCGCCCTGCTCGATATGCCGCGCGGCGTAATCCGCCATCGCGTCGATCAGCGCGGCGAAATCGAATGCGCCGGATTTATCCCCATAAAACGCTGCATCGACGCCGGCCAGAATGCCCGGCGTGTGGTAGGCGGCGCGGCCAAGCATGGCGCCGTCGACATGGTCGAGGTGGCGAGCAGCCTCCTCGAGCGATTGAATTCCGCCATTGATGCCAATGAATTTATTCTGTTTTCCGGCTTTGAGACGATAGACCCTGTCATAGTCGAGCGGCGGGATGTCGCGATTTTCCTTCGGGCTCAGTCCCTCCAGCCAGGCCTTGCGGGCATGCACCCAGAGCGCGTCGGCGCCAGCCGCGAACACGCCATTGGCCAGCGCATCGAGCGCGAGCTCGGGGTCCTGCTCGTCGACGCCGATGCGGCATTTGACCGTCACCGGGATCTTCACTGCGGCCTTCATCGCCGCCACGCTACCGGCGACGAGGTCAGGCACCTTCATCAGGCAAGCGCCGAACGTGCCCGACTGGACGCGGTCCGAGGGGCAGCCGACATTGAGATTGACCTCGTCATAACCGAAGCCCTCGCCGATGCGCGCCGCCTCGGCCAGCTTTTGCGGATCGGAGCCGCCGAGCTGCAGCGCGACCGGATGTTCGGTGGCGTCGAAGCCAAGCAGCCGCTCGCGCGCGCCATGGATGACGGCGTCCGCCACCACCATTTCGGTATAAAGCAGCGCGCGTCGCGTCAGCTGGCGATGGAAGAACCGGCAATGCCGGTCCGTCCAGTCCATCATGGGTGCCACGGCCAGTCTATGATCTTGATTTTTCAGCATTTTTTCTTTAACATCAAATCGTTAGAACCTGCCAAGTGCACACGAATTTACGCCAGAATACGACCCTTTTCGCCACGTTTCGATCTCTCAGTGCACACGGAGCGCACACGAAAAAATGGCCACCTACACAAAGCTCTCGTCCGGTTCCTGGCGCGTCCAAGTCCGTCGCAAAGGTCGCTACGTCAGCGAGACCTTCCTGCGCCGAGACGACGCACGGCGCTGGGCGACCGAAACCGAGCGCCAAGTCGATCGCGGTGAGACGCCGACCAAGTCCCGTATAGCGCGCCTGAAAACTTTCGGCGAACTCATCGACCTTCATATCGACGACATGTGCGATGTAGGCAAGTCCCCTCGCCGCTCCAAGGCAGCAGCCCTCGATATGCTCCAAAGACATCTGGGGAAGTGCAACATCGCGGCTCTCGATCGCGAACGGCTCATTCGTTTTGGGCGCGACCGGGCCGCCCAAGGTGCCGGACCGATGACGCTCGGCATCGACATCGGCTTTGTAAAACTCATTCTGGCTCATGCCGCTGCAGTGCACGGCCTGCCCGTCAAGGTCGAACCGATTGATCTCGCGCGTATCGCCCTAAAGAGGCTTGGCCTCGTTGGGAAAGGCAATCAGCGCGACAGGAGGCCGACCCAGGATGAACTCGACAGGCTCATCGCCCACTTCGAAGCAAATCCTCGTCAAATAGCGCCGGTTGGCCAGATAATACGTTTCGCAGTCGCAACCGCGATGCGCCAGGAGGAAATCTGCAAGGCGCTGTGGTCCGACATGGACGCCCGTACGCGGATGCTTCTCATCCGTGACCGGAAAGACCCGCGAAACAAAAACGGGAACAATCAGCGCATACCGCTATTCGCGGCAACTGGATACGATGCATGGGCCATTGTCGAGGACCGATTGGCCAAGCGAAGCAGTGACGATGATCGAATTTTCCCATTCAATCATAGGTCAGTCGGCACCGCCTTCCGTCTAGGGTGCGCTGACCTGGACATCCACGACCTTCATTTTCATGATTTGCGGCACGAAGGAACGAGTCGCCTTTTCGAAGCTGGGTTCACGATTGAACAGGTCGCGCTGGTCACAGGGCACAAGGATTGGAAGATGTTGCGGCGCTATACGCACCTAAAGCCGGAAATGCTTCACACTGTCCAAGCGGCGAAGGCTGCATAGTTGACGCGAGTGGGAGTATCAGTCCGATATTTCGGGCGGCGTTGAACGCCTCCGATGGATGGTTGCGGTTACGATCGTGCACCTACCTTCGGTCCGGCCGCATCTACGATGGTCCCAGTGAACTGCGTTCGTGACGTCAAGACGGTCTCGTCGGAAGTAATTGTCGAACAGGAGCTGGGCGGGAAGGCATCTGGAGCGCGCCGGGGGCAAAGCCCCAGGCATCGTCTTTAACGAAAGAAGGCAGCCGTAGGAGCGTCAGCATAGCGCCGCTGAAGGCGGGACGCGGGACCGACTGCAACGACGAGACCGGTTAAAAGGGCAGCCGCAGGAGCGTCAGCATAGCGCCGCCAAAAGGCGGGACGCGGGATCGACGGCCCCCGGCGAGGAGTGCCATATGTATGGCACATATGCAGGCTTTGTTCAGGCTGCCTTCTCGACTCGAGCGTAGCTCATACATTCGGTGACAAAGTCATCCGTTTCAGCATCGGACAGCGTTTCAAAGACCACGCCTCCTCCGAGGCGATTCAGCGCCTTCATGAATTCACGGAAATTTCTCTCGGCATCGGTGATCCAGGGGTCAGATTTCATGGCACGCAGAACAGCGCCAGCGATCCGGCGACGGCTCGTCATCCAGATGCGTTCTACAAAGTTGCTCCGAATATCGGCGGTCGTCAGGATCAGGGAGAGAGCCCCGTCGATATCATCAGGTGAACAGATGCGTGCGATCTGATGGTTCCACCAGAGCCGCGAGATGGCATGGTCGTCACGAACACCGGTCTGCGTCGGCGCGAAGAAGTGATCGACAATCAGCGCCTCGTGGCGCTCCGGCGCAGCGTCGGAAAGCCAGCGTGCCCGGCAGTAATCGATGGTCTCGACATGGGAGAGCCGAACCCAGACGCGCTCTTCGTTTGCAGCCGAAGGTGTAAGGTTCGCCAGCGCCTCACCGACGATTTTCGAATTGATGAGGTCGATGCTCGCGATGTTTCGCGGCTGCGACAGATCGAGCGTGGCGAGCTTTTTCGCATCATAATCAAAGCCGAGCGGAATATCCCACGCCGGATGGTCGGCCAGGTCCGCGAAGCCTGATGTAAGGTAGCGATCAATATTCTCGCCGACATCGGAGCGAAGCTTCTCAAGCGCCCTATCCGAAAGATACTTCAGTGGCGTCATCCCAAACTCTCCATCATGCTGATTGTCCGGTTGAGCGGCGCGCGCAGAAGCTTTTGCGAAAGCTCAAGAGCCGAGACGCCCTGGTCAGACGGGTCGACCGCAAGATCATCGCACTTGGCCTTGAAAACCCTGAACCATTTCCTGCCCTGAAAGCTGTCCGGTTGGACCTGCAGGCGGCAGATCACGTCCATCACGGCAGGCATGTAGACAGCGTTCAGAAGGAGGTTCGGGCCAAGTTTGAGATCGCGCATCTGTGCGATTGACTTGAAGGTCGCGCCTTCTGCGGAGATGGTGATGTGGTCCTGATCGGCATCGACCGCAATGGTTCCGGGAGCGACGCCGGCATCTTCTTCGAGCCGGAAGATCGTCTCGAAGGGCTTGTATTTTTTCTGATCGATCGAGAACTGGAAATCGGGGCCGATCGCGATCACGGCGCCTTTCATGATCGTCACGGCCTCGCCAAACTCGTCGTCAAACAGCGGGCTGGAATAGTCCTCGATCTTCTCAAGCGTCCAGACGACGGGCCGAATGTTGACCGTGCCGAAAAGCTGCGACATGTCGAAAAACTTCTCGGCTTTCCCGGTGGGCGCTTCCTGCAAGGTGTTGAAGTATGTCCTCCGACAGATCAGGAAATATCCGGTTGCGGCCTTCTGGCTTTTGATCAGATCGGCCAGGTCGGGATTCGTGATCTGAAAATCTGATTCCAGGCGCATTTCGCCGCCAGCGGTGATGTTTTGCTGAAATGAGCATCTGAATTCGCCGGTGACATAGTCACTGGAATATTCGCTCAGGACCGGGTGCGGGAACCGCATGAAATGGTCGAGCTTCATGCTGCGGTCTCCTCTTCTTCCTCTTCCTCTTCATCATCACTATCAATTCGGAAAGCATTGAGTTCAATCGGCCCGACATAAGGGACGTCGAAATCAACATCGAGAATGATGCGCTGGCCTTTCGTAGCGGAAATGATGACCTCACCATTTTTGACATCGCCCTGTGCGGCGCTGACGATCGAAAGTTCCTCCGGAGAATTAAGCCCCGACGCTTCCACGCCGACATTGAGGTTGCCTGTAACGGGTGACGTGAAGAACAGTCTGCGCTTCTTCGTGTTGAGGCCGTCGGCCATGACGTTGCGCTCGTTCTGCAGATCGATGGGCTCTGCGACCTTGCGCGGACGGGGAACAGGCCCTGGCTGTGGTGGAACCGGGTCGGGATTCGGGTCCGGGTTGGGGTCCGGCTCCGGACCGGGGCCAATGTCGATGTTCTCGCCTCTGGGCTGGCGTTTCTTCTTTCTCGGCTTTGGCGGTGAAATTTTCACCGCGGTTGGCTGGAGGGCACGGGGGTTTGTTTCGGGGCCCGCTTCGTCTTCAGTGCGGGTTTCGTCCGAGGCGAAGAAATCGTTCAGCTCATCCAGTTCCATTGAGGATGTTGGTTCTGACCGGGCAAGTTCACGGATCGTCTGCCTGACCTGGCTTGCAAGATCTTCAAAGGCGGCCTGCCCTTTTTCGCGCATAGCCGGATCTGTGATGCGTTCTGCCGACAGGTCATCATGACTGGGGTTTTCCAGTCGCTTGAACCACTCCCCTTCGGCATCACCGGCCGGTTCGATAATGACGGCAAACTCGCGGTGAAGTGGAAATCGCTTGAACGGCTCGCCGAAGTTTCCGAGGTTGTCCGTGATGTACATGCCATTCCGGACTACGCCGATTGTGTAGCTAAGATTTTCGCGCAGCAGGATACGAAGGTGCACATCACCAACTCCCTTGACGTGCAGGGTCCGCAAGATTGTCCTGTCATCAACAAGACAGGCATGGAGCAACCGCGCGGCATCGAACACGGAGCGCGCCTTCATCTGGTCGACAGCTTTGTTGACCTCGGGGTCAGTGAACAGCGCTTCAATCGTGCTCCTGTTGATTTTCAGGAAGCCGTGATCGATCTCGAACTCCATTTCCCGGCGCTGAATTGCGCAAAAGAAGTTGATGAGCAGGGCGGCGGCCATTTCATAGCGCCAGTCCGCGCGGTTCTCCCGCACGCACACTGAGAAGATAGATGTTCCCTGGCTGTCACGAAGGAGCCATCCGGGAAGTTCTGCGGCGTTTTCGAGAGGCATGAATTCTTTTTTTAGACCCCAGTAGCCTTTGCGGCGTCTTTCCTGCCCGTCTTCTCCCTTGTGCGAGATGAACTGGGTCTTGCCCATGCACAGGACATGATCGCCTGTGTCATCGCTGTAGCGTGTCGAGATGAAGGCCGTCTGGATTTCTGACAGTGCGGAAGCAGCGCTCTTGCCGATACCGAAAGACCCCCCTGCATTGATGTTTTCTTTCACACTCATGCCGTCGGATTTGGCGAGCGTGTGGAAGGGACGCCCTTCAACGCACGGACCCCTGACACCGCGCGTGTTGAAATCCGAAATCCGCATGATCTTGATATCTCGCGCCGACAGCGCCTTCACGGCTTGGTTGAAGAATCCGATATCCTTTTCGTTGCCACCGGCCTTGCTCTTGGCGAGGCAGCGGGACGCTGCCTTCCTGTAATCCTCGATTGACGGAAAATCCGACGACGGGACCGTGATCTCATCGAACGTCATCTTCACCGGCTGTGAAACATCATTGCGCGCATCGCGGCTGTTCTGACCGGTCTCGCGGGCAACGGCCGCAAACGGCTTGTCGCGGAATGTTTCGATTCCGGCATCGCCCAGACCTTCGGCTTCCCCGCCGATATTCGGCAGGAACTCCAGTCCAATTCTAAATGCATCTTCAGAAGTGGTCATAGACGGAATTCTCCGCCGGCACTATCGCCGTCCTTGGTGAACCGGCCCTTCGCATTGTCGAGCGCCTTTTGCAGCGCTGCGAAAATTTTCCGGACATCCGCCTCGGTAAAATCATAGGCAGCCTTGTTGGAAAGGTTGCCGATCAGTTGCAGGTCCTTGAGCGCCTTTCCGACGCGGGCCTCTGCCAAATTCACAAATTTTTGTCGCTTGTCACGCATATTTTGCCTCCATCTTTTACCGGATGTAGGAAATTACCATCAGAACTTCAACACATTTTTCATTTTGCGTTCGTACATTTTCAAAATGTGTGCGATCTGAGTTGCTACTGCATTGATACCGCACGATTTCAGGCTCCCGCAACGATTGTTCCCTGAATGGAAGTCCGGGCCAGTACGGCGGGACGCCGGCGGTATCCGCAATTTTGCTGGTCTACCAATAGCCCATTGAATCTTTTGTGGATTTCGTCTCCGTTCCCTCTTGTTCTTTTTTTGTTCTTCTGACACCATGTCATGAATCCACCCAGCGAATCGCGCTGAAGAAAGGGACCTCATGACATCGTTTTCGGATTTGCGCCTGCAGGCCGGCCTAACCATCCGCGAAACTGCCCGGCAACTGGGCTATACGGAACGCCAGATTTACCGGTTCGAGGCCGGCGAAGCAGAACCACGCAAGGGAACGCTGGATTTTCTGCGCTTGAAGGCACCGTCGAGGGCAGCCTCGTCAGACTTCACTTTTATTGATTTGTTCGCCGGAATTGGCGGTTTCCGCCGCGCCTTTGAGCCTGCCGGCGGACGCTGCGTCTTCACTTCTGAATGGGACCGGTTTTCCCAAGAGACCTATCGCGCAAACTACGCCATTGATCACCATCTGGCTGGCGATATCACCGTTATCGATGAAGCTGACATCCCTGCTCATGATGTTCTCCTCGCAGGATTTCCATGCCAGCCCTTCTCGCTCGCTGGTGTTTCGAAGAAAAATTCGCTGAACCGTCCGCACGGATTCCAGTGCGATGTTCAGGGCAACCTCTTCTTTGATATCGCGCGCATTATCCAGCATCACAGGCCGAAGGCATTCCTGCTGGAAAATGTGAAGAACCTGAAGAGTCATGACCAAGGTCGCACGTTCGACATCATCATGAAGACGCTTACCGAGGACCTTAGCTATCACGTCCAGACCAGGATCATCGATGCACGCAGCTTTGTGCCCCAGCATCGCGAGCGCATATTTATTGTCGGGTTCCGTGACGAAACTGATTTTGATTTCTTAAAGCTCCAACTGCCTCAGGCGAGACCCACGCTCGCCTCTATCCTTCATCCTGAAGACAGGAGTGAACTTTCAGATGAGAAATATACGACCGGTCCCAAGGGCAAGGTCATGGACCGTTACACGCTCTCGGATCATCTCTGGGGTTATCTGCAGGCCTATGCTGAAAAGCATCGCGTTGCAGGGAACGGCTTCGGCTTCGGTCTTTTCGGGCCCGCTGATGTCGCACGCACATTGTCTGCACGATATCACAAGGACGGCTCTGAAATCCTGATCGCCCAGAAGCGTAAAAATCCCCGGAGGCTCACGCCGCGCGAATGCGCGCGCCTGATGGGCTTCGAGAGCCCGGGGAGCGATCCTTTCAATATTGTCGTTTCTGACACGCAGGCTTATCGCCAGTTTGGAAACGCTGTGGTGGCGCCTGTCGTCGAAGCGGTGGCAAAGCACATGCTCCCCTACATACTCGCACAGAGCGATGCTGAAACAGCTATGGAGAAGGTTCGCGAAGTTGCCTGATGTCGTCGATCCGCTGACACGTAGCCGGATGATGTCCGGCATTCGGGCTGTAAACACGCAGCCCGAGCTCGCGATCCGTCGCGGTCTTCATGCCAGAGGCTTCCGGTTTCGGCTGCATGCGAACGACGTTCCGGGAACACCGGATCTTGTGCTCCCGCGGTGGCGGGCTGCTGTCTTTGTCCACGGCTGTTTCTGGCATGGCCACGACTGCCACCTGTTCAAGATGCCTTCAACTCGCCCCGAATTCTGGAGCGCGAAGATTGAACGAAATCAGAAACGGGACGAGATAGTGCGAAGTCAGCTTCAGGAATCCGGATGGAGGTTCCTGGTGATCTGGGAGTGCGCCCTGAAAGGGCGGACCAGGCTCGACTTCAGCGAGTTGATTGATCGCTCTGCTACCTGGCTGCGCGGCAGCGCGGCCAATGGCGAGATCGCGGGAACCGCATGAGTAAACAGACAGAATTCACCTTTGAGCAGCCATCTACCGATGCAGACCTCCTGCGCTCGCTGCTTGAGCGCGCTGACCAGGTGCTCGTCAAGAAGCTCTCAAACAATGACCGCAACTGGGCTCGCAAAAAGCTGGACGCCGAAGGTAACCCTTTCCCCGGCGGCAAGACCATGAACAACCAGGCAGGCCCATATATGCCTGCTGAGACCCGTAAGAGCGATTTCTTCCCGCCTCTGGAGCGGATGGTGCGCACCGACGGAAAGACCGCCGAAATCTGGCGTCGTGATATCACCACGACGTGGCCGCAGATCGACAACGAGCGCAAGGAAAGTCGCCTTGTGTGGTACACAAGCAAGAGTGCAGAGACGCACCTGACCGGCCTGCCGAAGGCCGTCTTCAGGGACCTGCTGCCAGCATCGTTCCTGGTTATGGGCCGCCTCACGTACAACGATGGTTACGTCTATGAGTGCCTTGCTATCGATTCCGACAGTGACGAGGCGCAGCTCCTCGCCACCCTGTTCGAGATCAATGCCGATTTTGTCTCCGGCCTGTTTGAACCCGCCGCCCTGCAGGCAAAAGAGCGCGACCGCGTTCTCGATTTTGCGGATCAGGTGATCGCGGCCTGGCTTGCCGGTACCATAGAGAGCTTCGCCAGCGAGAATGCGTCCATGCCTTCCACGCTGGTGCTCGCACAAATGGCACACGGTGAATTTCTCAAAAAGCACGGCATCGACAGGATAGACCCTTTTGTGCTTGAGAATCCCGGAGATGTCTTGCGCGAAATCAGTCGCAGCATTGAATGGGAGCTCTTTCGGGAATTCCAGAGACGTGAGCGCTCTGTTGAGCTGGTCCGGATAATTTTGGGAAATGCCCCGCGCAAGTTTTCACCCTCGGACCTGATCCGGGCTCTTGTGGATGAGTTTCCGCGCGTTGATGCGCTGATGCTTTCGGCCGCCCAGCAGCGGAAATCGCGTGCTGGCTATTCGTACGAGCATCATATCGAGGCGATGTTAAAAGGCGGAGCTATCCCGTTCGAGAAGCAAGTCATCATAGAGGCGAAAAAACGGCCGGATTTCATCCTCCCCTCGCTGAAATTCATGAACAGCGCAAAGGAGACTGCGGCGACCGGCTTGATTTTGAGCGCCAAGACGACGCTACGCGAACGCTGGAAGCAGGTCGAGCGTGAGATGGGCGGTCATCGGCGCTTGTTCCTTACTACGGTCGATGAGAACATTGCCGGCAACGCCATCGAGGACATGGCCTCATTTGGCGTTCACCTGGTGATCCCCGAAAGTCTCAAAGAGTCCAAGCTCTCCGAATATAAGGGCTACAGCAACGTATTGGGCTTTCGGGAATTCTGCGACAGCCACATCAAACCTCATTTGCCCGCCTGGAAAAACTGACTTGTAAAAGGGTTCAGGTCCTAACCCCCTGCCCTTCGGCAAGAATGGGGCTGCAAGCGGAAAGAGCCTTCGGGGGGAGCCGGCTGCAGGGAGCGCAGCGACCGAAGCTGGGCGGAAGGCACTTGGAGCGCGCAGGGGCAAAGCCTCAAGAACATGACGAGCATCCGGGTCGCCACGATTTCCAAGTTGATGCGTCAATCTTCAGAACTGCTGACCTTGCGCCTCTGATCTAATCCGGTTTGAAGTTCGTTCTGGCCCATAGAGAGGACCAGGACATGAGACGCAGCCGCTACGCGCATAAAGAAGGGCCTTGACCAAACTGCTGGGCTTCGCGACTTGATCAGTTCGCCGGGCCTGCGGGCTTCATCTCCGCTCCCTTATGGCCTCGCGGCAATTAAAAGTGGTGGCGAGTCACCGCTACCTGCCAAGCGCGACCGTCGCGTCAACCGGTTGCGGTTCGACGGTGTCATCGGGTTGAAGGTGCCGGGCGAGACGCGAATCACTCAATCGAACTTCCGCCATTCGGCAAGGATACGGAAGAAGCCGCTGACGTTCTCCACGATCTGGCGTGCATCCTCCTTGGACAGAGACCGACTGCTTCGTGCTTCGAAGAGCCGAACCGTTCTTTCCAGCAAGGCGTCGTCCACGGCCCGGGTGTGAGACGAGGGATTGGCCTCGACGTGCCGACTTGGATCCCTTCGCGTTGTCTTCATCACACTTACCCTGTTGGGGATGCGCATCTGCGCTGTCAGGGCAAGGATCGTCGAAATCTCTGCAATCTCGCATAGCCGTTGTGCACGCTTCTGTAGCCTTTTCTGCTCCAATCTCTTTTCCGGAGGTTGTTCCTAGGGGTCTGGCGGCTCTTTGGATCCCTTGGAGGCAGCGACCGAGTTCGGTTCTCGTTGGTGGCCAATCCGGACAACATCCTCCAAGGTCGAGCGGATCTGCGGCCAGGGAAATTCATCATCGTCCTTCGAAGCCTGCCCCTCCGTAAGCACGGCATCAAGCTTGGCTGCCACACCCGCAAGGGAGGCCGCTGGAAATTCGGACAGTATCTCGAGAAGTTGGTCGGCCCGGTCAGCAGCCTCACACTCGGCCCTTAACGCGGCCGAATAGCCGATTTCCCTGTCGGCGGCATCCCAGCGCGCTTGATGAGCTGCTAGGTCGGCTTCAGCCTCTGTACGGACCGAGAGGTCTTCATTGCCAAGATCGAGCGCGTCTCGGAGTGCCTCGAGCGAATGCAACGTTACACTTTGGCCATCGCGCAGAAAAATCTTCGAGCAAGGAACTCCAACAGTTTCGACGAGTTTTCGCTCCAAGCGTTGCTGCTGCCGACACAGGTATTCAGTGCGGTCGTAAGCCGTACGCCATTTTTGCCAGGCCGATACGGCTGGATCCGCGGCTTGGTCGCTGCGGGCAAATCCATTTCCCTTAAATCCCGCAATTGCAATCGCCGTTCCCGCTAGCACCCTCCTTCGGGTGACGCGAGGCCGACTCGTGGTATTGTCGGAATCAGCCATGAGCCGAATTCCTCTACAACTTGGTTTATGGGGAGGTCGAACGGGGGTGCTAACCAACTGTTCGGCCGCCTACACCGAAAGTCTTAAACGATGCCGAGGGTATTTTCAATACCAGTCGCATCATATGATGCTAATAGGATCATATTTGCATGATTACCAGCGAGCAGTTGAGGGCGGCACGGGCTCTTCTGCAATGGGATCAGAAGAGGCTCGCCGCAGCCTCGAAAGTTTCGACGGCAACAATTAAGCGCCTGGAGCCGCTTTCGGGGCCGGTACGAGCAAACCAAGTTACCGTCGAAGCTCTTCGCCGCGCACTTGAAACAGCAGGCGTCGAATTCATTTCGGAGAATGGAGGAGGCCCAGGCGTGCGACTTGCCAGACGGCTGGATTCGAACTGAGCAGTGCAGGCACTATCGACCCGTCTCGGTGTCGTACCGGCTACGCGCGAGGCGGACGCACATGTTCAAAGTGCAGTAGCATCAGCGGCTCACGTGAACGCGGAGGGCATTTGCAAACAAATCCAGTGCATAGGCGGATGAGAGATTTGTACAGGCCCAACGATGGACGACCTAATGGAGGCGAGCTTTGCCGAATCTGACCACGGACCAGGCGGCCGAAATCGAGGAACTGCGCGCAGTCTCGAACAAAACCCGGCGTCCAGTCTCCCTAGGTCTGGAGAAAATCCTCCATGAGGCATTTCCAGTACTCGACCACGGCGTGATCAGAGTGGTTGATTACATGGGTGATGACAGTGCCATCGTGCAAGCAGCGCGGGTTTCATACGGACGGGGCACGAAGCGTGTACATGAAGACAGAGGTCTCATTAATTACCTGCTGCGCCACTGGCACACGACACCCTTTGAGATGGCCGAGATTAAGTTCCATGTGAAGCTTCCGATCTTCGTTGCCCGTCAGTGGATACGACACCGAACCGCCAGCGTGAACGAATACTCCGCCCGATATTCGGTGCTGGACAAAGAGTTCTATATTCCCAACCCTGAACACCTTGCCGCACAGTCAACGTCGAATCGGCAGGGCCGTGGAGCTGTCCTGGAGGGTGACCAGGCAGCCGAAGTGCTTTCGCTTCTGCGCCGTGATGCTGAGCAGGCGTATGGAGATTACTCGGCGATGCTGAACGACCCGTCGAACCCGGATCACCGCGAGGATCGCTCAGGACTGGCGCGTGAACTCGCGCGGATGAACCTGTCGCTAAACTACTATACGCAATGGTATTGGAAGACTGACCTCCACAACCTCATGAACTTCCTGCAACTGCGTGCCGACACGCACGCTCAGTACGAAATCAGGGCGTATGCGGAGGTAATGTTGGGAATCATGGCCGCTTGGGTGCCGTTGGCACATGCGGCATTCCTCGAATACCGAATGGGGGCTGTCCGATTGTCGGCAACAGCGGTGGAGGCAGTTCGTCGGATGGTTGCCGGAGAGGCCATCACACAGGCTGACAGCGGGTTAACCGCTCGTGAGTGGCACGAGCTGATGGTAGTCCTTAAATTGGCTTGACCATCAGTCTGACGGAACGAGCTCCTTAGGTCTTTGACTGAAGAGGTGGGTAAGAGGGAACACATAGGCGGCTTCGCCTACCGTCGAATACGCTTCTTCGTTGTAGGCGCCGACTTCCGCATAGCAGACCTGCACGTTGCGGTGGCGTTGAGCGTAGAGGCCTACGCCGATAGTTGACAGCTTGGTATGCAGAGGGGCCAGCACGATGTTCGACTTCTCCAATGTCGGTATTTCCTGCTCGAGCTCCATCAGCACTGCCATGGGATCGCGGGCCGAGAACTCGAATGTCGATTCCACATTCGCGTAGCTCGATCTTAGCTCCTTGAAGAATGCGTCGTTCTTCCTCCAGAGATCGTCGTTAATCGACTCCGATTGCCGACCTCTGCCGAGAATGAGATGCTTCGGCTCGTAGGTCTCGATGATCGCGCGTGCCCTTGGGATTTCGAAGCCCATCAGCACGACGAGACGCGTGGGGCGCGAAGGCCATACTTCTCCTGCGAAGCCTACCACGGATCGACACTGTGTGACTTTCCCTGACAGCGGATCTGACATGTGGCCGGCACTTACGTACACCAGTTCGCAGTTCCTACGCTTCGAGCTGTCTATCCCGCGCAAGATCTCTAGAAGCATAAGAAGCTCTTCACGGCGGAAGGAGGTCACGTCGATCACTGCATCCACCAAGCTGATCGAGCTGATCGCCTTCTGCAGCAATTCCGCAGTTCCAAGGGGATCGGCCGTCCGCAGCTCTACAAGCCGAAGATTCGGATGTTGATTTCTCACTGCGCTGACGCGTTCTTGCGACAGCTCGCTTCGGCCTTCGGAAACGAAGACTATACCCTTGCGAGCCATGCCGGTCGGGGCAGCCAGCGACACGACGGCCGATCTCTCCTCGAAGCTCAAGCGCGCGATTAGCGGTCTGGGCTTACTCCAAAGCTTGGATCTCAGCTTAGATACGGGAGTGTTCAAGCTTGGCCCCCATCAAGATCCAGCGAGAACTGGCTTTCTGCAGAGTCGTCTTGCCTTAGACGACTCTTCACGAAATCTGCAGGGTTTCGCATAGCCAGTTCAAGATCACTCGACATGATTGATAGGTGCGCGGCATACCCCGAAATATCTAGCTTGTAGTGAGGCCCTAAGCGCCGAGCCAGAATGTACCTGGGCCGCCGGCCGCCAAGGGCTTCCTTCGCCGCATTATCCGACCTCTGGAGATAACCAAGGCGGATACCGAGGTTCAGCACGCGCTCCAATTCCAGCCCGGGGCGGTCTCTCAGCACCACGGAAAACACTCGCTGCTCCCTGGCTTTTGGATCTAGCAGCTTTCCCCGGAACAACCTGCCCAGACCTTCGATAAGGTTGCGCAACTGCTCGTACAGGACCGTCTCATGGCCATGAGCATGCAGGCTTTCGATTCCTTCGGTGAGATCCGTCTGCGAGTCTGATATCTCTATGGAATGACGGGTTAGCAGTTCGAGAAATTCCGCAGACCAGTCTTTTATCACAGAGTCCTGAACGCTAACCGGGATTTCGGTTACCTCGCCAGACGTTTTCAACCCCTCACTTATGACCCTGTCATACATGCGGCTGGCGGGTTCCAAGAACCATCGGACAACACCTGATGACAAGTCAACAAGCGAGCGAAAGCCGGCATAGCTATACGTGTGCGCTGACCGGGAAGAGCCTGCGATCTCGCGCATAAACCGGGGCACGGTGTAACGTCTGGTTTCATCCCTCCCACGCGCTGGACCGACCTGGCTTTCGGAGTCCTTTTTCCTTTCCATGTGCTCTGCGGTGATTTCGGACGCGATCACTCTTAACCGCTCTTCCTGTGCCGCATCCAAGGGGAAGAACCCTTCGACAGATGTTTGGATGCCGGCATTCCTTAGACGCTTCGTCACGATCTCCTTGACCCGACCGCTGTAGGTGTCGAACGAGGCCGTATAGACGGCGGTTAGGTTGACTTCAGCATAATCATGAGGGCTTTCGATGATGCGGTTATCGATGGTCCGCATCGTCGCGTAGGCGAGCTGAGTCGTAACCTTGAGGCAAATGTCGCCTGTGCTTCGCGTCGAGACCCACGAGTTCAGTACCCGCTGCAGCGGTATTGGCAGATTGTCCGCATCGTCCAGCATCACGAAGAGCGGGACATTTGGCAGCCCTTCGAGGGCTCGGACTTCGCGAGCCAAAGGCACGAGGAAATCAAGGAAGCCCGCCAGCGCACCTTGATAGTCAGTTTCAGTGTGCCGAAATGGCTGACGCACCAGGTATTGCCGCACCTCGAAAATGTCCTTCTCGCAGACGTCCGCGACGCACCGAAATGCCGACGTGGCATCTGCAGGTCTCGGCGCCGTTCCCGACTTGATTGAGCCGCCCGCGATCATGAAGAGTGTTTCGAATCTGCTCAGGAAATCAGACGCGGATTTCTCGGAAATCTCATCTTGGAAACTCTCCAGGAGTTGAGCGATTCTGAGCACGATGTGCATAGCAAGGAGGTGCTCGCCAATCGCGTTAACGGCAAACCCCTTATACCTATTGAACTCGGGCGCCCCGAAATCGGCCGTGCGAAGGGGTACGTGTATCGCGACGAACGGCAGGTCTCTAAGCTTCGCGGCCTTTTCCTGCAGGATCATGACGCGCGGCTCAAGGCTACGCAGAAGCATGCTTTTCCCGGTGCCACGCGCCCCGTGAACGAACGTGTTTCCGTGCTCTTTCAAGCGAGGGAAATCGGTGAGCACTTCTACGAAATTCGCAGCAATATACTCAGCGTCCACATGCTCGGGGTTCTGAACTCCGAAAGGATTCACGCTCACTGGCCCTGTTCCTGTTCCGCGGTCAGGCAATGTTTGTCACGCAACTTAGAGGCATCAAACATGGGCTCCAAATCCTTGACCGTTTTCGAGAGCGAGGGATAGCCTACCTCCTCGAGGTCCACTGGGACGGTATCGATTTCGCGGTTGTTGTCCACGATCACCAGCTTCGCCCTGATCCGGTCAAAGCTCGCAAAGCCAGCCAAGAAGCGGTTGCAGTAGCGTCTTTCACGCTCGCACTTTTCAAGGCGCTGGGCGATGTAATCGATGAACATGATGCCTGCGGTTTGGCCGTTGCCCGTGGGTATCTTGAAAACTCGGGGCAGCAACTTCACGTCCACATGGAAAGCCAGATGCACGGACCTTCCAACGAAGTCGATCCGCGGGTTGATCAGAAGGCAATAGTAGTTTGCGAGCAGAGAAACATCCGCAGTACCGGGCGCTTCGATCGCCACTTCGTCGGCACGCGTGTAGTTTTCACTCAGCTCGTCGGCGAGACGCACCAGGGCCGCCAGACGCCTGGCATGAATCTTTATTTTTCCGATGTTGGGCTCGGGATCTTTCATCAGATCGGTAATCGTATCCTTGCTGCCGTCGGGCATCTCACCGCCATGGGCTTGGGCGATCGATGAAATGATGCGGTGCTCAAGATCGTTCAGCCCCGTGGCTGTCGCAACTTCGCGCAGAATTTCTGCGGCCTTCTTCTCATGTCCCTGCCGGCGGATCGCATTACCCGCATCGTGAAGCAGGATGGCTAGAAGCAGGGCGAATACCTCGTACGGCTCCAGGCTCTTGTAGGCTGGATTATGGCTGTCGTGGCCAAAGCCGAGCATCTGGCCGGCTGTTTCAATAACGTCGTCGACATGGCTAATGTCATGCTTCGTGTACCGATCGCCCGTCTGCGCTAACGCCGCACCCGTCACCGCATAGTACTTGTCCGCCAATCGCTGTTTGATCGAAGTGTAGTGGTCGAAGTAAGTCCCATTCCGACGTGGGAACTTGCCTCCCTGTGTCCGCACGGCCTTCTTTAACAGTTGCTCAAGAGGCGAAGAAACGGAAATGTTCTCTGGCATTTCAACGACCTCCGACCTGACTGGAAATCGTCATCACGCTGTCGAAAACCGCCTTGGCAAGGATCGGAGGTACTGCGTTCCCGACCTGCTGCTGCTGGAATCCTATCGATCCGCAGAACCGATAATGATCCGGGAAGGATTGAAGCCGTGCAGCCTCGCGCACCGAAAGACCGCGGTCCTGCGTGGGGTGGATGAGCATATTCTTACGGAAGTTCCCGATCACCACTGACGGCGCGTCCTTCACCAAGCGCCTATAGATCCCGGAATGATAACGGCGTCGGTCCGTGACGGGATCCCGCATCATGCCGGGTACGTCCCGCCAGTTCCCGCCCTGTGGGATGTGAGCATACCGCGCGACGATCAAGTCGGCATTCCGGCTGACTATATTCCCGGTGCATTTCTCCAGATTGGAGCGAAGAACCCTCGCGTAGTCGGATAGTGGGGCGCTTCCGTACTCTAGAATATCTTCGATGGCTCCGTTGAGCAGCTCCGGGAGATCGCCGATCGCATCCCAAAGCGTCGGTGACGCAGTGTCGACAAGTGCCTTCGGAAGCTGGGGGGTAGCATTCAAGGCCGCGATGACAATGTATCGCGAACGGCGTTGCGGGCACCCGAAGTCCGCAGCATTGAGCACGTCGTAGGCTACCTTGTATCCCATGTCCTGCAGCTGCTGCCGGAAGGACTCTGCAAATCGGCCACCGTCCGTTTGGAGGATTCCCGCGACGTTCTCGAAGACCACCCATTCAGGCCCCAATGTTTCCACCATGCGCAGGAACTCGCGGAACAGCCAGTTCTTTGGGTTCTCGGCATGACGAGTCCGCTGGTTCGACGTCGAAAATCCTTGGCACGGTGGCCCGCCGAACAGGACCAACGGCTGGTCGCGTTTACCAATGTCGATCTTCCTGATCTTTGCGATGTCATAGCCGAGCATCGTCGCATCTGGATGGTTGGCCTGGTAGGTCAGGCAAGCCGATGGATGGTTTTCCACGGCAGCTCTGACGTCAACGCCGGAAAGCCTTGCGCCAAGCGTCATTCCGCCCCCACCAGCGAACAAATCAATGCCAATCATGCGCCAATGAACTCTGGACCGACCCGGCCGTCTACTTGTGCCGCAGCCTCGCCTTGGTCGCGTAATTCGTCAAACCTCGGTTGGCAAGAGGTCGGTAGCCAGTGCTGGAACCAGATTGGCACATAGTGACCTGTCGGCTCGCGGCAAATGTACTTGGAGGAAATCGGCTGGCGCAAACGGTCTCTCATCCGCCAACCAAAAGGTCAAGCAGCGCGACATAATCATCAGGCAATTTGTGATGGCGAGCGCCTTGACGGATGTGCGAGAGGTAAGCCACGCTCGGGAGTGGCGGATCATCCTGCGGCGTCGCTATGTAGGTCGTGACGGCGGTGGCCACGTCGTTCATTAGAACAGAGATTTCCACCCGATTGTAGCTGTTCAGGCAGGCGTCACGCCCTAACTTAAAGCCTTCGTGTCCATCGAGCGCCTCGGCATCCTTCGGCGTTAGCTTATAGACCACTCCCCACGTATGCTTACCGGGACTCGAGATAATGGATGACACTCCGCATTTTCGCTTCTTCGACAGTCGCGGAAAGCAAAGCTCGTGATCCTGAAGGACAGCGATGCCGACGGCATCAGCTTTGTCACAGCGAGCCTTCATTTGGCCTGGATCCATGTTGGACCCGTACGCGAAGTACAGCATAAATCTCCCCTGTAGGTAACCCCATCGTAGTCCGCATGCTATGCCGAGCGTTGGTAGCCGGTTGTGTCTGCGTCTGCCAATGCGTCCCCTGCTGCATACAGCGGCAGCGGTCGACGGTACATTCGTACCGCCCCAGGATGAATTACGGCCGAGCACTATGCAAGATAATTGCAGTTAGTCTCCCATCCCATCAGAACCAAATATTTAGCGATGATCCATAGCTCTTCACTCATTGAGGTCTTGGCGTGCGGATGGAATTTCCTTCGAGACTCGGTCCACGGGTTGAGGTTCTCAGTTTGAAAGGCGAGAGAACAGTCACCGTTTGAAAAGAGAGTGGGCTTAAAGTCTACTTTCAAGACATAGGAGCCGAGCCGACGGCGGATATGGCGCATACCAGGCATTCAGCAGCTGACCATCCGTGTCCCGGTTACTTCATCCCTTCCACATCGTCGATCGGAGAACAGCCTGCATATGCTCTGCGAGGTCGAGTTCGCCGCGCGCCTCGATCTTTAAGAGATATCGGGCCTTGGCCAAGCGATCCCCTTCCCCAACCGCGGCATAACTGCAGATGGCGAGCAGCGCCCTCTCCTCCTCTCTGCTGGCTCTGGCGGAGTCGCTGCTGCCACCGCCTGTTTCGTGCAAAGCTTCGCTGAAGGAAGCGTATGCGGTCTTGTGCACCTCAATCAGCGTTCGCAATTTGTTGGACGGTTCTAGGTCTTGGCCCGGCGGCTCTACGCCGAGTGCAGTCGCCGCAACCGTCGAGGCGACGACTGCACTGCCGGAGTGGAAGAGCAAGGCGCGGCGGTTGATCCTGGACGTAGCCAACTCTCCATTTGCTTCGAGGGTTATCGAAACGGTGACAGATACCATCGGACCGTAACACGCCGGTTTGCGCATTCGTGTCAGGATAGAAGGTCCCATGTTAGCCGACAGCCACCGCGGCTGGTCGACAAGCCTGCGCTCGGCCGCCCATCCTACGGCCGACGCTGGCGATGTCGGATCTCGCCGAGCCGCAACAACGACCGACCAGGCTGCCGCGCCGACCAGAGACTACCGAAGGGACCCGCTTCGTCCCCCTCCGAGAACTGGGTTTTCTGTCGAGCGTCTCACCTCCGTCTCTGACTAAGCCTCCTTCTCGCCCAAGCCTCCTCAACTGCCGGCCGAGCCGCCGCACGTTGCATTAAGCCGTGAAAATCGCTGAGAAATCGCGATTCTCGCAATGTGTAGTAAACATCCACACATTGCAAAACCACCTTCTAAGTTACTGAAAAACAACCACACAACCGACGCACAATGTGCGCCCTTTTATCCTGCCATCTTAATCGGTTGTGTTTGGAGATACGTTGTAACCATCGTCGTTTCTCCTTCATGATGCGATAATATACGAATCTATTCTCTGCGCTACGATTCCGCTTTTGGGCGTCGAGTTCCGATGCGCCGTGCAATCTTCCGCGCTCTGCGACGGGGTGTTTTGGCTGCACGAATGCAGCGCTCGAACCGTCGTGGCGCACTTTTCCATCGGACTGACGGAGCATCGTCACAGGCAATCGAGCGCGGTCCGGCCGTCTTTCGATCGGGTCGGCCGCAGGCAGGATAACGTGCGTTCCGTCGTTCCTGGTCTGCATCGGTCCTCATCCGCCGGGGCGGATCTCCTTGTTCAGATGGCGTCCGTCAACGTGCCGGCGCCATGCGTTTCATTTGCCGCCGAGCCGCTCATCGATGCGCTCCCAGCAGCTTGCGGTCCTTGACATGGGCGCGCCGCGCGGCATCGGCCTCGCTCGCGGCCGCATCGCCGACGTAGAATGTTCCGTCGCTCCACATGGCGTGCATGATCACCACCAGCTTGCGCGCCACCGCCACGCAGGCTTTGCGGTGGCAGGAGCGTTTGGCGATGTCCCGGCCCCAGCTCTTGACCCTGTCCTTGCCCTTGAAGCGCGTCATCAGTCCTGACGCCGCCTCGTAGAGTGCGCGCCGCACGTCCGCGTCGCCGGCCTTGGAGATGCGGCCCTGAACGTCGATCGAGGTGCCCGACTGCCAGCGCCGAGACGTCAGCCCGAAGTAGGCGACGACGTCGCGTGAACGGTGGAAGCGCGTGGGATCTTCGATCGCCGTCATGAAGGAGAGCGCCGTCACCGGACCGACGCCGGGGATGGCCATGAAGCGCCTCCTGCGCTGTTTGACAGACGCAGAATGTGCCGCCGAACTACCGGCCGTCGCCAGCGGCGCCGCGGCTGACACACAGCTTTGCTGCCCCTCCAGGCGCCCGCCCCGATTACGGGCGGCAATCGGTCTTCGGTCGTGTTTCGCGGCCCCACCCTCGACAGCACCAATCCCGCGCTCTGCTACGAGGCAATGTCCGGCCCCCCCCGTTGCCCGAGGAACTACGAAAGGAAGGAGATAACTTCAGAGCATCCCGCTGACGCTTGCGGCGACCGGTGCTTCAGCTGCGGCCGATCTGCCGTCACCATGACGATGAAAGCACGTACCTTGCGCGATCGATGGCACGTTGGATTTGCCAGATTTGACCTTAGACGGCTCTGGCCGGCCTGTCATATCGACACTGCGAAGACGTGCCAAAAGCAGTCTGGCTGAACAAATGGAGGTAAGCCAACGTGTGGCAGAAAGACATTCTTGTGTTGCCTGACGATCTGATTGCGTTCGCTTGGTCTGCGCCGATGCGGGATTTGGCGGCGAAGCTCGAACTGTCCGACGTCGGGCTGAAGAAGCTGCTGACGCGATGTGGAGTTGCGTCGCCGCCGCAAGGATACTGGAACAAAATCCGTGCCGGAAAGAAGGTGCCAGCTCTTCCGAAAGCGCCACCGCGGCGCCCCGGTGAACTGGGCCGAGCAAGTGTCGACGCCCGATTCAAAAAGGTGCTGTCGATTGCAGCCCCTCTTGCATCCAATGGGCCATTTGCATCCGCGTTGGTTCCAGAAGACCTCGACGAACTCCAAGCACAGGAGCTGAAGGCGATCGGCAAAGCTTCTGTCTCGCAGACGTTGGACGGGCCCCACAAAGGGCTCGTTCAACTGCTCAAGCAGGAGCAGCGTCGCCGCGATAAAAATGCAGAACGCCAGTGGACCTTTGACGAACCCAAGTTGGACAATCCACTAGGCAAGCGGCGGCTGCGAATCTTGAATGCGCTGTTTCTCGCGCTCAGCAAACGCGGCCATGATGGCGACGCCTACGAGCATGATGGCGAAATCCATGCGCGAGCAATCATCGGCGACACCCCCCTGGGTCTGGACATACAAATAGTCGGCAGCCACCGAACCGTGCGCCATCAGGGGTACCTGCGGCCGGCGCCAGACCTGCCAACTTCGACGCCGCTCGCGCTGCGGCTCGATCCTAGGTTCGACCGCAAAGCCACCGTCTCGTGGCAGGATGACGGCGACACCAAGCTTGAGTCAAAGATCGCCGAGATTGCGGCTGCAATCATCGTGGCGGGCGAGAAGAAGTTTCGACTTAGCCTGCGGGAAGCCGAAGAGCGTGCAGAGCGGGAGCGGATTGAAAAGGAGAAACAGCGCCAGGAATGGCTGATTCAACTTAACCAAACGCGCCTGCAAAACCTGCGAAACAGCGGAGAGCTGCTACGTCAAGCTGAAGACATTCGCGCGCTTGTTGAACGCGTCCGTCGCGCGATCGATGAAGGTTCGGCTGATATCGATGCCTCGACACTGGAAGCATGGCAAAGTTGGGCACTCGCAGAGGCTGACAGGATCGATCCAGTGCGGTCTGGGCAAATCATGAGTCATCTCAGTATGCCGTCGATCTAGAACGGGCCGGATCGGCTCCTGTTAGGTGGCGCAATCCATAGGCCTATAGTAGATTTTCCATCTCGCCTACCAACACTGTGCAATCAATATGATTTTTGTAGACCGTTCGACTTTGCCGATACCAACGATCCTGCTGTCATAACGCGCCGAGGCTGCGCGGGAAAAAGTTCGACGCTTACTGTCCTCGCGCGTCGGAACACCTAGCGCAACTTCGAATAACATTTGAGCGCGAAATATTTTTGGCAGTCAAACCGGATCTCACCCGCCTCTTCAGGGGGGGGAATGCGCATACTGCGAAACCTATTTACACTCCCAACCAGTCGACGCGGAACATTTTCGTCCCAAGCAAGGGGCACGGTCGCTAACGGCCGAGCGCAATCAACTCTATTCCGCGTGGCTTGCATATGAGTGGGACAACATTCTGATAGCTTGTATGGATTGTAATCGGCGCCGAACCTATCATGAAGGCATGGTCGGGAAGGCCGAGAACTTTCCAGTCGAGGGTTCGCGCGCACCGCTGCTGGCTGATATTGCCATGTGCCGTGAAGCCGAAAAGCCGCTGCTGCTTGACCCCTGTTACGATCTATCGACTTCTAGAGGGACGTGGCGGGAACGTGTCGATGATCTGACTGGGTCTCGATTTCGGTTGTGTCTGGGACCACAGGCGAGTGTCGTGCTGACGCGAGAGGGAGGTGAGAATGTCTGGAAATCTGGACGGCGCGTCGGATGGAGTATCGGACGTGAGGAAGACGCCGATCGACGGCGAAAAGCTGGAAAATGTCGTAGGCTTTTGCATGTCGGGGGGCGGCTACCGCGCCATGCTGTTTCATGCCGGAGCAGTGTTCCGCCTGAACGAACTCGGCCTCTTGCCCAAGCTCAATCGCATCTCCAGCGTCTCAGGCGGCTCCATGACCGCCGCGGCCTTGGCTCTCGCCTATCCGAAGCTCGGTTTCGACGCGACCGGTTTCGCTGCCAACCTCACTCAGGAATTCCTCAAACCAATACTCAAGCAAGCAGAGGATTCCATCGACATCGCCTCTGGCTTCGCAGGCCTCAATCCGTTTAGTTCGGCCTCCAACCAAGCTGCCAAGAGCTATCAGCGCAACTTGACCGGCAGCGCTCGACTGGCGTCGCTGCCGCTCACGCCAACCTTCGTTTTTAACGCTACCAACCTGATGACCGGCAACACCATGCGATTCCGGCCCGACTATGTCGCCGATTACGCGATAGGCCAGTTCGATAACGTCGACGTGCCGCTGTCGCTGGTAGTCGCAGCATCGGCGTCGTTTCCGCCATTCCTGTCGCCGACCACCATTGATCTGAAGAGCGGAACGCTAAGGGTCGAAGCACGCGGCAAGCTCGCCCGCCCACCTTTCACCGAGACGGCGGTGCTCACCGACGGCGGCGTCTATGACAATCTCGGTACAGAGACGGTGTGGAAGCGCTGCCGTACGGTTCTCCTTTCCAACGCAGGACGGCCGTTCGACAGTCAGCCTGACCCGAAGGAGAACTGGCTGCAGCAGTCGCTGCGCGTCGTCGACATTTCGATGGACCAGTCGGAGGACCTGCGCGAGCGAATCATGGTGCACGCCTATCAGGTCGGCGCGCGCAATGGCGCCATGTGGGGACTGACCACGAGGCTGCTAAAGGAGGAGGACCGACCGGCCTTGCTCACGGAGTCGGAGGCTGAAGAGGCAAGCCAAGTGTCAACCCGACTGTGGAAGCTTCCGAAGAAAACGCAAGCGCTTCTGCTCAAGGCTGGCTATGCCCATGCGGCGTCGCGCATTCGCGCCTATTACGGGACGGAAAAGGGCGGACCAGCCGACATTCCCGACGGCCAATGGCCGACGCCATGATCGGTCATGACTCGTGTCCTCAAGAACGAAGGCTTTGCTGCTCGCGAACCGAAACCGTCACGACAGGGAAATAATGGCCGTGCTGTTGCGATTGCTTCGGGCACGCGCGCGCCTTTGGTTCATGTTGGCCACGGCAGCCAGCGGCCCTGTAAAGCCGCGGAGGCTTGTAGTCGCGCCGCCATTACTTTCAGGCTTTGTTCCAAAGGCATAAGTAGGGCGTCCTCTGACGCCAGCCCCCGTGCATAACGACTTCCAACAGTCCTTATGCCCGCGCAATACCTCCCGTTGCGGGGATGCCGCAGTGGCTTAGTTGAAGACCCTCGAAATTGCCCTGGTTCCTAGCTCCTATGATATATGGGAGGCTCTGCGGATAGTCGTACGTCCGCCTTTCTTTTTTGAGAAGACTAGGTATACTTCCCATTATCTTCATCACATACGAGATCTGGCTAGGCAGCTAACCAAGGTGTCTGACGACTTTTGTATTCAAGTTGATGCGATACGGGCTATGAGTCGTATCGAGTGTTTTGGGAGGGGGGATGGCAAAAGTGCACAGGGCGCTGGATCTGGGGCCGCACGATCTACGCGACCTGTACGCGTCGCGCCGCTTTCTAGACGAAGCAACACGGCGAAAGCTGGGGCTAGCGCGCTGTTTCGACGTCTATTTTAAAGATCCGCTGGTTGCGTCAAAGAACCCCGGACTCGATATCGATCACGAATTTTATGTGCCATGGGAGCCGGGAATTGTTCACGGGCCTACCAGCGCGCGCTTCGCCGTGGTCGATTACGACAGTACGACCAATAGGCTGGAGGAACCGGCGCTTTGGGACGACGACGCGAAGAAATTCCGCGATCCAGAGCGACGTACGATAGACGCGAAGATCAGGCAGTCACCTCAATTTCGCCAGGTCAGCACCTGGGCGATCGTGCAAAATACCCTGAATTACTTCGAAGGTCCAAGCGGGCTTGGCCGGAGCATCTCCTGGGCGTTCGAGGGCAACCGTTTGCTGGTCGTCCCGAACGCCGGTTACGGCGCCAACGCGTATTATGATCGCGAGAGCCACTCGTTGCAATTCTACTATTTCGATGACAGCAACGGCAAGCGCGTGCGCACGTGCTTGTCCAGTGATATAGTCAATCATGAATTTGCGCATGCTGTGCTGGACGGGATTCGGCCTCACTATCTCGAAGCGGTGTCGCCTCAAACCGGAGCTTTCCACGAATTCCTGGGTGACCTGACGGCGATCCTGATGTCGCTACGCAACACCTCCTTCCGGCAGGAGTTGGCTGACCGCACCGGCGGCCTGATCGACAGCAAATCCGGTGGTGAACTTCTTTCATCGGTCGCTGCCGAGTTTGGTCGGGCGGTGAACGATCAGGACTATTTGCGCAGTGGCGCCAACCAGGACAAGCTGAGCAAGTACAAGGACGAGATGGAGGTGCACGCCCTCTCCAAGGTGCTAACCGGGACCATGTTCGACATATTGATCAAATTCACGAAGCAATACCTCGAGCGCGAGAGAGCGGACGGCCAGAACCTCTCGCCCAAGCAGGCGCTGGCCTTCACCGTGCCGCGCATGCAAGTCGTTGCCATCCAGTCGCTCGACCTCTTGCCTCCGGTCGAGGTGACCTTCAATGACTACGCGCGTGCGGTGCTGCGCAATCTGCTGATCGCCGATCCTACCGATCCCAAGGGTTATCGCAAGATCATCGCCGAGGCCTTCTTAAATCGCGAAATTCTGACCCAAACGGAGGTGGACGAGTTACTGGAGCCTGCCGGACTCTATGATAGAATGCCGGGCGATATCCCCCATGATCCGACAATGATCGCAAGCTCTCGGGCCGAAGCCTATCGCTATCTCGATGACAATCGCGACGATCTTTATATCCCTCGCTCGGTCGACATAATCGTCGACGAAGTCTTTGCTGCCGAAAAGATGGTTGGCCGTGGCCTCTTCCTGCCCAAGCAGGTGATCCTGCAATATCTCTGGCGCGAGGACATCGTGCTCGAAGGCGAGCGCTTCGGCCCATATGAGGGTCAGACGACAAGCTTTCTATGCGGCGCAACCATGGTGCTCGATGAGAATGGCAGCATGCTCTCCTGGATGCGAAAACCCGGCAGTGAACCGTCGGCCAAGGCCGTGGCCGGTCAAGCAAAGAAGGACGCCGGAAAGAAACCGAATGGTGAAGAAGCGCGGGCGATCGCTGATTGGGAGGCCGGCAAGGAGCGGCGAGTTGCCTATCTTGAGGCGCTGGCGCGGCGTATTGATGAAGGCATGGTAGGTCAGGAACTCGCCGGGCCGGAGGGCATGGTCGGCGCGCTGTCGCCGCCGCTCCTCGCGCGGGAGGCGGGTGGGCAAGTGCGTTTTGAGCTCTCCCCGCATTTCCACATTCACGATGACGATGATCGTAAGGAAGACAACGATCACGACGATTACGATGCCAGCCTGAGGGGTCTGCGATGGCGAACGAGCTCCTGATACGCGTCTACGACGTCGGTCTCGGCGACTGCATCTATGTTCGCGTTCCCGGGAAGAGTGGCAAGAACGACGACGCTTTCCACATGCTTATCGACTGTGGCACCTGGAGTTCCGAGAAGCTGCTCGAGGTGGCGCTCAGGCAATTGGCAAGCGAACTTCCGACAGCCACCGATGGGAAGAAAAAGCGACTAGATCTCGTCGTCGTCACTCATGAGCATAAAGACCATATCGCAGGGTTCGATCCGTCACTGTGGAAAGCATTCTCTGTCGGCAATGTGTGGATGAATTGTGCGATGAACCCGAAACATCCACAAGCGGGCAAGACGCGCAAGATACGTAAGGTGGCGGAGAAAGCGATGGCGGGCCTCAGCGCGCTCGGTCCCGCGCTCAGTCCACGTCTCGCTGAACTTGTATCGGTCTTCGAGATCGGCAATGCCGGCGCCATGAACACGCTTCGCCACGCCCTGCTCACCGGTAACAACGAACCGACCTACGTGCATGCCGGCCAGACCCATAAGGACCTCGGGATCAAGCTGCACCCAGACGCACAAATTCAAATTTTGGGCCCCGAGTTGGATTTCGACCGATTCTATCTTGGTGCACTCGCCCAAGCCAACCTCAAGGGGGTAATTGGCCCCGCAGCCTTTGCAGCGAAGGACGAGTCTAAGATCGAAATCGCCAGCGCACCAGAGTCGGAACAGTTACCGGAACCGAAGAACATCAGCCCGGCTGCATTTCGAGCACTGCGAGCCCGCATGCAGTCCAATGCGCTCGCTTTTGCGGAACTTGACGGCAAGCTGAAGAACAATTCGAGCGTGGTGCTGCTGATCGAATGGAAGCGAAAGCGGTTGTTGTTCGTCGGCGACGCCGAATGGCACGGCGCTTTCAAAGACGGAAAAATGAACGGCTCCTGGAACGTGATGTGGAAAGAGCGGAACAAGCTGCTTGCCCAACCCGTCGACTTTCTGAAGGTCGGCCACCACGGCAGTGAAAATGCCACGCCTTGGGATATGGGCTCGGGTGCAAATACCGAGGAAGCAAGGATCCTCGAGGCGATCCTTCCTCTACCCAAGGCCGGCAAAAAACCTACCGCTCGTGCCGTGGTCTCTACCGAGCGCGGCAAATACCGCACCATTCCGCGAGGACAGATGTTGAAGGAAATCGCCCGGCGCGTTGATGGCGCCACAAAATATGCTGATGACCTGCGCGACTACAAGCCGAAGGATATTGCAGACTTTGAGGCGTATGAACGCGATTGGCTAAAGGAATTCCAGCCGCCACGCACCGATTTCGAGCGCATCCGAAAGAACAACGGCTACATAGATGTGACGTTTGACTAGAAGGATGGGGCAATGTCGCTTGGGTGTTGGGCGAAGGGAGTTCTGGGCATGCCGCAAGAGAAAGGGGACACGTTCAGTATCCTCAACGCTCAATTGGCAGACATCAAACAGGAAGACTTCGCGACTTTTTTCGACTTCCTGTATGGGGCAGTCGAAAAGCTAAAAACGGATCGAGAAAATTTCTATCGCTCCCTTCGCACCAGAAATTCCTGGTGGATCAATACCTCACGGTGGACACTCGGCACGCTTGGTGCCGCCGCCCTGCTCTTCACGGCCCTTGCTGGAATTGCAGCTATTGCCGCACCACAGGAGGGTTGGTTCAAGGGGTGGCAGACCGAAGGTTTGTTCTGGGCGTTCGTCATTTATGCGGTCATGGGTGCGATTGCATTATTCGAGCGTGGAACTGACCTCAGTGCCGCATACTTTCGCCATCTGACGATCACGATCGCGATCCGGAACTTGTGGAACGAGTTTCAGCTCACGATTCTCAAAGAATACCCGGCGCTGCTTGAAACTGCATCCGCGGACAAAAAGGCGGCGCGCGAGCGAGCGATCGAGTTGGCGCGGGCCTTGTGCAAGGACATCGACACACTGGTTTCGACCGAACAGACGGAATGGCGCACCGAGTTCATGGATTCTCTAAAGGAACTGGAGACTGCCGCAAAGGATGGCATAGGTGCCGTCAAGACCGATCTCCAAGCCGCCATGGACAAGGTAACGAAGGCCGCCGAAGAAGCGACGAAGGCCGCCGAACAGGCGAAGGCTGCCCTGTTACCGGGAGATCTCAACGTGACCGTGACCGGCAGCTTTGACGGAAACCTCGTCGTGCTGGTCGATCAGGCGAAGCGGCACGACAAGCCGGTTATGAAGAAGTTTGCCATACGGGGCATAGTACCTGGGACGCGCGAAATCGAGGTGAAGGCCAAGAAAGGCGCCCAGGACATCAATCTGTCGGAAGTGGTGGAGGTGAAGCCCGGACTTCAGAACTACACGGTTGCCCTGGCATAGTGCTCCATAGTCATACGGGTGCCCTGTGTGGTTGAGTGCTACATCGCGGTCTTTCTAGTTCAACGGCTAAACGCTGGACGATAGATTTCGCACCGAAATGGATTTTCGTACAGCGTGTGATTGATGATAAAGCTGCGACTGACAATCGACAGGGAAATACTTCGGCACTAGTAATAAGTATCGTTGGATAGAAATAGTTCGCGCCGGGAAGGATGGGATGGCGAAACCGGTGATCGACGAAGATAAGTTTGTCGGTGCTGACAAGGGCATCATCCTACCCACGCGCAACCTGAATGACGGCGGCAATCGCCTGCGATTGAGCAGCTTCGACCGCGGGGACCCGCCGGAATACAAACCCAACGGCGTCCCGCGCGGTGTCAAGTTCAACGGCAACGTGTTGGCGGTCTCGGCCAGCGGCAAGATGCCGCCGATCAAGGTGACCTGCGACATCGCGGGCTTCACCCCGAACGGCGCGAAGCCTATCCACTGGCGCCTGCAGACATTGCACGTCCTTGGACGCTTCAAGAATGTCGGAAATTACCACTACGCGTCGCGCATCGTGCCGCTCGAGGCCGAATGGACCGGCTCGTCGCAGAGCGCGGAGTTCACACTGTTCGCTGCCGGTGCCGTCCCGCCCGGTCTGGTCTATGACAATCTGGATGATCGCGTCGCGGGTGGCCACGCCATACTGACCGTTGCTGCGAAGCCGGGCGACGTGTGGCTGCAGGATTTTGTGCATCTGCGGATCACGGGCACCAACCCAACCGAAGCCGATATCCGGGCACAGGTGAAGAAGGTTGTGGCCGGCCGAAATGCAGCGCCGCTGGAAGCAATGCTCAACGCCGTCTTCGCCTGGGAAGCCAATATGGAGCAGTTCAGCGAGAGGCGACAGACGCAGACGAGATTCGGCGAAGACGGCTTCAAGAAGGTGTTTGACTGGCCTGACGACCCGCCCGACTACCCCGTGGCGGCGTTCGATTTTGGCGTTGGAATCTCGCAGTTCACCAACCCTGCCAAGCTCAAGACGTGGTTTGCGTGGGACTGGCGGGCCAATATCGCGGCCGGCGCCAACATCTTCTTCGACAAACTCAAGGCCGCGCAAACCAAGGACATCACCTGGGACAAATGGGCTCTTGCGGCGTGGCGCACCTATAATGGTTCGGGCGACGCGGCGGTGGCCTATGCCAAGCGACTTGCCGGATCACCCGATGGCAAGACCATCCCAGCGACCGCCGTGCCCAAGCTTGGGGGCAACGCTCTTGCGCCGCTCGCCTTTTCCGAGCCCCAAAGTCCCAAGTGGCCAGTAACCAAGGCCGTCGCCACGCAGCTGGCAGGCTCCGCATTGCTGGCAACCTCAAGCACCGCCGCGAGCAATGTGATCGGCGATGCGGCAAGCCGGGTGGCCGGCGATCGCGAGACGCTGGCGTGGATGTGGCCGCGTGTGGTCGAAAACATCCATGCTCAGGACGATCACGCGACAACGGGCGTCATCCCGGGACTATCCGGATCAGACCTGTCTGCGGCCGTTGCCGGACTCGACAAAGCGGGCATCAATGAATTGACCGATGCGTCGTTTGCCCATGCCTGGGCCAATCTTGCTCCGGTCGCATCGCTCACGGCGCTCTCTGCAGCGGCGCCCGATTCTCTGACGGCGGAGTGGATGAGCCTTTCCGAATTCGTGCGTCGCAACGTGGGGGAAGGCCGCATTTCGGACTGGGCGCACATGCGCACCATGATTTTCAGTGCCTTTGGCGCGCCGAGCAGTCCCCAGAAGGCTATCCAGCGCATCAATGCGTACTATGCTGCCTTCGTTACCGGACAATTGCGGCCGGGCGGGGCATCGATGAAGGTTCACGCCCAGATGGCTGCGCGGATGCAAGCCACGCAGGCGCTGCTCAACGCAAAAGGCGCCGCCGCCCAGCTTGGCGCGGTGGCCAGCATCGTTGGCTTCAACATTCGGCCGAACGCCAATGATGCTAGCAAGCCCAGCCTCCACAGTTTTGGCATCGCCATCGATCTCGATCCCCAGTTCAATCCCAACATGGCGATGAAGCCGGACGAACGTGCACGCTGGATCGATCTCGTCAAGTTCCTCACAGGTGTCGAGCCCTATGGTGCCGAGAGCGTCCGGCTCAAGACGGCGCGCAGCTACGATGCGTCGCTGCCCGACGTGAAAACTCTCCGCAAGGCTAGCGCTGATTACGTCGCCGCTAACAAGACACTTACCAGCCTTACCGCAGCCGTCCGCAGCGGTTTCCAAACGGAGCTTACACTGGCGATCTCGATCGCCGATGCCGGCAAGGTTCTGGCCCTTGCCGTACCACCGCATCCCGATCTCGGTGGCCTGAAGGCCAAGCTCACTGCTCTCTTGGTGCCAACGGCAAAGCTCTCAGCGATGGCCAACCGGCTGGTCTACGCGATGAGCGTTTTCACCATGGCGCAGAAATCCAACCTCAAGGCGGCAATCACCGGCACGGCGGCGACGACCGCCAAGTATGGATTCATCAACCTCCCCGTCGAAGTTATCTGTGGCCTCGCCGCCAGCGACGGCGGCGGTCTGCGCTGGCTGGGCACCTCGACGGGCACCAAGGACTACATGCATTTTGAGATCCGTGACGATGAACAGCGGCCGCGGTTCTGAAATCACACCAGCGCAGCATCAGCGGCGCGTGAAGTTCGCAAGGACGAACGGATTGAGCGGCTGGAAAGATTGGTTGCCGCCTTCAAGCAGGCGGCTTTCGGGCGCAAATCCGAGAAGAGCAATCCTGATCAGTTCGATCTGGCACTTGGGGATTTAGAAACGGCCATCGCGGCTGCCCACGCCGAAGAGGATGCCGAGGCCGCCCCGCGCAAACGGGTCTCCAAACCACGTACCACCAATCGCCGTTCACTATCGGCGAGGATATCTCCGAGCGGCTGGATGTGATCCCGGCACAGTTCCGCGTCATCATTACCCGCCGGCCCAAATACACCTGCCGCGCCTGCACTGATGGTGTCGTACAAGCTCCAGTCCCTGCACGCCTGATCCAGGCGGGCCCGCCGACCGAAGCCACGGTCGCTCATGTGCTGGTCTCCAAATATGCCAGTCATATGCCCCTCTATTCGGCAGGCGCAGATTATGAGCCGGTATCGATATCGACGATCAACACTTGCCGATTGGACCGGCCGGGCAGCCTATGAACTGCGTTCCGTCTTCGATGCCTCTGGAACTAACCCGCCAAGGGGTGAACGCAACATCCCGCGTCCGACCGACTTTGAGGAGATCGCCGGCGGCCCTCGCCATGCCCGACGATGGCGCACCCTCGACCTCGCTCACCGTCAAATGGCCCGAGCGGCAATAGGGACAGAGCGTCTCAAGACCCGGGATCAGCACGACGCGGCCATCCGACCGGCAGCATGGACATAAGCCGGGCGCGGAAAGCACGCTGCCGCAGCGGCCGCAGAGCATTTCGCGCGCCTGCATCGGAATCCACGCCGCGCAGGACGAACATTCGACGATCTGCTCCGGCGCTCGCCATGGCGGCAGGTCCATGAGTGCGACACGGGCGCCCTGCCCGCCTTGCGCGGCGAGTTCAGCCAGCA
Organism: Mesorhizobium sp. P2_F7; assembly: GCF_056403695.1. Taxonomy (NCBI): domain Bacteria; kingdom Pseudomonadati; phylum Pseudomonadota; class Alphaproteobacteria; order Hyphomicrobiales; family Phyllobacteriaceae; genus Mesorhizobium; species Mesorhizobium sp. P2_F7. Next base: position 775,164 of record NZ_JBFUFA010000004.1, on the reverse strand, counting down.
GATCGCGCAGTCCCGCTAGTTGCGGCGCCGTTGGATCGTGGACTTCGAGCGCCGCGATGGCCTCTGTCGCCTGGTCGTAGCGTGCCGCTTCGATCAATGCCGCGGCGTGATTGATCAGGAGACTCGGATGCGCCGGATCGACCTGCAGGCCGGTATGAAATGCCTCTGCGGCACGCTCCGGCTGGCCCGCCCGCCTGAGCAGGTAACCAAGCGTGTTCAACAATTCCGCGTGGTCGCCGCCCATGCTGCGGGCGATCTCAACATGCGCCAGTCCCGCAAACACCTGATCGAGATCGTCGAGCGCGGAGCCCAGCGCAAGATGGGCGTTGGCGCGCTCAGTTTCGCCTCTGTCATCGCCTTGTTCGAGAAAAAGCCCCAAATATTGCGCCGCCTCCTGTGGTTCGCGGGCCGCATTGGCGAAGATACCGGCGACATAGTGAAGCTCGGCCGACTTCGGCGCCAGCGCGAGCGCCTCGCGGGCCGCGGCGAGGCCCGGTTCTGCCCAATCCGCCTGCAGTGTCGCGCGGATTTTTTGTGCCGGGCCGTCTACCACGCCGGGCAGCAGATCGGTCAAGGCTTGGGCGCAGTCAAAAGCCCCATGCATATCGCCGCCACAGAGCAATTGGTGCGATCTCATCAACAGCGCGCGAGCGCGCTCAGCCGTGTCTTGGTCGGACCCGTTGTCGATCGGCGGGAACACGTCGTCCAACACAAGCTCGAGCGTGTGTCCGGCGCGCACGTGGATGACATTGCCGGGGACGCCGGGCACCATCAGCGATGAAGATCTCGAAACAAAGATCTCCCGTACGGACCGCATACTCTATCAGCTCGACGGCTCGCCTAGGGCGCCGAGGGATGCGGCCGAACCAGTCGGCTGGCGCAACGTCTGGGTGGCTCAGTTGAACCAGGCCGTGCGCGCGCGGCTTTCCGCCCCGCCGCCGCAGAGCTTTCTGCCCTTCATCTTTTTTCCTATCGCTGGGGCACGGCGGAGGAAAACGATTGGGTCGCGGGGCTTGCGCGCGAACTCAAGCGCCGAGCACGGTGGATTGCCCGCAGCGCGGGCAGGCAACAGTGATGCTGACCAGCACAAACGCCTCCTCGCTGTCGCGGCCGGATCAGTGCGTGGGATCGGGCGGTATGGCTATGGGCCGTGCAATTTTAGCGCGCTCGGTCGGGCATTGATATGCCGCAGCCGTCAATTTTTGCGAGCAGAACGGCTTCCCGATTTGAGGAAGCGTCCGTGCGGCCAGATGGAGTTTAGCACTGCTGTGGCCGCGGCCCTTCAGAACACCTCTGGCCTCCAGTGTATCACAACAAATTGGACAGAACCGCTGCCTGGTCCGATGAAAAGCCGCCCCTCCGTAATCGACGGCGATACCGTCGAATTGCCGGCACCCGATAGGCGCGTGCCACCAAGTCCGTCGTCATGTCATCTGCTGTCGTCCCCGAGGCATGGAAAAATCTTCCAGAGACTGGTTAAGGAAAGGGCCGTCGGCCGCAGCCGGTCGCTGCCAGCCCGTCGTTGACCGATGGGCTCATCCGCTACGATTGATCGGAGATGCTTTCGGGCGCGCAAAGGGCTTTGGTTGCTCAGCTACTTCCCACTGGTGCATACTGGCGCTCTGCGTCTCAAGTAGCACCTTCCCTCCGCTTTTCGCCGCGAACCTGGAGCAAACGCATGCCGATCACACGCCGTATCTACATCAGCATGCCAGCCGATCAATGGCTGCCTGACAACCTCAATGAGCTCAAATGGGGCATTGTCGACGAGATTGAAAAACTCGGCTACTCGCCTGAGATATTTACCAATCCAAGAGGCAAGGCGGGGCTTGCCTCCAGCATACCATGGACAGCGAACGATGCAGAGCGGATCGCCAGACGATGCGTTGGAACGGTGCTAATCGGAATGCCGCGCTGGACTTTTCATGATCCTGAATCTCAATTCGTCCGGTTAGGAACTGAATTTTCCCATTATGAAGGGGCTCTCGCTCGCATGCTCGGGCTGCCCATACTCGTTTTGGTTCAGGAAAATCTGCTGCGCCGTGTTGTCTTTGATGATGGCTTCGGTGGGTATGTCGGACAGTTTTCTCCGTTGGCTAATCAAAGCTGGCTAAATCAGAAAGAGTTCACTGTCCCCTTCGAATACTGGAAGGCTAAATTGCTACAGCGGAAGGACATTTTCCTCGGGTATTGCAGCAGTTCTAAAGGAACGGCTGCTAACCTGAAGCGCTACATGGTAGGCATTGGCGCGAATGTATTGGACTGGCAAACCGATTTCAGACCCGGCCGGTCGATACTCGAACAAATAGAAGGGGCCGCAGCGCAATGCAGCGCTGGCGTCTTCCTGTTCACGAAGGATGACGATTTGTCTGACCTTGCGCAGATCGAAAAGGCTGCCCCAAGGGACAATGTCGTATTCGAGGCGGGATACTTCATTGCCCAAAAGGGAAAACATAGCGTTCTCATCGTACGCGAGACTGGCTCCAAAATGCCAGCAGACCTCGGCGGCGATGTTTATGCGGCACTAAATGATAGGTCCGATATTGGCCCGATTGAAGACAGCGTGAGGTCATTCGTCGAGGCGCTTTGAAAAAAGGAGGTAAATGCGGTCCCGCCGCAGAGGGAGATAGGAAGGTCTATCTCCCCAAGGCGTCCGCTAACATCGTAGCGGCACGCCGCGACAATGCTTTTGCCAGACGTCCGCCGGGCCCCACTCGTCCTCTTCCGAATGTCCGTGGCTGACGAAGAGGTCCGTGCTTGGCGTCGATGCACGCGCGGGCGAAGGTCTGCACCCAGTGCGGCACGTCCTGCCGGCCGCCAGAGACCAAAGGCCGGAGAAAGCCCGCTCCTGCGCAACAGGCGATGCGGATGACATCATGATCGCCGGATTCCCGACGGCACCGGCGTCGGCGTTTGCGGTCGTAGTTAAACCCGAAGGTAGGGGTAGAGTTCAACACTCTTCCCTGTGCAATCACTCGCCCCGGTTTGGGCAAGGTAGACTTTGCGCTGTCGAAGGACTACCAGCTTGTTAGTCTGCGGAGCATTCGAGTGCGCGAGAGAACACTTTTATCAGGCGCTTGAGAAGAAATAGGGATGTTAACCTCCAAGAAAATTCAACAATGGTTGGACCGTCAGCAATTGAGGCGACCTGAGAGGGTGCTCAGTTCACGTATTTCGAATGAATCGGTAGGAATCGCACACGACGGAGCCGAGCATCTTCTAATCGCTCTCGAAGCTATCGTGAAACAGGAGCGGCCAGTCCTACCGATCCGAAAAGATCGGCTGTCCCTTGACGGAGCCTTTATCGATCCGCAAGCCCATTGGCTGGTAGAGGCAGCTGAAAAGGCGGCGCCTGTGCTCAACCCGATCATACCGCTCATTGGCCGGATCGATGTCCGAAACTCAGCCAATTTTTCATACGTCGGGACTGGCTGGCTTATTGAACCCGACATTGTGGTGACCAATCGCCATGTCGCGGTCCTCATCGGTCGCGAGGAACGGGGATGCTACGAGTTCTATCTCAACCATCTTGGCGAGCGATTGTCGGTTGAATTGAATTATCGGCGGCAGATAGACGATCTAATCGATGACAGGTCGCAGGCCTTCAAGATTGAGGACATTCTTTACATTGAGACGAACCCGACCAAGGCGGATATAGCGTTTCTCAAGATCGGTCGTCGCACCGACGGGTTGGTTCAAGATCGCCTTGTTCTCGCCGAGGACGAACCTTCGCCCGGCAACAATATTGCGGTTATAGGCTATCCGGCGCGCGCCGACGAAACCAGAGCGCCCGATCAGGACCTGATGCACAAAATATTCGCTGGACGGTTCGACGTTAAGCGGATTGCCCCAGGGGAAATCGAAGGCTCGAGCGGTGCCTGGACGACACACGATTGCACCACGCTCGGGGGAAATTCCGGCTCGCCTTTGATTTCGCTGACCGACGGACGAGTTGTCGGCTTGCATTTTGCCGGGGCCTATTTTCTGGAAAATTATGCGGTCCCAGTAACGATGATCAGGAGTTACATCAAAGACAAGCCATGGCTTACCCCCTACGTCGTACAGCCGGCCACAGAGACAGACGACATAATTTTCCATCCCCAGTCTTTTGCCCGTTTGCAGGCTCAGGGCTCTCGCGATGCTGGTACCAAAGTCAGTTTAGCGACGTCCTCCGTTTCTGTGACGATACCACTGTCGATCACAGTATCGCTTGGTCCCTTGGGAAGCGCATCAGTTGCGGCCGTTGCGGGACAAAATCAATCTGAAGACTTCGAAACTGTGGACAAAGCCTCAGATGCACTGCGCTCGGCAGTTAGGTCGGCTCGTGTACGGGCGGTGCATCCAGGCTATCTCTTCGCTGTGGACGGCTCGATTTCCGACACGCCCTGCGTTCAAGTCTTGGTAGATCCAAATTTCCTTGAATCGGTGAAGGAGGCGGCACCGGCAGCGATCGGTGGCTTTCCTGTAAGTGTCCGGCCGGCCGGCATCTTCGATCTTTATGAAAATTTTGACGAGGAAGCCGGCGTCGCGATTGCGTATGACGACGAGGCGCGGCAAGGCGAAGACTTCAGTTTCGTGCCCGTGGCTGAGGAATTCGAATTTAGATGCCACGTGGGGCCTGAGCGGAGCTGGCGTGGCCTTAGTGAGTTTCTGGCTGGTGCCGACAGCGAATTGGTTGCTTCGATCTATGAATTTCATGCCGCTTACATCGCTGACGCGGTGGAGCGCGAGATTGTCAACGGCGACAAGGTGGCATTCACTTTGGTCATGGACCCTCACACCCGCGGGGGCGATGACGGCCATGATGAGTTCAACCGTACGCAACGCTTCGCCAAATGGCAGGAGCGCGACGGAATACGTTTCGAAAATGCATTCGTCCCGATCGGCGGAGGCGGACTAGTTCGATCGAGCTATCACATCAAGGTTTCGGTCCGGGATCGAAACTATGTCTGGCTGTCCAGTGGGAATTGGACTTCAACCAGCCAGCCCAAGATAGCCGCTGCCGATGAATATGACGGTAACAGAACTATAAGGTCAGGCAACCGTGAATGGCACGTGGTCGTCAAGAACGAACGGCTTAGCACCTGCTTCAGGGCACACATCCGCCAGGATCTGTTGCGATCACGGGCGCTTGGTGGCCGCCAAGAGGCACCCCTTCCGGCGGATATCGAGGTCGATGTGCCAACAGCAATCCTGGAGGCCACTGATCTAGAATCAGTAGGGAAAATCGACCTCTTGGAGATCGCGGATGTTAAGGGACAAGCCACAGTTGAGCCTTTACTTACACCGGATCGAGGCGGCAAGGTATACTCCGATGCCGTGCTTCGGTTAATCCATTCGGCACAGTCCGAACTTCTATTACAAGTCCCCTACATCACAGCATATAAGGGCGGGGGATCGCTCGTTGAGCTTACCGATGCATTGGTCAAGAAGAGCAGGGAGATTGCTAATTTCCGGATCATACTACGCGCGGAGAACGATCCAGTGGCGGGAGCGCAAGACCTGAAACGACGTGGTATGGATATCGACCGTTGTGTGCGCCAGATTGGCCGGACGCACACCAAAGGGATGGTGGTTGACGGGAAACGCGTCCTGATTGGTAGCCACAATTGGAGTGGGCTCGGCGTCACATTGAACCGGGATGCCAGTCTGATCATCCAGAGTGCAGACGTTGCATCCTATTTCCGCCAAGCCTTTGAAATCGATTGGAAACGCGCACAGCCAGTCAAAGCCAGCCCAGCGGGCATGTTCTCTGCCGGAGTGCGCCCAGCCGCTGGCCAAGAGCCACCTCCGGGGTTCACGCGCATGCGACTCTCGGATCTAATTGAAGGTTAGTTCTGCAAAGGGGGAACGTATGTCCAGATCTGAGATCAGCGGCATTCCCGATGGACTTAAGAGATTGATCGCCGCCGAAAGCGATCCCCAGACTTTGATGGCGGTGGCAAAATACCTCAAGGCCACACGGAATTACGTGGTCCTTGCCTGGTTTAGTGAGCAACTTTTACGCCGCGATCGGGATAATCTCCGCTTGTGGCAATTCCAGGCGCAGGCCTTAGTAGAGCTTGGTTTTCTGTCAGCCGCCGATGAGGTCCTGGACGGTATACGCGGCAAAATCAAATCGACAAACGAAGACAGTATGGCTGTCGATTTGATCGCTCTTGAAGGACGCATTGCCAAGCAACGGCTCATTGATGCCGGCCCAAACGATGGGAAGAACCGAGCGCATCTTGCGACCGCTTTGAAATACTACCTAGCCGCCTATGAGCGTGCTGGCGACAACAGGAGTCTTCGGTATTTCCCGGGCATCAACATTGTGAGCCTGCTGTCCCTTGCCAAACGGCTCAACCTGAGTGCGCCAAAGGGGCTTTCTCCCAACAGTTGGGCCCAGTCTGTCAGCGATGACTTGTATGCTGTTCAGGATAGAGAGAGTCACTACCACTGGTGGCAAGCCACTTCGGCGGAAATCGCACTTTCTCTTGGCGACTATGATCGATTCGCCGAATCCGTGCTGGCGTTGGTCGGTGGTAGGAAAACCCAGCAAGAAATCGAAATCGAGGAGAAGGCTCTCGAAAAGGTGCGAGCGGGGGGCTATTTCCAGACACTTCCCGCAGTCGATCCAAACAGCGCGGACGCTTTCGTACTGGCCAGCTTTGACCGTCAACTAAGGGAAATATGGGCAGTCGACACGCAAAGTTCGCCACGCGTATTGGGGGTTGTCATGGGTCTCCGCCAAGCGTTGCTGGAGCGAAGCGGTGGAAGTTTGGAATTCGATGCGGATGCCTTCGCCGCAATCTACCAAAAACAGGCGGTGTTTGAAGACGACGGGCCGCTTCCGTTTGCATGGGTGCTCCTGGGGATTCAGCGGGCCAAGTCCGTCGCGGCAATCATGATACCCGATTTCGTCGGCTCGCGAAGAATTGGAACGGGCTTCTTGATCGCCGTTGAAGGTGGCGGCGGCGGCCACTATCTGCTTACCAATCAACACGTCGTTTCGGCGGAAAAGCCGTCGGCCGGCAAGCTGAACAGCGTTCGCGTACGCTTCGAAGCCGTGGACGCCACGATCTTGTTGCAGCCTACCGCAATCGTCTGGGAGAGTGAATTACATGACGCGTCTCTGCTCAGGTTAACTTCGGTTCCCGAGGGAGCTGTCGCGCTTGAGCCCCGCGCGGCCCTGCCGCCCTTGAACAACGCGGCGAGAGTCTACGTCATTGGCCATGCCAGCGGCGAGCAGCTGCAGATGTCCCTGCAGGACAACGAACTGCTGGACGAGGAAGTCGGCCGCGGGGATGAAAGCCCCGTCAGACTGCACTACCGGGCCCCAACGCGAGAAGGCAGTTCCGGCAGCCCAGTATTCGCCAAAGAAGAGTGGGCGCTGATCGCACTTCACCGGGCAACTCTAACCAGAGACGGTAGCACCGGCATGACTTTGAGCGGCTATAGATACTACAACCGCGCCAATGAAGGAGTGTCGATCGTATCAATCGACGCTGCGCTACGGCATGCGGTAAAAGGCTTGGGCTTTCGTTTCATTTCGTAAGTCGGTTGGCCTCCGGCGGCGATCGCAGCAGCGCCTCGGCCGCCCATGCTTCGAACGGGTTTGTACCAAGAGTCACCTCCCCAGAGTTAGGCGCAATGGCGCTGCGCGTGCTGGGCCGAGTCAATTTCCCTTTAGGCAAGGACGTTCGCAGCGCTACTAGCCACATGAATACTCAAGCGCTCAGGTTCGGGGAAGCGCGTGCGGGAGCGCGCTATGCTGGCGCCGAAAAGACAACGCAATGGGTCAAGCCGCAATTCGCGAGCTTTTTCATGCTCAGAGACGACGTGAGTGTCGGTGGGACCGCTATCATTGGGATATTCCAGGGCGCTCAGGAGCCGGCGGCTATGAGCAGCGCATCGAGGTCTCTCACGCCATGATCCTTGTCGCGCCATGGGCGGCAATCTCGTCCCGAACGCCCTCGTCCTAGCCCCAAGAACCTGGCGTCGAAGGAATGATCGAGTCCCTTGGATTAGATCAGTTTGCTTGCCCTGGCTGCAGCTCACCCTGAGCGGTGTAGGTTACCGAAAGCTCGAGGCGCCAGTCGGCGTTGTTGGGATCGAGAGCCACGAGCTTCTCACGGATGGCAAGGGCCTTGTGATAGCTCTCCAGGGCGCCCGCCAAGTCCCCCTGCGCCTTCTGGACGCCGCCGATAGATCGGTAGTCGATCCCTACGCTGCTAAGACGGATCATGTTTGCTGTGTCGGCAGCGCTTAGCTTGTCGTCGATGGCGAGCCCTTGCCGATAGTTATCCAAGGCGCCCCCCAAGTTACCCTGTGCCTTCTGGACGTCGCCGATATGGGAATAGATAGTGGACAGTTCACTCTGCCAGTCGGCATTGCTTGGATCGAGTGCTGCCAGCTTCTCACGGATGGCAAAGGCCTTCTGCTGGTTCTCCAGGGCGCCCGTCAAGTTCCCCTGCACATTCTGAACGTCACCCAGTGTGGTGTAAATCGACGACAGGCGGCTCTGCCAGTCGGCATTGTTCGGTTGGAGAGCAACCAGCTTCTCGCGGATAGCAAGAGCCTTCTGATGGATCTCCAGGGCGCCCATCAAGTTCCCCTGCGCCTTCTGAACGTCACCCAGTGTGGTGTAAATCGATGACAGGCGGCTTTGCCAGTCAGCATTGTTCGGATCAAGAGCCACCAGCTTCTCACGGATGGCAAGGGACTTCTGATAGTTTTCCAGGGCGCCCGCGAGGTTCCCCTGCGCCTTCTGGACGTCGCCAATCTGGCTATAGCCATAGTCAAGATTGCCCGCCCAATAGGTGTTGTCGGGATCTGCGGCAAAAAGCTTCGCTCGGATAGCCTGGCTCTTAGAAAAGCTCTCGAAAGCTTTGGCAAGATTTCCAACTGCTTTCTGACCCAAACCGACTCTTTCGTAGATGAGCGACAGGAGGTTCTGCCAGTCTGCATTGTTCGGATCGAGAGCGACCAGCTTCTCACGGATGGCAAGGACCTTCTGATAGTTCTCCAGAGCGCCCGCCAGATTCCCTTGCGCTTTCTGCCCGTCGCCGACGGAAGAATAGTCACCGGCAAGATTACTTAGCCTGCCAGCATTTCCTTGGTCCGCAGCCGTTAGCTTTTCATCGATGGCAAGTCCGCGCCGATAGTTCTCCAAAGCGCCCGCCAGGTTCCCCTGCGCTGTCTGAAGGTCACCCAGTGTGGTGTAGATCGACGAAAGGTTGCTCTGCCACTCTGCATTGTTTGGATCGAGAGCCACCAGCTTCTCACGGATGGCAAGGGCCTTCTGATAGTTCTCCGGAGCGCCCGTCAAGTTCCCCTGCACCTTCTGAACACTACCCAGCGCGGTGTAGATCGATGACAGGCGGTTTTGCCACTCTGCATTGTTCGGATCGAGAGCCACCAGCTTCTCACGGATGGCAAGGGACTTCTGATAGTTCTCCAGGGCGCCCGCTAGGTTCCCCTGCGCCCTCTGGATGTCACCAATCTGGCTATAGCCATAGTCAAGATTGCTCGCCCAGTTGGTGTTGTCGGGATCTGCAGCATGAAGTTTCGCTCGAATAGCCTGGCTCTTAAAAAAGCTCTCGAAAGCTTTGGCAAGATTTCCGCGTGCTCTCTGAGCTAGACCGATTCTTTCATAGATCAGTGACAGCCGACTCTGCCAGTCGGCATTGTTGGGTTCGAGAGCCACCAGCTTCTCACGGATGGCAAGGGCCTTCTGATAGTTCTCCAGGGCGCCTGCCAGGTTCCCCTGCCCATTCTGAACGTCACCCAGCGCGAGGTAGATCGATGACAGGCGGCTCTGCCAGTCTGCATTGTTCGGATCAAGAGCCACCAGCTTCTCACGGATGGCAAGGGCCATCTGATAGCTCTCCAGAGCGCCCGCCAGGTTCCCTTGCGCTTTCTGGACATCTCCGACGGAAGAATAGTCAGCGGCAAGGTCATTTAGCATGCCGGTGTTTCCTTGGTCCGCAGCGCTTAACTTTTCGTCGATGGCTAGTCCGCGCCGATAGTTCTCCAAAGCGCCCGCCAGGTTCCCCTGCGCTGTTTGAAGGTCACCCAGTGTGGTGTAGATCGATGACAGGCGGCTCTGCCAGTCGGCATTGTTCGGATCGAGAGCCACCAGCTTCTCACGGATGGCAAGGCACTTCCGATAGTTCTCGAGAGCGCGCGCAAGATTCCCCTGCGCCTTTTGAACATTACCCAGCGCGGTGTAGATCGATGACAGGCGGTTCTGCCAGTCGGCATTGTTCTGATCGAGAGCCACCAGCTTCTCAAGGATGGCAAGGCACTTCTGATAGTTCTCCAGGGCGCCCGCCAGGTTTCCTTGCGCCTTCTGGACGTCTCCGACGGAAGAATAGTCAACGGAAAGATCGCTTAGCCTGTCGGTGTTTCCTTGGTCCGCTGCGCTTAACTTTTCATCGATGGCTAGTCCGCGCCGATAGTTTTCCAGAGCGCCCGCCAGATTCCCCTGCGCTGTCTGAACATCACCCAGTGTGGTGTAGATCGACGAAAGATTGCTCTGCCAGTCGGCATTGTTCGGTTCGAGAGCCACCAGCTTCTCACGGATGGCTAGGGCCTTCTGATAGTTCTCCAGGGCGCCCGTCAGGTTCCCCTGCACATTCTGAACGTCACCCAGTGTGGTGTAAATCGATGACAGGCGGCTCTGCCAGTCAGCATTGTTCGGATCGAGAGCCACAAGCTTCTCAAGGATGGCAAGGGCCTTCCGATAGTTCTCCAACGCGCCCGTCAGGTTTCCTTGTGCCTTCTGGACGTCGCCGACGGAAGAAAAGTCAACGGCAAGATCACTTAGCCTGTCGGTGTTTCCTTGGTCCTCTGCGCTTAGCTTTTCATCGATGGCTAGTCCGCGTCGATAGTTCTCCAGAGCGCCCGCCAGGTTCCCCTGCGCTGTCTGAACATCACCCAGTGTGGTGTAGATCGACGAAAGGTTGCTCTGCCAGTCGGCATTGTTCGGTTCAAGAACCACCAGCTTCTCACGGATGGCAAGGCACTTCTGATAGTTCTCAAGGGCGCCCGTCAGGTTCCCTTGCGCCTTCTGGACGTCGCCGACGGCAGAATAGTCAGCGGAAAGATCATTTAGCCTGTCGGTGTTTCCTTGGTCCGCTGCGCTTAACTTTTCATCGATGGCTAGTCCGCGCCGATAGTTCTCCAGAGCGCCCGCCAGATTCCCCTGCGCTGTCTGAACATCACCCAGTGTGGTGTAGATCGACGAAAGATTGCTCTGCCAGTCGGCATTGTTCGGTTCGAGAGCCACCAGCTTCTCACGGATGGCTAGGGCCTTCTGATAGTTCTCCAGGGCGCCCGTCAGGTTCCCCTGCACATTCTGAACATTCCCCAGCGCGGCGTAGATCGATGACAGGCGGCTCTGCCAGTCAGCATTGTTCTGATCGAGAGCCACCAGCTTCTCAAGGATGGCAAGGGACTTCCGATAGTTCTCCAACGCGCCCGCCAGGTTTCCTTGCGCCTTCTGGACGTCTCCGACGGAAGAATAGTCAGCGGCAAGGTTACTTTGCCTGCCCGTGTTTCCTTGGTCGGCAGCGTTTAGCTTTTCATCGATGGCTAGTCCGCGCCGATAGTTCTCCAAAGCACCCGCCAGGTTTCCCTGCGCTGTTTGAAGGTTACCCAGAGTGGTGTAGATCGATGACAGGCGGCTCTGCCAATCGGCATTGTTCGGATCGAGAGCCACAAGCTTCTCACGGATGGCAAGGGACTTCTGATAGTTCTCCAGGGCGCCCGCGAGGTTCCCCTGCGCATTCTGGACTTTGCCAATCTGGCTAAAGCTATAGTCAAGATTGCTCGCCCAGTTGGTGTTGTCGGGATCTGCGGCAAAAAGCTTGGCTCGAATAACCTGGCTCTTAGAAAAGCTCTCGAAAGCTTTGGCGAGATTTCCGCGTGCTTTCTGAACTAAACCGATTCTTTCATAGGTGAGCGACAGGCGGTTCTGCCACTCTGCATTGTTTGGATCGAGAGCCACCAGCTTCTCACGGATGGCAAGGGACTTCTGATAATTCTCCAGGGCGCCTGCCAGGTTCCCCTGCGCCCTCTGGCCGTCGCCGACGGAAGAGTAATCAACGGCAAGATCGCTTAGCCTGTCGGTGTTTCCTGGATCCGCAGCGCATAGCTTTTCATCGATGGTTAGTCCGCGCCGATAGTTCTCCAGAGCACCCGCCAGGTTCCCCTGCGCTGTCTGAACGTCACCTAGGGCGGTGTAGATCGATGACAGGCGGCTCTGCCAGTCGGCATTGTCCGGTTCGAGAGCCACCAGCTTCTCACGGATGGCAAGGGACTTCTGATAGTTCTCCAGGGCGCCCGTCAAGTTCCCCTGCACCTTCTGGACGTCGCCTTTAACTTGAAAAGCTGTTCCCAGTTGAGCTTGCCAAGGGTGATCGAGCGGTCGTGCACTGCTAAACCTGAGAGCCGTTTGGACCGCGCGCACTGCATAATCCAACGCAATTCTTGTATCGCCTTGAGCTAACAAAGTTCTAGAAATTTCAACGAATGTGACTTCTTGTGCACGTCGGACCTCCACTTCATCGCCAACGGCTTCTATCAACTTGTCCTGCAATCCCTCTGCGCTAACGAGTATATTTCTTATCACTGCTACTGGAACGCCGTTAACATTTCGAAATTTTTGCGCCAATTCAAGGGTTACCGAGTTTGCTACTGTTGTCGATGCCGACAACAAAACCTGCGACCGCCTCTGTTCGTGCCACGCGATGGCCCCGCCAATGATCGCGACGACGGCAAGAACGCCTGCGACAGCCGCGCCTATTCGCGTACGTCGGCTTGCTTCCTTCACAGCTATGATCTGGCCTTTTGCCGCATCGGCAGCTTTCCTCTGCTCTGCCGCAATCGTCTTGGCATCGGCAAGTTGCCGCGCCGTTGCCTCCTCCTTTTCCACGGCGACGGCGTTGTCACGGGCGTTGCAGGCGGCGAGATAGGCGGCTGTCTCGCCGTTGACGAGGCTTTTCAACTCGTCGCGTTTGGCCTGTTCGCTTGTCCGATCAAGCAGCGTACCGGAATGCTGCAGCCAGTCGCCGAGCCTGCCTTTGGCATCCCATTCACGTGCCGCGTCTCCCGCGCGACGCAACATGGCAATCGCCTCACCGTCCGCGCGCAACCATTCGCGCATTGGCCGCCATTGCCTGAGCAGCGCCTCATGCGCGATCTGCAGCCGCGTTTGTCCTGAACCTGGCGCTGAATCCGACGTGAGCAGGCGCTTGTCGACGAGTGCGTCAATGAGCGGTAGCCCCTCGGGAGGGAGGTCGTCACGAAAGGCAGGTCGACCCTGTGGCTCCCGCGTTGCCGGATCGACGACTGCCAACTGTGGAATAAGCGTTGCTCGCAAGAGTGCTAGGACGGCGTCGCGGTTCTTGGGGACGTCCGGGTTGCCGGCGAGCGTTGCCAGCGCATCGTTCACCGCCTTTTCGATCGCCCCTCCTATGGCGCCGCTCTGATGATATTCTGCAAGCGTGATGACGTCATCGCCACCATGGTCCAAGAACATTCGTTCCATGACGAACGCCAGCAGCGGCATCTTGTCGGGGCCACCGTCCTTGAGCACGTCGCGCAGCAGAGTGTCGATGAAGTCCTGCTTCAGCACCAGTTTCCGCTTCGTGTTTCTGTTGAGGACCTCGGCAGGGCCGATGACCACCTCCTGGAAGCTCGCTTCGGTCATCGGTCCGACCGAGAATGGGGTGTGCGCAACTGGCCCGAACGCTGGGCTCGTCTGCAGCCGCTCATAGGCGTCGGAGCGGATGGTAATGATGCCAAGTGTTGTCGCAAACGGTGCCTTCGCGGCCCTCCTCTCATTACCTGGTTTCCTGAGATGGAGCAGTTCGACTAGTCTCTTCAGAAAGACAACGGTCTCCGGCAATGCGTCGCTGGCAAACAGTTCCTCACCCTGATCGATCGGGATCACCAGTGTCGGCGGTCCGATGTCGGGATCGCCAGGCGATGCTGGGGGCCTGGCCTTGCTACAGATTTCTTGGACAAGGTCGGAAAGCGCTTTACCGCCGGCGTCAATCGCCGCACGGATTGCGGCCCGATCCTTCTTCAGGCCGACCTTTGCCGCGGTCGTGTCGAGGGCTTGGGCAAGCCCGGCTTCACCGTAGACGGCTCCGAATGCTGCGCGGATTGGAGGCAGCACGAGGAAACGCCGATCGTCGCGGTCCAGTCGAGGAATTATGCCTGCCCGCAGGAATGAGGACTTGCCCGCGCCCGACGCGCCGAGGACTACCAACAGCCGCGGCGCTGCAGCCTCGCGCAGTCCGCGCAGCCGGTCGAGCGCTTCCACAATCAGCCCGTCGCGGCCAAAGAAAATGCCGGCATCGACACCCTCAAGCGGCTTCAATCCTCGGTAGGGCGACCGGTCCGGCTCTTCCTTTGGTGGCCAGGGAAAAAAGCCGGCATCAAGCCCCGCCTTCTCGAGGCCTGACTTCAGCCGCTTCAGCGCACTTTCCGAGAAAGTGACATGTTGTTCCTCGGTCCTGTCTTCCGACAGAGTCGGGATGATCACGCCGTCGCGACCCTTGGTCAGATCCACTGCCTGCCAGTAGGCCTTCAGCTTCGGCGGCAATGCCTCTATTGTCACCCTGTCATCGATGATGACGCCGAACATCGGCTTGTCGAGCTTGTGGGCGAGCATCATCTCCTTCTCGCACCAGTCGGATTCAAGCCATGCCTTGCTGATCAAGAACAGCACCGCCTGGCAGCGATTGGCCGCCTCGTGCAGCGCACGCTCCCAGCGCTGGCCAGCGACGATGCCACGCTCCGGGTCAAGATCGAGGAAATAGTCGTTCCAGCCATTCGAAGTCAGCCAGTTGCCGATCGCCCGCGCCTCGGCGTTGTTACGGCTCGAATGACTGATGAAGATGCGGGACAACCCATTGCCCTCGGCGATCCTTCAACTTTGGCACACCGCGAACTTCAAGTATAGGCCTACTGAAATACCGGATGCAGGCGCTGGCATCCAATATTCTCGCCGCGGTCCCTTCCCCCGGGCACTCGGATCTACGCTGATGGTCCCGCTACTGGGAACCCAGGCAGGCACGTGATTATCGACATTCCGATGTCCATGCCCTCCAGTTGAAATGCGGGCGCAAATAAATTCGCGCACGTAAATATCCGGAATTGCTCTCGTCTTCGAAAACCTCGAATTGCGCGCCCGCGAGCGGGCGCCGCGCCTTCTGTGTCTGCGTGACCAATGTTCGTTCAATGTTCGCCTGCTTCTCACTCGCTTCCTGATCGAATTTTACGCGGCTTTCTTTGATGAACGCCACAAGGAGTTCACTCGGTCTTGGTGCTCCCTTCGGCCGCAAACCAAGCCAAGTCTCGGCGGCAACGAGAGTATCTCCTCTCAGGATGTTGTGGGCCGATCCTAGATTCTGCTCCCATGTGCTCGCCAGCTCACCGTATCGGGTATGCTCCCTAATCCAGCCGATGTCGGTCTCCAGAGAAGAAATGAGCTGCGCGAAGGCCCTTTCAAACGACTTCTGTGTTCGGTACCCATTAAAGAAGATCCAGTTTAGTTCTGACAAGCGTGAAGGCACCCTACTCGTGTCCGCCGCCTTCAATACTACTGGAGCGATGCGCTTGCTTAGCCGCTCTGTCTCGGCGACTTCCCACCCGCACGTCTCCGAAGCCACTGCTTCAGGGCTTATAATGAATACAACGGTGTCTGCTGCGAGGATGAGTTGCCCCGAGCCGTTTCTTCCAAGGTTCGCCGGGCGCTATGTCCTTCTTGTCCAAATAGGCTTCAAAGTGAAGTGAATTTAATACGTAACCGAGTTTTTCTGCGAATTTGATGTCCTTTCGGAAATATGAGATGAAGATCTTAATCTTCGCCTGGTGTGCCGAGATGCTCTCCTCAACCACAACGACCCCCTCACCTATTCATTCAAACTGGACCAGACGATAACGCGAATACGGATTGACGGCTAGATGAACCAGGTCGTCGGTTGGCCGCAGTTTAGGCGGCGGACAGCATCAAGTGGCGGCTCTTGAAGCTCCGGAATGGCCGACGCGCGGCGTTCTGCAGGCTACCGGCAAATAATGCTTAGGCGGTGAAGCCTACGCCGAACTTTGCGATCGTCACCTCGTGCTGGGGATGCACAGAGTCATCGCCCTGGCCTGCCAGAGAACCCGTCGGATAACGCCCCGCTTGGATGACGACGATTTCCGGGCAACGCGGCACCTCTTGATCGGGTCGCCTGGCTTCAGAGCGCGTTCCTGCGCTGGCGCGCGGGGTGTCACGTTCAGAAGTACGCAAAACTCTCCCTTCAGCCTATCCTGTTTCCACCATGCCGCCGAGCCTAAGGCCATCGCCGCAAGGAGGACGCCGACCAGCGCCTGCGCCCGGCGTTTGCGCAGCTGCGCCGCCTTGCCGCTCGTGACGATGAACGCACGGTCGGCTGCGGGAATGTCGCTGGACCGCCTGCCGAGCCACTTCTAGGCCCTTGTCAGCGCGAAACCCATCAGCAGCGCGCCGCTCTTCTCTTTCTCAGGCGTCTTCTCCCACGCACGGCGGGTCGACTGTGCCAACTCAAGAACTCGCGCTCAGCGACAACCCATCCCTTGAGCTTGTCCCAGCGCTTGAAAATGGCCTCGTGGGCGACCTCGGAGTAAGTCTCGCCCGCGGTGGTGGTCGCCGTAACGAGAAGCCGGTTTGGATAGCCGGCGAGTTCGGTGACGCGCTGCCACTCGTCGTACAAAAATTCGGTGCGAACTTCGCGGCGGCGGGTCGGCTCGCCGTCCTCGCGCACGGTCGCGAGCTTGAGGGTGAGGGTGCGCCTCAGTGCTTCCTCGGCGCCCGGCCGCTCGGCGAGAAACCGGTGGCTCGTTCGACCAGAACGCGGTCGAGATCGACGGACTGCACCGGAAGGTGCAATACGCCTTTTCCGGCGTTCAGCATCTCCCTCCACATGTCGTCGAGCCTGTAGGAGAGGAGCGGTAGAGTTCCGGCTTCTTTCGCAGAATCGTCCGCTGCGCGCTGCGCGATTATGTCGGCGAGGCGCTCGCTCTCGGCTTCAGCCCCTCCAGTCCATATTTCTTCTCAATTTCGGCAAGATCGGTTTGCGGCCCAAGCACCGCGCAGCCAATCGCAAAGAATATGTGCCACAAACCTTCTTGTTGTATGGCTTGCATATAAGGAACAAAGCGCAGAATATTGGACAGAGTGGTCGCTGTTTGCTTACTTCAAAAGCTCAGATTTGTGAAGCGGATGATGGCCTGAATCAGGGAGGCTGAAAATGCGTATCTTCATCAGTCACAAGATGCCTGTTGACACCGCGGCAGTTACAAATTTCGGAGACAGACTGGCCTTATATGCCGGTCCAGCAATCGAGATTTTGCATGCAGGAAAGTTTGAAAAAGGCGCCGATTTTCGCGAAAAAATTGAAGAAGCTATCAAGACATCAGATGTGTTCATTTTGTTCTATACATCCGATACTTACGATTGGTCGTTCTCCATTCTAGAGTGCGGTTTGTTCAAGGCAAAATTAAGAGCCGACACACGTTCTCAACTTATCGTTTTGCACGCCGCAAGCAAAAAAATCCCGGACCCTCTTAATGATCTGAACGCAGTCGCAGTAACCAAAGAAGGCATCGCGGAGATGCTGAAAGGTTTCTACCTCAACCCCCCATGGAGCGTCAAGACTAATTTACCGGTGAGTGATATTGATAGCTTGGCGGCCGATCTTCTCCGTATCTTCGAAAATACTCAGCCTCAGATCGTTAATTTTGACCTCGTGCCTAATTTCGTCATTGAGCTGAAATCACTTGATACATTCAAAGAGTTGCTCAATCGAGGTGAACTTCCGGAAAACACATTGATAAATGGAAGCCAAGGCTGGCATGCGCTATTTGGAAAGAACGCGGACACCGGCGCATGGGTCTGGGGGCAGTTGGTCGAAAGCTGGGCCAACAGAGAATTGTATGAGTTTCAGTTTGCTTCGATGATAGCCCAAGCTATCTCTAGAGATGCACCTAAAGGTTGCTATCTTCAGATGCCCAATTCTCTTCTCATATATCGATTGTCGCTTCGCCGGTATGAACAGACTCTTGGTACAGATACCTATAGATTTTTTTTCACCGCTGCGCCTATGGACGTAGAGACATATTGGCTCCCTGAAGGCTCCAGTAATAGCACCAGCACCACCTTATTTCACTTGGTTAATCTTACATGGTTTGTAAGACGCCGCTTAGTCGATATTTACTATGAAAAACTTGGTAATTTGCTTTCAAGAGAAAATCGAGATCAGATCGAGCTTAGAAAACTTTTGAGGGATATCTATAGCGAAATAGTGCTTATAGAAATACAGTCAATTATTCGTGGCATTGACTCACCAAAGATCGTTAGCGATGTTCTGAACTACGAAGGCAATACAACGTTACAAAAAGAAAAGAAGAATGATCGATACAGCGCGGACCTCGATCTGAATAAAGTTATGTCAGATTCTGAATGGGACGACTATAAGAAATTAATATTCGAGGCAATGACGAATAAGGGTGAGCCAAATTATGTTGCCGTCTCAGACGCGCTGAGAAAAATATCAGACGCTAATAAATTGTACTACAAAATGGCAGCAGCTGCATATGCGAAAGACGCAGAGACGACTCTTGGTTCGGGCAAACCAGTTTAGCCTGTTGCGCCAATGCGTGCATCAGACCTTTCGAATTCTGCGTCGGCTCCACAGCAGTTCGATAGACCCAGGCTTAGGAGGGCGGTTGCGTCATTGATCATCAACCAATACAGAGGGATAAATCAGACAAAAGGACCACCAATGACCAGCGAATCCGATGCCCGCGCTGCCGAACTAGCTGAGTTAACCGCCGACATTGTCTCAGCATATGTCAGCAACAATCCATTGCCGGTGTCTGGCTTGCCGGACATGATAGCATTAGTTCATGCTTCGCTGTCCGGACTTGGCACGCCGATCCCGCCTGTTGTTGAGCCGCAAACTCCCGCGGTCAACCCGAAGAGGTCGGTGACGCCGGACTTCATTATCTGCCTCGAAGACGGCAAGAAGTTCAAATCCCTGAGGCGGCATCTTAGCACGGACTTCGGCCTGACACCGGACGCCTATCGCGCCAAATGGAACTTGCCACACGACTACCCTATGACAGCTCCGAATTACGCCGCTCAGCGCTCGCAACTGGCGAAGTCTATCGGGCTTGGCCGCAAGGCTGAACCCGTCGCACCAGCCAAGAAGGCGCCTGCGAAGCGGAAAGCCAAAGCGTAGTCCGCCACCACCTGACGCCACGGAAAGACTCAGCTGATGTCTAGAGAGCGGCGGACCTGAAAAGGACCGTCTGGCCGGCGCCATTCGGGCAACCTCCCAGCAAGGGCGCCGGTCTTTTTTCCTAGCGGGGCGGCAATAGATGATTACTTCAATTGTCGGTCAGTCAATTTGCGGCAGTGCCAGTTTCGTGGTGACTCTAGTAGCTGGTCACTTCCTGGGGCTACCGCCGGCGAACACGTCTCAGGCACCTGTCGCCAGCACCTGATACTGTCATCGGGCCGCTTCGCGATGATCGACGACGACCTCATATCAGGAGCAACCGGGCACTTCGTCAGCGCGGTAGCCAATCGGGGCCACCTTCGCCCGCCCTGCAGCGAGCGAAGGCGCTTAACGCATCAAGTAGGCCATTTCGATCGGAGTTCGTCTCATAGCTCACTGTATGGTCGGCCAGATCTATCGCCTTTTCTAAGCCATTTTCCGATCCGTCTCGCGCAAGTGAGATTTTTGTCGCCCGCTATTGTCGTACTCGCATGGGCGACTACAGGTCGAACGACCTATGAAGTCAGGCCTTTTGGAAAATCCAAGTCTTAAGAGCCAGGTTGATCGAACGATGTTGTCGAAGGCGCTGCCTATCCGCTATGCGAGTGAATTGATACAGCGAGTCGCGGAAATGGTTGCATCGCATCGGTGATGCGGTATAGCCGTTCTTCCAAGTTACCCAGAGAGCGGCGGAGCAAACGGGCAAAGTATATAAGCTTTGCCGCGGTATTCTTCGCAAGGGCTGGCAAAACGGGCGGCGTTTCCAACGCGCTCCTGGTTCCTGAAGTTTATTTGTTTGGGACAATGATGAATTTCAACAAGCTGGGGTTAAAATGAGTGGACACATATTGTTTGTCGAGGATGGGGAGGACATTCGGCAAGGTGACGTGATCCGACGTTTTAATTCGGCTGATCGTATCTCCGCATCGTATGGTTTTATCATCACAGCTGACTGCGATATTGCCCAGAAGAAAACAGGCGATCGCTTTACGTGGCTGGAAGTCGTTCCAGCGGCCCAATATCTCGAAGAGTTTTGGGCGCCGGAGCAATTTAGACGTATAGCTGACAAACACCTCAAGACCGCCAGCGAGAGTCTAAACAGCAAAATCAACCGTTCCGGGCTGGGGTTGTCTCTTCTGGACGATGGCGCACTTCGCGCTTGGTTGGAGGAAGCAGATGCGGATGCCATCCTCAAAGCCATTGGCGGCAAAGCAGATATTAAACTTCGATCTCAATTGGCCTGCATTCGAATAGCGCTCGGGTTGGACAGCTCAGGTTCACGTATAAGAGACCTAAAGCAGGCCTGGACCTTGCTCGGCCGCGACCAGAAGACTCAGCAGTCGGCTATGAAGGAAGCCTTTGATCCCGACCGAGGATTCCCTGATTTCGTACTTGTTCCTGAGCTGCCAGAAACCGACGGATACGGGTTCGTCATTCTGCTACGCGCCATTTCAATGATCCGTGCTGAGGAGCTCTTCAGATCAGAGACGGAAGCACGCATCAACGGAAAACCAGAAGCATTTCACCGAATAGGGCGATTTACTGACGGCTTGCGTTTCTCAGTCGCTCAGAAGCTGGCATTTCTCTTCTCTCGCATTGGCATGCCGAAGAAATTTGACGATGCGTGTGACGCAGCAACCGCATTGCTCGTGGAGTTAGTGCATAATGAAGATAGGGAAAAAGCATGAGCGCCGAATTTGTTATTATCGATGAAGACGCCTTAGGTGCCCTTGACGCAGCACTGATAGATGGTTCTTGGTTCTCTGATTTTAATATACCGAGAAACGCGAATGGTCTGCGACGCGTGCAGATTTCGAAGTTCACCTACATTTTGTCGGAGCACGCCTCCCTTGAGTCAGGACTGCTGGTCATCAAGGCAGGAAAGGACGGCATATTTTCGAAAGTTTCAAAGCCTCGATCTGCGTTCGAGCGCGTCATGCGTGTGGCCTTAAGGCAATTCGACAGAAACATCACGCTGCCCGTTTCTTGGCAGCCCTACCATGATGGCTCACTCCTTTCTGTGTATGCTGAGCCATCCAGCCGCAAGATGCCGCACAGAATTTACTTCGATCAGGCTCCAGATAGCACGCCTAATCTGTTCGCTTTTGGCGTGACGGATGCGCCACAAGCGCTGGATACAGTTCCCATCGATCTCGCCGGCTTCAAAGCTTCGATTGAAGGTCTTTTGGATGCTCTGCTGAAAGAAGCCCCACAGCCAGAAGCTGTAGGCAACTTCGGTATTTTGCTGAGTACGCCACTGGGGGTTGATCTCGCCGGCACTGGAACGCTGCAAGACTGGTACGAGCGCAAGCTGAGCGCCGAGCAAATTCGGTTTGTCGACCAACCACATGACCGGCCGATAAGGTTGCGTGGAGCAGCCGGAACTGGCAAGACCCAGGCGATGGCAGTAAAATGCCTTAAGGATCTCTACGCCGATGCTGACGCAGGCGGGGACAAAACGTTCGCCTTCCTCACACATAGTGCCGCGCTAGCGCATGAAGTCGTACGCGGCATGTTTTTTGCGCTCGACCCGTCCGAGAAATGGACTCGCCTCAAGACCCGGGCGGGGCGGCCCAAGTTATGGATTGGGACGCTGTATGAACTCGCCCAGGAACAGCTCAACTATGAAAGAAAGGGCTTAAAGCCGCTGTCGCTCGACGGACGAGATGGGAGAGAATTGCAGCGCCTTTTGATCCAAGATGCCGTTGAGGAGGTGAAGCGCAGTCCACGAACCGCCCTTGGCATTCTAAGGGATTCTGCCGTGATGGCATCACGCATCGCGAGCCGAGAAATGCGCCCCACGCTTGTCGAAGAACTGATGAATGAGTTCGCTTGCTCGCTCGATGCGGAGAATATTCGCAAGGGAACCTCTGCCTCAGAAAAATACATCAACGGTAATCGGGAGGCTTGGCAGATGTCACTCCCCTCACCCGAGGATCGTAAAGTTGTCTTGGAGATACATGAATCATATCAGGTGCGGCTTCGCAACGAGCGATTATTGAGCATGGATCAGATGATTGCAGATTTTGGCAGGTATTTGACAACTCACGAGTGGAACCAGTTGCGTGACATTACCGGCTTCGATCTGATTTTTGTAGACGAGTATCACTACTTTACCAGAGTAGAGGCAATGATATTGCAAAACCTTTTTGCCACCAGGGCCGAACATATCGGTCGTTGGCCGCTAATAATGGCATATGACCTCAAGCAGAGTACAAACGACGCTGCCCTAGGTGGAGGTTTGGATCGCTTCAGAAATCCGGGAGTCGGAGAATCGGTTCCCGTCGACCTGAAGCAGGTCTATCGTTCCACCCCACAGATAGCGTCTTTTCTAAGTGATCTCGATGCTTCTTTCCCAGCCATCGACCTCGAAGGAGAATTCGTAACATATGGAGCAACTTCTAGCACAACTGATGGCGACCGCCCCGTAATCGCCGAATTCGATACCAATATAAAGCTGATTGACGAAGCACTGAACAAGGCGGGCAGCATCGCCCGCACATTGGATGGCGGAGGCAGTCAGGTTGCTGTCCTATGCATGAATGAGGAGCTATTTGACACCTACCGAAATGCAGGTAGAACAAAAGACAAAATGGTGGCAGTTACTTCTAGAGAGGACCTTAGGGAACTTCGCTATGCAAAAAGCCGATGCGTATTCAGCATGCCCGAGTACGTAGCGGGACTTCAATTCGACACAGTCATCCTTATACACGTAGATGATGTTGATCTTACAGGCGAGTATTTAAGTCAGGGCGCACGTCGACGCTACGTCTCTCGCGCGTATCTAGGAGCGAGCCGAGCTGCGAGGCGCCTGTTCATCGCGTCTTCGGTCGAACGGGGCGGCCTCAGTCAAATCCTGCGGGGTCCAATCACCAGCGGCAGCCTGCAAAAGGATGCGTTTTGACAGGTCGTCATAGGATGGAGCCCGCCATTTTATCCTGGAATGTCCTAGCTGATTAGCCCGAGGACGTCCGCGGACGAAAAGGACCCCTCCAGGCTTGTTGCGCCGTCGCTTTAGGCGACAAGCGATAGTAGGCGCATAGGGTATTTGCCGACCCGTGTCGCCAGACAACGCTACAGTGGCAGCGGTCGTCAGCAGCGTGAGTGGCCCAGTCCCCAGAACACATGCCGCGGTCCAACATAGCCAAGTCTTGCAGCTTGGCGTGGGAAGGCTGAGTTGCCCCGGCTGTGGAGTTCAACAGATAGCGCAGGAGGGGCGTCCTAGTGGGTGCCTTACTCGGACGGTTGACTAGAACGTGCGGAAAGCTTCAGAGCATACAGGCAAACTAGGCGCTGCGGCAATGAGGTTCCAGGATATCCTGGCGAACATCCGCATTGCCCCGGTCAATATTGTCGGCGGAAGAGAGCCTGAAAGGGCTGTTGGCGGCTAAGTCGTGGGAACGACAAAAGAAGAGAAGCAGAACTTTCGTGTGCTATTTTTGCACACAGTCTCCCACAACTAGTTGATATTACGTATTTATCAGTCCAATCCATCATCGGGGCGACCGAAATCCGGACGCTTTTATAGTTGTTATCTTGCATTCCTGGTGACTTCTAGCGCTGCAAAAGGTTCGACTTGCCGCTCACATAGGCGATTTCGCAGCATTTTCCTACCCGCAACGCCGCAGGCTCAGACCACCCTGTCGCGCGAGGAAACCATAGCCGGCCAGCTGCTGCCGCAGGCCGGAGCGGGCGCGGGGTTTTTGCTTGGAATGCGGCGACTGCCGACATGCCATCCCTCTCCCTGCGGCTCATGAACGGCGATTTTCCAAGCCGGACACCTCCGATGCTGGGCAAACTAGGATTCGAAACTTTTGCCTTCAAAAGAAAGTTTTTCTCTTTACGGAAATTTCGTCAACGTGCGAAATGGCCTGCAATCGAACAAGGTCAGCAAAATGGGCGTCGAGCGAAGCAGCTATTTCCAGGCCGTTGAGGTTACCGATCCGGACCCCCAGCGCGACCGGCGCCAGCAGGCGCTGGCCCGTTGCATCGAGCGGCTGCGCGCCACAATGTCCGTCATCGGCCTGCGCAATCCCAAGATCGGCCTTGCCGACAACACATGGAGCTATTGCGGCCCTTATGATTGGGTGATCAGTTTTCAGGCAGGACAATTGTGGCTGGCGCTGCAACTGACGGGCGACCCGATTTTCCTGAACGCAGCCCGTGCCCGCCGCCCTGTGTTCCGGGGCATTCTGGCCAACCACAACGCGCAGGATCACGATCTGGGCTTTCAGTTCTCGCTGGGTTGCGTCTCCGATTGGCTGATGACCGGCGATCGGGACGCGCATCGAATGGCGATCGAGGCCGCGACGGCCTTGCTGGGCAGATATCGACCGGAAGGTCGTTACATCCAGGCCTGGAACGCGCGTTCAATTCACGGCGGGACGCGAGCCGAATTTGCCAATGGCCGCATCATTGCCGACACGATGCAAAACCTCGCCCTGCTTCACTGGGCGCATGGCGAGACCGGGCGCATGGACTTTCACGATGTCGCCGAGGGACATGCCGCAACCACGTTGAAACATGTGGTGCGCGCCGACGACACCAGCTTCCACACCTTCGTTTTCGATCCGGCCAGCGGCAAGCCGCTGCGTGGCGAGACCCATCAGGGCTATGCCGACGGTTCCTGCTGGTCGCGCGGTCAGGCCTGGCTGATCCATGGCTTTGCGCAGTGCGCCGCCACCACCGGCAACCCGCTCTATCTGGATGCAGCCCGCCGCCTTGCCGCCAAGGCCGAGGCGTTGATGGAAACCGACGGCGTCCCGGCCTGGGACTACTCAGTGCCCGATCCGGCCAACGCGCCGCGCGACAGTTCCGCCGGCGCGATCATGGCTGCCGGCGTCTATATG
This sequence comes from Mesorhizobium sp. P2_F7, assembly GCF_056403695.1. Classification (NCBI taxonomy): domain Bacteria; kingdom Pseudomonadati; phylum Pseudomonadota; class Alphaproteobacteria; order Hyphomicrobiales; family Phyllobacteriaceae; genus Mesorhizobium; species Mesorhizobium sp. P2_F7. The sequence goes on along the minus strand of NZ_JBFUFA010000004.1, from coordinate 750,017 downwards.
CTTGCCCATCAGTGCGAGCCGGACGAGGCCGCGCGCTGGCGTGCTTTCGGGGCGCGCTTGCTTGGCGGACTGCTCGACAGTTGCGATCTCACCGAAGATCCGGAAGCGCAGGGCCTGCTCGCGCATGGTGCCGCACATGTCACTGCCGGCTTTTCGGACAATATGCTTCCCTACGGCGACTACTATTTCATGGAAGCTTTGATGCGTTCGCTTGGGCATACCCAGTTCTTTTGGTAGAGAATCCGAGTTCTTTTGTTAGAGAATCAACGGCAATGCGCAGTAACCTGCCGGCACGACGATCAGGAATTCAGCAAACGCAGCATCGGAAGCACCATTCCTGATGGACGACGAAGCCAACGCCCCCACCCTTCGCGATATTGCCGATGCGGCTGGCGTTTCGGTGGCTTCCGTTTCGAAGGTTCTCAACAACAGGAGCGGCGTCGGCGAGGAGAGCCGGCGCAAGATTCTCGATATCGCCGAGCGTTACGGCTACCAGGGCAAGACGGCGCGGTCGCTGCATAAGGCAGGTGTCGATAGCGTCGCCATGCTGATGCCGGCGGAATTCTATTCACGGTCGCAGTTCTACGAGGACGTCATCCGCGGCGCCCTGGACGAGGCGGCCGCCCATTCGCTCAAAATCGACGTGCGCCTGATTTCCCTCGATTCGGTGGTGGCCGAGGTGGACGAGCTGCTGCAAGCCGGCAAGACCGGAGCGGTCGTCGCGATCGGCCTTGACCAGCCGGAGGCGCTGGAACGGATCATCGCCAGCAAGCTGCCGGCCGTTCTCATCAACGGCATGGACCGCACGATGCGCCTGAACAGTGTCCTGCCCGACAACTGGTCGGCGGGTTGGCTCGCCACGCAGCGCCTGTTGAGCGCCGGGCACCGCGAAATCGTTCATGTCGCACTGCCGCATCGCCTGTCCTTGCGCCGACGGCTTGAGGGTTTCAGGGTTGCGCTCGAGGAAGCCGGCATCCGGTTCGATCCGCAGCGCCATGTCCTGGACCTATCCAATTCGGCGTCCAGGAATCACAAACGCAGCAGGTCGTCCGCCAAGTGCTGCAGGACGGCAGCCTGGCCGATGCAACGGCCTTTTTCTGCAGCACCGACATCGTCGCGCTGGGCGTCATGCAGGCGCTGCAAAGCAGTGGCTTCACGGTTCCCGATGATTTTTCCGTCATCGGTCTCGACGACATCGCCGTTGCCCTTCACAGCCGCCCGCCCCTGACGACCATCCGCATCGACCGTCTCGAACTGGGCCGCGCCGGCATACAGATGCTGATGAAACGCATCGCGGATCCGGGCGCAAACATTGTGCGCGTCAACATCGGCGTGCGCCTGGTCGAACGCGCCACTGTTGGCCCGGTGCGAAAAAAGCCCTCGTGAAGCGTCTGCGGATAGCCGTCCGATAGACGGCTCAATTGTTCGAGCGTCTGTCGACGTATGTGTAGACGCCGGCTCCTATGGCGACCGCACCGACCGTGATCACGATCGAAGGCGCGCCCATCAAACTGGCGAGGACCGCCCAGATGAGGGCGATGACGATAGCGCCGAGTGTTCCCAGGATCAGTCTCGGCAATGTCTGCCCCTCCACGTGCGGACCGTCCGTGGATTGGTGATCAACCACCGGTCACGCACAGCATGAAAGCACAGTGTAGCCCGTGAGGTGAAGGGCCGGCCGGGAATACGCTGGTGCAAAAAAAAGGGCGGCCCGGGCCATAACGGCACAGGCGTTCAATCACAAAATGGCTGGGCCAGGCCCTAGCGCCTCAACTCGTAGACTTCGGCCAAGCTTTCGCCGCCCATCGGCAGCGCCATATCGTCGTCGAGTAGGCGGGTGATGCGGGCAAACCCCGTAAACGCCTTCCTTGCCTCCTCGGCCGACATGCGGCCCGACAGGGCCGCGGAGCAGCAATTTACGGCGCATTGATAGACCGGTCCACGCCGTCCCAACGGCCATTTTTGCAGAAAGACCATCGCTTCGGCAACGCTATCGACTTCCTCTATGGGATGTCCCTGCCCGCGCGCAATGCGCACCGGCGTAAAGAAATGCAAGCGGTCCATTTTGTTCTCTCCCTGGTCGGCCGCAGTGCGAACCAACCTTATAGAATTCGCGAACAGCGAGTTGGTTCCCGCTTCTTGCAAAAAAATTCGCGCGGGTTGGCTTGGGATTGTCGGCGGCTGGCTTTTATCCGGAACGTTACGCCCGCTGACGCATTTCGCTCCCGTGTTCGCCTTTTGAGGGACAGTCCAATCATGCGCATAGCCCACGTCGCCCCCTTGCACGAATCCGTGCCGCCCAGGCTCTATGGCGGCACCGAGCGGATCGTTTCCTACCTCACCGAAGGTCTGGTCGATCTCGGCCATGAGGTGACGCTGTTTGCCAGCGGCGACAGCCACACCTCGGCCAGACTGATACCCGGACGCGAACGCGCGCTGCGCCTCGATCCACGCCCGCTGAAGTCAGAGACAGCAGCGCATCTTGCGATGCTTGCCGATGTGAGGAATCGTGCCGATGAGTTTGATATCATTCATTTTCACCTCAGCCATTTTCTGCATTTTTCGTTCTTCGAGCAGATGCCGGACAAGACGGTGACGACGCCGCACGGCCGGCTGGACTATGTCGATTTGGCGCCGGCCTATGAGCACTTTCCACGCTTTCCCCTGATCTCGATCTCGCGCAGCCAGAGAACCGGGCTCGCCAAAGCCAATTGGCTAGCCACCATCCATCACGGGCTGCCGATTGGCCTCTACCAGCCGACCTTCCAGTCGGCGGTGGACGAACCATATCTTGCCTTTCTCGGCCGGCTGTCGCGCGACAAGCGGCCGGACCGCGCCATCGATATCGCCTTGCGCTCGGGCATGAAGCTCAAGCTGGCGGCCAAGATCGGCGATGACGACCGGGCCTATTTCCACGAGACGATCGAACCGCTGATCGACGGCGACCGCATCGACTATGTTGGCGAGATCGCCGAGGACGAGAAGGCTGAATTCCTCGGCAATGCCGCCGGGCTCCTGTTTCCGATCGATTGGCCGGAGCCGTTCGGCCTTGCCGCGATCGAGGCGATGGCCTGCGGCACGCCAACCATCGGCTGGAACTGCGGCGCGCTGCCGGAAATCGTCGACCATGGCGTTACCGGCTTTATCGTCGATTCGCGTGACGCCGCCGTTGCCGCGGTGCCGGCCTTGCTGCAGCTCGACCGTCGAAAGGTGCGAGCCGTCTTCGAAAAGCGGTTCTCCGCCAACAGGATGGCCCGCGACTATCTCTCTGCCTATGCGCGCCTGATCGGCATTCCAGCTGAAGCGAAAGCGTCTTGAGCGACGCCGGATGCTCCAAAGCCAAAACAGAGATTTGTGACTGATGACCCAACTTGACGAGCGCAAGCTCGACCCTGCCGTGGCCCTTGCCTCCCTCGATGAAACAGCGCCGCGCGAGCCTCACCGGCTGTTCGCCCTGAAACAAGGCGATTGTTTTGCGGTGGCCGATGCCTATGGCGATATCAGGGGTGCGGGCGACGGGTTCTTCCGTGACGACACGCGCGTTTTGTCAGAGTTCCGGCTCACCGTTGGCGGCCGGCAGACATCGCTGCTCGGCGCCTCGCTCAGCCAGGACAATGTGCTGTTCACCAGCAATTTGACCAACCTGCCGATGCAAAGCGTCGGCGGCCGCGACATCCCTCAGGGCGCAATCCACATCGAACGCGTCAGGCTGCTGTGGCAGGACCGGTTGTTCGAACGCATCACCCTGTCCAACTACAGCCAGGAGCATTCGGCGATCCGCATCTCGCTGCACTTCGCCGCTGATTTCCGCGACATGTTCGAGGTGCGCGGCTCGACCAGGCCTAAACGCGGCACGGCGCATGCGGCCGAGATAGATGCGACTTCCGTGCTCTTGCGTTACGACGGACTGGACGGTCTGGCACGGCAGTCCGCAATCTCGTTTTCGCAGCCGCCGGACCAACTGAGTGCCGAGCGCGCGGATTTCCTCATCGCGGTGACCAAGCGCAGCAGCAAGGTATTCTATGTCGAGGTTGGTCCGGAACTGGCCGAGCCGCCTGACCGCGACCGGTTCCGGGCGGCTGCGGCGCGCGCCCGCTTCGGCATGCGGGCCAAGCGCCGCCATGGCGCCACGGTGCACAGTTCGGGCCGCGTCTTCAACGACTGGGTGGAACGTGCCCGCGCCGATGTGGCCTTGCTGACCACCGAGCTGTCGACCGGCCCCTACCCCTATGCCGGCATTCCCTGGTTTTCCACCGCCTTCGGCCGCGACGGCGTCATCTCGGCGCTGCAGATGCTGTGGCTCAATCCCGGCCTGGCGCGCGGCGTGCTCACCTTCCTCGCCCAGCACCAGGCGACCGAGACATCACCGTTCAGCGACTCTCAGCCCGGCAAGATCATGCACGAGACGCGCAAGGGCGAGATGGCGGCGCTCCAGGAGCTGCCCTTCGGCCGCTACTATGGCGGCGTCGACACCACGCCGCTCTACATCCACCTCGCCTGCGCCTATGCCGAGCGCACCGGCGACATGGACTTCATCGCCAGCCTATGGCCGTCGCTTTGCGCCGCCGCCGAATGGACGGAAGAGGCAAGCCGAGCGACCGGCTTCGTCACCTATCAGCGCGCCGCCGAATCCGGCCTTGCCAACCAGGGCTGGAAGGACAGTTTCGATTCTGTCTTCCACGCCGACGGGCGCATTCCCAAAGGACCGATCGCGCTGGTCGAGGTGCAGGGCTATGTGTTTGCCGCCTTCAGGGGGTTGGCGGCGCTCGCACGTCGACGCGGCGAGTTCGCGCAAGCCGATCACTGGGAAAACCGCGCCGAAGAGATGCGGATCGCCGTCGAGCGCGATTTCTGGCTTGACGATCTCGGCTTCTATGCGCTCGCCATCGATGGCGCCGGCGAACCCTGCAAGGTGCGCACGTCCAATGCCGGGCATTTGCTCTATGTCGGGCTGCCCGAGCCGGCGCGGGCGCAAATGGTCGCCGACCAGCTGCTTTCGGCATCCTTCCAGTCCGGCTGGGGGGTGAGAACGCTTGCCGACGATGCGGTGCTGTTCAACCCGATGTCGTACCACAACGGCTCGATCTGGCCGCACGACACGGCGATTTGCGGCGCCGGCCTGGCGCGGTTTGGCGAGCGCGACAATGTGGTGCGGCTGATGAGCGGCACGTTCGAATCCGCCGTGCATTTCAACATGCGGCTGCCGGAACTGTTCTGCGGCTTTACCCGTTCGGTCGGCGAAGCGCCGATCGCCTATCCCGTTGCCTGCTTGCCGCAGGCCTGGTCGGCGGGCTCGGCCTTCATGCTGATGCAGGCCTGCCTCGGCTTGGAAATCGACGGCTGGAACGGCGAAATCCATGTCACTCGGCCGCGCCTGCCGATCGGCATCGACACGCTGACCCTCAGGCATCTGGGTGTCGGCGAAAAGAAAGTCGATCTCACTTTCCAGCGCGTCGGCGACCGCGTCGTCGCCTTTCTCGCCGACCGCCATGAAGGGCTGGTTCCGCTGATCGTACGAAGCTGAGCTGGGTCATTTTCGCGGGAACCGATCGCGGTTTTGTGCGTTGCAAAATGACAGCCGCCGGCGGCCGGCCGCGGGCGAGCGTGTTCAAATTCAACGAAGAAGAATGACCGCCGAAGGCGGAGATTGGCACTCAATGACAAATTATGGCGTCGACATGCTCTGGATCGTGATCCTGGCAAGCCTCGGCCTATCCGCCCTCGCCGTCCTGTTTTCGATATCCCGCCAGCGCGGCAGCCACGCACCAGTCGCTCGCGCGGCGGGCGAGGATGTGGCGGCGGAAGCGGCGCGCAAGGTCATGCGCGAGTTTGAAAAGAACGGCCAGTCCGTCGATGCAGCCCTTGTGACATGGTCACCCGAAACCTTGCGCAAGATCCTCGCCGACGACCTGCCGGATGCGCAGGTCATCGTCGTCTCCAACCGCGAACCTTACATCCACAACGTCAAGGACAATGGCGTCGAGCTTGTGGTGCCTGCCAGCGGACTGGTGTCGGCGCTGGAGCCTATCACACGCGCCTGCGGCGGCACCTGGATCGCCTATGGCGGCGGTAGCGCGGATCGTCTCACCGTCGACGAGAACGACCGGGTGCCGGTGCCACCGGACAAACCGTCCTACACGCTGCGCCGCGTCTGGCTGAGCGAGGAGGAATATCAAGGCTACTATCTCGGCTTTGCCAATGAAGGTCTGTGGCCGCTCTGCCATATCGCCTTCACCCGGCCGATCTTTCGCGCCTCGGACTGGGAGGCCTATGAAGCCGTCAACCGCAAATTCGCCGATACGGTGGTGGCCGAGGCGCGCAACGAGCGGCCGATCGTGCTGGTCCAGGATTACCATTTCGCGCTTTTGCCGCGCATGATCCGCGAGCGCCTGCCGGAAGCGATCATCATCACCTTCTGGCACATCCCGTGGCCCAATTCCGAAGTCTACAGCATCTGTCCCTGGCGCGAGCGCATTCTCGAAGGGTTGCTCGGCAGCTCGATCATCGGCTTCCACACCCAGTTCCACGCCAACAATTTTACCGAAAGCGTCGATCGCTTCCTGGAAAGCCGTATCGAACGCGCCGATGCGGCGATCTCCTATGGCGGACAGACGACGCTGGTGCATGCCTATCCGATCTCCATCGAATGGCCGGCCGAGCTGCTGGCAAAGCTCCCCACTGTTGAGCAATGCCGCAGCCGCCTGCGCGACAGGTTCGGCTTGCGGCCGGACGTCAAGCTCTGCATCGGCGTCGAACGGCTGGATTACACCAAGGGCATTCTCGACCGCTTTCAGGCTTTGGACGAGCTGTTCACGCGCCATCCCGAATGGATCGGCAAACTGGTCTTCCTGCAGATCGCGGCGCCCAGCCGCGGCACGCTGCCGGCCTATCAGCAACTGTATGACGAATGCATGCGCTATGCCGACGAGCTCAACCAGCGCTATGGCAGCAGTGACGGCTACAAGCCGGTCATCATGGTGGCCGAACATCACTCGCAGGAGCAGGTCTACGAGATTTACCGCGCTGCCGACATCTGCATGGTCACCAGCCTGCATGACGGCATGAACCTCGTCGCCAAGGAATTCGTTGCCGCACGCGACGACGAGCAGGGCACTCTTTTGCTCAGCACCTTTGCCGGGGCGTCGCGCGAACTGCTGGAGGCGCTGATCGTCAATCCTTACGACGCGGCGATGATGAGCGCGGCCCTGCAGCAGGCGCTGACGATGCCACCGGAAGAGCAGCGCCAGCGCATGCGCCGCATGCGCGAGAACGTGCGCGACAACAATGTCTATCGCTGGGCCGGCAGCATGCTGCTGGATGCGGCGCGGCTGCGCAAACGCGGCGACCTCGATCGGGCGACAGGTGTGGCTGAGTGGCCAGCAAGCACCGACACCAACATCGTCTCGCTCGTCGAGCGCATGCACAAGGTGGCGTCATGACGAGCCTGCCAACCGCACCCAACCTGCCTGCCGGACAATGGGCGCTCTTCCTCGACATTGACGGCACCTTGCTGGAGCACGCCGCGCACCCGGACGCGGTGTCCGTCAGCGACGAATTGCGCACTCTGCTCGGCGCTATCGACGAACGGCTGGACGGCGCCGTCGCCTTCATCACCGGCCGCTCGGTTGAAGTCGCCGACAGATTGTTTCATCCTCTGAGGCTGCGCGTTGCCGGTCTCTATGGGCTGGAACACCGGCTGACGCCTGACGGTCCTATCGTTGCCGCGGATACTCCCGCCGATATGGCGGCGCTTGCCGACGCCATTGAAGCCGAGCTGGATGACGATCAGGTCCATATCGAGCGCAAGGGCCCTGTCCTCGCCATCCATACGCGCGCGGCGCCGCATCTGCTGGCCAGAGCCACCCAGCTTGTTGAGCAGGCATTGGCCGAGCTTCCCAAGGGCTACCGCGTCATTCCGGGAAACGCCGGTGTTGAGCTGATGCCGCTCGAAGCGGCCAAGGGCGCCGCCGCGCGGCGTTTCATGGCGATCCCGCCCTTTGCCGGGCGGCGGCCGGTCTTCCTCGGCGACGACACCGCCGATGAAAACGGTTTCGAGGCGATCAACGAAGCCGGCGGCATCTCGATCCGGGTCAGGCCGCGCGGTCCCACCGCAGCTCAATACAGGCTCGACGATGTCAGCCGCGCCATAGCTTGGCTTGCCGCTAATTTCGAGGCGTCGGCGATACCTCACCGCAAAGCCTCCTGATCACGGCCGTCAACGGATCGACTCAGAGCCGCTGTTGCGCCGACCTCCGACGAACGCCGATCGATAAGCGCGATTCTCGTTGAATATCTTTAAGGCCAAAGCCGGCAAATGGATTGCTTGCCGGTTCCCCTGCGTCAGGCCTAACCTGCGCGGCCAACGCATGGTGGTGCGTTTGGCAAAAGGGGAGGATTACACCGTGACAATACAAGGCGCATCGCCTGGCCTGTACAATGAGGACCTCGCGCCGGCGAAAGTGCGGAACTGGGGGCCGTTCTCGATCTTCAACGTGTGGACGTCGGACGTCCACAGCCTGTGGGGCTATTACCTCGCTGCCAGCCTGTTCCTGTTTTGCGGCGGCTTCGTCAATTTCATCATCGCCATCGGCATCGGTTCGCTGATCATCTACGTGCTGATGAACATGGTCGGCTATGCCGGCGTGAAGACCGGCGTGCCCTACCCCGTGCTGGCGCGTGCCTCCTTCGGCATCTGGGGCGCCAACATTCCGGCCCTGGTGCGCGCCATCGTCGCGTGCTTCTGGTACGGCGCGCAGACTGCCGCGGCCTCCGGCGCCATCGTGGCGCTTCTGACGCGGCTGCCGTGGTTCAACGAGTTCAACCAGACCTCGCATCTTCTTGGCCATTCCACCCTGGAGGTGATCTGCTTCGTCGTCATCTGGGCGCTACAACTCCTGATCATCCAGAAGGGCATGGAGACAGTGCGCCGCTTCCAGGATTGGGCGGGACCTGCGGTGTGGGTGATGATGCTGCTCCTGGCGGTATATCTCTGCATCAAAACAGGAACCTTCGCTTTCACCAGCGACATTCCGATGGACGTGTTGCGCGAAAAGACCGCCGATGCCGGCATTCCGGGCGATCCCGGGTCGTGGACGGCACTGTTCGGGGTCGCAGCGATCTGGGTGACCTATTTCTCGGCGCTCTATCTCAACTTCTGCGACTTCGCCCGCTACGCGCCGGACAAGGCCGCGCTGCGCAAGGGCAACATCTGGGGCCTGCCGGTGAACCTGATCCTGTTCTCGCTGGTCGCCGGCGTCACCACCATCGCTGCCTATGACGTCTACCACGAGGTGCTGCTGCATCCCGACCAGATCTCAGCCAAGTTCGACAGCTGGTTCCTGGCAGCACTTGCAGCACTCACCTTCGCTGTGGCGACGCTCGGCATCAACGTGGTGGCCAATTTCGTCTCGCCCGCCTTCGACTTCTCCAACGTCTTCCCGCGCCAGATCGACTTCAAGAAGGGCGGCTACATCGCGGCCGTGATCGCGCTGGTGCTCTATCCCTTCGCACCGTGGGAAGGCAGTGCCGCGCATTTTGTCGGCATCATCGGCGCGACGATGGGGCCGATCTTCGGCGTCATGATGGTCGACTATTACCTGATCCGCAAAGGCGAGGTCGACGTCGAGGCGCTCTACCGTGAGGAAGGCGAGTTCCGCTTCCAGGGCGGCTGGCACATCAATGCCTTCATCGCCGCCGGCACGGGCGCCATCTTCTCGTCGATCCTGCCCAACTTCACCAGCTGGCTGCCGGCCTGGTGGGGCGTTTATGGCTGGTTCTTCGGCGTGGCCATTGCCGGCGCGATCTACTACGTGCTGCGCACAGCGGCACTGGGTGCTGGCGCCAAGATGGCGAAGGCGTGAAATGAAGGGAATAGGCAGTAGGGCCTAGGGAGTAGGAACCTACTGCCTACTGCCTACTGCCTACTGCCTACTGCCTACTGCCTACTGCCTACTGCCTACTGCCTACTGCCTACTGCCTACCATCTCAGCCAACCTCCGCACCGTGTTCCAGTTGCGCGATGTGCCGATGCCCATGCGCTTGTGGTTCATCGCCGCAAGCAGGCGGGAGCTTGGCCGCTCGCGCGAAAAGACGACCCAGATGTCGCCGTCGACCGAAGCCACCTTCTCGTCCTCAGCGGCATAGGCCTGGAGCGCCGCGACGGCTTCGGCGGGCGCAGGCGTGCGCATGATCCGCACCGCCACCTGATCGCCGGTTTCGGCCGACTCGGCCGAGAATGGATTGCCGGCGGCGAGCTTCAGCCAGTCCTCGGCCGTGCGCACGATAATGACGACATGGCGGCCGAAGGTCTTTTCGAAGGCCGTTTCCAGCCGCTGTTCCAGCCTGGCGACATCCGTCGCCCGCGCCCCGAAGACCAGATTGCCGGTCGCCACCAAGGTGCGAGGATTCTTCAGCCCGAGGCCTTCGGCCATCGCCTTGAGGTCGGACATGACGACCCGGCGGCCTTCGCCGAGGATGATGCTGTAGAGCAGCGCGACATAGGTCTGCATCAGCTGCTAAACCCGCAGGCAGTTAGACCAGCCGCGACTGGTCCACCGCAGCCGAGATGAAGCTGGCAAACAGCGGATGCGGCTCGAGCGGCCGGCTCTTCAGTTCCGGATGATACTGAACACCGATGAACCAGGGATGGTCGGGGTATTCGACCGTCTCCGGCAGCACGCCGTCGGGCGACATGCCGGCAAACACCAGGCCGCACTCCTCAAGCTGCGCCTTGTAGTCGATATTGACCTCATAGCGGTGGCGATGGCGCTCGGAAATCTGGGTGTCGCCATAGATGTCGGCGATCTTCGAGCCCTTGGCGAGCTCGGCTTGATAGGCGCCAAGACGCATCGTACCGCCGAGATCGCCGGTCTCGCGGCGCTTCTCCAGCATGTTGCCTTTCAGCCATTCGGTCATCAGGCCGACCACCGGCTCGTCGGTCGGGCCGAATTCGGTCGACGAAGCATGCTCGACGCCGGCCAGCGACCGCGCCGCCTCGATGCAGGCCATCTGCATGCCGAAGCAGATGCCGAAATACGGCACCTTGCGCTCACGGGCGAATTTGGCCGCCAGGATCTTGCCTTCGGACCCGCGCTCGCCGAAGCCGCCGGGAACCAGGATGCCATGCACCTTTTCCAGCCACGGCGTCGGGTCTTCCTTCTCGAAAATCTCGCTTTCGATCCAGTCGAGCTTGACCTTGACGCGGTTGGCCATGCCGCCATGCGACAGCGCCTCGATCAGCGATTTGTAGGCGTCCTTGAGGCCGGTGTATTTGCCGACGACGGCAATGGTGACCTCGCCTTCCGGATTGTGGATGCGGTTGGACACCGCCTGCCAGGGCTCCATGCGCGGTTTCGGCGCCGGGTCGATGCCGAAGGCGGCCAGCACTTCCGAATCGAGCCCTTCCTTGTGATAGGCCATCGGCACGTCATAGATGTGCGGCACGTCGAGCGCCTGGATGACCGCGCTTTCCCTGACATTGCAGAACAGCGAGAGTTTTCTGCGCTCTTCCTTGGGAATGGCGCGATCGGCACGCACCAAAAGGATGTCGGGCGCGATGCCGATGCCGCGCAGTTCCTTGACCGAATGCTGGGTCGGCTTGGTCTTCAGCTCGCCGGCCGTCGGGATGTAGGGCATCAAGGTCAGGTGGACATAGACGGCGTTGTTGCGCGGCAGGTCGTTGCCGAGCTGGCGGATCGCTTCCAGGAACGGCATCGCCTCGATGTCGCCGACGGTGCCGCCGATCTCGCACAGAACGAAATCGTAGTCGTCATTGCCGTCGAGGACGAAATGCTTGATCTCGTCGGTGACGTGCGGAATGACCTGCACGGTCGCGCCGAGATAGTCGCCGCGCCGCTCGCGCTCGATGATGTTCTTGTAGATGCGGCCGGTGGTGATGTTGTCCTGCTGATTGGCCGAGCGGCCGGTGAAGCGCTCGTAATGGCCAAGATCGAGATCGGTCTCGGCACCGTCATCGGTGACGAAGACCTCGCCATGCTGGTAAGGCGACATCGTGCCGGGATCGACATTGAGATAGGGATCGAGTTTTTTGATGCGTGCGCGATAGCCTCGCGCCTGCAAGAGAGCCCCAAGGGCCGCTGCAGCGATGCCTTTTCCAAGTGAGGAAACCACGCCGCCTGTGATGAATACATATCGCGCCATGGGAGTCATCGCTTAACGCGGCCGAATTGATTCCGCCAGAGAAAAAACCGCCGCTGAGGCTTTTTCCAGAGAAGGCGCGATAGTCCCGAAGGTCGAGACTGTAGTTTTTCAGTCAAAACAAAAGGGCCGGCAGAAGCCGGCCCTTTCGGCAGGATTGAGAGAACGTCAGATGATGACGACCTTGGTGCCGACCCTGACGCGGCTGTAGAGGTCCATGACGTGCTCGTTGATCATGCGGAAGCAGCCATTGGAAGCGCTGGTTCCGATCGACTGCGGCGCGATGGTGCCGTGGATGCGCAGATGCGTGTCCTTCTTGCCGTCATAGAGATAGATGGCGCGGGCGCCGAGCGGGTTCTGACCGCCGCCGGGCATACCGTCCTTGTACTGGCCATAGTGCTTGGGCTCGCGCTTCTGCATGTCGAGCGTCGGGATCCAGCGCGGCCATTCCTGCTTGTCGCCGACCGCAACCGTGCCCTTGAACTGCAGGCCTTCGCGGCCGACCGCGATGGCATAGCGGCGGGCGGTGAAAGCCGATTCGACGAGGTAGAGGCGGCGTGCGCTGGTATCGATGACGATCGTACCCGGCTCATAGCCGCTGAATTCGACGTCCTGCGGCACGAATTCAGGCTTCACCTTGAACTGCTTCTTGGCTTCGCGCTTGGCGAGCGCCTGGTCGAGAGCGCGCGTCTCGGGAAGATAGGCAATCGAGGAAGCAGACGATGTGCCGCCGAACAGGCCGGCGAAGAGCCCGCCGCTCCTCGGTTTCTGGCCCGGGGCCTCGCTGCGCAATTCGCCATTGTTGCCGGTCAGCGCGACGTTCATCGCTTCGGCCGGGAGTGGTTCGGCCGACTCGATCGGCGCGATCGGCGTAAGCGGGTCAATTGGCGAGATGATCTTGGTGGTCTTCTTGGCTGGCTTGGCGTCGGCGACCTCGACCGGCTTGCCCTTGCTGGCCAGGAATGCCTGGCGCTCTGCATCGGCCTTGGCTTTCGCCGCCTCGCGCATGGCCAGCTTGCGGGCCTCGAGCGCCTTGGCGCCGGCTGCCGCCTTGTCGGCCGCGATCTTGTCCTCGAGCTTGCTGATCTGAGCCAGATCATCCGAGCTCGGATTTTTCTTCTTCTTGAGAAGCTTCAGCTGCGCCGCATCGCTCTTGGCGGCGACGTTGATGACAGCGGTGTTGCCGACCGCCTGTGGTGAGGTCATTGCCGGAGTGCCGGCGAAGGCCGCGGAGCTCATGCCGAATACGGCACAAAACCCCATGAGAATGAAGCTGCGAAGCTGCATAGCGAAGATCCGATCGTTCAATGCTTGTTGCCCACGGCGTCGCCCGGCGCCCCCCAAGGGCGCAGAAAGTGCCGCGCGCAATCTATAATCGAAGTGCCCGAGGGGCCTCAAGCGGAACGCAGGGACGAATCTTCGTGATCGTGCGCCATTTGCCGCGACTGTGTTGAAACAACAACAGATCGCGGCGTTTGGCCGTGTCCGACTACTGGTTCGGAACCTGCGGCGTGACCGGCAAGGTAACGCCATTGGCAGCCGGCGGCGTGGCCGAATCGGTCGCAGGCGGCGTCGCCGGAGCGGCGGCGGGAGCCGTCGCCGGGGCTGTGGCAGGGGCCGTTGCCGGCGGTGTCGTGGCGGCGCCATTGCCAGCAGGCGGCGTCGTGGTGCCGGCAGGCGGCGCCGGCGGCGTCGTGCCTGGCAACTGGTTGAGCACGCCGTTGCCGCTGTCGGCCGGCACGCGATCGAGAATGTCGATCGGCTTTTCGCCATAGCGCGCAACGATCGAGAGTGTCAGCGACGTCACGAAGAAAGCCGCCGCCAGGATCGCCGTCGCCCGCGTCAGCGCATTGGCGGCACCGCGCGCGGTCATGAAGCCGGAACCGCCGCCGATGCCGAGACCACCGCCTTCGGAGCGCTGCAGCAGCACCACGCCGACAAGGGCGAGCACGACCATGAGGTGGATGACGATCAGTACGGTTTCCATATTTTATCCTGGCAAGCCCTGCCGCTCCCTGGCGATCAGGGCCGGTGATTTGGAGGCGGCTCCATACAATGCTTTAACGGCATTTCCAAGCCCGTGGCCGGAATATGGGAAGCAATGCGCCCTTTGCAACGATTTCGGCCGCGCCGCTCCGTTTCATAAGTCGGCGACGGAACTGGCCGGCAACGAGATTTCGGAGCCTACGCGATATTCTGGTAGGCTTCGGCGATGGCGAGAAAATCCGCCGCTTTCAGGCTGGCGCCGCCAACCAGCGCGCCGTCGACGTTTTTGACGCCGAGCAGTTCGACCGCATTGGACGGCTTGACCGAGCCGCCATAGAGGATGCGGATCTTGCCGGCCACCGAGGCGCCTAGGCCCTCCGATAGTTTTTCGCGGATATGCGCATGCGCCTCGGCCACGTCGTCGGCGGTCGGCGTCAGGCCGGTGCCGATCGCCCATACCGGTTCGTAGGCGATGACGGTGTTGGCTGGCGTCGCGCTAGGCGGCACCGAGCCGGCGACCTGGCGCGACAAGACTTCGAGCGCGGCGCCCGCTTCGCGCTCGGCTTTGGTCTCGCCGATACAGATGATGGCCACAAGCCCGGCGCGCCATGCGGCAGACGCCTTCGCCTGGACAGTCGCATCGTCCTCGCCACGCTGTTCGCGGCATTCGGAATGGCCGACAATGACGTGGCTGGCGCCGGCATCCTTCAGCATCTCGGCCGAGACACAGCCGGTGAAGGCGCCGCTTTCCTTGATATGGCAATCCTCGCCACCGGCCCGCACCGGCGTGCGCGACAGGATTTCGGCAGCGCGCGACAGCAAGGTGGCCGGCACACAGACCAAGGCTTCGGTCTCGGCGTCGAGCCCGCTCATAAAACCGTTGCCGATCATCCTGAGCTCGTTCAGCGAAGCGCTGGTGCCGTTCATTTTCCAGTTGCCGGCAACTAGCGGTCGAATTCCTGGCGTCATGGGATCTGGTTCTCCGGGCGACATTGGGGTCTCGCCCTCCCTACCAAAATCAGGCCACAAAGCAATCGACAGTGAGCCGGAAGGGCGCTATTGCGCTTGTTTCAGACTCGGGCGCAGGCAAAACTGCGCAAAAATCGGAAGTAACAATGCTTGGTATATTGAGAAGCGCGGCAGGGACCTGGGTCGCGAAAGCGCTGCTGTCCCTGCTGGTGTTGAGTTTCCTTGCCTGGGGTGTCACCACCCGCATGGCGGGCGGCTTCCTGGCCGGCCATCACGCTGTCATCACCGCCGGCAGCACCACCGTGTCGATCACCGAGTACCGCCTCGCCTACGATCGCCAGATCAACATGCTGCAGCAGCAGATCGGCCAGCGCATCAGCCGCGAGCAGGCCAGGGCCTATGGCATCGACAACCAGGTGCTGGCGCAGCTTGTGTCGGGCGCCGTGCTGGACGAACAGGCGCGCAAGCTCGGGCTTGGCTTCTCCAAGGACAGGCTGGCCGAACTGACGCGCCAGGAACCTGCGTTCCAGGGCCCGAACGGCCAGTTCGACCGCCGGCTGTTCGAGTCCCGGCTGCGCGACCTCGGCATGCGGCCGGAGGATTATCTGAAGAACCGTGCCCAGGTGGCAGTGCGCCAGCAGATCGTCGAGGCGGTTTCGGACGGTCTCAAGGCGCCGGACACCTTCTTCAAGGCGGTCGCGCTCTATCGCGGCGAAGACCGCACCATCGACTATCTGACTTTGCCGAAGTCGCTGGTCGAGCCGATCGGGGCGCCATCCGACAGCGTGCTCCAGGCCTATTTCGAGACCAACAAGAAGACGTATGCGGCGCCCGAATACCGCAAGTTCTCCTATGTCCGGCTCGAGCCCGAAGACATCATGGATATCGGCGCGGTGACCGACCAGCAGGTCAGCGACGACTACAACAAGAACAAGGGGCGCTACACCACGCCGGAAATGCGCACCATCGAACAGCTGGTGTTTCCGACGGTGGACGCCGCCAAGGCTGCATCCGATTCGCTGAAGACGGGCGCCACGTTCGACAAGATCGTTATCGCGCAGGGCAAGACCCAGGCCGACACGCTGCTTGGCACGCTCTCCAAGGACAAGATCACCGACAAGGCGGTGGCCGATGCCGCATTCGCACTTGCCCCCAACGAAGTCAGCCCGGTCGTCCAGGGCACGTTCGGCCCGGTGCTTTTGCGCGTCACCGAGATCAAGCCGGAAGTGGTGAAATCGTTGGCCGAAGTGTCCGACCAGATCCGCAAGGATCTTGCGCTGGGTGAAGCAAGCCGCATCCTGCTCGACGTGCACGACAATTACGAGGACACCCGCGCCGCCGGCAGCACGCTCACTGAGGCCGCCGCCAAACTGAAGCTCAAGGACGTCACCGTCGACGCCATCGACCGCACCGGCCTCAAGCCGGACGGGACCATCATCAAGGACCTGCCGGCATCGCCGGATCTGATCAAGGCGGTGTTCGAGGCCGAGCCCAACACCGAGAATGAAGCCCTGACCACGACCAACAATGGCTTCGTGTTCTATGAGCTGACATCGATCACACCGGCTCGTGACCGCAAGCTGGACGAGGTCCGCCAGCGGGTGGTGGCCGACTGGACGGCCGAGGAAACGACCAAGCGGCTGACCGCCAAGGCAGACGAGCTCGACAAACGCCTCAAGGCCGGCACCACACTCGACGTCATCGCCGGCGAACTGAAGCTCGAAAAGCAGACCAAGCGCGGCGTCAAGCGCGAGGCCGACGACGTCGATTTCGGCAAGGACGGCGCTGCAGCGATGTTCGGCGTTGGCGAAGGCGGCACCGGGCTGATCCCCTCGCCCACCGGCGAAGGCCAGATCCTGTTCAAGGTGGCCGAAGTGTTCGAGCCGGCCGGAGCCGACGCCAGTTCGGTGCCCGACGACGCGCAGAAATCCTTCACGCAAGGCATGTCCGACGATCTGCTCGACCAGTTGGTTGCGCAGTTGCAGACGCAATACGCCGTCAGCATCGACCAGGCCGCCGTTGCCCAGGCCCTGGCTCAATGAATGTCTTAACCCAATGAGCGCGCTGAAGATCCATATCGCCAAGGTCGCCACCGGCAGCGCGCTTACCTTCGAGGAAGCGCGCGAAGCCTTCGACATCATCATGTCGGGCGACGCGACGCCGGGCCAGATCGGCGGCTTCCTGATGGCGCTGCGCGTACGCGGCGAGACGGTGAGCGAGATCTCCGGCGCCGTCGCCACCATGCGGGCCAAGATGCTGCGCGTCGAAGCCCCTGAAGGCGCCATCGACATTGTCGGCACCGGCGGCGACAATTCGCACTCGGTCAACATCTCGACGGCTTCCGCCTTCGTCATCGCCGGCTGCGGCGTGCCGGTGGCCAAGCATGGCAATCGTGGCCTGTCGTCGCTGACGGGGGCTGCCGATGTGCTGGTCGCGCTCGGCGTCAAGATCGATATCCCGCCGGAAACGATCGGTCGCTGCATCCGCGAGGCGGGAGTCGGCTTCATGTTCGCACCGGCGCATCATCCGGCGATGAAGCATGTCGGCCCGACCCGCGTCGAGCTCGGCACCCGCACCATCTTCAACCTGCTTGGCCCGCTGTCCAATCCGGCCGGCGTCAGCCGCCAGATGGTCGGCGTGTTCCTGCCGGAATGGATCGTGCCGGTGGCCGAGACGTTGAAAGCGCTGGGCACAGACCACGCCTGGGTCGTCCATGGCGACGGCTATGACGAGATCACCACCACTGGCGAGACGCAAGTTGCGGAACTGGCCGGCGGCGAGATCCGCCATTTTACGCTCACCCCCGAAGCGGTCGGTTTGCAGCGCCACACCAAGGACGAGTTGCGCGGTGGCGACGCCGCCTACAACGCCAAGGCATTGCGCGATATGCTGGGCGGCGCTGCCGGCGCCTATCGCGACACGGTGCTGATGAATGCCGGCGCCGGCATGGTGGTGGCGGGCAAGGCGACAACGCTTGCCGACGGCATGGCGGCGGCGGCACAAGCCATCGACAGCGGCCGGGCGCTAGGCGTGCTCGACAGGCTGGTCGAGATTTCGAACGGATAGAGCCGTGGCTGACATTCTGCGCAAGATCGAGGCCTACAAGCGTGACGAGATCGCGGCTGCGAAAGCGCGGATCCCCCTGGCCGAGATCAAGGCGCGGGCCAAGGATGCCGACGCCCCGCGCGGCTTTCTCAGGGCGCTCGAGGCGAAGCGCAGATCGGGCAACTTTGCCCTGATCGCCGAAATCAAGAAGGCGAGCCCTTCCAAAGGGTTGATCCGCGCCGATTTCGACCCGCCGGCGCTTGCGCAAGCCTATCAGAAAGGCGGCGCTGCCTGTCTTTCGGTGCTGACCGATGCGCCGTCCTTCCAGGGCGCGCCGGAATTTCTCACCAGTGCGCGCAAGGCGGTGTCGCTGCCGGCGCTGCGCAAGGATTTCCTGTTCGATCCCTACCAGGTCTACGAGGCACGCGCCTGGGGCGCCGACGCCATCCTGATCATCATGGCCAGCGTCGATGATGCGCTGGCAAGCGAACTGGAAGCGACCGCATTCGAACTCGGCATGGATGCGCTGATCGAGGTGCATGACGAGGCCGAGACGCAGCGCGCGGTAAAACTGTCATCGCAGCTGATCGGCATCAACAACCGCAACCTCAGGACATTCGAGACCAGTCTCGAAACTTCGGAGCGTCTGGCGTCGATGGTGCCGGGAGGCCGCTTGCTGGTCAGCGAGAGCGGTATTTTCAGCCACGACGACTGCCTCAGGATGCAAAAGACCGGCATCGAAACCTTCCTGGTCGGCGAAAGCCTGATGCGGCAAGAGGATGTCGCAGCGGCAACGCGCCTGCTTTTGACAGGCAAGGCGACGGCAGAGGCCATCTGACGATGGCAGCCGCCCTCACCCATCTCGGCGCCAAGGGCGAGGCCAATATGGTCGATGTCGGCGACAAGGAAGAGACGACACGCACGGCCATCGCCGAGGGCTTTGTCTCGATGCGGCCTGAAACCCTGAAAATGATCCTCGACGGCGACGCCAAGAAGGGCGATGTGCTGGGCACAGCGCGCATCGCCGGCATCATGGCGGCCAAGAAGACGCATGAACTGATCCCGCTCTGCCATCCGCTGCTGTTGACCAAGGTGTCGGTCGACATCGAGCCGGACGTGGCGCTGCCGGGCCTCAGGGTTACCGCGCTCGCCCGCGTCACCGGCAAGACCGGGGTCGAAATGGAGGCGCTGACCGCGGCATCGGTGGCATGCCTGACCATTTACGACATGGCCAAGGCGGCCGACCGCGCCATGGTGATTTCCGGCATAAAGCTGGTGGAAAAGACCGGCGGCAAATCCGGCGACTACAAGGCGGGTTCGTAAATGGCGCTGGTTCCGGTCGCCGAGGCGCTTCAACGCCTGCTCGACGGCGCCGCGGCGCTGCCCGGTGAAAGCGTCGCGCTGGCAGATGCGGCCGGCCGGGTGCTGGCGGAGCCTGTCGTGGCGCTGCGCACCCAGCCGCCCTTCAACGCCTCCGCCATGGACGGCTATGCCGCGCGGGCGCAGGATGTGGCATCCGCCCCGACGCGGCTTTCTGTAATCGGCATGGCGCCGGCCGGCCGCGGCTTTGCCGGCTCGGTCGGCAGGGCGGAGGCTGTCCGCATTTTCACCGGCGCGCCGCTGCCAGAAGGCGCCGACACGATCGTCATCCAGGAGAATGTCCGCGACCTTGGCAATGGCCATATCGAAGTCACCGAGCCGACCGCGAAAGACCGTAATATCCGCCGTCGTGGATTGGATTTCTCGCAAGGCGACCTGCTCCTGCAACAAGGTCGCGTGCTCGATCCGGCCGCATTGTCGCTTGCGGCGTCGGCCAATCATCCACTGCTCAACGTCGTGCGCCGGCCGCTGGTCGCCATCATCGCCACCGGCGACGAGTTGCTGCCGCCGGGGCGTGACCCCGGTCCGGATCAGATCATCTCCTCCAACGCTTACGGCGTCGCGGCCGTCGCGCAGTCTGTCGGCGCCAAAGCGCTTGATCTCGGCATCGCGGCAGATCGCAAGGCCGACATAGCGGCGCTGGTGAAGAAGGCAGTCGCGGCAAAGGCCGACGTCATCGTCACGCTCGGCGGCGCCTCGGTCGGCGACCACGACCTCGTGCACGACGTGCTGACCGGCGAAGGCATGAAGCTCGATTTCTGGAAGCTCGCCATGCGCCCCGGCAAGCCGCTGATGTTCGGGCGTCTCGGCGATATCAGGTGCATCGGCCTGCCCGGCAATCCGGTGGCGAGCCTGGTCTGTTCGCAGCTGTTCCTGAAGCCGCTGTTGGCGCAGCTCGGCGGCAGCACCCACCGGCAGGACATCCGCCCTGCGCAACTTGGCGCCGCGATGCCGGCGAATGATCTCAGGCAGGACTATGTGCGCGCTGTGGTCCGGGAAGAAGCCGGCGCATTGGTGGCAACGCCGTTCGGTATCCAGGATTCCTCGATGCTAAGAATGCTGGCGGACGCCAACGGCTTGATCGTGCGCGAGCCCTTCGCGCCGGCGGTTGCAGCGGGCGCCGCCTGCAGCGTGCTGATGTTACGCTGAAGACCAAGCGTCCAAGCCGTTAGTTTTACTGACAAAACTGGCCTATACCGCAAGCAATGTCCGCGTCAGCGGATGTGTCGGATCGGCAAGCCCGTCGACGATGCTGAAATGATGCCGGTCCGGCTCGACCACCGTGCTGGTCATGGCGCCGAGGCCGGTCCAGATGTTGGCGAGCAACGCATTCTGGCGCAGGAACTCCGCCCGCTCGCCGCCGCCGACCCAGCAAGTGATGCGTGCGCCCTCCATCGGGCGCAGCAGCGCCGGGCTTTCGGCCAGTGCTTCGGCTTCATCGATGGCCAGTGTTGCGTTCATGCCGGTGCGCATGATCGGCCGCAGGTCATGAACGCCGGAGATCGAAACAACATTGCGCACGCGGCCGGCCACGTCGGCGGCCAGAGGGCTCGTCGTCGTCACCATCCTCGAGGCGAGATGGCCGCCGGCGGAATGCCCTGTCAGCATTACCGGGCCGCCGACCATCGTCGCCGCCTTGCCGATCGCCGCTGCGATTTCCCTGACGATGCCGAAAATGCGTATGTCGGGACAAAGCGTGTAAGTCGGCATTGCCACGGCAAAGCCGCTCGCGACCGCGCCATTGGCCAGATGCGACCAGGCGTTCTTGTCGAACGCCTTCCAGTAGCCGCCATGGATGAAGACGACGAGCCCTTTGGGCATGGCATCGGGAAGGAACAGGTCGAGCCGGTTGCGCGCGCTGTCGCCATAGGCGATGTCGAGCTTGGCCCGCCCGGCCGCCGACAGCGTGTCGCGAAAAGCCTGTGCCGGTGCGTCCCACGCGGCCGGCCAGCGATTGCTGCCGGCGATGTTGTCGCCATTTGCGTAGGCATTGTCCCAATCGGCAACACGATGTTCGAGCATCTGCACCCTCCCAGATGGCTTCAGTTCAGTCGACAGGAATGGCCGCCGGCAAAGGCGGCGTCAATGCTCCACCCTAAAAACATTTTAGGCTTGAAACAAATTTCGACTGGTGCGATCCTGTGACCGTTCAGCCATGGGCGTGAGGCAGACAGGGGCAGCCGAAAAATGCTTGGGCCATCAGCGCATATCGACACATTCACGCGCGACAACCTGCCGCCGCCGGATCAGTGGCCGGAGTTTTTGCTCGACGGCTTCCACTATCCCGATCACATAAATGCCGGCGTCGAATTGACCGACAGGCTGGTCGAAAAGGGCTTTGGCGACCACACCGCGCTGATCGGCAATGGCCGCCGCCGCACCTACAAGGAACTGTCCGACTGGACCAACAGGCTCGCCCATGCGCTGGTCGAGAATTATGGCGTCAAGCCGGGCAACCGGGTGCTGATCCGCTCTGCCAACAACCCGGCCATGGTCGCCTGCTGGCTTGCCGCCACCAAGGTGGGCGCGGTGGTCGTCAACACCATGCCGATGTTGCGTGCCGGCGAACTCGCCAAGATCGTCGACAAGGCGGAAATCACAATCGCGCTTTGCGATACAAGGCTGATGGACGAGATGACCGCCTGCGCCAAGGGCAGTGCGTATCTCAAGCAGGTCATCGGCTTCGACGGCACCGCCAACCATGACGCCGAACTCGACCGCGCCGCCCTCGACAAGCCGGTCACCTTCACCGCCGTCAACACCGGCCGCGACGACGTCGCCCTGCTCGGCTTCACCTCCGGCACCACCGGAGTGCCGAAGGCGACGATGCATTTCCACCGCGACCTGCTGATCATCGCCGACGCCTACGCCCGCGAAATCCTGGAGGTGACGCCGGACGATATTTTCGTCGGCTCGCCGCCCCTTGCCTTTACCTTCGGCCTTGGTGGGCTCGCCATCTTCCCGCTGCGCTTTGGCGCCGCGGCGACGCTGCTGGAACAGGCGACGCCGCCCAACATGATCCACATCATCGAGACCTACAGGGCGACCATTTCCTTTACCGCTCCGACCGCCTACCGGGCCATGCTCAAGGCCATGGATGACGGTGCCGACCTATCCTCGCTGCGCGTCGCGGTTTCGGCCGGCGAGACGCTGCCGGCGCCTGTCTTCGAGGAATGGACGCAGAAGACCGGCAAGCCGATTCTCGATGGCATAGGTGCCACCGAGATGCTGCATATCTTCATCTCCAACCGCTTCGGCGACATGAAGCCGGCCTCCACCGGCAAAGCCGTCGGCGGCTATCAGGCACGCATCGTCGATGACGAGATGCGGGAGCTGCCGCGCGGTTCGACAGGCCGGCTGGCGGTGCGCGGCCCGACCGGCTGCCGCTACATGGCCGACGCCAGGCAGAAGGAATACGTCCGTGACGGCTGGAACCTCACCGGCGACACCTTCACCCAGGACGAAGACGGTTTCTTCCACTTCGCCGCGCGCTCCGACGACATGATCGTCAGCGCCGGCTACAACATTGCCGGTCCCGAGGTCGAAGCAGCGTTGCTTTCGCATCCCGACGTCGCCGAATGCGCGGTGACCGGCGCCGAGGACAGCGAGCGCGGCCAGATCGTCGAGGCGCATATCGTTCTGGTGCAAGGTGTTTCGCCGGACGCATTGACCGTCAAACGCCTGCAGGACCACGTCAAGGCAACGATCGCGCCCTACAAATATCCGCGTTCGGTAAAATTCATCGACGCCTTGCCCAAAACCCAGACAGGCAAAATCCAGCGCTTCCGGTTGCGGGCGGAGAAGAGCAATTGAGCCAGCCCTACGATCCGGCGTCCGATGGCGCGCAGATGTCGTTCAAGGAGCGGATGTCTTACAGCGATTATCTGCACCTGGAGCAGGTGCTCGACGCGCAGGCGCCGCTGTCTTCGGCCCATGACGAGATGCTGTTTATCATCCAGCATCAGACATCGGAATTGTGGATGAAGCTCGCCTTGCACGAGATCGGCGCCGCGATCCGCTCGATCCGCGCCGACCGCCTCGAACCGAGCTTCAAGATGCTGTCGCGCGTCGCGCGCATCTTCGAGCAGCTCAACAATGCTTGGGACGTGCTGCGTACGATGACGCCCAGCGAATATACCGAGTTTCGCGACGCGCTCGGCCAATCCTCGGGCTTCCAGTCCTGGCAATACCGCGCCATCGAATTCATGGCTGGCAACCGCAACCTCGCCATGCTTGGCCCACACAAGCACCGGCCCGATCTCACTGACAGGCTGGAAGCGATCCTGGCCACGCCGTCGCTCTATGACGAGGCGCTGCTGCTTTTGGCGCGCAACGGCTTCGACATCGGCGCCGACGCCACGCGCACGGACTGGCGCGAGACACGCGTCGAGAACGAAGAGGTGCTGGTTGCCTGGCAAACCGTCTACCGCGACCCGCAGCGCTACTGGATGCTCTACGAACTGGCGGAAAAGCTGGTCGACTTCGAGGATTACTTCCGCCGCTGGCGCTTCAACCACGTCACCACGGTGGAACGCATCATCGGTTTGAAGCGCGGCACCGGCGGCACCTCAGGCGCCTCCTATCTGAAGAAGATGCTGGAGGTCGTGCTGTTTCCGGAGCTCTGGACAGTTCGCACCCGGCTCTGAGCTCTTTGTTTCCGCGCAATTCCCGACGGGAAGCGCTACGCACTTTTCCCGGGAAAACAGCGTCAGAATTTTCCTGGACTTGCGCCGGCTTCAGGTAACCGCGGTCTTCACCGCGAAGCGGGCGTCCTGCCAGGTGCCGGTGCGCAGAATATCCTCCAGCACGTCGACCGCCTGCCAGACATCGCCATAGCCGACATAGAGCGGCGTGAAGCCGAAGCGGATGGTAGACGGCGCGCGGAAATCGCCGATCACACCGCGCTCGATCAGGGCGCGCATCACCTGATAGCCATGCGGATGAAGGAACGACACCTGGCTGCCGCGCTGGCTGCCGTCACGAGGACTTTCCAGTTCAAGCCCGTAGGCGCCGCATCTGGCTTCGACGAGCTGGATGAACAGGTCGGTCAGCGCGATGCTCTTTTTGCGCACCAGCGCCATGTCGACATCGTTCCAGATATCGAGCGCCCCCTTGAGCGCCCGCATTGACAGCACCGGCTGCGTTCCGCACAGGAAGCGGCGGATGCCGCTGCCGACGGCAAAGCCCTGCTCGAAGGCAAAGGGCCGCGCATGGCCCCACCAGCCGCTGAGCGGCTGATGGACATCGCCATGGTGGCGTTCGGCCGCGTAGATGAAGGCCGGCGAGCCCGGGCCGCCATTGAGGTATTTGTAGGTGCAGCCGACGGCGAAATCGGCATTGGCACTGTCAAGTTCGACCGGCAAGGCGCCGGCGGTGTGGCAGAGATCCCAGATGATCAGCGCTCCGGCGTCATGCGCCTTGCGCGTCAGCGCCGCCATGTCGCGCAACTGGCCGGATTTGTAGTTGACGTGGTTGACCAGGATGACGGCGACGCTGTCGTCGATCAGATCCTCGATTGCAGGCGCGTCGACGCCCTCCAGCCGCAGCCGCGTTCCCGGCCGGGTCGATGCGACGCCTTCGGCCATATAGAGGTCGGTCGGGAAACTGTCGCCCTCGGCAACGATGACCGGGCGGTCCGGCCGCATGCCGAGGGCCGCGTGCAGCAGCTTGTAGATGTTGATCGAGGTCGTGTCGCAGACCACCGTCTGCCCCTCAGCCGCGCCGATCAGTCGTCCGAGCTGATCGCCGAGTTCCACCGGCATGTTGAACCAGCCGGCAGTGTTCCAGGCGCGAATGAGATCCTGCGCCCATTCCTGCGTGGCGGCCTGCTGCAATTCGCTGAAGACGGCCGGTGACGCGGCACCCAGCGAATTGCCGTCGAGATAGATCACGCCCTGCGGCAAGACAAAGCGTTCACGCATGGAACGCAGCGGATCGGCGGCATCCATCGCTTCGATTGCAGCGAGATCGGGTGTCATGCTCATGATCCGGCGCTCCTCCATGAACAACAGCATTCGGCGGAGCCTGTCCGCCCAAACATGCCGGCGATCTTGAGGGGTCCTCCTGGAGCTGTCAAACATTATATATAATTTACGTGATGGAAGGCTTTGATATATAATCATCAGCCGAGCAATCTGACTGATGGGTCACGATATTGAATGACGAGCAGTCCTCGAAAACGGAAACGGCCTATCGGCTGCTCAGGCGCGATATTCTTGCGACCCGGCTGGCGCCTGCTGCGCCGTTGAAGCTGAGCACGCTGAGCGGCATCTATGGCATCGGCTGGACGCCGCTGCGCGAGGCACTGTCACGACTGGAAGCCGAACGGCTTGTGACCGCCATCAGCAACCGTGGGTTTGCGGTCGCTCCCGTGTCCCGAGCCGAGCTCGAAGACCTGACGCGTGCGCGATTGGTGGTCGAACTGCCCTTGCTGGTGGAATCGATCGAAAAGGGCGACCGTCAATGGGAAGACACGGTCGTTGCCGCCCACTACCGCCTCTCACGCTGCGGGTCCGTTCTCGATGATCCCTCGGATGAGGCCGTCGATGCGTGGTACGAAAAACATGATGCCTTCCACGCGGCACTGCTCAGTGCCGCGACATCCAGCTGGCTGCTGCGTTTCAACGCGACGATCTCCGATCAACTGCATCGCCACCACCGCTTTCTCGGCCTGGCCCCGACGCTGCGCGCGGCCGCCGGCCGCGAGGACGGACACCAGAAGGCCATGGAGGCGCTGCGCGACGCCGTGGCGATCGAACACCACACCGCACTGATGGAAGCAGCCCTTGACCGCGACACTGAGGGCGCAAAAACGCTGATGAGCGTTCACATCGGCTACACGCTGCAAGTCTATGCCCAGAGTGAACCGGGCGCGGCGACGGATGCGGCGCAGCCCCGCCCGAAAAAGCGGCAGCGATCTGGCAAGGCATGAATTGGCCCGATGGCCCAGGCTACCGGCGTTTCACCCCGTTGCCGGCAAACCAGCGCGGGCGCCGATCGCGGTGCGGAACGTTACGCTGAACAAAACGTCAACGCATTCATTAAACTTTAAAAGGTTGCGGAACACAACTGGAACAGATAGTGTTTGTTCTGGGTTTGTTTTTTCCGATTCTGGTTTCAGAACCCGTGGGGGCCGCGATGCTGACGCGCAAGCAACATGAACTTCTGATGTTCATCCATGAACGCCTGAAGGAGAGCGGAATCCCGCCGTCTTTCGATGAGATGAAGGAAGCGCTCGACCTCGCGTCCAAGTCCGGCATTCACCGCCTGATCACGGCGCTTGAGGAGCGCGGTTTCATTCGCCGGCTGCCGAACCGGGCGCGCGCACTGGAAGTGCTGCGGCTGCCCGACTCGATCGCACCCGGCCTCAATGCGGCGAAGAAGTTCTCGCCAAGCGTCATCCAGGGCAGTCTCGGACAAGGCGGTTCTGGCCAGGGCGGTGTGGGGCAAAGCGGTCTCGGCCGTCAGATCAAGCCGGCCTCATCGTCGCGTTCGATGTCGGCCGGCAATGACGACGCGGTTTCCGCGGTGTCCATCCCGGTGATGGGCCGCATCGCCGCAGGCGTGCCGATCGACGCCATCCAGCACCAGACCCATTCGATCTCGGTGCCGCCGGACATGATCATGGGCGGCGAACATTACGCGCTCGAGGTCAAGGGCGACTCGATGATCGAGGCCGGCATTTTCGACGGCGACACGGTCATCATCCGCAATGCCGACACCGCCAGCCCCGGCGAGATCATCGTGGCGTTGGTCGACGAAGAGGAAGCGACGCTGAAACGCTTTCGCCGCAAGGGCGCCTCCATCGCGCTGGAAGCCGCAAACCCGGCCTATGAAACCCGCATCTTCGGGCCAGACAGGGTCAAGGTGCAGGGCAAGCTTGTCGGGCTGATCCGGCGCTACTGAGCCGGCTTAGTTTTGTACTTTTCGCGCTCCTTGTAGGGTGGCAGGCCGCGTGCTTCGCGTGAGAAGCGGCGTTGCTCGTGCCAGGGACGATAGGGCTTGTCGACGGCGAAACGTATGGCTGGCGTTGTCGCGGCCGATTGCGGATCGAAGAAGACGGCGGCACTGCCGTCGCGGGCAAGCTGCTTCTTGGTCACGACCAGCACCAGCGGGTCGCGACACGGATTGTAGGCGGTGGCGTCCTCAATGACGATCAGGCTCGCGAAAGCGCAGGCCGGTCGGGCTGTCTTGCGGTCTTTTGCCAGCGCGATGATGGCTCCGGCCGGGTGCCGGGCAATGCAGAGATCACCTGTGCAGTAGAAGGGCGAGCCGGGCGGCAGGTCGAGCGGATCGAGATCGAACCGCGTATCCGTTGCCTCGAAAATCTCAGGCGGGATAATGGTTTCCGCCCTTAGCGCGCGTTTCCAGTTGTCAGTGGTGAATTCGTTGGAGCGTTCGCGATTGAGGGCTAGCTCGCCGCCTCCGATCGGCACGGCCACCAGATGCGCATCCTCGGAGATGAGCACATCGGGCGTGCGTACCTGCGGCACCGTCAACAGGCCAGCCAGCGCGAAAGGCACGGCCGCCAGCCGAAGCCATGTGGTGGCCATGGTGGCGATGACGAGGGCGACGGCCACCAGCAGCACCGAGCGGATGGAGATCAACCCGACGGCATCGACCGGCGAACGCTCTGAAATCCAGGCGGAGATGGCGATCATCGCTGCCAGACCCTTGCCCATCACATAGAGGAACGGCCCATCGGCGCCGAATGGCATCGCCAGCGCGCTGAGGACGGCAAAGGGCATGACGATTAACGATACAATCGGCATCACGGCCAGATTGGCGAGCAGACTGAGCGGTGACACGCGCTGGAAATGCCAGATGGCAAACAGCGCCGTGGCACTTCCAGCGATAATCGAGGTCATGGCGAGGCCGCCCATGGCCAGCAGGACTTTTCGCGACAGGAAGCTGACGAAAGAGCGCCTCGCAGGCGGCGTTCTCACCCTGTCGGCGCGGTAGTCGGCCCAGCCGGCATAGGCGCCGACCAGGGCGGCGGTGGCCGCAAACGACATCTGAAAGCTTGGGCCGACCACCTCATGCGGCGACACCAGGATGACGGCGATGGCCGAGATCGCCAGGTTGCGCATGGTGAGTGCTGCGCGATCGAACAGCACCGCGACCAGCATGACCGCCAGCATGATGAAGCTGCGCTCGGCGGCAACCACGATGCCTGAAATGACGAGGTAGGCGGCGATGGAGACAAGCGCTGCGGCGGCGGCATATTTCTT
The DNA here is from genome assembly GCF_056403695.1 of Mesorhizobium sp. P2_F7. Taxonomy (NCBI): domain Bacteria; kingdom Pseudomonadati; phylum Pseudomonadota; class Alphaproteobacteria; order Hyphomicrobiales; family Phyllobacteriaceae; genus Mesorhizobium; species Mesorhizobium sp. P2_F7. Next base: position 721,251 of record NZ_JBFUFA010000004.1, on the reverse strand, counting down.
GACCGGCCGACGCGAGGAGAAATCAGGAAACAACGCGAAGGCGCCGCGCAGCAACGCCATGATGGTGCCGGCAACCAGCGCCATGTGCAGGCCGGAAATGGAGATGATGTGGTAGATGCCGGTGCGCCGCATCGCCTCGTTGACCTCGTCCGGAATGCCGGCGCGCACGCCGACGATCAGCGCTGCGGCAATCTCGCCTTCGGCGCCACCGATCTTGCTCCTGATGTGGTCGGCTATGTTTTCGCGGGCGTTCTCAATGGCCGAAGAGAGGCGTGCGGTCAGCGGCGGCGGTCCCTGCGCGGCGATGGTTTTGGGATTGCCGAGAAAGAAGCCGCTGCCGCCGATGCCGGTGAAATAGCTGTCGAAGGAGAAATCGTAGCTCTCCGGCCGCACCGGACCGGTTGGCGGCAGCAGCCTGGCATAGCCGGTGATCAGGGAGCCGGCGGTCATATCAGCGGGAACGGTGCGTGCCGAGAGCCTGACCCGTTCCGGCGCGTACCGCAGCTTGGGGTAAGCGGTGGAAATCACGTCGAGCGTCAACCTGACGCGCCCGTTTTCCATCTCCTCGAGACTGACGACGCGGCCGGTCAACCGTGTTTGAATCTCGGCGCCGAGCATCTGCGTGCCGGCGCGCCAGGTCTCGACCTTGGCGGCGACGACGCCAAGCGCGCACAGCATGGCAGCCATAAGACACAGATGCGTCCTCGGCCGCGACCGGGTGACGGCAGCACAACATGCCATGAGCAGCACGATGGCGATTGGCTGGGCAAAGCCGGGCTCGTCGGGCAGCGAGAAATAGACAATGACGCCGGCCGCCAGGAAAACCGGCACCAGCAGGAAGGCAACGCCGCGGTCGAGTTCGGTGCCGGCGGCCACGGCAACGCTGCGGCGGATTGCGGGCCATGACGAACGGCGCAGCAGCCGACGCAAACGGACGGTAGGTGCGAACGCGGTGACCGGCACCGGCGCGGCGCCATCCCGTGGCAAAGCCACGATGCCGGGCTGCAGTTCGGGCAGCGCAACCGGCATCGGCTCGGCATAGGGAACATCGGCAAACAACGAGCGTTCGCTGACGCCTGCCTCTGCGCCCTCGCCCTCCTTCGCGCCCCGGCCTCGTTCAGCCATCGGGTCTGCCCCTTGCGCCACAGACCCCCTATGCTACATGAACGCGCAAAGCGCGAAAGTCCGCGCGATCACGCCCCCGCTTTCTAGCCTTGCCCGAGAATTGCCATGTCCAACAAAATTGCCATGTCCAACAGGGCGGTCACCCGTTTTGCCCCCTCGCCCACCGGCTACCTGCATATCGGTGGCGCGCGCACCGCGCTGTTCAACTGGCTGTACGCCAAGCACACCGACGGCACGATGCTTCTGCGCATCGAGGACACCGATCGCGAGCGTTCCACCGAAGCGGCAACCCAGGCCATTCTCGATGGGCTGACCTGGCTCGGCCTGTCCTGGGATGGCGGTGCCGTGTCGCAGTTCGAGCGTGCGCCGCGCCACCGCGAGGTGGCGGAGGAACTGGTGCGCCTGGGCAAGGCCTATTACGCCTACGAGACACCGGCCGAGCTTGAGGCGATGCGCGAAGCGGCGCGCGCCAAGAGCCTGCCGCCGCGCTACAACGGCGCGTGGCGCAACCGTGACGCCTCCGAGGCGCCCGCCGGCGTCAGGGGCGCTATCCGCATCAAAGCCCCGGCCGAGGGCGAGACCGTGGTGCATGACCGCGTGCAGGGCGAGGTGCGCTTCCCCAACAAGGATCTCGACGATTTCATCATCCTGCGTTCGGATGGTGTGCCGACCTACATGCATGCCGTCGTCGTCGACGACCACGACATGGGCGTCACCCACATCATTCGCGGCGACGACCATCTGACCAATGCCGCGCGCCAGACGGTGATCTACAACGCCATGGGCTGGGAGGTGCCGTCCATGTCGCACATCCCGCTGATCCATGGCGCCGACGGCGCCAAATTGTCGAAGCGGCATGGCGCCCTCGGCGTCGAGGCCTATCGCGCCATGGGTTATCTGCCCGAGGCGCTGCTCAACTATCTGGCACGCCTTGGCTGGAGCCATGGCGACGACGAGGTGATGTCGATCAAGGACATGATCGCATGGTTCGACATTGGCGACGTCAACAAGGGCGCGGCGCGCTTCGACTTCGCCAAGCTCGATGCGCTGAACGGCGTGCATATGCGCAAGATGGACGACGTCCAGTTGCTCGACATCTTCGTCGCCACGCTTCCCTACCTCGAAGGCGGCCCGGCGCTGGCTGCCCGCCTCGACGACACCAGGAAGGCGCAGCTGCTGGCCGCGTTGCCTGGCCTGAAGGAACGCGCCAAGACACTGGTGGAGCTGGCCGATGGCGCCGGCTTCCTGTTCGTCGAGCGGCCGCTGCCAGTCGACGAGAAGGCGGCAGGCCTGCTCAATGCCGATGCGCGCGCGATCCTGCGCGGCGCGCATGCGGCTTTGCAGACAGTTTCGGGCGGGTGGACGGCCGCTGCGGCGGAAGCCGCGGTGCGCGCGTTCGCGACGGCCGGCGGCCACAAGCTTGGCGCGGTGGCCCAACCGCTGAGAGCAGCCCTTACCGGCCGCAGCACCTCGCCCGGCGTATTCGACGTGCTTGCCGTGCTCGGCCGCGAGGAAAGCCTGGCGCGGATTGCGGATCAAATCGATTAGGAGCGAACTGGCCCAAGAAGATTGGCATTGAAAGGCGCGTTTCGCAGTGCAACATTAGGCCTTGGCCCAATCTGGCACGCACCTCCCAAAATGCGGTGGCGAGTTCGCGCATTCCGGTGATTTCGACGTGTCGTTTGCAGGAATTGCCTTGCCGGCATGAGGAACATGAAGGAGTTTGAGAATGAGCGAAGCTGCGACAAAACTGGAAACCGGCAGCAAGACGACGCACCCGTCGACTGCCACGCTCGAACTGGCCGGCAAGACGCACGAATTCAAGGTGCGAAGCGGCTCGGTCGGGCCTGACGTCATCGACATCGGCGCGCTTTACAGCACCACCGGCGCCTTCACCTACGATCCCGGCTTCACCTCGACGGCAAGCTGCGAGTCGGCGATCACCTTCATCGACGGCGATGCCGGCATCCTGCTGCACCGCGGCTATCCCATCGACCAGTTGGCCGAGCATGGCGACTTCCTCGAAGTCTGCTACCTGCTGCTCTACGGCGAACTGCCGACCAAGGCGCAGAAGGACGATTTCGACTACCGGGTGACGCGCCACACCATGGTGCACGAGCAGATGTCGCGCTTCTTCACCGGCTTCCGCCGCGACGCGCATCCAATGGCGGTGATGTGCGGCGTGGTCGGCGCGCTGTCGGCCTTCTATCACGACTCCACCGACATTTCGGACCCGTATCAGCGCATGGTCGCCTCGATGCGGCTGATCGCCAAGATGCCGACCATCGCGGCCATGGCCTACAAATACCATATCGGCCAGCCCTTCATTTACCCGAAGAACGAGCTGAACTTCGCCGCCAACTTCCTGCATATGTGCTTTGCGGTGCCGTGCGAGGAATACAAGATCAATCCGGTGCTGGCGCGCGCCATGGAGCGCATCTTCATCCTGCATGCCGACCACGAGCAGAACGCCTCGACCTCGACGGTGCGCCTCGCCGGCTCGTCGGGCGCCAACCCGTTCGCCTGCATTGCCGCCGGCATCGCCTGCCTGTGGGGTCCGGCGCATGGCGGCGCCAACGAGGCCGCGCTCAACATGCTGGGCGAGATCGGCCATGTCGATCACATCCCGGAATTCATCGCCCGCGCCAAGGACAAGAACGATCCGTTCCGGCTGATGGGCTTTGGCCACCGCGTCTACAAGAACTACGATCCTCGTGCGAAAATCATGCAGAAGACGGCGCATGAGGTGCTGGGCGAACTCGGCATCAAGGACGATCCGCTGCTCGACATCGCCATGGAGCTGGAAAAGATCGCGCTGACCGATTCCTACTTCATCGAGAAGAAGCTCTATCCGAACGTCGATTTCTATTCCGGCATCACGCTGAAGGCGCTGGGCTTCCCCACCACCATGTTCACCGTGCTGTTCGCGGTCGCCCGCACCGTCGGCTGGATCGCGCAGTGGAAAGAGATGATCGAGGATCCGCACCAGAAGATCGGCCGCCCGCGCCAGCTCTACACCGGCGCCCCGGAACGCGACTATGTGCCGATCGCGAAAAGATAGGGAATAGTGAGTAGGCAGTAGGCAATAGATACAAAGCCCTACTGCCTACTGCCGCCTAAGCCCTATTCGCTCTCCCGATGTGCCGAAGAACGACATCCGCCGCGATATCGCCGGAGGGCCTGTCGGTCGCCATGCGCCTGGCAACCTCGGCAAAGCCGTCCTTTTGCCAGGTTCGGTAGGCAGTGTCTGAAAACAAGGCCTCGAGCTGCCGCGCCAGATAGCGTGGCCGCACATACTGGTTGTAGTGCTCCGGCACGATCGCCTGGTCGGCGATCAGATTGGGCAAGGCGGCACTCCACACCGTGACCAGCCCCTGAACCATGCGCATCACCGGATCGAGCCTGTAGCAGGAGATCATCGGCACGCCCGACAACGCCAGTTCGAGCGATACCGTTCCCGAAGCGATCAGCGCGGCATCGGCCTTGCCGAAGGCTTGCCATTTGCGCTCGGTATCGAGAATGATCTCAGGCTTTTCATCCCAGCGCGCGACCGATGTTTTGACCAGGTCGGCGACATGCGGCACCGTGGGCAACAGCAGGCGCAAGCGGTGTCCGCGCGCGCGCAGCGCGGAGATCGTCTGGCCGAACGGATCGATAAGCCGGCTTACCTCGCCGCGCCGCGATCCGGGCAGGACAAGCAGTGTCTTGACGCGGTCCGCCGAGAGATCGCGCGGCTGGCCTTGCGCCCTTGCCGCGCCGAGCACACCCGGATCATGCGTGAGGCGGTGTCCGACATAGGTTCCGGGCGGACCGCCGAGGCGGCTCAGCTCCTTCACCTCGAAAGGCAGGATGCACAGTATGTGATCGACATAGGGCTTCATCGCCACTGCCCTGCCCGGCCGCCATGCCCAGACACTCGGGCAGACATAGTGGACGATCGGGATGGACGGATCGGCGGCGCGGACCTTTTTGGCCACGCGCAGCGAAAAATCCGGACTGTCGATGGTGATGAGACAGTCGGGTTTCTCAGCGGAGACCGCACCAGCCGTCTGGCTGATGCGCCGCATCAGGCCCGGCAGGTCGCGCAGGATGGCGCTGAGCCCCATCAGCGCGATCTCGGCCCCGTCGAACAGCGGCACCAGCCCGAGCGCCTGCAGATGCCGCCCGCCAATGCCGACCAGCCTGATATCGCGCCCGGTCATGCGCTTCAGCGACTGCACGATGTCGGCGCCCAACAAATCGCCGGACTCTTCGCCGGCGACGATGGCGATCTTCAGCGGCTTCTCAGCTGCCATGGCCAGGCTCCACGGCCGGCAGGCCATATACGAACAGCCCAAGCGCATTGGCGCGCGCGAGAACGACGGGGCCTTCGAGGATCAGCGAACGGCCGGCCTCGACGGCAATGCCGGCAAGCCCGGCGGCGTGTGCGGCCTCGACCGTCTGCGGACCGATAGACGGCAGATCGGCGCGCAGTTCCTGGCCGGGCTTGGCGCACTTGACCAGGACACCGCGTGTCTTGCCGGCGAGCCTGCCATGGCCGCGCAGCTGCTGCGTCCGCTCGAGCAGTCCGTGGGTGCCTTCGACGCCTTCCAGGGCAATAGCGCGGCCACCGATGGCGATGGCCGCCTGACCGATGTCGAGCGCGCCGATGGCTTTTGCCGCCTTGTGTGCCGCTTCGATGTCGCGCCAGTCCGATTTTCGCGGCACCGCCTTGGTCAGCGGCCCTTCGGCCGCGACAAGCCGGGGCACGACCTCATGCGCGCCGACAACTTTGACGCCGCGGGCTTCCAGGCCGCGGGTCAATATCTTCAGCAGGCCGTCGTCGCCGCGCGCAAGCGCCATGGCAACCGAGGGTATCAGCGCCAGCAGGCCAAGGCTCGGGCGCATGTCGACCAGCCGCGGCCTGCGCCTGATCTCGCCGGCAAGCACAAGATGGGTGATCCGCAGCCGCCTCAGCAACGCAACCAGCGAGCCGATATCTTCCAGGCCGAGGCTTTCATGATCGTAGACGGTGAGCTCGGTCTGACGGTCGGCCTGCCCTTCGACCAGGATGATGACGGGCGGATGTCCGGCCTCTGCCAGGCCGGCAGCAACTTCGACCGGCAGGCTGCCGCCGCCGGCAATGATGCCGACCCTGGCGTCCGGCGCGAGATCGAGGCCCGTTGAGCCGGCCTCAGTCTTCGTCATCGGCATCGTCGCCGGCGCCACCTTTAAGCGACGGGACGGCAAAATGCCGCTTGCCGCGACTGGCGATGAAATCGATGATTTTCATGGCGGTCGGCGACGAGGCGAACTCGGCCTTGGCGAATTCGATGTTTTCGCCGACGGTGCGAGAGCGGTCGAAGATCGTCTTGTAAGCCTTGCGCAGCACCTGGATTTCGGCGCGCGGCAGGCCGGAGCGCTTCAGGCCGATGATGTTGAGGCCGCGCAGGCTGGCACGGTTGCCAACGGCAATGGCGTAAGGGATGACATCGCCGACAAAAGCCGAGCAACCGCCGAGAAAGGCGTTGTCGCCAACACGCACGAACTGATGAACGGCACTGAGACCGCCAATATAGACGTTGTCACCGATCTCGCAGTGTCCGCCGAGCGTCGCGCCATTGGCGAAGGTGGCGTTTTTGCCGACGACGCAGTCATGAGCAATGTGGGCATAGGCAAGGAAATTGCCATTGTCGCCGACGGTCGTCTCGCCACGGCTGGAATCGGTGCCGAGGTGCATGGTCACGCCTTCGCGGATCGTGCAGTTCTGGCCGATAACCAATGTGGTGCGGCCGCCCTTGTGCTTGGTGTTTTGTGGTGGCCCGCCCAGTATCGCCATCGGATAGACCTTGGTCCCGGCGCCGATTGTGGTCGCACCCAGCACCGAGACATGGCTGACCAGTTCGACCCGGTCGCCGATCACAGCGTCAGCGCCGACATAGCAGAAAGGCCCTATCGAAGCGCCTTCACCGATTTGGGCACCGGACTCGATAACGGCCGAGGGATGGATTGAAGTCTGTATTTTCATGAGCATGTCGAACCGTCAGCCGGTAACCATCATTGCCGAGATCTCGGCTTCGGCGGCCTTTGCGCCCTCCACCATGGCCTCGCAGGCAAATTTGAGCAGGTTGCCGCGCATCTTGATTTTCTTGACGTGGATCTTCAACTGATCGCCCGGGATGACCGGTTTGCGGAATTTCGCATTGTCGATGGTCAGGAAATAGACCAGCGACGGCTTTTCCGTGTTCAGGTTGCGGATGCAGATCGCGCCGGCCGTCTGTGCCATGGCCTCGACGATCAACACGCCCGGCATCACCGGCTGGTCCGGGAAATGACCCTGGAAATGCGGCTCATTGATGGTCACGTTCTTGATGCCGATGGCCGAGTCGTTGCCATCGATCTCGACGATTCGATCGATCATCAGGAAGGGATAGCGATGCGGCAAAAGCTTCATCAACCCCAGTATATCGACCGCTTCGAGCGTCGCCGGCACCATCTCAGTTACTTCCCCCCTCGCCTTGCTTGCGCGTCCTGGCGAGCTTGCGCAGCATGGCGATCTCTCGCATGGCTTCCGCCATCGGCTGCGCCGGATAGCCTCCCCAGATCTCGCCTGCCGGCACGTTGCTCATGAACCCGCTTCTCGCCGCAAGCTTGGCCCCCGATCCTATGGTCAAATGATCGGCAAGACCAACGCCGCCGCCCATGGTGACACCGTCGCCGACGACGACGGAGCCCGAGATACCCGAAAGCCCGGCTATAATGCAATTGCGGCCGATGCGAACGTTATGGGCGATCTGCACCAGATTGTCGATCTTGGTGCCCTGGCCGATGACCGTATCCGACATGGCGCCGCGATCGACTGTCGTGTTCGAGCCGATTTCAACATCGTCCTGGATGATGACGCGGCCGATCTGCGGCACGCGCTCGGGCCCCTTGGCACCGCCGACGAAGCCGAACCCGTCCTGGCCGATGCGGGCGCCACCATGGATGATGACGCGGTTGCCGATCAGCGCATACTGGACGCTCACGCCTGGCCCAATATAGCCGTCGCGGCCGATCTGGCAGGAGGGGCCGATAACGGCGTGGGGCGCAATGACGGTTCCGCTGCCGATGGAAGCGTGTGGGCCGATGACCGCTCCAGCCTCGATGATCGCGCCGGCCTCGACATGCGCCGAGGCATCGACATGAGCCTGCGGCGAGACCCCGGTTTCGCTGGTCATCGGTCCCGGCGTGGCAGCCGTCGGGAACAGCAGCCGGCCGACCATGGCGAAAGCCTGTTGCGGCCGAGGATGGACCAGAACCGCAATGCCGGCCGGCGCCTTGGCGGCGAATTCGGTGGGACAAAGCACGGCCGCCGCCTTCAGCGACTGCATCAGCGCGAAATTGCGCTTGCCGTCGACGAAGACGAGCGCACCCTCGCCGCCTTCATTGGCGGGCGCCAACGCATCGATCGATATGTGGGCAAGGTCGGAATCGACAAGCGACGCGCCGGTCAGATTCGCGACTTCGCCAGCCGTATACCGGCGTGAGGGCGCGAAGAACACCGGATCGGTCATTCCAGAAGCAATATCCAGCTAGGTCGGATCAGTTCTTCCGGACCACAACGGCCCGGAAGCATCGTTACCCGCGCATTAGAAGCGGCTCGACATGCCGAAGTTGAATTCCTGCACGTCGTCGGTCGACTCTTTCTTGACCGGGATCGCGTAGTCGATGCGGATCGGGCCGAAAGGCGACGACCACAACAAGCCGACACCAACCGAGGCGCGCAGCTTCAGGTCAGTTGAGGTTTGGGTGACACCAGCGGTGTCAATCTTGCTGCCATACAGTGTGGCGGCGTCTGCAAACACTGCGCCACGCAGACCGAAGCTTTCCGGAATGACCGGCACCGGGAACTGGGCTTCAGCCGACGCATTGAAATAGGTGGTGCCGCCGAGATGGTCACCCGTAGCGATGTCCGCAGGGCCGATGCCGCCATACTCGAAACCGCGGATCATGCGGTCGCTGCTCTGGAACTGATCGAAGATACGCAAGCCGTTATCGCCATAGCCCGCGATATGGCCGGCGCCACCCGAGATCAGGCCGACCAGATCCAGCTGTTCGGACAAGGTCTGGTAGACAGTGCCACGACCGGTAACCTTGACGAACTTGGCATCGCCACCAAGGCCGGCCACTTCCACGGTCGAGGTGGCGTAGATGCCTTCATGCGGGCTCTTCATGTCGTCGATGGTGTTGTAGACCAGCCCGAGGCTGACCGACGACTTGATCCATGGGCTTTCGTCAATTCCCTCGACGATCGCCGGAGATATCTTGCAGTCGGCGTCGGGAATGCCATCGTGAGGCGTGTCATCGCAACCGTCGTCGAGCTTGTACTTCTCCTGGGCGATATTGTACGCCAGCTGCGTCGAGATATTGTCGGTGATCGGCAGGCCGAAGCGGACGGTCGCGCCCAGCGTCTCGCTGTCGTATTTGCTGTAATTCCGGGTCTGCTGGAAGATGTCGAAGCCAGCAGCGATACGGCGTCCGAGGAAATAGGGCTCGGTGAAGGAGAGGCTGTAGTCGCGCGAATTCTTGCCGCCGCCGGCCGAAACCTTGATGTACTGGCCGCGACCGAGGAAGTTGCGCTCCGCGATCGATCCTTCGACGGACGGACCTGCGGTGTCGCCACCGGTCGAATAGCCGGCGCCGACCGAGAATTCGCCGGTCGACTTCTCGACCACGTCAACCACGAGCACGACCTGGTCAGGCTCGGAGCCGGGAACAGTCGAGATGTCGACTTTCTCAAAATAATCCAGCGCTTCCAGCCGCTTCTTCGCGCGCTGGATGAGGACCTGATTGAAGGCGTCGCCTTCGCTGACGTCGAACTCACGGCGAATGACATAGTCGCGCGTGCGATCGTTGCCGCGGATTTCGATGCGCTCGATATAGGCCTTCGTGCCCTGGTCGATCGTATAGACGACCGAAATGGTGTGGTTCTCGAAGTTACGGTCGCCGCGCGGCGTCACCTGGGCGAAGGCGTAGCCGGAACCCGCGACCTTCTCGGTCAGCGCGATGATGGTGTCCTCGACATCCTTGGCGTTGTAGACGTCGCCCTTGTGGGTCTGGACCACCGATTCCAGCGACTTCGAGTCGACTTCCGGAATGGTGCTCTCGACGCTGACGTCGCCGAACGTATAGCGGTCGCCTTCCTGCACGGTGATGGTAACCGTGTACTGGTTGGTCGTGTCGTCGAGCTCGCCGACAGCGGAGACCACCTGGAAGTCGGCATAGCCATGATTGTAGTAGAAGCGACGCAGCGTCTCCTGGTCGGCGCGCAGCTTGTCCTCGTCATAGACGTCGTCGCGCAGCACGAAGGACAGGAAGCTCGAGCGCTTGGTGGCAATGACGTCGGACAGACGACGGCTCGAATAGGCGCTGTTGCCAACGAAATTGACCGCGGCGATCTTGGTGCGGCCGCCTTCGTTGATGTTGAAGACGACGTTCACGCGGTTGTCGCCGAGATCCATGATCTGCGTCGTCACGGCGGCATCGTCACGGCCGATGCGCCTGTAAGCGGCCTTCACCGCCTCGACATCGGAATCCAGCGTTGCCTGCGAGAAGGTGCCGCGCGGCTTCAATTGCACAGCAATCGCCAGCGCATTGTCCTTGAGCTTCTTGTTGCCCTGGAACAGGACCTGGTTCACCACCTGATATTCAGCGACCTTGACCACCAGCGTCGAGCCGACCTGGTTGATCTGGACGTCCGAGAACAAACCGGTGCCGAACAGCGCCTTGACCGCATCGTCGACATCGGCGCTGGAAAACGCCTTGCCGGGCTTGATCGTGATGTAATTGCGGATGGTGTCGGCGTCGACACGCTGGTTGCCGCTGACCTCGACTCTCGAAACAACGGCCGCTTGTGCCGCAGATGTGGCAACGAACTGCACGGCGAGCGCGCCTGGCACAACCAGAGCGGCGGACATAGCCACCGCGGACGCGGCGCTCAAAAACTTGGATGCTGCCTTCATCGGGCTTTTGTACCTTTTCTCGAAGTCCCCACGGCGAGAAAACCGGACGTGCGGTAATTTCCCCTACCGTATTAACCGGATTTTCCCTACACGCAAGGCTTCTGGTTAATTTGTAATTACTTAACCTTGGTGCGTGGCTTTCGCGTCACTCATACCCCAGTGCATGGTAAACGGCGTCTCAACATTGCTGGGGCCGAAGCCGAATTTCTTCATGATTTCAGCACCCAAACAGATCGTTCCAGAAAACGAAGCCCATAAATCCCAGCACCAGAAAGAGGCCGGCCCGGTACCCCATTTCCATCATCCGTTCCGACACCGGACGCCGGAAGACGGCCTCGATTGCGTAGAACAGGAGATGGCCGCCGTCGAGGGGGGGAATCGGCAAAAGGTTCAAAATTCCGATCCCGACCGACAGTCCGGCAACGAGTTGCACCAGCCATAGGAAGCCCAGCTTTGCCGCCTGCCCCGACATCTTGGCGATCTTGATGGGGCCGCCCAGCTGGCATTTATCTTCGCGGCCGATGACGAATCGCTGCAGGAACTGGCCGGTGCGCTGAATGACGTGCCCCGTCTCTTCGACCGCCGCGCCTATCGCACCGATAGGGGTGTAGGTGATCAGCCTGGGCTGACCGACCTCCGTGTTGTTGACGACGCCGATCACCGCCACCTTGGCCTTGTTGCCAAGTGCGTCCAGCTGTTCCATCGGCTCCGGCGTTGCGGTGACGGTAACCTCCTTGCCGTCACGCAGCATGGTGAAGACGATGGCATCGCCGCCGCGGCCTGAAACCAGACGCTGAACGTCAGCAAAGGTCTCGACCTTGCTGCCGTCAACGGCGACGAATCGGTCGCCGGGCAAGATGCCGGCCTTCTCAGCCGGGCTGCCGGCGGTGACTGCCGCCACCGTCGGCTCCAACACCGGGCGGCCAAGGACCGAAAACAGCACGGCAAAGACGGCGATGGTCAGCAGGAAGTTGAACAGCGGTCCGGCGACCACCGTGGCCGCGCGTTTCCAGATCGGTTGGGTGTGGAAGGCGACCTTGCGTTCCGCTTCGGTCAGCTTATCCAGCTCTTCCGTGCCGGGCTGGCTCGACGTGGCGCTCATGTCACCGACGAATTTGACATAGCCGCCGAGCGGTATTGCGCAGAGCTTCCAGCGCGTGCCGTGGCTGTCGTTGAAGCCGAGAAGCTCGGGGCCGAAGCCGATCGAAAAGGCCTTCACGCCAATGCCGCACCAGCGACCGACCAGGTAATGTCCCATTTCGTGAACGAAGACGACAACGGTCAGCACGAACAGAAACGGCACCAGCGTGCCGAGGACAAAGCCTTCGGTGCTGAAAAACGCGTGAAGAATCTCGTTCAAGTCATGCCCTCAAATGCACCCGCAGCAAAAGGTGACGCCGCGACTGTGACATCAATCCAGGCGAATCCGTGGCACGCGCCATTTCTTCGCCGTTAAATACCACTCAAACCGGAAACAGCCCCTGCGCCGGATGATCGGCGCCCGCCGAAATCCAGCCGATGACGTATAGGGCGAAAGCCGCCGCGACAAGCCCGTCCACCCTGTCCATGACGCCGCCGTGCCCTGGTATCAATGCGCTGGAATCCTTACGGCCATGGCGGCGCTTGACCCATGATTCGAAAAGGTCTCCAGCCTGGGCGACGATCGACAACGCCAACGCGACCAAAGCAAGCACGCCAAGGTTGCCGGCCCCCGCGGCCGCAGCCAGAAGTAAGCCAGCGACCACGCCGCCGACAGCGCCGCCAAGCGCCCCGCTCTGCGTCTTGCCGGGCGATATCGATGGTGCGAGCTTGGGACCGCCGATGGCGCGGCCGACGAAATAGGCAAAGATGTCGGTCGCCCAGACCACGGCGAACAGAAACAGGATCGCAACCAGGCCGGACCGGTCGCCGTCGCGCAGCAGCGCCAGCGACAGGCCGGACAGCGCCGCGTAGGCAAGACCGGCGGCATCCCATTGCGCGGCTGCACGCATACGTGCGCCTACCGCCGCGACGACGACCATCGCCAGGACAAGAGACAGCAGCCACGACGCCGGCACGCCGGCGATCAAGGCGCCGACGAAAACCAGCAGCAACGCTTCCGGAACGAATCCCAGGGCCGCACCGGCCGCGGGGCGCGACATGCGCGCCCATTCATAGAAGATGACCGCCGCCATGCCGGCGCAGAGCAGGCGGAACCACAGTCCGCCCAACCAGGTCAGGCCAAGCGCGATCGCGGCCAGCACCAGCGCCGAAACGATGCGAAGCTGAAGATTGTTCATCCCGCCGCCGGTCACGAGGCGGCGACGTCTTGGGCGGCAAGCCCGCCGAAGCGGCGCTCGCGGCCGGCATAGTCGCGCAATGCGTCGGCCAGGTGCTCGCGGCTGAAATCGGGCCAGTAGCAAGGCAGAAAGACCAGTTCGCTATAGGCTGCCTGCCACAAAAGGAAGTTCGACAGCCGAAGCTCGCCGCTGGTGCGGATGACCAGTTCCGGGTCGGGAATGCCCGCGGTGTCGAGCGAGTTGGCGAAGCTGTCGGCGGTGATCGCCTCTGCGTCGATCTCACCGCGCGCCACGGCGGCTGCGAGCTTGCGCGCGGTGCGCACGATCTCGTCGCGTCCGCCATAGTTGAAGGCGATGATCAGCGTCAGCGCCTCATTGCGGGCGGTCAGTGATTCGGCCTCTTCCAGCAGGCCCCTGATGTCGGGCTGCAGCCCTGCCCTGTCGCCGATGATCCTGACGCGCACGCCGCTCTGGTGCAATTCGGCCAGATCGCGACGGATGAACAGCTTCAACAGCCCCATCAGGTCGCTGACTTCGGATTTCGGACGCGACCAGTTCTCCGACGAAAAGGCGTAGACCGTCAGGAAGGAAATGCCGAGACCGGGCGCGGCGCGCACCGTCTTGCGCAGCGCCTCGACGCCGGCGCGATGGCCGGCAAGCCGCGGCATGCCGCGCGCCTTGGCCCAGCGTCCGTTTCCATCCATGATGATCGCGACATGCGCGGGCGTTGCCATGGTCTCGCTTTCGGGCCGGTGTGCGCCGACCCTAAACCTGCATGATTTCAGCTTCCTTATCGGAAAGCAGGTGATCGATGGTGCTGATGGTCTCGTCGGTCAGCTTCTGGACCTGATCGGAGCGCTTGCGCTGATCGTCCTCGCTGATGTCGCCGTCCTTTTCCGCTTTCTTCAAGAAGTCCATACCGTCGCGGCGGACATGGCGCACCGCGACGCGGGCGTTCTCGGCATAGCCGTGCGAAATCTTGACCAGTTCCTTGCGGCGCTGCTCGTTGAGCTCAGGCAGCGGAATCCTGAGATTGGTGCCGTCGACGATCGGATTGAAGCCGAGATTGGATTCTCTGATGGCACGGTCGACAGCGCCGACCATCGACTTGTCCCAGACCGAAACCGAAATCATGCGCGGCTCCGGCACCGACACGTTCGCCACCTGGTTGATGGGCATGGTGGTGCCATAGGCCTGGACCTGGATCGCGTCGAGCAGATTGCTGGAAGCGCGGCCGGTGCGCAGCGAAGCCAGATCGTGCTTGAAGGCTGCGATTGCGCCATCCATGCGCCGCTTGAGGTCGTCGAACTCACCACTCATCTTAGTCTCCTCGACCCGTTTGACCCGGGTTCACTGCTTAGGGCCCGAATAGCCCGCTTTCGAAAAACCGATCCCCTTTCCGGAGAGTATACTCGGGATCATTCGTCGGCGACGATCGTGCACCGGCCGCCGCCCCTCAGAATATCGCCGAAACCACCTTGTTCGTGGATCGAATAGACGATTATCGGGATGTTGTTTTCGCGCGCAAGTGCAATTGCGGCGGTATCCATGATCGAAAGGCCCTTGTTGATGACTTCAGCATGGCTGATGCGCTCAAAGCGGGTCGCATTCGGATCTTTCTTGGGATCGGCCGAATAGACGCCGTCGACCTGGGTGCCCTTGAACAGGGCATCGGCGCCGATCTCGGCGGCGCGCAAGGCTGCGGCCGAATCGGTGGTAAAGAACGGATTGCCGGTGCCGCCGGCGAAAATGACGACCTTGCCCTGGTTCATATAGGCGGTGGCCTGGCGCTGCGAAAAGCTCTCGCACAGTTCGGGCATGGCGATGGCCGACAGCACGACGGCGTCGACGCCGATCTTGTTCAGCGAGGTGCGCAGCGCCAGCGAGTTGATGACGGTGGCCAGCATGCCCATGTGGTCGCCGGTGACGCGGTCGCCGCCCTTGGACGCCACCGCCACGCCGCGGAAGATGTTGCCGCCGCCAATGACGACGCCGACCTCGATGCCGAGCGCGCGCGCTTCGGCGATGTCGGCGGCGATGCGGTCAACGACCGAGACATCGATGCCGAAATGCTGCTCGCCCATCAACGCTTCGCCCGACGCTTTCAGCAAGACACGTCGATAGAGGGGCTTTGCCGTCATCTGGACCTCGTCATTTATTGCGTGTGGCGTGCCTCAAGCCGGCCACCCTCGCGCGGGCGCCGCCGCTGGCGCGATGCCGAGTTCCGATACACGAAGGGCGCCGCGATGTCACGCGGCGCCCCTCGCCCAATTCGCGTCCCCCGTCGCGGCCTTTCAGTTGCTGGTGATGCTGACGGCGTCGCCTTCGACCAGCAACGGCGGCGCATAGGAAGGCGGCTTGTCGCCGGTCACGGCGCCGCCGGTAACCCGGGCCTGGATTTCGGAGCCGAAATAGGAATACGGGAACGGTAGCGGCGTCTTGCTGACCCTATCCAGCCGCGCGTGAAGCTCGGCGGGAATTGTGAAATCCAGCGCCGCCAGATTGTCCTGCAACTGCGCCAGCTTGGTGGCGCCAAGGATCACGGTGGCGATTCCCGGTTGCGTTGCCACCCAGTTGAGCGCGACCTGAGCCATGCTGCGCCCGAGTTCGGCGGCGACCTTTTCGAGTTCCGCCACGATCGCCCAGTTGCGCTCGGTAAATTTCTGGAACCCTGGATGGGTGGTGTTGCGAAAGCCGTCGAGCCGGCCGGCATTGCCATCCTGCGTCGGCCGGTACTTGCCGCTGAGCAGCCCGCTGGCCAGCGGGCTCCACACCATGATGCCGGCGCCATGGCCGGTACCGAAGGGCACGAACTCATTTTCGATCGAGCGCTCGGCCAGCGAATATTCCAGCTGCAGGGCCGACACCGGCTCGTAGCCGCGCCATTCGGCGATCGTTTGCGCGCGGGCCGCATACCAGGCCGGCACGTCGGACAGGCCGACATGGCGAATTTTGCCGGCGCGCACAAGATCATCCATCGTGCGCATAACCTCCTCGGGCGGCGTCAGCCGGTCCCAGACGTGCAGGAGGTAGAGGTCGATATAGTCGGTCCCCAATCGCTTCAGCGAGGCATCGACGGCACGCAGGATGTTCTTGCGGCCGTTGCCGCCGCCATTCGGGTTGCCGGGTTCAGCGTTGAAGGTGAATTTGGTGGCGATCACCGCTTTGTCGCGCAAGCCGCGCTCTGCGATGAATTCGCCGAGCCAGGTTTCGGCGGTGCCACCGGTATAGAGGTCGGCGGTGTCGAAGAAATTGCCGCCGGTCTCGACATAGGCGTCGGCCATGGCGCGGGCGGTTTCCCTGTCCGCGCCCCAGCCCCATTCGGTGCCGAAGGTCATGGTGCCCAGAGCCAGCCGGCTCACTCTGAGGCCGCTGTTGCCGAGCGTGTAGTAGGTCATGGTCATGGTGTTTCTTCCGATGCTGATCTGAATGATGCCGGCTCACTGGCCGGGTGTCGTCTTGACCCAGGAATTGCCGCGCTCATGCGTGGCGCGGAAAATGAAGCCGTCGACTTTCCAGCCGGCGCCGGAGCGGACCAGATGATGCTCGTAGGTGCCCCAGACTTCCCACAGCGGGTCGCCATTGCCTTCCATCCGGTTCCAGGCATAGCCATTGGAGGAGACAGTGGCCGCATCCGTCTCGAGAACCACCTGGTGGTTGGTGCGCAGATGCAGGCTGGTCTTGCTGCCCCGGAGATTGCCGGCCCAGGTGCCGATCAGATCGTCGGAGGCAATGGTCGCCGCAGGCTGCCCCGACAGGCTGCTGAAGTCGACGGTCACACGGTCGGCGAAATAGGAACGGGCAAGCTTCCAGTCCTGCGCGTCGACGGCGCGGTCGATGGCGTCGGCGATGCGGATGACGGCGCGTTCGTCGGCCAGCGCACGCCAGCCGGACGGCTCGGCGCCGCCGGCATCAGCCGGCGCCAGGGCAAGGCCTGCGGCGAAGGTAACGTGTTTCAAGGCATTCATGTCTCTTTCTCCTTTGGATCGGTCTGTGAGGGATTGATGCTCTGTCGGGTGTGGGAGCTGTCAGGCTTTTGCCAGCGCATCGACAACGACCTGGAACCGGCGCGGGTCGAAATAGTCGTGGTAGGCGCTGATCAGGCCGTTCTCGAAACGGAAGACGGCAATGTTGCTGTTGGTGTATTCGGTGCCGCCGACGAGCACGGCGCGGTTTTTGTATTCGACGACCACCGATTCCGAATCGGCTGCCGGATAAACAGCGGTGATTTCCGATTCGAAGGATTCGAAGTTGCCGAACAATCCCTTGAAGGCGGCGACGATCGCAGCCTTGCCGTCGATGCTGCCTCCAAACCCTGCCGGCGGATAGAAGACGAGGATGCGGCCGTCCTCGGCCCAGAGCTCACCCCAGCTCTCGATGTCCTTGCAGCGCATCAGATCGAAGAAGCTGTGTACGGCCTTGAGGTTGCGGGCTTGATTGGAATGAAGGTCGGTCATCGGAGGCCTCTCGTTGGTGCTTGCCGTTCGATGCCCTATAGGTGCACCTGCTTTGCCGCCCCGATAAGGTTGCATGATCTGCATGGACTATGCGATATCGTGCATGAATGGATCGGGATCTGCTCAGCCATCTGCCTGTCATCATTGCCGTTGCCCGGCGCGGCGGCTTTGCGCTTGCCGCGGCCGAACTCGGCATGAGCCCGTCCGCCGTCAGCCACGCCGTGCGACTTGTCGAAGAGCGCATCGGCCAGCCGTTGTTTGCGCGCACGACGCGCAGCGTCTCATTGACGGAAGCCGGCAAGGCGCTGGTGGAGACGGCGGCCCCTGCCCTTCAAGACATTGCCGAGCGGATGGATCGCATCCGCGCCATCAAAGGCCGGCCCTCGGGTCTGCTCAGGCTCAACGTTCCCAACATCGCCGTCCCACTTGCGGTCACGCCTGTTGTTGCGGCGATGGCGGAGCGCTATCCGGATGTGACAGTTGAATTGCTCACCGACCAGGGGCTCATCGACATTGTCGGTGAAGGTTTCGATGCCGGCATCCGGCTGGGCGAGATGATAGCGCAGGACATGGTCACGGTCCGGCTGACGCCACCGTTCAAGGCCGTCATCGTTGCCTCTCCCGCCTATGTCGGCCGGCATGGCCGCCCGCGTGGCGTGGCCGATCTGGCCAATCACAACTGCATCGGCTACCGGCTTGTCCGCTCCGGCGCGCTCTATCGCTGGGATCTGACCGAGGACGGCAAGGATGTCGTGGTCGAGACGAAGGGCACGGTCGTCGTAACGGATTCGCTGGCCGCGATCGACCTTGCGCTTGCCGGCGTCGGGCTGACCTATGTGTTCGAGCCGCTGGTGCGCGCGGATCTTGCCGCCGGCCGCCTTGTGCACATTCTGCCACAGACGGCAATCGAAGAGCCAGGCCTCTTCCTTTACTTCCCGCGCCGGGCGTCAATGGCGCCGAAGCTCAGGGCCTTCATCGACACCGCACAAGAAATCGGCCGGGCATCCCTAGGGACACCCGACCGAGTTGCCTGAGCTGAGAAGCCCCTTTTCAGGGGCTATTTCTTAAGGATTATTTCTTCACCGCAGCCGCGACTTCCGCCGCGAAATCGGTCTCTTCCTTTTCGATGCCTTCGCCCAGCGCAAAGCGCAGATAGGCGGAGATCTTGGCCGGAGCGCCGATTTCCTTCTCGGCATCCTTGAGGGCCTTCTCGACAGTGATGTCGGGATTGAGCACGAAGGCCTGCTTCAACAGCACGACTTCCTCGTAGAACTTGCGCAGGCGGCCCTCGACCATCTTCTCGATGATCGCTTCCGGCTTGCCGGACTGGCGGGCCTGGTCGGAGAAGATCGCCTTTTCGCGCTCGACAGCAGCCGGATCGATCTGCTCGGCGGTCAGCGCCATCGGGTTGGTGGCGGCGACATGCATGGCGACCTGGCGGCCAAAAGCGTTGGCGGCATGCTCATTGCCCGTGGTTTCGATCGCAACCAGCACGCCGAGCTTGCCAAGACCGTCGGCAACCGCGTTGTGGACATAAGTCGCAACCGCACCGTGCGGAACGGTGAGCTTGGCCGAGCGGCGGAAGCCCATGTTCTCGCCGATTGTACCGACAGCGTCCTTGATGGTGTCAGCAACCGACTTGTCCGAACCCGGGTACTTTGCGGCAGCCACGGCTTCGGTCGTGCCATAGGCCAGAGCAACCTTGGCGACATTGGCGACGATTTCCTGGAAAGCAGCGTTGCGGGCAACGAAGTCGGTCTCGGAATTGACTTCGACGACAGCAGCCTCGCGCACGCCATTGTCGACGCCGATCAGGCCCTCTGCCGCAGTACGGCCGGCCTTCTTGTCGGCCTTGGAGATGCCCTTCTTGCGCAGCCAGTCGACGGCCTCTTCCATGTTGCCGTTGGTCTCGGTCAACGCCGCCTTGCAGTCCATCATGCCCGCGCCCGTCAAGTCGCGGAGTTCTTTGACCTGTGCAGCCGAAATGCTCATTGTCGCCTCTTTGTTCTAAATGCACCGACGCACCACCGGTACTCGGTGATGCGTCCGTTTAGCGTGCCAAAATATTAGAAAGATGAAGGCCGGGACCGGCCTTCGACTATCAGGCTTCCGGGGTCTCGGCCGCCGGGGTCGGATCCAGCGCCGGTTCGACCGGAGCTTCGACCGAGGCGCCGATGTCGACGCCGAGCGCGCCCTGCTGGCGAGCGATACCGTCGATGGCAGCCTTGGCGATCAGGTCGCAATAGAGCTGGATGGCGCGGGCCGCGTCGTCATTGCCGGGGATCGGGAAGTCGATCTTGTCCGGATCGCAGTTCGAATCGATGATGGCGACGACCGGAATGCCGAGGCGCTTGGCCTCGAGGATGGCGATCGCTTCCTTGTTGGTGTCGATGACGAACATCAGGTCGGGCGTCGAGCCCATGTCCTTGATGCCGCCGAGCGCCTTGTCGAGCTTCTCGCGCTCACGGTCGAGGTTCAGGCGTTCCTTCTTGGTCAGGCCCTGGGCTTCGCCGGCCAGCATCTCGTCGAGCTTGCGCAGGCGCTGGATCGAATTCGAGATCGTCTTCCAGTTGGTCAGCATGCCGCCGAGCCAACGCGAGTTGACGTAGTACTGGGCCGAACGCTGCGCCGCGTCAGCGACGATGTCCGACGCCTGGCGCTTGGTGCCGACGAACAGCACGCGGCCGCCCTTGGCGACGGTGTCGGAAACCTGCTTCAGCGCCTGGTGCAGCAAAGGCACCGTCTGCGAGAGGTCGATGATGTGGATGTTGTTGCGGGCGCCGTAGATGTAGGGCGCCATCTTCGGGTTCCAGCGATGGGTCTGGTGGCCGAAGTGAATGCCAGCTTCCAAAAGCTGGCGCATGCTGAAATCAGGCAGTGCCATTCAAAGTTCCTTTCCGGTTAGCCTCCACGGACACAGGCATTTTTGGACTTTGTCCTCGAACGCCACCGGAGGTTTCAGCCGGATTTCTCCCGGGCAGACACCAAAGTCCGTGTGTGGAATGAGCGCGCATATAGAGGGGAAGGGCGATAAACGCAAGCCGTATGGCGCTTCACCGCTCAGCGTGCGGCAATCAGCGCTCCGGTGCCGATCATGGCGCTGCCGGCAAACCGGTTCATCAGCCGCATGCGTTTGGGCGTCCTGAACCAGCCGGACGCCCTGCCCGCCAGCGCGGCGTAGGTGCCCATGGTAAGGATGTTGACGCTGACGACGACAGCCACCACCAGCAGGCCATCGGCAAATGTCATGGTGTCGAGGTTGAGGATCAGCGGCATGATCGAGGCATGGAACAGAATCGCCTTCGGGTTGCCGAGCGCCACGGACGCGCCGAGCAGGAACGACCGCGACAATCTGGTTTGAGGCATCCCCTGCACGGCCGATTGAGCGGCCGCGGCCCGCCACATCTTGATGCCGAGAAAGATCAGGTAAGCCGCACCGGCATATTTCAGCAGGAGAAACACCCATTCGAACGTCTGGGCCAACGCCACCAGCCCGAGCAGCGCCAGGGTGACCAGCACGGCATCGCCGGCGGCAATGCCAATTCCGGCGACGAAGGCACGCAGAAAGCCGCGCGACACACCATTGATGATGACGGTGAACATTGCCGGCCCCGGCGTCGCAGCGGCAAGCGAGACCGCGGCGCAATAAGCCAAAAATGCCGTCAGCGTCATGACCGACCCTTTCCATTGGGCACCCGCACGCGCCGGAAGATCGCGACGATCTCCTCGCGGCTGCATTCGATGGCGCCGAGCCGCACCGCGCGGTCGCGCTCGAAGCCGGTTATGTCATAATGCGGCGCCGATGTCTTGGGCGGGCCCTGGTAGGACGAACGCTTGACGCCAAGCTCGGCGGCGAAACGATGCAGTTCGTCGGTGTCGTCGGCCATCAAATGGCACCAGCGATGGCCGGCCCACTTCCAGATCGCCGCATCGACATAAACCGCCATCAAGCCTGCCGTGGCCAGCTCCGCACTGTTGCTATTTCGAGACCGGGCAAGGCTTGGTCTGGTCGAACAGCGACAGGTTGACCAGCTTGCCGGTCATCGAGAACTCGCCATAGTCCATAGTGAGGTCGCGGGTGATGCCGTTCTCGTGCAGCTTGAAGCTGATGCGGTATTCCGGCACCTCTTCGCCCGATTTGTCGGTGGCGTCGAAATAGGCGATGTCGACCGGCCAGTATTTGTCGCCGGCGAGCTTGGCCAGGGCCGGCGCTTCGGGATCGGCCTTGTCGCCATCGGTCTTCTTGCCGACGATGACGGTGGTGGTCATCACCTTGTTGGCGTCTTCCGAGCCGTCGAACAGGCTGGTCTCGTAGAAATTCTCGCCCTTCTCGGCCTTGCCGATCAGTTCGACCAGATGCTGGGTCGGGAACTGGGTGGCGGCAAGTTCGAGGCTGTTCTTCTCGGGCTTGTCGATGTCGACCTTGAGGCCCTTGGTCTCTTTCGTGGCGATGCCCTTGACCTCCTTGTCGAGATTCTGGTCGACGAAGGATTTGGTCACGAACGAGAAGGTCTTGCCCTCGGCATCCTCGAACGTGGTTGTCTGCTGGTCGGTCAGCCTGGTGTTGTCGCCGGTGACGATCTGGGTGACGAAACGGAATTTGACCGTATAGCCCTCGCAGGGCGAGCCATTGAACTCATAGACCATACGGCCGGAAATGCCGGTGATTCCCGAGCGGTCCGACGCCTTGCTGAGAGTGAGATCGTAGACGGCGCGATGGGCCTGCAGCGCAGGCACCGCAAAGGCGGGAGCCATCGAGAACAGCGCTGGGACGAGAACGGCGTGGAAGGCAAAGCGCGTTGCGCGCATAGGGGGCTCCGATCGTCGCGGCTGATGGCAGGCCGCAGGGAAAGATGGTCCAGCTTAAAAAAAGTCGTGGCGGAAGCGAGGCAAAAATAGCAATTTCGGCCCCGGCCAGCGCGGCGTCTCCAAGCAATAGGGAAATACCATGAGTGAAACAATCGAAAAGCGGCTACGCGATCTCGGCGTGTCGCTACCGGCCGCCGCAGCACCCGCTGCGAACTATGTGCCCTATTGCAGGTCCGGCAATCTCTTGTTCACCGCCGGGCAGTTGCCGCTCAAGGACGGCAAGCTGCAGACAAGCGGCCTGCTCGGCCGCGACGTCGACACGGTAGCCGGAAAGGAAGGGGCAAAATACTGCGCAATCAACATCTTGGCACAGGCCAAGGCAGCCCTTGGTGATCTCGAAAAGATCCAGCGCCTGGTCAAGATCACCGTCTTCGTCGCCTCCGCACCGGATTTCGTCGAGCAGCATCTGGTCGCCAACGGCGCCTCCGATTTCCTGGTTGCGGCCCTTGGCGAGCGCGGCAAACATGCCCGCTCCGCTGTCGGCACCGCCTCGCTGCCGCTTAATGCCGCAGTGGAAATCGAAGCCGTCTTCGAAGTCGCATGAGCAGGGACTGAGCTATGACCGACCTTTCCTGGCTGACCGCCCGCCCCGTGGCGCATCGCGGCCTTCACGACATGAACAAGACGCGCTGGGAGAACACGCTGTCGGCCTTTGCCGCTGCCGCCGAGCGCGGCTATGCGATCGAATGCGACGTGCATTTGTCCTCCGACCGCGTTCCCGTCATCATGCATGACGGCGACCTCACGCGGCTGACCGGCCAGGACGGCTTCATCTGGCAGCGCACGGCGGCGGAACTGGCGGCCCTCAGGATCGGCGGCACCAAGGACCATGTGCCGACGCTGCAGGAGGCGCTCGACCTTGTCGACGGCCGCGTGCCGATGGTTGTCGAACTGAAGGGCGTGCCCGGCTATGACGAGGGGCTGGTGGCCAGCGTCGGCAAGATGCTCAAGCGCTACAAGGGCAAGGCGGCGATCATGTCGTTCGACCACTGGCTGGTCCGCGATTTCCCGAAAGACGCGCCGGGCATTCCGGGCGGACTGACAGCCTATGGCAAGGATATCGGGCTGATCGAGGCGCATTTCGCCATGCTGGCGCACGACCTTGCCTTCACCTCCTATGCCGCCGGCGATTTACCGAACCCGTTCGTCAGCTTCGTGCGCGAAAAGCTGAAAATGCCTGTCATCACCTGGACGGTGCATGACCAGCCGGCAGTCGATCTCACCTTCAAATACGCCGACCAGATGACCTTCGAAGGGTTCGAACCCGATCTGGTCAAGGTCGCCTGACAGGAGTGCCTGAAACGTGACTTGTAGCGGCCCGGGCAGAGCTTAAATAAGTCTCATGGATCAGGGTGACGAAGGCGATGGACAAACGGCGAATGCGGAGTTTTCCATCCGCATCGCCGCCGGTATCAATGCCTTCACCTGCGATGAGTGGAACGGCTTTGCCGGCACCACGCGCGGCGGTATAGAAAACGGATATAACCCTCTCGTTTCATACGCTTTTCTGAGCGCACTCGAGGATTCCGGCTGCGCCGTGCGGCGCACCGGCTGGCAGGGCCATCACCTCCGGCTGGAGAATGCGCAAGGCAGATTGCTGGGCGCGGTGCCTTGCTATCTCAAATCGCACAGCCAGGGCGAATATGTCTTCGACCACGGCTGGTCGGATGCGTTCGAGCGCGCCGGCGGCAACTACTATCCGAAACTGCAATGCGCCGTGCCGTTCTCCCCGGTAACCGGCCCTCGCCTGCTGGTCAGCAAGGGCGAGGACAGCGCCACGGTTAAAGCTGGTCTCGCGGCGGGCCTGAAGGCGGTGACGGAGAAGCTAGGTGTGTCGTCCGCGCATGTTACCTTCGCGCAGCAAAGCGACGTTGCAACGCTTGAAGCCGCCGGCTTCCTGCATCGCACCGACCAGCAGTTCCATTTCTTCAACGAAGGCTTTTCGACTTATGACGATTTCCTCGCCACGCTGGCATCACGCAAGCGCAAGGCGATGAAGAAGGAACGCCGCGAGGCGCTGGCAAACGATATCTCGATCGACCGGCTGACCGGCAAGGACCTGACCGAAAAGGCCTGGGACGATTTCTTTGCCTTCTACATGGACACCGGCAGCCGCAAATGGGGCCGGCCCTATCTCAACCGCAAGTTCTTCTCGCTGATCGGCGAGCGCATGGCCGACGACATTCTGCTGGTGATGGCCAAGCGCAATGGCCGCTATATCGCCGGCGCCATCAACTTCATCGGCTCCGACGCGCTTTACGGGCGCAATTGGGGCTGCATCGAGGACCACCCCTTCCTGCATTTCGAAGTCTGCTATCATCAGGCCATCGACTTCGCCATCGAGCGCAAGCTGAAGGTGGTCGAGGCCGGTGCGCAGGGCGAGCACAAGCTGGCGCGCGGCTACCGTCCGGTGACCATGCATTCGGCTCATTACATTTCGCATCCCGGCCTGCGCAACGCGGTGGCCGATTATCTCCGGCGTGAGCGGCGCGAGGTCGAGCGGATGGGCGAAATTCTGGAAGAGCACACGCCGTTCCGCAAGGATCTCGAGGAGTAGCGGTCTGTCGCGCCCAAGTGCGGCTCGATCCGGTCTGACCGACTTGCCGGTTTGGGGAGGCTTCGCTACACGGGGAGGCACAATTCCGGAGCACCGCCATGGCTGACGCCAGCTACGACCCCACCAATATCTTCGCAAAGATCCTGCGCGGCGAAATCCCCTCGCACCGCGTCTACGAGGATGACGCGGTGGTCGCCTTCATGGATGTGATGCCGCAAGGGCCCGGGCACACGCTGGTGGTGCCGAAGGCGCCGTCGCGCAACCTGCTCGATGCCGATCCGGCGACGCTCGGTCCGCTGTTCACGATCGTCCAGAAGGTCGCGCTGGCGGTCAAAAAAGCGTTCGGCGCCGACGGCGTCACCATCCTGCAATTCAACGAACCGGCCTCCGGCCAGACTGTCTATCACCTGCATGTCCATGTCATCCCGCGCTTCGACGGCGTCGCCTTGAAGCCACATACGGGACAGATGGAGAAGCCCGAAGTGCTGGCTGAAAACGCGGGCAAGATCCGGGCCGCGCTGAACGATTGAAGGCGGGGCGCGCCCCGAGGCGAGGCGCTCAGGCAGAATCCCCTACGTCGGTTAGGAAATATCAAACCACCCCGTGGTAGCGTGCCGTACCGAGGTGCGTTTGGGTGTTCAAAATCGTGGAAAATTCGGTCGCGACATCAGGGCCGTTGGCAAAAGCAGCTGCCGGGCGGGTCTTTCTGAGCATCTTGGCGGACGCATACCGGCGACACCGCCTGCTGCACGTGATGGCGATCGTTTCCTTGCTTCTGGCAGCCGCGGTCGGCCTGCGTACCGGAAACATGCCGGATTTCAGCGTGCTGGAAGACTATGCCCTATACCTTCTCTTCGCTTTCTGGATCGGCGGCTGTGCCTTCGCACTCGGCAGTTTTTTTCACCTTGCGCTCATCAAGCGGGATCGCGAACCGCTCGGCACTTTTCTGAGATCGATGGTTGGCTTCTTCGGCAACGCCGAGCGCAACGCCAACAGCCTGAATGGTCTGGCCGCCAGCATTGCGCTCATATCCGCTTTCGGTGTGTTGAAAGGCGCGATCGCGATCCTTTCGCCATTCGCATGGGACCACGCATTGGCTCAGGCCGACCGGGTGCTGCATTTCGGTCGAGCGCCCCATGAATGGCTATGGTTTATCGTCCAGTCGCCGCTCGCCGTAAGAGCGTTCAACCTGGCTTACAATTCTTGGTTCGTCGTCCTTATCGCCTCGGTCTTCATCGCCTGTATCACGCGCAAGGACACGAAGCTGCGCCACCAGTTCCTGATGAGCTTCATGCTCGTATGGATACTGGCGGGTTTCTTCCTGGCGATGGGCCTGTCTTCGGCAGGGCCGTGCTTTTACGAGCGACTGGGGCTGGGCAGCGACTACCATCCCCTGATGCAAGCGCTCGCTGCTGGCGATCGCATCTATCCGATCTGGGCGCTGAGCACGCAGGACATGTTGTGGAGCGGCTATATCGGGGCGACCAAAGGCAGTATCGGCATATCCGCCTTCCCGTCCATGCATGTGGCGATGGCGGTGCTTTTCGCGCTTTATGCAACGCGCCGCTCGCGGTTGGTCGGCTTGTTGATGTGGGCATTCGCCGCAATCATCATGGTCGGTTCGGTCATCCTTGGCTGGCACTACGCCGTGGATGGCTATGCGAGCGTGCTGATCTCGATCGCCATCTGGAAGGCGTGCGGGCATTTCCTGGCACGCTTTGCACCCGACGGCGTCGCCGCCTGACCTGAAAGCATCCGACCTGAAAGCAGCCGCCCTGCTTCGGCAAACCGGCCAGCCATGAAAAAAGGCCCCGTCACCGGGGCCTTTTCATTGGCGAACTTGTTAGCCCTTGCGTGGCAATTGCGGCACCAGGCTGCGCTTGCCGCCATCCTTGCCTTTGGGCTCAGGCTTTTGCGCCACAGCCTTCTTGGCGACCGGCTTCTTGGCCACCGCCTTGCGGGCGGCTTTCGGCGCCTCTTCGGGCTCCTGCTTCGGCTGCACTGGCGCTTCGTCGGCCAGCGATTCGAGCTTCAGGCCGGTTTCGCCGGTTTCCCTCTTCTCGACGGTGACGCGCACCGTGCCGCCCTTCTTGAGCTTGCCGAACAGCACCTCGTCGGCCAACGGCTTCTTGATGTGCTCCTGGATGACCCGGCCGAGCGGCCGCGCACCCATGCGCTCATCATAACCCTTGTCGGCGAGCCAGGCGATCGCGTCCGGCGACAGGTCGAAGGTGACGCCGCGCTCGGAGAGCTGCGCCTCGAGCTGCATGACGAACTTCTGCACCACCTGATGGATGACCGGCACCGGCAGCGAGCCGAACGGGATGATCGCATCGAGACGGTTGCGGAATTCCGGCGTGAACAGCCGGTTGATCGCCTCGACATCGTCGCCTTCGCGCTTGGTCGACCCGAAACCGATCGCCGCGCGCTGCGCATCGGATGCGCCCGCATTGGTGGTCATGATCAGGATGACATTGCGGAAGTCGATCTGCTTGCCGTTGTGGTCGGTCAGCTTGCCGTGGTCCATGACCTGCAACAGGATGTTGAACAGGTCGGGATGCGCCTTCTCGACTTCGTCCAGCAAAAGCACGCAGTGCGGATGCTGGTCGACGCCGTCGGTCAACAGGCCGCCCTGGTCGAAGCCGACATAGCCGGGAGGCGCGCCGATCAGCCGCGAAACGGTGTGGCGTTCCATATATTCCGACATGTCGAAGCGGATCAGTTCGACGCCGAGCGACGCCGCCAACTGCTTGGCGACTTCGGTTTTGCCGACGCCGGTCGGACCCGAGAACAGGTAGGAGCCGATCGGCTTTTCCGGTTCGCGAAGGCCGGCGCGTGCCAGCTTGATCGCCGAGGTCAGCGCGGTGATCGCGGTGTCCTGGCCATAGACGACGCGCTTCAGCTCGACATCGAGACCCTGCAGCACCTTCTCGTCGTCGGCCGAAACCGTCTTCGGCGGGATGCGAGCCATAGTGGCGATCGTGGCTTCGATCTCCTTGATGCCAATGGTCTTCTTGCGCTTGGCTTCCGGCACCAGCATCTGCGAGGCGCCAGTCTCGTCGATCACGTCGATCGCCTTGTCCGGCAGCTTGCGGTCGTTGATGTAGCGCGCCGACAGCTCCACCGAGGCCTTGATCGCCTCGTTGGTGAACTTCACCTTGTGGAACTCCTCATAATAGGGCTTGAGGCCCTTCATGATCTCGATGGCGTCCTCGATGGTCGGCTCGTTGACGTCAATCTTCTGGAAGCGCCGCACCAGGGCGCGGTCCTTCTCGAAGAACTGGCGGAACTCCTTGTAGGTGGTCGAGCCGATACAGCGGATGGCGCCCGAAGACAAAGCAGGCTTCAACAGGTTCGACGCATCCATGGCGCCGCCCGAGGTGGCGCCGGCACCGATGACGGTGTGGATCTCGTCGATGAACAGCACGGCGCCCGGATAGTCCTCGAGCTCCTTGACGACCTGCTTCAGCCGCTCTTCGAAATCGCCGCGATAGCGGGTGCCGGCCAAAAGCGTGCCCATGTCGAGCGCGAAGATGGTGGCGTCCTGCAGCACTTCGGGAACGTCGCCTTCGACAATGCGCTTGGCAAGGCCTTCGGCAATCGCCGTCTTGCCGACGCCGGGATCGCCGACATAGAGCGGGTTGTTCTTGGAGCGGCGGCACAGCACCTGGATGGTGCGGTTGATCTCGCTCTCGCGGCCGATCAGCGGATCGATCTTGCCGGCCTTGGCCTTGTTGTTGAGGTTGACGCAATAAGCGGTCAGCGCATCCTGCTGCTGCTTCTTCTTGCCGCCTTCCTCTTGCGGCTCGGCGCCGTTCTGGCCGCCCTGCTCGTCATCGGCGCCGCGCGGCGAGCGCGTCTCCGATGCGCCGGGGCGCTTGGCGATGCCGTGCGAGATGTAGTTGACCGCGTCGTAACGGGTCATCTGCTGTTCCTGCAGGAAATAGGCGGCATGGCTCTCGCGCTCGGCAAAGATGGCGACGAGCACGTTGGCGCCGGACACTTCCTCGCGGCCGGATGACTGCACATGGATCACGGCGCGTTGGATGACGCGCTGGAAGCCGGCGGTCGGCTTGGAATCCTCATCGTAACCGGTGACGAGGTTGTCGAGCTCGGTGTCGATATAGGTCAGAACGGTGTGCTTCAGCTCGTCGAGATCGACGTTGCAGGCGCGCATGACGGCGGCCGCCTCGGTGTCGTCGATGAGCGCGAGCAGCAGATGTTCAAGGGTTGCATATTCATGGTGCCGCTCATTGGCGAGCGTCAGCGCCTGGTGAAGCGCCTTTTCCAGGCCTTGGGAGAAAGCCGGCATGTTACCTCACTTCTTCTCCATCACGCATTGCAGCGGATGCTGATTCTGTCGGGCGAAATCCATGACCTGGGACACTTTGGTCTCGGCCACCTCGAATGTATAGACCCCGCACTCGCCCACTCCATGATTGTGAACATGAAGCATGATGCGTGTGGCGGCTTCGCGGTCCTTTTGAAAAAAACGCTCCAGGACGTGAACCACGAACTCCATGGGCGTGTAGTCGTCGTTGAGGATAAGGACCCGATAAAGGCTAGGCTTCTTGGTCTTGGTTTTCGTGCGCGTAATGACAGCCGTGCCGCGACCGGCCTCATTGCCGTCGCCGTCACTTTGCATCCGCACCACGCTTGCCGTGGCAGTCAAACCTGAAGTCACGTAATCCTGCCTCTTTCGAATCCCCATGCGAGTTCGACATGTAGGTGTTCGATGGACGATTTTAAGCCCTTCTTGTTAGCTGACAATATGGCTAGGTGGGCAAACCGAGGCGATTTTCAAAATCGTGAACCACTAAGGCCCCAGAATTGAAAACGGCATGAAAAAACCCGGCCGCGCATCCGCGACCGGGTCTGTTTTGCAAGCCCGAAAGGCCGTGCTTGGTATTTTGAGGCGAAATTACTTCGCCTTGGCGACAATCGATTCGAAGGGCTTGTAGGCCTCCTTGGCGAGCTCGGCATAGAGATCGCCGAACTTGGTCGCCTCGGCGACGAAGCTCTCATAGCTCTGCTTGGCGAAGTCGGACTGGATCTCGATCGCCTTTTCCAGCGACTTGGCGGAGATCAGCTTTTCGACCGCGGCGCTTCCGGCTTCGAAGCTCTTCTTGGTGTATTCGCCAGCTTCGGTGGCGATCGCCTGCGCGCCCTTGGAGAGCGAAGCGAAGCTCTTCAATCCGGTGTCGGCAAACTCTTTGCCGTATTTCGAGAAGTCCTCATAGGTCTGGGTCATTTCACGTCTCCCTTGGCGGTTTTAGAGCACCCCTTGCCTGAGCGCAGTTGTGCAATGCAGGAGAATATATTGTGCGCTGCACAAAAGTCAAGATTTCCGCGGCATCGGGCCGCGCTGCGCCGGCAAACGCTAAAATTCGAATAAAGAAAGGCTCAAGCCCGAGGAAAATGGTGAACGCGCCGGTTACCATAAACGGATTGGTAACGCAGGCCGCGATAGTTTGACGGCAAGTGAGGTCGGATCCCTTTGCCGCCTCCAGGGCAATGAGTTTCAAAGGAACTATCAGTGCGTCAGGCGTTGTCGGTCTTCGGTTCAAAATCCGCATCTTCCCTCAAAACGATCATGATCCTCGCTTTGGCGATGACATTCGTCGTTGCGGATGTCGCATCGTCGATGGCCGCCAGATCGTCGGCGATCGTCGTCGATGCCAAGACCGGCAAGGTGCTTTATTCGTCCGATGCCAATGGCCGGCGCTACCCGGCGTCGCTGACCAAAATGATGACGCTCTATCTGACCTTCGAGGCCCTGGCGAAGGGCAGGATCAGCAAGAACACGCCGGTGCCGTTTTCGGCAAAAGCAGCGGCCGAACCCCCGACCAAGCTCGGCGTCAAGGCCGGCGGAGCGGTTTCAGTCGAGACCGCCATCTTGTCGATGGTGACCAAGTCGGCCAATGATTCGGCGACCGCGCTCGGCGAACTGCTCGGCGGCAGCGAGAGCAATTTCGCCCGCATGATGACGGCCAAGGCGCGGCAGCTTGGCATGGACGGCACGGTGTTTCGCAATGCCAACGGCCTGCCCGATCCCGGCCAGTTCACCACCGCCCATGACATGGCGATGCTCGGCATCGCGCTCAGGGAACATTATCCGCAGTATTACGGCTATTTCTCGCAGCGCTCCTTTCTCTATGGGCGCCAGCGCATCAATGGTCACAACCGGCTGCTCGGCCGCATCAAGGGCGTCGACGGCATCAAGACCGGCTACACCCGCGCCTCGGGCTTCAACCTCGTCTCGTCGGTTTCCGACGGCAACCGCCGCCTTGTCGCCGTCGTCATGGGCGGCACTTCGGGCCGCAGCCGCGACAACCAGATGGCCGGGCTGATCAACGCCTACATGCCGCGTGCATCGACCCGCGGCGGCGGCGCTTTGATCGCCAAGGCCGGTGGCGACAATCCGATCAAGGCGCTGGCCAAGGTTTTCCTGCCCAAGCACGACGCACCGACGCCGGACGACAAGCCGGTGGTTGAAGACGATGCCGTGGCGTCCAATGACGACCCGACCTCTGCTGACGCGCAGCCTTCTGACGAACAGACGGTGGCCGCGGTCGAAGAGCCCGCCCCCGTCGTCAAGACCAGAAAGGTCAAGACCGTCATCGTAACGGCGCCCAAGGTCGAAACGGCGCAAATGGTTGCGGCCTACGCCGAGCCCACGCCAGCATCCCCTCCGGCAGTCGATCCGGTCAACACGGCCTCGGTGCCGTCGGGTTGGGCAGTGCAGGTCGCGTCTTCGCCCAAGCAGTCCGAAGCCCAGGCTTTCCTCGACAAGACCGCCAAGCAGGCGCCGAAGATACTTGCATCTGCCTCCGGTTTTACGGTCGCTTTCGACAAGGATGGCGAGACCTATTACCGCGCCCGCTTCGGCGGTTTCGGTTCGAAGGATGCCGCCTGGAATGCCTGCAACGCTTTGAAGAAGAAGAAAATTACCTGCTACGCCGTCCAACAGTAGGACGGCGTCGAGGACCATCTCCCGGAAATTTACTGCGTCGAAGGAGACTAGTTGTGATTGGAGAGCAAGACGTCCTTGGCTTCGTTGATCCGCGCCGCCAGGAAAGACGTGCCGCCGATGTCGGGGTGCAGGCGCTGCATCAGGCGGCGGTGCGCCTTGCGGACATCCGCCGCGGCGGCCCCCGCTTCAAGACCAAGGACCTTGTAGGCCTCCTCCTTAGTCATGGCGCCCGCACCTGGCGCAACACCCAGCCCTTCGCCACCGTTCGCCTCAGCGTCTTTGCGCCAGACGGGAAAACGGCCGTCAAGATACGTCTCTAGGAGTTGGCGGCTCTCCGGATCGCCGGGGAGCTCGCGGTAAAGCTGCTGCAGTTCGGCCAGGCCCATCGCGCCCAGCATCTTGCCTTCATGGCGGCCGGCCAGAACCAGGCCTTCAAGCCCACCTGTATCGTGATCCAGCTCCATCTCCAGTGCGGCGGTGCGCACCGTCGAGCGCTTGCCGGGCGCCAGCCCGACCGTGGGCCGCTTCATCCGCACCGAACCATACCAGGCAAGGGCCGCGGCCAGGATGAGACCGGCAATGCCTTCGCGGCCGACCACCAGCACCGCGAGGCCAAACAGCGCCAGAAGCACCGGGCCGAGCGTGCGCATGCCGCTTGCCAGTTTTTGCGGGTCGGCGCGGACGAAGATCGTCGCCGCGCCTAGCAGCACCAGAAACAGTGCAACAAGTGCAATGATAGCGCCCATCAATTCCCGCCGCCCTTGAGATGCTCGATCAACAGCCGGTCTCCCGGCCGGTCCCTTGCCACGAGCGCCTTCAATCCACCGGTCGCATAGACGGCGACGGCTGAAAGCAGTCCGGCCAGGGTCGCGGCAGCCCGCCGATCGAACCGGAACCAAGCCCCTTTGGACAGCCGCGCGATCTCCTTGAACGCTTTTTCTGCGCCGGAATCATGACCTTCCTGGAAGACGAAGACGGGAACGCCGTGCAGGCCGAGGCTGCCGGCCTTCTGCGCCAGGTCGTCGATATCCTCTTCCATGGCGTCGCCGATATAGACCAGCGCATTGACCTTGGCCGTCGCCGTTTCCTTCAGCGCATGCGCCAGCACCTTGCCGATCTGGGTGTGGCCGGCGCGGCAGTTGATCCGGGTCATCAATTGGTTCAGGGCATTGGTGTCGGCCACGAAGGCCGATGACCGGCATTCGCCCAGCCCGCGAAAATAAGCCAGTTGGACGCTGAGGGCTCCGGCCTTGCCGACGGCATCGAACATTTCGCCTTGCAGCTTGGTGGCGAGATCCCAGGTCGGCTGGCGGCTCATCGTCGCGTCGAGCGCCAGGATCAGCCGCCCGGAGCCGGTCGCGGACGCGGCAAGCGACCGCGCCTGGCGGATAAAGGCGTCGATCTCGCCGGCATTGGATTGAGGCTTGACCGGCGCAGGATTGGCCCTCGCGGGCACGGGCTGCTTCTTGTCGCTCATGAAATTCAAGATGTGGCGTTGCCGGCCCGCTTGCAAGTCCAGCTTTGGACAAGATGAAGGGCCAGCGATCAGTGCTGTGGGAGAAGCGGCCGTGCCCCTGGCCTTACAACAAGCCCAGATCGGCGAGTTCACGCTTCAGCTTTGGCGGCATCTCGACCATTCCGGCCTTGCCCTTGCCAATATCGGCCGGCGCATCCGACGGTTTCAGGTAGCGCCAGCCCTGGAATGCGCGGCGTGGCTGCCAGTTGGTACGAACGACTTCGAGGCCGAGCATCAGGCGGCAGCGGCCGATGCCCTCGTCATCGGTGAAGGGACGGATATCGGTAATTAGCTGACGGCACTGGACGCTGCCCTTGATCACCCAATAGAGCGAACCGCCATCGGTGACCTCGGTGCC
Organism: Mesorhizobium sp. P2_F7; assembly: GCF_056403695.1. Classification (NCBI taxonomy): domain Bacteria; kingdom Pseudomonadati; phylum Pseudomonadota; class Alphaproteobacteria; order Hyphomicrobiales; family Phyllobacteriaceae; genus Mesorhizobium; species Mesorhizobium sp. P2_F7. The sequence goes on along the minus strand of NZ_JBFUFA010000004.1, from coordinate 687,134 downwards.
GCGCGTCGGCACCATGCGGGTGGTGTGCCAGTGCTCGGCCGGCTCGCCGGCACGGCGTCGCTCGTCGACCCGAAAGGCGATCCACTCTTCGAGATCCTCGACGCTGTCGCAACCGACGCAGAGTTTTAGGAGATTGAGTGCCATCGCTTAAGGTTTAGTCCGGCGCGCGGTTGCGTCAACGGCCCTGCCCGACTTCTCCACAGTGCCAGCGGCGTTGAGCGTTCAACATTCCACGACATTGACAGCCAACCCGCCAAGGCTGGTTTCCTTGTACTTCTCGTTCATGTCGAGGCCGGTCTGGCGCATGGTTTCGATCGCCGCGTCGAGCGGCACGAAGTGGACGCCGTCGCCCTTGATGGCGAGCGAGGCGGCTGTCACCGCCTTGACGGCCCCGAGTGCGTTGCGCTCGATGCAGGGCACCTGGACGAGGCCACCGACCGGATCGCAGGTCATGCCGAGATGATGCTCGAGCGCGATCTCGGCCGCGTTCTCGACCTGCTCGGGCGTGCCGCCCATGACGGCGCAGAGGCCAGCCGCGGCCATCGCCGAGGCCGAACCGACCTCGCCCTGGCAACCGACTTCGGCGCCGGAGATCGACGCGTTGGTCTTGATGATGCCGCCGACAGCTGCCGCCGTCAGCAGGAAGTCGCGAATGCTCGGCTGGTCGGCTTCCGGGTGAAAATGCAGCCAGTAGCGCAGCACCGCCGGCAGCGTGCCGGCCGCTCCATTGGTCGGCGCGGTGACGACGCGCCCGCCGGCGGCGTTTTCCTCGTTCACCGCCATGGCATAGATCGACAGCCAGTCATTGGCGAGCAAAGGGTTGGGCTTGTTCTGCTGCCACTGCTCCTGCAGCTTGTCGTGCAGCATGCGGGCACGGCGTCGTACTTTCAGCCCGCCCGGCATGATGCCGTCCTGCGACAGGCCGCGGTCGATGCAGCCCTTCATGGCGCCCCAGATGGCATCGAGGCCGCTGTCGAGCTCCTCGCGCGACATATGCGACTCCTCATTGACGCGCTTCATGTCGGCAATGGAAAGCCCGCTTTTGCCGGCCATCTTGAGCATCTCGACAGCGTTCTTGAAGGGGTAAGGCACCTTCTTGCCTTCGGTCGTCACCGAGCCCTTCACCTTCATCCGCTGCAGCTCTTCCTCGGAGACGACGAAGCCGCCGCCGATCGAATAATAGATGCGCTTGAGCAGCAGCCGGTCGCCGGCGTCGTAGGCGTAGAACGCCATGCCGTTGGCGTGGCCGGTGAGCGGCGTCTTCCTGTCGAGGACCAGATCTGTCGCCGGATCGAAGCGGTAGGAGGGATGACCGGGAGGCGAAATCCGCTTCTCGGCGGCGATGCGTGTGGCAATGCCCTCGGCCTGATCGGGATCGACCGTCTGCGGCGTCAGGCCGGCAAGGCCGAGGACAACGGCGCGGTCCGAGCCGTGGCCGATGCCGGTGTAGGCGAGCGAGCCGTGCAGGCTGGCGCCGATGCGATCGACCTTCACGCCAGCCGGGCGTGGCCAGTCATCGCCGGCGATCTCGTCGAGAAACCGCCGCGCCGCCGTCATCGGCCCCATCGTGTGCGAGCTCGACGGCCCGATGCCGATCTTGAACAGGTCGAAAACCGAAAGGAACACGCTGCGCCGTCTCCGGGAATGGGATCAAGACCTACATATAGGACTTTCCATGATGTTTGTGCTGTTTTGAGAAATACGGCGCCGCACCCGCCGACCTTGTTTGCTCAGGCAGCGACATTGATTGCTCGACCATGACGGCGCGGCTATTCTGCCTATCGCAGGCCTGCCGCGTTTGGCCTCGCTTCTCATTTGCAAGGGAGGACGCCGTGCTGACGTTGAATGCCAGGCCGCAGCCGGTGCGCATCGCGCCTGCCGAGACCGCTGTCGTCGTCGTGGACATGCAGAACGCCTTTGCCTCGAAAGGCGGCATGTTCGACCTCGCCGGCTTCGACATATCCGGCGCCGCACCGGCAATCGACGCCAACCAGCGCCTGCTCAAGGCGGCACGCGAGGCCGGCGTCAGCGTCATTTACCTCCAGATGTCGTACAAGCCCGATCTCAGCGATGCGGGAGATGCCTCTTCCCCGAACCATCACAAGGAACTGGGGATGGTCATGATGCGCGAACGTCCCGAGCTCGCCGGCAGACTGTTGATCGACAACAGCTGGGACTGGCAGATCGTCGACGCGCTGAAACCCGAGCCGGGCGACCAGATCATCCGCAAATCGCGTTACAGCGGCTTTTGCAACACTGGCCTCGAAGCGTATCTGCGCGCCCGCAAGATACGAAATCTGCTGTTCACCGGGGTCGCCACCAACGTCTGCGTCGATGCCACCGCTCGCGACGCCTACATGCTGGAATTCTGGCCGATCCTGGTCGAGGACGCGATGAACCATTCGGGCCCCGATTTCAATCGTCAGTCGACGCTGTGGAATTTCGAACACGCCTTCGGATGGATCACCAGGACTGACAGCGTCGTCGAGGCGCTGCATAGGGAAGCCGCCACGCCTTTGCCGGCCTGAGCCAACCGTCGAAACTGGCGCCTGGCCTGTGGTAAAAGGGTTGCATGGGCGATTCCTTTCATCTGTCGACGGCTGATCTCGCGGCGCTGGCTTTCTTCCTCCTCGCATGGTGGCTGCACACGCTGGCGTCCGACGGCAAGCTGGTCAGCCGGGTATCGCTGACGATGGCCATGAATGTGCAGCGTGAGGCCTGGATGCGCACCATGGCCGAGCGCGAGATCCGCATCGTCGACACCGCCATCATGAGCGGCCTGCAGCAAGGCACCGCCTTTTTTGCTTCCTCGTCGCTGATTGCGCTCGGTGGCTGCTTCGCGCTGCTCGGCGCCTCCGACCGGGTGCTTGACGTGCTGAATGACCTGCCGTTGAACGCGACCTCGTCGCGCTCGGCCTTCCAAATGAAGGTTTTCGGCCTGGTGCTGATCCTGGCCTTCGCCTTCTTCAAGTTCGGCTGGGCCTATCGTCTCTTCAATTATTGCACGATCCTGATCGGCGCGGTGCCGATCCCGCATGGCGAGGCCTCGCGCAATCCGGTCAGCGAAACGGCGGTGTGGCGCGCGGCGCGCATGAACATGTTGGCCGGCAAGCATTTCAACTCGGGCCTGCGCGCCGTGTTCTTCTCGATCGGCTATCTCGGCTGGTTCGTCGATCCGATTGTGTTCGTTATGTCGACGCTGCTGCTTCTGGCGGTGCTGGTGCGGCGCCAGTTCTTCTCGGCGGCGCGCCAAGCGGTGATCGGTCAGCCGCCGGGGCCTGGGAAAAGCTGGTCGATCCGGCCCGACAGCCAATAGGCGGCAAGCCCGATCCATTCGCGGATCGCCGTCGTCGTGGTCTGCAGCGAATCCGGTGCATTGTCTCGAAACAGACCAAAGCCTTCCTTTCCCGAGGTGCGATAGTCGACGGGCCACGGGATCGTCGGAAAGCCGGCCTTGTCGAACAGCGCCTTGGAGCGCGGCATATGGAAGGCCGAGGTCACCAGCAGCCAGGTCTCGCCCGGTTTCGGCGTCACCAATTCCTTGCTGAAGACTGCATTCTCATAGGTGTTGCGGGATTTGCTCTCGAGCACCAGCCGGTTCGCACTGACGCCAAGCGCGCCAAGCAGCCGCGGCGCGGTGGCTGCATCGCCCTCGCCCTCCAGCAACAATTCGCCGGTTCCGCCGGAGACAACCACCTTCGCCTCGGGGAAGCGGCGGGCAAGGATCGCCGTCTCGACCATGCGGTCGCCGCCGGAATTCAGCTCGTAACCGCCGCGCACCAGATTGATGGCGCCCTCGAAACCGCCGCCGAGCACGACGATGCCATCCACCTTCTGCGGCAGCGGTGGCTTGGGAAATCGCTCTTCGAGCGGATTGAGCATCATAGCGCCGAGCGACGTCCAGGCCGACAGTGCGAGAATCAGGAAGGCGAGCACACTGCCTGTCGCCGCCAGCCGCCGCCGGCCGATCAGCGCCGCAAGCAAACCTACCAGCAGCAGGAAGATCGCCAGGTTGAGCGGCTGCACGAAGAACCAGAAGATCTTGGAGAGATAGAAGAACATGGTCCTACTCGACCGTGAAACTATGCCGACCGGCGAACCGCTTGATGGCTTCGACTACCGTTTCAGCTTCGGTTCGATCCAACTCGCGGCCAAAATTGAAGCTTTTTCCCGAGGATTGAAAATGGACAACCCCACCATCATCCGGGCCTTCGCTATTTGAGTCTCCGAACGTTATTCCAAGCTTGGATATGTGATGGGGGTCGGCCGAATTGCTCTTCACGAAAGGCCACCGCTTGACCGTTTGATCCAGTGAGTCGCTGGTGATCTCCAGAGTTTCAATGCCAAATCTATTCCAAGCAATCGTCTCAAAGCACTTGTAGAGAATAAGTACGAAGAAAAACCACAAGGTGAAAAATTGGAGGTTCAATTTTGCGTCTGGCGACGACACCGATGCAATCAGTGCAGGTCCCCAGAAATAGCAATACAGACCGATAACTGCGACTGATATCAATATCTCAGGGATTGAGTAACGCGACGGATTGCTGATCGTTAGCCTGTCATCTGTCTCGACGATCGAAATCCGAGAAGGAGCAGTCATTCCTACCACCACTTTTCCGGCTGGAACGTGCCCGCCGCCTGGTCGATGACGGCAGCGGTCTGGAACAGGCTTTCCTCGTCGAAGGGACGGCCGATCAGCTTGGAAAGATAGAAAAACATTACCTGCCTATCGCCAGCATGAATTTTTGACGGCCGATGAAATCCTGGATCGCATTCGCCACAACCTCCGCCTCCTCACGGCTCAACTCCCTGCCGAAAACAAGGGTGCCGTTCGCGTTGGTCAAACGGATGACTTCCGACAGCCCGACTTCGTCCGTCGGATAGGTATGATCGAGGATTTCGACGTTAAGGTGCCCTTTCAAAGGCAATGACGAACGATTTTGCAACGAACCCCTGACATCGCGCATGGCGGCGGCGTTGGTCAGCCGCAGGGTTTCCTTGCCGAACACCAGCCAGATGAAATCCTTGCCGAGGAAATAGGTGAACAGGGCGATGATCGCAACGAACGACAGCAGGCCGAGAGTGCCGCTGCTGACCGTCGCGGGCGACGTGTCTCTCAGTCCCATGTAGCCGGTATAGGCAACGATCGCGGCCCCAATCAGGACAAAGCCTGTCCTGAAATCCGAGGTGCGTGGCGGGTTTGTGATCAGCAGTTCGTTTCCCGTCTCGACGATGGAAATGCGAGACGGGGGCGGCATGCTACCACCACTTCTCCGGCTGGAAGGTTCCTGCCGCCTGCTCGATGACGGCAGCGGTCTGGAACAGGGTTTCCTCGTCGAAGGGACGGCCAATCAGCTGCAGGCCGAGCGGCAGGCCTTTGGCGTCGAGGCCGGCTGGAACCGCGATGCCCGGCAGGCCGGCCATGTTCACGGTCACCGTGAAAATGTCGTTGAGGTACATTTTTACCGGGTCGGCTGCCATGTCCTCGTCGGCGATGCCGAAAGCGGCGGACGGCGTCGCCGGCGTCAGGATGACGTCGACGCCCGCAGCAAAGACGGTCTCGAAGTCGCGCTTGATCAGATTTCGCACCTTCTGCGCCTGCAGATAGTAGGCATCGTAGTAGCCGGCCGACAGCACATAGGTGCCGATCATAATGCGGCGCTTGACCTCGCGGCCGAAACCGGCGGCGCGGGTCTTTTCGTACATGTCGACAATGTCCTTGCCCGGCACGCGCAGGCCGTAGCGGACGCCGTCATAGCGGGCGAGATTCGACGACGCTTCGGCGGGCGCGACGATATAGTAAGCCGGCAAAGCATATTTGGTGTGCGGCAGCGAAATGTCGACGATCTCGGCGCCGGCATCCTTCAGCCAGGCAATGCCCTTCTGCCACAGCGCCTCGATTTCTTCCGGCATGCCGTCGACGCGGTATTCCCTGGGAATCCCGACCTTCATGCCCTTGATCGGCTTGCCGATCGCCGCTTCGTAGTCCGCCACCGGACGGTCGACCGAGGTGGTGTCCTTTGCATCGACCGAGGCCATCGACTTCAGCATGATGGCGGCGTCGCGCACGTCGCGGGCGATCGGGCCGGCCTGGTCGAGCGACGAGGCGAAAGCGACGATGCCCCAGCGCGAGCAGCGGCCATAAGTCGGCTTGATGCCGACAGTGCCGGTGAAGGCGGCGGGCTGGCGGATCGAGCCGCCGGTGTCGGTGGCGGTGGCGCCGGCGCACAGGAAGGCCGAGACGGCGGAGGCCGAGCCGCCCGACGAGCCGCCCGGAACGAGCTGTGCATTGTCCAGCGTACGCGCGGTCTTGGTGCCGCCGGCTGAAACAAAACCGCCATCGCCCTGATGCGTGGTCGGCATCACCACCGTGTCGAGGCGCGAACGCCGCCACGGATTGACGACCGGGCCGTAATAGGAGGTCTCGTTGGACGAGCCCATGGCGAACTCGTCCATGTTGAGCTTGCCCAGCATGACGGCGCCGTCGGCCCACAGATTGGCGGTGACGGTCGATTCGTAGCGCGGCTTGAAGCCGTCGAGCACATGGCTACAGGCCTGGGTGTGGACACCTTCGGTGCCGAACAGATCCTTGATGCCGAGCGGGATGCCTTCCAGCGCACCGCCCTCGCCCTTGGCGAGCTTCGCGTCGGAGGCCTTGGCCATGTCGCGCGCCTTGTCGCCGGTGACGACGATATAGGCGTTGAGCACCGGATTGGCGCGCTCGATGGCCGAGAGATAGGCCTCGGTGATCTCGGCGGCGGAAATCTCTTTGCCGCGCAGCTTGGCGCGGGCCTGCGAAATCGTCAGATGGGTCAGTTCGCTCATCAAAGGCTCTTTTCGTAAAACACCGACCACTCGGAATCGGGATAATCCAGCACCGGGCCGCAGCGCGAGAAGCCGGCGCGTTCGTAGACGGTCCAGGCCGCGGGATGACGATCGCCGGTTTCCAGCACCAACCGCTTCAGCCCTTCGCTGCGCGCCAGCGTTTCGACCCGCTCGACGATTTTCGCGCCGATCTTTTTTCCGCGATGCGAAGGCCGCGTGTACATGCGCTTGACCTCGCCGACGCTGGCATCATGACGCTTCAGCGCGCCGCAGCCGATGGCCTGCCCGTCGTCGCGGGCGATGAAGACCGTGGTGTCGTCACCCGCCATCTGCTCGACCGTCAAATGATAGCAATGTTCCGGCGGCGTCAGTTCGAGCAGCGTCGCGTTCAGCTCCTCGACCAAAGCGCGGACATCGTCCTGCAGCGGTGTCTCGATGGCGATCTCGATTGCCATCGGCCGCCTACTCCACGACCTTCGGCACGAGGAAGAAATTCTCTTCAGTGGCCGGCGCGTTGGCGACGATGTCGGCAGCCTTGTTGCCGTCGGTGACGATGTCCTGGCGCTTCTTCATCTCCATCGGCGTCACCGAAGTCATCGGCTCGACGCCGGAGACATCGACCTCGTTCAACTGCTCGACAAAGCCCAGAATGGCGTTCAATTCGCCGGTCATGCGCTCGGCATCCTCCTCGCTCACCGCAATGCGGGCGAGACGCGCGACGCGCTTCACTGTCTGCAGATCAACGGACATTTTGAAACCTTCGAAAAACCAGCCCGCGCTATAGCGGCGCAGAGCCGCGGGCGCAACATATCGGGCAACATTTGACGCCTCAGCCAGGCAAGACCTTACTGGAAGACGTAACCCATGTGCTTGCGCCTTTGCGCCGAAATAGCATCGGTGACCGCTTTCCGGTTGTCGGGGGTATCTTCAAGGATCATTGCCGGCGCGCAAGGTTGCTGAACAAGCTGAACAAATGGCATTCCGTGACGGTCTATGGCAGCGCGCAAACCCACGATCACATTTTCCGGGCCTTCCCAGCGCTCCGGCATGGCATATGTCGAGTGGACCCAATTGGCCTCCAAGTTGTCTAATGGTGGAGAGCCGGAAATCATTTCTACAACCTCGAACGTGATCCGAATGCCATTGGCGGAACGATCCGACAGCTTGCCTACCAGTTGCTCCCCGCCATTCTTGCTCAAAGCCTCGCGAAACTTGCGCCGCCGCTCCTGAAGTTCCGGGTCGAATACCGGTTGATAGGATATCATTCTGGCGCGGACGACGATTTGTGCATTGCTGAGGTAATTCAGATCTTGCTCATGAAGAGTTGCGCATGCCGTTGCTGTTCCGGATAGCGAAAAAAGACTCAAGAAAGCCGCGCATGCCAGCACAACGTTCAGCTTCAAGGGCCTGTTCACATCGCTCTCCATTCCGCCTCAGAATTAGAGAAGATCGTCATCGATCAAGGCAATTTCACGCTCTCGCAGCTAACGGCTGCGGCCGTTGCCGCTTCGTCGTGCAGCAGACTTAGATCGTGGGGCTGATCGGAGCCTTCCGCTGGCGCAACGGAAGCGGCAACTCGAACAGCCGTTCCTTGGCCGGGCACATGCCGCAGGCTGCTTCGTCCTCTAGCGCGGCGAAGGCCTTCAACTCGGAGCTGGAGCAATCCGGGTCGAGCGGTTGGTAGGCGAGATAGCGATCCCATTTGTCGGCAAGGCGGTATTTTGCCTTCTGCATCGGCAGATAGGCCAAGGGTGCACATTTCCAGACGCGCCCATCGAGAAGCTGCTTGCAGTGGCGGGCCGGACAGGCCTCCCAGCTGGCGCGCGGATCGCCGTCCTCGAATGGCAGCATGGTGTCGCCAAAACCTTCGTAGCGCCGGGTCCAGTTCTTGTGCGCGGGACGCACCTTGGCGACGAAGCCGTGCTCCTGCCGCCATTGCTCCAGCACAGTGAAAACTGGTTTCAGCCGGTCGCGGTACTCTTCCGAATCGTGATGCACGGAGATGACAAGGCGGGCATCCGGGTCCGCCGCAAGGATGGTGGGCAAGGACGGGTGGCGGTGCAGGAAGAAGCCGTTTGAGACGATCTCGATCTGGGTATGCGGCCAATGCCGCCGCACCAGACCCACAAATTGCGGCAATTGCGGATGGATGGTGGGTTCGCCGCCAAGCAGGGAGAACCGGGTGACCGACACACGCTGGCTCCACAATCCCATCCAGCGGTCGGCATCCTCAAGCGACACAGTGCCGGAATGGGCGTGGTTGGAATAGTGCGAACAGCTTTCGCAGGCCAGGTTGCAGCCATGCGCGACATGCAGTTCGAGCTTCCGGAACACCGGCCGCTCTCCCTGCAGTAGCAATCCCATCCGTTTCAGCATCCCCATAGGGTCACGCTAGCATGCGGATGTGTGCGGTGCATCTGCCGCCGACGGCAAATTTCAGCTCTTTGTTTTACGCAATTCCCAAGGGAAAGCGCTATGCGCTTTCCCGGGAAAACCGCTTCACACTTTTCCTGGAATTGCTCTAAGGCAGGGACACGCCGTCGCAGAGGTAATAGCTGCCGCCATTGCCGGCCTACTCGCCTTCGTCAGCGGTTGGGCGTACCGAGACGATGTCGATTTGCGTCGCGTTCATCTGCGTGATCGAAAGCACGTCGGGAAAGAGAAAGCCCGGCTCCTGGCAGATGGCGGTGACCGCCCAGCTCGGCGAGCGCGTCGCCTTGGTGATCTGGACGAACTCGCAATTGTACTCGACGCTTTGCAGGCCGTCCGCCGACAAGATGACATTGCCGGCGTCGATCAGCGTCTGCAGCGTGTCCTTTTTGGCTTGCGCACAAAGCTCCTGAGTTTGGAGATAAACGCCCTTGATGAAGTCCTCGGCGGCCGATGCGGGTGACGCCGCAACCAGCATCGAAACGCAAAGAGTCCTTCTCAAGCCCATGGTTTCATTCCCTTTTGCGCAAGGGATCGTCCAAGCGATCGCTCTACAGTGTGATCGTTTGGCCGATTGCTGGCAAGGCCACCTTGACATCGGACCCTTCTAGTCCGGCGACGAACTTTTCCGCTGTCGGGTCGATGATCGGGAAGGTGCCAAAGTGACAGGGCACGACCGTGTCAAAGTGGAAGAAGCGCCGACAGGCAAGGGCCGCCACCGCACCGCCCATGGTGAAGCGGTCGCCGACCGGCACGATGCCGATCTTCGGTTCATGCAATTCGTTGATCAGCGCCATGTCGGAGAAGATGTCGGTGTCGCCCATGTGATAGAGCGTCTTGTCATCCGAAAAATGCAGGACCAGCCCGCCGGGATTGCCGAGATAGACGTTCTGGCCGCCATCGAGGCCAAACGACGAGGAATGCAGCGCCTGCACGAAGGTGGTGGTGAAGGCGCCGCAATCGACGGTGCCGCCGAGATTGCCGGGGTTGATCTTGTTGCCGTCGACGCCCTGGCCGACCAGATACATGCAGATCTCGTAGTTGGCGACCAGCTGGGCGCCGCTCTTCTTCAGCACCTCCACCGCGCCGCTGACATGGTCATTGTGGCCGTGGGTCAAAAGCACATGGGTGACGCCTTCCGCCGGCCCTTCCCAGCCGCCCGTCCAGGACGGATTGCCGATGAGATAGGGGTCGATCAGGATGGTCGCTCCCGATGTCTCGATGCGAAAGGCGGAGTGTCCGTACCAGGTCAATTTCATCGATCATGTTCCTCGATTTTGGTTGCGGCGGAAGATAGAACGCCGGCTGCAAAATTAAAGTGACATAGTGTGCACTTGGGTCAAAAGAACGTGTCACGCCCGTTGCGGGTCAGAATTGGTCTGGAGAAAGCCGTTGGGCATCATAGCGATCGAGGATCTGCCGGCACTCCTGGAGGGCGGCAGGACGCTGGCCGGGCTCGACCTCGGCGACAAGACCATCGGCGTCGCCGTTTCCGACCGTGGCCTGTCCTTCGCCCATCCGCGCCCGGTGATCTTGCGCAAGAAATTTTCGCTGGATGCGGCAGCGCTGCTTGCCCAGTTGCAGAAGGACAATATCGGCGCATTCGTGCTCGGCCTGCCCATCAACATGGACGGGTCGGAAGGTCCCCGCGCCCAGAAATCGCGCGCCTTCGTGCGCAACATGGCAGGCATAACCGACCTGCCCTTCGTGCTGTGGGACGAGCGCCTGTCGACGGTCGCGGCGGAGCGGACGTTGATCGAAATGGATTTCTCGCGCGCCAAGCGCGCCGGCAAGATCGATTCGGCGGCCGCCGCCTTTATTCTGCAGGGAGCTTTAGATCGACTCCAGTCGCTTGGCTCATCCGATCGGAGGGGACCGGATTCCCCACCTTCCGCCTGATCCAGGCGGCGATGATGCGTCGGCGACGGAACGCCCACAGCGCCATCAGCAGGAAGCCGTCAAAGACGCAGGCTCTTGCCACCATGCCCGGAATGATCGCCGGATCGATGCCAAGCATCTGGCCGTAGAGCTGGAACACGACGTCATGCAGCTGCCGGCTGAGCATGACGTAGCCGAAATTGATGTCGTTGAGCGACAGGAAGAACCAGCCCCAGAAGAGAGCGAGTGGGGCGGCCCACAATGCGAACAGCGTACGCATCAGTGACCGTCCCTGCGGCTGGAGCCGTCTCTGTGACCGCTGTGACCAATGTCGGGCCGGCCGGAAATGCGTGACAGCAAGGACCCATGCGCGGCGCCCTTGGCCATGGCATGCGCGGTGGCGCGGCTCTCGGCCTCCCGCGAAACCGCGACGGCGAAAACCGACCTCTGCTCGGCATGCATGGCAACGTAGGAGGCCAGAAGTGCCGCCAACTGCACGGCGACAACCAAAAACAGGCCGTTGATGCCTTGCGCCGCTCCGCCGATCAGGATCAGCGACATCACTGCGGATGCGGAAATAAAGGCGGTCCGCGCCACGCTGTCGGCTCCCTCCGGGTTCGCTGCGGCATTAACCAAACTCTCGACGAAGACCCAGCAAAACAGCACGGCGACGACCAGCAAGGCGACGGCGAGCGGCGCCACGACGGCAGCGTTGTCGAGATCGGCCAGACGGGTGTTTTCCACGGCCACTCCAAGCGCGCCCAAAGCGCCCGCAACGCCGCGGTTTCCATCGACGCAGATGAACGCCAGCAGGGCGAAAACCGCTGCCCAGTGCAAGGCCAGAAAAGAGGTCAAAATGGGCCGCATGGCATTCCTGCTTTGGTGACAAAGACAGTGGGCTTTGCGGCCCGCCGCTGCAACGGAAACCATTTGTTAAGGTTAACGTCCATCCACAGGCGGCAGTAAACTCTTGGGCGAAAAGCTGTCCAGCTGGCCTCAGTTCACCGGCGGATAAAGCGTGTCGATGATCATGCGCGCATCGTGGCGCGAATCGAGCATGCCATAGGTGTTGCGCCACTGGCCGGCGAGCCGCGTCTCGACGAAGGCATCGGCAATCCGCCCGGCCCCCAGCCGGCGCAATTCGGCGGCTGCCGCCGACAGCGCCAGTTGCTCGGTGAGCAGGCGCGCCGACCCCTCATCGGTGCCGGCGACCTGCATGGCCGCTTTCAGCACGCCGATGGTGCCGCGACCGCCGGCGCCGAGATCGCGGTCGATGCCGGCCAGCACCTCCTCGAACAGGCCCGGCGCGCGGCCAAGCACGCGCAGCACGTCGAGCGCCATGACGTTGCCCGAGCCTTCCCAGATCGCATTCACCGGGGCTTCGCGATAGTAGCGGGCGAGCGGCGCTTCCTCGACGTAGCCATTGCCGCCAAGGCACTCCATCGCCTCATAGAGCAGCGGCGGCGCGATCTTGCAGACCCAGTATTTGACCACCGGGGTCATGGCGCGGGCAAAGGCGGCCTCACCGCGGTCGCTGGCCGCCTCGTCGAAGGAACGCGCCAGCCGGAACGAGAGTGCCGTGGCGGCGGCGACATCGAGCGCCATGTCGGCCAGCACGCGCTGCATCAGCGGCTGTTCGATCAGCGTCGAACCGAACACCTGGCGGTGGCGGGTGTGATGGACGGCCTCGGCAAGACCGGCGCGCATGATCGCCGACGAAGCGACGGCACAGTCGAGCCGGGTCAGCGTGACCATGTCCATGATCGTCTTCACGCCGGCGCCGGGCTCGCCGACCATCTCGCCGATGGCACTGATGAACTCCACTTCCGAGGATGCGTTGGAGCGGTTGCCGAGCTTGTCCTTCAGCCGCTGGAAACGGAAGCCGTTGCCGGATCCATCGCCGAGGATGCGCGGAACAAGAAAGCAGGAAAGCCCTTCCGGCGCCTGTCCGAGCACCAGAAAAGCGTCCGACATCGGCGCCGACATGAACCATTTGTGGCCGGTGAGGCGATAAAAACCGCTGCCGGCGCGCTCGGCCCTAGTGGTGTTGGCGCGCACGTCAGTGCCGCCCTGCTTTTCGGTCATGCCCATGCCGAGTGTCAGCCCGGTCTTTTCGACAGGTGGCTTCTGGCTCTGGTCATATTTGCGCGTCGTCACGCGCGGCGCCCATTCGCGAAACAGCTTTGGGCTGGCCATCAGGGCGGCCAGCGACGCACTGGTCATGGTGATGGGGCAAAGGTGCCCGGTTTCAAGTTCGGCGGTCAGATAGAAACGCGCGGCGCGCACCTGATGACGACGACCGATCTCGCTGTCGCCGTTTTCCCAGATCGAGGAATGCAGGCCGCCGGCGACCGAGCGGCGCATCAGCGCATGATAGGCCGGATGGAATTCAACCTGATCAATGCGCCGGCCTTGGCGGTCGTGCGTCCTGAGCTTCGGCGTCTCGACATTGGCCAGACGCGCCAGCTCCTGCGCTTCCTGCGTCAGGACGAATCGACCAAGCCCGTCGAGATCCTTGCGCACCGGATCGGAAAAGCGCTCGGCGAGCTGGATCAGCAACGGATCGCCCCGCCAGGCGTTGCCGCCCGTCAGCGGCGGCGGCTGGTTGGTCACGTCGTCGGTCACGCACTGTCCCTATGTTACGAAGGCTTCGAATCCGAGGCCATCGGCTAGATATAGCCCAAGGTTGCCGGCGCGCGCGACGAAAATACCGGGGAGAAAGGCCGCAATCCCAAGCTGGCGCTTGCGGCAAGGAATTCTCCCCCCTATAGCAGCGCCTTGAGATGACCGACGCTTCGTCCCTGCCGCTTTATCCTCATCGCCATCTTCTGGGCATCCGCGATCTTTCCCCCGCCGATATCGAGCTTTTGCTCGACCGGGCCGATCGCGCCGTCGCGATTTCGCGACAGTCCGAGAAAAAGACCTCGACGTTGCGCGGTCGCACCCAGATCAACCTCTTCTACGAGGCATCGACGCGCACGCAATCGTCGTTCGAGCTGGCCGGAAAGCGGCTCGGCGCCGACGTCATGAACATGTCGGTCGCAAGCTCTTCGGTGAAGAAGGGCGAAACGCTGATCGATACGGCCATGACGCTCAACGCCATGCGCCCCGATATCCTCATTATCCGCCACCAGTCGGCGGGTGCTGCCGCCCTTTTGGCGCAAAAGGTCGGCTGCTCGGTGGTCAATGCCGGCGACGGTGCGCATGAGCACCCGACGCAGGCGCTGCTCGACGCGCTGACCATCCGCCGCGCCAAAGGGCCGCTGTCGAAGCTGATCGTGGCGATCTGCGGCGACATCCTGCATTCGCGCGTCGCGCGCTCCAACATCATGCTGTTGAACGCGCTCGGCGCGCAGGTGCGGGTCGTGGCGCCGTCCACACTCTTGCCGTCCGGCATCGAGAAAATGGGCGTCATTGTCACACGTTCGATGGCTGAGGGCCTCAAGGGCGCCGACGTGGTGATGATGCTGCGCCTGCAGCGTGAGCGCATGGAAGGCGCCTTCGTGCCTTCTATCCGCGAATATTTCCGCTATTTCGGTCTCGACGCCGAGAAGCTGAAGGCAGCCAAGGATGGCGCGCTGGTCATGCATCCCGGACCGATGAACCGCGGCGTCGAGATTGCTTCCGAAATCGCCGATGGCCCGCAGAGCGTCATCCAGGAACAGGTCGAAATGGGTGTCGCCGTGCGCATGGCGGTGATGGAAGCGCTGCTCGACCCGCGCCGCAACGAGGGTCGCGGCGCATGAGCACGACGGTCTTTGAACGCGCCCGCATCGTCGACCCATCGCGAGGCATCGACGAGATCGGCACGGTTATCGTCGAGGGCAAGAAGATCGTTGCCGCCGGCAAGGCCGCCCTGAATCAGGGCGCGCCGGCGGGCGCCGCCATTGTCGACTGCGCCGGCAAGGCGATCATTCCCGGCCTGATCGACGCGCGCGTCTTCATCGGCGAGCCCGGCGGCGAACACCGCGAGACCATTGCTTCGGCAAGTGTCGCGGCGGCGGCCGGCGGCGTCACTTCCGTCATCATGATGCCCGACACCGACCCGGTGATCGACAATGTCGCGCTGGTCGAATTCGTGCTGCGCACCGCGCGGGACACCGCAATCGTCAACATCTTTCCGGCCGCCGCGATCACCAAGGGCCTTGCCGGTCGCGAGATGACCGAGTTCGGCCTGCTGCGCGAAGCCGGCGCGGTTGCCTTTACCGATGGCCGCCACACAATATCCAGCGCGCTGGTGATGCGCCGGGCGCTGACTTATGCCCGCGATTTCGGCGGCGTCATTGCGCATGAGACGCAGGATGGCGACCTCGCCTCGGCCGGCGTCATGAATGAAGGCCTCTATGCCAGCTGGCTCGGCCTTGCCGGCATTCCACGCGAGGCCGAATCCATCCCGCTGGAGCGCGACCTGGCGCTGGCGCGCCTGACGCGCGGCGCCTATCATGCGGCCAAGATCTCGACAGAAATGGCGGCACAAGCGGTGACGCGGGCGAAAGCCGACCAGGCCAATGTCACGGCGGGTGTGGCGATCCACAATCTGTCGCTCAACGAGAACGATGTCGGGGAATACCGCACCTTCTTCCGGCTGACGCCGCCTTTGCGCGCCGAGGAGGACCGGCTGGCGATGATCGAGGCGGTCAAGGACGGCACGATCGACATCATCGTCTCCTCGCACGACCCGCAGGATGTCGACACCAAGCGCTTGCCCTTCGCTGACGCCGCTGCCGGCGCGATCGGGCTGGAGACGCTGCTCGGCGCAGCGCTGCGCCTTTACCACAATGGCGATGTGCCGCTGCCCAGGCTGATCGAGACGCTGTCCACCGCGCCGGCCAAACTGTTCGGACTGCCCGGCGGCTCGTTGAAGCCGGGCGCGCCTGCCGATCTCGCCGTCGTCGACCTCGAAGAGCCCTGGATCGTCAGCGAAAGCGGCATCCGATCGCGTTCGAAAAACACCTGTTTCGAAGGTGCACGCCTGCAAGGCATGGTCTTGCAAACGCTGGTGGCGGGCCGCACAGTGTTTTCGGCATAAGCTGATCGCGGCACATCGAACGCAGATCTGCGTCAGGGGAAATGCGGGGGGAAACAATGAGTTACAACGTCATCCTGGCATTGCTGTTCGGCTATCTCCTCGGCTCGATTCCCTTCGGCCTGCTGATTACGCGCGCCGCCGGCCTTGGCGATGTGCGCAAGATCGGCTCCGGCAATATCGGCGCCACCAATGTGCTGCGCACCGGCAACAAGGGCCTGGCCGCCGCGACGCTGGTGCTCGACGCGCTGAAGGGTACGGCGGCGGTGATGATCGCGCGCCATTTTGGACACGACTACGGACTGTGGGCCGGCCTCGGACTCTGGGCAGGCCTTGGCGCCTTCCTTGGCCATCTGTTTCCGGTCTGGCTTGGTTTCAAGGGCGGCAAGGGCGTGGCGACCTATCTCGGCGTGCTGATCGCACTTGGCTGGCATGTGGCGCTGATCTTCATCGTCGTGTGGCTGGCGATGGCCTTCCTGTTTCGCTACTCCTCGCTGGCAGCACTGACGGCAGCGGTCATCGTGCCGATAGCGCTTCATTTCTGGAGCACACCCGAGACTGCCGGACTGTTCCTGGTGATGAGCCTGATCATCATCTTCAAACACCGCGCCAACATTTCGCGCCTTCTTGCCGGCACTGAAGGCAAGATCGGAGCCAAGGGGTGAGCAAGCCTGCCGCCGGGCCGCGCCTCAGCGACCGGCAGCGGCTGAGCTGGCTGCGGCTGATCCGCACGCAAAATGTCGGCCCGGCCTCGTTTCGAGAACTGATCAACCGCTTCGGTTCGGCCGAGGCAGCGCTTGAGATGCTCCCCGAACTGATGCTTTCGGGTGGCGCCAAAAGGATCGTGCGCATTCCCTCGGTCGAGGAGGCCGAAGCGGAACTGGAAGCGGCCGGCAAGAACGGCGCCCGCTTCGTCGGCATCGGCGAGGCCGACTACCCGCCGATGCTGAAAAACATGGACAACCCGCCGCCGCTGATTGCCATGAGGGGCGAAGCGGCGGTGTTCCGCCTGCCGGCGGTCGCCATTGTCGGTGCCCGCAACGCATCGCTGGCCGGCATCAAGATGGCACGCATGCTGGCGGCGGATCTTGGCCGCGACGGCTACGCCATCATCTCCGGTCTGGCGCGCGGCATCGACACGGCGGCACACCAGGGCAGTCTCTTGACAGGCACGGTTGGGGTGCTGGCCGGCGGGCTCGATGTCCCCTACCCGCCTGAAAATATCGGCCTGTGCGACGACATCGCCGAGCGCGGCGGCGCCGTTATTTCGGAAATGCCGTTCGGCTGGCAGCCGCGGGCGCAGGATTTTCCGCGCCGCAACCGGCTCGTCGCGGGCGCGGCGCTCGGACTGGTGGTGATCGAAGCGGCGCAACGCTCCGGCTCGCTGATCAGCGCGCGCCTGGCCGGCGAAATGGGCCGGCTGGTGTTTGCCGTGCCGGGTTCACCGCTCGATCCGCGTTGCGCCGGCTCCAACGGCCTGCTCAAGGACGGCGCCACCCTGGTCACCGAGGCATCCGATGTTTCCGGAGCGATCGCGCCCTTGGCCGGGACGCGAACGCCAAGGGCCATTGCGGCGCAAAAGACGCCCGACTTTTCGGCAACGCCGCCGCCCGGCGAAGACGAACGCAGCGGCGTGCTCGAAGTGCTGGGGCCAACGCCGGTGGCGGTGGACGAGATCATCCGCCACACCGGCCTCAACGCCGCGCAAGTGTCCATGGTGCTCTTGGAACTCGACCTCGCGGGCCGTATCGAGCGCCATGCCGGCGGCAATGTCTCACTGATTTCGTGAAGCCTGAGATTTTAGAGCGTTTCACCGTTTCACGGAAACGGCGAACCGCTCTATCTCTTTGTTTTTACGCAATTCCCAAGGGAAAGCGCTACGCGCTTTTCCCGGGAAAACCGTACACACTTTTCTTGGAATTGCTCTAGTCTGCGGCCGCAAATATCGCGGCACTTTCAGATATGAGGCGCAGCGCGGCGGGCTGCACATTATCCCTGTAGGTAATGCATTTGCGATAGCGGCCATCGGCAACGCGCTGTTTGCCGATGCGCTCCCATTCCGGTGTCCAGGAGGAATTCCAGTCAAAATCCTGGGAAATCAGACTTTCGCGGTCGAAGCAGTGCGGATCCCGCTCGAGTATCCGGCGCGCTTCATCGGCGAGCGGGCTGTAGTTTTCAACAGCCGCCATCTTCCTCGTCCGCGCAGCAGGCGGGAGCTGAATTTCCAATTCGACACGTCCCGCAACGTTTGGAACCGCAGCGGAGCAAAGCTGCTTGCCGACTTTTGCCGTCTTTCCCAGTCCTCGGCTGAGGGCCTGCCCAAAGGCATAGGCCAAGTCATGTATGGGATTATAGCCGTCGACCGCGTCCGATACGATCTGGACATTCCCAGCAGTCGCCAGATCGGCGCGCATTCTCGAGAACACACCGGCCAGGAAATCGTGGTCACCGGCCAGCAGCGCCTCGTACCAGGCGCCATCGGGAATATCTCCAAACACCGCGCCGCATGTCGCGCCCGTCGCATCGACCACATCGCGTGAATAGCCGGTTCGCGACGTTTCCTTGCCGCCCGATCCGTCGGTCAGAAGATAGACCCTTGGTTTGGCGATCTCGAGCCAATGATGGATTCTGAGTTCGTGCCCGGGATGGGCGAGAATCAGCACGTTTTCCAGTTTTTCTTCTGGTTTTTCAGGCAACAATGGCTCCAATCCCGGTTTTTGTTCAATCGAGCCGGATGGGCTGGGAACGATCCCGGCCTAAACGTTGGTTGCGGCGACGCCGACGAAGCTTGTTTGGCCACCGGCTTCAAACTAAGACGCTGCTAGAAACTCGTGCGTCTTCATTTCTCACTGCAGACATAGTGCGCAAGCAAGGAATCGCCCATTGCGAATTCTTATTACCAATCTCTTCCTGTCGCACAACAGCGGATCGGAGGCGGTCGTCGAACTGCTTGCCGACGGACTTCGCGGCGCCGGCCATCAGACCATGCTGCTGGCTCCCACTCTGGGCGACATGGCTGATAGAATGCGCCGGCGCGGGCATCATGTCGTCGACCGGATTGCCGAGATCGTCGAAAAGCCCGATGTCATTCACGCCCAGCATCTGACGCCCTGCCTGACTGCGCTCGCCAGGTTTCCCGACGTGCCGGCGGTATTTTCCTGCCACGAAGCGCCGATGCTGCATCCCCAGATACGCCATTGGATTGCGGTCGACGAAGCGTGCCGAGCCAAATGCCTGTCGAGGGGCATACCGGCCGATCAAATGAGCCTCGTCTACAACGCGGTCGATCTCAATCGCTTCAAGCAGCGCCCACCGCTCCCCGCCAGGCCCGCGCGAGGCCTGCTGCTCACCAAGAATTTCGAGCATCAGGCGGCGGTTCGTGAAGCCTGTGGCCGGAGCGGCATCCAGTTGGACGAGCTAGGCCCAGCCACCGGCCGGTTTTCGTATCAACTGGAGCAAGACCTGCTCGATTACGATATCGTCTTCGCAACCGCCCGAATGGCGATCGAGGCGGCTGCGGTCGGCTGTGCTGTCGTCGTTTGCGACGCGCGCGGCTTTGCGGGATTGCTCAGCAGCGCAAACATGGAGGCTTGGCGTCGCTTCAACCTGGGCGTGGGGCTTTTGACCAGGCCGACCACGGTCGAAAATCTTCTCGACGCGATAACCGGTTTCGATGCGAACGATGCCGCGGTCGTGTCCACCTATTTTCGCAAGGTGGCGGATGACGCGTATTTCGTCGAGGAACACCTGCGCATCTATGATCAGGCGATGCGATCGGACAAAGGGCTGGATCCCGATGAGTGCGCCCTGGCGACCGCAGCCTGGATCGAGGAGATCGGCGTCTCGCTCCCGCGCCGAAGATGGTTCCACATCGTGAAGGAATTGCACGGCTGGCCGGATTCGCCCGAACCGGCAACGCTCCTCGCGCAGTTGCAGGCGAACTCAAGAACTCTGGAAAACCTTGGCCAGGAGATCCGTGCGATCGGGCCGGAAATTGCCAGAAGCCAGCAGGCTGTCCTGAACGAGTCCGCCTCGCGCGTTGGCGCGCCGGAGGGCAATCAGGTTGTTTTGAACCGTGTCGAAGAGCAGCTTTCGAACCTTTCGAATTTTGTGAACGAGATAAAGCGACTGTACAACGGCATGGTCCCTCTGTTCATCAGGAAGATTCTGCTTCGAGCGCGCAGACGAGCCTGACAGTTGAGTCGCGCGCATTCTCGGTCAAATGGCGCATGCGAAACAAGCTTCGGGGTAGTCGGACAGTCAAAAACCTGGGCCCGTCGGTTGCCGATCAACGGCGCGCTTGTCAGATCCATTCCAGATTGATGTTGCGGATGTTTCCCTCGGCGATGCGTTGACGAATGCGATCCAGCCGATGCGCTATGTCTGGCGACACCCGGTCATGCGTCTCGACCAGGAGTGCGCCGATGGAGTTCTGCAGCCCGGCGTCGAGGATGGCATCCAGGCATTCGGCTTCACTGCCTTCGATATCCATTTTCACTATGGATGGCATGGTCGGTTGGCTTTTCAGGAAATCCACGAGATCGACCACCTCGACGCCGATTTGCGTTCCGCCGAGATGATATGACGTTGCGAACATCGAGGACGCCTGAGTATTCCCTTTGTCGGCACGGGGATGACGGTGGAATGTCGCTAACCTTGCCCCGGCGCCGACGGCTTTCGGAACGATTTCGACATCAGGGTGACTTCCGAACCGGGCTGTGAGCGCAGCCAGCGCATGCGGATCCGGTTCGAACGCCACCACTTTGAAGCCAAGCTTGAGGGCGGCACAGGTGATCTGGCCGACATTGGCGCCAAGGTCAAGGAAAGTGCCGCCCCTGGGTACCCGCGACGCGACATCGTAGAGCATCCGTTCCGCGATGCGACGAGGGTCACGCCGGCGTCGCCAACGCCGGTACAGATGCCAGCGCACGGTATTTTCCAGGCGGCTCTCGGAAAAGAACTCCGCCATTCCAGGACTCTCCGTTGCACTGACGATCACGCTCGCAATGGCATATTCGACAGTTGATGAAAACCGCGCTCGACAGCCTGCGTATCAGCTAGCGGAACAGATACTTCGATACCTCGGGATTGCCGCGCCGCCACATGACATTGTCCAGAAAATAATGGTGCACGTTGATGAAGATCAGCACGATGAAGAAGAACAGCGATGATCCGAGCACTTGCTTGTCATAGGGGATCAAAGCCGTCAGTGCGGATGGGATCAACCAGAAACCGAGATAGCCAAGGGCGGTGCCGCCGACGATGAAGCCGAGGAGCCGAAACCTGTAGAGAGGGCCGAGAAAGGACAGGATCTTCGGCTGCGGATCGCTTTCGGCATCGGAGCTGTCACGCTCGACATTGGTCTGATAGCGCCAGACCACAGCGAGGTACTGCAGCGAGTGGAGCGCGGGCACGATCAGCAGCCAGAGCGGGTTTATCCTGGCAATCAGGATCCACAGATAGAGCGATGCCACGTAAGCCACGAGGCCGTTATAGGGCAGACCGCCGCCGTTCTTTCGCCAGCGATTGACCAGCATCAAAAGCGTGGCCACCGTCGACGCAACGGCCGCCAGCAGGGAAATGCCGGTGATCCAGGACGGAGCAGCGAATGTGTAATAGTCCAGGCCGTAATATTTGCCCTGGGTGACCGCCGTGTTGGTCTGCAGCCACGCCAGGATCCACACGGCGTAGGAGTTGAACAGCAACACCTTCTTGTCGCGATCGTCGAAGAATTTGCGCTTCAGCACCGCATCCACCATCAGCATGCCGTAGCCCTGCTTGACGTAGTGCCAGCCGACAAAAAAGAACATGGCGTTGGTTGCATAGCCAAGCAGGCGCGTGTTCGCCGCCGCCGCGCCATAGGCAAAGAACCCGGTCATGACCAGCGGCACGACAATGCCCGCGAAGATGTAGCGGAACTGCAGGCTGCGGTCGTAGCCGTTGCCGGACACCTTGCGTCCGAAATTGCGGTAGAAAAGCTGGTAGGAGTGCGCGAAGTGGGGATAGTTCACGAGATAGGCCACGAAGACCATCGTTGCGGCCACCGGCCCCTCATACGCGAGCGGCACCAGAAACAGCACCGGCAGGATGAGAAACGCGCTGCCACCCAGCATCAAGAAGTCGGCGACGGGGCCGAAGAGGTACTTTTGAGGTGTCGCCGCCTTAGGGGCTACAGCATCCGCCGAAAGCTGAAGTGTCATGTCGAACCCTCCCCTGGGAAGGCCCGAGTTTAGCCAGCGGCGGGTGTGGCGACAAGGTTGGAAGCTGCGCTCTGAGTCGATCGGGGCACCACGTTCGTCGTGTCATTTTGCGAGTGCTGCTGATGAGCGCGACGGGATCAGGACCTCAACGCAAAAACGAATGCAAGCACCACGACTTCGACGCGGCGAGCGGCAAAGCCCCACTCGCAAGCCATTGGCCGATGCCGAGACCGGGAGCTGAAGCAAGGTTCAAGCGGCAGACGAGAGGACGCGGCCGACAAGTTTAGGCGGGTTGAAGGTTTCCGACCGAATGCTCGCGCATCCGCAATACGAGCAGGCGCGTAGCTGCGAACGGCGCCATAGCGATAAACGCCATCGTGACACTGACGAAGACCGACAGGAGACAGATCCCGCCGGGAACGGAGCAAACAGTTTCCATGACGTACCCTTTCCACCCTTAAGCTGGTGGCCTCCTCCGCGCGCGTCTGTAAGCATGCCCCCGCCTCAAGAGAAATACAAGCTTGCGCTAAAATACGTGAGATGGAAGGGACTCCATTGCCCGAGCATTGCCAGCTGGCTCGTGAGGCACGGCAGCGCGCTCTTGCGGGCCACAAGAAACTAAATCAAAGCTCAATCGTTCAAATAGGGTATGGCGCCAATCGGGAGTGCGCATGAACCCTCGTGACAACGCTGTTTCTCCGTTTGAGGAGGAACAAGACCAAACGCTGCTCGCAAAGAATGCTCGCCTCAGAGAGCTTCGATCTCATGCGTCCTGGTTGGCTTTCGACCCCCATGCTCCGTTTCATGATGAGATAGACCTCTCAGCCATTTTTGAGGAAAACGCGTTGCGCAAACGCTTTTAGAGCGGGACAAGTCCCAGGGACTTCAGTCGTAATTGAGTAAATTCTAATATGCCTATAGCTTAGGCAGTGCGGGGGACCCCCGAATTCCAAACCCGCAATTGGCCGGTGCGCCTGCTTGCCCAAGCAACCCCCGCACCGGCCATCCCTGTTTTCTAGGGACCCTATGGCTGGCGGTATCGCATTGAGGCGATGGAACGGAAGGTGCTGCAACTCAGCGTTGCGAGCCGTTGGCTTCCCATGCACCCGATGTCGAGTGCTGGTGGTCGAAGCCAGTTCGACCGTCAATTGGCCGAGACGCTGACAGCACTCGACGCACATAACCGGCAGGTCCGGTCGCGGCGGCGGCCTGTTGGATGCTGCGTGCAACCTGATGCGTATAGGGGCCATCGTTTGCCACAAGGTCCAGTGCGAAGAACGCGGCAACCGCGACGAGGATCAACACAAATGGTCGCATCGGAACCCCTCCCTCAAGAGGGAATTAGGCCGGCTGAAGATTCCAAACAGCGTGTTTGCGCATCCTCAACACCAGCAAGCGCGTGGCTGCGAATGGTGCCAACACGATACACGCCATCGTGACGTTGGCGAAGAGCGACAAACGCGCCCAACAGCGATCATTGCCGCTCGACGCAAGCCCGTTAGGTTGACGCTCCAGGGAGCATAGCAAACGAGAGGGCTGTAGCGCCTAAGCCGTACACAAGACACGCAGCGATCAAAGTCACCCTGTAAAGATTGGGAGCTGTTCGCAGTGTGACCATGCCCCAAATAGCGAGGGGTCCGGCGACAAGATAGATCAGCATTCCGAAGCGCGTTTCCACGATAGCAACGCTGTTGGTCAATACAGTGACGACAACCACCATCAGCGTGAAGATTGCTGCGCAATCCACCCGGCGCTCTCTAGTGGCTGCCACCGTCCATCCGACAGCAGCGGTCCCGGCGGCGAAAATCGTGACGTGACCCACGAAATTTATCGGCGCACCGAGCCAAGCGTTCCGGTTGTGAATATAGGTGAAAAAGTAGTCGTGATTGACCGACTGGAAGAGATGAGCCAGCGCCGTTGCTGCGCCGCGGAGAGGCTGGTGCACATATATCCATATCCCATACTGCGCGATGTCCTGGTCCCTAAACATCGGGTTGGGATAGAAGACTTTAACGGCTGATCTATCGGGCAAAACCACCGTCGCATATTTGAGGTTTTTCAGACCGAGAAGCGTCTGGTACTGGCTCATACTGGTGGATGGTCCCAGTCCCCTGGTCGGTAAGAAGCCAATCGTGTCGTAGAAAAAGTAGTTGATGGCCATTTGCGGCAAAAGCGGGAGCAGCATCCCTGCGCCTGCGGCTATGCAGATCACCTTCCAATCGTTCTTGTTTCGCCACAGCAAGCAGACGACGAGAACGCCCCATGCGGCAAAGAGGCTTAGATTGGCAGGGCGAACCATCATCGCGAATCCAGCAAGCAGGGAGCCACCGAACAGGATCCTCGCAAATCTGCCAGTCGAACTGGAGCGACATAGGAGGACAGCGCTGGCGGCAAGGAACACCGCCATCGAAGCCGTCAATCCTTCCGTCAAGCGGAGCGGCACGTAGTTGAGCACAAACGGGTTGCACATCAGGCCCGAAGCGACGCACCAGGCAAATGTCCGGTTGACCGGAAGGACGGCGAAGAAGAGCGTCAGGCACGCCGCCAGATAGAGCGCCGTCTGGGCAATCGCCACGCGCGGACTGAAGATGCCCCAGGCCGCGTCCCAATGATAGCCGGCGAAAACGATGCTGAGAAACACCGGATAACCGTACGTGCGCAGGCCGTTAGACGGCATGCGGACCGCAAGGCCGTGACGCTGAACGACTGATGCATCGAGGCCGTACCTCACTGAATCGCAACCTGCGCAAGGTGGATAGTTCACCCCGTGAAGAAAGAGCGCCACACAAGATGCGACGACAACAAACAACATGGCGGCCAGTCCAAGTGCACAGGTGCTGCGGTACAGCGGGATGTCGTGGGGAACCTGTGACTGAGCGGTCAAGGTTTACCGTCGCGTGTGAGAAACACAGCCAAGGGGACCGTCAGCAGCGCGAGCAGATACTGAGGTCGGAAACGTGCCGGACGCGCGCTCGCGGGTAACGTCATCCCATACCATCCAAGCGCCGGTCGGCTCAAGAATGCAGCTAAACCTGTCTGGGCCCACTTCCATCGCCCCATACCCCAACAGGTAGGAGCGTTTCATTGTTTTAGCAATCACGCAATTAATGGTCGGCGCGATATCATTGGCTCATTTGGTCAAGGCTAATTGAGGTGCAGAGGAAGCCTAACGCTCCACCTCGTTCACTGGCATTTTATTAAATGTCATTCAATCGCTATTTGCGGAGTCTCTTACTACAGCTGCAAAGCAAATCACCATCGCAGCGTCGGACACAAGGCTCGCCAGGCGCGGGAAGCGTCCTCATCTGTTCGGCCGATGTGCCAGGCAAAGGAAGGCGCCAAATTGCACATGTGATCCTCCCCGGGTCACACCGCCGATCAGCCCCTTCAGCCAGTGCCTAGTGGGCTGTTCTAAGAGCCCCACCGGCTGATTCCGGTGGGGCACCTTACCTTGAGGCGGGTTTTTTCGTTTCGAGAACTATTTTCTATCGTGTGCAGATGAGTGGCCGGCAGGTTTGGGTTGCCTTGGGCTAATGTCATGCCGGCCATGGCGCGCCTCTACTTAAGAATGAAGTACAGCGGAACGAATATCGAGAATGCCGCGACCGCGGCCAAAACAGGTGAGTGATCATGAGCCCCCGCTCGCCAGACCGAGAAAAAAAGAAAAACCCGCCGACCAAAGTCAGCGGGCCATCTTCCCTCGTACTACGCCAGGGGTTTCAGGGATTGGCCCCCGCCAACAACCCGTCGTCCCAGCGCTGCCAAATGTTATATTAGCTTGCCAAAAACTTCGCTGTAGCGAACTGGCAACAGCGATTAAAATTTTACCGATTGCGCTCTTTGCAACCGCTCAAAACGCCCGCGGGCGCCCTGGCGGGCTTTTTTGCGTCCCCTCGTTCCCCTTTTGAAAACCACGTGTCGTAACCGTTGATTCAACCATTGCTGGTATTAAGAAAGGTGTGGGGGCGGCTCCGACAGTGCGGCGGGGGTAGGGTTGCCGGAGCCGCCTGCGCAGCCGGTTGGCATTTGACCGCGCCGTTCTATTTTGGGACAGCGCGGTCAATGATTCGTTAAAATCTTCCGGAACTAATTAAGCGCATGCTAATTGAATCCGCCGGGCGTGGGTCAGTTCATGCGTTTGAAATTTGTTGCGCCGTTGATGCCGACTCTCGTGGAGAGGCCTCCAGAGGGCGAAGAACGAAATACAGCGGCACGAGGATATGCGGCGCCGATCATGCAATCAATCAATGAGCAGATCCTCAAGGCGCGCGCGAAAGAGGCGGAGGCCATGATGGGTCGGGCTTAAGAGATCGACGTGAAGGACAAGCCGGCCTAGAACCACTGCTTCTCGATTGATCCGGCAAGAGCGGAAGCTCGATCCCGTCAACGAGTATATCGACCCAGATACCATCGAGGCTCGAACCATCTACGGGGACGACGTGTATCCGGCCGAGTAGGTGGGGCGGGTATTAAGGCGCCTCGACATACATCTCTGTCGTTTCCAAATGTCTCTCCTTTAAGTTTGGCCAGAGGCATGCCAACACTTCCGTAAACTCTCGTTTCGACCGACGCCCACGCAGGGTTGTTGTCGTAAAGCGTGGCGAGGTCGTGATCCGTAAACCAGAACGCGATGTCCCTGATATGAGTTGTTGCGACGTTGGTTCTGTGCCGCTCCAGCGCCTCGGAAACATCAATTAGGTCTAGATTGAACGCCGTTGCCACATCCAAGGCGAGGTGTTCGATCCTGATCCACTGGTTCACATCACCGCTGAAAAGGTCCATGAAAAAGTCGGCTTGGTTGACTTCGCTGCCGTTGTAGCACTGACCGCGAACGATCATTTCTCGGGTTGGTATGTGCCTTGGATTGCGCTCGGCCTCGAAGAGCACCAGGCTCATCAGCCAAGACGGGAGGCGACGGATGCATGAGATGATGCGTTTACCTGATGGGTCAAAGCTTTGATCGGCTCGCTTCCGCTCTGCGATGGTGTGGTGCCAGTAGCCAGATTGGTGATCGACTTCATCGAACGTAATGCCCGGCCGACCGGCGAGCAAATCGCGCAACGCGAGGTCCAGCGTCGTCCCTGCACACTTCGGGAAATGAAGCCAAACAAAATCAGGGCCTATGATCATCTTACCGCCCCCCCAGCGTTTAAAGCGCCCTCACGTTCCTGTTACTTCCGGTGATGACTCGCGTCAACGGGCGCCGAAGTCCCCTCCAACGTTATCAAGGGTGTGGCTGCGTAAGGCGAGGTCTATGCGGCCTACGCCTTGTCTACAAGCGAGGTTTTCCGCCAGATAGCTCTCAACCAGGCGGACAAGGTGACCATCAGTCTCCGGCCGCTAGTGACGGTCGCCGAGCATGTGGAGGGGATGCGATCACAGCGACCTCATCGCCTACTTTTGATATTTCCCCGAGCCATGTCCAGATTCTGGAGCAGCCGGCGCCGGCGTCAAGATAAGCGGAACCTAATATAACGCCACACGCTTATCCCACTCATGAGCACACGCGGCACCAACTTCCTTCACAAATGGCTTTCCAACAACGTCCCCGAGACGGTCGGCGCCGACGTGATCTCCGTGGCCGAGCTTACGCAAAAGCTATTTGCCGACGCCAAAGCGGTCGAGGCAGTGTCGAGATCGAGGAAGACACCGGCAATGTCTACGAAACTATCCTGGACGCGATCGTCCACCGCGACGGTGGCTTGGCGATTTGGCCGTGACTATCAGGGCCGGCCCGGCGCTTAGAATTGTCTGGAACCCAGCCGGCATTTACGGGTTGTAAATGCGGCGGTCGATTCCCCTAGGGGATGTAGCCGCTCCCATCGGGAAGCCCGCTGCCTGACCGCGCAGCGGGCTTTTCCATGCCTAGAGCTTCTTGAGCATACGCGCTTCGCGCAAGAGCGAGGGCCAGTTGTGCGGGCCAAGGAATCTAACAAGCTCTGCGGCTTGCGCTTCGGCAATGCCGCTTTCTTTCACCAAACGCTGAACAGCCATGCCGGTGGCTGGCCCCGGCGGCTTGCCTGCTTCCTCAACCATTTTGGAAATCCCCTTCCGGCTGACCCAACGGCACCAGAGAGGAAATGGTTCCGTGTTAGCCAGGATAGTAAATGGCCGGCGCCGGTCTAGGCTCTTGGGGCGTAAGGCCGCGCCGGCCACTGCGGGTTAGATTCTCCCTCGTCCCCCGCGATGCTCAGCCTATAGGCACATTAGAAGTCGCTCAATTACGACTGAAGTCCCTAACCAGCCGCAAGAGGCCGCTGCACCGGCCCTGTCAGGTTCCACTGGATGAACGGTGCCCGTTTGCCGGTGATCGTCTCTATCGATTTCAGCAGCGGCTCATGCACCTCACGAAGCGCCCGATAGTGCTCGCAGCGGTGCAAGAAGCGGGCTGATGATAATATCGGTTTTATTTTGCTTGGCAATTTGGTGAGCGCGATGGGATTCGAACCCATGACCTACTGATTAAAAGTCAGTTGCTCTACCGGCTGAGCTACGCGCTCCCGCGGGCTCTAAAAGGCCGCCCTCGAAATTGCGCGGAACATAGGGAGAGTGCCGCGAGCGGTCAACCGGAAAAAGATGGCTCGTTTGCCTGGGTTCCTGCCATCGCCTGATGCCCTGCAAATTGCCACTGGCAGGAGGCCGGTGAGCCGCTCCTGTGCCGAGGTAATCACTTCAAAATCTGCAGGCGCGAGATGGGTCTCTTTTTCTCCGGTTGACTGGAGAAACATTGCAAATCAGCAACTTAATGTTTTGGCGGGAACCTTCGCACCAACGAGCCGTTGTCTCCGCACAAGGGACGTCAACCACCCCCTTCAAAGGAGTAGATCGTGAACAAGATCGTATCGGGTATGCTGGCGGCCACATTGTCAGCCTCTTTCGCAGTTTCCGCGGCCGTGCCGGCCGGCGCCACGCAAATGATTGCGCCGCAGGCCCCATCGGCGTCGTCCGATGTGCAGGCGGTCGACTACAAGCCGTGGATGAAAAACCGCAACTTCAACGGCGACCGCAATTTCTCGCGCAGCAACAATGACGGCGCCTACTGGAACGGCCATCGCGGCTCGCGCCATTACCGCCACGGCTATCGCCGTCACGGCGATTTCTGGTTCCCGGCCGGTGCATTCATTGCCGGCGCGCTGATTACCGGCGCGATCGTCAACAACAACCAGAACCGCGTCTACCGGGGCGGCGATTCGCATGTGCAGTGGTGCTATGACCGCTACCGCTCGTATCGCGCGTCGGACAACACCTACCAGCCGAACTACGGTCCTCGGCGGCAGTGCAATTCGCCCTATTGATGAGTTCAGGGCGAAGCTAGAGTGATGGAACCTGCGCCGCAACGGCGCAGGTTTCGTATTTTAGCGCATTCAGGACGTGCTCAACGTCCTGCGCACCGCATCGCGCCAGCCCGCCAGTTTTGCCGAGCGCACAGCGGCATCCATGTCCGGTTTGAACCGGCGCTCAAGTGCCCAGCTTCTGGCAAAATCCTTCGCCTTCGGCCACACGCCCGCCTTCGAGCCGGCAAGCCATGCGGCGCCCAGCGCCGTCGTTTCAAGAATGGTCGGACGGTCGACCGGCGCATCGAGGATGTCGGCCAGTCGCTGCATCGTCCAGTCGGAGGCCACCATGCCGCCATCGACGCGAAGCACGGTTTTGGCCGACGCCCCCTTCCAGTCCTTGCGCATCGCATCGAGCAAATCGCGCGTCTGGTAGGCGACGGATTCGAGCGCGGCGCGGCCAAACTCCGCCGGGCCTGAATTGCGGGTCAGACCGAAGATCGCGCCACGCGCGTCGGCGTCCCAGTGTGGCGCGCCGAGGCCGACGAAAGCCGGCACCAGATAGACGTTTTGCGTCGGGTCGGCGGTCGCCGCCAGCACGCCGCTATGCTCTGCCTTGCCGATTACCTTGATGCCGTCGCGCAGCCATTGCACGGCAGCGCCCGCGATGAAGATCGAGCCTTCCAGCGCATAGGTGGTCTTGCCGTTCAGACGGTAGGCGATGGTGGTCAGCAGCCGGTTCTTCGAGCGCACCAGATCGGCGCCCGTGTTGAGCAGCGCGAAGCAGCCTGTGCCGTAGGTCGATTTCATCATGCCCGGCTCGAAACAGGCCTGGCCGATGGTCGCCGCGTGCTGGTCGCCGGCCACGCCGAGGATCTTTATCTCGGCGCCAAAGAGGCCTTTCTCCGTCACGCCGTAATCGTCGGCGCAGTCCTTGACCTCAGGCAGCATTGCCGCCGGGATGCGCAGGATCGACAGCAGTTCGTCGTCCCAGACATTTTTCTCGATGTTGTAGACCAGCGTGCGCGAGGCATTGGTGGCGTCGGTGGCGTGCACCTTGCCGCCGGTCAGCCGCCAGATCAAAAAACTGTCGATGGTGCCGGCGAGAAGCTCGCCCTTTTCGGCGCGTTTTCTCGCACCCTTCACCTTGTCCAGCATCCAGGCGATCTTGGTGCCGGAGAAATAGGGATCGAGCAGCAGGCCGGTCTTTTTGCTGAATTTTTTCTCCAGCCCCTGCTTCTTCAGCTTCTGGCAGAGCGCCGCGGTGCGGCGGTCCTGCCAGACGACGGCATTGTGGATCGGCTTGCCGGTCGCCTTGTCCCAGATCACGACGGTTTCGCGCTGATTGGTGATGCCGATCGCCGCGACATCTGACGCCTCGCGGCCGGCGGCCTTCAGCGCGCCTTTGACCGTGGCGACGACGGTTCCCCAGATTTCTTCGGGATCGTGCTCGACCCAGCCGGAGGCCGGGTAGTGCTGGGTGAATTCCTGCTGCTTGCTGCCGGCAACTTTCATCTCTCCGTCGAACAGGATCGCCCTGGTCGATGTGGTGCCCTGGTCGATCGCAAGGATGTGTCCGGTCATTCGTCCTCCCGGTAGCTCGCTTATACAAACAGGGGAGACGGCAAGATGCCGCCTCCCCGTTCACTATGATCCTGGCGCGTACGCCAAGCTTACTTCTGCCAGCTCTTCACCAGTTCGTCGTAGTTGATGGTGATCGGCTTTTCCTTCTCGTTCTCGATCTTCAGCTGAGGCGCGAGATTGCCCTTCTTGACCGCGTCGGCGTTCCAGTAGGCGAGGTCATGCTCTTCGGCCATCTTCGGGCCGATATCGCCCTGGACGCCCGACTTTTCGATACGGCTCATGACCTTTTCCTGTTCGCCGCAGAGCGAGTCCATCGCCTCCTGCGCCGTCTTGGCGCCCGAGGACGCGTCGCCGATCGCCTGCCACCAGAGCTGTGCCAGCTTCGGATAGTCAGGCACGTTGGTGCCGGTCGGCGACCACTGGACGCGGGCCGGCGAGCGGTAGAACTCGATCAGGCCGCCGAGCTTCGGAGCACGTTCGGTGAAGCTCTTGTCGTGGATCGTGCTCTCGCGGATGAAGGTGAGACCAACATGGCTCTTCTTCACGTCGACGGTCTTCGACGTCACGAACTGCGCATAGAGCCAGGCGGCCTTGGCGCGGTCGGTCGGCGTCGACTTCATCAGCGTCCAGGAACCCACGTCCTGATAGCCGAGCTTCATGCCGTCCTTCCAGTAGACGCCGTGCGGCGACGGGGCCATGCGCCACTTCGGCGTGCCGTCGTCGTTCATCACCGCCTTGGCGCCGGCGTCGACCATCGAAGCGGTGAACGCGGTGTACCAGAAGATCTGCTGGGCAACCGCACCCTGCGCCGGAACCGGGCCGGATTCGGAGAAGGTCATGCCCTGTGCCTCGGCCGGAGCGTAGGCCTTCAGCCAGTCGAGGTACTTCTGGATCGAGTAGACGGCAGCCGGGCCGTTGGTGTCGCCGCCGCGCGCCGTGCAGGAGCCGACAGGACGCGAATTCTCATCGACCTTGATGCCCCATTCGTCGACCGGCAGACCGTTCGGGATGCCCTTGTCGCCGTTGCCGGCCATGGACAACCAGGCGTCGGTGAACCGCCAGCCGAGCGACGGATCCTTCTTGCCGTAGTCCATGTGGCCATAGACCTTCTTGCCGTCGATCTCGCGACCGGTGAAGAATTCGGCAATATCCTCATAGGCCGACCAGTTGACCGGCACGCCGAGGTCGTAGCCGTACTTCGCCTTGAAGTCGGCCTTGTTTTTCTCGTCGTTGAACCAGTCGTAACGGAACCAGTAGAGGTTGGCGAACTGCTGGTCGGGCAGCTGATAGAGCTTCTTGTCCGGCGCCGTGGTGAAGGAAGTGCCGATAAAATCCTTCAGGTCGAGGTTCGGATTGGTGACGTCCTTGCCGTCGCCCGCCATCCAGTCGGTCAGGTTGCGGACCTGCTGGTAGCGCCAGTGAGTGCCGATCAGGTCGGAATCGTTGACCCAGCCGTCATAGAGGTTCTGACCGGTCTGCATCTGGGTCTGGATCTTCTCGACGACGTCGCCTTCCTGGATGACGTCATGCGTGACCTTGATGCCGGTGATGGCGGTAAAGGCCGGCGCCAGCACCTGCGATTCATACTGGTGGGTGGCGATGGTTTCGGAAACGACCTTGATGTCCATACCGGCGAAAGGCTTCGCGGCATCGATGAACCATTGCATTTCGGCTTCCTGGCCGGCGCGATCAAGCGTCGACAGCGGGCCGATTTCCTTGTCCAGGAACGCCTTGGCCTCGTCCATTCCGGCGTAGGCATTGCCTGCCCCGAGCAACAGGACAAGCGCGGTTGTTGATGTTAAAAATTGCCGTCGCATAGGTTTCCTCCACATTTAGGTTTCAAGTGCGATCTGGAGCGGCCGCCGGCACGCGGTCGCTCCAACAGTTTCCCCCTCTATACGTAGCGGAACACGCCGACGGCGTAGACCACGGAGAGAGCGAGAGCCCACCACAGGTTGGATCCGACAAGACCCAGCCAAGCGAGATGGATAAAGGCGCTGCCAAGCAGCGACAGGAAAAGACGGTCGCCGCGCGTCGTCTCGAAGCGCAGGATGCCGACGCGCGGATTGCCGCCCGGCGAGGCAAATTCCCAAAACGCCATGCCGCACAGCAGCAGAAGAATGGTGCCGAAGAACGCCGCCGTCGGCCACGTCCACGCCATCCAGGAGAGGTCGAGGTTCATGGTCACACCCTCCCCAGGGCGAAGCCCTTGGCGATGTAGTTGCGGACAAACCAAATGACGAGCGCGCCGGGGATCAGAGTCAGCACACCGGCGGCGGCAAGCAGGCCCCAGTCCATGCCGGCGGCCGAAACGGTGCGGGTCATGGTGGCGGCAATCGGCTTGGCGTCGGTGGTGGTCAGCGTACGCGCGATCAACAGTTCCACCCATGAGAACATGAAGCAGAAGAAGCAGGCGACGCCGATGCCGCTGGCGATCAGCGGCATGAAGATCCTGACGAAGAAGCGCGGGAAGGAGTAGCCGTCGATATAGGCGGTCTCGTCGATCTCCTTCGGCACGCCCGACATGAAACCTTCGAGGATCCACACCGCCAGCGGCACATTGAACAGGCAGTGCGCCAGCGCCACGGCAATGTGGGTGTCGATCAGGCCGAAGGCCGAGTAGAGCTGGAAGAACGGCAGCGCGAAAACGGCCGGCGGCGCCATGCGGTTGGTCAACAGCCAGAAGAACAGGTGCTTGTCGCCGAGGAAGCGGTAGCGTGAAAAGGCGTAAGCCGCCGGCAGCGCCGCCGCCACCGAAATCACCATGTTCATCACCACATAGGTGATCGAGTTGATGTAGCCCGAATACCAGGAGGCATCGGTGAAGATGGTGACGTAGTTGGCGATCGTAGGCGCGTGCGGATAGAGCGTCAGCGACGAGACGATCTCGGCATTGGTCTTGAAGCTCATATTGATGAGCCAGTAGATCGGCAGCAGAAGCACGATGATGTAGACCGTCGGCACGATCCACCACCAGCGCGATTCCTCGCCGCGCTTGCGCATCAGCCGGGCGACCTGGTCCTGCGAGAGCGTGCTCGCCAGTTTTCCCGCGGCTGTCGTCTCGCTCACTCGGTCAGCTCTCTCATTGGCGCCGCTCATCTCAGCGCTCCGCGTCGTAGTTGGTCATCACGGTGTAGAACACCCACGACAACAACAGGATGATCAGGAAGTAGACCAGCGACAT
Organism: Mesorhizobium sp. P2_F7; assembly: GCF_056403695.1. Taxonomy (NCBI): domain Bacteria; kingdom Pseudomonadati; phylum Pseudomonadota; class Alphaproteobacteria; order Hyphomicrobiales; family Phyllobacteriaceae; genus Mesorhizobium; species Mesorhizobium sp. P2_F7. Next base: position 652,733 of record NZ_JBFUFA010000004.1, on the reverse strand, counting down.
CGCCGCCGCCGGACCGAGGTCGAACTGGCCGAGCGCGGTCTTGACGAGGTCGATCGACAGGAAGGTCGTCGAGTTGCCGGGGCCGCCGCCGGTGACGACGAAGGGCTCGGTGTAGATCATGAAGCTATCCATAAAGCGCAACAGCACGGCGATGAGCAGCACGCGCTGCATCTTCGGCAGCTGGATGTAGCGGAACACCGCCCAGCGCGAAGCGCCGTCGATCTTGGCCGCCTGGTAGAAGGCGTCGGGAATCGAGACCAGGCCGGCGTAGCAAAGCAGCACGACGAGGCTGGTCCAGTGCCAGACATCCATAATGATGATGGTGACCCAGGCGTCGTACGGGTCCTGGACATAATTGTAGTCGATGCCGAGCGCGTTGACGTAGTAGCCGAGCAGGCCAATGTCGTTACGGCCGAACACCTGCCAGATGGTGCCAACCACGTTCCACGGGATCAACAGCGGCAGCGCCATCAGCACCAGGCAGACCGGCACGCCCCAGCCCTTCTTCGGCATGTTGAGCGCGATGAAGATGCCGAGCGGCACTTCGATGGCCAGGATGATGAAGGAGAAGATCAGGTTGCGCACCATCGCTTCCCAGAAGCGGTCGGACGACAGCAGCTCCTCGAACCATTCGGTGCCGGCCCAGAAGAACTGATTGTTGCCGAACGTGTCCTGCACCGAATAATTGACGACGGTCATCAGCGGGATGACGGCCGAGAACGCCACCAGCACCAGCACCGGCAGCACCAGGAACCAGGCCTTGTTGTTCCAGGTCTTTTCCATCTATGCCCCCATCTCGACGCGCCAGGAATCGGCATAGATGTTGATGCCGGCCGGATCGAAGCGCACTTTCGGTTCGGCGGGAACGCTCTCATCCTCGCCGATGACCGCCGCGATCTCGCGGCCTTCGAGGCTGGCGCGCACAACCTTGTGGCGGCCGAGATCCTCGACCTTGCTGATCTTCACCGCCATGCCGTCGCGGCCGAGCCTGACATATTCGGGGCGGATGCCGAGTTCGATGGCGCCGGTGTTCCCAGCGGCGGTCTTTGGCGCGCCGGGCAGCTCGATGCGCTGGCTGCCGATGGTCGCGGTCTTGCCGTCGATCGCCACCGGCATGACGTTCATGCCGGGCGAGCCGATGAAGTAGCCAACGAAAGTGTGGCGCGGGCGCTCGAACAGTTCGGCCGGCGTGCCGATCTGGACGATGCCGCCGTCGTACATGACGACGACCTGGTCGGCGAAGGTCAGCGCTTCGGTCTGGTCGTGGGTGACATAGACCATGGTGTAGCCGAAGCGGCGGTGCAGCTGCTTCAATTGCGAGCGCAGCACCCACTTCATATGCGGGTCGATGACGGTCAGCGGCTCGTCGAACAGGATGGCGTTGACGTCGGATCGCACCAGGCCGCGGCCGAGCGATATCTTCTGCTTCTGGTCGGCGGTCAGGCCCCTCGCCTTCTTCTTCGCCCATGACGCCAGGTCGATCATCTCCAGTGTCTCCCGCACCTTGCGGTCGACATCGGCTTCCGGCACGCCGCGGTTGCGCAGCGGGAAGGCCAGATTGTCGTAGACCGTCATGGTGTCGTAGATGACCGGGAACTGGAACACCTGCGCGATGTTGCGCTCCTGCGTCGACAAATTGGTGACGTCCTTGCCGTTGAACAGCAGCTCGCCGTGCGAAGGATGCAAAAGCCCCGAAATGATGTTGAGCAGCGTGGTCTTGCCGCAGCCCGACGGCCCAAGCAGCGCATAGGCGCCGCCATCCTCGAAAGTGTGGTGCACTTCCCTGAGCGCGAAATCGGCATCCTTCTGCGGGTTGGGCAGATAGGAGTGCCGGACATGGTTGACGTCGATGCGCGCCATCTCTTCCCCCTCAAGCCGCCAGCTTCGATGCGGCCACGGCGCGGCCGTTGCCGTCGAAGACCATGATGTGGCGCGGATCGATGAACACCTCGATCTCGGCGTCGGGCTCGAAATCGCGGATGCCGTGGGTCAGCATGACCCAGCGCGCATCGGCGAAATCGAGATGGATGAAGCTTTCCGAGCCGGTGATCTCGGTGATCGTCACCTTGGCGCGCACCGGCACAGCGGCGGCGTTGGGCCGCTCCAGCGACAGATGATGCGGCTGGAAACCGATCGTATACATAGCGTCGGCAATGCCGGCGAGCTCGGCCGGCACCGGCAATTTGACGCCGCCCTCGAGCAGGAAATCCGGGCCCTTCTTGGCCAGCACGATGGTGTTGAGCGGCGGATCGGCAAAGGTCCTTGCCGTCACCAGGTCGATCGGCTTGCGGAAGACGTCGATGGTCGGGCCGAACTGGGTGATGCGCCCTTCCGAAAGCGTCGCCGTGTTGCCGCCGAGCAGCAGCGCCTCGTGCGGCTCGGTCGTGGCGTAGACGAAAATGGTGCCGGCGGCGGCGAAGATCTTCGGCAGTTCGGCGCGCAGCTCCTCGCGCAATTTGTAATCGAGATTGGCGAGCGGCTCGTCGAGCAGCACCAGGCTGGCGTTCTTGACGATGGCGCGGGCGAGCGCGGTGCGCTGCTGCTGGCCGCCCGACAGGCTGAGCGGCGTGCGGTCGAGATAGGGCGTCAGCTTCAGCAGGTTTGCCGCGTTGCGGACTTCCTTGTCGATCTTGGCCTGATCGGTGCCGGCGACACGCAGAGGCGAGGCGATGTTCTCGTAGACCGTCATGGCGGGGTAGTTGATGAACTGCTGGTAGACCATGGCGATCTTGCGCTGCTGCACCGGCATGCCGGTGACATTCTGGCCGTCGAACCAGACCGAACCGGAGGTCGGCACGTCGAGCCCGGCCATCAGCCGCATCAGGCTGGTCTTGCCCGACAGCGTTGGCCCGAGCAGGACATTGAGCGAGCCGTGCTGAAGCGTCAGCGAGACGTCGCGGATGTGCTCCGCGGCACCGACCGTCTTCGTCACGTTTCTCAGTTCCAGCATGATGCCTCCTCCCAGGCTTTTCGCATCAATCGCCTTCCCTATTCCGCTGCAACAACATGGCGCCGGCTGATCCCGCGCATGAATTCGTCGAGGGCCGAGACTTGCTCGCGGCTGAAATGCAGGCCGCGCTTGGTGCGACGCCACAATACATCTTCGGCGGTCAGCGCCCATTCGTTTTCGCAGAGGTAACGCACCTCGGCCTCATAAAGATCGGCGCCGAAATTGCGGCCGAGATCGGCATTCGACTTGGCAAGGCCGAGCAGCACTTGCGCGCGCGTGCCGTAAAGCCTGGTCAGCCGGCGCGCCAGGCGCTGATCGAGGAACGGATAGGCGCTCTTCAGCTTCGCCACCTGCGCGTCGAAACCGGTGGCCGGGAAATCGCCGCCGGGCAAGGACGCGTTCGCCGTCCACGGCTTGCCACGCTTGCCCAGAAACCCTTCGATCTTTTCCAGCATCGACTCCGACAGCCGGCGATAGGTGGTGATCTTGCCGCCGAAGGCGTTGACGATCGGCGCCTTGCCCTCGCCGCCATCGGCCTTCAGCACGTAGTCGCGGGTTGCTTCCTGCGCCTTCGAGGCGCCGTCATCGTAGAGCGGGCGCACTGCCGAATAGGTCCAGACGATGTCGGAGCGCGTCACGGGTTGGGCAAAATATTCGCTCGCCGCCGCGCAGAGATAGTCGATCTCGGTGTCGCTGATCTTCACGTCATGCGGATCGCCGGGATAATCGCGATCGGTGGTGCCGATCAGCGTGAACTCTTCCTCGTAGGGAATGGCGAAGATGATGCGCCCGTCCTTGTTCTGGAAGAAGTACGCGCGCGGATCGTCGAACTTCTTCTTGATGACGATATGGCTGCCCTGCACCAGGCGGACATTGTGGACGTCGTTCTGGCCGACAGCCGTCGACAGCACGTGGTCGACCCACGGGCCGGCGGCATTGACCAGCAGCCGGGCCTTGACCTCCTCGGTCGCTCCGCTCGCCAGATCTTCCAGGCGGATTGCCCACATGTCGCCTTCGCGCCGTGCCGAGACCACCTTCGTGCGGGTGCGAATGATGGCGCCGCGGTCGGCGGCATCACGTGCGTTCAGCGCCACCAGGCGGGCATCGTTGACCCAGCCGTCCGAATATTCGAAGGCCTTGTGAAACAGCGGCTTCAGCGGCTTGCCGGCCGGATCCTTGGCCATGTCGAGCGTGCGGGTCGCCGGCAGCAATTTGCGGCCGCCAATATGATCGTAGAGGAAAAGGCCGAGCCGGATCAGCCAGGCCGGGCGCAGGCCCTTGGCATAGGGCAACACGAAGCGCATCGGCCAGATGATGTGCGGCGCGTTCTTCCACAGAACCTCGCGCTCCATCAGCGCCTCGCGCACCAGCCGGAATTCGTAGAATTCGAGGTAGCGCAGGCCGCCATGGATCAGCTTGGTCGAGCCCGACGAGGTGCCGCTGGCCAGGTCGTTCATCTCGGCGAGAAACACCGAGAAGCCGCGGCCAACCGCATCGCGGGCAATGCCGCAGCCGTTGATACCGCCGCCAATGACAAAGATGTCATGGATCGGAGATGCGTCCAAGAATTCCTCCACCGATTTCGCATTGCAGCATTTTTGGTGTTTTGCGAAACCGTGGCGGAATTATTTCGAAATGATAACGAATGTCAAACGAAATATCACGGCCACGTGAGAAGCCCGTATTGGAGGCCCCGAAAGCCGCTAGCCGAGCGACGTTTCGATCAATTGAACCTCCGCTTCCTCGCAGATCTTGCGCACCGAAGGGATGTCGCAACGGTCGGTGATGAAGGTGTTGACCTGCGACAGATGGCCGATGCGAACCGGCGCGGTGCGCTCGAATTTGGTCTGGTCGGAAACCAGGATAACATGCCGGGCATTGGCGATGATGGCTTGCGCCACCTTCACTTCACGAAAGTCGAAATCGAGCAGCGCGCCGTCATGGTCGATCGCCGAGGCGCCGATGACCGCATAGTCGACCTTGAACTGCCTGATGAAATCGACCGCCGCCTCGCCGACCACGCCACCATCGGAGCCGCGCACGACACCGCCGGCGATCACCACTTCGATCGAAGGATAAATGCGCATCCTATTGGCAACATTGATGTTATTGGTGATGACCATGAGCCCGGTATGGTCGAGCAGCGCCTTGCTGACCGACTCGGTCGTGGTGCCGATATTGATGAACAGCGAGGCGTTGTCGGGGATCAATCTGGCCGCAGCGCGGCCGATCGCTTCCTTCTCGTCGGCCGCGATCTTGCGGCGCGCCTCATACTCCATGTTCTCGATGCCGGACGGGAACAAGGCGCCGCCATGGATGCGGGTGAGCAGCCGCTGGTCGCAGAGATCGTTGAGGTCCTTGCGGATGGTCTGCGGCGTCACGTTGAAGTGCGTGGCGAGATCGTCGACCAGCACGCGGCCATGGTCTTTCGCCATCTGGATGATTTCGGCATGGCGCGGCGACAGATACACTGAGAACCTCCCGTTTTCGTTTTTCTTGTTTGTAGCTCAAAACGAAAGCAATGAAAAGGGAGAAGCCGGCTAATGAAATATCGATGATTGCAAAGGCGAACCGGGCAGATACAGCTCAGACCCGCTCCGCCACCTTGCGGGTGACGGCAGCGACTTTGCCCGGCGAGCGGATCATCAGGAATTTGCCGGACCAGCTTCCATGGATTTGCCAGGTGCCTTCGATCTCGGTGGCATCGCCGTTCAGGATGCCGCTGTAGTGAATCGGGTACGCCTGCAATTCGGCGTTGTCGTATGTCTTGATGAAGGAGACGGCGTTGCCGTCGCGCTGCCCCTGCAGGCTAGCGTATCTTGCGGTGCCGGTCGCCGCCGGTTCGTGGGTCATCCCCGTCAAGCTGGCAGCCGTCTCGATCAGCGTTGCAACGAAGGAAACCGGCGGCAGTTCGCGCGGATAGAAATAGCGCCCGCTCCAGACGCCCGTCAGATTCTGGCTAACCCGTTCGCCCCTTCCGGCCATATGCTTGCTCGCAAGTCCTTGCTGGCTTGCCTCGGCGGCGGCAACCGCCCGGACAATCCCTGTCAGTCCTTCGGGGATCTTGCACACTCGCAGATGACAGTGAAGGCGGTATCGATATCGGCCGCGGTCGTCTCGAACTGTCCTGCCTGGAAGCGGATGGCGACCCGGCCATCGACACGCGTCTGCGTGAGATAAATGCGGCCATCATTGTTGATGGCGTCGACCAGACGCAAATTGTGCTCATCGGAGTCGGCGCCGGATGCGGCGCGATGCCGGAACGAGAACAGCGACAGCATCGGCTGGCTGGCGAGCTCGAAATCCGGCTCCCTGGCCAGTCTGGCTGCAATGCCTTCGCTCCAGGCAACGTGGTTGCGGATCATGGTACGCAAAGCTTCGAGGCCGTGAGCGCGCAACAGGAACCAGAGTTTAAGCGCTCTGAAGCGACGGCCGAGCGGCACCGACCATTCGGAATAGTTGATGATGCCGTCATGGCCACGGGTCTTCAGATAGTCCGGCTTGATCGCCAGCGTGCGCACCAGATCCTCCGGCTGGCGGACGAACTGGATCGAGCAATCGAACTGTGCCCCCAGCCATTTGTGCGGGTTGAAGACGATAGAATCAGCACCTTCGACGCCGGTCCAGAAATGCCGGTACTCCGGGCAGATCATCGCCGATCCGGCCCAGGCGGCGTCGACATGCAGATAAAGCCCATGGCGTTTGGCCACTGCGGCGACGTCGGCGATGTCGTCGGTGCCGCCAGTGCTGGTGCCGCCGACGCAAGCGATGATGCCGGCCGGCAAAAGGCCAGCCGCGCGGTCGGCAATGATCGCCGCTTCCAAGGCTGCAGTATCCATGGCGCGGTAGGTGCCGGCGACGGGAATGCGGACGAGGTTTTCCTCGCCTATGCCCGCCACCCAGATGGCGCGGTCGATCGAGGTGTGAACCTGGTCGGAGGAGTAGACGCGCAGCCTGCCCTGCCCGGAAAGGCCCTTCTTGTTGCCCTGCCAGTCGAGCGCGCGCTCGCGCATGGTGAGCACGGCGGCTAGCGTTGCCGACGAGGCCGAATCCTGGATGACGCCTGAAAAGCCGTCGGGCAGCCCGAGCGCCTGGCGCATCCAGTCGACAATGCGCGTCTCAAGCTCTGTCGCCGCCGGCGAGGTCTGCCACAGCATGCATTGCGCGGCCATCGCCGAGACCAGATATTCTGCCACCACCGAGACAGGTGCTGCATTGGCCGGGAAATAGGCAAAGAAGCGCGGATGCTGCCAATGCGTCATGCCCGGCACGATCTTGGCTTCGAAATCGGCGAAGATCGTCTCCATCGGCTCCGCGGCCTCCGGCGGAGACGCTTCGATGCTTCTGAAGATTTCGCCCGGCGCGACGGCCGGCCGCACAGGCCGATCGCGCAGACCGGCGCGATAGTCTGCACCCCAATCGGCGGCGCGCTTCGACCAGTCGCGGAATTGCTCATTATCCATGTGTCCTCCCCACGCGCCGGTCAGCCCGGTCGTTTCGATTATTGATTAACATGTTAAATAAAAGGAGGCAACTGCGACGCAAGACGCCTGCCCTACCCCGGAAAATCCGGCAGGCTGGCAAAGGCCGTCTTCAACGCATTCGACCATCCCTCGGAAATGGCGCGGTAATACTGGTCGTCCTGGCCAATGCGCCTTTTGAGACCGACCTTGAAAGCGTCCTTCTCCAGGAAGAGCAGGTCGAGCGGCAGGCCGACGGAGAGGTTCGATTTCAGCGTCGAATCGAACGACACGAGCAGCAGCTTGACCGTTTCGGCCAGGCTCATCGTCTTTTCATAGGCGCGGATGATGATCGGCTTGCCGTATTTGGTCTCGCCGATCTGGAAGAACGGCGTGTCATCGGTGGATTCGATGAAATTGCCTTCGGGATAGATCATGAACAGGCGCGGCGCGCTGCCCTTGATCTGGCCGCCAAGAATGAAGGAGGCATTGAAATAGGAGTCCGCCTTCTCGCCGGCCGGTGACGCCTGGGCGATGACCTCCTTGACGGTGTCGCCGACCAATCGCACCGTCTGGTACATGGACGGGGTTTCGAGCAGCGTCGCATGGCGTTCGCCGATCGCCTTGTTGCGTTCGTCGAGCAGGCTGACCACGGCCTGCGTCGTCGCCAGATTGCCGGCCGACATCAGCACGATGACGCGCTCGCCCGGCTGTTCCCAGACGTGCATCTTCTTGAAGGTCGAGATCGAATCCATGCCGGCATTGGTGCGCGTGTCCGACATGAACACGAGCCCTCGATCGATCTTGAGGCCGACGCAATAAGTCATGGAATCTCTTCAGGCAGCAATCTTGCCGAGAACTACTGCTCTACCGTGACGGTGACCGCAAGCTGTTCCTCCGCCTGTCCCAGTCGAATTCCCGACACCGGCGAGGCGTCGCGATAGTCGCGGCCGGTGGCCACCCTGACATAGCGTTCGTCAGGGGAAATGCCATTGGCGGCGTCGAAGGCGACCCAACCGAGACCCTGGACATGGGCTTCGGCCCACGCATGGCTCGCCGCTTGTTCGATGGCCGCATCCATCATCAGATAGCCGCTGACATAACGGGCCGGGAAGCCCATGGCACGGGCCGTGGCGACAAAGATATGGCTGTGATCCTGGCAGACCCCGGTCTTCAGCGCCAACGCCTCTTCCGCCGGCGTCGTCACGCTGGTGGTGCCCGGCGTGTAGGCGACGCGCTCGACGATCAGCGCCATCAGCCGATGCAGCCTTTCGATGTCGGGGCCCTTGCCGACGGCCGCGGCAAGCTCGCGGATGCCGTCGCCGGGGATGGTCAAAGCGGTCTCCTGGCTGAACAGCCAGAGCGGCGCAAAGCCGTGATGCGGGCCGGAGACACCGGCCGTGTCACGCGTGACAACCTCGCCGGAGGCCTCAACGGTGATGAAGTCGCGCTCACCTTCGACGCTCAACAGCCTGTTGTCGTTGCCGAAATGGTCGCTGAAGCGCACTTCCTCGCGCGCGCCCTCGATCTTCAGCGCCCACGACAACACGGTCTGCGTTGGGCCGCTGGCCGGCAACAGCCGCAGCCGCTGCAGCAGATAGTGTACTGGCGCGTCGTAGCGGTATTCGGTCCGGTGGGTGATCTTGAGCCGCATATCAGTTGAACCGGTAATCTTGAGCGATCTCGTCGCCAAGCTTGGTGTTGTCCTGGATGAACCTGGCCAGGAATTCGTGCAGGCCGGCGTCGAATATGTCCTTGATCGACCCCGCCCGCAGCATCGCCTGGGTCCTGTCGACCGTCGCATGGCAGGCATGGCGTTCGCCATAGTCGTCGCCGAGGAACTTCAGATGTTCGGCGAGAAAGCGATAGCAGAAGGTCAGCGAGCGCGGCATGCGGACATTGAGGATCAGATAGTCGGCAATGTTGGTCGGCTTGTAGTCGGCCTCGTAGACCCAGCGATAGGAGCGATGCGCCGACACCGAGCGCAGGATCGATTCCCACTGGTAATTGTCGAGGCTCGAGCCGACCCAGGAGATCGACGGCAGCAGCACATAATATTTCACGTCGAGGATGCGTGCCGTGTTGTCGGCGCGCTCGACATAGGTGCCGAGCTGCGAGAAATCGAAGATCTCGTTGCGCAGCATGGTGCCGTAGAACGAACCGCGGATCAGCGCCGTCTCGCGCTTGATGGCGTCGAGCACACTCGGTAGGTCGCGCTCGTCGATGGGTTTTGCCAGCATCCGCTTCAGCGCCATCCAGGCTTCGTTGATGCTCTCCCAGGTTTCGCGTGTCAGCGCGGTGCGCACCATGCGGGCATTGTTGCGGGCGGTTTCGATCGCCGACATCGTGCTCGACGGGTTCGACGTGTCGCGCAGCAGGAAGTCGGCGACATTAGCGGCGGTATAGTCTTGGTATTTCTGCGTGAAAGTGACGTCGGAGCCGGCGCTGAGCAGCACCGAATTCCACTCTTCCGAGGCGCTCTGGGTACGGGTCAGCGCCATGCGCAGGCCGGCATCGACCAGGCGCGCCATGTTTTCCGCCCGCTCGATATAGCGGTTCATCCAGTAGAGCCCGTTGGCGGTGCGGCCTAAAAGCATCAAAAATCCTTCAGGTGAAAATCAGTCATCGAGCACCCAGGTGTCTTTGGTGCCGCCGCCTTGCGAGGAGTTGACGACCAGCGAACCCTCCTTCAGCGCCACCCGCGTCAACCCGCCGGGCACTATCTGGATGCGGTCGGACACCAGCACGTAGGGCCTGAGATCGACGTGGCGGGGCGACAGGCCTTTTTCAGTCAGGATCGGGCAGGTCGAGAGCGCCAGCGTCGGCTGGGCGATGTAGTTGGAGGGTTTCGACTGCAGCTTCTTGGCAAACTCCTGGCATTCCTTCTTGGTCGCCGCCGGTCCGACCAGCATGCCGTAGCCGCCGGAGCCGTGCACTTCCTTGATGACCAGCTCATGGATGTGTTCGAGCACGTATTTCAGGCTGTCGGCTTCAGAGCAACGCCAGGTCGGGATGTTGCCGAGGATGGCCTTGCGGCCGGTGTAGAACTCGACGATCTCGGGCATGTAGGAATAGATCGCCTTGTCGTCGGCGATGCCGGTTCCCGGCGCGTTGGCGATGGTGATGTTGCCGGCGCGGTAGACATCCATGATGCCGGGCACGCCAAGCGCCGAGTCAGGCCGGAAGGTCAGCGGGTCGAGGAAGGAATCGTCGACACGGCGGTACAGCACGTCGATCTGCTTGTAGCCTTCGGTCGTGCGCATGGCGACATGGCCGTCGACGACGCGCAGATCCTGGCCTTCGACCAGCTGCACGCCCATCTGATCGGCAAGGAAGGCGTGTTCGAAATAGGCGGAGTTGAAGCTGCCGGGCGTCAGCACGGCGATGGTCGGCGCGCCCTTGGTGCTTTGCGGCCGGACCGCCGCCAGCGACTGGCGCAGGAGCTGCGGATAGTTCTCGACCGGCCGCACCTTGATCTGCTGGAACAGCTCGGGGAAGAGCTGCATCATCGTCTCGCGGTTCTCCAGCATGTAGGAGACGCCCGACGGCGTGCGCGCATTGTCCTCCAGCACGTAGAACTCGTTCTCCGAGATGCGGACAATGTCGACGCCGATAATGTGGGTGTAGACGCCGGCCGGCGGCCTGACCCCGATCATCTCCGGCAGGAAGGCCTCGTTCCTGGCGATGAGCTCTCTGGGAACACGCCCGGCGCGCAAAATTTCCTGGCGATGGTAAATGTCGTCGAGGAAAGCATTCAGCGCCTGCACGCGCTGCTCGATGCCTTGGGTGAGGCGCCGCCATTCATTGCCCGAGATGATGCGCGGAACGATGTCGAAGGGGATCAGTCGCTCGGAGGCTTCCTGCTCGCCATAGACGGCGAAGGTGATGCCGGTCTTGCGGAAGACGCGCTCGGCGTCCTGCATCTTTTCGGTAAGCCTGGCCGGGTCCTGCTCCTTCAGCCAGCGGTCGTAAGCCGTATACGGTTTTCTCAGTCCGGAAACTTCCGGAAGCATTTCATCGAACGCTGCCAATCGCATACTCCCCTGTGACGCCATTTCACTGGCGTCGCGGGAGAAAATCAAGCGCAATCGGTGATTTCCGGGATATCGGCGATCAGTATGTTACGACTGCCCAAAATTAGGGCAATCGAAACAGGGGCGTAATCAGGCTTTGCCTCGTCGCCGGGCAAGTGCCTGATGTGGCTTTAGAAAGCGCGGAAAGTGACGACCGTGAAGGTGTCCTTGATTCCGGGAATAATCTGCACCTTCTCGTTGACGAAGTGCCCGACATCGTCTTCGTCGTCGATATAGAATTTGGCGAGCAGGTCGTAATGGCCGGCGGTCGAGTAGATTTCCGAGGCGATCTCGGCGTCGGCGAGCGCGCTGGCGACCTCATAGGACTTGCCGAGGTCGCACTTTATCTGCACGAAAAACGTCTTCATTGCCGGTCCCGATCAAGCTTCAGCACACAAGCGGCCCTTGTGGCAGACTGCCGCCCGGCTTTCAAGCATCAGGCCGAGCGCGCCTTGGCGACGGCTTGTCTCAGTTCGGACACCGGCATGCCGCGCCGGTAGAGGCTGCCGCCGATGACCAGAGCGGGGGTGCCACGCAGTTTAAAGGCGGTTGCCTGCGTATCGGTGCGCAAAAGCGCAGCGTCGATGTCGGGTTCACGGATGGCGAGATCGGCCCGCACCATCGCCACATCGACCCCGACCGAAGCCAGGATATCGTTGGTGCGGCGTTCCGAGAGGCCACGCTGATTGGTCATCAGCGCATCCACCGCCGCGGCATAATGTTCACCTGTCAAAAGCGCCACGCGCGCCGCGTCGCGCGAGACGTCGCCGAAGATCGGCCAGTCCTTCATCACCAGCCGGATGCCGCTGTCTTCCGCCATCAGTTTCTTCAGTTCGACGAAGACGAGCTTGCAGATCGGGCACTGATAGTCGACGAACTCGGCAATGGTGACGTCGCCATCGGGATTGCCGAGCGCTGGAATGACCGGATCGAAGGCGATTTCGGTGACGGTCGGCCCGGTGGCTGCCCAAGCGGACAATGGAGCCAGAAGTGCAAAGCTTGCCGCGCCCTTCAGCAAAAGGCGCCGGTCGATCGGCTGCTTGGACATGCTCGTCCCCTGGTTGCGCGAACGGGTCCCCACCCGTCCCCTACGATGCGCGCCCCGTCTTAAAGGATGCTTAAGCATGATCTTGTGGCACTTGCGTGGCAAATATTCGCGGTTGCTGAAACCGTGAGGCAGCGCCAAGCGTATGGTATGATGCGTCCTCAGACAGCGATCTGTTGGGGACAATGGAGACAGGCCATGCGCCGCATCGCATTCGCAGTCGTTTCATTGCTGTTCGCGTCAGCCCTGTTTGCGTCGGCAGCCCTTGCCGGCGATGCCGAAATCAAGGCCGGCCAGGCCGTCATCGATGGTCAGCTCAAGGCGCTCATCGCCAATGACGGCGCCAAGGCCTACAGCTTCGCCGCTCCAAACGTGAAGCAGATTTTCCCGACCGTTGACGCCTTCATGAACATGGTGACCAATGGCTACGCGCCCGTGCGCCAGCCAAGAAGCTATTCCTTCGGCAAGGTCGAGCAGACCGGCCCCGGTTCGATCATCCAGCAGGTACTGATCGTCGGCCCTGACGGCAAGGACTACGAGGCGGTCTATACACTGCAGCAACAGCCCGACGGCAGTTTTCAGATCACCGGCTGCAGCCTGCGGGCGTCGAATTCGCTGAGTACCTGAGCACAAGGTCTCAGTAGCGTGCCCTCCCGCCTGACATGTCAAATACCGCACCAGTGTTGAAGCTGCTCGCTTCGGAACACAGCCAGAGCACCAACCCTGCGACTTCATCGACGGATCCGAGCCGCTTCAAGGGGCTCGCACCGATCATGTCGCTGACGACTAGATTGCCAAGTCGTCTGATAAGGTCGGTATCGATCGGACCAGGCGCGACGCAGTTGACACGAATGCCGGTGTCGCAAACCTCTCTCGATAGTGCCTTGGTGAATGCGATGACGCCAGCGCTCGCCGCCGAGTAGGCAGCAAGGCTCGGCAAACCCTCTTTGCCGGCAAGTGATCCCATATTGACTATACAGCCGCTACCGGCCTTGCGCATGAGCGGCAGAACCTGATGCGTGACTTCCAACGTGCCCAGAAGATTGACGCCGACGATACGCTGCCATTCTGCCGGATCGAAGGTTTCGAAGTCGCGGTACGGGCCAAGATAGCCGGCATTGTTGACAAGGATATCGACTCGGCCGGTTCCGGCGGCGATCTGCGCCACGGCGGCCGCAATGTCGGCAGCTTTGGTCACGTCCACCGACCGGCCGCGGGTTCCCTCAATCGGTAGTGGATTGGCGTCCCATACCCACACGTCAGCTCCAGACCCAGCCAACTGTGTGACCACTGCTCTGCCGATGCCCCTTGAGCCACCGGTTACCACCGCCGTTTTGCCTGAAAAGTCGTATGTCACGGACATGGGCGATCCCTCGAGCACAAATCTGCGCGCGGACTGCCGTTACGTCAATTGCCGCGGACAGAGAGCTAAATCGCCGGAATATCGCCCCTCGCCCAGCCCTCTGAAATCTCGGCCGTGCGCGCGTCGAAGGCCTGCGCTTCGATCGCGGCGCGAATGTCCTGCATCAGCTTCTGATAGTAGGACAGGTTGTTCCAGGTCAGCAGCATCGCCCCCAGCGCCTCTTGCGAGCGCACGAGATGATGGAGGTAGGCGCGTGAATAGTCCCGCGCTGCCGGGCAGTCGCTTTCCTCGTCCAGCGGACGCGGGTCGTCGGCGTGGCGGGCGTTCCTGAGATTGACTTTGCCGCGCCTTGTATAAGCCAGGCCGTGGCGGCCGGCGCGGGTCGGCATGACGCAATCGAACATGTCGATGCCCCGCGCAACCGATTTGACTATGTCGTCGGGCGTGCCGACGCCCATGAGATATCTAGGCTTGTTCTCAGGCAGTTCCGGACAGGTGATGTCGAGCATCTCCAGCATCACGGCCTGCGGCTCGCCGACAGCCAGTCCGCCGACGGCATAGCCCTTCAGCTCCATCGCGCTCAGCGCCTGTGCCGAGCGCACCCTGAGCGCCGCGTTATCGCCGCCCTGCACGATGCCGAACATCGCCTTGCCCGGCTGGTCGCCGAACGCCGTCTTGCAGCGCTCGGCCCAGCGCAGTGACAGCTCCATGGCGCGCTCGATTTCCTTCAGCTCGGCGGGCAACGCGGTACATTCGTCGAGCTGCATCTGGATGTCGGAATCGAGCAGCCCCTGGATCTCGATCGAACGCTCCGGCGACATCTCGTAAGGCGCGCCGTCAATATGCGAGCGGAAGGTGACGCCCTTTTCCGTGAGTTTCCTGAGTTTTGACAGCGACATTACCTGAAAACCGCCGCTGTCGGTCAGGATCGGATGCGGCCAGCGGGCGAATTCATGCAGGCCGCCGAGCCGCGCCACGCGCTCGGCGCCGGGCCGCAGCATCAGATGATAGGTGTTGCCCAGGATGATGTCGGCGCCGACGCCGCGCACCTGGTCCATATACATGGCTTTGACAGTGCCGCCGGTGCCGACCGGCATGAAGGCCGGCGTGCGGATCTCGCCGCGCGGCATGTCGATGACACCGCGCCGTGCCTTGCCGTCAGTGGCGAGGACCTTGAAAGTGAACGTCTCAGCCATTGAATTCCTTGTCATGGACAGGCGCGTCCGGCACCTGTCTGTCGAGCGACTGGCGGTATTGGATGCAGCCGCGCATGAATTTGGGCCAAGGGGGCACGGCGATCGACGGCTCGGTCTTTTCCGGCAGCAGGTCCCAGAGATCAGGGTGGTGCCAGCAGAGATCGTGGCCGGTGGTGTCACGGTGCGCGCGGATGCCGGCACGCAGTTTCTTCACTTCGGCGATCAGGCTTTCGCGATCAAAGGCTTGCAGGTCATCATCCATCGCTCATCTCCGCTCGATAAAGCAGGCTTGCGTCTCCGTAGGAGTAGAATCTGTAGCTGTTCTCGATGGCATGCGCATAGGCCGCCCGCATCGTGTCGAGGCCGCTGAAGGCCGAAACCAACATGAACAGGGTCGAGCGCGGCAGATGGAAATTGGTCATCAGCAGGTCGGCGGTCTTGAACCGATAGCCGGGCGTGATGAAGATGTCGGTCGGGCCTGACCATGCCGCGAGCGTGCCATCCGGCCTTGCCGCGCTCTCCAGCAGGCGCAGCGAGGTCGTACCGACAGCGATGACGCGCCCGCCCGTCGCCTTGGCAGCATTGAGCGCGTCTGCGGTTGCTTCGCTGACGGAGCCGGTCTCGGCATGCATCTTGTGGTCGGCGGTGTCGTCCGCCTTGACCGGCAGAAAAGTGCCGGCGCCGACATGCAAGGTGACGAAGTGGCGTTCGATGCCCTTGGCGTCGAGCGCGGCAAACAGCTCGGGCGTGAAATGCAGGCCGGCAGTGGGTGCTGCGACCGCGCCCTCTTCCCTGGCGTAGATGGTCTGATAGTCCGTCAGGTCGCGCGCGTCGTCATCACGCTTGGAAGCGATATAGGGCGGCAGCGGAATGTGGCCGACGGCGCGCAGCGCTTCGTCGAGGAACGGGCCGGACAGGTCGAAGCCGAGCAGCGCTTCACCGGCCTCGCCCTTCTCGATTACCGTGGCGTCGAGCTGGCCGAGGAAGCAGGAATTGCCATCATGGCCGAAATGGATGCGGTCGCCGGCAGCAATGCGCTTGCCCGGCCGCATGAAGGCCAGCCAGCGGTCCGGCGCCATGCGCATGTGCAGCGTGGCCTCGACCTGCGCCTGCGCTTCGCCGCGCCGCCTGATGCCTTTCAGTTGCGCCGGGATGACCTTGGTGTCGTTGAAGACCAGCACGTCGCCGGCCTTGAGCAGGGACGGCAGGTCGCGCACCGTCCTGTCCGAAAGCCCCTGACCCGGCCTGACCACCAGCATTCTGGCGCTGTCGCGTGGCTCCGCCGGGCGCAGCGCGATGCGCTCTTCCGGCAGGTCGAAGTCGAAGAGATCGACGCGCATCAGAAAAGCCGGACGAGCAGCGCTCCGGCCAAGAGCAGCACCGCACCGGCGACGCGGCCGAGCGAAATCTCGCGCACCGCGACGCCGAGGAAGCCGATGCGGTCGATCAGCATGCCGGCCAGCAGCTGGCCGGCAACCAGGAACGCCATCAGGGCGGCCGCGCCAATGCGCGGTGTCAGAATGGTCGACAGCGTGACATAGAAGCCGCCGAGCATGCCGCCGGCGACGAACAGCCAGGGCGCCGGCGCCTTCCAGTCGAGCGAGATGTCGTTCAACTTCACCACGGCAACGGAGATGATGCCGAGCACGACCGCGCCCGACAGGAAGGAAAACGCCGCCGCCGCGACCGGAAGCCCCAGGCCGCGCGCCAGCTGCGAATTGATCGGTGCCTGAATGGCGATGAAGGCGCCGGACAGGATGCCGAGCAGCGACCAGACCACGCCCATCATCGCTGTCAGTCCTTACTTGACGTCGGCCGCGACCTTCAGCGACACGATCTTGTCGGGATCGACCACCGGCTCGCCGCGCTTGATCTTGTCGACATTGTCCATGCCTTCGATGACCTGGCCCCAGACCGTGTACTGGCGGTTGAGGAAGGCGGCATCGTCGAAGCAGATGAAGAACTGCGAATTGGCCGAGTTCGGGTTCTGCGAACGCGCCATCGAGCAGGTGCCGCGGCCGTGGTTGGCGTTGGAAAACTCGGCCTTCAGGTCGGACTTTTCCGAGCCGCCCATGCCGGCGCGGGAGGGGGCAAAGGTCGGCTTCGACGAGTTGCCGAACTTCACGTCGCCGGTCTGCGCCATGAAACCTTCGATGACGCGGTGGAAGACGACGCCGTCATAGGCGCCTTCGCGCGCCAGTTCCTTGATGCGGGCGACGTGGCCGGGGGCCAGATCGGGAAACAGTTCGATGACGACCTTGCCCTTGGTCGTTTCCATGATGAGCGCGTTTTCGCGGTCCTTGATCTCAGCCATGTCGGATATCCTTTATCTCAGAAAAACAGATTGATTTGATAGACTACTTGTCGGCGGCGATGCGCACTTTGATCATGCGGTCGGGGTTGCTGACGGTGCCATTGTCTGCCTCGTCGCCCTTCTTGATGTGATCGACCAATTCCATGCCGCTGACGACATTGCCGACGATGGTGTACTGGCCGTCGAGGTTCGGCGCCGGCGCGAACATGATGAAGAACTGCGAGTTGGCGGAGTTCGGATCCTGCGAGCGGGCCATGCCAAGCGTGCCGCGCTTGTAATGTTCGCTCTGCGAGAATTCGGCAGGCAGGTCAGGCAGGTCGGAACCGCCGGTGCCGACGGCCTCGGGGCTGAACCCCTTCTTCATGTTGCCGAACTTGACGTCGCCGGTCTGCGCCATGAAGCCATCGATGACGCGGTGGAAGGCGACATTGTCATAAGCGCCTTCGCGCACCAGCTTCTTGATCTGCGCGACATGCTTGGGTGCCAGGTCGGGCCGCAGCGCGATGGTGACGTCGCCATCCTTCAAGGTGACGATCATGGTGTTTTCCGCATCGGCGGCGAAGGCCGAAACGGATGCGGTCACGAGACCGGCAAGCACGACGAGGAACGAGGCGAGCTTCTTCAGCTGCATTTGAGTCTTTCTCCGGAACTTTATTTCGCGAATTTGGCGGTGAGCGCGCCGGCAACGGCGGCCGGCACGAAGGGGCGAATGTCGCCGCCCATCGAAGCTATCTGGCGTACAAGTGTGGCGGTAATGGTTCTGACTGACGGGCTGGCGGGCAGAAAAACCGTCTGCAATTCAGGCGCCATTGTCTCGTTCATACCGGCCATCTGCATCTCGTAGTCGAGGTCGGTGCCGTCGCGCAGGCCGCGGATCATGATCGAGGCGCCATGCTTGCGGGCCGCGTCGATGACCAGCCCGTCGAAGGCGACGACCTTGATGCGGGCCCCGTCGCGGCCGAACTCGGCCTTGGTCGCGGCCTCGATCAGCTTCACCCGTTCCTCGAAAGAAAACAGCGGTGTCTTGCCGGGATGGGTGCCGATCGCCGCATAGACAGTGTCTGCAACGGCCAGCGATGCCTTCAGGACATCGAGATGTCCGTTGGTCAGCGGGTCGAAGGAGCCGGCATAAAGGGCGGTGCGTTCGGTCATGGCAGGCTTCTAGCGGGCGAGCGATCGGAAGGCAAATGCGATTGGGAACATCTGCGTGAACCTTTTCGCAGACATGAACGACAGATGAATGCGTTGATCACGAAGACTTCACACAGCGTTCACTAGTTTGCACTTCAGAAGATGAAACCAAAACCCCATCTAACCGTTGTAAGGCGCAGGAGAACACGCAAATGCTGATCTACATGCTCGCCACCGCAATGACCGTCGCCATGCTGATTGCCACCGCATTCGGGCTGCATCAGGAAGCAGAGCGTGTCCGTGTCAGGACAAAGCGCTTCGAAGGCTTCGGCGCTCGCTGGCCCCACCGTCACCACTAGTCTTACCGGCCAAGTCTTGATCGCGCCGGCCCACCGGGCCGGCGTTGCTGTGTCTGAGCCTATCCGACCCTTTATTCGGCATTGCCCGGTGCGGCATCCCCGGCGTCCGGACCGGCCTCGGCCGTTCCCTCGCCGCTTTCTTCGACATCCTCGTCCGATTGCGGCTCCGAGATCCGCTCGACCGAGACCACCTTCTCGCCTTCGGCAGTGTTGAAGATGGTGACGCCCTTGGTGGCGCGGCTGGCGAAACGGATGCCGTTGACCGGCACCCGGATGACGGTGCCGCCGTCCGAAACCAGCATGATCTGGTCGTCATTGCCGACCGGGAAGGTCGCCACCAACTGCCCGATCTCGGCTGTTTTCGACACGTCGGTGGCGCGAATGCCCTTGCCGCCGCGCCCGGTCAGGCGGAAGTCGTAGGAGGACGAGCGCTTGCCGTAGCCATACTCGGTCACCGTCAGCACATACTGCTCATGCGCCTTGAGGAACTCGTAGCGGTCGTCGGAAAGCTCCGCCTCCTCGCCGATCTCCTCATTGGTCAGTGCGATCTCTTCTTCCTCGCCGGCCGTCTCCAGCCGCCGCTCCGCCGCCGCCCGCTTGAGGTAAGCGGCGCGCTCCGCCGGTGAAGCATCGACATGCTCGATCACCGACATGGAGATGATGCGGTCGGTATCGGCCATGCTTATGCCGCGCACACCGACCGAATTGCGGCTCTGGAAGACGCGCACGTCGCCGACGGAGAAGCGGATGCACTGGCCGGAATTGGCCGTGAGCAGCACGTCGTCATTGTCGGTGCAGGTCTCGACGCCGAGGATCTCGTCGCCTTCCTCCTCCAGCTTCATGGCGATCTTGCCGTTACGATTGACCTGGACGAAGTCGGACAGCTTGTTGCGGCGAACGGTGCCGCGCGTGGTGGCAAACATCACGTCGAGTTCGCCCCAGCTGTTTTCGTCCTCGGGCAGCGGCATGATGGTTGTGATGCGCTCGCCCTGCTCCAGCGGCAGCATGTTGATCAGCGCCTTGCCGCGCGACTGCGGATTGCCGATCGGCAGCCGCCAGACCTTTTCCTTGTAGACGATGCCGCGCGAGGAGAAGAACAGCACCGGCGTATGCGTGTTGGCCACGAACAGCCGGGTGACGAAATCCTCTTCCTTGGTCGACATGCCGGAGCGGCCCTTGCCGCCACGGCGCTGCGCCCGATAGAGCGACAGCGGCACGCGCTTGATGTAGCCGGAATGGCTGACGGTGACGACCATGTCCTCGCGCTGGATCAGGTCCTCGTCTTCCATGTCGGCGCCGCCGTCGGTGAGCTCGGTGCGGCGTGGCGTGCCGAACTCGTCGCGCACGGCGGCAAGCTCGTCCTTGACGATCTGCTGGATGCGCGCGCGGGACGACAAAATGTCAAGGTAATCAACGATTTCGGCGCCGATCGTGTTCAACTCGTCGGCGATCTCGTCGCGGCCGAGCGCGGTCAGGCGCTGCAGGCGCAGTTCAAGGATGGCCCGTGCCTGTTCCTCGGACAGATTGTAGGTGCCGTCCTCGTTGATGCGATGGCGCGGATCGTCGATCAGAAGGATCAGCGACTCGACATCGCCGGAAGGCCAGCGGCGCTCCATCAACTGCTCGCGCGCCGTCTGCGGATCGGGCGCGGTGCGGATCAGCTTGATCACTTCGTCGATATTGGCGACGGCGATGGCGAGACCGACCAGCACGTGGGCGCGGTCGCGCGCCTTGCGCAGCAGGAACTTCGTGCGCCGGCTAATCACCTCTTCGCGGAAGCCGACAAATGCCTTCAGCATGTCGGTCAGCGTCATCACTTCCGGCTTGCCGCCATTCAGCGCCACCATATTGGCGCCGAAGGAGGTCTGCAGCGGCGTGAAGCGGTAAAGCTGGTTGAGGATGACGTCGGCGACGGCATCGCGCTTCAGTTCGATAACGACCCGGTAGCCCTGGCGGTCGCTTTCGTCGCGGATGTCGGAAATGCCTTCGATGCGCTTGTCGCGCACCAGCTCGGCCATTTTCTCGATCATCGAGGCCTTGTTCACCTGGTACGGGACTTCGGTGATAATGATCGATTCACGGTCGTTGCCGCGCTGTTCGACATTGACCTTGCCGCGCATGACGATGGAGCCACGGCCGGTCGCATAGGCGCTGTAGATGCCGGAACGGCCAAGCACGATGCCGCCGGTCGGGAAATCGGGACCCGGAATGATCTCCATCAGCGCCGGCAGGTCGATCGCCGGATTGTCGATGATGGCGATGGCGCCGTTGCATACTTCGGCCAGATTGTGCGGCGGAATGTTGGTGGCCATGCCGACGGCGATGCCGCCGGAACCGTTGACCAGAAGGTTGGGGAAGCGAGCCGGCAGCACCTTCGGCTCGGTGTCGGAGGCGTCATATGTCTCCTGGAAATCGACGGTTTCCTTGTCGATGTCCTCGAGCAGCTCATGCGCGACCTTGGTGAGACGCGATTCAGTGTAGCGCATCGCCGCCGGCGGATCGCCGTCGATCGAACCGAAATTGCCTTGCCCGTCGATCAGCGGCACGCGCAGCGACCAGTCCTGCGCCATGCGCACCAAGGCGTCATAGATCGAGGCGTCACCATGCGGATGGTATTTACCCATCACGTCGGCGACCGGGCGGGCCGACTTCACATACTTGCGGTTCCAGTGGTAGCCGCTCTCATGCGCGGCATAGAGAATGCGGCGATGCACCGGCTTCAGGCCGTCGCGAACGTCCGGCAGCGCACGGCTGACGATCACGCTCATGGCGTAAGAGAGATAGGAGCTCTGCATCTCCTCGATGATGGAGATCGGCTCGATGCCGGTGGGGCCGCCGTCGGCGCCGCGCGGTGTCTTTTGGTCGGTCAAATTGGATCACAATCTAATCAGGAATCACTGACCGCTTATATAGGAAGCCGGCCAGAAACTCCAATGTCCGCAGCACTTTTCCAAAGACAATTTCGGTGGTAATTTCAAATGGATACCGCTGATTGCGACGATTTGGCAAAAGCATATTTCGCCGCCGCCAGAGCAAAAGCCTGCGATGGACCGTTTTCCCCGGCCGGGAGCCTCAAGCACGATGAACTGGACCCGGTGGCTGCCTTTGCGAGCGCTGAGCGGTTGGCGGCCCCGGGACCTCAATGGCGATCTGGCCGCTGGGTTGACGCTGGCGGCAATCGCCATTCCCGAACAGATGGCGACGGCGCGGCTTGGCGGCTTTGCCCCCGAGATCGGCTTCTTCGCCTTTGTCGCGGGATCGCTGGCCTTTGCCCTGTTCGGCGCCAACCGCCATCTGTCGTCCGGCGCGGATTCGACCATCACGCCGCTGTTTGCCGGAGGCCTGGCGCTCATCGCCGTTGCCGGCTCGGCGCATTACCTGGCGCTGGCGGCGATGCTGGCGCTGATGGTCGGGCTGCTGGTGGCTTTGAGCGGCATCTTCCGGCTCGGCTGGATCGCCGACCTGCTCTCGGTGCCGGTGACGACGGGATTTCTGGCCGGCATTTCGGTCCATATCATCGTCTCGCAACTGCCCGGATTGCTCGGCCTGCCGCCCGAAAGCGGCGAAACCCTGCGCCGCGTCGGTGAGATCGCCGCCAATCTCCACCTTACCAACCCGTGGAGCCTGACGCTCGGCCTTGGCGTCTTTGCCATCGTCTTCGGTGCCGAACGCATCAGCGCCCGCATCCCCGGCGCCCTGATCGGCATGGTGCTCGCCACGCTTGCGGTTGCCGTGTTCGACTTGAAGGCGCGCGGCGTCGAGGTGCTCGGCGCCCTACCCAACGGCCTGCCGCGGGCTGGCCTGCCGACAGTGAGCCTGAACGATGCGCAGGCGCTGCTGTCGCTGGCCCTGTTGATCGCTATCGTCGTCATGGTGCAGACGGCGGCCACCAGCCGCTCCTTTGTCGGCGAGGCGCCCGACATCAACCGCGACTTTGTCGGCGTCGGCGCCGGCAACATCCTGTCCGGCCTGTTCGGCGCCTTCGCGGTCAATGCCAGCCCGCCGCGCACTGCAATCGCCACCCAATCGGGCGGCCGTTCGCAGTTTTCAGGTCTGATCGCCGCGGCGATCGTCTTGGCGCTTGGCGCTTTCGGCGGCGGCCTGCTTGCCGATGTTCCGCAGGCAGCCCTTGCCGGTGTGCTGTTGTTCGTTGCCCAGCACATTTTGCGCTGGAAGGTGTTTGCCAGTGTCTACCGGCAGGCGCCGGTCGAATTCCTGCTGATCCTGGTCACCATGACGGCGATCGTCGTGCTGCCGATCGAAACCGGGGTGGCCGTCGGCATTGGCCTGTCGCTGCTGCATGGGCTGTGGAGCGCGACACGCACGCAGGCGATCGAGTTGGAGAAGGTTCCGGGCACGTCGGTGTGGTGGCCGCCCGGCACGCCAACGGCGGGCGAGCAGCTGCCCGGCGTGCTGGTCGCGGCATTCCAGGCGCCGCTCTCGTTCGTCAATGCCGACCGCTTCAAGCGCGGCGTCTGCGACCTGATCGATGCGAGGGCCGAAAACATCAAGCTGGTGGTGCTGGAGGCCAGCAACATCGCCGAGATCGACTACACTGCGGCACAGGCATTGATCGACACCATCGCCCACTGCCGCAAGGCGGGTGCGATCTTTGTCATTGCACGGCTGGAATCGCTGCGCGCCCAGGCAGCGCTGGCGCGTTTCGGTATTGCCGACATGGTCGGCAACGAGCGGATTTTTCACAGCGTCGACGCCGCCATCAAATCACTTGGTCCGGGCAAACAGCAGCAGCAGGAGCAGGATGGAGTGCCATGATTGACCCCCGAGAACCCATTGTCACGCCGGTCCCTGTCGAGGAACTGAGGCCGACGCAGATAACAGTCGGCATGAGGGAAGTTGCGCTGAAGCGCCAGATGATCCGGGCACAGGACGCCAAGAAGAAGACCGGCGCTTTTCTCGGCAAACACATGGTGCCGGTGGTTTTGGGTCCCAAAAATCGTAACTACGTTACCGATCACCATCACCTCGCCCGCGCCCTGCTCGAGGAAGGCGTCAAGGACGTGCTTGTGACCGTGATCAGCGACCTGTCCGCGCTCGACAAGGACGCGTTTCTTTTCGTGCTCGACAATCGCGGCTGGATGCACCCGTTCGACGAGAACGGCCGGCGCCGCGACTACTCGGCAATTCCCAAGACAATCGGCGAACTGGTCGACGATCCTTACCGCAGCGTGGCCGGCGAATTGCGCCGGCAAGGCGGCTTCGCCAAGGACACGACGCCGTTCAGCGAATTTTTGTGGGCAGATTTCCTGCGCCGGCGGATCGACCGGAACGCTGTGGCGAAAAACTTCGACAAGGCGATGAGGGAAGCATTGGCGCTCGCCAAGGGCAAGGATGCGGACTATCTGCCGGGCTGGTGCGGGCCAACCTCGGACTGAGGTCAGAAGGCTGCGAACGCTGATGGTGACGGCAAGGCGCTGCCTGACCGGCGCGCGCGATAGCCGCCCGGCGTCTCGCCCATGACGCGCCGAAAACGGCGATTGAAGGTGGACAAGTCGTTAAAGCCGGCCTCGAAGGCAATTGCCGAGATGGGCTCATCCGACATGCGCAGCCGCACCGCCGCGCGGTGCAGCCGGGTCCTGAGCAGGAACTGATAGGGCGTCATGCCGGCGACTTGCCGGAAGGTGCGCAGGAAGTGATAGGGGCTGGTCGCCGTCGAGCCGGCAAGCTCGGAAAGCGAGACCGGCCGGTCGGCATTGAGCTCGATCTGCCGCACCGCCTCGGCGACCCGCTTCTGGTCGCGCCGGCTTGGTGGGCGAGCGGCAGGCGCGGCCCCATTGGCGACCGCAAGGGCGGCGCCGCCGACGGCAAGAGCCGCGGCGGCAATGCGCAGGCCAAGCTCCTCGAAGGCATCGATATCCGCCGTCTCGCGTGCCGCTTCGGCCTCGGCCAGCAGCGCCGCCAGCGCCGGCAAGGGCGGCAGATGCGGCACCCCGAACGTCAGCTTCGTCGCGCCAGCCACGTCGCTGGCAATGCGGTCGAGATGGGCCGGAGCGAAGTGGAAGGACAGACAGCGGTCGCCGGCGCCATGCTCGTGCCCGCATTCATAGCAGGCGCCGACATTGCCGAGCAGGACGGACCCCGGCGCCAGCATGGCGGCGCCCTGGCTGGTGCGGTAGCGGAAGCTGCCGCTGGTGACGGCGGCAATGCAGACGCTGCGGTGCTCTTCCTCAAACGGGCGGTCGCCGGCGCCGGCGGTGCACAGCACGTCGGACACATACCAGTCCGGCCCCGAAGCCAGTTTTTGCTCGCTCGTCGTCATGGCTTGAAAGATAGCAATTTTTCCCAAGCGCAACACCCTGCCCCGGCCTATCGCTTGCAGCCTCCTGACACCACGAAGGCAGCAGCATGACCTATCAATCCTCATTCACAGAAGCCCTGCACAGTGACGGCCCCGTCCCCGACCTGGCTGAAAAGCTGGATCTCTACGGCCGTTTTGTCGGCGCCTGGACCTTCGACGCAACGCGCATCCTGGAAGACGGCAGCAAGCTCACCGGGCGCGGCGAGGTGCATTTCGGCTGGGTTCTGGAAGGCAAGGCGATCCAGGATGTGTGGATCCTGCCCGCGCGCGACGCCGACCCTTCGCCCTCGCTCGGCAAATGGACTTTCTATGGCACAACGCTGCGGGCCTATGATCCCGGCGCGGATGCCTGGCACATCTTCTGGAGCGACCCGCGCAACCAGTATTACAGCCGTCAGCTCGGTCGTGCCGAAGGCGACACGATTGTGCAGGTCGGCGCCGACGGTACCGGTTCCTCGGTCCGCTGGAGCTTTTCACGCATCACAAAAGACAGTTTCCGCTGGCTCGGCGAGCGTTCGCACGACGACGGGGCGACATGGCGGCTCGAAGTCGAGTTCCTAGCGCGCCGCGTCGCCCAGGGCTGACAGCGCAACATATTGTAAAAAAGGTGAAAAAACATGCTTGACCATGTCTCGATCGGTGTCCGCGACACCAATTTTTCGAAGCCCTTCTACGATGCCGCGCTGAAGCCGCTCGGCTATTCCTGCCTCAGCCAGTCGCCGGGCTCGCTGGGCTATGGCGCGCAAACCGCCGCGCTCTGGGTGAACCAGGCTGAGCAGCCGGTGCCATCAGACAAGAAGTCTGGCCTGCATTTCTGCTTTGCCGCGCCGACAAGGGCCAGCGTCGACGCCTTTCACGCCGGGGCCTTGCGCGGAGGCGGCAGCGACAATGGCGCGCCGGGCCTGCGTGCCGACTACGGCGAGAACTACTACGCCGCCTTCGTCATCGATCCCGATGGCTATCGCCTGGAGGCCTATTGCAGCGCTGCCGGCTAACCTGCCGGCTTCCAGAACTATCATCCTGGCAGTTCCCACCGACCGGGCTTTGCTCTACCACTATGGTGGCGCAGGGGTCCGGCCCGGCGGGAGGGGTCAGCGATGCCGAGTTTCGACAGCCTGTTCAACGCCTTCGTCACCATTCTGGTGACCATCGACCCGCCTGGTCTCGCGCCGCTGTTCCTTGCGGTGACACGCGGCATGAACCGCGAGGAGCGCCAGCAGGTTTCCGTGCGCGCCTCGATCATCGGCTTCCTGGTGATGGCGTTGTTTGCGGTGGCCGGCGCCTCGATCCTGTCGGTGTTCGGCATCACGCTGCCGGCCTTCCGCGTCGCCGGCGGGTTCCTGCTGTTCTTCATCGCTTTCGAAATGGTGTTCGAGCGCCGGCAGGACCGCAAGGAGAAGATCGGCGACGTCGCCATCACCAAGGACATGATCCACAACATCGCCGCCTTCCCGCTGGCGATCCCGCTGATCGCCGGTCCCGGCGCGATTTCGGCGACTGTGCTTCTGTCCGGCTCGTTCCAGGGTTTTACCGCACAGGCGGCGCTGGTCGGCATCATATTCGTCTGCCTTGCCATCACCTATCTGGTGTTCGTGCTGTCGGAACGCATCGACCGCATCCTCGGCCAGACCGGCCGCTCGATCCTGACCCGCCTGCTCGGCGTCATCCTGGCAGCACTCGCGGTGCAGTTCGTGGCCGATGGCATCAAGGCGCTGATGGCGGGGTGAACGGCTCCGCCTACTGCCTACTGCCTACTGCGCCGCCGTATCGACCACTTCGAAATCGTGGGTGATCACAGCGGTCTTGGCCATCATGGCACTGGCCGAGCAGTATTTTTCGATCGACAGGTTGATCGCGCGCTGGACCTTGTCGTGCGACAGAGCGCGGCCCTTGACGATGAAATGCATATGGATGCGGGTGAAGACTTTTGGGTCGGTCTCGGCCCGGTCGGCGTCGAGTTCGACGGTGCAATCCTCGATCGCCTCGCGACCTTTTTCGAGGATGTGGACGACATCATAGGCCGAGCAACCGCCGGTGCCGATCAGCACCAGTTCCATCGGGCTTGGGCCTGGCGTCTTGCCTTCAGGACCTGAGGCGGTTCCCAGCACCAGCTTGTGGCCGCTGCCGGACTCGCCGACGAAAGTGCGCTCTTCGACCCACTTGATCCGTGCTTTCACGGCAATCTTCCTTCTAGAAATGCGTCACTAGCCGAACACGACCGCATGCATGATCCGCCCCGGCAGCAGCGTGAACACGCCGGCGCCGATCAGCGCAAAAACATAGAGCGAAATCATGACCCTGCGATGTTTGGCGACGCGATGCATATGTGCGTGCCAGACCGCCAGCGGCACGGTGATCAACACGATGATCGACAAAATATGGATTGGGCTGAACGGGCCGATGAGGCGGATCTGCTGGATCCAGAAACTGGAGATGGCGATGACCAGCATCAGCGCCGCCCAGGCATAGCCCATCGCACGGTGGCGCGTCGTGCCTTTCGGCAGCGCCAGCTGGGCGCCGCCGATGACCAGCGCGGCAAGGGCCGCGAAGGCGTGCCAAGGAATGGGAGGGGGCGCCGATAGAAGCGGTCCGAGCGACATAGCGCCCTCTCCCTAGATGCTATCGCTCACTGCTCAGAACGGGATTTCGTCGTCCAGTTCACGCGACGAGCCGCCACCGCCGCCGCCCCGTGCGCCACCACCGTTGCCACCGCCGCGGTTGAAGCTTTCATTGGGGCTCGACTGGCCGAAATCCGAGCCACGGCTCGCGCCGCCGCCACCGGCATAGTTGCCGACCTGGCCGCCGCCCTCGCTGCGTGAATCGAGCATCTGCAGCTCGCCGCGGAATTTCTGCAGCACGACTTCCGTCGTGTATTTGTCGGCGCCGGTCTGGTCCTGCCATTTGCGTGTCTGCAGCTGGCCTTCGACGTAAACCTTCATGCCCTTCTTCAGATATTGCTCGGCGACCTTGGCGATCTGATCATTGAAAATGACGACGTTGTGCCACTCGGTCTTTTCCTTACGCTCGCCGGAATTCTTGTCGCGCCAGCTTTCCGACGTGGCGATGCGGATGTTGACGACCGGGTCACCGGAATTCAGGCGGCGGATTTCAGGGTCCGCGCCGAGGTTTCCGACCAGAATGACCTTGTTGACGCTACCCGCCATGACACTTCTCCGCGCTCATCCGAAACAAATTTTAAGTCGCTCACCTTACAGGCTGCGGTCAATGTCCGCCTGCTGTGGCTGCCTTTACCCACAAGGTTTTTGTTCTCTTTTCGTTCTATATCGCATCACCCTCATTTGTCAAGGAATGGCACCAATCGAGGGGATGCGGCAGGCAACTGATATGGGATGAAAAACACCGCTTGCCAAATCAATAAGTATCGACTTATGCTTTTGTCATGATCGAAGCAGAGATTTTCCGCGCCCTGGCCGATCCGACGCGCCGCGCCGTGTACGAGCGGCTCGCCGGCGGCGAGATGAGCGTGTCGGAATTGCGCACCGGCATGAGCGTGTCGCAGCCGGCAGTGTCGCAGCATCTGGCCGTGCTGCGCGGCGCCGGCCTCGTCAGCGAAAGGCGGGCCGGCCGTAACGCCTATTACCGCGCCGATCCGCAAGGGATCGAGCCGCTGCTCGGCTGGATCGAACGCTACCGTGCATTCTGGCCGGACCGCATCGAAAGGCTGAAGGCCGTTTTGAAGGACATGGACCAATGAACGATGAAAAGCAGGCGCAGACCGCCAAGGATACCCTCGCCTTCGAATGCGATCTGCCGGACGCACCGGAAAAGGTGTGGCGGGCGCTGACCGTGCCGGAGCTTTTGGCGGCCTGGATGATGCCGAACGACATCAAGCCGGAAACCGGCAGCCGCTTTGCCTTTGCAGGACCGGTGGCGCCGATCGAGTGCGAAGTGCTCGATGCCGAACCGGGACGCCTGCTGCGCTACTCCTGGCGCGAAAGGTCCCACACCGGCGATGCCAACAGGCTGGACAGCATCGTCACCTTCACGCTCGCCCGCACCGTTTCAGGCGGCACGCATCTGCGCATTGTCCATGACGGGTTTGTGCAGGCGGCAATGCCCGTTGCGATGGCGGGCGCCGGCTGCCGGCTTTCGCTCAACGCATACAAGCCCAAACCGCCGATCGCCGCCAACGCGCCATATTTACTGATGTGCGCGGCCTGAACCGAAAAAATCAAATGGAGACAATGAGATGAGCGGCTTTGCCAATCTGGTGCCGATGGTCATCGAGCAATCGAGCCGCGGCGAACGCGCCTTCGACATTTTCTCGCGGCTGCTGCGCGAGCGCATCATCTTCGTCAACGGCGAGATAAATGACGGCATGTCGGCGCTGGTCTGCGCCCAGCTGCTGTCGCTGGAATCGGACCATCCCGACAAGGAAATCTCGCTCTACATCAACTCGCCGGGCGGCGTGGTCAGCAGCGGCTTCGCCATCTACGACACGATGCAATATGTCAGTTGCCCGGTGTCGACGGTGTGCATGGGCTTTGCCGCCTCGATGGCTTCGTTCCTGCTGATGGCGGGAACGCCGGGACGTCGCATTGCGCTGCCCAATGCCAGCATCGTGCTGCATCAGCCCCTGGGCGGCTTCCAGGGCCAGGCCTCCGACATCCAGCGCCATGCCGAAGGCATTTTGCGCACCAAGCGGCATATGACGGAGCTCTACGCGCAGCATTGCGGCCGCACCTATGAAGAGGTCGAACGCACGCTCGACCGCGATTTCTTCATGACCGCGAAGGAAGCCAAGGACTGGGGCCTCGTCGACCATGTTTTCGATACCCGCAAGCAGGCGGCGGCCTAAGCTGATTTGAGCGGAATCCACACACGTCAATCGAATGCAGATGTACCAAATCAAGAAAGCAATTTTCATCACCTATCAATGAATTCGGCGTTAGTTGCCTCCGTTGAACTATGAATAGAGGCACAAATGCCAAATCCTGCCAATCCAAACAAACGAGCATTCCGCGCTATATTAGCTATAACGGGAATATGCATGGCATTTTTCTTACTCGTTAATGTTCCCGGGGGGTATGGATGTTGGGCACGTGGCGGCGACGTGCGAATCGAAGGCGTATCCATTCGCTGCTACATGGATTTTAGCAACTGGCAACCAGGCGAGCCGGCGCGTCCTGCGTCAAACTAATATGGAATCACTTGAAGCCAGAGGCGAGTATGCGGCCCAATTACCGCATTGAAGGCTGGCCGGCGGCGTGCCATTTCAATGCAGCGGGTCTGGCCTCGCATCGATCGCGACATTATAGTTCTGCAATGCGCTACCGCCTGAACAGACTGATGACAGCCATAGCGATCACCGCCGCGACCGCTAGCGGAGCTTTTGCCGGGGACAGCACGTCCCAGCCGCCGAAAGGCGCCCTGCCCGGAGTGACCAGCGACTACCGCATCGCCAAGCCGGCGCCGCAGCCCGAGCCCGACGACGCGCTGCCTGCCGGCGAGAACGGCACCTTCAAGATCGGCAACACTGATGTCAGGATTTCCGGCACCATCACTGTGGATGTCGGCACGGGTGGGATCAAGCCGTCGCGCCGGTAGGGCTCGATCCTTCCGGGCCAACGCAGCCGACGCCGAAGTTGGTGGCTTCCGGTAAAATCGGCAGGCGATACCCTCACGCCAAAGCCAGCCCCAAAGAGCAGCCCCGCCGTTGCTTCCGCAAACGGTCGGGGCTTTTTTTGGATTCCAGATCCAACTTGCCGGTAGTGTTATACCGACTTTTATCTCGGATGCTTCGCGGCATTCAGCCGACGATCCGACTATCCGTCTCTGATTTTTGTGGGATTCGGCAGGTCACGGTTTGTCGGGTGGTTTTTGCATTGAAGCAATGCGTTCTTTTGGACGCATACACTCTTATGGCTTGAAACTACCCTGGCACTTATGCCCGCCGCGGCTCCAACGAGATGTGGAGCCTCAAAGGACTATCCGGTGGCGTCATGCTCCGCTCCTATGTCCGTTGCGACTGTTGTCGTCCGAAGCGCTAATCGCACCTGCCTGCGGCGTCTCGCAGGCCGCCTCTGGGCGGCGAGGCCATCGAAAGACGGCCGGCTTCGTTTGACTTGTGGAGACTGCGCCCCTGAGTCGGCGACGTCAACCGTTGAATAGCCGGTTACCGAAAAATGTGATCGCCGGGAGCTTACGTCAGGGTCAGTTCTTGAAACACCCTTGTCAGGTTTCTGCACAGCTTTGTCAGGAGCGTGTTCGGCCTTTGTTCTTTCCGCTTGCCCCGTCGCGCGAAAGACGGTTAAACGGTTTTGGTCGAGAAGTGTGGCGTCTCTCGACGTGGCTGCAAAAATACCTACATAGGGGATTGGCCGGGAAAACCCGCCGATCCCATGAAATCCAGACTGAGGCGGCGACCGGCTATGGCCGACCATAAATACCTTTCCATTCGCGGGGCGCGCGAACACAATCTCAAGAATGTCGATCTCGACCTGCCGCGTGACAGCCTGATCGTCATGACCGGCCTGTCGGGCTCCGGCAAATCCTCGCTTGCCTTCGACACCATCTATGCCGAGGGCCAACGCCGCTATGTCGAGAGCCTGTCGGCCTATGCGCGCCAGTTCCTCGAAATGATGCAAAAGCCTGACGTCGACCAGATCGACGGCTTGTCGCCGGCCATCTCGATCGAACAGAAGACGACGTCAAAGAACCCGCGCTCGACGGTCGGCACCGTCACCGAGATTTACGACTATATGCGCTTGCTGTTCGCGCGCGTCGGCATTCCCTATTCGCCGGCCACCGGCCTGCCGATCGAGAGCCAGACGGTCAGCCAGATGGTCGACCGGGTGCTGGCGGTCGAGGAAGGCACGCGCCTGTTCCTGCTGGCGCCGATCGTGCGCGGCCGCAAGGGCGAGTACCGCAAGGAACTCCTGGAGCTGCAGAAAAAGGGCTTTCAGCGCGTCAAGGTCGACGGCGTCTTCTACGAGATCGCCGACGTGCCGGCGCTGGACAAGAAGTACAAGCACGACATCGACGTCGTCGTCGACCGCATCGTCGTGCGCGGCGATCTTGCCACGCGCCTCGCCGACTCCATCGAAACGGCACTGAAGCTTGCCGAGGGGCTCGCCGTCGCGGAATTCGCCGACAAGCCGCTCGACGCCAGCCAGACCGGCGAGGACTCGGTCAACAAGTCGAAGAACGAGACGCATGAGCGCATCCTGTTCTCGGAAAAGTTCGCCTGCCCGGTGTCCGGCTTCACCATTCCCGAGATCGAGCCCAGGCTGTTCTCGTTCAACAACCCGTTCGGCGCCTGCCCGACCTGCGACGGTCTCGGTAGCCAGCGCGCCATCGACGCCAGCCTGATCGTGCCGGACGAGAACGTCTCGCTGCGCGACGGCGCCGTCAGCCCGTGGGCGAAATCGACCTCGCCCTATTACGCGCAGACGCTGGAAGCGCTGGGCAAGGCCTACGGCTTCAAGCTCGGCGACAAGTTCAAGGATCTGACCGAAGAGGCAAAGGAAGCCGTCCTGCGCGGCACTGGCGAGCGCGAAGTCACCTTCCAGTATGATGACGGCTTGCGCTCCTACAAGACGACCAAGACCTTCGAAGGCGTCATTCCCAATCTGGAGCGGCGCTGGAAGGAAACCGAATCCGCCTGGATGCGCGAGGAGATCGAGCGCTTCATGTCGGCAACGCCCTGCCCGGTCTGCAAAGGCTATCGGCTGAAGCCGGAAGCGCTGGCGGTGAAGATCGCCGGAAAACACATCGGCGAAGTCACCGAACAGTCGATCCGCAGCGCCGACAAATGGTTCACCGACCTGCCGGCGCAGCTCAACGACAAGCAGAACGAGATCGCGGTCAGGGTGCTCAAGGAGATCCGCGACCGGCTGCGCTTCCTCAACGATGTCGGTCTCGACTATCTGACGCTGTCGCGCAATTCCGGCACGCTGTCGGGCGGCGAGAGCCAGCGCATTCGCCTGGCGTCGCAGATCGGCTCGGGCCTCACCGGCGTGCTCTATGTGCTCGACGAGCCGTCGATCGGCCTGCACCAGCGCGACAATGCCCGCCTGCTCGACACGCTGAAGCATTTGCGCGACATCGGCAATACGGTGATCGTCGTCGAGCATGACGAGGACGCCATCCTGCACGCCGACTATGTCGTCGACATGGGACCCGCCGCCGGCATTCATGGCGGCGAGATCATCGCCCAGGGCACGCCGCAGCAGGTGATGGCCAACCCCAATTCGATCACCGGCAAATACCTGTCGGGCGCGCTTGAAGTGGCCACGCCTGGTGTCAGGCGCGAGGCGAAGAAGAACCGCCGGCTGAAGATCGTCGGCGCGCGCGGCAACAATCTGAAGAACGTCACCGCCGAAATCCCGCTCGGCACCTTCACCGCCGTCACCGGCGTGTCGGGCGGCGGCAAGTCGACCTTCCTGATCGAGACTTTGTTCAAGGCGGCGTCGCGCCGCATCATGGGCTCGCGCGAGCATCCAGCCGACCACGACCGGATCGAGGGGCTGGAATTCCTCGACAAGGTCATCGACATCGACCAGTCGCCGATCGGACGGACCCCACGTTCGAACCCGGCCACCTATACCGGCGCCTTCACGCCGATCCGCGACTGGTTCGCCGGTCTGCCGGAAGCCAAGGCGCGCGGCTACCAGCCGGGCCGCTTCTCGTTCAACGTCAAGGGCGGCCGCTGCGAGGCCTGCCAGGGCGACGGCGTCATCAAGATCGAAATGCACTTCCTGCCCGACGTCTACGTCACCTGCGATGTCTGCCATGGCAAGCGCTACAACCGCGAGACGCTCGATGTCGTGTTCAAGGGCAAGTCGATCGCCGACGTGCTCGACATGACCGTTGAGGAAGGCGTCGATTTCTTTGCCGCGGTGCCCGGCGTGCGCGACAAGCTCGACACGCTGAAGCAGGTCGGCCTCGGCTACATCCATATCGGCCAGCAGGCGACGACGCTGTCGGGCGGCGAGGCACAGCGCATCAAGCTGGCTAAGGAACTGTCGCGCAAGGCGACCGGCAAGACGCTCTACATCCTCGACGAGCCGACCACCGGCCTGCATTTCCACGACGTCGCCAAGCTTCTCGAAGTGCTGCACGAACTGGTCGACCAGGGCAACACGGTGGTGGTCATCGAGCATAATCTCGAGGTGATCAAGACCGCCGACTGGGTGCTCGATCTCGGCCCCGAAGGCGGCGACGGCGGCGGCGAACTGGTCGCACAGGGTACGCCGGAGGCCATCGTGCGCGAAAAGCGCAGCTACACCGGTCAGTTCCTCAAGGAGCTGTTGGAACGGCGCCCCGGGGGCAAGCGCGAAGCGGCGGAATAGCAGACAGACCGGTCGAGCGCCTGGAGAGCTTTGAATGTCATTCCGAAAGGCGCTTGCCGGTGATCTCGCCGCGATCGTCTCGCTGACGGAAGCCGCCTATGGGCACTACACGCCCCTACTCGGCGCGCCCCCGATCCCGGTCACCGAGGATTATGCGCCGCGCATCGAACGCGGCGAGGTCTGGCTGTTGGAGAGCGGGGCGGAGCTCGCCGGGCTGATCGTTCTCGAAAAACACCCCGATCATGCGATGATCTTCAGCGTCGCCGTCTCGCCTGCCTTCCAGGGCAAAAAACTAGGCATCGCGCTGCTCGATTTCGCCGGCGTACAGGCGCTGAAATGGGGCGTGCCGGAGATACGGCTCTACACCAATGCGCGCATGGAACGGAACATAGCGCTCTACACCGCCTATGGTTTTCGCGAAACCGGTCGCAGGGAAAAGTCCTACAGACCGGGATGGATTGTGGTCGACATGGCCAAGCCGGTCTCGAAATAGCCGGACCGCATTTTTAAGAACTGGGAGGAAGACGATGACCAGCCAAGGAACAATCCGCTCAGGCATGGGCGGCTGGACTTTCGAGCCCTGGGATACGTCCTTCTATCCGGACAAGCTGTCGAAAGCCAAGCAGTTGCACTATGCCAGCCGCCAGGTGTCGAGCATCGAGGTCAACGGCACCTATTATTCCAGCTTCAAGGAGCCGACCTTCATCAAATGGGCAAGCGAGGCGCCGGACGGTTTCGTCTATTCGCTGAAAGGCAACCGCTTTGTCACCAACCGCCGCGTGCTCAGCGAAGCCGGCGAGTCCATGACGCGCTTCCTCAGCTCCGGCGTTGCAGCACTGGGCGACAAGCTGGGACCGATCCTGTGGCAGTTCGCGCCGACGAAAAAGTTCGATGCCGACGATTTCGAGGCCTTCCTGAAACTGCTGCCGGAAAAGCAGGACGGGGTGGCGCTGCGCCACGCGCTCGAAGTGCGCAACGACAGTTTCATCGTTCCCGAATTTGTGAGCCTTGCGCGCAAATACAAGGCGGCGATCGTCTACGCCGACCATGCCAAATACCCCGACATTGCCGACATCACCGGCGATTTCATCTATGCGCGGCTGCAGACCGGCTCGGACGACAATCCGGACTGCTACACGCCGAAGGGTCTGGACGAATGGGCGGCGCGGGTAAAAACCTGGGCGGAAGGCAAGCAGCCGGCCGATCTGCGGCGCGCCGACCCGGCTTTCGACGCGCCGGTGAAGCCGCGCGACGTGTTCGCCTACTTCATCACCGAGGGCAAGGTGCGCGCGCCGTTCGGCGCCATGGCGCTGATGAAGCGGGTGAGCTGATCGGTTCAGAGCAATTCCAGGAAAAGTGTGAAACGGTTTTCCCGGGGAAAGCGCTAAGCGTTTTTCCCGGGAATGCGTTTCAACCCAGAATTGCTCCAAATCAAGCGAAACGTGGTATCTTCCCCGCCGTCGTAACCTTATCGATACCTCCTTGCTGCATGAATCCGGTCCGGCCCGGTTGCAAGAGCCAGGTCGCCGCGGGCAAGGACGAGGGCATGTCGCTCGACTACAACTCCCTTCTTTTGGCTGTCGGTTTTTCCGCCGCTTGCCTCTGCATGACCTTGTTCGGAATCTGGCTTACCGCGCGTTCGGAAAAATTTCTGCTGACATGGGCGGTCAGCGTGCTTCTGATCGTCGCCGACGTCTTCGCCTACCAGGCCTATATCGACACGCCCGGACGCCTGCTCGGCCTCGCCACCTTCACCTTCCTGCTGCTCGGCTTCGCGACCATGCTGGGCGCCGCCCACCAATTCACCACCGGCCGCTCGCCGCTGCCGCGCATCGTCATCGGCGCCGGCGCCTCGCTGGCGATCGCCTTGCCGCCAATGGCGCTTGGCTATGACGGGCTGGGCTTCATGCTGGAAAATGCCTTTGCCGCGCTGCTCTTGTTTGCGACGGCCTATGAGTACTGGAAGGGGCGCACCGAATTCCCTGCCCCGATCATCGGCATTGCCGGGCTTTATACGGCCACTGCCATATCCTTCGTGTTGTGCTCCGGGGTGCTGGTCTGGGATGGCAGGCTGGTGCTCGGCCATGCGCCGAGCAACTGGGCCGAAGATCTCAGCCTCATCGTCGTCATCGCCTGCATGACCGGCATCGGCGCGCTGTCGCTGGCGCTCAACCAGGGGCGCCTGGCACAGCATCACCGCCGCGAAGCGCTGACCGACCCGTTGACCGGCCTGCTCAACCGACGCGCTCTGTTCGACCTGCATGGCAAAACGCCGGTCGGGGTGTTCACCGCCGTGATCGTGTTCGATCTCGATGGCTTCAAGGCCATCAACGACGAGTTCGGCCATGCCACCGGCGACGAGGTGCTGAAACTGTTCGCCAAGGATTTGACCGCCAATCTCCAGCCGGGCGACGTCGCCGCGCGCATGGGCGGAGAGGAATTTGCGCTGGTCCTCGATCGCATTCTGCCTGAGAAGGTGGAATTCATAGCCGAGCGCATTCGGGCCAGTTTTGCCTCGCGCCGCATCGACACCGAGACCCGGCTGCTCGCCTGCACGGTCAGCGCCGGCTACGCCTTCGGCAGCGAGGGCGGCAGCAAATTCGACAAGGTGCTCAGCGCCGCCGACAAGGCGCTCTACGGCGCCAAGCGCGGCGGCCGCAATCGTGTGCTCGCCTTCCGGCGCGCCGGGTAGGCTGAACGGTCAGGCCGCCAGGACGATCTCGTTGTAGGTATCGAGATCGACGTAGAAAACCTTGGTGATTTCGCCGATCAGCTCATCCGGCTGGTAGCCCTGCGAGCGCAGAATGTTGATGGCGGTGATGATGTCGACGCGCTCTGTCAGCCGTCGTTTCTGGTGGTCCTCGACGAACCGTTCCATAGCCTATTCTCCTGGCAAGATTATCTGGACGCATTGACCGACAATCAGAACTGCGAGGGAAAGCTAGGATGGCTTGCTTGCGTGGAACTTGCAGGCTGAGCCAGCGCATTCCCCCGATCTGCTACAGACTGATACGGAAGCGGCCGACTCACCGAGGCCTGACAAAGACTAGCATGCAGTATTGCGGGTGCCAGTGTTGAGTATGGCGCTGTGCGCGTCGCTCCGCTCCTTGCTGCGCCCTGGGAATGACGAGGGGCTCCTGAGCGATTGGTGCAGTCGTTCGACCTGCGCTACACCGTCAGAAACTTTCTGACATCCGCCCTGTCCAGATCTTCGGCCGGGCCGGTGTGGACGATCTGGCCGCGGTCCATGATGTTGACCTCGTCGGCGAGTTCGCGGCAGAAATCGAGATATTGCTCGACCAAAAGCACGGCGATGCCGGCCTGGTCGCGCAAATAGCGGATGGCGCGGCCGATATCCTTGATGATCGACGGCTGGATGCCTTCGGTCGGCTCGTCGAGCACCAGCAGTTTCGGCCGCATCACCAGCGCCCGACCGATGGCGAGCTGCTGCTGCTGGCCGCCGGAGAGATCGCCGCCGCGGCGGCCCAGCATCTGCTTCAGCACCGGGAACAATTCGAAGACATGCGCCGGCACGTTGCGGTCGGCGCGCTTCAACGGCGCAAAGCCGGACTCCAGGTTTTCGCGTACCGTCAGCAGCGGGAAGATCTCCCTGCCCTGCGGTACGAATGCGATGCCCGACCGGGCGCGATCATACGCCGCGCTCCGGTCGAGCGCCTTCCCCTCGAAGGCAACGCTTCCGCTCGTCAGCCGGTGGTGGCCGACGATCGATCTCATCAAACTGGTCTTGCCGACGCCGTTGCGGCCGAGCACGCAAGTGATCTTGCCGGCTCCCGCCTTCAACGATACGCCGCGCAGCGCCTGGGCGGCGCCGTAGTGGAGCGTGGCGTTGGAAACTTCGAGCATGTCAGCGCCTCTTCCAGAAGCGAAGGAAAGACAGATCGAAGCGATGGAATTGTACCCGCCACACCATGCTCATCTCCCCAGATAGACTTCAACGACGCGCTCGTCGGCCGAGACGAAATCGAGCGTCCCTTCCGACAGCACCGAGCCCTCGTGCAAGCAGGTGACCTTGACGCCGAGCTCGCGCACGAAATGCATGTCGTGCTCGACGACGATCACCGAATGGTCGCGCGCTATATCCTTGAGCAGGCGTGCGGTTTCCTCGGTCTCGGCATCGGTCATGCCGGCAACCGGCTCGTCGACCAAAAGCAGCTTCGGGTCCTGCGCGAGCAGCATACCGATCTCCAGCCATTGTTTTTGGCCGTGGCTGAGGTTGGCCGCGAGATCGTGACGCTTGTCGCCGAGCCGGATGACACCGAGTATGTCGTCGATCTGCCGCGCTTCGGCGACTGAGCGGCGATGGAACAGCGCCGGGAAGATGGAGCGCGGCCCCTTCAGCGCCAGCATCAGATTGTCTTCGACGCTGTGGCTTTCGAAAACGGTCGGCTTCTGGAATTTGCGGCCGATGCCCATCATGGCGATCTCGGCCTCGTCGTGCCGGGTGAGATCGACCTGACCATCGAAGAACACCTCGCCCTCGTCGGGCCGTGTCTTGCCGGTGACGATGTCCATCATCGTCGTCTTGCCGGCGCCGTTGGGGCCGATGATGGCGCGCATCTCGCCCTTGTCGAGCACCAGCGACAGATTGTTGATGGCGCGAAAACCATCGAAGGAGACAGAAACGCCGTCGAGATAAAGGATGGTGTTGGACTTCGACATCGCTCTACTCCGCCGGCTGCGGTTCGGGGCCGGACGCGGGCCAGGCACCGGGCGTTGTCGCGGCGCTGCGGACGATCTTTGGCGGCGGAGCATCGGCATCGCTGCCGGCTTCCTCGGCGATCGCGGCAGCGCGCATCGCCTTGGCGTTGCCGCGCCAGGAATCCCACATGCCGATGATGCCCTTGGGCAGGAACAAAGTGACGGCGACAAACAGGCCGCCCAGCGCAAACAGCCAGAATTCCGGCAGCACGCCGGTGAACCAGGATTTGCCGGCGTTGACGAGAAGCGCGCCGACGATCGGGCCAACGATGGTGCCGCGGCCGCCGACGGCCGCCCAGATCACCACTTCGATCGAGTTGGATGGCTCGAACTCTCCGGGATTGATGATGCCGACCTGCGGCACGTAGAGCGCGCCGGCGATGCCAGCCATGACGGCCGAGACGGTGAAGGCGAACAGCTTCACATTCTCGGCCCGCCAGCCGAGGAAGCGCGTGCGGCTTTCGGCATCGCGCACAGCCATCAAGAGCTTGCCGTATTTGGAACCGACGATGGCCCAGGTGACAAAGACGGCCAGCGCCAGCGTCACCGCGCTGGCGGCGAACAGCGCCGAGCGCGTCGCGTCGGCCTGAACGTTGAAGCCCAAAATGTCCTTGAAATCGGTCAGGCCGTTGTTGCCACCAAAACCCATATCGTTGCGGAAGAAGGCGAGCAGCAGCGCATAGGTCATCGCCTGGGTGATGATGGAGAGATAAACGCCGGTGACGCGGCTGCGGAAGGCGAACCAGCCAAAGACGAAGGCGAGCAGGCCGGGTACGGCCAGAACCATGAGTGCGGCGAACCAGAAATGGTCGAAGCCGGTCCAGAACCACGGCAATTCCTTGTAGTTCAAGAACACCATGAAATCGGGCAGGACCGGGTTGCCATAAACGCCGCGCGAGCCGATCTGGCGCATCAGATACATGCCCATCGCATAGCCGCCGAGCGCGAAGAAGGCGCCGTGGCCGAGCGAGAGGATGCCGCAATAGCCCCAGACGAGATCGAGCGCCAAGGCAAGCAGCGCATAGCAGAGATATTTGCCGGTGAGCGCGACGATATAGGACGGGATGTAGAAGGCGCTGGTCGGCGACACAGCGAGGTTGAGCAGCGGCACGACGATGGCGGCGGCCAACAGGATGAAGATGGTAATGGCGATGCGACGGTCGGCGCCCGCGGCGAAGAAGCGTCCGGTGATCATGCTTCCACCGCCCTGCCCTTGAGCGCGAACAGGCCGCGCGGGCGTTTCTGGATGAACAGGATGATCAGGACGAGCACGACGATCTTGCCGAGCACGGCGCCGGCATAGGGCTCAAGCACCTTGTTGACGATGCCGAGCGAGAAGGCGCCGACCAGCGTGCCCCAGAGATTGCCGACGCCGCCGAAGACGACGACCATGAAACTGTCGATGATGTAGCCGCGGCCGAGATTGGGCGAGACATTGTCGATCTGGCTGAGCGCGACGCCCGCAATGCCTGCAATGCCGGAGCCCAGCGCAAAGGTCAGCGCATCGACCCAGGGCGTGCGGATGCCCATGGAGGCGGCCATGCGGCGGTTGGCGGTGACGGCGCGCATCTGCAGGCCCCAGGGCGTGCGCTTCATGACATAGTGCAGCACGCCGAAGACGGTGAGCGCGAAGACCAGGATCCACAGGCGGTTCCAGGTGATGGCGAGCTGGCCGACATCGAACGAACCAGACATCCAGAAGGGGTTGCCGACCTCCTGGTTGGTCGGGCCGAAGATCGAGCGCACCGCCTGCTGCAGGACCAGCGAGACGCCCCAGGTCGCGAGCAGCGTTTCCAGCGGCCGGCCGTAGAGAAAACGGATGATGCCGCGCTCGATGATCAGCCCGACGGTAGCGGCAACCAGGAAGGCGAGCGGCAGCGCGATCACCAGCGACCAGTCGAACAGACCGGGGAATGAGGTGCGGATCACCTGCTGGACGACGAAGGTGGTGTAGGCGCCGAGCATGACCATCTCGCCATGCGCCATGTTGATGACGCCCATGACGCCGAAGGTGATGGCAAGGCCGATGGCCGCGAGCAGCAGCACTGAGCCGAGCGAAATTCCGTACCAGATGTTCTGGCCGGCATCCCACAGCGCCAGGCTCGAATTGATGC
This sequence comes from Mesorhizobium sp. P2_F7, assembly GCF_056403695.1. Lineage (NCBI taxonomy): Bacteria > Pseudomonadati > Pseudomonadota > Alphaproteobacteria > Hyphomicrobiales > Phyllobacteriaceae > Mesorhizobium > Mesorhizobium sp. P2_F7. Next base: position 611,376 of record NZ_JBFUFA010000004.1, on the reverse strand, counting down.
TGGAGATCGCCGCCGTCGCCGCGTCCTTGACCGTGCCTTGCGCATTGGCCTCGACCGACGTGAGCAGGGACAGCGCGTCGCGGTCACCCCGCGCACCGATGAGCGCGATGGCCGCGAGCTTGTCGGCCTCGGGCTTGTCGGAGACCAGAACCGATGCCGCGCGCGCCTGTTCGAAGAGCGCCTTGACCTTGGCATCGGTCTCGGCGGCGATTGCGGCGTCGAGCGGCTCGATGTTGGCGGCATCGGGCGTCTTGAACATGGTGTCGGCGGCAGCGATGCGGACAGCCGGATCTTTCGCACGCAATGTCAGCGTGCCCAATGCATCGCGGATCACGCGGCGCAGCGTGTTGTTGACCTTGATCTTGGTGATGTCGGCCTTGGCGGCGTCGCCTTCGCTCTCGCCGCTCAGCGGGTCGAGCAGCGTGACACTGTCGCCGGCCTCATTGCCGACGAAGACGCCTGAATCGGCCTTGCGGATGTAAAGATTACCCTCGGCAAGTGCGGCTAGCGGCCGTTCGACCAGCGGATCGCCGGTGGCGGCAAGCTCGCGCACCACGGCCTCCGTGGCGGCAAAACCGGTGCCCGCGGCAAATTTGGCGATGATGGCGCGCAGATCGGATTCGGCTGCGTTCGACGGCAACAGACTTGCCATAAGGAACACCAGCATGAGGCCGAAAGCGCGCAACAGGATCATCCGTTCAGATACTTTCCGGGTGGTGGATGGCGTCCGGGCGGGCTGAAGCGCCCGGACGCCTTGCGGTCTCTGGCCGTGGAACCGGCCAGTCCCGGGAGGGATCAGTTCGTACCCTTACCGCCGCACCTGCCGGTGGCGACGTTGAAGTTGCCGCAGGACAGAGGCGCGCGCCAATCGGAGATCAGATCCTTGGAGTCAGGCAGATAGTCGGACCACTCGTCGCCCATCACCAGGCCGGGCGTCTGCGACACAGTCTCGAACTGGCCATCGGCCTGGATCTCACCGATCAGCACCGGCTTGGTGATGTGATGGTTCGGCATCATCGTCGAATAGCCGCCGGTGAGGTTCGGCACGGACACGCCGACCATGGCGTCGATGACCTTGTCCGGATCGGTGGTGCCGGCCTTCTCGACCGCCTTCACCCACATGTTGAAGCCGATATAGTGGGCCTCCATCGGGTCGTTGGTGGTGCGCTTGTCGTTCTTGATGAACTTGTGCCAGTCGGCGATGAACTTCTTGTTCTCGGGCGTATCGACGCTCTCAAAGTAGTTCCAGGCGGCGAGATGGCCGACCAGCGGCGCGGTGTCGAGACCGGCCAGTTCTTCCTCGCCGACCGAGAAGGCCATGACCGGGATGTCCTCGGCCTTGATGCCCTGGTTGCCGAGCTCCTTGTAGAAGGGAACGTTGGCGTCGCCATTGACGGTCGAGACGACGGCGGTCTTCTTACCGGCCGAGCCGAACTTCTTGATCGCCGAGACTTCGGTCTGCCAGTCGGAGAAGCCGAACGGCGTGTAGTTGACCATGATGTCTTCAGCGGCGACGCCCTTGGCCTTCAGATAGGCCTCGAGGATCTTGTTGGTGGTGCGGGGATAGACATAGTCGGTGCCTTCCAGCACCCAGCGCTTCACCGAGCCGCCATCCTCGCTCATAAGATAATCGACGGCCGGAATAGCCTGCTGGTTGGGAGCCGCGCCGGTGTAGAACACGTTGCGCTCGCTTTCCTCGCCCTCATACTGGACGGGATAGAACAGGATGTTGTCGAGCTCCGAGAACACCGGCAGCACCGATTTGCGCGACACCGATGTCCAGCAGCCGAACACGGCGGCAACCTTGTCCTTGGAGATCAGCTCGCGCGCCTTTTCGGCAAAGAGCGGCCAGTTGGACGCCGGATCGACAACGACCGCTTCCAGCTTCTTGCCGAGCAATCCGCCCTTGGCGTTTTGCTCTTCGATGAGCATCAGCATGGCGTCTTTCAACGTCGTCTCCGAAATCGCCATGGTCCCCGACAGCGAATGCAGAATGCCGACCTTGATCGTGTCTTCGGCGGCCTTGGCCGGAGACGACATCGACAGGCCGGCAGCGACCACGCCGGCCGAAAACATTTTTGTTATTGTAGAGAAATTACCCCTCATACCGAAGACTCCCCGAGCTGGTTGATTGCACCGCAACACTGCAATGCAACAGCCGTGCCAAATGCAAAGGCACCGCCCGGAAAGGAGGAATAGACCAACGTTATCAACCTGTTATTATATTAGCCTAAAGAAAACAAAGGCAGCCGGTTAAAGATTGATTGAGGGAAATTTGCGCAGCGCACAAGGCTTTTGCCTAATTTTCGCCCAAGTATGGCAAGTGCCTAGTTTTTGAACTCCAGCAGCGGCATGCGGATGAACAATATTGCGGCACGGCGCAAAAATGGGGCAAGCTCATTCCGCAAACGAGTGACCCGATGACATCCCGCATCTCCTGCATTTCCGGTATCCTGCTGCTGATGGCAACGAGCGGCGCGGCGCGCGCCGATTTCAGCGACGGCAAGCTGCCGGACGGCACCTATCACTGCGAAGTCTATCTGCTCGGCGCCTTCCTCAATCTTGGCGACATCACCATCAAGGGCAATGTCTATAGCGGACCGGTGACGTTCGGCACCGCGCTGCAAAGCTACAACTACCAGATGAACGCCAATGGCGAGATCACCTGGCTGGGCCCGCTGGGCGGCTACACCAGCGGCGGCAATTCCGTCTCGATGACGCAAGCGACACTGGATGGCGAGACCACCCCCTCCTTCGACATCATCCTGAAGCAGCCCGACGGCGCCTTCACCGCCTCGACCTGCACCAAGGGCTGAGCAGGCCGACCATTTGCCGCGCTCGCTTGAGGCGGAACCTTCCTCTCCTGTCATGCGGATGTTGCCGAAGCAGACTAGGGCAGCGGTGCGCCGTAACATCCACCCTGAGAGGCAGACACCATGGCCAACGCACCGTCTTCATCCTCGCCCGTCATCCGCGACATCATCGCCGAGCGCGTCTCGCGCCGGTCTCTTTTGAAAGGCGGCCTTGCCTCCGGCGCGCTGCTTGCCGGCGGCAGCTTCGTCGGCTCCTTGTTTGCCGGCGAAACGCATGCAGCGGCAGCGCAGTCGACGCTCGGCTTTCCCGAACTGAAGCGGGTCTACGACAAGACCCATGCCGCCGCCGAAGGCTATGAGACAACCATCGTCGCGCGCTGGGGCGATCCGCTTGCAGCCGGCCTCGCCGAATTCGACGGCAACAAGGTCGCTGCGGACGAGCAGGAAAAGCGCTTCGGTTACAACTGCGACTACATCGCCTTCATGCCGCTACCCAAGGGCACGGTGAATTCCGACCATGGCCTGCTCTGCGTCAACAACGAGTACATCTCGCCCAATGTGATGTTTCCGGGCACGACCGAGGACGACGCCGGCAAGACGATGACCAAGGAGCAGGTCGATCTCGGCATGGCGGCGATGGGCCATTCGATCGTCGAGGTGCAGCTGAAGGACGGCAAGTGGGAAACCGTGGCCGACAGCCCGCTCAACCGCCGTATCACCGCCAACACAGAAATGACCGTTTCCGGACCAGTGGCCGGCCATGCCTTGATGAAGACCACGGCCGACGCGACCGGCACCAAGGTGCTCGGCACCAGCTACAACTGCAGCGGCGGCTTCACCCCCTGGGGCACGGTGCTGACCTGCGAGGAAGGCGTGTCCGACATCTTTGGTGGCGACCCGAAGAAGGCGCCGACCGCTGAACTGCTCGACCGCTATGGTTTCGACGGCTCCGACATCTATGGCCGCGGCCGCTTCCACGACCGCTTCAACCTCGACAAGGAACCAAACGAGGCCAACCGCTTCGACTGGGTGGTCGAGATCGATCCCTACGACCCGCAGTCCAAGCCGGTGAAGCGCACCGCACTCGGACGCATGTCGCATGAGGCCTCGACCGTCGTCCTCAACAAGGACGGCCGGGTCGTGGTCTACATGGGTGACGACGATTATTTCGAGTACATGTACCGCTTCGTCTCGGCCAAGGCCTATGACAAGGCCAACCCGGCCTCCGGCGCCGATCTGCTCGACGACGGCGTGCTGTCGGTCGCCCGCTTCGACGCCGACGGGTCGATGACATGGCTGCCGCTGGTGCACGGCCAGGGCAAGCTCACCACTGAAAACGGTTTTGCCGACCAGGCCGAAGTGCTGCTGAAGACGCGGTTTGCCGCGGATGCGCTCGGCGCCACGCCGATGGACCGGCCGGAGGACATCGAGACCAATCCGGTGACCGGCCGCGTCTATGCGGTGATGACCAAGAACAAGAAGCGCGACCAGTCGAAGGTAAATCCGGCCAACACCCGTCCCGAAAACCTCTGGGGCCACATTGTCGAGCTGATCCCGCCCGGCGGACGCGGCGCGGACGCCGACCATACGGCGGAAAAGTATGCCTGGGACCTGTTCGTGCTCTGTGGCAATCCCAGGGATGCCAAGGTCGGCGCCACCTTCCATCCCGATACGTCGGACAATGGCTGGTTCGTCTGCCCCGACAACATCACCTTCGATCCGGCCGGCCGGCTGTGGGTGGCGACCGACGGCGCCAATGATTTCGACCTGCCGGACGGCGTCTATGGCGTCGATACGGAGGGTGCTGCGCGCGGCCTGCCCAAACTGCTGTTCACCTGCCCGCATGGCGCCGAAGCGACCGGCCCGTGCTTCACGCCGGACGGCACCACGCTGTTCCTGTCGGTACAGCACCCTGCGGAAGACGCCGAGACGCTCGACAAGGTGCAGACGCTGTGGCCCGATTTTAGGGATGGCCAGTTGCCGCGGCCGTCTGTCGTCGCCATCCGCCGCAAGGACGGACAACCGGTCGGCGCTTGATCCTGAGAAAAAGGCGGAACGCTTGCGCGTTCCGCCTTTACGTCCGGGAGGACGGTTTGGTCTGACATCGCCCCGGTACCGGGGCGATGCATAGGGCTCAGATCGTCTTGGCCGACATTTGCGAGGCGATGTATTCGGCCTGGCGAATCGCCAGCGACACGATGGTCAGCGTCGGGTTTTCCGCCGCACCGGTGGTGAACTGGCTGCCGTCCGACACGAACAGGTTCTTGATGTCGTGCGCCTGGCCATGCTTGTTGACGACACCGTCTTCCGCCTTCTCGCTCATCCGGTTGGTGCCGAGATTGTGGGTCGAGGGATAGGGCGGCGTCGGGAACGAGCGCGTGGCACCGACTGCATCATAGAGCGCTGTCGCCTGCTTGTAGGCATGGTTGCGCATCGCCGTGTCGTTGGGGTGATCGTCGAAATGGACGTCGGCGATCGGCATGCCGTGCGCGTCCTTCTCGTCCTTGTGCAGGGTGATGCGGTTTTCCGCGCGTGGCATATCCTCGCCGACGATCCACAGGCCGGCCATGTGATCATAGTGGTCGAGCGCGGTGGTGAAGGAACGGCCCCAGCCGCCGGGATTGAGGAAGGCGGCCATGAAGGGCAGGCCGAGCGACAGCGTCTCGAACTCGTAGCCGCCGACAAAGCCGCGTGATGGGTCGTGGCGCGCCTCGTCGCGGATGATGCCGGCCATGGTGGTGCCGCGATACATGTGCACCGGCCTGTCGAAGATGGCGTAGACAGAGCCGGTGGTGTGGCGCATGTAGTTCTTGCCCACCTGCCCTGACGAATTGGCGAGGCCGTGCGGGAATTTGGATGACTCCGAATTGAGCAGCAGGCGCGGGCTTTCGATCGAATTGCCGGCGACGGCGACGATGCGGGCCTTCTGCTCCTGCAGCTTGCCGTCCTTGTCGGCATAGACGACGCCGATCACCTTGCCCGAGGCGTCGTGGTTGATCTTGATCGCCATGGCGTTCGGCCGGACTTCGAGATGGCCAGTCGCCTCGCCTTTGGGGATCTCGGTGTAGAGCGTCGACCATTTGGCGCCCCATTTGCAGCCCTGGAAGCAGAAGCCGGTCTGCTGGCAGGAGTTGCGGTCGTCGCGCTGGACGGAATTGATGGCCATGTTGCCGGTATGGCATTCCTTGTAGCCGAGCTTGTCGGCGCCGGCCTTGAGCACCTTGAAGTTGTTGTTGCCCGGCAGCCGCGGCCAGTCATTGGTGCCGGTGACGCCCATCTTGGCTTCGGCCTTGGCGTAGTAGGGTTCCATCTCGGCCAGCGTGACCGGCCAGTCCAGAAGGGTCGCGCCCTCCACTTTGCCGTAGTTCGTAAGTGCCTTGAACTCATGCTCCTGAAAGCGCAGCGAGGCGCCGGCCCAGTGCGTGGTCGAGCCGCCGACCGATTTGACGATCCAGGCCGGCAAATTGGGAAAATCCTTCGACACCCGCCAGTCGCCGGACGTCGTGCGCTTGTCCGTCCAGGCGAGCTGGCTGAATGAGGCCCACTCGTCGTTGATGAAATCCTCATATTCGTGGCGGGCGCCGGCCTCCAGGATGACGACATCGACGCCTTTTTGGGCAAGTTCGTTGCCGAGCGTGCCGCCGCCGGCGCCCGAGCCGATGATGACGACCACATTTTCGTTCTTGAGATCAAATGGTGCTGCCATGGTTTCCTCCCATGAGTTCCTGTTTGCGGGGCTTCAAAACGACAGAGGGCTCAAAGCCACTCGATGTCGTCGAAACCGCGCGCGATGTAGCCGCCCTTGGAATAGGATTCGCCCTCGTAGCCGAAGATCGGCCACACCTCCTGCTGGTTGTAGAGGCTGACGACGAGGCCGCCGCGGATGGACTGGAAGAACGGTGTCGCTTCGATCTGCTGCAGCACGGCGACGCGCTGCTCCTCCCAGCCGAGACCGCGATAGCCGCCCTCGCCCGACTTCTTGTCGAGGTCGGCAATGCCGTCTTCGATCATCGTCTTGTAGGCGGCGTCCTTGCCGGCCTGCTCGTCATGTCCCTTGACGGCGATGGCGTAATATTTGTCCGGGACCTGATCGTGCGGATAGATGTCGCGCGCCATCTGGATCAGCGTCGCCATGGTTTCGGGCTTGAGTGCGGATGTCTCAAGGCCCCAGGCATTTTCGGGGCTGATGACCGCACTGCCGGAGACGACGAGCAGCGCGCCGATGCCGCCGCGTTTGAGAAGCTCACGACGTGAGAGCCCAGGCTTCGCGTCATAGATCGTGACCATTTGTTCCTCCCTGCTTGCTATTTGCGCCCTTTAAGAGCGCCGTTGCTGGCGGCCGCGCAGCTGACGCGGCCGGATAGTCCCCTACTGGAAGCGCCCTCCACGCTGCAGAACCTCGATCTTGTAGCCGTCGGGGTCCTCGATGAAGAAAAAGCGGGCGATCAGCGACCCATCGCGGTTGAACTCGACGATCTTCTTCGGGTTGAGGCCGAGCGCGCCGATCCGGTCGTGCTCGCTGTCGAGATCGGCAACCGAGACCGCCAGGTGGCCGTAACCGTCGCCAAGCCCATAAGGCTCGGTGCGGCCCTTGTTCACGGTGAGTTCGAGTTCGAATCCGGTTTCGGGGTTGGCGAGGTAAATCAGCGTGAAGGTCTCGAAATCCAGCCTGTCGGCGATATCGAGCCCGAAGGCGTTTCTGTAGAAATCGACGGACCGGGCCTCCTCGAGAACCCGGATCATGGAATGGATCGCCTTCGCCAAATCAGTCTCCGTGGCTGCATGTTGGAGACGATTATGAGCGGTGCGTATAAAAGGTGGTGGCAGCCCGTTACCACGCCTGAATTCACAATTTGCGTAATCTGCGGCTCAACGACGAAAGTCCGATTGCCGATTCGGCCCACAAGGCCGAAAATGCAGGGACAAGCACAAACGTGAAGGCGCGATCGAGGCGCCCAAAACCAACAATATCGGGAGGTAAGGATGTGCAGGGTTTTTGCCGGCCAGGATCCGGAAGGCTACCGACAGATCAATCGGTCGATCCGCATCGACGGGCATTCGACCAGCATCCAGCTTGAAGCGACCTTCTGGGCGCTGCTCGACGAGATCGCCGACAGCCAGGGCCTGACAACGCCGAAATTCATCTCAAAACTCTACGACGAGGCGATCGAGATCAACGGCGCCATTCCCAACTTCGCCTCGATGCTGCGCACCACCTGCGCGCTGTATCTGCGCGGTCACCGGCCCGACATGGATGAGCTGACGCCGAAGCGCGAAGCCGCCTGAAGCCTATGCCTCGGCCGCGACGTCGAGCCCGAGCCGGACCATGTCGGTGAAAAGCGCCTGACGTTCGGAATAGGCGGTTAGCTCGTCGGTCACGATATTGTCGACGACGGTCAGCAGCGACAGCGCGCGGGCGCCGAAATGCGCCGCGAGGCGGTAGAGCGCGCTGGTTTCCATGTCGACGGCGAGCGCGCCAAGCGCCTGTGCTTCAGCGAATCGAGCGCGCCCTTCCGGGTGATAGAACACATCGCTGCAGATGGTCAGCCCTGCCTGATGGTCGATGCCGAGTTGGGCGGCGCAGGCCAACGCGTGGGCGAACAGGCCGGGATCTGGCCCGGCGGCGGCATCGTATAGGCCGAAGACCTGGCCGCTTCGCTCGCTTTCGGCGCGCACCGATTGCGAGATCACCACGGAACGCAGCGGCACATCGGTGGTCAGGCCGCCGCAGGTGCCGGTGCGGATCAGCGTCTTGACGCCGTGGAAATCCAGGAGCTCATGCACATAGACCAGGAAGGACGGGACACCGATGCCGGTGGCCTGGATGCTGACGGGACGACCGCGGTAGAGGCCGGTGAAGCCCAGCGCGCCCCTTCGGCGGTTGACGCAGCGCGGCGCCTCCAGAAAGGTTTTCGCCATCCACTCGGCGCGCTGCGGGTCGCCCGGCAACAGCACCGTTGCGGCATAGTCACCCTTGGCTGCCTCGTTGTGCGGCGTCACGACATGCTCCCCAAAACCCGCCGCCCGTTTCGCCTGTAATCATGGCAGCGTCACGTCATTGCGCAAGCGGTGAATTAGGGTGGCCTAAAGCGCGTCGCCAGCGACGCACTTTAGGCTTTTGTTTTATGCATGTCGTTTTCTCAAAAGCGGGCCACTTTTGAGCGACATGCATCAGGATTCAAGCACGTCCTTGACGACGGTGGCCAGTTGCTTGAGCGAAAACGGCTTCGGCAGGAAGCCGAATTGCGCGTCAGGCGGCAGGTTCCGGGCGAACGCATCTTCGGCATAGCCGGACACGAAGACAAATTTGATGTCGGGCTGGCGCTTGCGCAATTCGCCAAGCAGCGTTGGGCCGTCCATTTCCGGCATCACTACGTCGGACACGACGATATCGACCTTGCCGCCGAGCGCTTCGAAGACTTCCAGCGCCTCGACGCCCGAGGACGCCTCATGCACGGTGTAGCCGCGCGAGGTCAGCGCCCGCGAGCCGCCCATGCGCACCGCGTCCTCATCCTCGACCAGCAGCACCGTGGCCGAGCCCGAGAGGTCCTTGCCGGGATCGGCGGCCTTCACCGGTGCAACCGGCGCCTCGCTGACGTCGCCGGGCTTTTTCGCCTCGACGATGTGGCGCGGCAGGAAGATGCGGAAGGTCGAACCCTTGCCGACTTCGGAATCGCAGTAGATGAAGCCGCCGGTCTGCTTGATGATGCCATAGACCATCGACAGGCCAAGGCCGGTGCCCTTGCCGACCTCCTTGGTGGTGAAGAACGGCTCAAAAATCTTCTTCAGCACGTCGGGTGCGATGCCTGAGCCGGTATCCTCGACCTCGACCAAGACATAGTCGGCCGGGGTGAGTTCGCGGTAGGCAAAGCTCTTGCACTCGTCCGCCGTGACGTTTCGGGTGCGCACAGTGAGGTCGCCACCCGCCGGCATTGCGTCGCGCGCATTGACCGCGAGATTCACCACCACCTGCTCGAACTGGCCGATGTCGACCTTCACCGGCCACAGGTCGCGGCCGTGGTCGACCTTGAGCTTGATGTCGTTGCCGACCAGGCGCGCAAGCAGCATCCTGAGATCGGCAAGCACGTCGGTCAGGTTCAGCACTTCCGGCCGCAGCGTCTGCTTGCGCGAGAAGGCGAGCAGCTGCCGCACCAGCGAGGCCGCGCGGTTGGCGTTCTGCTTGATGTTCATGATGTCGGGGAAGGATGGGTCCGACGGGCGGTGATTGGTCAACAAAAGGTCCGACGCCATGATGATGGCGGTCAGCACATTGTTGAAATCGTGGGCGATGCCGCCGGCGAGCTGGCCGACCGCCTGCATTTTCTGGCTTTGCGCCATCTGGCCCTCGAGCGCCTTCTGCTCGGTGGTGTCGACGGCATAGACGATCGCCGATTCCTCGGCCCCCTCGCCGCCGGTGCCGTCGGCAACCGCGTTGACGTAGAAGCGGATGTGGCGCTCCTCATTGCCGGGCAGCAGCGTGTCGATCGGATCGATGTCGGCCTGCCTGAGCCGCGCCTTTTCGAAGGCGGCGGCAAAGGCTGGACGGTCGCGCTCGTGGATGACCGTATCCAGCCGCACGCGGCGGTCGACGGCATCGCGGTCGACGACGGAGGCAAACAGCGACAGGAACGGCGCGTTGGTGCGCAGGATGCGGCCGCTGGCGTCGACGCCGGCAATCGCCATCGGCGTCGAGTTGAAGAAGCGGGTGAAGCGCACTTCCGAGGCGCGAAGGTCGGCGGACGCGTCCTCGCCTTGCGTGCGGTTGAGCACGATGGTTCGGGTCGGACCGTTGGTCCCCTCGCGACTGGCCGAGACGCGGTGCATGAAGCGCACAGGCAGCGCCTCGCCGGTTGTCGTCGTCAGATCGAGATCGATGACGGCGTTGCGGGTGGTGCCGGGATCGGCCTTGACCGAGCGCACCAGCGCCATGCCGTCGCCGGCGACGATTTCCGGCAGCGTGACCGCGCCAGGCGTGAAGCTCGCGAGATCAATGCCCAGCCATTCGGCGAGCGTGGCGTTGATGTAGGTGACGCGACCCTCCTGGTCGGCCGAGAAGAAGCCGGCCGGGGCGTGGTCGAGGTGGTCGATGGCCTTTTGCAGGTCGAGGAAGAAACGCTCCTGCTCGGCCCGTTCCTGCGAGATATCGGCTAGCTGCCAGGCAAGCATCGGCAGGCGCTGGCCGGGAACGCTGAAGGTGCGGGCCCGCGCCCGGTACCAGCGTGCGCCTGGTTCGGCGCCCGGCCGGATCGACTGCGCCAGCCGGAATTCGCCGTCGCCGGCCTGGCCGTCGCGCAGACCCGAGGCCAGCCGGTATATGGTCACCGAGGCTTCGGGAACATCGGAAAGCAGGCCTTCGACCGTCTTCAGATCGGCGGCCGACGCGGCACCGGTCATCTCGGCATAGGCCCGATTGGCGTAGACGACGCGGCCCTTGGTATCGGTGACGATCAGGCCCTGCGACATCGAATCGACGAAGGCCTTCGACAGCTCATCGCCGGTCGAACGCGGCGCGATCTGCACGAAGCCGATGGCCGTGGCGAACAGGAAGCCGACGCCGATCATGGCAAGCACGCCCAGCATGCCGAGCAGGAAGGGATCGCCAAGCCGCTCGCGGAAAAGGCCGAAAACGACCGCGGCCCCGGTCAGGACGATGATGAAGACGATGAGCCGGGTAACCGCGCCTGGCCGCGTGTTCTGGTCGACGATCGGTACCGGATAGAAATCGCCGCGCGTTTCCCTGGCCATATGCCCCCTGCTCGTGAGTTTGTCCGACACCGCCCCCGGCCGGTTGAATCACATTCTCCTAATCCGGAAAAGGCCTTGGCGGCAAATGTCGGATAAAAATGACGCGCCGGTGTTTCAAGCTGTTCATGAAGCGTGAAGGCAACTTGCGGTGGCCGGTCGCAACAGTCTAGTGTCGCCTCCACTTCAAAACCGATTTGGGGGCACCGATGCAGTGGCTGGATAGCGTGGCGGGTCCTGGATATGCCGCAGCGCTGCTGTGGACGTTTGCCGCCCTTGTCCTGCTGGTCATCGTGCTTGTCATCATCAGGCTGGTCCGCAACCTGACTTTCGGCACCTTCGTTGCCGGCGGCAGGAACCGCAAGACGCGGCTGGCGGTCATGGACGCCACCGCGGTCGACAGCCACCGCCGGCTGGTGCTGATCCGTCGTGACGATATCGAACACCTGATTTTGATCGGCGGCCCGACCGATGTCGTCGTCGAGCGCGACATCAGGCTGGCAGCGCCGCGCCGTCCGGCATTGACCGGCGATGGCGGTGGTGGCCAACAGCAACAGGCGCCGCGTCCGCGCGCAGCACAACCCGCCGCACCCGCAAGGCAGGCGCCGCCGCCGCAACCGGTAAGGGCGGCCCCTGCCGCCGTTCCGCCACGCCAGGCCGCGCCGGCGCCGAAACCAGCCCAGATCTACCAGGCCAGCAATGTGACACCGCTGCCGGCCTATGGCGCTGCCGCCAATACCGCCCGGCAGGCGCCGCCGCCACCGAAGCGCGAGTCCATCGACGACACGCTGATGCGGGAGCTCGAGGTCTCGCTCGATGATTCGCACGCCAGCAAGCCGGCGGCAAAAGCGCCGGCTTCGCTCGACGACGAGATGACCAAGCTGCTCGGCGAGTTGGCCAGCCAGAAGCGCTAGCGGCAATCGAGATCGTCGACGGCCTAGAGCGTTTCACCGTTCCACTGAAAACGGCGAACTGCCCGCACTGGCGAGATGATTTCGCTCCTATTTGCTGGATCAGCCTCCAATACAGATTCGAATTTTACACTCACGGATGAGCGTTTTTGCCGAAAAGGGCTTCCGCCCATTGCCGCAAGTCCAAAACCAAAACAGAAATGGCCGGGAAACCCGGCCATTTCTAATGAAGCAGTTCTGCCCTGCGGCTGCGGCTCAATCGTCGCGATAGACCTTCTCGCGGCGCTCGTGGCGCTCCTGCGCTTCGATCGACAGGGTCGCGATCGGGCGTGCGTCGAGACGCTTGAGCGCGATCGGTTCGCCGGTTTCCTCGCAGTAGCCGTAAGTGCCTTCATCGATGCGCTGCAGCGCCGAATCGATCTTTGAAATGAGCTTGCGCTGGCGGTCGCGGGCGCGGAGCTCAATAGCGCGGTCGGTTTCCGAAGAAGCCCGATCGGCAAGATCGGGGTGGTTGGCGTTTTCCTGCTGCAGGATTTCGAGAGTTTCGCGCGCTTCGCGCAGTATGTCGTTCTTCCAAGTGACGAGCTTCAGGCGGAAGTATGATTTCTGCCGTTCGTTCATGAACGGCTCGTCTTCGGAGGGTACGTAATCGGCGGTAGAGATATCGTTCATTCGACTCACCCAACAACCCCAAATTTGGGGCCTATATATTCGCGCAGACAAGGCTGCACAAGCGTAATCGGCGCGCGTTTCACGCAATTGTTAATGCCGTATGCAGCACCCCCCGGCAAAGCCTTCCACAGCAAGGGCGCGGGCGAATTCGCACATGATTCGTTGCGCTTGGGTGCCTCCGCCCATTGTGCGGTGGGCCGTTCTCGTGGCTAATCCGATTGTGTCATTTGATGGACAGCACACCATGGGGGTCCGGTGAGCACACTGTATCTGTTGAGGCATGCCAAGGCCGGCTGGGCCCTGCCCGGCGTACGCGACTTCGACCGCCCGCTCGATGCATCCGGCATTGCCGATGCCGAAATGATGGGGACGGCGATGCGTGCCCGCAACTACATTCCTGATATTACGCTCTGCTCCAACGCCAAGCGCGCGCGCCAGACGCTGGAGGGCATTGCCGGCCACACCGATACCGGCCGGGTGCTGTTCTTCGACACGCTCTACAGCGAGGATGCCGCCGGCTATCTCGCCATCATCCGTGGCAATGGCGGGCCGGGCTCGCTGCTGGTCATCGGCCACAATCCGATGACGGAAGACCTTGCCATGGCGGTTTCGGGCGACGGCGACGAGGCGGCGCGGGCCATCATGAACCACGGTTTTCCGACTTCGGGCCTGGCGGTCGTGCGCTTCGAGGGCACCCTCAACCAAGCCGCGCAAGGTGCCGGCTATCTCGAAGCCTTCCTGACGCCCGCCGATCTCTGAGCGGAGCCGGCCAAGGCCGGACGCCATTTCAAACTGCGGATGCAAAGCCTATATCGGGGCGGACCGAGACCCGAGAGAACAGATTTTGGCATCATCGCTGACGACATTCACCGACGAAGCGAGAATTGCCCTGGATACGCTGTCGGGGCGGGCAAGCGGGCTGTTTTCGCCATCGCTGCGGCTCGGCGTCACCGGCCTGTCCCGTGCCGGCAAGACGGTGTTCATCTCGGCTCTCGTCCACAATCTGATCCATGGCGGGCGCCTGCCGCTGTTTGAGGCGCAGAAGTCCGGACGCATCGCGCGCGCCTTCCTCGAGGAACAGCCGGATGACGCCGTGCCGCGTTTTCAATACGAGGATCACATCGCCGCTTTGGTCAACGACCGCATCTGGCCGGATTCGACGCGCGCCATTTCCGAACTCAGGCTCACCATCGAATACGAATCTGCCTCCGGCTGGAACCGCATGTTTTCCAGCGGCCGGTTGTCGGTCGACATCGTCGACTACCCCGGCGAATGGCTGCTCGACCTGCCGCTGCTCGGCAAATCCTTCGCCGATTTCTCGCACGAAGCCTTCGATATGGCGATGCTGCCGGTGCGCCACGACCTCTCTCAGGACTGGCGGGCGCTGGCGGCGACGATCGATCCCAATGCCGACGCAGACGAGATGACGGCGCGACGCCTCGCCGAGAGCTTTGCGGCCTATCTCAAGGCCTGCAAGCTCGACGAACGGGCGCTGTCGACCTTGCCGCCCGGCCGTTTCCTGATGCCGGGCGACCTCGAGGGTTCGCCGGCGCTGACCTTTGCGCCGCTGCTGCTCAAGGGCGAGCGGCGGCCGCGCTCCGGCTCGCTGCAGGCGATGATGGAGCGACGCTACGAGGCCTACAAGACGCATGTGGTGAAGCCGTTCTTCCGCGAACACATCACCCGCCTCGACCGCCAGATCGTGCTGATAGACGCCATGCAGGCGCTGAATGCCGGCCCCGGCGCGATGGCCGATCTCGAGCGCGCGGTGACCGAGATCCTCTGCTGTTTCCGTCCCGGCCGGGGCAATTTCCTCACCGACCTGTTTTCGCGCCGCATCGACCGCATTCTGGTGGCCGCGACCAAGGCCGACCATCTGCATCACGAAAGCCATGACCGGCTGCAGGCGATCGTGCGCAGGCTTGCCGACCGCGCCGTGGCGCGAGCGAATTTTACCGGCGCCGATGTCGACGTGGTCGCCATGGCGGCGGTGCGCGCGACACGCGAAGGCACGGTCAAGCAGGGCCGCGAAACGCTGCCGGTGATCATCGGCACGCCGCTGAAGGGCGAGAAGATCAACGGCGAAACCTTCGACGGCAAAACCGAAACCGCTATATTTCCCGGCGACTTGCCGGAGAAAATTGACGCGGTTTTCGATGTTTCCCAAGCCGACCACCGGCAAAGCAGCGACGATCCGGCGATCCGTTTCGTGCGCTTTCGGCCGCCAAAGCTCGAACGCACCGCCGAAGGCGTCACGCTGTCGTTGCCGCATATCCGGCTCGACCGCGCCTTGCAGTTCCTGATCGGAGACCATCTGGCATGACCGCGCCCCGCAGACCGGCAGCTTTCCGCATCGAGCCGGAGGCCGAACCGAAGCAGGCCCGCAGCCATGCCGAGCCGCAGCCGCCGCGCAAGCCGCGCGCCGTCGTCGTGCCGGCCGAGATCGATGTCTTCGACGAACCCGACATCGTCGCCGCCGAACCGCCGCCGGCGACCGCGCCGCGCAAGCGCTCGCTATTTGCCAGCCTGTTTTTCGGCGCGGTCGGCGTGCTGGTTTCGCTGACCGTCGGCCTGTGGACCGACCAGCTCATTCGCGATCTGTTCGAGCGCGCAGAGTGGCTGGGCTGGCTGGCGGCTGCCATGGCCGCAATCGCCGTGCTGGCGCTGGTGGTGGTGCTGGTGCGCGAATTCCTGGCTATTGCCCGGCTGGCCGAGGTCGAAAAGCTGCAGAAACGGGCGCTCGATGCCGTGGCGCGCGACGATCCGAAGGCCGCAAGGGCCGTCGTCGACGAACTCTCGGCTTTTGTCGCGGCAAAACCCGAAACAGCGGCCGGCAGGCGCTCGCTGGCCGAACTGCGGGGCGAGATCATCGACGGCGGCAATCTGGTGCGGCTGGCCGAAACCGAGATTCTCGGGCCGCTCGACGCCAGGGCAAAGGTGATGATCCTGGAAGCCGCCAAACGCGTGTCGCTGGTCACCGCCGTCAGCCCGCGAGCACTCGTCGACGTCGCCTATGTCGTGTTCGAGGCGGGGCGGCTCATTCGCCGCCTGTCCGAGCTTTATGGCGGCCGCCCGGGCACGCTGGGCTTTTTCCGGCTGGCGCGCAGCGTTCTCGCCCATCTGGCGGTGACCGGGTCGATCGCCGTCGGCGACAGCTTTGTCCAGCAGATCGTCGGCCATGGCCTTGCCGCGCGGCTTTCGGCGAAACTCGGCGAAGGCGTCGTCAACGGCATGATGACAGCGCGCATCGGCATTGCTGCGATGGAGACGGCGCGGCCCCTGCCCTTCATTGCCGCCAGGCGGCCGGGCATGGGCGATTTCCTGTCGGCGCTGACCTCGTTCGCGACCAAAAAAGAAGGCGAGACTGCGGCCACGACCAAGTGAAGTTCTGCTTCGCGGTCACCAAGCATTAACCAATCTTGTTCATGGTCGTCCAACAACAGCCTCCTTGTTGCCGGGTGTCGTCTATGAAAAGCGTAATCTTGTCCTGCGTCCTGCCCATGGTCGCGCTTGCAGCACCTCTGGGCCTGGCCGGGAAAGCCTCTGCCGCCGAACCCGACAAGCAGTTCTTCCGCACCGTCGAAGGCAAATGGGTCGGCCCGGGCGAGATCGTTGCCGGCAAGTACAAGGGTACGAAATTCACCTGCAGCTTCGACGGCTCGACGCCTGACGACAAGACCGGCATGACGCTGGACGGCGACTGCCGGGTCGGTGTTTTCACCCAAAAAATGTCGGCCACGGTCGAGCGCAAGGGCCGCGACTACAAGGGCAATTTCATGGGTGGCGCGGCAGGCACCGGCCTCGACATCATCGGCGGCAATGTCGTCGATCCGCGCAAGGTGGTCTTCACCATCAACCGCAACCAGCTGCGCGGCGTCATGCAGGCCCGCATCCCCGACGACAATTCGATGACGGTGACCATCGCCGTGCGCGTCGACCAGCAACTGGTGCCGGTGATCGGCATGAGCCTCAAGCGCGTCGATGCCGTCGAAGTCGGCTCCATCGCCAAGAACTGACCTTCAAGCCGTTCCCCGGAAAGCAACGGACAGTTTTACGCGCCGCGATAGCTTTGCGAGTCACGCTCAGATCAATGTCGGGAAGTGACAGGCCACCTTGCGGCCGGGTTTACGCTCCTCGAGCACGGGTCGTTCGGTGCGGCACCTTTCCACCGCTATCGGACATCTAGGATGGAAGCGGCATCCGGGTGGCGGGTTGAGCGGGCTCGGCACATCGCCAGTCAGGATAACGCGCTTGCTCGTCCCGCTCGGCGTCGTCTCAACGACGGGGACCGCCGAGATCAGCGCCTGGCTGTAAGGGTGGGATGGTGTCGCAAACAATTCTTCCGCCGGTCCTTCCTCGACGATCGAACCAAGATACATGACCGCGATGCGGGTCGAGACCTGACGCACCACTGACAGGTCGTGAGCGATGAAGATATAGGTGAGCTTCAGCTTCTCCTGGAGGTCGGCAAGCAGGTTGACGATCTGCGCCTGCACCGACACGTCGAGCGCCGAGACGGGTTCGTCCAGCACGACCAGATCGGGATTGAGGGCAATGGCGCGCGCAATGCCGACACGCTGGCGCTGTCCACCGGAGAATTCGTGGGGATAGCGCATGACATGATCCGGCAGCAGTCCGACGAGGTCGAACAGTTCCGCGACGCGCTGGGTGATTTCGCGTGACGAAAGCTTGCCGTGGATACGCAGCGGCTCGGCCACCAGGTCGCCAACGCGCCGGCGCGGATTGAGCGAGGCCGATGGATCCTGAAAAACCATTTGCAGACGGCGCCGCAGCGGCCTGAGTTCGGACAGCGACTTTGTGGTGATGTCGTCGCCTTCGAAGAGAAGCTTGCCGTCCGATATGTCGTAGAGCCTCACCAGACAGCGCGCCAGCGTGGACTTACCACATCCGGATTCGCCGACCAACCCGACTGTCTCGCCGCGCCACACCGTCAGCGAAACATTGTCGACGGCATGGACGGTTCGCTTGCCCTCCGCGGAAAAACGAGTGCCGATTGCAAAACGCTTGCCGAGCGAACGCGTCTCGAGGATCGGAAGGTCTTTGCTGGTCATCGGTCCGCTCATGCCTGCGCCACCCGGAAGCACGCCGCGGCATGGGTGCTGGCGCCAAGGTCGGGCTTGCCGGACACACAGGGCTCATACTGAACCGGGCAACGCGGGCCGAAAGCGCAGCCTTGCGGCAAGCGCAGCAGCGATGGCGGCGAGCCCGGAATGGCCGGCAGGCGGCGTGGTTTCTCGCCGGTCAGCGGCGGGATCGAACCGAGCAGCGCGCGCGTATAGGGGTGTCGCGGGTCGGAGAACAGCTCCATGCGGCTGCCGCGCTCCACCACCCGGCCGGCATACATGACCATCACCCGGTCGGCGAGTTCGGAGACCACGCCCATGTCATGGGTGATGAAGACAACCGCCGATTTGTGCGTCGCGCGCAGCTTGCGCACGAGGTCAAGAATGCCGGCCTGTACCGTCACGTCGAGCGCCGTGGTCGGCTCGTCCGCGACCAGCAGCGCCGGGTTGCAGGACAGCGCCATGGCGATCACCGCCCGCTGGCGCATGCCGCCGGAAAGCTGGTGCGGATAACGCGACATGGCCTCGTGCGGGTTGGGAAAATTCACCTCGGCCAGAAGTTCTTCGACGCGCGCCATCGCCTTGGATTTACTGACGTTGCGATGGGCGCGGATCTGTTCGGCGATCTGCCAGCCAATCGTGTAGACCGGCGTCAGCGCCGTCATCGGGTCCTGGAAGATCATGGCGATCTCGTTGCCGCGCAGGCGCCTGAGTTCGCGCGCCGGTAGTCCCACCAGTTCGCGGCCCTTGTAGCGGATAGACCCCTCGATGATGGCGTTGGGGTCGGTGATGAGGCCCATCACCGCCAGCAGCGACACCGTCTTGCCCGAACCGGATTCGCCGACGACGCCGAGGATCTCGCTCTCTTCGAGGTCGAAGGAAACGCCATCGATGGCGCGCACCAGGCCGTCATTGGTGCGGAAGGATACTCTGAGGTCGCGCACCGACAGTATCATGATGTCCTCAGGCGCGGATCGAGAAGGATGTAGACGAAATCGACGACCGCGTTGGCGATGACAACGAACATGGAGGCATACATCACCGTTGCCATGATCATCGGTAGATCAAGGTTCTGCAGCGCGTCATAGGTGAGCTTGCCGATGCCATGCAGTCCGAACACCACCTCCGTCAGCAACGCGGAACCGCCCACCAGCGCGCCGAAATCCAGGCCGAACAGGGTGACGAAGGCAATCAGCGAGGTGCGCAAGGCATGGCGCAGCAGGATGCGCGTTTCCGACAGGCCCTTGGCACGGGCGGTGCGGATATAGTCTTCCTGCATGGATTCGATGATGGCCGCGCGCAGGACGCGCCCGTAAATGCCGATGTAGAGGATGGCCAACGTGATCCAGGGAATGACCAGGGTCAGGAACCAGCCCTTCGGATCGTCGGAGAAATTCTTGTAGCCGAGCGGCGGCACCCAGGAGAACGCCCAGCTGTCGTGGTAGCGGCTCTGGGTGATCAGGTTCATCACCTCGCCCAGCCAGTAGACTGGCATGGAAATGCCGAGAAGCCCCAGCGCCATCAGAAGCTTGTCCAGCCAGCTGCCGCGGGTGGCGGCGGCAACGATTCCGATGATGATGGAGACAACCACCCACAGGATCGCCGCCCCAAACACCAGCGAGAGCGTGACGGGAATAGAATCCATGACCGCCGGCACCACCTTCCAGCCGCGGTTGACGAAGGAGGTCAGGTCGCCGGTCACGAAGATCTTCTCCATCATCTTCACGTATTGGACGTAGAGCGGCTGGTCGAAGCCGAAGCTGTGCCGCACCGCTTCCAGCACCTCGGGCGATGCATTACGGCCGGCAATGCGCGCCGCCGGGTCGGCGCCCGGCGTGGCAAAGAAAATCAGGAAGACGATGACCGAGATGCCGAACATCACGAACAGCATCTGACCGAAGCGGCGCAGGATGGCGTAGATCATCAATCGCGCCCCAGCCGTACCTTGGAGCGCGGGTCGAGCGCGTCGCGCAGGCCGTCGCCGAAGACGTTCAGCACCATGACGGACACCGCGATCGCCAGGCCCGGCACCAGCGCCACCAATGGGCGGGTGTAAAGCAGCGCCTGTCCGTCCTGGATGATGGTGCCCCAGCTTGCGGCCGGCGGCTGGACACCGATCGACAGGAAGGAGAGCGCCGATTCCGTCAGCATGTTCAGCGCCATCATAAGTGGCACGAAGACGATCAGCGTGGTGGTGATGTTGGGCAGGATGTCGCGCCACAGGATGCGCCATCCCGGCACACCCAGATTGATCGCGGCGAACACGAATTCGCTGTGTCGAAGCGACAGAACCTGGCCGCGTATGGGGCGCGCCACATAAGGCACGTAGACGATGCCGATGATGATGACCGGCAGCCACAGACTGCCGGACTCGATCTCGATCGGCCCGATCGAGATGCCCTGCGCGATGGTAACGATGGAAAGCGATATCGCCAGCAGATAGATCGGAAATGCCCAAAGCACATCCAGAAAGCGCGACAGCACGGTATCGGTGATGCCGCCGAAATAGCCGGCGATCAGCCCTGCCAGCGTGCCGATGATCAGCGTGAAGATGGTGGCTGCGCCGGAGATCAGCAGCGAACTCAGCCCGCCATAGAGCATACGGGCCATGACATCGCGGCCCTGGCTGTCGGCGCCAAGGAAATAGTTGCCGAGCCGCCAGGTCGGACCGATCGGCGTGTAGCCAAGACCAAGCCCCTCCGTCGACTGCTCCATCACGGGGACGTCGACGCCGTCGATCTGGATGACGGCGTCGAGCGTCGAGGCGAAGGGGTCCGTGCCCGCCCATTTCGCGTAGAGAGGCGCGCTGAGGCAGGCAAGGACGATGAGGAGGAATACGGCCAGGGATGCCATCGCAGCCCTGTCCGTTGCCAGCTTCGCAAACGCGACGGCCCAGGGCCCTCGCGTCTTGCGCGGCATGGCGATGGCTTGGTTCGACACGGCCGTGCCTCTCCGCAGTTCGTTACTGCACCCAGGACTGGGTGATCATCCAGTTGAACTGCCGGTTGAACTTGAAATTGCCAACCCGTTTGCTGACGAAGTCAAGTCGCTTCGGCGTGAAGAGGCCAACGGCCGGCGCCTTATCGGTGACCTCCCGGTCGATTTCGGCCCACAATTTGTCGGCAGCCTTCTGATCGGTCACACCGAGATCGAGCGCCTTCTGCATCTTGGCGTCGATATCCTTGTCGCAGAAGCCGGCGATGTTGATCGAAGCGTCCGACCCTTCACGGAAGGAAGCGCAGGAGAACAAGATGTTCAGGAAGTCGGAAGCCGCGGGATAGTCCTTGTACCACTGGGTGATGGACATCTGCACCTTGTTGTTGGTGTTCTGGATGTAGGTGAACTGGATGTTGGACGAGATCGGCTTGACGTCGGCGACATAGCCGATGCTGGTCAGCACGCTCTGCAGATAGACACCGATGGAGCGTGAGATGGCGGTGTCCTCGGCGATGATGGTCACCTTCTGGCCCTTGGTGCCGGATTCCTCGACGAGCTGCTTTGCCTTGTCGAGATCGGGCGCCGACCATTTGGCGCCGGGGTTCTTGGTGAAGGGGCAATAATCCTCATGGCCGGGGAAATCCGGCGGCAGGACCTGGCAGACCGGCGAGGCCAGCACCTTGCCGCCGAACAGCTTGACCAGCGTGTTGCGGTCGACTGCATAGGCAACCGCCTGGCGCGCTTTTTCGTTGTCGAAGGGTGCCAGTCGGTTGTTCAACGGCGCATACCACCATGCTGACAGCGGCGAGATGTGCAACTGGTCCATGGACTTGCTGCCAAGTTCGCCGAGGCGATCGCTCGGCAGCGCGTCGAACATCCAGTCCGCCTCGCCGTTCTGGATCGCCGAGACCGCTGCTTCCTCGGACAGGCCGAAATCATATTGTACGACATCCGGGTAACCGTCGGGCTGGGCTTCCTCGCTCCACTGCTTAAAATTGGGATTGCGCGACACCGTCATGCCCTTGTTGGGGTCGAAGGCGGCGATCATATACGCACCGGTGCTGGGGATGGGCTTGGAGCCCATGTCTTCGGCGGGCGTGTCGGCCGGCAGAACCACTGCGTGAGGCAAAGCGAGCTTGTAGAGCAGCTCGGCATCCGGCTTGGTGATGTTGATGGTGATGGTACCGGCGGCTTCGTCACCGACAACGCCGCCTTCCAGCGTGCAGCTCTTGGTGTCGGCCAGGCATTTGTCGGCGCCGACGATGCCGGCATAGAAGGTGCCTGAGGTCGGTCCGGAAATCTTGAAGATGCGCTGGAAGGAGGCAACGACGTCCTTGACGCCAAGATCCTGGCCGCTGGAGAACTTGATGCCCTTGCGCAGTTTGAAGGTGAAGGTCTTGCCGTCATTCGTAACCTCAGGCAGCGCCTCGGCCAGATCGGGCACGATGGTGAAGCCGTCCATGCCTTCGGCTTTGCGGAAGGCCACCAGGCCGTCATAGATCGGCTGGTACATCTGCCAGCCTTGGTCGGTGTAGTTGATGTGCGGATCGAGCGTTCCCGCCGCCGAGCGGGCGAGAAGGCGAATAGTGCCGCCTCGGTGCTCCTTGAGATATTCGGCCTGCGCCGGGGCCAGCCATGTGCCGGCCAGCAATGAAGCGGCTGACGCCGCCAAGAGCAGTTTCTTCATGTTTTATTCCCCTTTTTCTCAGTTGTCGTTGTCGTCCAGAAAGTCTCCCACCACCCGCATGCACGCCTCTTGCTCCTCGACATGCGGCATGTGGCTGGAATGCTCGAATATCTCCCAGTGCGATCCTTTGATGCCGTCCTTGAAGGGCTGCACCGTCGCAGGCGTCGCCTCGTCGTAGCGGCCGGAAATGATCAGCGTCGGAACATCGATGGCCGGGAGGCGCTCGATGATGCTCCAGCTCTTCAGCGTTCCGATGACGTGAAACTCGTTTGGCCCGTTCATGACATGATAGACGGTCGGATTGCGTGCGATCTGGGCGAAGGTCTCCGTCACTTCGGGCGGAAAAGGCACGCGGCGGCAGACATGCCGTTCGTAGAACCGCATCGTCGCTTCCTGGTAGGCCGGATCGTCCGTCGTGCCGGCCTGCTCGTGGCGGGTCAGCGTCTCCTGGACATCCACGGGCAGGTCGGCGCGCAGCCGGTTGGCTTCTTCGACCCACAGCTTCATGGAAGCCGGCGAGTTGGCGATGGTCAACGACTTCAGGCCTTTCGGTCGCGTTACCCCATATTCGGCGCCCAGCATGCCGCCCCAGCTCTGACCGAGGACGTGGAAGCCGGACCGGATGCCGAGATGGTCGACAAGGTTTTCAAGCTCGTCGATGAAAAGCTTGGGCGTCCAGAAATCGGCGCCTTTTTCGGGCAGCAAGGTGGAATTGCCGCAGCCCAACTGGTCATAGTGGATAACGGCGCGGCTGCGCCGGGCAAGAAGCTTGTAGGCATCGACATAGTTGTGGGCGGCGCCCGGGCCACCATGCAGGATCACCACCGGGGCTTTGTCGGCGTCGAGGTCGCCGGAGATCCGATACCAGGTTTCGTAGCTGCCAAAGGCGGCCCGCCCTTCCCGACCATTGATCTCAGACGACATCCCGGCTCCTGCGTGTTTGAAGGCATCTTGTTGTTGGGCCTAGTTCACCTTGCGGCTGGTTTGCACCCATTCTTCCAGCATCTGCACGCCGAACGCCGTGGCGCCTTCCCGGCCGAGCAGCTGATCCTTGTCGGCCATTTCCTTGCCGGCTATGTCGAGATGCACCCAGGACCGATCCTCGGTGAAGTGGCGCAGGAACGCCGCCGCATAGGGCGCGTCGCCATCTTCCATGTCCTTGGCGTGGTGCCGGATATCGGCGAATGGCGATTGCAAGCCCTCATCGTAGGCGCGGTCGAGCGGCAACTGCCAGAACCGCTCACCGACCGTTTCTCCTGCGGCGATCATCTGCGTCGCGATGGCGTTGTCGGTGCTGAACAGGCCGGCGAATATCGATCCGAGGCCACGCATCACCGAATAGGTCAGCGTCGCCAGATCGACGATCACGGAGGGGTTGAAGCGCGTAGCTGCATAGTAAAGGCAGTCGGCTAGGATCAGCCGTCCTTCCGCGTCGGTGTCGAACACTTCCACGGTCTGTCCGGAGGCCGTGGTGATGATGTCGCGCGGCTTGAGCGCGGTGCCGGACGGCATGTTCTCGGCGATGCCCAGAACGCCGACGGCATGCACCGGACTGCCTTGCCGGGCAAGCGCGATCAGCAGGCCAACCACTGCGGCCGCGCCACCCATGTCGGCCTTCATGTCGAACATCTGCTCGCCGCGCTTGATGCAGAGGCCGCCGGAGTCAAAGCAGACACCCTTGCCTACGAAAGCCATCGGCTGTGCGGGAGCACCCTTGCCGCGATAGCGAAGGACCGCAACGCGCGGCGGCCGCACTGAACCTGACCCGACGGCCAGGATGGCATTCATTCCGAGTTCCCTGAGCTTCGCCGTATCGAGGATATCGACGTCGATGCCGGCTTCGCGCAGCGGCTCGAGGTGATCGTGGAAATTGTCGGGATGGAGATGGTTCGGCGGCAGGTTGACCAGGGTGCGCGCATATTCGACGCCGTCGGCGATGGCATTGGTCCGCGTCAGCGCCGGGGCGAGCTCCGCGCCGCTTGCGCCGACCAGTTGTACCCGCAAGGTTCGATCCGCGCCTGCTCCCTGGCGTTGGTTGCGCATGTCGAAACGATAGCGCCGAAGCCGCATGCCGAGCGCCACGCGCGCCAGGATTTCCGCACCGGGCATATCGACGCCGGCGATCGGGTCCAGGACCAGGGTGGCGGCGCACTCGCTCTTGTCCTCGAGATGCGCGGCAAGCAGACCCCCGGCGCGTGCCAGTGAGAGTGTCGTAATGGCCTCAGCCTTGCCTAGGGCGAGAACGATGACGCGCCGGGTCGATACGGCCTGGGGAGCGATCACATCGATGCAGGTGCCGGATTCGGCCAGAGCGTCCGTATCGGAGCAGGCACGGGACAAAATCCCGCTCAGCTCAACATCCAGTGCCGCTGCCCGGGGACCAAAGCGTGTCTGGGCAGTTTGCAGGATCACGACGACAGAGGTTTCCGCGGAAATCTCGTCGGCCGCTTCAAACACCGGCACTGGCGATTGAGGCATAAGCAGTCATTCTCCCATTTTTCCCCGGCCTTAGCGCAGCTTTGCGCAAAGCTTCGCCCGCCAGCGGTGAAAACCGATCAGGCCGGTCTCTGCCGTTGGTGGAATGGTGCCGGAGGCCCCAAATAATCGTTTTCTGATGGCGACTTGGTCGCTCTTGTCTCTTGCGTATCCCCGAACCGGCCAGGTGATCAAACGCCAATTTTGCCCAAGTCGATTGACAAAAACTCAACTGACAATTCATGATCGGGCGATGGCGCTACCCTCACTCAACGGCATGCGCGCTTTCGAGGCTGCCGCACGCCTCGGCAGCATCAAGGATGCAGCGGAGGAATTGCACCTGACACCGTCGGCCGTAAGCCGCCACATCCGTGCGCTTGAACGAAATCTCGGCCAGGATCTGTTCGAGCGTGGCTTTCGCCAGATAACGCCGACCATCAGGGGGTCCTACTATGCGCGCGGCCTCTCCGAAGCATTCGAGGCGATCTGGCGCGCCACCGACGATGTCAGCGTCTCCGACGGCCCAAGCCACGGCAAGGCCCAACGTGTCAGGGTCTTGTGCGTACCGGCGGTTCTGAACCTTTGGCTGGCGGACCGGTTGCCAAACTTTCGCCGGCTGCATCCATCCGTGGATCTGGAGATTTCCACGTCCGGCAAGCGGGCCAACTTCGATTTGGCCATTGTCGACGAGTTCGTCTACAAGGCCGGCCCGGCGCTAACGCTGTTGATCCCGCTGTTGCTGACCCCGGTTTGCGCGCCCTCGCTGCTGGAGGGGCCGGTGCCGCTGCGGTCGCCCGCCGATCTGGTCAATCACCACCTGATCCATGAATGCGAGACCATGCGATGGAAGCGATGGCTGGAGCAGGAAGGCGTGTTGGACACCACGCCGAAATCGAGCACGACCCTTGATGACTGCACCTTGATCATGCGCGAGGCGATAAACGGCGCGGGTATAGCGCTGGCCGACACGATGATGGCGCAGGATCTTCTGCAGCAGGGAAAACTGATCGCCCCGTTCCGAGCCCGCCACACCTATCCGGCCGGCATCTATCTGCATCAGCGTCGCAGCATCGGCAACAAGCCGGGCACAGGCCTGTTCCAGGACTGGCTGTTCGCCGAGATCGACGATCACAAACGGACGATGGCTATCCCTTAGAACACCAGCAAAAAAGGCGGCGGCTATCCGAGCCACCGCCTTTCTCAATTCCCCGAAACGAAATCAGCCCTTGATGGCGGCAAGCACGTCGTCATAAGCCTTGCAGGCCTCGGCAGCCGTGGTGGCGCCGGAATATTTGGTGGTGACCGCCTGGACCTTGGCGGTGAGATCGGCCGCCTTGGACGGATCCTTCGTGATCGCCTCCTGCAGGGCGGTCGTCACATCCTGAGCCTTCTTGGTCAGCATTTCGGACGTGCACTCAGGCGCCTTCGAGCAGGCCGATGCGGCAAGCATGGCGACACCCACGCCAACGAGCAAAAACTTCTTCATGTCAGTCATCTCCTCACAAAGGCAGAACTTGATCGTCGCTGCCTTCCAACGGCCGAAGCCGAGCGTCCCTTAGCCGCCGATTGCGGCAAAACGCAACGCGCTCACCGCATAAACTTGTGTAACGCGGCTGCAACATCGCGGCGGCCCGGAGTTAGGCCGCCGCATAAGTTGAAGCAGGGTTCAGCTGCGAGGCTGCAGCAGCGCCAGCAAAGCTGTCGATGCGGCAAGGATGGCGGTCAGAGTCAAGGGCGCCGTGGCGCCGTAGTTATCCACGACAAAACCGCCGACAACCGCGCCGATGGTGATGGCGACCTGGAAAGAGACGACCATCAGGCTGCCCGCCGCTTCCAGCGCGTCAGGTGCCGCACGGGACAGATTGGTCGGCAGCACCACCGGTCCCATGCCGAAGGCCAAGCCCCAAAGCGTAACGAAGCCGAAGGCAGCGCCGATGTGCACACCCCAAAGCACCAAAGCGAGCGCCGCAAACGCCATCAACGCGGCAGTCACCACGAGAGCCATGCGGATATTGGCGTCGGCCAGGCGGCCGCCGGCAATATTGCCGACCACAGCGGCGATGCCAAATCCGAGCAGCGCGAGTGCAATCGGCCCGGTTGCAAGCAACGTCACGTGTTCGAGGAAGGGGCGCACATAGACCGAACCGGCGAAATGCCCGGTCATCAGCAAGACAATGGCAAGCATGCCGAGTTGAATGCCACGCCGCCGTGTCAGCCGAAATACGTCGGCAAGACTGTTGCTGGCTGCTGCAGGCAAGGTCGGCAGGCTAAGCAACTGCAGCAGCATGGCAACCACGGCCAGCCCCGCTGTCATGGCCATGGCGCTGCGCCATCCAAGCCAGTCGCTGATCAACGCACCCATCGACGGCGCGGCAATGGTGGCGAGCGAGACGCCGAGGGTGACGATGGCCATGCCTCGACCTGTCGCATTGGCGCCAACCAGCCTCGCGACGACGGCAACCGAAAGCGCCCAGAAAGCGCTGAGAGCGATGCCGAGCCCGGCCCGGCCTACCAGCAGCAGCCAGAAATTCGGCGCCAGCGCTGCAAGAATATTGGAAGCGACCGCCAGGGCCATGAGGCCAACCAGCACGGTCTTGCGGTTCAATCGGCCGATGAGAACATTGCTCAGCATGGCCGTCACGGCGCCGACCGAAGCGGTGGCGGTGACGACCTGCCCGGCCGTTCCCTCGCTGATGCCGAGATCGCGCGCCATTGGCGTCAACAGACCTGCCGGCAGGAATTCGGCGGACACCAGGGCAAAGCTGGTGGCCGCCAGTGAAATGACCGCGAACCAGGTGCCTGCGTTCCACGCGGTTGGCGCATCGGCGTCAAGGCCGATCGCGGCGTCTTCAAGCTGTAATGTTGTGTCAGTCACGGAAGGATCTCCAAAGTTTGGAGATCTTAGATAGGCGAGTCCGCTCGGATGATATGTACCTTAAAATCCGAAATTCATATCTATTCGTCCGGGAATTGTGCGACGCACAACACCTGGCGAAACATTGGTGATGCGCTTGAACGCGCGCGCGAAGGATGCCTCGGAATCATAGCCCAAACGGGTAGCCACTTCGGCAACCGACAAGCCGTTTTGCCCCAGCAACTCACGGGCAAGCTGCATGCGCATGCGGGCGAGATAGTGTGCGGCACCCTCGCCCAGGACAGCGCTGAAGCGCTCGGCGAAAATCGAGCGCGATTGGCCTGCCACGCCGGCCAGGCTTCCCAGCGTCCAGTTGTGGCCGGGGTCGCGGTGCATGGCTGCCAGAGCGCGGCCGATATGCGGGTCGCGGATGGCTGCGAGCCAACCGGTGGTCGAAGCGCCATTGCAGTTGACCCAGCAGCGGATGAGCCGAGCCGTCAGCAAGTCCGCCATACGCGACAGGATGGTGGCGCTGCCCATCTGCGGTTGCGCGGCCTCCACCGTCATGGCCGCCAGCAAAGGGCCGACGATCGGGTCATTGCCGGCCACGTCGCAACCCTTGATGATGGGCGGCATCAATGTGATCAATGGATTGAGCGCACAGGAGCCCAAGGCCATCGAGCCGCAGAAAAGCGTGCTCGTCGCGCCCGTTCCCTGCCTTACCACTTCGCAGACATTGCCGCCCAACTTGATCACCTGGCAACCCTCGAGCGAGTCGCCTTCAACGTCCGGCGCGCTCGCCAGGCGATGGGCGATGCCTTGCGGCAGCAGCACCAGATCGCCATCGCGCAACTCCTGCCAGCCTTGCACCTCGGTATGAATCCAGCATGGACCATGGCCGACAAAATGAAACCGGAGCAGCGGCTGTTGCGGAAAGTCTATGCTCCACGGATGCCGGAGCTCGCAGCGGCCATAGTTGACGCCACTCAAGCGAAAGTCCTGCAGAACTTCGCTGAGCGCATCCATCGGGATATGCGGCGGCGAAGACGGATGGGACGAATGGTCAAGCATTTGGCAAATATAGATGCCGAGCGTCCGACAGGCAAGCGGAGACCGTTGTTCCACCGGAGGAATCGCTGCAACGGCACCTACCCGTCCTGGCAGGCTTCCCACCCTTGCCTCTAGCTCCAACTGCATGCAAGGAGTGCTACTGAACACGGGGACAAGAGGCATGGCAGCGGAAGCATCGGGCAGCGATCTTATTCAGGTGGTGGCGCTGCTTGCCGCAGGCGTCGTCGCCGTTCCGATCTTCAAACGCATGGGCCTGGGCTCGATCCTCGGCTATCTCGCCGCAGGCGTAGTCATTGGCCCGTTCGGCATCCGCATCTTTTCCGAATCGGAAGCCATCCTGCATGTCGCCGAACTCGGCGTCGTCATGTTCCTGTTCATCATCGGGCTGGAGATGCAGCCGTCGCGGCTGTGGGGCCTGCGCCGCGAGATTTTCGGCCTCGGCGCGCTACAGGTCGGCGTCTGCGCGGTGCTTCTGACTCTCGTTGGACTAGCGGGCGGATTTCCGATCGCGCAGTCCTTCGTTGCCGGCGCCGGCTTCGTGCTGACCTCGACGGCGATCGTCATGCAACTGCTGGAAGAGCGCGGCGAGATGGCCAGCCCCAAGGGACAGCGCATCGTGTCCGTCCTGCTGCTCGAGGATCTGGCGATCGTGCCGCTGCTGGCGCTGGTCGCCTTCCTGGCGCCGGGCGGTGCCGAGATGACCCTGCAGCAAAGGCTGACCGAGGTCGGCATCGGCCTTGGCGCCATTGTCGGGCTGGTGGTGGCCGGCCGCTATCTGCTCAATCCGTTCTTCCGCATCCTGGCCGACGCCAAGGCGCGCGAAGTGATGACGGCGGCCGCACTTCTGGTCGTGCTGGGGTCGGCGCTGGTCATGCAGCTGTCCGGCCTGTCGATGGCGATGGGCGCCTTCCTGGCCGGCGTGCTTTTGTCCGAATCGACCTTCCGCCACCAGCTGGAAGCCGACATCGAACCGTTCCGCGGCATCCTGCTCGGCCTGTTCTTCCTCGCCGTCGGTATGTCGCTCGACCTGCATGTGGTGGTCGACAACTGGCGGCTCGTTGCCATCTATGTCGTCGCCTACATGGTGATGAAGGCGCTCGGCATCTATCTCGTTGCCCGCGTGCTGAAGAGCGGCCACCGCGAAGCGCTGGAGCGTGCCGTGTTCATGGCGCAGGGTGGCGAATTCGCCTTCGTGCTTTATTCCGCCGCGGCGGCGGTCGGCATCATCGATAGCCGGGCCAACGCCACGCTGACCGCGATCATCATCATCTCCATGGTGCTGACCCCGCTGGCCATCATTGCGCTCAAATATCTGACGCCGCGCGACGAGCAGTCGCTCGAAGGCGTCGACATCGCCGAAGGGCTGACCGGCAGCGTTCTGGTCATCGGCTTCGGTCGCTTCGGCCAGATTGCCAGCCAGCCGCTTTTGTTGCGCGGTATCGACGTGTCGATCATCGACAATGATGTCGAAATGATCCAGGCGGCCGCCGATTTCGGCTTCAAGGTCTATTATGGCGACGGCACACGGCTCGACATTTTGCGCGCCGCCGGTGCCGGGAGGGCACGCGCGGTGCTGATCTGCGTCGACAAGGCGGACGCTGCCGTTCGCATTGCCGAACTGATCAAGGCGGAGTTCCCGCTGCTGACGGTTCTGGCGCGCGCCTACGATCGCGGCACCGCGCTGTCGCTCATCCGCGTCGGCGTGGATTTCCAGCTGCGCGAAACCTTCGAATCGGCCCTCGTCTTCGGCGGCTCGGCGCTTGAAGCGCTTGGCGTCGAACCGGAAGACGTCGCCGACGTCATCGAGGATGTTCGGCGCCGCGACAACGACCGCTTCGAGACGCAGCTGGCGGAAGGCATACGGGCTGGCCGGCGCTTCCTCAGGGGCAATATCGGCACGCCTATACCGACGCCACTCGCCCCGCCACGCCGCCCCGGCCAGGCGCTGAATGAAGAAACAGCCGGTGTGTTGAACAAATCCGAACCCGCCCAGCCAGAGGAAGGCAGATGACCGCATTGGACGAGCGCGCACTCGCCGTCACAAAATTCTGGCGCGAAGCCGGCAAAGACGCCTGGTTCGAAAAGAATGACGCTTTCGATGCGGATTTTCGCGCCCGGTTTCTCGACCTGCATTATGCGGCCGCGCGGCGCGAATGCGACGCCTGGTCGGAGCATGCCGAGGGTTCGCTGGCGCTGATGATCCTGCTCGACCAGTTTCCGCGCAACTGCTTTCGCGGCAGCGGCCACATGTACGCCACCGATCCGCTGGCAAGGCATTTTGCCGCCAGGGCGATCGCCGCCGGCCACGACATGGCGCTGGAAGAGGACCTGCGCGTCTTCCTGTATTTGCCCTACGAACATTCGGAATCGCCCGCCGATCAGGACAGATCGGTCGAGCTCACAACCGCCAGCGCGCCGGAGTATATCAAATACGCGATCGAGCACCGCGACATCGTCGAGCGCTTCGGCCGCTTCCCGCATCGGAACAAGATGCTTGGCCGCGAGACGACGCCGGACGAACAGGCATTTCTCGATGGCGGCGGGTTTTCCGGTTAATTGAGCAAACGCGGATATTTGCCACATGGTTGAGCTAGCAGGACGGACCTATGCAGCCACCATTGGAAGCGATGTCCAACGCGACGGCATGTACCTGGAACTCGCGGACCAAGATGGTCACATCGTGGGCGAGATTTTCTTCTCGGATGTCGATGGGAAGATGACGGTTATCTTATCTCGGCCTGAAGTGCCCTTGGAAGTGGTTGAATGGATGATTGCCGCAGCCAAGGACCGTCTTCCACCAACAGATGGTGTTGTCGGCCAATCACAATAATCCGGTTAACCCAGCCACCAGTCGGGGCCGGAAGCCAGCCGCTCTATGCCTGACGTATCGACGGCGCTGAGCCGCTCGCTCACGCTGCGGCCGCCAACCGCCAGCTCCGGCGCGATCTCGGCCAGTGGCGCCAGCACGAAGGCGCGCTCCAGCATCCTGGGGTGTGGCACTTCCAACCCGGTCTCGTGGATGATGCGGTCGCCGAACACCAATATGTCGATGTCGATCAGGCGCGGCCCCCAGCGCTCCTCGCGCACCCGCTTCAGTTTGCGCTCGGCCTCGAGGCAGAGATCGAGCAGCGCCCTTGGCACCAGCGTGGTCGAGATTTCGGCGGCGGCATTCAAGAAATCCGGCTGGTCGAGCTTGCCCCAGGGCGGTGTGCGGTAAAGCGAGGAGACGGCGATGACGCGCGTGTTGTCGCCGGCGTCGAGCAGGCGCAGCGCCGTGGCCATCGAGGCCGCCGGATCGCCGAGATTGCCGCCAAGGCTGAGATAGACCTTGTTATTCGGGCCAGACAACGGTCACCTCGACATAATCGAGCACGCCGGGCACCGGCGCGTTCGGTTTGCGCACGGTGATCTCGGCCCTCCTGATCTGCGGGAACCGCGCCGTCAGCGCCTTCGCCACTTCGAGCGCCAGCGCCTCGATCAGGAACCGGCGATGTCCGGTGACGATCTTTTCAATCACCGTGAAGGCGATGCCGTAATTGACGGTGTCCTCGATGGAATCATCCTCCAGCGGGCGGCTGGGCTCGACCGTCAATTCGGCATCGACATAGAAACGCTGGCCAAGCGCCTCTTCCTCGTCCAGCACGCCGTGCCGGGCAAAGAAGGCGCAGTTCTTCATGCGGATGACGTACATTTCCTAGCTTCCTGGGCTCAGTGTCCCGGCTTTTCACGCGCCAGCATAGCATCCGCCATGGCCAGTGCGTCCACGTTGATTGCGACATCATGGACGCGAAAGAGATCGGCGCCCTTTAGCCTGAGGATGACGCTGGTGGCTGCCGTGCCGGCGCCACGCTCGGCGGCCTCGCGGCCGGTGACGGTGCCGATGAAGCGTTTTCTGGACGTGCCGGCCATCAGGGGAAAGCCCAGCGCCGTCAGTTCGGAAAACCGCGCCATCAGGTCGAGGTTTTCCTCCGCCGTCTCCTTGGCGAAGCCGAAGCCGGCATCGAGCACGATATGGTCGTTCTGGACGCCATTGCGCTTCGCGATTTCCAGCGAAGCCTTCAGGAAGAAAAACTGGTCTTCGATGACGTCGGGCAGTTTTTGCCGCTCGCGCCCTGTGTGCATGATGACCAGCCCGGCGCCGGTCTCGGCGGCGACGCGGGCAATGCCGGGTTCACGCTGCAAGCCCCAGACATCGTTGACGATATGCGCGCCGGCGGTAACGGCCAGGCGCGCAGTTTCCTCGCGATAGGTGTCGATAGAAATCAGGGCTTCATTGGTGGCGGCGAGCGTGGCGATCACCGGCAGGATGCGGGACTGCTCTTCTTCAGCGGTTACGGGAGAGGCGCCGGGGCGCGTCGATTCTCCGCCGATGTCGATGACGACAGCGCCCTCTTTCGCCATGCGGCGCGCCTGCGCGACCGCCTGGTCCGGCGTGACGAACTGCCCGCCATCGGAAAAACTGTCCGGCGTGACGTTGAGAATGCCGACCACTATGGCCTTCTCGCCAAGGTCGAGATGACGCCCATGCGCCAGTTGCCATCGCCTTGTCGTCATTGTCCTTCAACCATGTGGCTCATCGAGCACTTGCAATCCATCAACGATGCGTGATCGGTGGAAGATCAATTCCGTTGCGCCGGCAACGGCCGTAAAGCAAGGTGAGTGAAGAGGCAACATGATGAAACGACCCCTGCTCTGCGCCCTGATGCTGGCTTTGACCGTTTTGCCGGCGGGTGCTGCCAATCTGGTGAAGACCTACAGCTATTTTGGCATCGGCGGCAGCACGCTCGACGCCATCGAGACACAATTGTCGACACATGGACCCGAGGTGAAAAGCACCGGGATGCGGCATCCGGGCGCCACCCAGATGGCATTCACCACCCGCATCAGCTACGCGCAAACCGCCGATTCCTGCCGCATCGCCAAGGCCGCCGTCACCGTCAAGGTCAAGGTCATCCTTCCGCAGTGGCGCCGACCGCGCAAGGCCGACGCCGATGTCAGGCTGTTCTGGGATACGCTGTCAGCCGACATCAAGCGCCATGAGGAGCGCCATGTCGAGATCGCCAAGAACCACGGCCGTCTGCTCGAGGACGCGCTGAACGCCAGCTACCCGCAAAAGACCTGCGCCGACGCAAAGGCGAAGGCGGCTGAGATCACCGCGGCCGAACTCGCCAGGCACGACCAGGACCAGCTGCGCTTTGATCGCGTCGAAGGCGTCAACTTCGAAAGCCGCATCCTGCGGCTGCTGCGCTATCGTATGCAGCGCGTCGAAAACGGCCAGCTTCCGCCCGGCTGATCACAAGCCAAAATCGCCGAAGCATGAGGCCAGTCACGAAAAGTTTTCGGGCAAGGGTCGAAATCGGCCTATAGGAAACGACATATGTCAGGCTCGCACGACGCGAGCTTCGAGACACGAGATCAAGACCAATTGAGGCGGCGGACAGCGGAGCGGCCGTTTGGCGCTGCAGCCGCTCGCCAGGCATTGTGGATGAACTGATATGGACCAGGCTGTCGACAAGCCGGTGATGGCGGCGCCCGCCGCGCCGCTGACGGAGAGCGAGAAGAACGTCATCATCGCCGGCATCCTGCTGTCGATGCTGTTGGCGGCGCTCGACCAGACCATCGTCGCGCCGGCCATGCCGACCATCGGCCGTTCGCTCGGCCATGCCGACTATCTGCCGTGGATCGTGACCGGCTATCTCCTGACGGCGACCGCCATGGCGCCGCTCTACGGCAAGATCTCCGACGTCTATGGCCGCCGGCCGACCGTCTATGCGGCGATCCTGATCTTCCTCGCGGGATCGCTGGTCAGCGCCATGGCCCCCAACATGTTCGTGCTGGTCATCGGCCGGGCGATCCAGGGTGCGGGTGGCGGTGGCCTGTTCGCCCTGGCGCAGATCGTCATCGGCGACCTGGTGCCGCCGCGCGAACGGGCGCGCTATGCCGCCTGGATTTCGGGCACATGGGCCGTCGCCAGCATCGCCGGACCGCTGCTCGGCGGCGGTTTTGCCGAACATCTGCACTGGTCGCTGATCTTCTGGATCAACATCCCGCTTGGCTTGGTGGCCATGGCGATCATCAACAAGCCGCTGCGGAAACTGCCGGTCGCCTCTAAGCGGCATCGCATCGACGCCCTAGGCGCACTGCTTCTGGTGGTGGCGACGGCACTGCTGCTTCTGGCGCTCAACTGGGGCGGCAGCGCCTATCCTTGGGCTTCGCGCGAGATCCTCGGCCTGCTCGCGTGTTCGGCCGTCTTCTGGAGCGCGTTTGCACTGCGGCTGATGCGTGCGGCCGAGCCGCTGATCTCGCTTGAAGTGCTGAGCAATCCCATCGTGCTTGCCGGCACGGCGTCGATGTTCCTGCTGCAGGCCGCCAATATCGGCCTGTCCGTGTACCTGCCGGTCTATCTGCAGTCGATCATCGGCCTGTCGGTCAGCCAGTCGGGCCTTGCCATGCTCGGCCTGCTGCTCGGCACGGTCGCCGGCGCGACGTTCAGCGGCCGCACGATACCGCGCTTCTTCCACTACAAGCGCATCGCCATGATCGGCGTTCTTTTCGCCATCATCTGCCTTGGCGTGCTCAGCATGGTCGCCGGCCGCGCCTCGCTGCTGGTGGTCGAGCTCTTGACCATCTGCATCGGGCTTGGAAGCGGCACCACCTTCCCGGTCGCCACCGTGTCTGTGCAGAACGCCGTCGATCGCGCGCATCTCGGCGTCGCCACCGGCGTGCTGACCTTCCTGCGTTCGCTGGGCAGCGCGCTCGGCGTCGCGATGCTCGGCGCAGTCGCGCTCGGCTACGGCCTGCCGCTTGCCGGCGAAGGCGTGCCGGCCGCCGGACAGATCGTTTCGGCGACGCCCTTCATGATGATCTTCCTTGCCGCGGCTATCACGCTCGTCCTGGCGCTGATCACGCTGGCGCTGATGCCGGAGAAGTCGCTGCGCGGCCGCGACGAGGCCGAGGCGCCAGTCGTCCTGGTGGAGTGATCCGGAAAGCCCTGTAGGACCCTACTCGACGACGCCGAGCTTCTTCTGCAGGCTGGTGGAGGACGTGGTGTACTGGAAGACGATGCGCTCGCCGGGGCTGATGATGCGCTTGGCCGCCTGCGACATCAGCGCCACTTCATGAAAACCCGACAGGATCAGCTTCAGCTTGCCGGGGTACCAGTTGATGTCGCCGACGGCGAAGATGCCGGGCACCGAGGTCTGGAATTTCTCGGTGTCGACCGGAATGAGGTTCTCATGCAGGTTGAGCCCCCATTCGGCGATCGGGCCAAGTTTCATGGTCAGGCCGAAGAACGGCAGCATGCGCGTGCACGGCACCTCGATGTCGCCGTCAGGTCCGCCCTTGATGGTCGCTGACGCCAGCTGGCCGTCGGCGCCGGTCAGGCCGCTCACCTGGCCGACCCGGAAATCCAGCTGTTTCATCTCCTGCATGGCATACATCTTGTTGACGCTGTCGGGTGCCGCCCTGAATTCCGGGCGGCGGTGGACCAGCGTCACGCTTTTTGCCACCGGCTGCAGGTTCAGCGTCCAGTCGAGCGCGGAATCGCCGCCGCCGACGATGACGAGATCGTGGCCGCGGAAATCCTCCATGCGGCGCACCGAATAGAAGACGCTCTTGCCCTCATAGGCCTCGATGCCGGGAATGGGCGGCCGCTTGGGCTGGAACGAGCCGCCGCCGGCGGCGATCACCACCACCTTGGCCTCGAACACCTCGTTCTCGTCGGTGGTGAGGCGAAAGGAGCCGTCCTCCAGCTTTTCCAGGCTGGAGACCATGCGGTTGTAGGTGAAGTCAGGCTTGAACGGATGGATCTGCTCGATCAGCTTGTCGACCAGCCCTTGCGCCGAGATCAACGGCCAGCCCGGAATGTCGTAGATCGGTTTTTCCGGATAAAGCTCGGCGCACTGGCCGCCTGGCCTGTCGAGGATGTCGATCAAATGGCACTTCATGTCGAGGAGGCCGAGTTCGAACACGGCGAACAGGCCGACAGGCCCTGCCCCGACAATGAGTGCGTCCGTCTTGATTACATCGGTCATGCCAGGCGAGCCTCGTTGCCAGAATTGGGCCAAACTGCGGGCGAGACTGCATGAGCATTGGCCCGCTGCCAAGCGGCGGCGGCAAAAATCGGTTGGACCGGGAAATCAGCCCTGGCGGGCGGGCACGCGCACGACAAGACCGTCAAGGGCGTCGCGCACCTTGATCTGGCAGGACAGGCGCGAGTTCGGCTGGACGTCATAGGCGAAGTCCAGCATGTCCTCTTCCATCGCCTCAGGCTCGCCGACCTCCGCCGTCCAGGCTTCGTCGACATAGACATGGCAGGTTGCGCAAGCGCAGGCGCCGCCGCATTCGGCCTCGATGCCCGGCACCGCGTTGCGGATCGCATTCTCCATAACGGTCGAGCCGTTTTCGGCCTCGACATCGAAAGGAGTGCCGTCATGGGCGATGAAGGTCAGCTTGGTCATTTGTCACCTGAAGGGAGTCTCAGCCGAGATAATCACTCCGCCGGACAAGTCAACTGCGGCGCGAAAGCGCCGCTTTGTGACGTTTTTTCGGAAAGCTGGCTAAAGCGCGCCCTGGCCCGGCCGATTCATGCCGGTGGCCAACGACGAGCGGCCGCCATTACCGACTGATGGCGGCGATGAAATCGCGCACTTCCTCGATCAGGGCGCCGAGGCGCTTGAGGCTGCGCGTGTCTTCCGGCTGCTGTTCGATCAATGTGGCGCAGTCGGCGATGGCAAAAGCGCCGACGCCGCGCGCCGAACCCTTCAGCCCATGTGCCAGAAGCAGCCTCTCCCTGACATCGGCGTCGACTATTCTGTCGCGGACGGAAAGCGCGTGCTGTACGAACAGTGCCAATACCTCTTGTTCGAGGGCGCGATCGCCCATTGTCTGACGGGCCAGATGGGCCAGATCCACCGGCCGCGAACGGGCTGGACCCGACGCATCGCCACCCGGCATTGAGAAGGCAATGCCGCTTTCACCGCGTACCAATTTGAAACTCCCTTGTCCCGATCGCCAAAAAAACCTAGGCGATTTCCGTCGCCAACGCGTTAATGAATGGGCTGGAAAATTGTTGCCGTAGAGGCGGCGAAATCACGTTCTTGTTAACCTTATATTTAAAGTTTTACGTATCTCGCGGAATGCATGTTTTCTTTACCCCTGTGTGTCATTACGATACGAGGGTCCATTTTCAGCCTCCTGCGTGGGATAAGACAAGCCAGAATCAGGCCAAAATCATAATGTCCCTCGGCAGCTAGTACAGGGTAGCGAAGGCATGGCGAAGAAACCAACGACGACCAGAACTCTCGACAGCGACGTAGCCAGGGAACTCGAAAAGGCACTAGACCTAGACCTTAGCGGAGACGGCAGCGGCGATCTCGATATTGCGGCGTCGATGGAAGATCTGGAAGCGCAGATTTCACAGGCCGCGGACGAACTGGCGCGCGAAGGCCGCACCCAGAAACCCGCCCCCGCTCAAAGCGCACCCGTCCAACAAAATCAGAGTGCGACGCCGGCTGCCAAGCCCGCAGAGCTGCGCCCGGTTGAATCGCGCAACAGTTCCCAGCCTGCCGGTTTCAAGCCGGCCAACGACGACCGCCAGAAAGACTACAAGACGCTGTTGCACAGCCTCAACCGGCGTGCGTCGAGCACGATCTATTGGGTCGTGGCGTTCGTGTCGCTGGCCTGGATTGCCGGCGCCGGTGGCCTCGCCAATCTGCTGTTTGGCCCAAGCATCTGGAAAATCCGTACATTCGATCAACTCCTGGCCCGTCCCGAGCTGATCGGCCTCGCCATCGCGGCAATCATACCGGTTGTCCTGTTTTGGGCCTTCGCGGCGATGATCCGCCGCGCGCAGGAAATGCGCATCGCCGCCCAGTCGATGACGGAAGTGGCTTTCCGCCTGGCGGAACCGGAAAACCTCGCCCAGGACCGCGTCATGATGATCGGCCAGGCCGTTCGCCGCGAAGTGGCGGCGATGGGCGAAGGCATCGAGCGGACGCTGGCACGCGCCGTCGAGCTCGAAACGCTGGTTCACAGCGAGGTCAACCAGATCGAACGCTCCTATTCGGAGAACGAATCCCGCATCCGGCAGCTGGTCGACGGTCTGGGCAGCGAGCGCGAAGCCGTCGTCACCCATGCCGAGCGCGTGCGTGCCTCGATCACCGGCGCGCATGAGACGCTGAAGGACGAAATCGGCGCTGCCTCGGACATCATTCGCGACTCCATCCTCAACGCGTCGACCAAGCTGTCGATGACGATCACCAATTCCGGCGACACGCTGATCGACCGCATCAATGAAAGCTCGATGTCGATCTTCGACCAGGTGGAAGGCCGGCTCGATACGATCACCGACCGGCTGTCGACATCGGGCGAAGCCTTTGCGTCGCTGCTCGACACCCGCATCGCCAAGCTGACGGACACCACCGACGGCCTGACCCGCTCGCTGACCGACCTGCTCGACGACCGCACCACCGGCATGGTGTCGCTCTTGGGCGGTGCCGCGCGCACGCTGAGTTCGGAATTCGAATCCAGCCTCAACGGCATCGAGCGCACCTTGGCCGAACGCGGCCAGGCGCTGATCAGCGAATTCCAGACACGCGCCGAAGCGTTGGATACCGGCACGCAAAAACTCAACGCCGCGCTTGAGGCGCGTGCCCGCCAGATCAATGAAACACTGGTCGAGCGCGCCCGCGAGATCGCTCACACCTTTGCCGAGAGCAGGGACCATCTGTCGGCGATGATCGATCAGGGCAAGACCCAGATCGGCGCCGACATGGCCGACATCGTCTCGTCGACCTCGTCGATGCTCGAAGCCCGCGCCAGCGATTTCGCCGGCCGCATGGAAGCGGCCCGCCACGTCGTGTCGCGCTCCTTCGACACCGACATCCAGCGCCTCGCCGACGCCCGCGTCGGCATTGAGGACGCGGTCGAAAACCACAGCCGCAAGCTGTCCGAAAGCCGCGAGCGCATGGCGGCGGCCATGGAGGCCGACCTGGCGAAATTCGCCGAGGGCCGCGCCGGCATCGACGCCGCTGTGACCAACCAGGTGCAGAAGCTGGCCGAAGGTCGCAACCTGATTTCGCGCGCTCTGGAAGAGGATCTGCGCAAGGTCAACGAGTCGCGCGCCGCCATCGACGCGTCGGTCGGCAGCCATCTCGAGCGTCTCGAAGAGGGCCGGAACCGGCTCAACCAGGCCTTGCATGAAGACTCTGGAAAACTCGTGCAAGCCCGTACGATCATTGATGAAATGGTCGCCGGACATGTTGGGAAACTGGCTGAAGGCCGCAACATTCTGTCGCGCGCCCTCGAGGCCGACCTCGGCAAGCTGGCCGACAGCCGCGCCTCGATTGACGGGCTGGTCGCCGGCCAGGTCGAAAAGATCGCCGAAGGCCGTGCCGTCCTCACCAAGGCCTTGGAAAACGACATTATCGGCATCAAGGGCGTGATCGAGAACCACTCGGCGAAACTGGCCGAGGACCGGACCGAACTCAGCAAGGCGCTTGAGAATGACCTGTCCGGCATCAGGGGCCTGCTCTCCGACCATTCGAACCGGCTGGCCGATGATCGTGGCCTGTTGTCCCAAACACTTGAGGCCGACCTCGCCAAGCTGGCGGAAAGCCGGTCGAGCATCGACGGGCTGGTCGCCGGCCAGGTCGAGAAGCTGGCCGAGGGCCGCGATATCCTCAAGCGCGCGCTCGAAGCCGACATCAATACCATCAAGGGTGCCATCGTGGGTCATTCCGACCGGGTGGCGGAAGAGCGCAGCCAGCTTTCGAAGGCACTCGAAGCCGATCTGCAGAATGTGAACAGCCTGATCGCCGACCACACCAGCCGGCTTGTCCAGGATCGTTCGACGCTCTCCCAGGCGCTGCAAGATGATCTGCGCAATGTGAGCGGCATCATGGGCGACCATCAAAACAGGCTCGTCCAGGACCGTTCGGCCCTCTCAAAGGCACTGGAAGACGACATCGCCAAGCTGGCGGAAAGCCGCTCCAGCATCGATGGGCTGGTCGCCGGACAGGTCGAGAAGCTCGCCGAGGGCCGCGACATCCTCAAGCGGGCGCTCGAAGCCGATCTCAACACGATCAGGAGCGCCATTGTCGACCAGTCACAGAAGCTGAGCGAAAACCGTGGAGAGTTCGCACGGGTGCTGGAAGCCGATCTGGAAAATGTCAACAGCCTGCTCCAGGGTCACAGCGACAAGCTCGTCCAGGATCGTGCGACGCTGTCGAAGGCTCTCGTGGACGACCTCGCCAAGCTGGCCGAGAGCCGGTCGAGCATCGACGGACTGGTCGCCGGCCAGGTTGAGAAGCTGGCCGAAGGCCGCGACATCCTCAAGCGCGCGCTCGAAGCCGACCTCCAGAAGCTGTCGGCAAGCCGCGGCGAGGTCGACGACATCATCGCCGGCCATGTCGGCAAGCTGGCAGAAGGCCGCAACCTGCTGACCCAGGCGCTGGAAGACGATCTGTCGAAGCTCGCCGACACGCGCAAGGATGTCGACCGCTCGCTGTCGGGCCATATCGACCAGATCGCCGCCAGAAGCACCGATATCTCGGCCGCTATCGCAGCCGACGTCGAGAAGATCGAGCAGGCCTTCAGCAAGCAGACCGGCATCATCGAAGAGCGCGCCGGAACCATGGAGCGCGCGTTGTCGGTGGGTGTCGACAATGTCCGTAACGTGCTCGAAAAGAGCGCCGTCTTCGTTGCCGGCGCCCTGCGCGAGAAGGTGATGGAAGTCACCAGCGCCCTGCACGAACAGGCAGGTGCCGCCTTCAGCGATGCAGACCGCAAAATTGCCGAGCGCGCCGAACAGACCTCGGCCGCACTGCTGGCCCGGGCCGAGGACATCGCCCGCACCTTCGAGGATGCGGATCGCCGCCTGCACGCACGCGCCGAGGACACGACGAGCGCGCTGCTTGCTCGCACGGAGGACACGACGAACGCCTTGCTTGCTCGCGCCGAAGATACATCGAGCACGCTGCTTGCCCGGCATGACGAGACGTCTAGCTCGCTGCTCGCCCGCGCCGAAGAAACGGCCGGACGGCTGGCTGCCCGCGCCGGCGAAATCGCCGGCACGTTCGACGCCGCCGACCAGAAGCTCGTTGCCCGGGCGGTCGAGACGGCGCAGTCGCTCGCCGACCGCGCCGGCGACATCCTGCGCAACTTCGAGGGTGCCGACCAGCGGCTGAGCATGCGCATCGGCGAATCGGCCGAAGCGCTGGCCGCCCGCGCTTCCGACCTCGGCCGCATCTTCGATGCCGCCGACCAGCAGCTGATCTCGCGCATTGCCGAGGGTTCCGACGCCCTGTCGGCCCGCGCCACCGAGATCAGCCGCATCTTCGACGAGGCCGATCACCGCCTGGTGTCGCGCATCGCCGACTCCACCTCGACGATCGGCGAGCATGCCGACAACATCGTCGGCGCCTTCGCCAGCACCGAACAGCGGGTTGCCGAACGCGCACGCCAGACCGGCCAGGAACTTGCCGTCCACGCCCGCGAAATGGAGCAGGCTCTGGCCGGCGCCGACGAGCGGCTGGCGGCGAGTGTCGCGGCAGCAACCACCCGCGTCGAGGAACAGGTCGCCAATGTCGAGAACCGCCTCGTCTACACCACCGAGACGATGGGCCAGAAGCTCAACGAGCAGGTGTCCAGCGCGGAGGCTCAACTGATCTCGCGCGCCAACACGATTGCGGAGACCTTCACCGCAGTTGGCCAGCATATCGGCCAGAGCACCAACGACGCAGCCAAGACCATCGGCACCAACACCCGCGAGCTCAACACGATGCTGGCGGCGCGTTCGGCCGAGATGGCGAAGATCCTCGACGAAACCGCGCGGCCCTTGGTCGAGCGCTTCGCCCAGGGCGGCTCGGAACTGCAAAAGAGCATGGAAGACGTCACCGAACGCGCCACCGAGAAGCTGCGCAGCGAAAACGCCGCTCTCGTCAACGCGCTCGCCAGCCGCACGGCCGAAACGCTGTCGGCCGTCGAAGGCGCGCGCTCGTCGCTCGCCGACAGTGTCGCCGATCTCATCGGCCGCATGAGCGTCTCCTCTTCGCAGCTCGGTGAGCTGATCGAGCAGGCGGCGGTCAATCTCGGCCAGGTCGACGAACGTCTCAGCGGCAGCACGCAGAGCTTCGCGGCGACTACCGAAAAGGCCGCGCAGACTTTCGCAAGCTCGGCCCGCCTGGTCGATTCGAACACGACGCGGCTTACCGAACTGTCGTCTTCGACGCTGCGCGAAGTCGCCTCGATCGCCACCAAGTTCGACGAGCACAGCCGCTTGCTGTCGTCGGCTTCCGACCTGCTGAGCTCGGCGCAGAGCAATCTGGAACACACGCTGGAGCGGCAGTCGTCGCTGGAAGACCTCGCCGTCGGCCTGGTCAAGAAGTCGGAAGACCTCGAAAAGGTGATGCGTTCCTTCGAGAGCCTTGTCGGCCAGACGATGCAGAATGCCGAAGGCAGGACGCTGGCATCGGCCGACAAGATCCGTGTT
Source organism: Mesorhizobium sp. P2_F7 (assembly GCF_056403695.1). NCBI lineage: Bacteria > Pseudomonadati > Pseudomonadota > Alphaproteobacteria > Hyphomicrobiales > Phyllobacteriaceae > Mesorhizobium > Mesorhizobium sp. P2_F7. The sequence goes on along the minus strand of NZ_JBFUFA010000004.1, from coordinate 567,639 downwards.
GCCATTGCGGAAGTGGTCGATTCGGCAACCAACCGGTTCGCCGATGCGACCGAGGAGATGCGGCGCACCGCAAGCTCGATCAAGAGCGAGCTCGACCTCACCCGGGCCGAGCTCAAGAAGGGCGTCATCGAGATGCCGGAAGAGGCCAAGGAATCGACCTCGGCAATCCGCCGTGCCGTTTCCGAGCAGATCAACGCGCTCAAGGAACTTTCGGATATCGTTGCGAAATCGGGCCGCGGCGGTGGCGACAATTCCGAGCCGCGCAACCTGCGGCCGGCGCCCCAGGCGCCAGTCCAGCGCCCGGCCGAGCCTGTACGCCGCCCGCCGCCGGCACCGCAGGCCGAGCGTCCCGCTCCGCAGGCGCCGCTCGGCGGCCTGCGTGGCACGCTCGATATCGAACGCCCTGCCGAAGCACCGCGCCAGCGCGACGCCAACGCCCGCACGCCGCAAGGTGGTTGGGTGCGCGACCTGCTGACCGGCGCATCGCGCGAGGAGGAAGTCGCCGCCAAGCCGGCAGCGCCCGCGGAAGCACCGCGCGCGGCTCCCGCCCAGCGCTCGCCGCTGCATGTCATGGAGTCGCTCAACTCGCTGTCGGTCGATATTGCGCGGGCGATCGACCATGACGCCTCGATCGAGCTGTGGAACCGCTACCGGCGCGGCGAGCGTGACGTGTTCACGCGCCGTCTCTACACGCTCAAGGGCCAGCAGACCTTCGATGAAATCCGCCGCAAGTATCAGGGCGAAGCGGAGTTCCGCGCCGCCGTCGACCGCTATTGCGACGACTTCGAAAAGCTGCTCAAGGACGTCTCGCGCAATGACCGTGACAACATCATGGCGCAGACCTACCTGACTTCGGACACCGGCAAGGTCTACACCATGCTGGCCCACGCCAGCGGCCGGTTGCACTAAGTCCGATCCGCATGCGGGAGACCTCCGGGTCTTCCGCAGCGGACGCGGCAACGCAGCAAGCTGACCCCGGTGGAAGTCACATTCAACGGAATCTCTCGGGCGTACGAAGCCTTCGAAGAGTTTGCTCCAGCCTTGGGTCGCTTCGATCAGATTCCGCGGTTTGAGCTTTGGATCTCAGCCCCTGGTGGCCAGTCCATTTCCATGTTGCGAAATGGCGACAACGCCTGGCTCATGTATTTGCGCTTCGAAGGAGACAGCGGTTCGGTGACGCATGGGCCTCACCATGGAGATGAGACCTGCGCCTACACGCTCGCGAATGGTCAGGTCGACGAATACCCGCGCTCGTGGTGCGTCCCGATCGAGCAATGCTACGAGGCGATCGCGCACTTCTTTCGCAACGATGGTGCCCGATACGATTTGGTGGCGTGGCAGGATACTTGACGACCGATGCTCTGCTCGCCCGGACCAGCCGATTCTCTGATCGTCAGATAACCGAATCCGTCCAGCGCACGATATCCTTCGCCGCCTCGCCAAAGGCGCTGTCGAGCGCGCTGACATAGGCCGGATTGCCGCTGCCCGAGACGGGCGCGGATGCGATGAAGCTCTTGGAGGCGCGCACTTCACCATTCCGGTCGTTCAGGATGCGCACGAAGAGGTTGACCTCGGCATGCTCGCCGCCATTGACGCGGACTTCAAAGGAGCGGATCTCGACGATCACCTGATAGTCGATCGCCAGCCCCTCGCCCGGCTTGCCGACGCCGGCAAAGCTGCCCGAGCGCTGGAAGGTTTCGGCGAGCCTTGCCTGCACGATCAGCGGCAGGCGGTCGGCCCATTGCGCGCCCTTGAGGTACTGGATCGAGCGGTCGGACGGCTTGATGACGATGTTCTGGCTGTCCAGCGCCTTGAGCGCGGAAGGCTGGGCGATCAGGATCTGGCGGCGGCTGTGGCCATGCGCGTCGATCGACGGGGCGGACAGCTCGAACGTATCGAGCGGCGCCGGCTTGCCTCCCAATGCCGCGCAACCGGCAAGGGTCAAGCCAAGCAACACGACAGCAGATTTATACCCACCCAAACCGAACGTCACGCGCGATCCCCGTTGTCCCCGGATCGTAAGACCAACCCGCATTCGCGGTTCAACTTCTTGCGGCGGGCGGGAACGGAAGTCAACGCCGCGCCCTGCCATCGAACTGCCGAACCTCGCCGTCACCACCCGACAGGATGCGCTGCGGGTTGCGGCTGAGATCGGTCACCGCCTCTTCGATACGGCTGATCGAACGCCGGCTGTCCTGGACCAGCGCCTCGACATTCGACAGGCCCTGGCCGGAGAAGCGCGCCAGATTGTCGGTGATGGTGCCAAGCCGCGCGTTCAGCGTGTCGGCGACCTGCTTGAACGCCTTCAGCGTGTCCCGGGCATCGGCCATGACGCCGTCGGCCTGGCCAGAACCAAGCAGCGTGTCGACCCTTTTCAGGATGCCGTCCACGCGCACCGAGGCATCGTTGAGGCGTTGCGCCAGCTGTCTGGCGTACTTGATCGTCTGGTCGATATCGTCGGCCCGGTCGGCGAACTTGTCGGTCACCATGGCGATGTCGGCGGCGGCTTTGTTGGCGTTTTCGCTGGCCTTCTGGATGTTGGCGAGTGCGGTGCGCACCTGCGCCGGATCGATGCCGTCAAGCACATTGTCGACCTTGGCCAGCGTGCCTTGCGTGCGCGTGGCGAAATCATTGACCGAGCCGACCGCCGTATCGACATTCTTGATCACGCCGTCGAGCTGCTTCGAGGTTTCCTTGAGGTTCCCCGTAACCGTGTCGACATTGGCGACGATGCTCTTGATCTTGTCCTTGTCGACGGCATTGAGCAGGCCTTCGGCAGCCTTCAGCGTGCCGTCTAGCTTGCCGGAAACACCCTTCAACTCGTCAGACAGCGCGCTGACGGCGGTCAGGAACTTGTCGATGCCGTCGGCATTCTTGGCCAGCGCATCGGAAAATGTCTGGGCGTTCTTGACGGTCTGGGTCAGCGGCCCACGCACATCCCTGGTGAAACCTTCGAGTTCGGAAAGCACCTTGTCGGCACGGGTGAAGATGTTCTGCGCCGTTTGCAGCAGATTGTTGACCGCCGACGGGTTGGCGATGATCTCGGCGGTCTTGCCTTCCTTTTCCGCCTCTTCAAGCAACCTCGGCTCCTTGGGATCGGCGCCCTTCAGTTCGATGTTGACCTGGCCGGCAAGGCTGGCGATGCCGATATCGGCCTGCGTCGATTTGGTAAGCGGCGTTGTCTTGTCGATCTCGGTCGTGGCAATGGCAGCATTCAGATCGTTGCGGTCGAAAGCAACGCGCTTGACCACACCAACCTTGACGCCGTTGAACAGCACCAGACTGCCGGGGCCGAGGCCTGAGGCCGAACCCTGAATGCGCACGAGCAACAACGTCGTCTCGCCGCGATCGCCGATCGCGGCGGTCCAATAGACGAACCCGAAGGCCGCGAGGATCGCGACCAGGGTGAAAATGCCGACAATTACGTAGTTGGCTCTGGTTTCCATTGCCCCACTTATGGCTATGCGCGCGCTGCAAGATCAAGTTGCCGGGCGCGTTTTCCGCGGAAATAGGATTTCACCCACGGCTCCTCGCTCTTCAGCATGTCGTCGATCGTGCCCTCGACCAGGATTTTCTTGTTGCCGAGCACCGCCACCCGGTCGCAAGCGGTAAACAACGTGTCGAGATCGTGGGTGACCATATAGACTGTCAGATCCATCGTATCGCGCAGCTTCACCACCAATTCGTCGAACTCGGACGCACTGATCGGGTCAAGCCCGGAAGTTGGCTCGTCGAGGAAGACAATGTCGGGGTCGAGCGCCAGCGCGCGTGCCAGGGCGGCGCGCTTGATCATGCCGCCTGACAGTTCAGAGGGGAATTTTTGTGCGGCGTCGGGCGGCAGGCCGACCAGTTCGATCTTGAGCAAGGCCAGCTCGTCCATGAGCTTCCTCGGCAAATCGAGATATTCGCGCATCGGCACCTGCACGTTTTCCTGCACCGTCAGCGCCGAAAACAGCGCCCCGTGCTGGAAGAGCACACCAAGCCGCATATCGATGCGCAACCGCTCGATGTCGCTGGCCTTGTCGAGGTCGAGACCAAACAGTTTGATCGTGCCAGCCTGCTTGTGCAGCAGGCCGAGAATGGTGCGCAGCAGCACCGACTTGCCGGCGCCCGAGGCGCCGACGAAACCGAGGATCTCGCCGCGCTTGATGTCGAGCGCCAGTTTGTCGAGGATTAGCTTGTCGTCGAGGGAAACCGTGATGTCACGAACGGAGAGCACGATATCGCTCTCGTCCATTCCTTGCACAGCCGTTATCGCCTTCGAGTTCTTACCCATCATGTCAGAACTCGATCGAGGCATAGAAGATGGCGAAAAGGCCATCGAGGATGATGACGACGAAGATCGACTTCACCACCGAGGCGGTGACGTGCAGGCCCAGCGATTCGGCGCTGCCCCCGACCTTCATGCCTTCGACGGAAGCAATGGTGCCGATGATCATGGCCATGAACGGCGCCTTGATCAGCCCGGCAAAGATGGTGCTGATATCGATGGCGCCGCGCAGGCGGTCGATGAACGCGGACGGCGCAATGCCGGAATAGAGCCAGGCGGCGATGATGCCGCCGCCAAGGGCTGCAAAATTGGCGATGATGGTGAGACAGGGCAGCGCGATCACCAACGCCACCAGGCGCGGAAACACCAGCACGCCGATCGGGTTGAGGCCGATGACCTTCAGCGCGTCGACCTCCTCGCGCATCTTCATCGAGCCGATTTCGGCGGTGATGGCGCTGCCGGAGCGGCCGGCAATCATGATGGCGGTCATCAGCACGCCGAGCTCGCGCAGGATCAGCACGCCGACCAGGTCGACAACGAAAATGTTGGCTCCGAAATAGTTGAGCTGGTAGGCGCCCTGCTGGGCGACGATGGCGCCGACGATCGCCGACATCAGCACCACCACCGGTATGGCGCCGACACCCATGCGGTCGATCTGGTTGAAAATCGCCGCCGGGTTGATGGCATGGCCGCGCCCGAGCTTCATCTGCGCGCCGCCGATGGTGGCGCCCAGTATGTTCATCGAGGCGAGGAAATCGTCGCGCATCTCATAGACGCGGCGGCCGACTGCCTCCAGCCCGCGAAGGATGATGTTGGGGCGCCGGACACCACGCGATTCGGGCTCGCGCCGAACCGCTTCGCCGACGGCGCCAAGCAGGATGGAGGCAACATCGCTTTGCCCCTGCATCTTGATCTCGACGCCCTTCTTTTCGAAGACACTGACCAGGCGGTCGATTAGCCAGGCGCCGGCCGTATCGATCTTCTCGATGTGAGAAAGGTCCAAGGCCAGCGTCTGAAAGCCTTTGCGATGCTCGATCTTGCGCATCTCGGCGTCGATATGCGCCACGGTCGTTGTCGTCCAGATTCCGGAGAAAGCGCAGCCGAGGACCCCACCCTCCTCGCCGACCGCGACGCGGGGCTGGTGGTCGGCCTCCTTGGCGGCGTTGCCGCTTGCGTCGCGTTTGCCGATGGTCAACATGGCGTCCTGTTTAGCCTGACGGGTCGAACCTGTCGATTTGCCGACAGGCTGATGTTGCATAGCCGGAGCAGAAAAATATGGCGCGTGTCATTTCGGTTGAGGCCGAGCGTTTTCCCATCGCCGGCACCTTCACCATCTCACGCGGATCGAAGACCGAAGCCGAAGTCATCACCTGCACGATCAGCGATGGCGACAATCGCGGCTGGGGCGAATGCGTCCCCTACAAGCGCTATGGCGAGACCATGGACGGCGTGCGCGACGCCATCGAGGCGATGCGCCGGCAGATAGAAGGCGGCTTGAGCCGGAAGGACCTGCTCGATGCCATGCCGGCGGGTGCTGCCCGCAACGCCATCGACTGCGCCTTGTGGGACCTGGAAGCGAAGATGAGCGGCATGGCGGTGGCGGACGCCATCCACGCTGTGTCCTTGTCGGCGCTGGAGACGGCCTACACGCTGTCGCTGGGCGAGCCGGAGGCGATGGCGGCGCAGGCGCGTGCCAATGCCGGGCGGCCACTACTCAAAGTCAAGATCGGCGGCGACAATGACATAGCCCGCATCCGCGCCGTGACCGAAGCGGCGCCCGACAGCCGCATCATCCTCGACGCCAATGAAGGCTGGACCGATGCCAACATCGTCGAGAACCTCGCTTTCGCCGCCGAGCACGGCATCGCCCTGATCGAACAGCCGCTCCCCGCCGGCCATGATGCCATCCTGCGCCACATCGCGCATCCCGTGCCGATCTGCGCAGACGAGAGCGTGCACGAAGCGAAGGACCTTGAAGCGCTCGTCGGCCTCTATGACGCCGTCAACATCAAGCTCGACAAATCCGGCGGCCTGACGGCCGCGCTGACCCTGCGCGACCGCGCGCGTGAACTGGGTTTTGAGGTGATGGTCGGCTGCATGGTCGGGACGTCGCTGGCGATGGCGCCGGCGGTGCTGCTTGCGCAAGGCGCCGAGTTCGTCGATCTCGACGGTCCGCTGCTTTTGGCCCGCGACCGACACCCCGGCCTCGTTTACGAGGGTTCGCTGGTCTCACCGCCTGACAGGATGTTGTGGGGCTGAGCGCGCGGCGAGCCCAATCAGCGCCAGGCCGATGATGGCGATCGGGATCATCGCCAGGAAGCCGTCGACGCCGCAACGCTCGTAAAGCGGGCCGGAAGCAAGCGTCACCGCCGCCATGAAGAAGCCGTTGAAGAAATAGGCAATGCCTTGCGCGGCACCGGTGCGCTCTTCCGAAACGGTTTCGCCGATCATCTTCTGCAGGCCGATCAGCACCATCGCAACCGACACCGAATGCAAGGTCTGGACGCCGAAGAAGCCGGCAACGCCAAGCCCGAGCGGCCAGATCAGCGGAAAGGCGATCCAGCGCACGATGGAGCCGATGCCGGCGATCAGCATCACCTTGACGACCGAGACGGAGGCGAAAAGACGGTTGAAAAACAAAAACATGCAGACTTCGGCTACGACCCCCCAGGCCCACAGCAGCCCGATGACGGAGCCACTGATGCCGATCGACTTCCAGTAGATGGAGACGAAGCCGTAGAGAAAAGCATGGCTGGCGGTGATGATGCCAACGCCGAGGGTGAAGTAGAGAAAATAGGCATTGAACAGGCTCGGCGCCTGGTGCTGGATCTCAGTCGCCGAAAGCGGCGAGGCCTTGCGCGGCCGTCCCATCCGCGGCGCCAACAATCCGGCGACGAGGGCGACGGCAAGCGACACGAAAATGATCACCGGCACAGCCTGCACACTTGTCCAGTAGAGAATGAAGCCGCCAGCGGCATTGGCGCAGAGATAGGAGATCGAGCCCCATTTGCGCATCGCGGTGTAGTTGGAACCGAAGCGGCGCACGCCCGACAGAGCCAGCGAATCGGCGATCGGCGAATGCGGCGTCCACACCACCGTCAGCGCCAAGGATACGGCAAGCACCATGGCGTAGGTCGGCGAGAGGAAATAGCCGGCGGAAAGCACCATGGTCGCGGCCACCAGCGCGACATAGACATCGGCCCTGTCCTTGGCCCGGTCAGCGAGCGCGGTGAGCAGCGGCGTCGTCACCACACGCAAGAACATCGGCGCCGCCAGGATGATGGCGATCTGCTCGGCGTGAAACCCCTTGGCCTCGAGCCAAAGCGGAAAATACGGCAGATGCGTTCCCAGCGACACGAACAGTGTCGCGAAGATCAGGCTCATGCGCAGTTCGAAATGGCGTGGCTTGACGAGTTGTTCGGGCGAGAGCGGCGGCAGCGACATGAATCGATCCAATTACGCTGCACAAAGGGCTGCAACGCGCCTCGATCCCTTAACATGCAGGAAAGCGAGCCGAAACTGCTTGGCCTAACCGATTAACAGGGGTTCACGCAGCTTCGACGACCCGATCTTCGATCAGCATCGGGATGAAGGGTTCATCCGGCGCTTCGGGGAGGATTTTCGCCCAGTGGATGATCTCCATCCGGCCGTCGAAATGCTCGACCACCGCCGTGCAGCTCTCCACCCAGTCGCCGGTGTTGATGTACTGCACGTCCCCGTAATTCTCGATCGCGGCATGGTGGATGTGGCCGCAGATGACGCCGTCGACATGCGAGCGGCGCGCCTCCTCGGTGAGCACGGTCTGGAATGAGCCGATGAAGTTGACCGCCTTCTTGACCTTGACCTTGGCCCAGGACGAGAACGACCAGTAGGGAAGGCCGAGCAGATGGCGGAGCTTCGTCACCACGCGGTTCACCATCATGGCCGCGTCATAGGCGTAGTCGCCGAGATAGGCCAGCCAGCGCTGGTTGTGGACGACGGTATCGAACTGGTCGCCATGGATGACCAGCAAGCGCCTGCCGTCGGCAGTTTCATGGATGGCGCGGTCGGCGACGACGATGCCGCCGAAATGCACACCCTGGAACTGGCGCGCGAACTCGTCGTGATTGCCGGCGATGTAGGTGATCGAGGTGCCCTTGCGCGCCTTGCGCAGCAGTTTCTGGACAACGTCATTGTGGCTCTGCGGCCAATGCCAGCTGCGCCGCAGACGCCAGCCGTCGACGATATCGCCGACGAGATAGATGATATCGGCGTCGTGGTACCGCAGGAAATCGATCAGGAACTCGGCCTTGGCCGCCTTCGATCCGAGATGCAGGTCGGAGATGAACATGCTGCGGAAAGTGCGGGTTTCTGTGCTGGACATCAGATCGTCACCGTTGCTTTCGCGCAGGCTATGCCCCGATTCATGCAACAACCGTATGACGGTTGCGATTGGGCCAGCCAAAGGAGCTTTTTGCCTGACGCAATTCCGGACGGGAAACCGCTCACACTTTCCCTGGAATTGCTCTAGCGTGCCGCGCCAATCACAGGAGAAAATCGTCATGGATCTCGGTATCAGGGGCAAGAAGGCCATTGTCTGCGCTTCGAGCAAGGGGCTCGGCCGCGGCTGCGCCATGGCGCTGGCCGAAGCCGGCTGCGATCTCGTCGTCAACGGCCGCAACGCCGAGCTGGTGGCAAAAACCGCCGCCGAACTGCGCGAACGCTACGGCGTGAAGGTGACCGAGATCGTCGGTGACGTCTCGAAACCCGAGGTGCAGAAGGCGCTCCTGGCCGCCTGCCCCGACCCGGACATCCTGGTCAACAACAATGGCGGACCGCCCTTGCGCGATTTCCGCGAGCTCGACCGCGCAAAGATACTCGAGGGCGTGACGCAGAACATGGTGACGCCGATCGAACTGGTGCAGGCTGTCATAGACGGCATGGCCAAGCGCGGCTTCGGCCGCATCGTCAACATCACCTCGCTGTCGGTCTATGTCCCGATCCCCGGCCTCGACCTGTCGTCCGGCGCGCGCGCCGGCCTGACCTCGTTCCTGGCCGGGGTGGCGCGCACGGTGATCGACCGCAACGTCACCATCAACAGCCTGCTGCCGGGCAAGCTCGACACCGACCGGCTGCGCGGTCCGCACGAGGCCGGCACGACGGAAGATCCGGCTGCGGCCGCCGCCCGCAAGACGCGTATCAGTGCTGATGTTCCAGCCAAGCGGTTGGGCACGCCGGAAGAGTTTGGCCAGATCTGCGCCTTCCTGTGCTCGGTTCATGCCGGCTATCTCACAGGCCAGAACATCCCGGTCGATGGCGGCCTTTACGTCAGCGCCTTTTGATCGACGTTATACCAAAGCGGCAGGAGTCGTTTGCGAAAAAATCCATGTAAGCGTTTGATACGATACAACTTTCGACGCGCCGCGGTGTAAAGCTGCCGGCGCGTCATTTAGCGTCGCGAAAACCGTTGGCCGCATGCTAAAAGGACTCGAACACAGCAGGTTCGAGGGAGCGGCCGCATGGAAGGCGAGAACAAGAAAACGGCACGTTCGGACCTCGACGAAGCCGCCCTCTACTTCCACAAGCATCCAAGACCGGGAAAGCTCGAGATCCAGGCGACCAAGCCGCTCGGCAACCAGCGCGACCTGGCGCTGGCCTATTCGCCTGGTGTCGCCGCCCCTTGCCTTGAAATCCGAGACAATCCGGCGACCGCCGCCGACTATACGGCGCGCGCCAATCTGGTCGGCGTCGTCTCCAACGGTTCGGCGGTGCTCGGCCTCGGCAATATCGGACCTCTCGCCTCGAAGCCGGTGATGGAGGGCAAGGCGGTGCTGTTCAAGAAATTCGCCGGCATCGACGTCTTCGACATCGAGATCGACGCGCCCGGCATCGAGCGCATGGTCGAGACGATCTCGGCGCTGGAGCCGACCTTCGGTGGCATCAATCTCGAGGACATCAAGGCGCCGGAATGTTTCGAGGTCGAGGCGCAGCTGAAGGCCCGCATGGGCATACCGGTGTTCCACGACGACCAGCACGGCACCGCCATCATCGTCGCCGCCGCCGTGCTCAACGGGCTGGAATTCGCCGGCAAGACCATTTCCGACATCAAGATCGTCACCTCGGGTGCGGGTGCCGCCGCGCTCGCCTGCCTCAATTTGCTGGTCTCGCTCGGCGCCAAGGTCGAAAACATCTGGGTCACCGACCGCTTCGGCGTCGCCTACAAGGGCCGAACCGACGAGATGGATCGCTGGAAAGATCCCTATGTGAAGGACACCGAGGCGCGCACGCTGGCCGATGTGATCCCGGGCGCCGACGTCTTCCTCGGCCTGTCGGCCGCCGGCGTGCTGAAGCCGGAACTGTTGCAACACATGGCGCCGAAACCGCTGATCCTGGCGCTGGCCAATCCCAATCCCGAGATCATGCCGGAGGCGGCGCGCGCTGCCCGGCCGGACGCGATGATCTGCACCGGCCGTTCCGATTTCCCCAATCAAGTCAACAATGTGCTCTGCTTTCCTTACATCTTCCGTGGCGCGCTGGACTGCGGCGCCAGCGCCATCAACGAGGAGATGAAGATGGCTGCGGTCAGGGCGATCGCCGCCCTTGCCCGCGAAGAACCGTCCGACGTTGCCGCGCGCGCCTATTCCGGCGAGACACCGATCTTCGGGCCGGATTTCCTGATCCCCTCGCCCTTCGATCCGCGTCTGATCCTGCGCATTGCGCCGGCGGTGGCAAAGGCTGCCTGCGACACCGGCGTCGCGACGCGGCCGATCACCGATTTCGCCGCCTATATCGACCAGCTCAACCGCTTCGTCTTCCGCTCCGGCCTGGTGATGAAGCCGGTGTTTTCCTCGGCCAAGGCGTCGAGCGCCAAGCGCGTAATCTACGCCGATGGCGAGGACGAACGCGTGCTGCGCGCCGCCCAGGTGGTGCTGGAGGAAGGCATCGCCGAACCGATCCTCATCGGCCGCCCGCATGTCATCGAGGTCAGGCTGAAGCGCTACGGCCTGCGCATCAAGCCGGGCGTCGATTTCGGCCTTATCAACCCCGAGGACGATCCGCGCTACCGCCACTATGTCGACCTTTTGATCGAACTCGCCGGCCGGCGCGGCGTGACGACAGAGGCCGCGCGCACCATGGTGCGCACCGACAATACGGTGATTGCGGCTCTGGCGCTGAAGCGCGGCGACGCCGACGCCATGATCTGTGGCCTCGAAGGCCGGTTCGAGCGGCATTTGCGCAATGTGACCCTGGTCATCGGCGCTCGCCCCGGCGTCAAGGACCGCGATCTGTCGACGCTGTCGATGCTGATCTCGCAGCGCGGCATCATCTTCCTCACCGACACCCACGTCTCGGTCGATCCGACGGCGGAAGAGATCGCCGAAATGACCATTCTGGCCGCCGAGGAAATCCAGCGCTTCGGCATCGAGCCGAAGGCAGCATTGCTGTCGCATTCGGATTTCGGCTCGCGCGATTCTCCAAGCGCCCTGAAGATGCGGCAGGCGGCGGCGATCCTGGCGCGGGTGGCGCCCGATCTGCAATGCGACGGCGAGATGCATGCCGACACCGCCTTGTCGGAGCATCTGCGCCAGCGCGTCTATCCGCATTCACGGCTGAAGGGCGAAGCCAATCTGCTGGTGTTTCCGAATTTGGACTCCGCCAACATCACGCTGTCCGCGCTGCGGACGATGATGGACGCACTGCATGTCGGGCCGATCCTGCTCGGCACCGACAAGCCGGCGCATATTCTGACGCCATCGGTGACCTCGCGCGGCGTCGTCAATATGACGGCGCTGGCGGTGGTCGAGGCGGCGCACAAGGCGCAGGCGGTGGTCGATTTCGGTTGAGTTTCTCAGGCAGGCGCGAAGCGGTATCGCCCGGTCTGCCTGAAAGCGAACAGCGTGTCCTCTTGCCGGGCGCCCGCGCCGATATTGTGGATGACCAGCGGCCTTTCCGGCACGTCCGCAGAACGGTCGGACGAGACGATGACGATGTGCGGCAGGTTGCCGGGCAGCATCTGGGTGACGAGATCACCCGGTTGAAAGTCGGCAAGGTCCTCGCTGACGGCCAAGGAAACGCCCTTCCGCGCGAAAAAGGTCGCAAGGTTGCCGACCCGGCGGTGGTCGATGTTGCGGTCGGTCGCTTTCAGGCCCCAGGTCTTCGGATAGGCGGCGAAATTGGCCGCCATATCCTCGTGCACCAGCTTCTGCAGATCGAGATTGAAGGCGCGGCGATAGGCGCGCACGACGACGTCCGTGCACACGCCGCGATCCGGCGCGACATCGCCGCCCGGATAGTCGAGGCGGACATAGGTCGGGTCGTAGAAGGTGGTGACGCCGATCTGCTCACGGGCGGCTTCGACCAATTTGCTGCGCCAGTCCGGCGCGGCCGATGCCTCCTGCGCCAGGGCAGGTGCCGCCAGGCACAACAGACCGAATTGCAGGGCGGTTCGACGGCTAATCGCGGTCATGCAGGTCCCCCGGGCATTGCTGGATCGAGGGGATATTTCCCGAACGATTGCGCCTTTTTCATGCAGCGATGACGTCGCTCAGTTGCCGCCTTATCCGAGCGCCTCGTGCACCTCGTCTATGGGCTAAGACCATCTTTGGTTGTAGATTGAGGGAACGGTTAACCGCGAATCCGGTAGCATCGCGACAGGCAGGCAAGCGGGGTCTCTGGCAATGATGGGCGGAAGGTGGAAGCTGACGCACCTGGCTGCGCTGCTTGGCGCGCTGGTGCTTTCGGCCGTCACCACCACCGAGCCACAAGCCGCTTCGCGCGTTTGCCGGCAGCTGGAAGCCGAGCTCGCTTCTTCATCGAATGGCGGTGGCAAGTCCGGCATGGTGCGGAAATATGACAACGCCATCGCCCGCCAGATCGAACAGTTATCAAAGGTGCGCGGTCGTGCGAGCGATGCGAATTGCGGGTTTTCGCTGTTTTCGCGCAACGTCAGCCAATGTGCTGCGCTGAACAGCAGCATCGATCGCATGAATGCCAATCTCGACGCGCTGCAGGCCAAGCGCGCTCAACTTGCCGGCGGTGGCGGCTCGCGGCGCGACCGCGGCCGCATCCTGGCCGCGCTCGACGCCAATGGCTGCCGAGACGAGCCGTTTGCGCCACGCCGGCAGGAGCCGGTGCAGGAAGCCAGCCGCGAACCGGACGACGGCAATCTGTTCGACCAGCTTTTCGGCGGCAACCAGCCGGTCGACACGCTCGACGAGGCCGACGATGATCCCGGCGAGGAGGGCAATGTGCGCCGCGTGCTCAACCAGCCCGGCGTGCCGGATTTCCCGACGGTCGGCGGCGAGTTCCATACGAGCTGCGTGCGCACCTGCGACGGCTATTTCTTCCCGATGTCGAATTCGGCCTCGTTCGGCGATTTCGAGCGCGACCAGAAGAACTGCGAATCGAGCTGCCCCGGCACCGAGATGCAGGTGTTCTATTCGCGCGGCATGGATGATGACTCGGCCAACATGACCTCGTCGGTCACCGGCCAGCCCTACAGCGAACTGCCGACCGCCTATCTCTACAAACAGCCCAACATGTCGCGGCCGCCGGCCTGCGGCTGCAATGCGCAGGCCGGAAATTTCGAGATCATCGGCGGCAACCCGCCGCCCCCTGAACAGTCGCAGCCCGATGTTGAGACGACGCCGTTCATTCCGGTGCCGGCGGCAAAGCCCGATCCGGGCGCCGATCCGGAGACGCTGGCCAATATGCAAGGCGGGCTCGACCGCGCCGCCATCAAGCGCCTCGCCGTCAAACCGGTGGTGTCGCCGGTGTCGCTGATCCCGCCGGACCAGCGCAAGATCAGGGTCGTCGGGCCAGCGTTCCTTCCCGACCCAGCAGCGGCAATAGATCTGCAAGCTCCGGCCCGGAAGCAAGCCCGGTAAGCGCCAGCCTCAACGGCATGAACAGCGCCTTGCCCTTGCGGCCGCTGGCTTCCCTGATTTTGGCGGTCCAGTCTTTCCAGACCGTGCCGGTCCATGGTTCTTCCGGCAACAGGTCGAAGGCCTGCTGCAGGAAATCGCGATCCTCGTCGGAAAATTCCGGCGCGGGCTGCGGTCCGTCGGCAAGGATACGCCACCAGCCGACCGCGTCGCTCAGCAGGTCGATATTGCCGCGCACCGCCAGCCAGAAGGGCTCGGCCTTGTCGCCGGAGATACCGAGCACGATCAGCCGGTCCTGCGCCTCGGAAAACGGCATATGATGCATGAGCGCGCGGTTGAGCACGAACAGCTCGGCCGGGTCGAATTTGGCCGCCGATTTCGACGTCGCGGCGGGGTCGAAGTGCTCGGCCAGTGCCGGCATGTCATGCATGGCCGCAACATTTTCCGAGGTGCCGACAAGCACGGCCAGAGAAGCGACCGCCATCGGTTCGATGCCGTCCTCGCGCAGGCTCTCTATCGACAGCGCGCCGCTGCGCTTTGACAGGCCCTCGCCTGACGCCGTGGTCAACAGATTGTGGTGGCCGAAGACCGGCGGCTCGGCGCCCAGCGCCTTGAACAGCGCGATCTGCACGCCGGTGTTGGTGACGTGGTCGTCGCCGCGGATGACGTGACTGACCCCCATCTCGATGTCGTCGACCACCGAAGGCAGCGTGTAGAGATAGGTGCCGTCCTCGCGCCGCAGCACCGGATCGGACAGTGACGCCAAATCGACGGTTTCCTCGCCGCGCACCAGGTCGTTCCAGTGCACTTCGGTGCGCTCCGGCTGCAGCGGGTCGCTGGTGAAGTTGGGCAGCAGGAAGCGCCAGTGCGGCCGGCGGCCGTCCGACCGGTATTCGGCGATCTGCTGCTGCGACAGCGTCAGCGCCTCGCGGCCATAGACCGGCGGCAGACCGCGCGTGCGGCGTACCTTGCGGCGCAGGTCGAGTTCTTCAGGGGTTTCGTAGCAGGGATAGAGCACGCCGGCACTCTGCAGCCGTTCAACCACCTCGTCGTAAGCCTCGAAGCGCCGCGACTGGTATTCGGTGGCGTCGGGGAAAATCCCCAGCCAGTGCAGGTCATAGAGGATGGCGTCGGAAAATTCCTGCTTCGAGCGGGCGATGTCTGTGTCGTCGAAGCGCTGGATGAAACGGCCCTTGTTGTTCATGGCAAACAGCCAGTTGAACAAGGCGGTGCGGGCATTGCCAATATGAATGCGGCCGGTTGGTGAGGGGGCAAAACGGACGGTAACTGTCATGGGCGGGGCGTAACGGATGCTCTTAGGATTGACAAGACGCGCCCCCGCGCGACGCCAAAGACATAATGCACGCCAGCTAAAATGAAAAGGCTTCGAAACTATGGATTGGCGCGGCGCAGCAGCGCGGGCGATCAGCCCTCGCCGCGACGCCAGCCCAGGCGCGTCTCGATGCGGCTGGCGCTTTGCCTGACCAGGGCGGTCAAATCGGGGTCTTTCTGCCTGAGCTTCAGGTCGGG
Organism: Mesorhizobium sp. P2_F7; assembly: GCF_056403695.1. Taxonomy (NCBI): domain Bacteria; kingdom Pseudomonadati; phylum Pseudomonadota; class Alphaproteobacteria; order Hyphomicrobiales; family Phyllobacteriaceae; genus Mesorhizobium; species Mesorhizobium sp. P2_F7. Next base: position 551,976 of record NZ_JBFUFA010000004.1, on the reverse strand, counting down.
AACGACGATCGAGATCGTCGCCCGGCAGGCGCCCTGGCTGTCGCGGATCGGTGCGGCGATGCAGGCGACCGAAAAATCCGATTCGCCGGCCTGGATCGCCAGTCCCTGCGCCAGTGCTGCCTCCGATGCCTTGGCCAGCACATTCCTGTCGGTCTCGGCGCGCCCTGTCGGCGAAGCGGTGGCCGAGCGGGCAAAGATGGCGAGGCGGTCGGCCTCCGGCAGATGGCCGACGAGCAGCCGGCCCGACGCCGTCCAGTTGAGCGGCGTGCGCGTGCCGACACGCGAGGTCACCTGAAAATGATCCTTGCCCTCTTCCATGGCCAGCACGACCATATGGTCGCCGTCACGGCCGCAAACCTGGACGGTCTCCTTCGAGCCTTGCGCCAGTTCGTGCATCTCCTGTGTCGCCACATTGAGCAGGTCGAGCGTGCGGGCATAGGTCAGCCCATATTGGTAGAGGCGCGGCCCGAGCCAGAGCTGGCCGCTGTCCTTGCGGTCGAGCAGGTCCTTCTCGACCATGTCGTCGACGATGACGTAGACGGTCGACAGCGGCGCGCCGATGTCGCGCGCGATCTCATACGCGGTCGCCGGCCGACCCTGACGCTGCAGCGAGTCCAGTATCTGCAGCGCGCGGTCGATGCCGCTGGTGCGCGACCTCCGCGGTTCGGGGGCGACTTTTTCGCGGTTCAGCTCTTGATCAGGTGCGTCGGCTGTCATGAGACCTCAAGAGGTTGATCGCGATGATGTAAAGGGCAGCAGCATGGTGGCGGTCAACCTGATTTAATTTCATTGTGTCGGATGCAGGCCACGTGATGCCCGCCGCCGATCGGCTCGACGGGCGGAACGGTTTCAGCGCAGGCGGCAATCGCTTCCGGACAGCGGGTGCGGAAGACGCAACCGGAGGGCGGCGCGATCGGGCTCGGAATGTCGCCCTGCAAGGGGATGTGGGTGCGACGGCGCGTCGGATCCGGCACTGGAGCCGTTGCCAGTAGCGCCCTGGTATAAGGATGGCGCGGCGCGGCATAGACCAGCCGGCTCGGGCCGCGCTCCATGACGCGGCCGAGATACATGACCACCACCTCATCGCAGAGATATTCGACCACCGACAGATCGTGCGCGATGAACAGCAGGGTGAGCCCAAGCTTCTTCTGCAGGTCGCTGAACAGGTTGAGCACCTGCGCCTGCACCGAAACGTCGAGCGCCGAGACCGGCTCGTCGGCGACGATGAATTGCGGTTCGACGGCGAGCGCGCGGGCAATGCCGATGCGCTGGCGCTGGCCGCCGGAGAATTCGTGGGGATAGCGGCTGGCGTGATCCGGCGACAGGCCGACCAGCGTCAGCAGTTCAGCGACGCGCTCTGCGCGACGCTTGCCGCGGGGAAAGCCGCGCGCGTCGAGCGCCTCGCCGATGACGGCAGCAACCCGCATGCGCGGATTGAGGCTGGAGAACGGATCCTGAAAGACGATCTGCAGCTTCTGCCGGTAGGCGCGCATGTCGCGCGGCGACAGTGAAAACAGGTCGACGCCATCGAACAATGCCTTGCCGCCGGTGGGTTCGACTAGCCGCAGCAAGGCGCGGCCGGCGGTGGTCTTGCCGGAACCGGATTCGCCGACCAGCCCGACGGTCGCGCCGCGCTGGACGTCGAAACTGACGTCCTCGACCGCATGCACTATGCGGCCATTGCGGGCCGGGAAATGCTTGGTCAGGCCCTGGACGCTGAGCAGCGGCGCGCTCATAGCTCGGCACTCCTGATGCAGCGCGACGCGCCATGCGGGCCGGCCGGCACAAGTGCCGGCGGTGCGGCCCGGCACGGCGCGATAGCAAAATCGCAGCGCGGCTCGAAGGCGCAGCCCGGCGGCAGATCGGTGATCGGCGGCACGCTGCCACGGATCGAATAGAGCGAATGGCGCTCGCCGGCGGCATCGATGTCGCGCGCGGCTTTCGGCGTGCAGGCGAGCAGGCCCCTGGTGTAGGGATGACGCTGATGCGCGAAGAGATCGTTGACCGGCGCCTGTTCGACGACACGGCCGCCATACATGACGACGACATCATGGGCGATTTCGGCGACGACGCCGAGATTGTGGGTGATGAACAGGATCGACATGCCCATCTCGGCCTGCAGCCGGCGCAACAGGTCCAGGATCTGCGCCTGGATCGTGACGTCGAGCGCGGTGGTCGGCTCATCGGCAATCAGCAGCGAGGGGCTGCAGGACAGCGCCATGGCGATCATGACGCGCTGGCGCATGCCGCCAGACATCTGGTGTGGATAGTCGTCGAGCCGGGATTCGGCGTCGGGGATTTCGACATGCTTCAACATGGCCAGTGCCCGCTTGCGCGCCTCGCGGCGGTCGACCGGCTCGTGCAGCGCGATCATTTCGCCGATCTGGTCGCCGACGGTGAACAGCGGATTGAGGCTGGTCATCGGCTCCTGAAAAATCATCGCGATCTCGGAGCCGCGCATTTTCCGGAACTGTTTTTGACTGAAGCCGGCAAGATCATGGACGCGCTCCTGCCGGTCGCGAAACAGGATGCTGCCGCCGGCAATGGCGCCGGGCCGGGTCAGCAGCCCCATGATCGACAGGCTGGTGACGGATTTTCCGGAGCCGGATTCGCCGACCACGGCCAGCGTCTTGCCGCGCTTCAGGTCGAAGGTCACGCCGTCGACCGCCTTGGCCGTGACGCGGCGCGTCACGAACCAAGTCCGCAAATCACGAACCGACAGGATGATGTCGCTGGCGGGGGGCTCGGTCAAAACTTCCACCCGCAATGTGGGCAGGCGTGGGGACCGCCCTCGCCCTCCCTGGGTATGGGAACGTGACGATGCGCGGCAACGGCCTCAGCGCCGAGAATGGCGTGGCGCGGCTCGAACAGCCGGTGCAGTGTGCTCAACGCACCTTGTGAATCGCGTACGGTCAGGTCGGCATCGACGACGTCGAACAGCGTGAACTCCGCCGGCTTGCCCTTCTCCAGCAGCTTTTCCGTCGGCAGATGGATGGCGCGCCGCGGCGCCGTTGTCGACGCCGCCACCACATCCTCAAATTTCATGCCGAGCGACAGGAGCTTGGACATGGTGGTGGCCATGTCCCACACCGACGTGTCCATCGAGCGGTTGTGGAGATCGGTCGAGATCGTCGCCGGCGCCAGGCCGCGCTCGAGTGCGGCCTTGGCGACATCGAAGGAGAAGGAGGCGCCGCCATGGCCGACATCGAGCACGATGCCGCGCGCCGCCGCCTGCTCGGCCAGTTGGTAGAGGTCTTCGTCCTCGATGATCGAGCCGCCGGCCTTGCCGTTGAAGCAATGGGTGACGATGTCGCCTTCGGTCAGAAGACCGAGCACATCGTCATAGAGCGGCGGCGGCTCGCCGACATGCACCATGATCGGCAATTTTAGAATCCGGCTGAGTTTCTTCGCCAGCCGCACCGGCGTCAGGTCCCAGCCGCCGGTGATGACATGGCTGGCGCGGACCTTGAGCCCGACGATGACATCTCGGTTGGCCTCGACCGTGGCGATGGTGCGGTCGAAGTCGATCGAGCGCATGTCGATCAGTTCGCTGACGCGGTTGCAGGCGACGAGGCCGATCGAACCGATGTTGAGGAAGGCGTAGACATTCTCCCGCGCCGGTTCGACGATGAACTCGCGAAAGCCGTGGAAATTAGCCTCGCCGGCCGAGCCGGCATCGACCATGGTGGTGACGCCGCGCGCCGCGCCGCACTGTTCCGGCCGCAGCGAAATGTCGGTGCCGCCATACCAGACATGGACATGCAGATCGGTCCAGCCCGGCGACAGGAACGCGCCCTTGGCATCGACGACATTGACGCCCTCGCCCGCCTCGACCTTCGAAGCGATCTCGGCGATGCGGCCCTGCTCATCGACCAGCACATCGATCGCCTGATCAAAGGCGCCGAACCCGACTGGTCTGGCGCCCTTGATCAGCAGCGGCCGGTCCGCTCTAGGGAAACGATTGCCGAACATCAGATATCCTTTGCCAGACGGGGATCGAGAAGATCGCGCAGGCCGTCGCCGACCAGCTGCAGCGAGAGCACGGTGATGACGATGGCGGCGCCGGGAAACATCATCACCCAGGGGGCCTGATCCATATATTGGCGGCCGGTGGCGATCATCGTGCCCCAGGTCGGGATGTCGGGCGAAATGCCGACGCCGAGGAAGGACAGTCCCGCCTCCGCCAGTATGGCGTTGGCGAAGATGAAGGTGCCCTGCACCAGAAGCGGCGACGTGACGTTGCGCAGCACGTGGCGGATCAGGATGACCAGGGTTGGCACGCCGAGCGCACGCGCCGCCTCGACATAGGGCAGTTCGCGGATGACCAGCGTGGAGGCGCGCACGACGCGGGCGAGCCTGGGCGCATAGACGATGCCGAGGGCTATGACGACATTGACCGCCGTTGCGCCAAGGGCTGCGACCAGTGCGATGGCGAGCAAGATGTCGGGAAACGCCATCATCGCATCGATCAGCCGCGACACCGGCGCGTCCAAGCGTTTGAAATAGCCCGAGGTCAGCCCGAGAATGGTGCCGATGATCGAGGAGAAGATGACCACGGCGAAGCCGACGCTGAGCGAGGTGCGCGCGGCATAGAGCATGCGGGTGAAGACATCGCGGCCGAGATCGTCAGTGCCGAACAGATGCTCGAGGCTCGGCCCGTGCAGCCGGCTGGCGATGGACAGCTTTGACGGCGCATAGGGCGCGATGAAGGGCGCCAGGATCGCGGCCAACACGATGATGACCAGCACGGCGATGCCGGCGGCCGAGGTCGGCCGTCCGAGCAGCCTGGACAGGATGTTGGGCTCGGAGTGGATCGGGGCGGAGATCGCGGCCATCAGTAGCGCACCCTCGGATCGACGGCGAGGTACAGCATGTCGATGGCGAAATTGACCAGAACGTAGAGCCCGGCAATGACCAGCAGCGCGCCCTGGATGACAGGATAGTCGCGCCGCAGAACTGCCGACACGACCAGGCTGCCGACACCGGGCAGACCGAACACGGTTTCGGTGACCACCGCGCCGGAGATCAGCAAGGCCGCGGTCAGCCCGATGACGGTGAGGATCGGGATCAGCGCATTCTTGAAGGCGTGCTTCAGCACAACGCGCCATTCGCTCATGCCCTTGGAGCGCGCGGTGCGGACATAGTCGTCGTTGAGCACGTCGAGCATCGAGGCGCGGGTGAAGCGGGTGATCAGCGCCGAGCTGACGAGGCCAAGCGCCAGCGCCGGCAGCACGAGATGGCTCAGCCGGTCGGCGAAGGATGCGCCCGGCCCGCCATAGCCCGACGTGTCGAACCAGCCGAGTTTGACGGCGAAGAGCTGGATGAACAGCAGACCCAGCCAAAAACTCGGCACACTGGCCGCGAACATGGCGACGGTGGTCGTTGCCTGGTCGAAGATCGAGCCGCGCTTGTAGGCGGCGAGGATGCCGACAGGCAGGGCGATAAGCGTCGCGATCAACAGCGAGAAGATGGTGAGAAAGAAGGTCGGTTCGGCGCGTTGGGCAAGTGCTGTCGTCACCGGCTGGTTGAGGAAGATCGACTGACCGAAATCACCCTGAACGACGCCAAGGACGTAATGTGCAAACTGCTGCGGGATCGAGCCGTCGAGGCCGAGCCTCGAGCGCAGCGCGGCGATGTCGGCGGCGGACGCGTCCGGACCGAGCATGACGGCGGCCGGATCGCCCGGCGTCACGCGCACGATGACGAAGACGATGGTGACCACCAGCGCCATGACGACGATCATGCCGAGAAGCCTGTTGAGGATCGAGCGCAGCATTCTTCAGCAATCCATTGGATGCCGGGCGCCGGCCAACATGGCCGGCGCCCAAAAATGCCTGTCCCTACGCGGCGGGACAGGCGGGAGGATTCTCATTTGCCCTCGAGGTAGGCGTTCCAGAAGTATGGCCACGGCGCCGGCGTCACACCTTTCAGCGTCGGCGCCTGCGCGGCAAGCGCGTTGAAATCGCCGATCTTGACCGCCGGCACTTCGTCGAACACCGCTTTCTGCACATCAGCAAACAACGCAACGCGCTTGGCCGGATCGGCCTCGGCGTTGAAAGCGTTCAGCACCTGGTGTTTGCGGTCGGAAACCCACCAGCCCGGCGAAGAATCCGACATGATGCCGGTCAGCGACGGTTCGGGCAGGAACGGGCTGTGGGTGATGTAGACATCCCAGAGCGCCGGATCGGTGCGGTTCTTGGTCAGCGTCGCCCATTCGACGACGTCGAGCTGGACCTGGAAGCCGGCGGCCTTCAGATACTCCGCGGCAACCTGCGCCATCTTGTAGTGGAACTCATACTGGCGGCTGGTGAGGATGCGCAGCGGCTTGCCGTCATAGCCCGCCTCTTTCAGCAGCGCTGCCGCAGCCTCGGTGTCGCCATCGGGCTTGTAAGGTTCGATGCCGGCGTCGGTGTGCCAGGCATAGCCTTCGGGATAGAGGGCTGCGTTTGCGGCAAAGAAATCCTTGGAGCCGAAGGCGGCGAGCAGCATGTCGTTGGGCGCGAGCGCCGCCTGGATCGCCTTGCGGATGCGGATGTCGCTGTTCAGCCCCTGCTTGGTGTTGAGCACGAACACTGGCCAGCCGAACGGTTTTAGGATGACCGGCGCGGTCTTGCCGCCGGAAATCTTGTCGAAGGATTCGACGGGAATAGAATCGACATAGGCGAACTGGCCGGCGACCGCGCCCTCGACGCGGGTATTGGGGTCGGGAACCGGCACGAAGCGGATTTCGTCGAGATATTGCTTGCGCGCGCCGCCATAGCCGTTGGGTTCGCCGTCGCGCGACTTGTAGCCGTCGAAGCGGGCAAGCTGGATGAACTGGTCGGGCTTGCGCTCCTTCAGCATATAGGGGCCGGTGCCAACAAAGGAGGTCAGCGGGTCCTGCCCGGCATTCTCCGACGGAATGATGATGGCGGCGGCGTTGTTGAGCGACAGCAGCGCCAGCAGCGGCGCGAACGGCTTCTTCAGCGTGATCTTGACCGTCGCCTCGTCGACCGCATCGACCGAAGCGATGACTTCGGCGGCCTGCTTGCCGCGGGTGGCGATCTTCATCCAGCGCTGCAGCGAGGCGACGACATCGGCAGAGTTCATGTCGCTGCCGTCATGGAACTTCACGCCGGTCCGAAGCTTGATGGTGTAGACGAGGCCGTCGGGCGAAATCTCAGGCATGTCGGCGGCCAGAAGTGGCGTGATGCCCCAGTCCTTATCGAAGGTGTAGAGCGTCTCGTAGATATGCTGGGTGACGATGCCGACGAGGTCGGCGGTCGAGGCCATCGGGTCGAGCGTCGGCGGCTCACCAATAGTCGCCACATCGATGACACCGCCCTTGGCGGGCTCGGCCGAGGCGATGCCCGTCGCCGCCAGGAGAAGCGCGGCGAGCGAAGCAGCAATATGCAGAAAGCGCTTCATATGGGTTCCCTTCGTATATTCCATATTTATGGAATTTATATCTTAGTTACGGACTAATAAGTGCATCCGTCTGCCGCGGCGTCAAGTTTTTTTCAAAAGATCCGGAATCGGGTTGCGCTGATACGCCAACTCATCCGCTGCGGTCATGGGATGGTCGTTCGGTACGCCTGGACGGCCGCAAGTCGGGCGAAAGCCGGCTTCGGATCGGGGTCCAGCGAATTCGGCGCAGACGGTTTTCTGTCCCCGTTATCCACATATGTGACACACAAGATGTTGGGGTCACAAAAGCTACGCAAACGAATCCTTGACGACGCAAACCGAGTCGCCTTTTATGTGCCATGTGCTCTTGTTGAGGGCGCGACCGGAGAGTTTCGAGCCCGGTCTTTTTTCCCGGATTTTGTGCGTTTTTGCCCAGATTTCCGCCTGTTTACGAGGCTGGCGGAAGCGTTGGGATCGTGGGGCTTGGGGTGACGAAAGGGAGAATTGTCGGACTGGAAAAAATCATCTGTTAACACTATATTTAGTGTTTGCAGGCAGTCTCGACGCTAGATAGTGTGAACCTCCCTCGAACGAGGGAATCGATCAAAGTTTCAGTTGAGGGACCCGCAAGGGTCGGTCTGCAGCCCGGGCAAACGCTGGGGAAGGCGTATTGCTGTCTGCATGCCGGCACTTGCGAAAAGGAGAGTGCCGGCGTTGCTCGCAATGCCGGCAAACGGCGGACTGCGTTTTTCAGCTTGTGGGGCAGAAATCCCTGGGGAAAAGCGCTATATATAGACAAAAGGGATCGGACCAATGCGCATCGAGCGTCGCTTCACCAAGCCAGGGCAATCAGCTTACGCGGAGATCGAATTCCGCAAGGCGCTTTCGGAGATCAAGAATCCGGATGGCTCGGTGGTGTTCCGCTTGGACAATATCGATGTGCCGGCGCAATTCTCCCAGGTTGCCGCCGACATTTTGGCGCAGAAGTATTTCCGCAAGGCCGGCGTGCCTGCGCGGTTGAAGAAGGTCGAGGAGAACGACGTCCCCTCTTTCCTGTGGCGCTCCGTCGCCGACGAGGCCGAACTGGCAAAGCTGCCGGAAGCCGAGCGCTACGGTTCCGAGATCGACGCCCGCCAGGTTTTTGATCGCCTTGCCGGCACATGGACCTACTGGGGCTACAAGGGCGGCTACTTCAAATCGGAAGACGATGCGCTCACCTTCCGCGACGAGCTCGCTTACATGCTGGCAACGCAGCGCGTGGCGCCGAACTCGCCGCAATGGTTCAACACCGGCCTGCACTGGGCCTACGGCATCGATGGCCCAAGCCAGGGCCATTATTATGTCGATCCGTTCACCGGCAAGCTGACCAAGTCGAAGTCGTCCTACGAGCATCCGCAGCCGCACGCCTGCTTCATCCAGGGCGTGCAGGACGATCTCGTCAACGAAGGCGGCATCATGGACCTGTGGGTGCGTGAAGCGCGCCTGTTCAAATACGGCTCGGGCACCGGCTCGAACTTCTCGCTGCTGCGCGGCGAAGGCGAAAAGCTGTCCGGCGGCGGCCGCTCGTCGGGCCTGATGAGCTTCCTCAAGATCGGAGACCGCGCGGCGGGCGCCATCAAGTCGGGCGGCACGACGCGCCGCGCCGCCAAGATGGTCATTGTCGACGCCGACCATCCCGACATCGAGGAATTCATCGACTGGAAGGTCAATGAAGAGCAGAAGGTCGCTTCGCTGGTCACCGGCTCCAAGATCGTCAAGAAGCATCTCGAGGCGATCATGAAGGCCTGCATCAACTGCGAAGGCAATGCCGACGACTGCTTCGACCCGGCCCTCAACACCGCACTGAAGCGCGAGATCAAGGCGGCCAAGAAGTCGGCCGTGCCGGAGAACTACATCTACCGCGTCATCCAGTTCGCCAAGCAGGGCTACACCTCGATGTCGTTCAAGACCTACGACACCGACTGGGATTCCGACGCCTACCTCACCGTCTCCGGCCAGAACTCCAACAATTCGGTGTCGCTGAAGGACAATTTCCTGCGCGCCGTCGAGGACGACGCCGACTGGCACCTGACCGCCCGCAAGGACGGCAAGGTGTTGAAGACGCTGAAGGCACGCGACCTCTGGGAAAAGATCGGCTACGCCGCCTGGGCGTCGGCCGATCCGGGCCTGCATTTCAACACGACGATGAACGACTGGCACACCTGCGCTTCGGCCGGTGCGATCCGGGCCTCCAACCCGTGCTCGGAATACATGTTCCTCGACGACACGGCCTGCAACCTCGCCTCGATCAACCTGCTGCCCTACCGCAATGCCGACGGCACGATCGACATCGCTGCCTACGAGCACACGGTGCGGCTGTGGACCGTCGTTCTCGAAATCTCTGTGATGATGGCGCAGTTCCCGTCGAAGGAGATCGCCAAGCAGTCCTACGAATACCGCACGCTCGGCCTCGGCTACGCCAACATTGGCGGCCTCTTGATGACGTCGGGCATTCCCTATGACTCCGACGAGGGCCGCGCCATTTGCGCCGCACTCACCGCGATCATGACCGGCGTCGCCTATGCCACCTCGGCCGAGATGGCCGGTGAACTCGGCGCCTTCGCCGATTACGACCGCAACGCGCAGAACATGCTGCGCGTCATGCGCAACCATCGCCGCGCTGCCTACGGTGAAAAGGGCGGCTATGAGAAGCTCGCCGTCAATCCGGTGCCGCTGGTCGCTTCCGACCTCAAGCAGCAAGACCTGGCCGTGCATGCCAAGGCTGCCTGGGACCGCGCCATCGAGCTCGGTGAGGAGCATGGCTACCGCAATGCGCAGGCGACCGTGATCGCGCCGACCGGCACGATCGGTCTCGTCATGGATTGCGACACCACCGGCATCGAGCCCGACTTCGCGCTGGTGAAGTTCAAGAAGCTCGCCGGCGGCGGCTACTTCAAGATCATCAACCGCGCCGTGCCGGAAGCGCTGCGCACGCTGGGCTACTCCGAGAGCCAGATCGCCGAGATCGAGGCCTATGCGGTCGGTCACGGCAACATGAACCAGGCGCCGGCGGTCAACCCGGGCTCGCTCAAGGCCAAAGGCTTCACCGATGAGAAGATCGCCGCGCTTAACGCAGCGCTGAAGTCGGCCTTCGACATCAAGTTCGTCTTCAACCAGTGGACGCTCGGCGCCGACTGGGTGAAGGAGACCTTTGGCTTCACCGACGAGCAGCTCAACGACTTCTCGTTCGAGATGCTGCCGGCGCTGGGCTTCTCCAAGAAGGACATCGAGGCCGCCAACATCCATGTCTGCGGTGCGATGACGCTGGAAGGCGCGCCGTTCCTGAAGGCCGAGCACCTGGCGGTGTTCGACTGCGCCAGCCCGTGCGGCAAGATCGGCAAGCGTTCGCTTTCGATCAACAGCCACATCCAGATGATGGCGGCGGCGCAGCCCTTCATCTCCGGCGCCATCTCCAAGACCATCAACATGCCCAACGATGCGACGGTGGAAGACGCCAAGGGCGCCTACATGCTGTCGTGGAAGCTGGCGCTGAAGGCCAACGCGCTCTATCGCGACGGCTCGAAGCTGTCGCAGCCGCTGAATTCGTCGCTGCTCGCCGATGGCGAGGAGGACGAGGACGACATGGTCGAGCAGCTGATCGCGGCGCCTGCGGCGGCGCGTGCGGCGCAGATCACCGAGCGGATCGTCGAGCGCATCATCGAGCGCGTGTCGCGCGAGCAGGAAAAGCTGCCGGGACGCCGCAAGGGCTACACGCAAAAGGCCAAGATCGGTGGCAACACCATCTTCCTGCGCACCGGCGAATATGACGATGGCCGCCTCGGCGAGATCTTCATCGACATGAACAAGGAAGGCGCCACGCTGCGCGGCCTGCTCAACAACTTCGCCATCGCCATCTCGCTCGGCCTGCAATACGGCGTACCGCTCGACGAATATGTGCACGCCTTCACCTTCACCAAGTTCGAGCCGGCCGGCATGGTGCAGGGCAACGACGCCATCAAGAGCGCGACGTCGATCCTCGACTACGTGTTCCGCGAACTGGCCATCTCCTATCTCGGCCGCAACGACCTCGCCCATGTCGACCAGTCGGACTTCTCCAACACGGCACTGGGACGCGGCATCAGCGAAGGCAAGACGGATGCGGTCTCCAAGGGCCTGACCCGTGGCGCCTCGCCGGTGAAGCTGGTGTCGCGGGCAACGAGCAGCGATCCGAAGGGCTTTGCCGGCGCCGGCACCCCTGCCCGCTCGGCACCCACCGCCTTCTCCGGCTCCAACGTGCTGGCGCTGAAGCCGGCCAGCGACGAGGCCGTCGCCTACAAGCGCGACTATGAGGAGCGGGCCAAGGAATTGGCCGAGGACATCGCCTTCGAGGAGGTTGTGGACGCGGCCGACGCCACCGCGGCGCTGTTCACCGATGCCGCGGCCAACGAAGCAGCCGAGGCAAAGAAACTCGCCGCCGACCGCCGCGCCAAGTCGCTGCTGCAGGGTTACACCGGCAATTCCTGCTCCGAGTGCCAGAATTTTACCATGGTGCGGAACGGGACTTGCGAGAAGTGCGATACGTGCGGCGCCACGAGCGGGTGCAGCTGAGGAAAACCTAGCCGCTAAACCGTAACATCATCGGCCCGGTCGCAAGATCGGGCCGAAATGGCAAAGGGAACAAAAGAGGAAAGTCATCTAAAAAGTTTAGACCGCATACTTGCGCCTGAAATACCAAAGCCGACCCTTTCGGATCGGCTTTGGATACCGCGAATAAGCCGAAGCCCACGCGGGGCGAAGAGATCGAAATCCCCTCTCCTGTCGCAGGGATATCATATGGGGAGTCGGTTCTTGGAGTCGAGGTAGCTGAGGCACATAATGAACTAGGAGGCCGTCATGGCTAACAATATACACGTTTCATATGACCTTCATGCACCGGAAAAAAACTATCAGGCGGTAATCGCAAAGATCAAAACTCTCGGCTCATGGGCGAAAATCCAAAAGTCATTCTGGTATCTGGATACCTCTCTTTCGGCAGAGCAAGTTTGCAATGCCGTCTGGTCGGTTATGGATCAAGACGACAGCCTTTATGTGGTCGATTCCACCAATAATATCGCCTATTGGTACAATATCGATCCAGTCGCTTCGAGTTTCATTCAGTCCCATTGGTTCATGAAGGCAGCTTAGCCCAACTACACCACCTTCTCCCTAGGGAGAAGGTGGTGTAGTGAAACAAGGGTGTACGGGGAGTGCTGGATGTCGCCATTTTTGTCGCTCAGTCCTTACTCCGCCGGCAACACCCGAAGCGTCTGCTCGTCAAACAGCGGCTCGTCCTGCCCCACCCGGACGAACAGCAGCTTGCGCCCCTCACCCGCTGGCACCTCGAAATACTGGATGCCGTCCGGCATTTCGCCCCAGTCGCCGCAAGGTGGCTCGGGAACCTCGTCTGGCTTGGCGAGCGCCTTCAGCTCTTTCGCGTAGGCGGCGTCGGGGCTGAAGGTGAAGCGTTTAACGCCGGCGGGCACTGTTCCTTCCGTGTAGGGCGCCAGGACGCAGCGGGCGCTGACGGCCTTGTTGGTCTTTTCCAGCAACAGCCGGAGCACCGTAGCTTCGGCGGTTTCGCCTGCCTTGATGTCGAATACCTCGACCAGTGGATCGCGCGCGCCGCCGTCGCTGTATTTGATGGCAAGCGCGTGGCCGACAAATTCGAAATGGATCTGGCGAAAGCCGAAATCGCAGCGCTGCGCCCAGGCGGCCAGACCGACCGTCTTGTCGGCCAGTTTTTCCCAGACGCATTTGTCGATCGGAGAGCGCGACGGCGCCGGCTCATCCGCGTGTGCCGCAGCCGATATCGACGCGGCGGCAAACAGGACGGAAACCCAGAGGATCGATCTCATGGCGCTATTCATCGCTGCATCCTGTCAAAGCGTAGGTACGAGCCCGACCAGCCAGGCCGCAGCACCAATAAAGCCGATCGAACACACCCAAAGCAGCCACAGTCCGCGCGCCCTGCATTCGAGCACGGCGGAGGCTGGGTTGGCGGGGTCGTAGTGCACGTCAACCTTGCTGCCCTCGGCATAACGTTGCGACTGGCCTCGAACCAGGGCAGCCAGCGAGGCGGCGACCGCTGCGCCGAAGGTGACGCGACTGGAAGTGTAGCGCCGACCGGCAACCTCATAGCTGTAGACGATGCGGGACCGAAAGGCGCGGCGCCAGCGTTGGGAGCCGGCATCGATCCGGACCGTCTCAACTCCCGAAGCATCGATGCGGCCGGCGGCAACGGGCCATTTTGTCGCCCGCCTTGCAAGCACCTTCTGGGCTATCCCCATGAGCAGGATGAACAGGCCCATGAAAAACAGAACCATCGCGATGCCGAGGCTTTCCGGCTTGGGCAGGAACGGCCTGATCGCCTTCACAACACCACCGGTGGAAAACACCAGCACCGCGGAACCGATCACCAGCCCGGCAGACAGCTTGACCATGAATTTGAAGGCGCCGTCCGGCAAGGTGCGCTCGATCACCGCTTTGCTGGGATCGGCCGGGTTATAAAACACCGTCACCTCGGCGCCTGTGGGAAACTGCGCCAGGGTTTCATCGACTTCGAAATTGCCGAGATTTTCCTTCACACTGTAGCGCGAGCCGCGGTATTTCTTGCCGGCCACTTTGTATTCGAAGGTGATGGCGGGAAAATTTCGGATTTCGGTGACCTTCTCGCTGTCGGCGCCGACGCCCGAGACCCTCACCTTGCGCGCCTCGACGCGCGACGAGATGATCTTGCCCGGCGTCGGCAGCCAGTGGCTCATCGCCTGCACCTCGCGCCATTTGACGAAAGTGATGAGCGACAGCGCGGCCGCGACCACGCAGACAAACCCGACGATCAGAAATTGCAGTTCCACCCGTCCCCGCTCCCCCAGAATTGCAGGAAGCTTCAAATAGACAGCACGGCGACGGCATTGTCTTGTTTATTCGCAAAAGCCGAACCACCCTTCCTCGGGTATCGAAGCCCCGCCAACTTTGTTAAGAGTCGCCCCACCTCAAACTTGTCGGGAGCCACGAGACCAGGATGACAGCACTGCGCGTTCTTTCAGATGCCTTCATTCCGGAACTCCCGAACCACTACAAAGGCAAGGTCCGCGAAAATTACGATCTGCCGGATGGCCGCCGCATCATCATCGCCACGGACCGGCTTAGCGCCTTCGATGTCATCCTGACGGCGATCCCGCTCAAGGGCGAGCTGCTGACGCAGACGGCGCGCTACTGGTTCGAGGAAACGGCCGATATCTGCCCCAACCACGTGCTCGACTATCCCGATCCCAATGTCGTTGTCGGCACGAGGCTCGACATATTGCCGGTGGAGATCGTCGTTCGCGACTACCTCGCCGGCACCACCAGCACCTCGGTGCTGACGAAATACAAGAACGGCGAACGCGACATGTACGGCATCCGCCTGCCGGACGGGTTGCGCGACAATGAGAAGCTGCCTCAGGCCATCATCACGCCGACCAGCAAGGCGCTCGATGGCGGCCATGACGAGCCGTTGACGCGCGACGATATACTGACGCGCGGTCTGTTGTCGGAGGAGCAATGGGACACTGTCTCGCGCTATGCGCTGGCGCTGTTTGCGCGCGGCAAGGCGCTGGCCGCCCAACGCGGCCTGATCCTGGTCGACACCAAATACGAATTCGGCACGGACAAGGACGGAACCGTCATCCTTGCCGATGAAATCCACACGCCCGACTCCAGCCGTTACTGGCTGGCGGAAAGCTATGAGCAGCGCTTCAGGTCAGGCGAGCGGCCGCAGAGCTTCGACAAGGACTTTATTCGCGCCTGGGTCACGGCGCGCTGCGATCCCTACAAGGATCGTATCCCGAAAATCCCGGCCGAGCTCATCGAGCAGACGTCTCGGGTCTACACGCAGGCCTACGAAACCATCACGGGGAAGCACTTTGTTGCGGATACATCGGGAAAGACCGTGCTGGACCGCATTCGCGAGAATTTGAAGCCTTATTTCTGAGAGCGGCTGGCGGCCGCTATCAGCTTGCCGTGGTTGCAGAAACGGATGGCTCTTGCGGAGCGCGCCATGTGCCGAGATACGACCCGCACAGGATGAGTGCGAAGGCCGCGAGAATGCCGATATCGAGCGGCTCTGAAAGGACGAGCACGCCGGCTGCCACCGAGACGGCGGGCGCCACATAGGTGATGACGACTGCCCGCTCCGGGCCGATCTCCCGCACCAGCAGGAAGTAGGTGGCGAAGGCAATCGCCGTGCAAAACACGCCAAGGCCGACGATCGCGCTCACCGCCGTCATCGACGGCATGACCGTGGGCCAGGCCTGCGCTGCCGGCACGGCATAAATCACGGCGGCCCCGATCAGACAGACAGCGGTCAGCGCGCTGGCCGGCACATCGTTCAGCCAGCGCGACGCGATGATCGACCCCAAGGCATAGCAGGCTGCGGCCATGAGAATTTCGATGACCGCGAGCAGTCCGCCACCCAGTGTCGGCAGCGCCAGCACAAAGACACCGGCAAAGCCAAGGAAAAGACCGAGCCAGCGGCGCATCCCAAGCCGCTCATCCGAGCCCATCAGCTTGGAGAGCGCGACGGTTACGGCCGGCGTCATGGCAATCAGCAGCCCGGCAGTGGAACTGTCGATGCTGACTTCGCCATGAGCGATCAGCCCCCATGGCAAGACCATCTCGACCACACAGAATGAAGCGACCGCAAGCCATTGTGTCTTCAGCCATCCGAAGCTGCCCTGGGCAAGGGCGAAGGGCAACAGCGCCAGAGCCCCGACGGCTGCCCGGGCAAAGACCAGGAAGGGCACCGACACCTCGGCAACCGCCAGCTTGATCAACAGATAGGGAATGCCCCACAAAAGACTGAGCAGTGCAAACAGCAGCAGTCCGCGGCGAGTCATGAGGGCCTCACAGCCAGGAAGGTGGTCCATTCTTCGCGATCGCGGCCGACGTTGAATTCGTCCCCGACAAGGACCAGCCCGGCGCTTTCGAGACGGGCCGCAAAATCGTCCCTGCGCCAATAGACAGTATGATATTCGCCGCTCTTCTCGCCATCGCCAATGCGCATCGAGACGAGGAAGGCGCCGCCCGGCCGCAGCGACCCTACTATCTTCGCAAGAACCTGGTCGGTCTGCTCGCGCGGCACATGGATCAGGACGCACAAAGCGAGCACCGCGTCATAGGGGCCGCCGAGATCGTCGGTGATGAGATCGAGAAATTCACCGTGCTTGCCGCGTGCCGCCTGCAGCTCGAGAAACCGTTTTGTTGCGTCGGTGCGCCGAACGTGGACACCGAGCCCTTCGACGAAGTCCGCATCGTATCCGGGTCCTGACCCGACCTCCAGAATCTGGCCGCCTTTGCCGGTGATCGCGACCAGGCGCTTCAGCCATTTCTGTTCCCTCTGGTTGGGAACGTGCCGCACTAGTGCGTCGTAGCGTTCGGCATAGTCTTCATAGGCGTTGATGGTTTTGCGGCTCTTGGCCAGATCCTCGGACAGCACAGTCATCGTTCCCTCCCATGCATCTTTTTGGGTCAGAACAGCTTGATTAGCGAATGGTGCCGGGAGGCACGCGTCCGTCAAGCATACCGATATCCCTAAGGAAATGATCCGACAGCGAGCGGTGGTCGAGCAGGCCGCGCTTGCGGGGTCTGAACGGCGCGGTGAAGAGGTTGAGCACCGGGCGGCGAAGCGTGTTGTAGAGAGCGATTGTGGTGGTCATTGCCGTGTCCTCCAGGGTTTGGTCTGATGGACAAAGCATGCCGCTTTCCGGTCTTGGTTTCCAATCGAACGTCGCGTAGTATGCATCAGGAGGATTGATGCGTCATGAGCTGGGAACTACCGCCATTAGGTGCCATCAGGGTGTTTGAAGCCGCGGCGCGGCTGGGCAGTTTCACCAAGGCAGCCGAAGAACTCGGCATGACCCAATCCGCCGCCTCCTATCAGATCAAGGTGCTGGAAGAACGCGCCGGAACGCCGCTTTTCATAAGGAAAACAAGGCAGATTGCCTTGACCGAGGCTGGACAACAGCTGGCGCCGCACGCATCCGGCGCGTTCTCGGCGCTGGCCGATGCGTGGGTCGCCACCAAGGGCGGAGCGACCGGCGTGCTGTCGGTGACAACCATGGAGACCTTCGCAACGAACTGGCTTGCCGTGTGGCTTGGAACATTCCAGCTGATGCATCCCGACTTGGCCGTGAAGGTGAATACATCGCATGGCCTGGTCGATTTCACGCGCGGCGACATGGATGTCGGCATTCGCACCGGCAGCGGAAAATGGCCGGGTCTCACGGCCCATTATCTGTTCAAGGCCGACTACACGCCAATGCTCAGTCCAAAGCTCGCCGAAAGCGTCGGCGGCATCCACCGCCCCGAGGATCTGTACAAGGTGCCGCTATGCTGTGCCGACGATCCGTGGTGGAAAATCTGGTTCGAAGCGGCCGGCGTGCCGTTCGAGCCCGATCGCATCATGGCGGGCCCGAAGCTGGGTACGCAGGCCTATGATGCGATGGCGGCGCTGACCGACAAGGGCGCCGCGATCCTCACCAAAAACCTTTACAGCGCCCTTTTGGCAAAGGGCCAGTTGATACAGCCATTCGACGTGCTTGGATCGGATGGCGACGGCTATTGGCTGGTGCACCTGGAGAGCCGCCGCAACACCCCCAAGATCAAGGTGTTTCGCGACTGGGTGCTGGCGCAAACGGCGGAGATACGCGAGCACGAGCTGCGCGATGTCCCTCAAGGCGCCGCAATGAAGCTCGCGCGCGCCTAGGTCCTCAGTCCTTGAAGGTGAACCCGTATTTGGCGACCTGTTCCTTCGGCATGTCCGCAAGCGCCTGGCGGGTGGTGTAGCCGCCGTAGATCACCTTGCCGTTCTTGATCATCCAGTCCTCGACGTCGACCTCGGTCACCGTCATCCTGTCGCCCATCTTGTACTTGTTGCCGTTGACCGGCACGTCGGCGAGCAGGCCGATATAGGAGCCGTCGCTGTAGCCGACCAGTTGCAGCCAGATATGCTCGGTGGCGCCGTTCTGGGTCAGCGGGAATTTCACCGTGTAGGTGCCGGGCGTGCCGGCATCCATCAATTCGTGGAAGCGCTTGAGGGTAGAGCGGCCGCTGTTCTTGGCAGCCTGCATCGCCTTGTCCTCGGTGGAATAGGAAACGACGTTTTGCTTCGACTCCGCCAGCGTGTCGCCACTACTCGGCATATGCCAAAGCGAATTGAAAAAGCCGTAGCCGACAGCGGCGACAACAGCGATGGCCACAATTGGATTGCGCATGGAGCCCTCCGAAACCCGATCACGGACACGTTACCGGAAGGCTGTTGCGATACAGCTAAAGGACAGAGTGAGCGGATCGTTAGCGAGACGCTGAAAATTCAAGCCAAAGCGCCGCACGGCCGAAGGCGCAGGTGTGCCGGCGGCATCGTCGCCAGCCCTGCGGGAAGCCCTCAGTTGGCGTCGGCGACGGTCGTCTGTCCCCCGGCCCATGCCCGCCAGGCGCGCTCGTCGCCATGGAAGACGTTGAGGTCGATGCGGCCGCTCACACCGTGCGACAGGCCGGAACCGGAATACTGCCAGAACAGCCATTTGCGGCCGGGATAGACTTTTGAGGGATGCCGGGCCACGGCACGCAGCCAGAATGGGTAATCAAGAAAGGCGCCCTTGAGATTGTCGCGGTAGAAATCGGGGCTGGTGTAGATGATGGGCCGCTGGCCGTAATGGCGCTCGAGCTTGTCCATGAACACCTGCATCTTCTCCAGCACCGTCGCACGCGAAGGCCGCCGCTTGCAGGAGGATTCGCCGTTCCATTCGACATCGATCACCGGCGGCAGCGCGCCGTCCATCTTCGGCACATTGCGGATGAACCAGTCGGCCTGCTCGCCGGCGGTGCGGCACCAGTAGAAGAAATGATAGGCGCCGCGCTTCAGCCCGGCGGCGTCGGCATTGCGCCAGTTCTTCATGAACATCGGGTCGAGATGGTCGCCGCCATCGGTCGCCTTGATGTAGGCGAAGTTGGCGCCCTGGGCGCGCAGCTTGCTCCAGTTGACGTTGCCCTGCCAACGCGAGACGTCGACGCCATGCACGGCGAGATAGCGGGGCGATGCCTTGCCGAAATTGATCGGCTTGGCATCGCGAAAGCCGTAACGGGTGACCGGCGAGGCCAGCATGGCCGGCGCCGCGCGCGTCAGCCGCTTTGGCGGCGACATCAGCGCAACCGGCTCAAGCTGCGGGCTGGCGTTCCCATCGGCCGACGGCGTGTCCGCGACAATGGCCTCCTCTTCCTCGACCATGGAGAATGGAGGCGCATTGTCGGCCACCGCATTGTCGGCCGCAGCGTTGTCGGTCACCATGTCGGACCGCATCGGCGCGAGTTCGGCCGTCTCCACCGGGGCCGCCGCGACCGGCGCTCTTGGCCGCACGACCGAACTGGTCGTCTCGTTCGACGGCTGCAAGGCATCGACGCCTGCCGTGGACGAGCAGCCGGCAAGGCACAGCGATGCCACCATAAAACCGACGACGCCTGAAATCCGCATCTGGACCTGTACGCAAAACACAACAGACCGAAGGCAGAAGGACGCCGCCGGACAAACCGGCTTCGATTACTAACGATAAATTACCAATAAAGTTTGAATCAAGTTGTTAGGTATGTTTCTCCCTTCTCCTCTTGCAGGAGAAGGGAGAGCCTCGTCATCACCTGCCGAGCCAATGCTGCATGCAGCTTTTGGCCACCACATGCGCCGGTGGCACGGCGTCGACAGCAGGGCG
Source organism: Mesorhizobium sp. P2_F7 (assembly GCF_056403695.1). Taxonomy (NCBI): domain Bacteria; kingdom Pseudomonadati; phylum Pseudomonadota; class Alphaproteobacteria; order Hyphomicrobiales; family Phyllobacteriaceae; genus Mesorhizobium; species Mesorhizobium sp. P2_F7. The sequence goes on along the minus strand of NZ_JBFUFA010000004.1, from coordinate 531,832 downwards.
ACGCGCTCGTTCGAGCAGGAGACGCACCTGTTCGGGGCGCACGCGGTCGCGCTCCATCACGAGCAGGACCATCGGATCGCTCAAAAGCTCGTCCAGTGTGTTGATTCTGTCGCTCATCGGTCGTCTCCTCGAATACCAGACCCGCAGCCGATAAATAGGCAGCCAATCATGGCCCGCCAATGACGCTTTGCCGGCTATGTCGTGTTTTCGAGCTTAATTTTTTGTAAGGCCGGCGTCAGTTCGGAGGCGGCGCGCCTTCATGTTGCGGCAGGCCGTCATCGAGCCGCAGCCAGGGCTGCTTCGAGGCGGTCCACATATGCATCTCGGGCTTGAACAGCGAGGGATCGTCGAGCGAGCCGGTGGTGATGCCGACCATGCCGGCGGAGTCGCGCCTGGAAAACAGCGTCGTGCCGCAGGCCGCGCAAAAGCCGCGCTTGAGATCCGGCGAGGTGTTGACCGTCGCCACGTGCCCCTCGACGGTGACGTCGTCGATGCGAAACAGCAGACGCGCGTTGAAGGCCGCGCCGATCACCTTCTGGCAGCGCCGGCAATGGCAGACGCGCTGGTTGACCGGCGCCGCCTCGGTGCCGTAGCGCACCGCCCCGCACAGGCACCCGCCCTGATATTTCGCCATCACCTGAACCCCGTCGCGCTGAAGGTGCTTGTAAGGTAACGACAGGCACATTTCGGTCAATTGAAAAGCCCTGATGGCGCGATCGATTGCCTTGATACGACCGATGGACCGCCACTGGCCCAACCTCAGATACCGGCGAAGGATTGACACCCGGCCGGCCGCCGCGCCTGCTTGCCCTGGGATCGACCGGGAGGAAATCATGGTACAGGACATCGAAACCATAGCCGTCGCGGATCTGTTCGGGCCGCCCTCGCCCGGCCGCGAGCGTACCGACGCGCGGATCATGGCCGCAGCCTCCGGCATCGGCTTCATGGCGATCCGCGATTTTCCGGGTGACGACTGGCTGACGCGCGACAAGCGGGCGAAGCTGCTCAACATCTTCGCCTTGCCCGACGCCGAGAAGGCAAAGCTGCTGCGCTGGAATTTCGACCGCACCAAAAAGAACGTCTATCGCGGCTGGTTCCCGCTGCAGCCGACTGCCGTCTCCTACAAGGAAGGCATCGACATAGGGCCGGACATTGCGCATGCGCAAACCGCCGGCGCCGGCGACGCGGACGATCCTCTGCGCGAGCCGACGCCATTGCCAACCGAAGCCGTGCTGCCTGGTTGGCGCGCGGCGGCCGCACAGTACTATCTGGCCATGGAAGCGCTCGCCAATGCGCTCATGCGCTCGATCGCGCGCGGCCTCGGCCTGCCGGAGACAATCTTCGACGCGGATTTCGACGGCGGCATCTCGACGCTGCGGCTGATCCGCTATCCCTTGCGCGATGCCAGCAGCGGCGTCGATCTGAGCGGGCCGGAGTTTTCCGTCGTCCACAAGGGCGAGACGCGCACCATCATCGGACGCGAGCACGCCGATTCCGGCTTCGTCACCTTGCTGGCGCAAGACGGCGTCGAGGGACTGCAGGCAAAAAACCTTGCCGGCGAATGGATCGACGTGCCGCCGGCCGACGGCACGCTGGCGGTCAATTTCGGTCAGTTGCTCGAGCGCTGGACCGGTGGGAGGGTGCGGGCGACGCGGCACCGGGTGATCGCGCCGAAGACGGCGCGCTATTCGATCCCTTTCTTCTACGAGCCGCGTGTCGATGCCGAGATCGCGCCGCTGCCGCTGGCGGGTGCTGCCCCGTTCGAGCCGTTCCTCTATGGCGATTATCTCTGGGAACAGGCGACGAATTTCGTCGAGATGAGCGGCATCAAGCATTTGCGTGAGCCGCGCCGCGCCAAGGCTTCGTAGGCACAAAGCCGGCCGTCTCGCTGGAGACGGCCGGCTTCAAAATTCGACAGAACTATTTCGTTTCGCTGACGACTTCGTCCCAGGTCTTTACCTTGGTTTCGCCGTTGAGGAATGGCAGCGCCGCGGCCGTCAATTCCGGTGCGAAGAAGACGTCGTAGTGAGTGCGGTTGGGAATGATTGCCAGCCGGTTCTGCGACAGGTTCTCGCGCATCCAGCCGGCATCCTTCAAGCCGCCGCCGAGCATCTGGTAGAACTTGATCTCGTGCTCGGGCTTGTACATGTCGCTGTCGCCATAGGCGAGCATGACCGGCATCTTCAGTTTCGCGACATCGGCGGAATAGTCATAGTCCTTGCGCATGAAGTTGCCGAGCGCGTCGAGCAGTTTCGGGAAATCGTCAGGACGCGGCGCGACGGCGACGTAGGATTTGTACATCGGCGTGTCCTTCATGAAATCGGCCGCCGCCGCGCTCACCTGGGCCTGCTGCGGACGCATCTCGTCATAGAAGCCATTGGGAGAAAAGCCGGTCGAAACCAGAACCAACCGGCGCACGGCTTCGGGATGCTGGACGGCCATACGGAAGGCGACGCCGCCGCCCAGCGAATAGCCGAGCACGTCGACCTTGTCGTAGCCAAGCGCCTTGACGATGCCAGCCATGTCGTCGCCCATCCCTTCCAGGCTGAAGGGCCGTTCGCCGAGCGCGGTGCGGCCATGGCCCTGCAGGTCGACGGCAATGATGGTGCGATCCTCCGCCAGCTTCGGCAGCAGCGGTGCGAACATATCGGACGTGCCGAGGCCGCCATGCAGCAGAAGCAGCGGTTCGCCCTTGCCGTAGACGGCGTAGTAGTAATTCAGGCCGTCGATCGGCAGCAGGCCGGACTTTTCCGGCTTCGGCACGGCTGTTGCTTCGGTGGTCATGGCTGGCTTGGTCTCCTCTGCATTGGCTGGGCCGGGCCCTGCCAACAAGGCAGCGACCGAGGCAAGAATGGCGAAAAGGGTCGATCTGGACATGTCAGTCTCCTCCGGTGTCCGGGTCAAAAGGTATTCAAAGGCTCTTGGCGAGTTCTTCGAGCTGCTCGGTGCACTGGCCCCAGCCCTCGTGAAAACCCATCTTCTCGTGCTGCTCGCGGTCGGCAGCGCTCCAGTGCCTGACCCGTGCGATGTAGCGGGTCTTGCCGTTGCCTTCGTCCTCGAAGGTCAGCACGACAGTCATGAACGGCTTTTCGGACGGCTCCCAGGCGCTGGTGTAGGCATCGGTGAAGACGATTCTTTCGCCGGGGACGACGTCAAGGAAGACGCCGGGATTGGGAAACTCGTTGCCGTCGGGACCGGCCATGACGACCAGGGTGGAGCCGCCGCTGCGCACATCCATTTCGGCGCGCGGCGTCGTCCACGGCTTGGGCGCAAACCACTGCGTCACCAGCTTCGGCTCGGTCCAGCAGCGGTAAACGTTCTGGCGCGGCGCATCGATGATGCGGGCAAGCACCAGTTCGCGATCGTTGGTGGGGGCGACGTCGAGCTTGGCGGTCATGGGATCTCCTCGTTTTCATGGGCTGGATTTGGGTTATGCCCCAAGGACGAGCGAGCACGCCACATGCCGACACGGTCCGCGAAAAAATCTGCGGAACGACGATCGGCCGGCTGTTGTTGATCGGTCGGAGGGTGCGCCTCAGTGGCGCTTGGCTTGCACCAGATAGGCGTCGATTTCTGTCTCGCCGAGCCATTTGGCGGCTTCCAGCCGATGCAGGCCCTCGACCAGGATATGACGCTTGCCGTCATGGCGGACCTGGATCGGTGTCTTCATGCCGTTTTCCAGTATGTCTTCGGCCAGATGCCGGACCGTTTCGGGATGCAGCGTCTTCTTGCGCGCCGTCGGCACGTAGATGTCGTCGACCTTGACCTTCTGCACTCTCAGCATGCCGGCTCCCGAGGCGGAAAATACCGCCTCGCCTGAGATAGTCGGTTTGCCGGGTGCGGCCAAGGGCGGCTAAGCAATTGCTGGCCCGATCGTTTCCATTTGACGCTTGGCCGGGAGATAGCCGAAATGGCGGCCTGTCACGTTTCCGGTGTCCATGACCCATCTGCCGACCGAGTTTCCCGATTTCGGACTGACGCCCGAGCAGCGCCGCGAGGCGGTGCGCGGCCATTACTACGAATGGCCGGGGATGGATGGCGCGCGCGGCGAGATCTGGTGCTATTCGGACCGCTTCTCCTACCACGCCGGAGAGATTGTAACGCTCCACGTCAGTTCGACAGTGCCGCGCTTCAGCATTGTCGTCGTTCGAGACGGCGGCGCTGAAACCAAGGTCTTCGAGCAAACGGGTCTGTCGGCGCGCTGGCAGGACACGCCCGACCAGTGCTCGGTCGAAGGCTGCGGCTGGGAAGCGTCTTTCGGCTTTCGCATCGGCGATGACTGGCCGTCCGGCGCTTACCGGCTGACGCTGACGGCAGACGGCCGCGACGGCAAGCCTATCCAGTGCCACCACCTCATCATCGTCGTCCCTCTGCCCGGCAAGAAACCCGGCCGGGTGCTGCAGGTAGCAGCGACCGGCACCTGGCTCTCCTACAACACCTGGGGCGGCTCCAATGCCTATCAGGGCATCACCGGGCCGGGCCGGGACCAGTATGCACGCATGGTGTCGACACAGCGGCCGTGGTGCCGTGGCTTCGTCGTATTGCCCAAGGATGCGCCGCGCGTGCCGCTGGAGGTCGCGGTGCCGCCGAAAACGGTGCCGCGCTACCCCCATATGGAATGGGCGTTCGCCACGGGGCATTCGAAGAAATACACCTCGTCAGGCTGGGCCAGTTATGACAGCCACTTCTTCCGCTTTGCCGAGCGCGCCGGCTACGGCGTCGATCTCGCCAGCCAGCACGATCTGCATTTCGCGCCCGAAATTCTCGACGGCTATGACTGCGTCGCCTTTGTCGGCCACGACGAATACTGGACCTGGGAAATGCGCGACGCGGTCGATGCCTATGTGACACGCGGCGGCCACGCCGCGCGCTTTGCCGGCAATTTCATGTGGCAGACCAGGCTGGAGGACGAAGGCCGCCGGCAGGTCTGCTACAAATATCGCGCACGCGCCGAGGACCCTGCCTATCGCAGTGACGTCACCCGCGCCACCAATTCCTGGGAAGCGCCGGAGATCGGCCGTCCCGGTGCACTGACCTTCGGCCTCAACGCAACACGCGGCGTCTATGCCGGCTGGGGCGGTTGCGCGCCGCGCGGCGTGCGCGGCTTTCCGGTCTACCGTCCGGAGCATTGGGCCTTTGCCGGCACCGGCATCTATTATGGCGACCTGCTCGGCGCCGACAGCCATGTCTATGGCTATGAGGTCGACGGGCTCGATTTCGAGATCCGCGGCGGCCTGCCCTACCCGACATCGGACAGCGGCGCGCCCGACGGCCTGCAGGTGCTAGCGGTCGGCATGGCAAGCCAGGTCGAGGAAAGCACCGATATTCCGTTCGAAGACCAGTTCCTCGGCGACGAGGACGGCCGCTTCACCGCCGAAACGCTGTTCGGCGAGGCGAGCGACGCCAATCTGGAAAAGGTCAAACGCGGCAACGGCATGATCGTCATTTTCCCGCGCGGCAAGGGCGAGATCTTTCACGCCGGAAGCTGCGAATGGGTTGCCGGCCTGCTCAGGCAGGACCCGATGGTCGAACGCGTGACCAGAAATGTTCTCGACCGCTATCTCGGAAAGACCTGACATGCCGAAGCCCTCCACCGCCGTATCAGAAGCGCGCGCGCCCTCGCATCTGTTCTATCTCTCCAGCCTGCGCCGGCCGCTGATCGACCGCGCCGAAGGCATCTATATGTGGACGCAGGATGGCCGCCGCTTCATCGACGGGTCGAGCGGCCCGATGGTGGCCAATATCGGCCATTCCAACCGCAACGTGCTGGACGCCATGAAGCGGCAGATGGACCGCGCCACCTTCGCTTACCGGCTGCATTTCGAGAACGAGCCGGCGGAGGAACTGGCGCGCGAACTCGCCGGCAAATTGCCGGAAGGCATGGACCGCATCTTCTTTGTGTCAGGCGGTTCGGAGGCGACGGAATCCTGCATCAAGCTGGCGCGGCAATGGGCGGTCGCGACCGGTCAGCCCAAGCGCTGGAAGGTGATCACCCGTTTTCCCTCCTATCATGGCGGCACACTGGGTTCGCTGTCGATCACCGGCGATGACGCGCTGGCCGAAACCTTCACACCGATGATGCGGGTGATGCCGACCGTGCCGGCGCCGACAGCGTGGCGCGACCGCGACAACCTTTCGATGGACCAGCGCGGCATCCGCTATGCCGACATGCTGGAGGAGAAAATCCAGGCCGAGGGGCCAGAGAGCGTGCTCGCCTTCATCATGGAGCCGATCGGGGGTGCGGCGACATCCGCCCTGGTGGCGCCGGACAGCTATTATCCGCGCATCCGCGAGATCTGCGACCGCTACGGCATCCTGCTCATCCATGACGAAGTGATGAGCGGCGCCGGGCGCACCGGAAAATTCCTTGGCGGCGACCATTGGAACTGCAAACCCGACATCGTCGCGCTGTCGAAGGGGCTAGGCTCCGGCTATGCGCCGCTCGGCGCGCTCGCCGCTCCAATGCGGCTGGTCGAGCCGCTGCTGGCATCGGGCGGGTTCCAGCATGGCCACACCTACGCCGGCAATCCGCTCGCCTGCGCCGCAGGCCTTGCCGTGCTCGGGGAGATGGACCGCCTCGACCTGATTGCCAACGCCGCCGCCATGGGCGACGTTCTGATGGATGGGCTGAAAGGGCTGGCGAAACGTTTTCCGTTCATCGCCGATGTACGCGGCAAAGGCCTGCTCACCGGCGCCGAGATGGTTGCCGACCCCGAGACCCTGCGGCCGATCGAGCAGGGCAAGAAAGCCACGCAGCGCCTGCTCGACCTTGCCTATGAACGCGGGCTGATCATCTATGGGCGCAGGGTCAAGGGCGGCGTCGACGGCGACAATTTCATGGTAGCGCCGCCGATGATCGTCACCGCTGAACAGGTGGGTGAGATCATTTCCATCATCGGCGACTCGCTGGAAGTTCTGGCCGCCGAACTCGACCTGCCGGTCGAAGGCTGAGGGGCGAAAAATGGCGACGAGGAAAGTCATCATCACCTGCGCCGTCACCGGCTCGGTGCACACGCCGTCCATGTCGCCCTATCTGCCGCTGACGCCGGACCAGATCGCGACAGACGCCATCGCGGCAGCCGAAGCCGGCGCCTCGATCCTGCATCTGCACGCCCGCGATCCCAAGGACGGTCGCCCGACGGCCGATCCTGAGGTGTTCATGCAATTCCTGCCGCGCATCAAGCAAGCGACCGATGCGGTGATCAACATCACCACCGGCGGCTCGTCGCTGATGACGCTGGACCAGCGGCTGGCCGCGCCGCTGCGCGCAGAACCCGAAATGTGCTCGCTCAACATGGGCTCGATGAATTTCGCGCTGTTCCCGATGCTCGACAGACCGAGGGAATGGCAGCACGAGTGGGAGCCGAAGCTGCTGGAAGCGACCCGCGACACCATCTTCAAGAACACCTTTGCCGACATGGAGACGGTGCTCGATAAACTCGGCAAGGGCTGCGGCACGCGTTTTGAATTCGAATGCTATGATGTCGGCCATCTCTATTCGCTGGCGCATTTTCGCGACCGCGGCCTGGTGTCCGGACCGCTGTTCATCCAGTTCGTGCTCGGCATTCTGGGCGGCATCGGCGCCGACCCGGACAATCTCATCCATATGAAGCGCATCGCCGACAAGCTGTTCGGCGACAGCTACCAGTTCTCGGTGCTCGCCGCCGGCCGCAACCAGATGCCGCTGATCTCGATTGCGGCGGCCATGGGTGGCAATGTCCGCGTCGGGCTGGAGGATAGTCTCTACGATGGCCGCCAGTTGGCGAAATCCAACGCCGACCAGGTGCGCCGCATCCGCGCTATTCTCGATGGCCTGTCGCTGGACGTCGCCACACCGGCGGAGGCGCGCGACATGCTGGCGTTGAAGGGTGGCGACCGGGTGGCCTTCTAGGGCTTGCACGGGATCGCGTGGTAAAAGGAGGCTGACATGGAAAAGATTCTGGTCTCAGCCTGCCTGCTCGGCAGCCACGTCCGCTACAACGGCTCCTACCGTCTCGACAACCATCCCGTATTGACGCGGTGGCAGGCGGAAGGCCGGGTCGTGCAGATTTGCCCGGAGGTTGCCGCAGGTTTCTCCACGCCGCGTCCCCCGGCAGAAATTCGCGGCGCAGCCGGTGCTGTGCTGCACGGCCAAGGCCAGGTAGTCGAACAGACGGGAAACGATGTAACGGCACTTTATCTCGAAGCCGGGCAGATTGCGCTCGACCTCGCCCGGGAAACAGGATGTCGCTACGCGGTTCTTACCGACGGCAGCCCTTCCTGCGGCTCAAGCTTCGTCTATGACGGCAGTTTTTCGGGCAAACGTGTGGCCGGCCACGGCACGACCACTGCGCTTCTGGAAGCGAACGGCATTCGCGTTTTTTCTGAAGACACTATCGGCGAGCTCGACAAGCTCCTGAACGGTACAGCCGGAACCGCGGCCTGATCCATGGCAGACAAGATCCAGACCAGCGATACCATGCTCCGCCCCGGCACCATCGACGACGTCGACACCATCCACGCCGCGCTTCTGCGCTTCGGCGCCAATACCGGCGGGCATCAGCAGATCACCTCCACCGCCGAGGATTTCCGCCGCTATGGCTTTGGCGAAAGACCCGCCTTCTCCACCCTTATCGCCGAAGTCGGCGGCGAGTTTGCCGGGCTGTGCCTGCATTTTCCGATCTTCTCGACCTGGATGGGCCGACCCGGCGTCTATATCCAGGACCTCTATGTCGAGGATCGCTTTCGCGGCCGCAAGATCGGCGAAAAGCTGCTGCGCCGGGTCGCGCGCGACTGCCGCAGGAATGGCGGCGTCTATCTCAGGCTGTCGGTCGACACCGACAATGGCGGCGCCAAGGCCTTCTATGAGAAGCTCGGCATTGGCTGGGCGCATTACGAGCAGACGCAAAAAATCGTCGGCGAGGCGTTTTTTGCCTTTGCCGATGCCGTGCAGGACGGGGAAACGGAATGAAAGCCTTCTTTGCCGAGGAGCAGAAACGCCACGACCCGAAGGCCTTTCTGTCCAGCGGCGCACAGCAGCCCAATCCCGAACAGCCGGAACGCGCGGAGCGATTGTTAGCCGGCGCAAAATCCGCTGGATTGACGATTGAAAAGCCCAGGGATCATGGCCTCGGCCCGGTGGCGGCAGTGCATACGCCAGAGTATCTAGCCTTCCTCGAACACATTTTTGCACGCTGGCAGCGCATTGAAGGCGCTTCGGCGGAAGTGATCCCCAACATCCACCCGATTGCCCGCACAGGGTCCTATCCCGCCTCGGCGGTCGGCCAGGCCGGCTACCACATGGCCGACACCGCCTGCCCGATTTCGGCCGAGACCTGGCAGAGCGCGCTGTGGAGCGCCTGGAGCGCGGTGGAGGCAGTTGAAACCGTCATGGCAGGTGCGTCTTCAGCCTATGCTCTCTGCCGGCCGCCCGGCCACCACGCCTTTGCCGATGTCGCCGGCGGCTTCTGCTTCATCAACAATTCCGCGGTCGCAGCACAGGTGTTGCGCAAGCAGGCCACGCGGGTAGCGATCCTCGATGTCGACCTGCATCACGGCAACGGCACGCAAGGTATCTTCTATGCCCGGCCCGACGTGTTGACCGTGTCGCTGCATGCCGACCCGGTGCGCTTCTATCCGTTCTTCTGGGGCCATGCTGACGAGCGCGGCGAAGGGCCGGGTCTCGGCTATAATTTCAACCTGCCTTTGCCAAGAAAATCCGCCGACGCGGCCTTTCTGGAGGCACTCGCGGTGTCGTTCCAGCGTATCCGCGCCTTCTCGCCGGACGCGCTGGTCGTGGCGCTGGGCCTCGACGCGTTCGAGGGCGATCCCTTCGGCGGGCTTTCGGTGACCACGCCCGGCTTCGCGCGCATCGGCGAGGCGATTGCCAAGCTCGGCCTGCCGACGGTGATCGTCCAGGAAGGCGGCTATCTGTGCGACGCGCTGGGTGACAACCTCACCGCCTTCCTCACAGGTTTCGGCGGCAAGCAGCGCTAATTCAGCTTCGCTGCTGCCTCAGCATGGCGAGGATCCGGTGCACGCTTTCCAGCGTCTCGTCGATTTCGGCTGCCGTGTTGTAGTGCGCGATGCCGATACGCACGACGCCTTGCTCGGCCGGAATGCCGAGCTGATGGACGATCTCCCAGGCGTAGTTGTGGCCCGACCATAGAAAAATGTTTTCGGCATTCATATGTCGCACGATGGTTTCCGGCACGATGCCGTCGACGGTGAAGGACACCGTCGGCACGCGCTCGTTGACACGTGCGGGATCGGTAATCCCGCGGATGGTCAGGCCCTCAATGTCCGACAGCCCTTCGATCAGCTTGAGCGCCAGCGGGTTTTCATGGGCGATTGAGACTTCGAACGCCTTTGCGATCTTGCGTCTGCGCGAACCGCCCTCGCCGGCCGCAGCACCCAATTCGGCAAAGTAGTCGACTGCGGCGGTCAACCCGGCCATCAGTTCGATCTGCGGTGTGCCGAGCTCAAAACGCTCCGGCAGGCCGTTGGAGGAGCAGCGGCATTTGTAGGGTTGCAGCGCGTCGATGACATCATGACGGCCCCAAAGAATGCCCATATGCGGGCCGAAGAACTTGTAGGCCGAGCAGACCAGGAAATCGCAACCGAGATCCTGCACGTCGACCAGTCCATGCGGCGCGAACTGCACGGCGTCGACATAGACCAGGGCGCCGGACTGTTTGGCGATTGCCGTCAGCGCCTTGACCCGATTGATCGAGCCGGTGAGGTTAGAGGCGTAGTTGAGCGCAACCAGCCGCGTCTTGTCGGACAACAGGGCAACCAGCGCCGCCTCCTCGACCTGCCAGCTGTTCTCGTCGAACGGCAGAAAGCGCAGGACGAGGCCAATGTCTTCGGCCAGTTGCAGCCAGGGCGAGACGTTGCCCTCGTGATCCATGCGGGTGACGATGATCTCGTCGCCCGGCTTGAAATCGCGGCCAAGCGTGCGCGACATGTGATAGGTCAGCGTCGTCATGTTGGCGCCGATGATGACTTCCTCAACGCTCGCAGCACCCAGGAAATCGGCCATCGCCGAATGCGCGTCATCAACCACTTTTTGCGCGGCAAGCGTGGTTTCGAAATAGCCGCCGAGATTGGCGTTGGTGGTCAAGAGGCAGCGCGCCACCGCATCGGCAACCGCTTGCGGCACCTGCGTGCCGGCGGGATTGTCGAGATAGATGCGCCGGCGGCCTTTGTCGGTCAGGTCCAGCGCCGGAAATTTCCCCCTGACGGTGTCGATCGGAAAATCCATGGCTGTCCCCTTCCCCTTGTCTTGCTGGTAATTCCGTCCGACTTACGGGCAAGGATTGCCGACGCGCTGGTGGATCGCGTCGACACCCTTCTGCATCTCGTCGGTCCAGGTCACGTCGGCTGAAGACAACGCCATCTCAAGCTGGGCAATCGTCGTCGCGCCGATGATGCTGGAGGTAACGAAAGGCCGGCTGGCGACATAGGCATTGGCAAACAGCGCCGGCTCCAGGCCGAAGGAGCGCGCCAGCTCGTTGTATTCGAGCTGCGCCTCCGCGGCATTCGGCGTCTCGTAGCGCTGACCGCGGTTGAACAGCTGCGAGCGCGAACCTTGCGGGCGCGCGCCATGGTCGTATTTGCCGGTGAGATAGCCTTGCGCCAGCGGCGAATAGGCGAGAAAGCCAACCTCTTCGCGGTCGCAGACTTCGGCGAGGTTCACCTCAAAGGTGCGGTTGACGAGATTGTAGGCGTTCTGCAGCGAGACGACGCGTGGACCGACGCCCTTGTCGGCCTCGGCGATGAACCGCATGACGCCCCAGGAGTTTTCGTTGGACAGGCCGAGATGGCGGATTTTTCCCGCCTTCACCAGCTCGTCGAAGACGGCCAGCGTCTCGGCAATCGGTGTCTCGCCGGCCGGCGCGCCAACGGCGTCGGCACGACGCGCCGTGGCGCCGACGCGGGTCGGGTTAGCGCCCCAGGGGATGTCGCGCTCCGGCCAGTGGATCTGGTAGAGATCGAGATAGTCGGTGCCGAGCTTGGCCAGCGATTTATCGATGGCGTCGAAAATGTCGGCGCGCACGAGTTTCGATGGACGGTCGCCACGAAACCAGCGGTTGGCGGTGCGGCCGACCACTTTCGAGGCGAGGATGACCTTGTCGCGATTGCCCTTGGCCTTCATCCAGCTGCCGATGAACTTCTCCGTCCGCCCTTGTGTCTCCTCCTTGGGCGGGATCGGGTAGAGCTCGGCGGTGTCGATGAAATTCACGCCACGCTCAAAAGCCAGATCCATCTGCGCGTGGCCTTCGGCCTCGGTGTTCTGCTGGCCCCAGGTCATCGAACCCAGGCAGATCTGGGTAACAAGAAGATCGGTCCGACCGAGACGGCGTTTGTGCATGGAATTTCTCCGGCGGGAATTTTTGCGCGGCTGCGCGGGAAATGAAGCCGCATCTATAGGGAAAGGGGCGCCGCTCTCCAAGCCTCAGGGAACCCGACTTTTGCGTGAAGGAGAAAAAATCAGCGCCGGGCGCCGGCCAAAGCGCGCCGCTTGGCTTCGTCGATCAGCATGTTGGCGACCTGCATGCGGATCATGGCGCGCTGGCGCAGATGCGGCGCGACGCGGTCGGGATGGTTGGCGAAAGCAAAGCTGCGGCGCATGCGGCCGAGATCGGCAGTCTTGACGGGATGATCGAGGCCGAGTTCGACGGCGATCGCTTCGGGATCGATCGGCGGCAATCTTTCCTCGGGCTTTGCCTCCTCGCCGGCCAGTGCCAGCTTGGCCTGATCGAGCAACGCAGCGAATTCGGCGGCGAGATCGGACCCCGCCTCGCGATACTCGGCGGTGAAGGTTTCGCCGGAGACTTTTATGCGACCGGAATGAAGCTCGTCGGCCACCGAGAGATAGTCGAACGGAATCGACGGCCGCGCGCCTGTCTCGCCGCCCGCCTCGTCTTTTTCCGAGGCCACGAAGAGATCGTCGAGCAAGGAAGCGAAATCCCGCTTGGCGCCGATGTCAGCCTCCCCCTCGTTTTGCGCATGCGAACAGAGCCGGTCGCACCATAGAGCCGGCTCGTTAAAAATGAATGCCACTGATCTTAACCAGTTTAGGCGTTCGCCAGGCTTGCGCGGACCGGTTGATGTTGAGGGAAGCCCAACAAAAAGCCGGACTGCATTTTCATGCAGTCCGGAAATTCGCCAGGAGTGGCGAGGAAAAGCCGGCCATGTGCCAGCGTCTATGCGTACGGTCGGGACGTGCCAAGAGTTTCAGCAGATGAGCCATTTGTGCCGAAAAAAATTTGCATGGCATGGCTGCCATGCAATTGCTGCACTGCACAATCTTCACATTTTTCCTATATTCGGTGCCGTGGAGGATCAACTAGGGGCCGAATCATGGGGTTCTTCACTGAAATGTTTGCCCGTCCGCGTCCGCAGGAGCATCAGCGTTACCGCTCGGCACTGGCACTGCTGCATTCGATGAGCAATGCAGACCGCGCCGACATCGGCATCAAGCCGGCCGATTTCCCGCGCATCGCGCGCGAGATGTCTATGCGCTGAACCAGCGCAAGACGAGGTTTCCCGGCAGCGACCGGGAAACCTCATTGCATTCAAGACCTTCCGAGGAAGGTTGCCTTGCCCAGAGGTACGCCGTTGTGGCGCAGGATGTCGTACGCCGTCGTCACGTGGAAATAGAAATTGGGCATGGCGGCGTGCAGCAGATAGTGCAGGCCGGACAGCGAAACGTCCTTGCCCGCCAGCCTTAGTTCGATCCTCCGTTCGTCCGAGCCATCCAGATCGGCCGCCGAAAAGGTCGCGAGATGGTCAACGGTCTTGGCTATCCGCGCCTGAACGTCGGCGAAGCTCACCTCATTGTCCTCGTATTTCGGCACTTCGCGGCCGGCCAGCCGCGACGGCGCGCCCTTGGCGTGGTCGGTGGCGATCTGGACCTGCCTGACCAGCGCAAACATGTCCGGCGCCAGCCGCGCCGTCAAAAATACCTGCGGATCGATCTTGCGGTCGGCGGCATTCTGTTCGGCAGCCGACAGGATGGCGGACAGCGCCTTTAGCCTGGCCGAAAACACCGGCACGGAGGCCTCATACATCGATAGCGTCACTTTGAATCTCCATTAACGGCCCAAGCGCCGACGGCGGGAGGTAGCGCCTTCCCCGGCGATTTTTCAAGCGTCACCACGTCGCCGCAATCGATATGATAAATCCTTTTGTGGTGGAGATTCCCGATGAGACGCGTCTTTCTGGCGGCGGCCGCCTTGTTCTCCCTTGCCGTATCCGGCCAAGCTGTGTTCGCCGACGACGAACCGGCAGACCAACAGGCACCTTATGTCGATGACCGGTCGGATGCCGCCGCCGTCATCCGTTCGCTTTACAGCGCCATCAACCGGCACGAATTCGCCCGCGCATGGGGTTATTACGGCGATACAAAGCCGGCAAAGGATTTCGACACCTTCGTCAAGGGCTATGACGGTACCGGCAAGGTCGATGTCGAAACCGGGGCCATTTCCGACGAAGGTGCGGCCGGCAGCATCTATTACAGCGTCCCGGTCGCCATCCGCGCCACCGACAAGGACGGCAACGATGCAGTCTTTGCCGGCTGCTACACGCTGCGCCAGGTCAGCGCCCAGATCCAGGCCCCGCCGTTCCGCCCGATCTTCATCGACAAGGGCGCGTTGAAGCCGTCCAAGGCCGATTTCGAGGAGGCACTGCCGGCAAGCTGCGGCGACGGACCGCCGCCACCGAAGAAGGACGCCATACTGGAGCAGGCCAAGAAGGCTTTCCTGGCGACTTATGGCAAGCAGTGCGACGAGCAATTCCTGGCCGAGGAGCCGAACGCTTTTTCGATCAAATACAAGGACAAGAATGCGGCTGCCGGCGACCCCGACAAGGAGACACGGCTTTTCGAATTCTATTGTACGGCCGCAGCCTACAATGCCAGCTCGGTCTACTACATGACCGACGGGCTTGACGGCGTGCTGCAGTTGCAGTTTGCCGAGCCTGAACTGGATATACGTTACGAAAACAATGACAGCGACGGCAAATTGCTTGGTGTGACCGTCACCGGCTTTCACACGACCGGCTGGGCGACCAATTCCGAATACAACGAAGAAACCAGGACGCTCACCACGTTCGACAAATGGCGCGGCATCGGCGATGCCTCAGATACCGGCACATATCTGTTCCGCGACGGCAATTTCTCGCTCGTCCAGTACGACGTGGACGCCTCTTATGATGGCGAGGAGAATCCGCAGACCGTCGTCGACTACAACACGGCGCCTTGAGGCGTTTTAGCACGGCGCCTCAGGGCGCTTTCGACAGCATCCAGTTCAGCGTTTCGCGCCAGTCTACCATGCGGATCGGCGTGCCGTGTGTGCCCGTTTCAAAACGGACGAAGCGGGTGGGATAGGGATAGGCTTTCGAGTTCGCAATGATGGCGCGGAAGAAGGCCTCCTGCTTTTCCACGGGAAAGACCGGGTCCTTGCTGCCCTGGCCGAAGAACACCGGCACATGGCGCCTGTAGGCTGGGCTCGACAGGAAACTTTCATCCCACAGCGAGCCGAGCAGCAGTAGCCCGTTGATGCGCCGTCCCGTATCGTTGCGGCCGGCCAATTTCCAACACAACAAGCCGCCCATCGAGCCGCAGGCGACGAGAATCTTGGCGTCCGGCGAGGCTTCGGCATAGTGGCCGATCAGGGCTGCGACCTGCGCTGCGCCCTTGTCGCCGAAATCGGTGAAGTCGGGTGAGAGATAAAGGCCGCCATTGCCGGCCATCAGGTTCTTGATGCGGTTGAAATTGCCGCCGAAGGTGAAGTCGTCGACGCCCTGTTTGCGGCTGCCGCCCTGCCCATGCAGGTAAAGCACGATGATGCCGGCGCCCCCGGTCTTGCCGACCGCGACATGCCTGACATCGCCGGCATCGGTTTTCAGCAAGAGATCCTGCTGCACCTTGCGCACGCCGGTATCGGTATACTGCGCATGCACGCGCTTTTCCGGCACCTCGTCGCGGGCGTTGATGTCGCGCATCTCGCGGTAGTCGATGACGGTGTAGGCGCCTTTGTCCGTCGACGAGAGCGTCCCCGGATAGGCGAAGAGGTCGTCCTTGTAGGGTTTTAGTTCGAGCGCGTCGGCGTGGACGGCGGACAGCGAAAGCGCGATTGCGGTTAGCAGCGCGCGGGAGAGTTGGAAGCGAAGAGCCATGCCTCAGCCATGCGTTTTTCGGCTTCGGTTTGTCAATCCTGCAGCACGCCGCCGGCGTCTTCCATTGCCTCGCGGGTGTCGACATCGATCGATGCACCGTCGCCGATCTCGACGTCGATGATGTCCAGCCCTTCGGCCTCGACCAGATGACGGGCGCCGGTGTCGCCTTCGAGGTAGGCGATGGCTGGAAACAGCGCACGCGGCAAAAGCACCGGATTGCCGCGGCGGCCGTCGTGCGCGGCGCGCACCACCGAATGGCCGCCGTCCTTGCGGAAGGCCTCGATCAGCCTGTCGAGATCGGCCGAGGAGACGCCCGGCATGTCGCCGAGCACGATCATCGCACCGGCAGCCTCAGCCCCAACCCTGGCAATGCCGGCTTTGAGTGACGAGGAAAGGCCGTCGGCGAAATCCGGATTGTCGGCGAAGATCACGTCGAGGCCGCCCAAGGCCTTATGCACCCGCTCGCGCTGGTGACCGGTGACAACGACGGTGCTGGATGCCCTTGAGCCGAGCGCACGTTCAGCGGTGCGGCGCACCAGCGGCTTGCCGTCGAACAGGGCCAGCAACTTGTTTGGCCCGCCCATGCGGCTGGAACGGCCGGCGGCGAGAAGCACGATGTCGACCTTCAATCCGGCTCTCGCTGGCAAAGGCTCGCGCGGCTGCGGCCGGGTCGGGATTTCCATCAACAGCCCACCGACGCCCATGCCGGCAATATCCCCGGCCGTAACGTCGAGGCCGGCGATCAGCCGGTCGAGCACCCAGTCAAAACCGTTTTCCTTGGGGCTGCGGGCGCAGCCCGGGGCGCCGATGACTCGCTTGCCGTCCAGCGTGCCCAGCACCAGGAGATTGCCGGGATCGACAGGCATGCCCGCGCGGATGACTTTGCCGCCTGCGCGCTCGATCGCCGCCGGGACGACATCACTGAAATCGCTCATCGCCGAGGCGCCGAAGATCACCACCATGTCGTTGTCGCGCGCCAGCGCGGCCGCGGCCTCGGCGACGGGCGCAATTTCGTGCGGCGTGCGGCGCTCGGCGGTCAGCCGGGCGCCGGAACGCGCCAGCCGTGCCTCGGTGACGCGCAGCGTCTTGTCGAGCACACTGGCCTTGATGCCGGGCAGCACCGTCTGGATGACGCCGATGCGCACCGGCTGGTAGGCGTTGACAGCGAAGATCTCGCCGCCGGCGCAGATTCTTGTCACGGCATCGACCAGAGCTGAGGCAACGGCGAACGGGATGATCTTGACTGTCGCCACCATCTGGCCTTTCTCGACCGGCGCGTGCTGCGCCAGCGTGGCGATGGTGATAGTCGGATCGACCGCATTGATGGCATCGATCATCGTGGCATCGACGGTGAAGACGCCGGCAGCCTTGGCATGAAGATTGACGCGGCCGGTCGCGGCCGGCTTCGCCTCGATGTTGCGGTGGCGCATACCTGCAGCGATCTTTTCGGCCGCCGCATCCTCGCTGAGATCATCGGCGGCAAGCACCGCCACGACGATCTCGGCAATGCCGGCCGCCTTGAGCAGGGCGACATCATCGGCATTCAGCCGGTGCGCCTTGCGAAAACGCCGCTCGCCGGCCGAAGTGGCATGCGCCAGCACCGCGCCTTCGGCTTGATCGATCGGAACCGAGCCGAACTTCACGCTGCGGCGCCTTTCGCTTCAAGCCCGCGCGAACGAAAGGCATGGATCGTCTGCGCCAGGATGGCGACGGCGATCTCGGCCGGGCTTGCCGCACCGATGTCGAGGCCGATCGGCGCGTGGATGCGGCCGATCTGGTCGGCGCTGGCGCCCAGCGCCAGCAGGCGCTCGACACGCTTGGCGTGGGTTTTGCGGCTGCCGAGCGCGCCGACATAGAAGCAATTGGCGTCGAGTGCGGCCTTCAGCGCGAAATCGTCGATCTTCGGATCATGGGTGACGGCTGCGAGTGCGGTATAGCTGTCGAGCGGCTGCCGCTTCAGCACATCTTCGGGCCATTCGGCATGCAGCGCGACATCGGGAAAGCGATCCGGCGTGGCGAAAGCGGTGCGTGGATCGACGATTTCCAGGGGATAGCCAGCGATCTTGGCCATCGGCGCCAGCGCCTGGCTGATATGGACGGCGCCGATCACCACAAGGCGCGGCTGCGGCAGATGCGCGTTGAGGAAGAAGGTGCGCCCCTCGGCCTCGACCGAACCGGAATTGCCGGTGCGAAATGCCTTGGCAATCGCCTGGCCGAGTTCACCGGCGACAACATCGCCCTCACGCACGATGCGGTCGCGGCCGTCGCCGAGGTCCGTGACCAGGATCGCGGCGCGGCGGGCGCGGCGTTCGGCGTTGAGCATTTTGAGAGCGTAGGGATCCATGCCTAACCGAGCCGCTCCACATAGACCTTGATGCGGCCGCCACAGGACAGGCCGACCTGCCAGGCGGTTTCGTCGGCGACGCCAAATTCCAGCATCTTCGCTTTCCCGGAATCGATGACGTCGATCGCCTCGCTCACCACGGCACCCTCGACGCAGCCGCCCGAGACCGAGCCATGGAAATTGCCTTCGGCATCGATGACCAGATGGCTGCCGACCGGCCGCGGCGCCGACCCCCAGGTCTCGACCACGGTGGCAATGGCGACATCCTTGCCGTCCTTCATCCAGCCTTCCGCGATGATCAAGGGGTCGCGGGCCTCATCGAGATAGATGCTGTTGTCCATGATCGCTTCTCCAAGAGTCTGTTTTTCTGGGAGTCTGTTTTCCGGGATATCATATGGCTATGCCACTCGCCTGACACCAGCGTCCAGCCAACGGCGCGGATCGACCGAAGCGGCCGATTTCTTGTCCAGCGAGGCGCAGAGGTCGGCCAGCGCATCGAGATTGTGCACCGAGCGGAACTCATCGACATGCGGCAGCATCGCCTTGACGCCACGGGCGCGCGCTTCGAAGCCGCCGAAGCGCAGCAGCGGGTTGAGCCAGATCAGCCGCCGGCAGGATTTGTGCAGGCGCTCCATCTCTTCCGACAGGCCGGTGACATCGTCGCGCTCCAGCCCATCGGTGATCAAGAGCACTACGGCGCCCTGCCCGAGCACGCGGCGCGACCACTGCTTGTTGAACTCGGCCAGCGTGTCGCCGATACGGGTGCCGCCTGACCAGTCCTTGACCGCCGCCGAGCAGTCGGCAAGGGCGGCATCGGGGTCGCGATGGCGCATCTGCCGCGTCAGGTTGGTCAGCCTGGTGCCGAAGACGAAGGTGTGCACGCGCCGGCGCTTTTCCGTCAGCGCGTGCAGGAAATGCAGGAAGATGCGCGTGTACTGGCTCATCGAACCGGAGATATCGGCGAGCACCACCAAAGGCGGATGGACTTCGCGGGCCGAGCGAAATTTCGGCAGAATCAGTTCGCCGCCGGTGCGCGCCGCCGAGCGCATCATAGCGCGCGGATCGATGCGGCGGCCATGCGGATCAGCCCGGAAGCGCCGTGTCCTGACCATGTCGAAGGGCAGCCGAAGCTGGGCGATCGCCTTTTTGGCGTCAGCCATCTCGGCGGCGTTCATCTGGGCAAAATCCTTGCCGCGCAGCACCTCGTTGCCGGAGAAGGTGAAGCGCGCGTCGACTTCGAACTCGGGGATTTCCTTGACCGGCTGGTTCTTCTGGTGGCCGTCGAACATCGCCTGGCTGACGCGGTTCTCGGCCGCGCGCGGCTTTTGCTTCTCCCTGGTGTCGGGCGCCACCGGCGAAAACATCGCCAGCAATTTCTCGATCAGCTCGCGCGATTTCCAGAACAGCCGGAAGGCTTCGTCGAAGACGGGATGATCCTCGTGCCTGGACACCAGCACGGCATGCAGCGTCCAGTAGAAATCGTCGCGCGAGCCGATGCCGGCAGCCAGCACCGCCTCGATCGCGTCCTTGACCGAAGCCGGTCCGACCCGCATGCCTGACTTGCGCAAGGTGCGGGCGAAATAGACGATGTTGTCGGCGATGCGACCGTCTTCCGTCGCCTCTCTGGGGTCGGGACGCGGCGCCTTCACGGACCTACTCCGCCGCCGCCAGTTCGGCCTTGACCTCGTCGAGGATGCGCCGGCCCTCGCCCGCGCCGATGCGAGCAATATCGTCCTGGTATTTCAGCAAAACGCCGATCGTGTCCGATACTGTCTCGGGGTCGAGCGCCACCTTGTCGAGCTCGGTCAGGGCGCCGGCCCAGTCGATGGTTTCGGCAACGCCCGGCGCCTTGAACAGCTCGACCTGGCGCAGCTTCTGGATGAACGAAACCACTTCGGCCGAAAGCCGGCTGTTGGCCTGCGGCACCTTGCGGCGCACGATCTCCAACTCGCGCTCCGCATTGGGATAGTCGACCCAGTGATAGAGGCAGCGTCGCTTCAGCGCGTCGTGGATCTCGCGGGTGCGGTTGGTGGTGATGATGACGATCGGCGGCTCTTCCGCCTTGATCGTGCCGAGCTCGGGCACCGTCACCTGAAAGTCGGAGAGGATCTCGAGCAGGAATGCCTCGAAGGCCTCGTCGGTGCGGTCGAGCTCGTCGATCAGGAACACCGGGGCGGCACCCGCCTTACCGGTCAGCGCATCGAGAACCGGACGGCGGATCAGGTATTTTTCGGAGAAGACGTTGCGCTCCATGTCGGAGCGGTCGACCTTACCGGCCGCCTCCTCCATGCGGATTTCGATCATCTGCGCCGCGTAGTTCCACTCGTAGACGGCCGAGGAAACGTCGAGGCCTTCATAGCATTGCAGGCGGATCAGCCGGCGGCCGAGCGCCTGCGCCAGCACCTTGGCGATCTCAGTCTTGCCGACACCGGCTTCACCTTCGAGGAAGAGCGGCCGCTGCATGCGCAGCGACAGGAACAGAACGGTTGCCAGAGACCGGTCCGCGACATAGTCCGCGCCGGTCAGGAGATCGAGCGTTTCGTCGATCGTCCGCGGCGCGGGGCGCGGTTTCAGCTCGGTCATTCTTTCTCCGTTGACGCCTCTGCTCCGCTTTCCAGCACGTGGTAGTCGCGGGCATGGTAGATCAGCGGCCGCAAATTATCGCCCATGCGCAGGCCTGTCACCTTGCCAAAAAGCACACGATGGGTGTGGAGATCCTTGGTGTCGATCAATTCGCAGTCGAACACGGCGAGAGCGCCCTGCAAGGTCGGGGCGCCTGTCGATATGACATCCCACTCGCCGAGCGCGAAGCGCGCATCGGACGACAGGCCGGTCAGGCCTGAGAACGCCACCGATAGCGGCTGCTGATGCGAAGCAAGCGTGTTCAGCGCAAACCGGCCGTTTTGCACGAAGAGTTCGTTCTTGGCATTTTCGCGGTTGAGGCAGACCAGAACCGTCGGCGGCGTGTCCGAGACCGAACAGGCGGCGATCACCGTCGTGCCGCGTTTGCCGGCGGGACCGTCGGTGGTCACCACATGGACGTGACCGGCAAAATGCGCCATCGCGTCGCGATAGGCCTGCGGCCCTATGTCGTTCAACTTCAGCACCGATGATTTTCCATAAGCAGGAACCCAAGCGTTATATATGGCGGCACACAATAGGCCACAAGCGAAGTGCTTGACGCCAATCCGCAAATTCGCGTGTTGCGCCTGGGGCGGGCAGCCTTTAGGTCTTGGCGCAAGAGACGCTGGAAGCATGCGACCGGCACGGAGGAATTCTCGTAGGAATGCGACCCCTAACAGCTGTAATAGCGGCAATGCTCTGGCTGTTGCCGGCAAGCGCGGGCGCGCAGACGCTGCTTGTCGGCGTCGCCGCCCCCCTGTCCGGTCCATCGGCGATCCTCGGCAAGCAGATCGAGGCCGGCGCTGGCCTGGCAGCTGAAGCCAACGGCACCGAGATCAACACGGTCGACGATGCCTGCACCGCCGATGGCGGGGCTGCCGCCGCCAGGGAGTTCGCTGCAGCCAAGGTCAATATCGTCGTCGGCTTCCTCTGCACCGAGGCAATCCAGGCGGCGCTGCCGATCCTGAAGGATGCCGACATACCGGTCATCACGGTCGGCGTGCGCACGGAAAGCCTGACCGATCGCCGCGCCAAGACCGGCTGGCCGGTCTATCGGCTGGGGCCGCGCGGCGACGACGAGCGCAACGCGGTGGCCACCATCCTCACCCGGCTGTGGCAGGGCGAACTGTTCGCCATCGTCGACGACGGCACCATCTATGGCCGCGAGATCGCCGAGACGCTGCGGGCAGCGGCCGAACAGGCGGCACTGAAGCCCGTGTTCACCGACACGTTCCGGCCGCAGCTCGACAACCAGATCGGCCTGATCGGACGGCTGAAGAAGGCGGGCGCGACGCATGTCTTTGCCGGCGGCGACGGCGACGATATCGCCATTATGGGTCGCGACGCCGGCCAGCTCGAGGCCGGCATGACCTTTGCCGGCGGCGAGAATTTGCGCACGCCGCCCGGCGACGTGGCTTACGCCGTCGGTACGCTGATGATCGCGCCGCCGGAATGGGCCAATGTCGCCGATCCCAAGGTGCTGGCGGCATTTGCGGCCAAAAACATCGCGCCGGACGGCTATGCATTGCCGGCCTATGCGGCGGTAGAGATCGCCAAGGCGGCCTCGGCTGCATCCGGGAGTTCCGGCAAGGGGCTGGCC
Source organism: Mesorhizobium sp. P2_F7 (assembly GCF_056403695.1). Taxonomy (NCBI): domain Bacteria; kingdom Pseudomonadati; phylum Pseudomonadota; class Alphaproteobacteria; order Hyphomicrobiales; family Phyllobacteriaceae; genus Mesorhizobium; species Mesorhizobium sp. P2_F7. The sequence continues at coordinate 509,105 of NZ_JBFUFA010000004.1, read as the reverse complement.
GATGCGCTCACCGGCCATGATTTCACCACCGCGATCGGACCGCTGCGGTTCGATGGCAAGGGCGATCTCAGCCAAAACCTCTATCGCGCCTTCCGCTTTGACGGGACACGTTTCGTGCCGGCGGAGACGAACTGATGTTTCGCACCGGCCCGCGCAATCTGATCACCGATGTCGCCGGCCTGCGTGTCGGCAACGCCAGCGATGCCAGGCTGAAATCCGGAGTGACGGCGGTGCTGTGCGACGAACCGGCGGTGGGCGGCGTGCAGATCCTGGGCGGCGCGCCCGGCACGCGCGAGACCGATTTGCTCGAGCCGCATAATTCCATCGAGGCGGTGCATGCCGTGGTGCTTTCCGGTGGCTCGGCCTTCGGCCTTGACGCCGCCTCGGGCGTGCAGGCAGCGCTGCGTGAAAAAGGCATCGGCGTCGACGTCGGCGGTTTTCGCGTGCCGATCGTGCCGGCGGCGATCCTGTTCGACCTGCGCAATGGCGGTGACAAGGATTGGGGTCGCTATCCCCCTTACCGTGATCTCGGCTATGAAGCTGCCCAGACCGCTGCGATCAATTTTCCGCTCGGCACAATCGGCGCCGGCACCGGCGCGCTAAGTTCAGGGCTGAAGGGTGGCCTTGGCTCGGCCTCGACCGTGCTCGACAGCGGCGTCACCATCGGCGCGCTCGCCGCCGCCAACCCGACCGGCTCGGTGACCATTGCCCGGACGCGGTATTTCTGGGCTGCACCGTTCGAAATCGGCAATGAGTTCGGCGGGCTCGGCTATCCCTCGCCGATGCCGGACGACGCCAGGCGGATTCTGCTGAAATACCGCGACAAGCGTGTGGGTGGAAACGAAGGGCCCGGCGGCAACACCACCATCGCCGTCATTGCCACCGACGCAGTCCTGACCAAGGCTGCTGCCAAGCGTCTGGCCATATCGGCGCATGACGGCTTCGTGCGCGCCATTTGGCCGGTGCACACGCCGGCCGACGGCGATCTGGTGTTCGCGCTGGCGACGGGCAAGAGCGGCATCGAGCTCAGCGCCGACGACGCCGTCGACTTCTTCGCCGCCGCCGGCGCCACCATGGCGCGCGCCATCAGCCGCGGCATCCATGCGGCAACGCCTGATGAAGGTGATCTGTTTCCGGTGTGGTCGTCGCGCTAAGCGCTGACACCAATCAGGTCGGGTCGGACTTTTCTTCCTCGAAGCTGACCGCCACATCCGAATTCGCCGACAGCCAGACTTTTTTGCCATCGACCTCGGCGAGCAGGCTCAGGGGAATGTAGTGGTGATGGCCTTTGTGCCCACCCATGCCGCTATCGGCCTTGGTCAGCTTGATCCGGTCGCCATCGACCTTGTCGACAGTGCCGATGTGAACGCCGTCGGCGCCGACCACTTCCATATGTTCGCGAATCTTGCTGGCCTCGGTCATGGGGTGTTCTCCTTTTGAAGACGATCGACGATAACAATCGGGGGCGCAATTGGATGCATCGCCTTTTGGATAGCACGATGTTTTGACTGTCTCATGATAGGGAACGATCGAACCATGGCGGCTGGAGCGGGAACCCGATGCGAAATCTTGTCCTGATTGCCGTTTGCCTGCTGGTGCAGCTGGCGTCCGGAATCGCTGCCCGGGCTGGCGATGTCGCCGAGCTCGAAATCCTCGGTTTCACTAAAGATGGTGGCGTCTTCGCCTTCGAGGAATATGGCGTTGCGGACGGATCGGGCTTCCCCTATGCCAACCGCTATTACATCGACACTGCCGACGACACGTTCCTGAAGGGCACGCCGATCCGGGTCCGGCTGGAGGACGAGACCGCCTCGCTCGACGCGGCCCGGCTGCAGGCCAGGCAAAAGGGTGAAGCAATCGTTGCCCAGGCAGAACTTGCCGCGAACCGCGGCATCACCGCCGGCTTCAACCCGGTGACCGAACTGTCGGCCGACCCGTTTCGCATGGTGGTCAACCCGCGGCCGATCTTCTCGCCGGTCGATCCGCCACTCGAATTCCGGCTCGACGAAATCGGCATGAACGACACCGAACGTTGCCAAAGCCTTGGCGAGATCAACGGTTTTCGTCTGCTGCGCATTGAGGCCACAGATGGAGGCCAGACCCATCTTTTGCATGAGGACAAATCGATCCCGCAAAGCCGCGGCTGCCCGAACGGCTACCGGATCGGCGCGGTGCAGACGTTTTCGATGGACAGTGTCAGCGCCTATGCGGTTCTGATCGCGGTGCGCGAATACGGCTTCGAAGGGCCGGATTTTCGTTGGATCGCCGTGACCGGCCGCCTGTGACAGCGCTTGATCAATCCAGCTGGCGCCAGCGCGCCGGCAATCGCGTCCGCCGCGCCGTGCCATCGACGGTCGCAGCTCTTCTCGGCGCCTTGTTGTGGGCGATGGCGATGGGCGCCAGCGCGCTCACCGGCCTTTGGCTCGACAATTGGGAGACGCCGGAAAAGATCCGCTTCGTCGTCCTGCTCTTTGCCATGGGTGCGGCAATTGCCTTCCCCATCGGCCTGTTTGCGGCGCGGCTGATTTCGCTCGGCCGGCCGTGGGAGGTAGCCTTCGCCGCCGCCTTCATCTGCCTGCTTGCCGCAACGCTTGCTTTCACCGGCGGGCTGTTTGCGCTGCAATACCGCTCCTATTACGCCGAATGGCACGCCGAGGCCTTCACTATCCGCTGGGCGTTCGAACTGGTGTTCACCTCGCTGACGGCGCTCTACCAGTTCGTGGTGCTGGGTATCAGGCTCTATTTTCCGCTCGGATTCGTCGCACTCGCCTGCGCCAGCGTGTGGTTTGCGCGCCAGCAGCGTTGAGCATTTGGTCCGCCTCTGATAGGAGGCGGACTTATTCACCGACATATCAGGACTGACGGATGATCCCTCGCTATTCCCGGCCGGAAATGGTCGCCATCTGGTCGCCGGAAACCCGCTTCCGCATCTGGTTCGAAATCGAGGCCCATGCCTGCGATGCGCTGGCCGAGCTTGGCGTCATCCCTAAGGAAGCGGCCAAAACCATCTGGGAAAAGGGCAACGCTGCCAAATTCGATGTCGGCAAGATCGACGAGATCGAAGCCGTCACCAAGCATGACGTCATTGCCTTCCTGACCCATCTTGCCGAATTCGTCGGGCCGGATGCGCGGTTCATCCATCAGGGCATGACCTCGTCCGACGTGCTCGACACCTGCCTTGCGGTGCAGCTCAGTCGTGCCAGCGATCTGTTGCTGGCCGATCTCGACGGGCTGCTGGCCGCTCTCAAGCGCCGTGCCTTCGAGCACAAGGACACCGTCACCATCGGCCGCAGCCATGGCATTCATGCCGAGCCGACCACCTTCGGCGTCAAGCTGGCGCAGGCCTATGCCGAGTTTTCGCGCTGCCGCGAGCGGCTGCTGCACGCACGCGAAGACATCGCCACCTGCGCTATATCAGGCGCAATCGGCACCTTCGCCAACATCGATCCCTATGTCGAAGAGCATGTGGCGAAGAAACTGGGGCTGAAGCCGGAGCCGGTATCGACGCAGATCATCCCGCGCGACCGCCATGCCATGTTCTTCGCCACGCTCGGCGTCATCGCCTCGTCGGTCGAGCGGCTGGCGACCGAAATCCGCCATCTGCAGCGCACCGAGGTGTTGGAAGCCGAAGAGTACTTTTCGCCGGGGCAAAAAGGCTCGTCGGCCATGCCGCACAAGCGCAATCCGGTGCTGACCGAAAACCTCACCGGCCTTGCCCGCATGGTGCGGTCCATGGCGCTGCCGGCGATGGAGAATGTGGCGCTCTGGCACGAGCGCGATATCTCGCACTCGTCGGTCGAGCGCATGATCGGGCCGGACGCCACGGTGACGCTCGATTTCGCGCTGTCGCGGCTTACCGGCGTCGTCGACAAGTTGCTGGTCTATCCGGACAACATGCTGAAGAACATGAACAAGTTCCGCGGCCTGGTGCATTCGCAGCGCGTGCTTCTGGCGCTGACACAGGCCGGCGTATCACGCGAGGACGCCTATCGTCTGGTGCAGCGCAACGCCATGAAGGTGTGGGAACACGGCGCTGATTTCCTTGAGGAATTACTGGCCGACAAGGAGGTCACCGCGGCGCTCCCCGAAGCCGAGATCCGCGAGAAATTCGACCTTGGCTACCACACCAAGCATGTCGACACGATCTTCAAGCGGGTTTTTGGGGAAGCTTAGCTTCCTTCTTCCCGTCACTATACGGGGAGAAAGACGCTCTCATCACGCCTTGCCTGGAACGGTTCTGATCACAGTGCCCCACGGGTCTTCCCGCGTGGTTTCGGCGGTAGCCTTGTCCGACCGCATTTCGACCCAGGCCAGACCCGAGCGAGACGGATCGCGGCGACCGGCGCCGGCGCTGTGCCACGAATTGCCACCGATGTGATGATGGTAGCCGCCGGAGGATAGAAACACGGCCTGGCCGCCATATTTGGCCACGGTGTCGAAGCCGAACTCCTGGTGCCACCAAGCCTCGGCGTCTTCCGGCCGGCCAACGCGGAGATGGACATGGCCGACAATGCTGTTTTCCGGCGCGCCCTGCCAGCCGGCGTCGCCTGCCGGAACGCTGGCGGCCACCGCAGCCAGATTCAGCCGCTCGGTCGCCATGGCGATCTTGTCGCCGTTCCACGTCCAGTCCTTCGGCAGGCGATCTGAATAGATTTCGATGCGATTGCCTTCCGGGTCGGTCAGATAAAGCGCTTCGCTGACCAGATGGTCGGAAGCGCCCTCGACGCGGATCTTGTTGGCGGCGGCATGGTTGATCCAGCGGCCGAGATCGGCGCGGCTGGGCAAAAGGAAAGCGGTGTGGAACAGGCCAGCGCTGCGCGGATCGTCGGGCTTGGCCGCCGCATCCGCCTCGATGACGAGCAGCGGGCGCTCGGCGGCGCCCAGCGTAATCGCGCCGTCGGCGCGGCTCAACTCCTGCAGGCCGACAACGGCACGGTAATAGGCTGCGAGGCTCTCGGCATCGCGCGCCTTCAACCCGACGCGGGAAACGCTGACTGGGGTCTTGGCGGCAAAAGGCAGTTCGCTCATGAAACTCTCCATTTCGGCGCACAATCCAAGGCGCCCCAGCAACTCTATCGATGGCTTCGATCTCACAACTCAGATCGTCGATCCTGGTCGTTCACACAAGACGCCAAAAACCGAACAGGTTGTTCACAATTGTGATGCATTGCGTGCATCAGCATGGTTGCACGAGACTGAGCCGCTCGCTATCTCAGCGGCATGAAAGTCAAAGACGCAGATATCTTGATCGTGCCGGGCTACACCAATTCCGGCCCGGAACACTGGCAGACACGCTGGCAGTCCAAACTGTCGACGGCGCGCCGGGTCGAGCAGGCCGAATGGACCAAGCCAGTGCGCGAGGACTGGACAGCGAGCGTGGCGAACGCGGTCAACGAAGCCGAGCGGCCGGTGGTGATCGTTGCCCATTCGCTCGGCGTGGCAGCCGCGGTGCAGGCCATTCCGCAGTTCAGGAAGCTGGTCGCCGGCGCCTTCTTTGTCGCGCCACCAGATGTCGCCAACCCGGAGATCAGGCCGAGGCACCTGATGACCTTCGGCCCCTATTCGCGCGAGCCGTTGCCCTTCCCGTCCATCGTGATCGCCAGCCGCAACGATCCGTTCTGCGCCTTCGAGGTTGCCGAGGACATTGCCGGCGCCTGGGGCTCGCTGTTCATCGATGCCGGCGAAACCGGTCACCTCAATGAGGACGCCGGCTTCGGCCCGTGGCCGGAGGGATCGATGACCTTCGCCAAGTTCCTGACCGACCTCAAGGCCTGACCCGAGGCACGTCGTGCCTCAGCCCTTGATCGAATCGTTCATGCTCTTGATCAGGGTCTTCGCGCCGAGCGAAATCAGCGCGTGGTCCGAGCCCATCGCCAGCAGCCGGTAGCCCATCGCCACGACGCGGCCGGCAATGGCCGGCTCGATGACGTAGATTGCCGCATGCTTGCCCACCTTGCGCGTGCGCTCGGCGATGGAGGCGACGGTTTCCATCATGCTTTCCAGCGTCGAATTAACGGTTGCGCCGTTCGACCAGGCGATCGAGAAGTCCGATGGGCCGAGGAAGATGCCGTCGATGCCGGGCGTATCGAGAATGCCGTCCAGCGCATCGAGCGCGGCGCGCGTTTCGACCATGGCAAAAGCCATGGTGCGCCGATTGGTATCGCGCAGCCACTCGGCATAGTCGCCCTTGCCGTGGCGCGGAAAGGCATAGGTCGGGCCCCAGGAGCGCTCGCCGAGCGGCGGGTACTTCATGGCGGCGGCAAACAGTTTTGCATCGGCCACCGAATTCACTATCGGCGCAATCACCGCCTCGGCGCCGAAATCGAGGGCGCGGCTGGCCATGTCGAAGCGGCCGACCGGAATGCGCACCAGCGCCGGCTTGTTGGCGGCGAGCACCGGCACGAGACCGCGCAGGACCGAGTCTTCGTGATGTCCGCCATGCTGCATGTCGAGCGTGACGGCGTCAAAACCCTGCTTGGCGATGATTTCGACCGTCAAAGCGTCCGGAACCCCGGACCAGGCGGTGAACAGCGTTTCATCGGCAGCGAGGCGAGATTTCAGGGACATCGAAACTTTCCTTGTTAACGATCCGCAGTTTCAGCTGGAAACAGTGGCGAAGGCAAAGAAAAACCGCCCGGCTTGGCCGGACGGTCGATTGGTCCAGAAGCGGCTGCGTGTTTTGGAGGATGATCCCGAAAACCGGCGGCCACTTTTCGGGATCATGCTCTAGGTGTTCTTGATCTGCTCGATCGCCTGCGCCATCAGTTCGTCCATGGTGCGGCGGATCTGATGGTCCGACTGGTCGACGCCGGCGGCATCGAAATCCTTGCGGATCTTGCGGAACACGTCGTGATCGCCGGCTTCCTCGATGTCGGAGACAACCACTTCCTTGGCGTAGGCGTCGGCATCAGCGCCGGACTTGCCCAGCTTTTCGGCGGCCCACAGGCCGAGCGCCTTGTTGCGGCGGGCCGCGGCCTTGAAGCGAAGTTCTTCGTCGAAGGCGAATTTGCGCTCAAAACCCTCTTCGCGGTCTTTCATGCTGCTCATGGCTTCCCTCCGGTGAAATCGATTCGCGTTGGCGGTGGATATGTGTGTTGCCGCAGCACAAACCAAAAGGGCGCGGGTCGGTCAATATGCTACATCACTTGCTGCGCTGCGGCATTTCATTCCTGAAAGCGGCCAACGAGAAGGATTTGCCGATTGAGCAAACGCTGTGATTGGGATAGACCCGGCATTGAACCCTACCCGTCGCCGCACTAATTTAGGCAGACGGACAGGAACTGGTCGCTTGCCGCCTGCCCGCAAATCCAGAGAAAAAATCAGATGAAAAATCGCCGCCGCATTTATGAAGGCAAGGCCAAGATCCTCTATGAGGGACCGGAACCGGGCACGCTGATCCAGTTCTTCAAGGATGATGCGACCGCGTTCAACAAGAAGAAGCACGAGGTCATCGACGGCAAGGGTGTGCTCAACAACCGCATTTCCGAGTACATCTTCAATCATTTGAACCGCATGGGCATTCCGACCCACTTCATCCGCCGGCTCAACATGCGCGAGCAGCTGATCAAGGAAGTCGAGATCATCCCGCTCGAAGTGGTGGTGCGCAATGTCGCCGCCGGTTCGCTGTCCAAGCGCCTCGGCATCGAGGAAGGCACTGTTCTGCCGCGCTCGATCATCGAATTCTATTACAAGGCCGATGCGCTGGACGATCCGATGGTGTCGGAAGAGCACATCACCGCCTTCGGCTGGGCAAGCCCGCAGGAGATCGACGACGTCATGGCGCTCGCCATCCGCGTCAACGACTTCCTCTCCGGCCTGTTCATGGGCGTCGGCATCCAGCTCGTCGACTTCAAGATCGAATGCGGCCGCCTGTTCGAAGGCGACATGATGCGCATCGTCGTCGCCGACGAGATCTCGCCGGATTCGTGCCGGCTGTGGGACGTGGCGACGCAGGACAAGCTCGACAAGGACCGTTTCCGCCGCGATATGGGCGGCCTCGTCGAAGCCTATCAGGAAGTGGCCCGCCGCCTCGGCATCATGAACGAGAACGAGCCGCCGCGCCCGACCGGCCCGGTGCTCGTCGCCTCGACCGAAGGCATCAAAGGCAAGCCGCACTAAGCCGCGCCAAGCAAACTATTCGAACAGGAACCTGTCCAGCATGATCAAGGCCCGCATCACCGTCACCCTCAAGAACGGCGTGCTCGACCCCCAGGGAAAAGCCATAGAGCACGCTCTGTCGGGCCTGGGTTTCGGCGGTGTCGGCCAGGTGCGGCAAGGCAAGGTGTTCGATCTCGAGCTTTCAGAAACCGACAAGGCCAAGGCCGAGGCCGATCTCAAGGCGATGTGCGACAAGCTGCTGGCGAATACGGTGATTGAGAATTATAGTGTGACGCTTACCTGAGGTTGTAGCGGAGGCACTATGGCGGAACCCACGAATGAATTGATGTTCGAGCTTTTGAAGCGCGTGCACCACGAAATCGGTGAACTTCGCCAGGATGTGTCCGAGACGAAGCGGGAACTGAATGTGATGCGAGGCCACATGGTGGCAACGCAAAGCGATATCCACAACATCTATGGCATTCTTGCCCGCCAGGACGAGCGGCTTGAGCGCATAGACAAACGACTGGATTTGCGCGAACTCGCCGAAGCTCAGAAGCCTTACGAACCCAAGTGACGCCGCCTCGGCATCAATGTAGACGCTGACTTTGAACGACACGCAAATCTCCAAATTCATGAGCTTGGTGCTGCGGCACGCGCCTGAAGAGGCCGGACTTTCGCTCGACGAAAACGGCTGGGCTGATTTCGACAAGCTGTGCGCTGTGCTGCAATCGAAGTTTGGCGCATCCGCGGCGGAGATTGTGCGCATCGTCGAGGAAAACCCGAAAAAGCGCTTTGCCATCGACGGCAATCGCATCCGCGCCGTGCAGGGTCACAGCATCGATGTCGATCTCGGCCTGCCGCCAAGCGTACCGCCGGCAATCCTTTATCATGGCACCAAGGAAGAGTTCCTGCCCAGCATTTTGCGCGAAGGCCTGACCAGTCAGTCGCGCCAGCATGTGCATTTGTCGAAAGACATGGAAACAGCGCTCATCGTGGCGCGGCGGCGCAAGGGAAAAGATGTTATTCTTCGGGTCGACTCGGCTGCTATGGCTGGGGACGGTGAGATATTCTTTCTCTCCGACAACGGCGTCTGGTTGACCAACCGCGTTGCGTCCCGGTATCTGCTTGAGATCAGCGAACAGGAATTGCCATGAAATCCGCCGTTGTCCTCCTGCCTGGCCTCAACCGCGACCGCGACATGATCGCGGCGCTGACCAAGATTTCGGGACAGGCGCCGGCTACCGTCTGGCAGACCGACACCGAGATCCCCGATGTCGACCTGATCGCGATCCCCGGCGGCTTTTCCTTTGGCGACTATCTGCGTTGCGGCGCCATTGCCGCGCGCATGCCGGTGATGCGGGCGGTTGCGGAAAAGGCGGCCAAGGGCGTCATGGTCATCGGCGTGTGCAACGGGTTCCAGATCCTGGTCGAGGCCGGCCTGCTGCCCGGCGCACTGATGCGCAACGCGTCGCTGAAATTTGTCTGCCGGCAGGTCAAGCTCGAGATCGCCAACGCCAACACCATGTTCACCCGCCGCTATCAGCCGGGTCAGATCATCCGCACGCCGGTTGCGCATCATGACGGCAATTACTTCGCCGATGCCGACACGCTTGCCCGCCTTGAAGGCGAAGGACAGGTGGTGTTCCGCTATGCAGAGGGCACCAATCCCAATGGCTCGATCAACGACATTGCCGGCATCATCAGCGAAAAGGGCAATGTGCTCGGCCTGATGCCGCATCCGGAGAACCTGATCGAGGCCGCGCATGGCGGCAGCGACGGCAGGGCGCTCTTCGAAGGCGCGCTCGGCATCGCCGCCTGATATCCTTTCTCGAAATTCCTTTCAAAGCGCGGGGGCGGCTGACCATGAGACTGACGATTGCCCGGATGGCTCTCCTGATAGCCGCCGGCCTTGCGCTGGCGTCCTGCCAGTCGAGCCCGAAGGGCACGCCGGCGCCGGCAGGCAAGAGTGCTTCGCTGCTCGCCATGGAGCAGGTGGCGATATCAGCCCACAAATGCTGGATCGCCAGCAAGGATCCCGCCTTCAAGTCCTATCAGATGGCCAATGAGCTGAATTCGTTCAGCGGCACTCCGCGCTTCCTGCTGGTGCCGGCCAAGCATTATGGCGGCAAGCCGCTGCTGGTTGTCCAGGCGCAGGGCAATTCCAGCCGCATCGACGTGTTCGGTCCGCTGATGGACGATCCGCTCGGCGCGCGTATCGGCTCCGACATTGCGCGCTGGCAGACGGGCAATCCGTCCTGTAACGCGGCCGCCTGACGCCATGGGCCGCTTCCTGCAGATTGCGGGATTGGCCATTGGCCTCATCGGCCTTGTCCTGCAGTTCTGCATCACTATCCCGGCGTCGATGGAAGCCGGCCGCAGCTTTCTCGGCTCCATCGTCTTCCTGTTCAGCTTCTTCACCATCCTGACCAATATCGGCGCGGTGCTGGTCCACACCTCGCTGCTGTCACCCAGCGGCTATGCCTGGCTGCCTGCCTTCGCCGGACCGCGGATGCGCGCGGGCGTCGCGGTTTCCATCGCGCTGGTCTTCATCGTCTATGCGACGGTTCTGGCGCAGCTCTGGCAGCCGCAGGGCCTGTTCCTGCTCTGCGACGTGCTGCTGCACTACGTGACGCCGGTGCTGTTCGTGCTGTGGTGGCTGGTGGCGGGCGCCGACGGCAGGACACGCTGGAGCGACATCTCCTGGTGGATGGCCTATCCGATCGCCTATCTCGCCTATGCGCTGGCCCGCGCCCCGATCGCGGGCGAAGTGCCCTACCCGTTCCTCGACGTCGCCAAGAACGGCGCGGTCAGCGTCGCGCTTTCGGCGCTGGCCGTCACCGGGGTCTTTCTGGTGCTGTGCATCCTCGCCGTGCTTGCCGACAAGGGTGTCGCACGCCTCAGGGCAGCGGGCGTCCGTCGCTGACCGGAACGGTTCCGGGTCAGTCCCAGAAGCGCCGGATCCCTTCGCGGTAGGCGTCGGAACGCGAAACACCGATATCCTTAAGCTGCTCGTCGGTCATTTCCAGCAGGGCCAGGCGACCGCGACGGCGCTCGATCAGCGCGCCGATCTGCTGCGCCAGCGACCTGACCACCTGCACGATGCGGCTGGCAAAGCCTCGCCGACTCGACGGTCCGACCAGTTCAACGCTCGTATGGCGGATTGTCTCGATTGTGCTCATTGTCTTTCTGCCAAGGTTGCAAATTGTACCCATTTCAGTACGGCGCTGATATGTATTGACTCCTAATTCGGTGCAATATACAAAATTGTCACCATGACAAATTGGCTTCCTGACCTCACCAGCGGCTCCGGCCCGCTTTATCAGCGTCTTGCCGACAGCATCGAGGCCGACATCGACAAGGGCGTCATCGACGCCGGGGCAAAACTGCCGCCACAGCGCGATCTCGCCTATGACATCGGCACGACGGTCGGCACGATCGGCCGGGCCTACCAGTTGCTGCGCGAGCGCGGTCTGGTCAGCGGCGAGGTCGGACGCGGAACCTATGTCCTGGCCCAGCAATCGGAAGCCGCGTCACCCGAATTCGCCGAGCCCGCCGTGCAAGGCACGCGCTATGTCGATGCGCCGCCCGGCAAACTGCGCTTCGACAGCACGGCCGCCCCCGACATCGGCCAGGGCACCGTTGTCGCCGAAACGCTTCAGCGCACGGTGCAGGATTATCCGCACGAGATCTCCAGCTACACCAGGGATTTTCCGGAGCGCTGGTTCGAGGCCGGCGCGCGCTGGCTGTCACGCAATTCGTTCCGCCCGGCGGCCGAGACCATTGTCCCCACGCTCGGTACCCATGCCGCCGTCATGGCGGCAATCGCGGCGCTGACCACGCCGGGCGACTATGTCGCCTTCGAGCACCTCACCTATTCGCAGATCGCCCGCAGCGCCGGGCTGATCGGGCGGCGCATTGCACTGGTGGCATCGGACGAGGAAGGCCTCGATCCCGAGGATTTCGAACGCGTCTGCGCGCAAAAGCACCCGAAAATGATCTTCCTGATGCCGACGGTGCAGAACCCGACGCTGGCGATCCTGTCGGTTTCGCGCCGCGAGGCGATTGCACGCGTCGCGCGCGCGTACAATGTCATCCTCATCGAGGACGATCTCTATGGTGGCTTGACCGACGACCCGACGCCGCTCATTGCCGAATATGCGCCCGAACGCACCATTGTCGCCGGCGGCCTGTCGAAATCGGTCGCGGCAGGCGTTCGCGGCGGCTGGCTCTCTTGCCCGCCTGCCTATCGCCATCGCATCCGCGTCGCCCACAAGATGATGACCGGCGGCATGCCGTTCCTGTTGGCGGAGGTCAATGCGCGGCTGGTTCTGTCCGGGCAGGCCGGAGATATCCGCAGGCGCTGTACCGCCGAAATCGCCGCCCGCATCGCCATTGTGCGCGAGACTTTGGCCGGCTTTGCCTTCAAGTCACACGACCGCGTGCCCTTCGTCTGGCTGACCCTGCCCGATCCCTGGCTCTCCGGCACCTTCAGGAGCGCCTGCCTCGAAAATGGCGTGCTCCTCGACGACGAGGACGAGTTCAAGGCCGGGCGCTCCGAGCAGGTTTTCCACGGTGTGCGTTTCGGCGTCTCGCAGCCAAGGCGGCGGGACGACATAGCCGGCGGCGTCGCGGTGATCCGCCGACTGCTGGAGGAAGGCCGCGCCGGCTACGACAGGTCTTCCTGACGCTTGACCTGGTCGGCCCCGATCTCGGATCAGCCCTCTGCCTTGAAGTTTTTGGCTTCCTTCGCGCCCTTGTCCTTGCCGTGCTTCTCGGCCAGGTCCTTGGCCTGCTGCGGCGAAACGTCGGTGATCTCGGCCAGATGCATAGCTTCCTTGTCCGAGAGGCGATTGTCCTTCTTGCCTTGCTTGGTGGCCATGTTGAAATCTCCTGATTGATTGGAGACCTAACGGCCGGCATGCCATAGCGTTCCCCAACGGCTCGCGACCGCCATCGTCACCTTGTGGCTTTCCGGCGTTTTTCATTATCCGATGGGGTGTATCGCGCCAAAGCTTGCGATAAGAGGGGACTCAGAAATCCCCCTCTCCCACGGATACCAATCGCTGCCCATGACCATTTCCAATTCCGTGCCGATCACTCCGGAACTCATCGCTGCGCACGGGCTGAAGCCCGACGAATACCAGCGCATCCTCGATCTGGTCGGGCGCGAGCCGAGTTTTACCGAACTCGGCATCTTCTCGGCGATGTGGAACGAGCACTGCTCCTACAAATCCTCGAAGAAATGGCTGCGCACGCTTCCGACCACCGGGCCGCAGGTCATCCAGGGTCCGGGCGAGAATGCCGGCGTGGTCGATATCGGCGACGGCGACTGCGTCGTCTTCAAGATGGAGAGCCACAACCACCCCTCCTACATCGAACCCTATCAGGGCGCTGCGACCGGTGTCGGCGGCATCTTGCGCGACGTCTTCACCATGGGCGCGCGGCCCATCGCGGCGATGAATGCGTTGCGCTTCGGCGCGCCGGACCATCCCAAGACGCGGCATCTGGTCAGCGGCGTGGTTTCCGGCGTCGGCGGCTATGGCAACGCCTTCGGCGTGCCGACGGTCGGCGGCGAGGTCAATTTCGACGCCCGCTACAACGGCAACATCCTGGTCAACGCCTTTGCCGCCGGCCTTGCCAAGACCGATGCGATCTTCCTGTCGGAAGCCAAGGGTGTCGGCCTGCCCGTCGTCTATCTCGGCGCCAAGACCGGCCGCGACGGCGTCGGCGGCGCCACCATGGCCTCGGCCGAGTTCGACGACAAGATCGACGAGAAGCGCCCGACCGTGCAGGTCGGCGATCCCTTCACCGAAAAATGCCTCTTGGAAGCCTGCCTCGAGCTGATGGCGTCCGGTGCGGTCATCGCCATCCAGGACATGGGTGCCGCCGGCCTCACCTGTTCGGCTGTCGAGATGGGCGCCAAGGGCGACCTCGGCATCGAGCTTCACCTCGACCAGGTGCCGGTGCGCGAAGAGCGCATGAGCGCCTATGAGATGATGCTGTCGGAAAGCCAGGAGCGCATGCTGATGGTGCTGCGCCCCGAGAAGGAAAAGGAAGCCGAGGCGATCTTCCACAAATGGGGCCTCGACTTCGCCATTGTCGGCAAGACCACCGACGATCTGCGCTTCCGTGTCATCCACCAGGGCGACGAGGTTGCCAATCTGCCGATCAAGGACCTTGGCGACAAGGCGCCGGAATATGATCGTCCCTGGGTCGAGCCGAAGAAGCCGGCGGCATTGGCGGCCGGCGATGCACCGAAGGCCGATGTCGCCGATGCGCTCTTGAAGCTGCTCGGCGGGCCGGACCTGTCGTCGCGCCGCTGGGTGTGGGAGCAATACGACACGCTGATCCAAGGCAATTCGCTGCAGCTTCCCGGCGGCGACGCCGGCGTTGTGCGCGTCGAGGGCCATGCGACCAAGGCGCTCGCCTTCTCCTCCGACGTCACGCCGCGCTATTGCGAGGCCGACCCCTATGAGGGCGGCAAGCAGGCGGTGGCCGAATGCTGGCGCAACCTCACCGCCACCGGCGCGCTGCCGCTGGCGGCGACCGACAACCTCAATTTCGGCAATCCGGAGCGGCCGGAAATCATGGGCCAGCTGGTCGGTGCGGTGAAAGGCATTGGCGATGCCTGCCGGGCGCTCGGCTTCCCGATCGTGTCGGGCAATGTCTCGCTCTACAACGAGACCAACGGCCAGGGCATCCTGCCGACGCCAACCATAGGCGGCGTCGGGCTGATTGCCGACTGGTCGAAGATGGCCCGTATCGGCTTTGCTGCCGAGGGCCAGATGATCCTGCTGGTCGGCGCGCCGGCGACATGGGGCAGCCATCTCGGCCAGTCCGCCTATCTCAGAGATATCCATGGCCGCACCGACGGCCCGCCGCCACCGGTCGACCTCGAGCATGAGAAGCGCGTCGGCGACCATGTGCGCGCGCTGATCGCGTCGGGTGTCGTTACAGCGGCGCATGACCTTTCCGATGGCGGCCTTGCCGTGGCGTTGGCCGAAATGGCGATGGCGTCCGGCATCGGCGCCACCATTCCGGGCCTTGCCGGCACCGACCCGATCCCGGTCTGGTTCGGCGAGGACCAGGGCCGCTATCTCCTCACGCTATCGGTCGATCCGCAGAGCAAGGAATGGGACGCCATCCGCGAGCAGCAGAGCAAGCTCGGCATCTTCGCGCCATGGATCGGCTCGACCGGTGGAACCGAGCTGAAGCTTGGCGATGCCAAAGCGATTCCGGTCAGCGAATTGACCGCCGCCCACGAAGGCTGGTTCCCACGCTTCATGGATCAGGCCAGTTGACCAGACTGGCAGCCCGGACGCTGATCGCAGTCGTCTTCTGGCCGTCGCTGTTCTTCTTCTGGTTCCTCGGGCCGTTCGTCTTCTTCCTGCTGTCGACGACATCGAGCGAGGTTTGCCCGCTGTTGGAAAGGCGTGAGCAGTTCCTAGAGGCGGCCAATGGCACGCTGCCGATGCTGGTGCTGCAGAACCTCCTTTATGCGGTGCCGATCATCTGCCTGGTGCTGTGGATCCGGCTTTTACCGGACCCGGCGCGAGCAAGGCATGTCGTCACCTGCATCAAGCTTTTCATTGCTGCTGCGACGATAGGGGCGCTGTGGGAATACGGCTCGTCGCTGGTCTGCGACGGCTACGGCCAGGCGTTCTTCTCGCCGCTCTGGCAGATGACCAGCTATCTCCCCATCGCCAACCTGGTGATCAACATTCCGCTCTATGTGCTGGTCTTCAGCCTTGGCAGGGGGTTCTCGACCCGCGACGACATCACCGAGGATGGTGTGGTCCACCCGCGGCAGGATGGCCCTTAGACACTGCGTCACCGACAGAACGGCTTCAACCCGAACCAGAAAGGCTTTAGGCTTACCCCCGAGTCACCCTCGTAGAAGCTGCCTAGCCGCCCAGAACAGGATTTTGCCATGGCAATGGATGCCCACGACATCGAAAAACTGATCAAGGACGGCATTCCGGACGCCAAGGTGACGATCCGCGACCTCGCCGGCGATGGCGACCACTATGCGGCCGAAGTGGTGGCCGAGAGCTTCCGGGGAAAGAGCCGCGTCCAGCAGCACCAGATGGTCTATGACGCACTGAAGGGCAATATGGGCGGCGTGCTGCACGCGCTGGCCCTGCAGACGAGCGTGCCGGACTGAAGGTTCACTGTTTCGCCGACACTGGTGCGATCGGCTTCGCCGACACCGGCGTGATCGGCTTCGCCGACACTGAGATGATCGGCCCTGCCGGGTATTTTCCGCCGACGATCATCCTCTCGCCGTCCGACAGCGCCGACACCGCGCCGTCGAGGAACAGCGCGTTGCGGCAGCCAAGCGCGTCACGGAACAGCCGCGCAAAGCTGCCGAAACTGACCTCCGAGCGCGAGATCGCCAGGACAACCGTGTTTTCGTCGCGCACGCCGACGCCATTGCGGATGTAGCGGGAGGTGCCATTCGGCTCGAACCTTGGGTGAATCTGGCCGTCGATAACCAGCATTGGGCCTGATTGCGTGGCGAAGGCGACATCGGGCTTCGCCGCGGCATAGGCGCTGCTTTCCATGACCGCGGCCCTGCCGTCCTTGCCGACCAGGAAGACGCCGTTGGGCTTCAGGAAGAAATTGCCTTCGCCGTCGGCACTGTTGAGCGGGGACTTTTCGCCGCCATCCTCCATCAGCAGTCCGACCGGCGACAAGTCCTCGTGATACATGCCGCCATTCATGGCGAGCAGCACCGGTCTGCCCTCGCCGGCCATTGCTTTGTCGAAGGCCTCCAGCGAGCCGAAGGCCTTGCCGTCGGCGCCGGCGTGAGAGACAGCAAGGTCATAAGTTCGCAGGTCGACCGTGCACACGACATAGGTCAGCGCCTCGAAGGCGACATTCCGGCAAGGGGCCGGCAGTTCTCCGCCGATCACCAAAGGTGGCGGCGCGGGGCGTCTCGGCCACAAGACAGTGGCAGTCGCTGCCACCAGGATGGCGATCAGAAGGGCGGCGCCATATCGTCTTTTCATCATGTCCCGGAGGCTGCAATCGGCTCGGATGCTTGGCCCAAGACAGGCGATCCTTTGCGCCATTTCCGCGGCAGCGGCGCAAACATCTTGTTTCGGCCCATCTATGGGTTTATTTGATGGCTATGCTTCGAGCCTGACTCCCACAGGCGTGAAAGGATATTCCATGAGCGGCATCAACGACTACATCGACAGCGAAGTGAAGGGCAACGACGTCGTCCTTTTCATGAAGGGCACGCCCGGTTTTCCGCAGTGCGGCTTTTCCGGCCAGGTGGTGCAAATTCTCGATTACCTCGGCGCCGACTACAAGGGCGTCGACGTGCTGACCTCGGCCGAACTGCGCCAGGGCATCAAGGAATACTCGAACTGGCCGACGATCCCGCAGCTCTACGTCAAGGGCGAATTCGTCGGCGGCTGCGACATCATCCGCGAAATGTTCCAGGCGGGCGAACTACAGACGTTCCTCGTCGAAAAGGGCGTCAGCGTCAAAGCCACCGCCTGATTCTGGCTTAGCTCGGGCAGCTCCGCCTCGGCAAACTGTTACCTCCCCTATCGGGGTGAGGACGAACCGATGCGCCGGCATGCCGGCGCATATTCGTTTTGAAGATCGGACCCGCCGTGGACCAGCAGTCACAAGCGCAGCAACAGGCAAGCAAATTGCCTATTCCGCGCTGGGAATTCATCGCGCTGTGCGCGGCGCTGATGGCGCTGAACTCGCTGGCCATCGATATCATGCTGCCGGCGCTGCAGCAGATCGGCGCCACGCTCGGCGTCGAGAATGAAAACCACCGGCAGTATGTCATCACCGCCTATATCCTGGGCTTCGGCGGCGGACAGCTTTTCTTCGGCCCGATCTCGGACCGGTTCGGGCGCCGCGCGCCGCTGGTCGTCGGGCTGGCGATTTACGTCGTGGCGGCGGCGGCTGCCGCCATCGCCCCGTCATTCGCTATCCTGCTCATGTGCCGGCTGGTGCAAGGCATCGGTGCGGCGGCCACGCGCGTCATCGCCGTCTCGATCGTGCGCGACACGTTCGACGGCCGGCGCATGGCCGAGGTGATGTCGCTGATCTTCATGGTGTTCATGGCCATCCCGGTGATTGCTCCGGGGATCGGCCAGTTCATCATGCTGTTCGCAAGCTGGCACTGGATCTTCGTGACCATGGCCGTCGGAGCGCTGATCGTGTCGGCCTGGTCGCTGCTGCGGCTGCCGGAAACGCTGCATCCGGAGTACCGCAGGCCGCTGACGGTCTCATCCGTCGTCGGCGGTTTCCGCATCGTGCTCACCAACCGCATCGCGCTTTGCTACGCCTTTGCAAGCACCTTCATTTTCGCCGCCATGTTCGGCTTCATTGCCTCGGCACAGCAGATCTATGTCGACATTTTCCATGTCGGCGAGATGTTTCCGGTCATCTTCGCGGGTGTCGCCGGCGTTCTTGCTTTTTCGAATTACCTCAACTCGCGGCTGGTCGGCCGCATCGGCATGCGCCGCCTGTCACAGAGCGCACTGCTGCTGTTCCTGGTGATCAGCCTTGCCTGGCTCACCGTTTCGCTTGAAATGAAGATGCCGCTCTGGTTGTTCATCACCTTCTTCGCCAGCGCGATGATCCCGTTCGGCGCGCTCGGCGCCAATTTCAACGCGCTCGCCATGGAGCCGCTCGGGCAACTGGCCGGCACGGCGTCGTCGATCCTGGGCTTCATGCAGACGTTTCTCGGCGGCATTCTCGGCACGCTGATCGGCCAGGCCTTCAACGGCACGGTGACGCCGCTGGCCGCCGGATTCTGCAGCGTCTCGGTCGCGGCCCTGCTGATGATCCTGATCGCCGAGCGCGGCAAGATGTTCCAGCCGCACAACCCACCCATTTCAGGGCACGTCACCGACCTGCATTGAGCGGCTGTTCTGCGCTTCGAGTTTTATTTGTCTCAAAACCGCAGCCACTATCAAGCGACGCGCTTCACGATGCGCCTCCAATCACTGCCGTGAAACGAGGAAACAGCGGGCGCCCTGCGATGGCGCCACCCATGCTGTCCGAAAGAGGCATCGGCAGAGCCTTGTCGAGAGCTTCGAGCACGGATGACACAAAGACCCGGTTGAGTGAGTCATCATCTCCCATGTGAGAGAACGTGGCGCGCGGCTTGCCCATCAGCGTGCCGTTTTTGCGAATTGAGAAACTCAGTGTCAGGGTCATGCCAGCACTTCCCGGCGGCGGCTGCCAGCAGGCAAAGATCGCGGAAAACATCTCGTCTATGGTATCGACGGGATCGCGACTGCCGCACGCGCGTTCCTGCGATCTTGCCTCGGTGGCGCCGGCGGCGGCCAAGGCAAGTGCAAGCGCAGTTGCAACAAGCGCGGGCCGAGTGTTCATCCCGAATCTCCGATTTCGCACAATCGACAAAGCAAATGCGATGAAGCCAACCGCCAGTTCCCAATATCGGAACCAGTTGATCTTCGGCTCGGACAAAATCCCGGTCAAGGGAGAAGACCGGTCCCGGTACTGCCGATTATTGCGCCCAGAGTTCCCTGCGTAACTCCTGCCAGCTTTCGCGGTCGGGCGCGACAAGAATGCCGCCATCGACATGCGACGGCAGATAGGCGCTGCCGTCGATGCGGGCGGTGTAGCCGCCGGCCTCGGCATGGATCAGCACGCCGACCAGATGGTCCCACGGCATCAGCTTGTTGTAGACGACGAAATGCGCGTGGCCGCTCGCCAGCAGCCGGTATTCATGCGCCGCGCAGCGATAGCCGAACTGCGACAGCGTCTTGGTCTGGTTGCGAGCCAGAAGCGAGCGCTGCGGTTCCGCCAGATATTGCCAGGACACCGAACCGGTCATTTGCGAGATCGGCACGGCATTGGCGACATGTACCTTCTCCAGCGCGCCATGCGCGTGGCGGATGTGGCTGCCGGCGCCCTTGGCGCCGATCAGCCAGTCCTTGCCGACAGGATCATGGATGATGCCGGCCACTGTCTCGCCCTTGATCACGACGCTTAGCATGACGCCGAACAGCGGCACGCCGGAGGCGAAGTTGAAGGTGCCGTCGACGGGGTCGACGACGAAGGCGAGATCGGCATCGCCGAGCCCCTGGAGCAGCGCCGGATTGTCGGAGCAGGCCTCCTCGCCGACGATCATCGCTTGGGGGTAGCGCTCGAGCAGTCTTGCCGTAATCAGCCGCTCGGCATTGACGTCGGCCTCGGTCACCAGATCGGCCGCCGAGGTCTTCTGGCGGACATCGCCCTCGCCCAGCCGGCGAAAGCGCGGCATGATCTCGGCTTTGGCTGCATCGGCGAGAAGCTCGGCCAGCCAGTCGATCGCACGGTCGTCAAATGTCATCGGAAAGGTCTTGTCCTGCGCTGAGGCTGCCGTTGAGGGCAGCGAAATCGAACAGTTTGCGGTCAAGCAGATGCGAGGGTCTGGTGTTGCACAGCGCGCGCAGCATCGTGTCCTTGCGGCCCGGCATGCGCTTTTCCATGTCGTCCAGCATCGCCTTCGTGGCGTTACGCTGCAGGCCTTCCTGGCTGCCGCAGAGATCGCAGGGTATGATCGGAAAATTCATCGCGGCGGCGAATTTTTCCAGATCCGCCTCGGCGCAGTAGCTCAACGGCCTCAGCACCATGACGTCGCCGTCGTCGTTGAGCAGCTTTGGCGGCATGGCGGCGAGCCGGCCGCCATGGAACAGATTCATGAAGAAGGTTTCGAGGATGTCCTCGCGATGGTGGCCGAGCACCAGCGCCGAACAGCCCTCCTCGCGCGCGATGCGGTAGAGATGGCCGCGCCGCAGCCGCGAGCACAGCGAACAATAGGTGCTGCCCTGAGGCAATTTGTCGGTGACCACCGAATAGGTGTCCTGGTACTCGATGCGATGGGCAATGTCATGCGCATCGAGGTAAGCGGGCAAAATGTGCTTCGGGAAATTCGGCTGGCCCTGGTCGAGATTGCAGGCCAGAAGGTCGACCGGCAGCAGCCCGCGCCATTTGAGATCGAGCAACACGGCGAGCAGGCCGTAGGAATCCTTGCCGCCGGATAGCGCCACCAGCCAGCGATCGCCGGGCCTGACCATGGCGAAATCCTCGATCGCCTGGCGGGTCAGCCGCAACAGCCGCTTGCGCAGCTTGTTGAACTCGACCGAGGACGGCACGTCGGCGAACAGCGGATGGAAGCCGCCTTCGGCATCGGCAGCCGGTTCAAGCAGATCGGCGTTTGGCAGCATGTTCATGGCGCGTCGGCCCAAATCCCTGTTGCGCCCGGATTAGCGCATTGGCCGCAAAATCGAAATCGGTTTTTGGTCGATGCCTCGCAGGTGCGATGCACAAAGAAAAAGGCCGCCTCGAGGGCGGCCTTCGATATCTGCGGCAAAGAGGCCGATCAGCGCGAATAGAATTCGACGACCAGGTTCGGTTCCATCTGCACGGCGAAAGGAACGTCCGCCAGGCCGGGGATGCGCGAGAAGGTCGCGACCATCTTGTTGTGATCGGCTTCGATGTAGTCCGGCACGTCGCGTTCGGCGAGGCCGACCGATTCCAGAACGATGACCAGCTGCTTCGACTTTTCGCGCACTTCGACGACGTCGCCCGGCTTGCAGCGGTACGAGCCGATGTTGACGCGCTTGCCGTTGACGTTGACGTGGCCGTGGTTGACGAACTGGCGGGCGGCGAAGATGGTCGGCACGAACTTGGCGCGGTAGACGACCGCATCCAGACGCGACTCGAGCAGGCCGATCAGGTTCTCCGAGGTGTCGCCCTTGCGGCGGTCGGCCTCTTCATAGACCTTGCGGAACTGCTTTTCCGAAACGTCACCGTAGTGACCCTTCAGCTTCTGCTTGGCGCGCAGCTGCAGGCCGAAATCGGAAAGCTTGCCCTTGCGGCGCTGGCCATGCTGGCCGGGGCCGTATTCACGCTTGTTGACCGGGGACTTCGGGCGGCCCCAGATGTTTTCGCCGAGACGGCGGTCGATCTTGTACTTCGCGGATTCGCGCTTGCTCATCGCATTCCCTTTCAAAACAAACCACCCGGAACCTCATGCTCCGGGTGAAGGAAACGCGCCCTCCTCTGGCCTCCGTTTTCGAGACCTGACAGGGTTTTCCACGCAATGCGATGAAAAACCCACGGGACACGTCAGTTTAACAAGACCAAGGAAACGATAAACCAGTTTTCCCTGGGTTCTTGCCATGCAAAAGAAACCACCGGGCATTGCGGCCCGGTGTTGGTGGGCTCGTTAAACGGAGATTTAACCGGTGTCAAGCTCGCTGCTGGCGGCGGCTGCGGCAACCATATAGCATTTCCGACGTTAAGTGCGGTGCCGGATGTGGCGGGGTCGTTACCGACGGCATTAGGAAGGGACTGGAGCCAGAGGAGCCAGAAGTCGTATGAAAAAATTCTTCCTTTCGTTGGTAAGTGCAGCCGTCCTGGCAGGATCGATGTCGATTGCCGTCCCCGAGCCGGCGATGGCCAGGCATTGGCACGGTCACAAACACCACCAGGTCTGCCGCATCGTGGTGAAGAAGAAGGTCGTCTGGCGGCACGGCCACAAGAAGGTCATCCGCTACACGGTGAAGCGCTGCTGGTGGCGCTGGTAGTTTCGGCTTCGGCCTGAACTGAAGAGCCCGCGGTCTCGGCCGCGGGCTTTTTGTTTGGATTGGTTCGGGGCTCAGTCAGCCGATTTCTTCTGAGGCAGGCCCTTGCGCTTGGTCTCGGCGAATTCCTCAAGCTGCTTTTCGCTCATCGATTCATACATTTCGCGTGCAGCGTCTATGAGTTCGCCTTTCTTGGTTTCACCGCGTTTGGCCGAAAGCGCGGCACCGGCGGCCTTTTGCTGCGCTTGTGATTTTGCAGGCATATCGGTTCCTCCTTTGCTGCCAGAAGAAGAAACGTTGCGCTTCGGTGACGGTTCCAGCCCCGGCGGTCACGTCCCGGCCAGCATCCGTGTCTGCCTATGGTCGGCCAGGCTGCCGGCAAATCGGCCTTCCCGTGCCCGGAACGCCAGTGTAGGACGGCGCCATGAAATCGTTGACCGATCCCTCGCAGGCACTCGCTGACGGCCTTTCAAAAATCCGCACCGAGTTCCATGTGCCGGACGGATTTCCACCCAACGTCATGGCTCTGGCGCAGACGGCGGCCAAGCGCGTGCCCAGCCAGCATGCCGACCGAACGGCGATGCCTTTCGTGACACTCGACCCGGCGACCTCCACCGATCTTGATCAGGCGTTTTCGATCGAGGCGAGCGGCGGCGACCTTCTGTTGCACTATGCCATTGCCGACGTGGCCTGGTTCGTCGAGGACGGCGACGCAGTGGACCTCGAAGCCTGGGCGCGCGGCGAGACCCTGTATTTGCCGGACGGCAAGGCCGGGCTCTATCCCCCGGTGCTTGCCGAGGGGGCCGCCAGCCTGTTGCCCAGCGGACCGCGCGCCGCTGTTATCTTCACGGTTCGGATCGCTGCGGACGGCGCGGTAAAGCTGGATGGCGCCGAACGCGCAATCATTAAAAGCCGCGCCAAGCTCGCCTATGACAGCGTACAAACCTCCGACGTTCCGCCGGGCTTCTCGGAAATAGCGCGACGCATGGCGGCAGCCGAAGAGCGTCGCGGCGCTTCCCGCGTCGACCCGCCCGAACAAGAGGTGGAACAGCTTGCCAATGGCACATTCCAGCTTGCATTCAGGCCGCTGCTGCAATCCGAACAAGATAACGCCGCCCTTTCGCTGGCCGCCAACATGGCGATTGCCGACGCCATGCTGGCACACCGGACCGGGCTGTTCCGGGTGATGGCGCCACCGGATGCTGACAAGGTGCAAAGGCTGCGCAACGCCGCACAGGCTCTCGGCCTGTCCTGGCCGACTTCGACCAGTCTGCGCGACTATCAGCGAACTCTCGACCCCAGCAACAGGCAACAGGCAGCGCTGATGCTGGAAATTCGCCGTGCCGGTTCCGGCGCATCCTACCAACCCTATGAGGACGGCGTTGTGCCGTGGCACGAGGCGATGGCTGCGACCTATGCCCACGCCACCGCGCCACTGAGGCGGCTGGCCGATCGTTACGTCGTGCGCTGCGCGCTGGCAATCGCCAACGGCCAGCCGGTGCCGCAGGCCGTTACCGATGCGTTCGCCAGATTGCCCAGGGTGATGGGGCGCGCGGATGCCCGCGCCTCGCAGATCAACCACGCGGCCATCGATCTTGCCGAGGCGGTGATGCTTAGGGGACGCGAGGGTGAAATGTTCAAGGCCGTCGTCACCGACGTCGCCGACCAGCGCATGCGCGTTCAGCTCTCGGACATGCCTGTCGTTGCCAATGTGAAGGCCTCCGGGTTCGGCCAAGGTGACGGGCTGATGCTAAGGCTGGTTTCGGCCGATCCGGATCAACGAAGCGTCGTCTTCCAACCTGCCTAGCCTGTCTGAGCGACGAATGTCCGCAAGCCATAGAATGCCCTAGCGCGCGCTCAGGCCAAAACCCTGCATCAGCCGGCTGATGGCTAAATCCGGCTTTCCCGAGGTAAAGACGGCAATGTCGGGCTCTCCTTGCGGCAACGGCCCATCGACGGCTGGCAGCAGTGACAAGGCACGGCGGGCAATCGCCTCGGCCGGGTCAATCCAGTCGACCGGCCAGGGTGCGGTCTTGCGCATGCGGTTGGCCAGGAACGGATAGTGCGTGCAGGCGAGTACGACGATATCGGTGCGCTGGCCGTCGCGCTCGATAAAGCATGGCGCGATCTCGGCGCGCACGGCTTCCTCGTCGACAAAGCCTTCGCGCATGTAGACCTCGGCCAATCCGGCCAGATTGTTGCTGCCGACCAGGCGGACGTGGCATTTCTGCGCCCATTTGCCGATCAGGTCGCGCGTGTACTGGCGCTTCACCGTGCCCGGCGTCGCCAGCACCGAGACCAGCCCGGAGCGGGTTCGCTCGGCCGCCGGCTTGATCGCCGGCACGGTGCCGACAAAAGGATGGCCGGGAAATCTGTCACGCAGCGCATCGATCACCAGCGTCGAGGCGGTGTTGCAGGCGATGACCGAAATCGCCGGCTGAAACCGGTCGAGAAGCGTTGCGAAGAGATCGAGTATATGGGTCTGCAGCGCCGGCTCTTCCCAGGCGCCGTAGGGGAAAGCCGCATCGTCGGCGACATAGATGAAGCGCCGGTCGGGCATCAGCACGCGCGCTTCGCGCAGCACGGTCAATCCGCCAACGCCGGAATCGAACATCAGGATCGGGCGGTGGTTTGATCGATCGCTCATTGATGTCGGACCATGGAAAGAGGCTGGAGATCAGAAGGGCTGGCCGGTGATGTGGCCGATGCCGTTCTATCCGCAACGATCATGGTCTTGAAGTGGCGAATTCACCCAAGTTTTGCGCAGCGCCAGCGAAGATCGCTTCTCGCGATCGCTCTACAGCCCGCGCTTGCCGAAGCCGGCGGGCTTTGGCCGGCCCATCGGCTGGACAGATGGCACCGGGCGTGTGGCCGGCGCGGCGGCGCGCGCAGGGGATGGCGCAGCGCTGGTGGCCATGCGGCCGCCGGTCGAGGGAACAGCGCCCTCGAAATCGAAAACCGATGTCAGCTCATCGATATTGCTGCCCGCCACCGGCTTTGCCACCAGGATCGTGCACCAAAGGCCAAAGATCGACAGCGCAAGCAGGTTGAGACCGCCCGACGTGCTTTCCGGATTGTTGAAATCGATGACCAGAAGCGTGCCGGCCTGCAGGAAGGCGTAGATGGCGCAGAACACGATGTAGGACCACAGGATCCAGCCTTTGCCGTTGGCGTCGCGGCTGCGCCGCCAGGCAATATTGCCACGCATGACCACAGCCAGCAGCGAAACGACGAGGACCGCGCCGGCCATGCCTTGCCGCGACGGACCAGGCGCGGAGTTGACGAAGCCCTCAAAGCCCATCGTGCCTACAATACACACCAAAGCAGCCATGGCTTCGAGGAAAGCCACCCCGAGGGAGTAGAAGAAGAAGCGCATGCGGCCGATATTGGAGGTGAACATGAGCGACCCACCGTTTTCGCAACAATAGATCAGCACCAGATAATATTCGGTTACGCCGGACGTTCGAAGCTTATTGATCTTAACCTTCTTGGTCTGTCTTCCGGTTTCGCGCGGCGGCCGGAAGCCGTCTCGGATCGTCTCCCGGCGAACCGTCGCCGCGCGGCATCGCCGGCGAAAACCGGTCGAGCGACGAAATGATGCCGCGCAGCACCTTCAGTTCCGGCTCGGCAAACCCGGCGCGCGTCAGGACAGCGCGCAGGTTGTCGACCATCTTCGGCTTCTTCGGCGCCGGGCGGAAATAGCCGCGCGCTTCGAGCGCGCCTTCGAGATAGGCAAACAGGCCGTGCAACTCTTCCTTGCTCGCCGGCTTCATTTCCGGGTTGGAGAAATTGGTCGTCGTCTCATCCTCCAGGCCCGACTTCATCCACTCATAGGACATCAACAGCACGGCCTGGGCGATGTTGAGCGACGAAAAGCCGGGATCGACCGGGAAGGTGACGATCTCGTCGGCCAGCCCGACCTCGTCATTGTAGAGCCCAAAACGTTCGCGGCCGAACAGGATGCCGGTGCGCTGGCCGGCTATCTGACGTGCTCGCAGTGCCCTGCCCGCCTCGACCGGCCCGCGCACCGGCTTGAAGCCGTCGCGTTCGCGCGCCGTGGTGGCGAAGACGAAATTGAGGTCGGCCACCGCCGAAGCCAGGTCGCCAAACACGGTGACAGCATCGATGACATGGTCGGCGCGGCTGGCGGCGGCGCGCGCCTTCTCGCTTGGCCAGCCGTCGCGCGGATTGACGAGGCGCAGCTCGGACAGGCCGAAATTGGCCATGGCGCGGGCAACCATGCCGATATTCTCGCCGAGCTGCGGCTCGACCAGAATGATCGCCGGGCCGGTTATCCTAAGGCCGCCCTGAGAATCAGCTTCCGCCATCTGTTCCGTGTGATTGCGCTACGAAGTTCGCTTCTTGCCATATCGATGCGGTTTTTTGAAGGGACCATGCTGGACGAACAAACCTGTGCATACCTTTCCGCGCTGACGATATTTTGCAGCCATACAAGTGATCTACAGCCAAGGGCCGACATCATCAGCCTTCGGCGTTTCATGAAAAGCGATCCATTTGATTCCCTGCGTCAGCCCTATTTTGCCATGGCATTTTCCGCATAAAGTGCCAGCACCCTGTTAGGTTACGTCAAAAGGAAATTGACCCTTGAACTATTTGGAAGCTTTGGGGTTGACCCATGAAACACTCCGGCCGGCCAATTATTGTGAGATCGGCTGCAGGCTAGGTCACAGCCTGGCATTGTCGACTGCCCCTGCCATCGGCGTCGATCCCAACTACGAGATCAAGGTGGCGTTGGCCACACCGACACGATTGTTCAATACCACCAGTGACAGCTTTTTTGCACAGGACGACGTGGCGCAAACTCTCGGCGCCCCTATCGATCTGGCCTTCATCGACGGCTTGCACCTTGTTGAATTCGCTTTGCGCGATTTCATGAATCTGGAGAAGCATGCCGCTGCGAATAGCGTCATTGCGATTGACGACCTCCTGCCGCAGCACATGGACTACACATCACGCGAACGAAATACCAGAATCTGGACCGGTGACGTCTATCGTCTGATACCGATTCTTCGGCACTACCGACCCGACCTCGAAATCCGAATCTATGACATCGAGATGAAAGGTTTCGGCTTAGTGAGCCAGCTCGATCCATCGTCGGGTGTGCTCGCCGCCAACTATGCTGCCATCGAAGCCGACATCCACGCAGGAAAATGGGCCTTCCCTACCGTGGAGGCTATCCGCGAGCACATGCAGCCGCGCTCCACGGACATGTTGGCTGGCGACCTTCAAGCTCTGGCGGCGTGGCGTGCGGGCAAAAGAGGCGTAGCCATCCGGTCGGCCTCGCAAACAATGCCTGCATTGCCGCAGCAAAGGCCGCGCCTCTCGGTCGTCATATGTGCCTATGAAATGCAGCGCGAGGCGCCCCGCACGATTCTGTCTGCGACAGCGCCTTACCAGAAGGGGCTGCGACAAGACGAATACGAAGTTATCGTCGTGGACAATGGTTCACGCACGCCGCTCACTTACGAAAACCTGCCGTCGAACGCGTCGATAGTGCGAGCGCCATCGCCTAGGCAGTCACCCGTGTTCGCGCTGAATTGGGCCGCTCGCGACATCGCGAAGGGGGACATATTGCTTCTTGCCATCGACGGCGCCCGCATCTTCTCTGAACGGCTGCTTGAGGAAAATCTGAAGGCACATGACAGGCTAGAGGACGCTTTCGTGTTTTCCCTAGCCTGGCATATTGGTCCTAAGGTGCAGACGGAGTCGGTGCCGGAAGGATATGGACCGGATATCGAAGATGCATCGATCAGTGCCTCGCGGTGGCCAGACGCGCCGGACGCGCTGTTCGGGATCTCAGTTTTCGCCGGATCCTCAGGCAATGGTTTCTTCAGCAACATCGCGGAAAGCAATTCCTTCTCGATGAGCCGAAAACTATTTAACCGGTACGGCGGCTTCGACGAACGTTTTACATCCCCTGGTGGCGGCCTCGCCAACTTGGAGATATTTCATCGCTACGTGACCCGCCCAGACGCGCGCAATGTCTGCCTGCTCAGCGAGGGGACGTTTCATCAGGTCCATGACTCCGTGGCTACTTCGGGCAAAACGAAATGGGATGTGTTTTCCCGCGAATACGAGGCCATTTTCGGCCGTCCTTATGCCGGTCCAGTCTACGACGCGTTCTACCAGGGAAAGCCGCGCGCCGCGGTGGTTCCATTCCTTTCGCAATCGCTCCAATGCCGATAGGCGGTCGCGGAGAAGTATAATGAAACGCAACTTCCGGATCTTCTTTACCCTAACTCCGAGCGGCACACGGATACGAGTGCATGGGCTCCAGCATCTAAATTAGGCGTTTTCGATGACCTTGCTGCGATTCGCCAATGGCATCGCTGCCAGGCCGTTCCGACCGACATCCAACTCCGTGCCCTATAACGCCGGCAGCTTTGTCATGTGCTGATCGGTCGCTTTTATTTGCAACCTTGCGTCGTATCGCTGGAAAATCAATTTAGAAAGGTATAATATCCGAATTGCTTGGGTTCTAAGTGTATTAGCAAATGGTAATTTGGCGACTGGACTGCGTCACGCATCCGTCCATTATCTGTATGCGCCCCAAGCATGTTTAACAGGTTCACCAGCCGGCAAGGGCTGCCGGCTAATCTTTTTAGGAGGGGCAAATGAAGATAGTACGGTTCTTCTTTTCATTCGCAATATTGATTCTGGCGTCGGGCTTCCTGATTGCGCCAGCTTCCGCGCAAGCTACGAGAACGTGGGTTTCCGGTGTTGGCGACGACGCCAATCCCTGCAGCCGCACGGCGCCTTGCAAGACCTTTGCCGGCGCGATTTCCAAGACGGCGACGGCAGGCGAAATCAACTGTCTCGATCCAGGCGGTTTCGGCACGGTCACCATCATCAAGTCGATCACCATCGACTGCTCGGAGACCCTTGGCGGCGTGCTATCAGCAGGCGTAAACGGCATTATCGTCAACACGCCCGCGGGCTCGGCGGTGCATCTCCGCGGTCTCGACATCAACGGCGTGAACACCGGCCTCGATGGGGTCCGCATGATCGGCCAGGGCCAGTTGCATATTGAGGACAGTGTCATCCAGGAGGTTACCAGCAACGGCGTCGAGTTTGCTCCCAATGCGGCCAGCGAGCTGTATATAACCAACACGCTGATTTCCGAGACTGGCGCTGAAGCTGTCCTGATCAAATCGACCGTTACCGCTGGAAGCAATTCCGTCCTTTCGCGCGTTGAGATTACAAACAGCGCCAGCGGCGTTGTTCTCGATGGTGCGGGTAACACTCTTCCGATGAACCTTACTCTGACAGACAGTATAGTGAGCGGTAACAGTGGCAATGGCGTTACCGTCAAGACCGTGGCCGCCGCATCGCAGGTGCGTGCGACGATTGTTAACTCTACGGTCAGTTCCAATGCGGGTGTTGGCGTTAATGCAAATGGTGCCGCCGCCAGCGGGGCAGGTAGTGCGATTGCGTTTCTCGGCGGTTCCACTGTTTTTGCCAATATCACAGGTGTCAGCAACACCGGCAGCGGCGTGGTTCAGTCTTTCAAAAGCAATATGATCTCCAGCAATGGGACCGACGGCACTCCGCTCACGGCATTCCCAGGCCCTGGCGGTACGCCCCTGCAATAAGTATCCGCCGCCGTCCACGGCAGCATCAACCGAGGCGATGCCCGCAGCTTTGAAAGGCTGTGGGCATCGCTTTTTCACGCATTTTCCGCGGCGCCGGTGTCTGGACACCGCACCTGGTTTGCACCGCAGGGATCGCTTTGCTATAGGCGGGGTTCCTGTCACGGCGGGGCCAACCCGCCTCACCCAACTTGTTGAACGAGGCATTCTTTCCATGGCGAAGATCAAGGTGGCGAACCCGGTCGTCGAACTCGACGGCGACGAGATGACCCGCATCATCTGGCAGTTCATCAAGGACAAGCTGATCCACCCTTATCTCGACCTCAAGCTTGAATATTACGACCTCGGCGTCGAGCACCGCGACGCCACCAACGACCAGGTGACCATCGATTCGGCCAACGCCATCAAGAAATGGGGCGTCGGCGTGAAATGCGCGACGATCACCCCCGACGAGCAGCGCGTCGAGGAATTCAAGCTGAAGAAGATGTGGAAGTCGCCGAACGGCACCATCCGCAACATCCTCGGCGGCACCATCTTCCGCGAGCCGATCATCATGAAGAACGTACCGCGCCTGGTGCCCGGCTGGACCAAGCCGATCATCGTCGGCCGCCACGCCTTCGGCGACCAGTACCGCGCCACCGATTTCCGCTTCCCCGGCAAGGGCAAGCTGACGATCAAGTTCGTCGGCGAGGACGGCAAGGTGATCGAGCATGACGTATACGACGCGCCCGGCGCCGGTGTCGCCATGGCCATGTACAATCTCGACGACTCGATCCGCGAATTCGCGCGCGCCTCGCTGAATTACGGCCTGCTGCGCAATTATCCGGTCTACCTCTCGACCAAGAACACCATCCTCAAAGCCTATGACGGCCGCTTCAAGGACATTTTCCAGGAAGTCTACGAGCAGGAATTCGAAGCCGAGTTCAAGTCGAAGAAGCTTTGGTACGAGCATCGGCTGATCGACGACATGGTGGCCTCCGCCCTGAAATGGTCTGGCGGCTATGTCTGGGCCTGCAAGAACTATGACGGCGACGTGCAGTCCGACACGGTGGCGCAAGGTTTTGGCTCGCTCGGCCTGATGACCTCGGTGCTGATGACGCCGGACGGCAAGACGGTGGAAGCCGAAGCCGCGCACGGCACAGTCACCCGCCACTACCGCCAGCACCAGAAGGGCGAGGAAACCTCGACCAATTCGATCGCGTCGATCTTCGCCTGGACGCGCGGGCTCGCCCACCGCGCAAAGCTCGACGACAATGCCGAATTGAAGCGGTTTGCCGACACGCTGGAGAAGGTCTGTATCCAGACGGTCGAGAGCGGCTTCATGACCAAGGACCTGTCGCTGCTGATCGGCCCCGACCAACCCTGGCTGTCGACCACCGGCTTCCTCGACAAGATCGACGAGAACCTGCAGAAGGCGATGGCATAAGCCGACAACGAAGGCTCCGAGATGAGCCTTCTTTTTTGGACGACAATGCGAGCAGCAGCGAAGGGCTGATCGATGACCAAGCCGATCCTCTATGGCGCTGATTACAGCGTCTATGTCCGCATCGCTCGGCTGACGCTCGCGGAAAAAGGCGTCGGCTATGAGTTGGTGCCTCTCGACATCTTCGCGGCCGAGGGCATTCCGGCCTGGTATCTGGAGCGTCACCCGTTCGGCCGCATTCCGGCCTTCGAGCATGACGGCTTTCGCCTGTTCGAGACCAGCGCAATCGCCCGCTATGTCGACGAGGCGTTCGACGGTCCGGCGCTGCAGCCGAAAGACCCGCACGGCCGAGCAACCGTGAACCAGATCACCGGCATGCTCGACGCCTATGGCTACAGGTCGATGGTCTGGGATGTCGCCGTCGAGCGGCTGGAGAAGGAGGCGCCCGACGAGGCGCTGATCTCCAACGGACTGCGCCAGGCCGAAACGGTGCTCAAAGTACTGACCGCCCTCAAAGCGCCCGGGCCTTGGTTGCTGGGCGATCTGCTGACGCTGGCCGACCTGCATGCAGCAGCCATCATCGCCTATTTCCTCAAGGCTCCCGAGGGGCAAAAGCTGCTCGCTGACTTCGCCGCTATCCAGGCCTGGTGGGACCGAATTGCTACCCGGCAGGCCGTTGCCGTGACCGAAAAGGCCGATTGAGCAGCCGCAGATGACGGCGGGCTAAAACGCTATTGCCGGCCTTGTGACCATCAACCAGAGAATGGCAAGCACGGCGGCGAAAGCCGGGAAGCCGAGCGCAAACCAGATGCGAAACAGGCGCTTTTCCTCTGGCGGAAGCGGCGCGTTTTCGCTGGCCGCCTTTCGCGCCAGGTTGCGGATCCGGATCTGAATCCAGACCACCGGCAGCCAGAACAGGCCGGTCACGACATAGAGCAGCAGGGACAGCACGATCCAGCCCTCGGAGAGCGGCCAGCCGATTGCTTGCGCCAAAAGCACGCCGGTGATGGGCTGGACGATGACGGCGGTCGCCGTGAAAACGGAGTCGGCGATGACGACCGTGCCGGCGACATGGGCGACGATGTCGGCGCGACCCGTGCGCTGCGCCATCAGCATGAAGAAGGCGATGCCGGCGCCGGTGCCGAACAGAACCGTGGCGCCGATGATATGCAGCCAGCGCAGGAGGTCGGCCCACATGCTCATCGCTCGTCCAATATCGCGAGGGCCACCAGGGCAAGGCACAGTGCGGGAACAGCCTTGACCATCGCCCCCAACGGATCGAGCCACAGATCGGGCGCAAGTGCGGTTGCTGCGCCAAGATAAGCCAAGGTAATGGCAATCATCCCCAGCAGCGCGAGGCGCGCCAAGGACCGCACGAGAACTGCGGCGCCGACAGCGATGTCGGCGACACTTCCAGCCAGCACCATTACGAGTGCGAGCGTGGGCGACAGACCATGCGAGACCAGAATGCCGGCAGCCGCATCGTGCCTAGCAAAGCCGACAATGCCGGAGATCAGCCAGAACAGCGAGAGGACACCGAACACGGCCGGTTTCAGCAGCCAGAGGCGGGCGAACCAGCGCTCCTGGACATGAGCGGGCATGGCGGCCAGCGTTGCCTCCAGCGGCTGCAGTTGTTGATCCGAAATCTCGTTCCAGGATTTGGCATTGCCGGTCACGCCGCGCGCCAGGGCGGCAAGGGCGGCGCTGCGCAGAGGCGATCGCCAGCCGAGCAGGCCAAGGCCATCGGCAAAGACACCCGCGATCCGGCCGAGAAACGCCGGCATTGGCACCACACGAGCAGGCGGCAGGCCGAGCCAGGCCCGGAAGGCAACCAGCACATCGGCGAGCGAGCGCGGCTCGGCTTCAACGAGATCGACGGAAAGACGCGGCGGCAGGGATCCGGCAACTCCATGCGATACGGCTTCGGCAACATCAGTGCCGGCCACGGTCTGGATCGGCTGGCGCGCCATCACGGCAGGAATGAACCCGGGAAAGGCCGCAAGGGCGCGCAAAAGCGCCGTGCCGCCATAGGCGGCGGGCGCGATCACCAGGCCCGGGCGCAGGATGGTCCAGTCCAGCGAGGAGTTTGCGACGGCCCTGTCGCCTTCACCTTTGGTGCTGAAGAAAGCATCTGATGAGGTGGGATCGGCACCGATGGCGGAGATCTGCACGATGCGGCTGACACCGGCCTGTTCGCAGGCGGTGACCAGCGCCACGACCGCGCCGCGATGGATGGCGTCGAGGCGGTCGCGTGGGCCGTCCTGCAAGGCGCCTGCGGCATTCACCACCGCATCCAAGCCGGCGACCAGCGGCAGCCAGTCTTCAGCGGCCAGCAGCCGGGCCATGTCGGCCGCGACCCAGCGCACCGCAGGCCAGCGCCGTTCGGCGTCCCTGATATCGCGACCCAGGCCGGTTACCTGATGCCCGTCGCCAAGCAGGCGCTCGACGACGGCTTCGCCGATCAGTCCATAGCCGCCGAGGACGAGCACCTTCTTGGCAGGACGATCGGGCATGGGATGGCTATCAGGCTGCCTCCACCGCCGCCCTGACCGCGGCGATCGCATCATTGGCCTTCGAGGCATCCGGACCGCCGGCCTGAGCCATATCAGGCCGTCCGCCGCCGCCCTGCCCGCCCAAGGCGGCCGAGGCGACGCGCACCAGGTCGACGGCGCTGAAGCGGCCGACGAGGTCGTCGGTGACGGCGACGACGACGCTTGCCTTGTTGTCCTCACCGGCGCCGACAAAG
This sequence comes from Mesorhizobium sp. P2_F7, assembly GCF_056403695.1. Classification (NCBI taxonomy): domain Bacteria; kingdom Pseudomonadati; phylum Pseudomonadota; class Alphaproteobacteria; order Hyphomicrobiales; family Phyllobacteriaceae; genus Mesorhizobium; species Mesorhizobium sp. P2_F7. The sequence continues at coordinate 474,653 of NZ_JBFUFA010000004.1, read as the reverse complement.
ACCACGACACCGGAGCCAAGCGAGGTCTTGCCGGCATCGGCCAGCGGCTTCAGATCTTTTGGCGAGACGCCGGAGACCGCCTTGCCGAGGAAGCCGACCCCGGCCACCGTCTCGTTCTCGGACGGAGCACCTGCAGCAGCACCGCCGCCCAGCGCCAGTTTCTTGCGCGCCTCGCTCAGTTCCTTTTCGAGCTTCTTGCGCTCCTCGAGCAGCGTCTCGACACGCGCCGGCACATCGGCCGGCGATATCTTCAGCACGGCTGCCGTCGCCTTCAGACGCCTGTCCTGCTCGTCGAGATGTTTGCGCGCGGCTTCCCCGGTCAGCGCCTCAATGCGGCGCACGCCGGCGGCGACCGCGCTGTCGGAGACGACGCGGACCAGACCGATATCGCCGGTCGCCCGGACATGGGTGCCGCCGCAGAGTTCGACTGAATAGGGCCGGTTGGCCTTGGCGCCATGCAGGCCGGTGCCCATCGACACGACGCGCACCTCGTCACCATATTTCTCGCCGAACAGCGCCATGGCGCCCTCGGCGATGGCGTCGTCGACCGACATCAGGCGCGTCGTCACCGGGCTGTTCTGGACGACGATTTCGTTGGCCATGCGCTCGACCTCTTCGAGGTCTTCCGCCGAGATCGGCTTGTTGTGCGAGATATCGAAGCGCAGCCGCTCGGGCGCTACCAGCGAGCCCTTCTGCGCGACATGGGTGCCCAGCACCTCGCGCAGCGCCTCGTGGATCAGATGCGTCGCGGAGTGGTTGGCGCGCAACCGGGTGCGGCGCGCATGGTCGACCTTGAGCTCGACCGCGGCACCCGTCTTGACCGTGCCGCTCACCACCTTGCCCAGATGCACGAACAGCCCGTCGGCCTTCTTCTGCGTGTCCGAGACCTCGATCGAGAACCCCTCGCCGGAGATCACGCCGGTGTCGCCCATCTGGCCGCCGGACTCGCCATAGAACGGCGTCTGGTTGACGACCACCGCCACCGCATCGCCCTTTCCGGCGCTGTCGACGGTCTTGCCGTCCTTGACCAGCGCCTGGACGAGGCCTTCCGCAGCTTCAGTCTCGTAGCCGAGGAATTCGGTGGCGCCCGCCTGCTCGCGCACCGAAAACCAGATGGTCTCGGTGGCCGCATCGCCGGAACCAGCCCAGTGCTTGCGCGCCTCCGCCTTCTGCTGCTCCATCGCATGGGTGAAGCCGGCAAGGTCGACCGAGATGCTGCGCTGGCGCAGCGCATCCTGCGTCAAATCGAGCGGGAAGCCGTAGGTGTCGTAGAGCTTGAAGGCGGTCTCGCCATCCAGCATGTCACCGGCATGCAGCGTTTCGGTCGCCTCCGAAAGCAGGCCGAGGCCGCGCACGAGCGTCTTGCGGAAGCGGGTCTCCTCGAGCTTCAGCGTCTCGGTGATCAGCTGTTCGCCGCGCAGCAGCTCGGGATAGGCCTGGCCCATCTCGCGCACCAGCGCCGGCACCAGCTTCCACATCAGCGGTTCCTTGGCGCCGAGCAGCTGCGCATGGCGCATGGCGCGGCGCATGATGCGGCGCAGCACATAGCCGCGGCCTTCGTTGGACGGCAGCACGCCGTCGGCGACCAGGAAGGAGGACGAGCGCAAATGGTCGGCAATGACGCGGAAGGAGGCGACCGTCTCCTTGTCGGGCCCCTGGCCGAGCGCCGACGACGCCGCATCGATCAGATGGCGGAACAGATCGGTTTCAAAGACGCTCTCCACGCCTTGCAGGATCGACGCCATGCGCTCCAGGCCCATGCCGGTGTCGATCGACGGCCGCGGCAGGTCGATGCGCTCTTCCTTGGTGACCTGCTCATACTGCATGAACACCAGGTTCCAGAATTCAAGAAAACGGTCGCCATCCTCTTCCGGGCTGCCGGGAGGGCCGCCCCAGATGTGCTCGCCGCGGTCGATGAAAATCTCCGAGCACGGACCGCATGGCCCGGTGTCGCCCATCGCCCAGAAATTGTCGGATGTCGGGATGCGGATGATGCGGTCGTCGGAAAAGCCGGCGATCTTTTTCCAGAAGCCGGCCGCCTCATCATCGGTGTGATAGACGGTGACCAAGAGCTTGTCCTTGTTCAGCCCGAACTCCTTGGTGATCAGGTTCCAGGCAAGCTCGATGGCGCGCTCCTTGAAATAATCGCCGAAGGAGAAGTTGCCGAGCATCTCGAAGAAGGTCAAATGGCGTGCGGTGTAGCCGACATTGTCGAGGTCGTTGTGCTTGCCGCCGGCGCGCACGCTCTTCTGCGCGGTCGTGGCGCGCGAATAGGGCCGCTTCTCCAGGCCGGTGAAGACGTTCTTGAACTGCACCATGCCGGCATTGGTGAACATCAATGTCGGGTCGTTACGCGGCACCAGCGGGCTTGAGGCGACGACCTCGTGGCCTTCCTTGCGGAAATAGTCGAGAAATGTCGACCGGATGTCGTTCACGCCACTCATGACTGCTGCCTTTTCGCGAAAACCGCCGGCACGGCCGGCGGAAACTGGTCTCTGCTTTTAGAAGATCGACTTGGCCTTTTAGCGGGCAGGCTTCACCCTGTCCAGAAACACGGAATTGGGCCAATCCTGCAGCCGCCAGGCCGGCTCCACGCCTGCCCAAAAACGAAAACCGCCGGCGCGAAGGCCGGCGGTTTGGAACGCGATACTAAGGAACTCTGTTACTTAAGCATCAGATAATGGACCGGATTTATGGCCGAACTCTGGCAGCTGCCTTACATGGCGCCGGATTCTTCCTCGAAGCCGTCGTCTTCGCCGCGCTCGGGGCCGCCATTCTCGAGGAACTTTTCTGCAATCAGCCCGGCATTCTGCCTGAGCGCCAGTTCGATCTCGCGCGCCGTGTCGGGATTGTCGCGCAGGAACAGTTTGGCGTTCTCGCGGCCCTGGCCGAGGCGCTGCGAATTGTAGGAGAACCAGGCGCCTGACTTCTCGACCACGCCGGCCTTGACGCCGAGGTCGACCAGTTCGCCGGTCTTGGACACGCCCTCGCCATACATGATGTCGAACTCGACCACCTTGAAGGGCGGTGCCAGCTTGTTCTTGACCACCTTGACGCGGGTCTGGTTGCCGACGACCTCGTCGCGGTCCTTGACCGAGCCGATGCGGCGGATGTCGAGACGCACCGAAGCGTAGAATTTCAGCGCGTTGCCGCCGGTCGTGGTTTCTGGCGAACCGAACATGACGCCGATCTTCATGCGGATCTGGTTGATGAAGATAACCATGGTGTTGGAGCGCGAGATCGAGGCGGTCAGCTTGCGCAGCGCCTGGCTCATCAAACGCGCCTGCAGGCCGGGTAGCGAATCGCCCATTTCGCCCTCGATTTCAGCGCGCGGCGTCAGTGCCGCAACCGAATCGACCACCAGCACGTCGATGGCGCCGGAACGCACCAGCGTGTCGCAAATCTCCAGCGCCTGCTCGCCGGTGTCCGGCTGTGAGATCAGCAGGTTTTCGAGGTCGACGCCAAGCTTGCGGGCATAGACCGGGTCCAGCGCATGTTCGGCATCGACAAAGGCGCAGATGCCGCCCTTCTTCTGAGCTTCGGCAACTGTGTGCAACGCCAGCGTGGTCTTGCCCGAGCTTTCCGGCCCATAGATCTCGACGATGCGGCCCCGCGGCAGGCCGCCGACGCCAAGCGCGATGTCGAGGCCGAGCGATCCGGTCGGCACGGTTTCGATCTCGACGACCTGCTCATTGGCGCCCAGCCGCATGATCGAGCCCTTGCCGAAGGCGCGCTCGATTTGCGACAGCGCCGCGTCCAGAGCCTTTGATTTGTCCACCGCTTTGTCCTCTACAAGCCGCAAAGAATTCTGAGCCATGATACATCACCCCTTGGTCGTCAATGAAGGCCGGACAATCCGTAATCCCTGCCCCAGTTTGTACCTTTTTTGTTCTCGTTTGGCAAGAGGGGTCAAATATCTGAAAAGCAATCTTTATCCGGATTTGTTCTTTTTTTGTCTCATGGTTTGGTTTTCGGGCGCGCCCCGCATTGGGCCAAGCGCTCCGGCGGTTTGGCTCCGCCCGAATCGCTGGCTTGCCTGCGAAGCTCCGCCGCACAGCCTAGCGCTTGTATGGTTCGAATAACAAAGGTCATATCGCCCGCATGGTGAAATCTGCAAAAATCCTCGCGGTGGGCGGCGCCCATATCGACCGGCGCGGCCAGGTGTCGGGCGCCTACGTGCCGGCGGCGTCCAACCCCGGCACGATGCGCGAGGATGTCGGTGGCGGCGTCTTCAACGCGCTGCGCAGCCTTGCGCGGCTGGGCGTCTCGGCCTCGCTGATGTCGATGCGCGGCGGCGATGCGGCGGGCGAGACGGTGTCGCGCGCTATCGCAGATGCCGGCATTGCCGATCTGTCGGCGGTGTTCCTCGACCGCACGACGCCGAGCTACACCGCGCTCATAGACCGCGACGGGGAGCTGATCACCGGCTTTGCCGACATGGCGCTCTACGACCTGGCGTTTCCCAAGCAGCTCCGCCGCTCCAAGGTTCGCGAGGTGGTCGCCGAGGCCGACGCGGTGCTGTGCGACGCCAATCTGCCGTCATCGGCGCTGGAGCGGCTGGTGGGGCTCGCTGCCGGCAAGCCGGTCTACGCCATCGCCATTTCGCCAGCCAAGGTGGTGCGGCTGATACCCGTGCTGAAGGAGCTCGCGCAGGTCTTCATGAACCGGCGCGAGGCCATGGTGCTGGCCGGTGTCGGCGCCAATGCCACCGAGCGCGAGACCGTCGACGGTTTGCGCTGCAGCGGCCTCAGGAGTGGCGTGGTGACAGCCGGCGATGGCCCGGTGCTGGGCTTCGACGAAGCCGGCGCCTTCTCGATCCTGCCGCCGGCGCCGAGAAAGGTCGCCGACGTCACCGGCGCCGGCGATGCGCTGGCCGGTGCCACCATCGCTGCCCTGCTGCGCGGCCTGCCCCTGCGCCAGGCCCTGCGCGAAGGCGTGGCCGCCGCAACGCTCGCCATCGAAAGCGCGGACGCGGTGCCGGCCTTCACCACCGCGACCTTTGCCGAGGCGCTGGCTCTTGTGCCCGACGCGCAGGAAATGGCATGAGGGCGGCCAATTGCCATTGCCGGAGCGCGCCGTCCAAGGGGACGGGCGGCGCGCCGGACCGGAGACCGTCATGACCCCGCAAAGCGCCCGCCCCTTCATCGACATCCACCCACCGGTGGCCGACGCGCTTGCCGCCGGCCGGCCGGTGGTGGCGCTGGAGAGTACCATCATCACCCATGGCATGCCCTATCCCGACAATGGCGCCATGGCCGCCAATGTCGAGAAGATCATTTTGGACCATGGCGCGGTGCCGGCGACGATCGCCGTGGTTGCCGGCCGCATCAAGATCGGGCTGTCCGACGGCGAGCGCGAATCGCTGGCGATGACCGGCGACGCCATGAAGCTGTCGCGCGCCGATCTCGGCTTTGCGGTTGCTGAGGGTCGCACCGGCGGCACCACGGTCGCCGCCACCATGATCGCGGCTGACATGGTCGGGATCATGGTGTTCGCCACCGGCGGCATTGGCGGCGTCCACAAAGGCGCGGAAAAAAGCTTCGACATCTCGGCCGACCTGGACGAGCTGGCGCGCACGCCGGTCATCGTCGTCTCGGCCGGCGCCAAGGCCATCCTCGACATCGAAAAGACGCTGGAGGTGCTGGAAACGCGCGGCGTGCCGGTGATCGGCCATGGCTGCGAAACCATGCCCGCCTTCTGGTCGCGCCAGTCGCGCTTCCGCGCGCCGCTGACGCTGCACAAGCCCGAAGAGATCGCGCATTTCTACAAGACCCGGGCGGCGCTGGGGCTCGGCGGCGGCATGCTGATCGCCAATCCGGTGCCGCAGGATGACGAAATCCCGGCCGACGAGATGGCCGGCTACATCGAGGCCGCGCAGAAGGCGGCGGAGGCGCAGAATGTGACCGGCAAGGCCGTGACGCCGTTCCTGCTGGGAAAAATCCTCGAACTGACCGGCGGCCGGAGTTTGAAGACCAACATTGCGCTGGTCGAGAACAATGCGCGGCTGGCGGCGAAGATCGCGAAGGCGCTGTAGGGATTGGCGTTCGGCAATGCATGCCAAGCGCGACCGCCGCGATCCTTCACACCCCCCTCTGTCCTGCCGGACATCTCCCCCTCAAGGGGGGAGATTGGATGTCATCGCGGCCTTCGCCAATCTTCAACGGAGAAGCGGAGCACAGAAGCTGCTAATCTCCCCCCTTGAGGGGGAGATGGCCGGCAGGCCAGAGGGGGGTGCTGTCCCGCCCAGCGTTCCCAGTTATTGGGCGTTACTTCCCCGCCCGCCGTCCCGCCTCATAGGCCCGGCGCGCCCACACCCGCATCTCGTCGGGATCATCAAACGCGTCGTCGGGAATGCTCCAATACGGCATCGCGACCAGCTTGCCGTGGCGGGTGCCGGTGTAGGTCCATTGCTTGCAGCCGGCGGCTTCGAAGTCGGGCGCGCTTTGCTCGTCGGCCTTGAGCAGCAATTCGCCGCGCAGCACGATGGCGACGATGACACCGTCGAAATAGATGCCCTTGCCGCCGAACAGCCTGCGGATCGAGACCGGGCCGAGGCCCTCGAACAGTTCGGCGATGCGTTCATTGTCCATGCCGCGATCATGTCACCGGGATTTGGCCTTGTCATCGCCGCAACCAAAACCATGCTGACAGGTTGAGAACGAGATTCGTCGGAGTTTTGCCATGCCGCTTCTGCTCAAAGGGTCCTGCCGCTGCGATGCCGTCCATTTCGAGGTGGAAAGCCACACGCCGGTGCCGTTCATGCTGTGCTACTGCTCGATCTGCCGCAAGCAGCAGGGCGGCGGCGGCTTCGCCATCAATCTCGGCGCCAACTACGAGACACTGAAGATCAAGGGGAAGCGCGACCTCGGCGTGTTTCGCGCCGAGATCCAGGATGACGAGCACCCCACGTGCGAGATTTCGACCGGCGAGCGCAATTTCTGCAAGAAATGCGGCTCGGCGCTGTGGCTCTACGATCCGACCTGGCCGGAACTGGTGCACCCTTTCGCCTCGGCGATCGACAGCGAGCTGCCGAAGCCGCCGGAAAAGGTGCATCTGATGCTGAAATACAAAGCGAACTGGGTCGAGCCGGAGATCGGCAGACAAGACAAGGCGTTCGACGCCTATCCCGAGGAATCGATCGCCGACTGGCACAAGCGGACGAAGATGTGGGTGAAGTAGCCTTCGTCGTCCCGTAAACGGGGCGAGGGAAGATCAGGCCGACTCGCGCGCTTCGGCCAGCTTCTTCAAATCCGCCGGCTTCAGCTCGACCGATTCGCCGCAGCCGCAGGCCGAACTCTGGTTCGGGTTGTGGAAGGTGAAGCCGGTGCGCAGCGTCGTCTGTTCGAAATCCATCTCGGTGCCGAACAGGAAAAGCGCCGCTTCCGGGGCGACATAGACATGGGCACCGTCGCGCTCGATGTGGTCGTCCTTGGTGTTGGGCTCGGTCACCAGGTCGACCGTGTATTCCATGCCGGCGCAGCCGCCTTTTTTGATGCCGAGGCGAATGCCATGCGCGTTGTCACGCGTAGCAACGATCTCGCGCACCCGGTCGGCGGCCTTTTCGGTCATCGTGATGACGGCGAAGCGTCCCATTCTTTTTCCTCTTCCATTCCATGCAGGTTCAAGGCCTGCCGAATGATTCCTCACCTAAAATGGTGAAGTTTTACCACTGGTGCAAGTGCGCCAGTCTCTACCGGGCTAGTACCAGCCGACCGCCACCTGCGCCTCTTCCGACATGCGGTCGGGCGACCAGGGCGGGTCGAAGGTCATGTTGACCTCGACGCCTGACACGCCTTCGACGGCGCCGACAGCGTTCTCCACCCAGCCCGGCATTTCGCCGGCCACCGGGCAGCCGGGCGCGGTCAGCGTCATGTCGATCTTGACCGAGCGGTCGTCCTCGATGTCGATCCGGTAGATCAGGCCGAGTTCGTAGATGTCGGCCGGGATTTCCGGGTCATAGACCGTCTTCAGCGCCGAGACGATATCGTCGGTCAGCCGCGCCAGTTCATCGGCCGGAATGGTCGAAGCGGAAACTAGCGGATTGATGGCTGCTTCCGGCGCGGTCTCTGTGGTGTGGCTCGCATCATCCATGGTCGTCATCCAAAGAACTTGCGCGCTTTTTCAAGCGCTTCGGCCAAAGCGTCGACTTCGGCCCTGGTATTATACATGCCGAACGATGCCCTGCATGTGGAGGTTACGCCAAAGCGTTTCAACAGCGGCTGGGCGCAATGGGTGCCGGCGCGGACCGCCACGCCCTGCCTGTCTATCACCATCGACACGTCATGGGCATGAATACCCTGCAATTCGAAGGAAATGATGGCGCCTTTGCCCGGCGCGTCGCCGAAGACGCGCAGCGAGTTGATCGCGCGCAGCCGCTCATGCGCATAGGTCTTGAGATCGGTCTCATGCGCGGCGATGCGCTCGCGGCCGATTTTTTCCATGTATTCCAGCGCTGCACCGAGACCGATCGCCTGGACGATCGGCGGCGTGCCGGCCTCGAAACGGTGCGGTGGGTCGTTGTAGGTGACGATGTCTTCCGTCACCTCCTCGATCATCTCGCCGCCGCCCATGAAGGGGCGCATGCCCGAGAGAATGTCCTTCTTTCCGTAGAGCACACCGATGCCGGAGGGGCCATAGACCTTGTGGCCGGTGAAGACGAAGAAGTCGCAGTCGAGGTCCTGGACGTCGATCGGCATATGCACGGCGCTCTGGCTGCCGTCGACCAGCACCGGAATGCCACGGGCATGGGCGATGCGCACGATCTCCTTGATCGGCGTCACCGTGCCCAGCGCATTCGACATATGGGTGATGGCGACGAGCTTGGTCTTGTCGGTCAGGCGCTTTTCGAATTCCTCGATATGGAAGACGCCGAGATCGTCGACCGGCACCCAGACCAGCTTGGCGCCCTGCCGCTCGCGGATGAAATGCCATGGCACGATGTTGGAGTGATGCTCCATGATCGACAGCACGATCTCGTCGCCCGCGCCGATGTTGGGCATGCCATAGCCGTAGGCGACGGTGTTGATGGCGGCCGTCGTGTTCGAGGTGAAGACGATGTTGTCGGTGCTTGGTGCATTGAGAAAACGACGGACCGTCTCGCGCGCCTTTTCATAGGCATCGGTCGCCGCGTTGGACAGGAAATGCAGGCCGCGATGGACGTTGGCGTATTCCTGGGAATAGGCGTGCTGGATCGTATCCAGCACCACCTGCGGCTTCTGTGCCGAGGCGCCATTGTCGAGATAGACGAGCGGTTTGCCATAGACTTCGCGCGACAGGATCGGGAAGTCGCGGCGGATTGCCTCGACGTCGTAGGGGGTGTTTTCGACTTTCTGGTCCATTACAAGCTCTCTTGAGGCACCGCCTCACTTCGTCACGCACCCCTCATCCGTCTCGGCGCTGCGCGCCGATCCACCTTCTCCCACAAGGGGAGAAGGTCATGCGCTACCCATGCGCCAAGAACCACTCGTCCAGCCTTGTTTCCAGGGCCTCGACGATCGTCTCGTCGTCCAGTTCCTCGATCACTTCGGCGACGAACGCCTTTACCAGCAGACCACGCGCGCTCTTTTCGTCGATGCCGCGCGCCATCAGATAGAACAGGTGGTTGTGGTCGATCTCGGTGACGGTGGCGCCGTGGCCGCAGACGACGTCGTCGGCGAAGATTTCCAGCTCCGGCTTGGTCGAGAACTCACCGTCGTCCGACAGCAGCAGCGTGTTGCAGGCCATCTTGGCGTTGGTCTTCTGCGCATACTGATGGACGTTGATACGGCCCTGGAAGACGCCACGCGCCTTGCCGGTCACCACATTGCGGATCACTTCCGTCGAGGTCGTGTGCGGCACGGCATGGTCGAGCACCATGGTCACGTCGGTATGGGTGTCGCCGGCCAGAAGGTTGATGCCGCGCAGCTTGAAGTCGGCGCCTTCGCCCGTTGTCCGAACCACGATCTCCTGGCGCACGAGCTTGCCGCCGGCATTCATGAAGAACAGCGTCAGCTTCGAATTCTTGCCGAGATGCGCCTTGAACTGGGCAAGATGCGTGGCCGTTTCCGGCTGTTCCTGCACGATCAGCCAGGTTACCTCGGCGCCTTCGCCGAGCACCAGCTGGCTGACCGAACTGCCCAGTGCCGCCCCCTCGCCGGCCTGACGCTCGACGATAGCAGCTTTGGCGCCGGCGCCGACACGCACGGGGAAGCGCACATGGGCCTGGCCGCCGGCCTGCAGGTTCTGCAATTCGATCGGCTTTTCCAGTGCTGCGCCATCGGCGATGTCGACGAAATAGCCGTCGGCGACAAAGGCGGTGTTCAGCGCACCGATGGCGTCATCGCTGCCATAGGGGTCGAGGCCTGGTGCAATCGAGCCATCGGTCAGCTTTTCCGACAGGCGCTGGACGGTCACGCCCTCGATGGCGGGGAATTTCGCATTCGAGACGCCGTTCAGCACGGCCAGGACGGCGGAGCCTTCGACGATAGGCGCGAGCGCCTTGGTGGCGGCCGTGGAATCGAAAGCCGGCACCGTCGTCAGCAGCCGGCGCAGGTCCGTATAGTGCCAGGATTCCAGGCGCCGGGTCGGCAGGCCGTGCTTGATCGCCTCGATGGCGTCGTCGCGCTTCAGCGTCACCGCGCCGTCGCCCGGCAGCAGCGACAGCCGCTCGCCGAAGGCGTCGATCAGCGCGGTTTCAGCCTGGGTGCGCTGGGGTGTCGAGTGCATGTTCATAAGCTTCGCCTCTGGCATCTCACGCGGCTTCGCCGATCACGCCGGCATAGCCATTGGCCTCGAGATCGAGCGCCAGCGACTTGTCGCCGGACTTGATCACCTGACCTTTGTAGAGGACGTGCACACTGTCCGGCACGATGTGCTCGAGCAGGCGCTGGTAATGGGTGATGACGATGATGGCGCGGTCGGGCGAGCGCAGCGCATTGACGCCGTCGGAGACGATCTTTAGCGCATCGATGTCGAGGCCGGAATCGGTCTCGTCGAGCACGCAGAGTTTCGGCTCGAGCAGCTTCATCTGCAGGATCTCGGCGCGCTTCTTCTCGCCGCCGGAGAAGCCGACATTGAGCGGCCGCTTCAGCATCGCCATGTCCATGTTGAGCGAAGCCGCCGCTTCCTTCACCCGCTTCAGAAATTCCGGGATCTTCAGCGGTTCCTCGCCGCGCGCCTTGCGCTGCTCGTTCATCGCCACTTTCAGGAATTCCATGGTCGCGACGCCTGGTATCTCCATCGGATACTGGAAGGCGAGGAAGATGCCGGCAGTGGCGCGCTCGGCCGGATCCATTTCCAGGATCGACTGGCCGTTGTAGAGGATGTCGCCTTCGGTGACCTCATAATCCTCGCGGCCGGCGAGGATGTAGGACAGCGTCGACTTGCCCGAGCCGTTCGGGCCCATGATGGCGGCGACCTCGCCGGCTTTCACCGTCAGGTTGAGGCCGCGGATGATCTCGGTGCCGTCATCGACGATGCGGGCATGCAGGTTTCTGATTTCAAGCATTCTTTTCTTTCCTGAATATCTTGTCCGGTCAGCCGACCGAGCCCTCGAGGCTGATGCCGATCAGCTTCTGCGCCTCGACCGCGAACTCCATCGGCAGCTGCTGAATGACATCCTTGACGAAGCCGTTGACGATCAGCGCGATCGCCTCTTCCTCAGGAATGCCGCGCTGCATGACGTAGAACTTCTGGTCTTCGGAAATCTTCGACGTCGTCGCCTCATGCTCGAACTGCGCCGTCGAGTTCTTGGCTTCCATGTAGGGCACGGTGTGCGCGCCGCACTGGTCGCCGATCAGCAGACTGTCGCAATTGGTGAAGTTGCGGGCGTTGGTCGCCTTGCGGTGCGCCGAGACCTGGCCGCGATAGGTGTTCTGCGAGAAGCCGGCGGCGATGCCCTTGGAGATGATGCGGCTCGACGTGTTCTTGCCGAGATGGATCATCTTGGTGCCTGAGTCGACCTGCTGATAACCGTTCGACACGGCGATCGAATAGAACTCGCCAGAGGAATCGTCGCCGCGCAGGATGCAGCTCGGATATTTCCAGGTGATGGCCGAACCGGTCTCAACCTGTGTCCACGAGATCTTCGAACGGTCGCCGCGGCAGTCGCCGCGCTTGGTGACGAAATTGTAGATGCCGCCCTTGCCCTCGGCGTCGCCGGGGTACCAGTTCTGCACCGTCGAATATTTGATCTCGGCGTCATCGAGCGCCACCAGTTCGACGACGGCGGCATGCAGCTGGTTCTCGTCGCGCTGCGGTGCCGTACAGCCTTCGAGGTAGGAGACATAAGCCCCCTCCTCGGCGATGATCAGCGTGCGCTCGAACTGGCCGGTGTTCTTCTCGTTCATGCGGAAATAGGTCGACAGCTCCATCGGGCAGCGCACGCCCTTGGGCACGAAGACGAACGAGCCGTCAGTGAAGACAGCCGAATTCAGCGTGGCGTAGAAATTGTCGGAGGTCGGCACGACCGAGCCAAGATACTTCTGCACCAGTTCGGGATGCTCGCGGATGGCTTCCGAGATCGAGCAGAAGATGACGCCGGCCTGCGCCAGCTCCTTCTTGAAGGTGGTGACGACGGAGACGGAATCGAACACGGCGTCGACGGCGACACGGCCCGACTTGTAGACGTTGTCGCTGGGCTCCTCGAGATCGGACACGTCGGTCTTCTGCACGCCGGCGAGGATTTCCTGTTCCCTGAGCGGAATGCCGAGCTTCTCGTAGACCTTCAAGAGCTCGGGATCGACGTCGCTGAGCGACGTCGGGCCGGGCGTGCTCTTGGGCGCCGCGTAGTAATAGAGGTCCTGGAAGTCGATCTTGGGATAGTGGACGCGCGCCCAGGTCGGCTCTTCCAGCGTCAGCCAGCGCCGATAGGCTTCAAGACGCCATTCCAGCATCCAGGACGGTTCATCCTTCTTGGCCGAGATGAAGCGAATAATGTCTTCGCTCAGGCCCTTGGGGGCCTTGTCCATCGCGATCTCTGTCTGGAATCCGTATTTGTACTGGTCGACGTCGATCTTTCGGACCCGATCGATCGTGTCCTGCACAGCAGGCATAAGCGTTCTCCATCCACGCCGGGGTCAAGGCCCGACAGTTTTCAAACTATGGCATCGCCAAGGCTGCCCCGTGAGGCGCCGAAGGCGGCGTAAGTTCCATATAGTGCGTCTCGACCGGGAATTCACCCGGCCACTTCTCAACGCACGGCTCTACCAGGCCATAAGGCCTGAATGGTCTTTCTTTGAGCATTGGATCGTCCGAAAACCGCTTGCACACTTTTCGGTCCAATGCTCCCCACCGCCTCAGGCGGCTTGTTCCCTGCCCGCCCGGCGCTGGGCAATCCCCGCCAGCGCAGTACGAAACAGTTCGATATCCCCAGCGCTCGTCGCGTGGCCGATGGACACGCGCAAAGCGCCGAGGCTTTCGCCATAACCCATGGCTTTCAGCACATGGCTTGGACCGACCTTGCCCGACGAGCAGGCCGATCCCGCAGACAGCGCGACGCCCGCCAGATCGAAAGCGATCTGCGCCGTCTCGGCCTTGACGCCGGGAATAGCGAAGAATGTCGTATTGGCAAGCCTTGGCGCGCCGGTTCCGAAGATTTCTGCGTCCGGCACCAACGTTTTGATGATCGCCTCGACCTCGTCGCGGCGCTGCGCAATCGCGTCCATGCCCTGCAATCCAACCAGAGCCTGGCGCGCCGCCGTGCCGAAACCGGCAATCGCCGCCAGGTTTTCCGTGCCGCCGCGATGGCCCTTTTCCTGGCCGCCGCCATTGATCAGCGGCTTCGGCATCATCAGATCGGCCGCGGCGACAATCGCGCCTACGCCCTTGGGGCCGCCGATCTTGTGCGAGGACAGAATCAAATAGTCGGCGTAAGGCGCTGACATATCGATGGAAATGCGACCCGCCGCCTGCACCGCGTCGACCACCAGAATGCCGCCCGCTGCCTTGACGATTGCAGCGATGGCCTCGACCGGCTGGATGACACCGGTCTCGTTGTTGGCGGCGTGGATGGCCACCAGCGGCAGGCCGTCGGCCTTGTCGTGAGCACCGAGCGCCGCCGTCAGTTGAGCGAGATTGGCGATGCCGTTGGCATCGACGCCGATCCGCGTCACCGGCGCAGTGGGAAAACGGCCGCCATTGAGCAGGCACGGGTGATCGGCCTCGGACACATAGAGCCGGCTCATGCGCACCGTGCCACGGCCCATCTGCCAATCCGGCGTCAAAAGCGTCGACGCAGCCTCGGTCGCGCCGGAGGTGAAGACGACATGTTCGGGTTTCGCGTTGACCAGCAGCGCCACGTCGCGCCTGGCGTTCTCGATCAGCCGGCGCGCCGCGCGGCCCTCGGCATGCACCGACGACGGATTGGCGACGAGATCGAGCGACGCAATCATCGTCTCGCGCGCCTCGGGGATGAGCGGCGCGCTGGCATTGTAGTCGAGATAGGCGCGTGTTGCGGCCATTTTCGCTCAATCGATCCCGTCAAAACCCATTCCGCAGGGATAGCGCGTTATTTCCTTGAAATTGCAAGGCAAGACGTCCTATTTACGCGGCTTGCGGCGGGGATGGCCGGGCCGTCACGGCTGGCCATCCAGTTTTGAACAATTCTAAACTAGCTTCTAAGAAGACGCTCGCCCTGCGTCAAGGCCAGAGGAAAGAGTTGTTCCGGGCGCCGCGCATTCTTATGCCACGTGGAGTATTTTATGCCTGAGGTCATTTTCACCGGTCCGGCCGGCCGCCTGGAGGGCCGCTACCAGCCTTCCAAGGAAAAGAGCGCGCCGATCGCCATCGTGTTGCATCCGCATCCGCAATTCGGCGGCACGATGAACAACAAGATCGTCTATGACCTCTTCTATATGTTCCAGAAGCGCGATTTCACCACGCTGCGCTTCAATTTCCGCGGCATTGGCCGCAGCCAGGGCGAATTCGACCACGGCACCGGTGAATTGTCGGACGCGGCCGCGGCGCTGGACTGGGTGCAGTCGCTGCATCCGGATTCCAAGAGCTGCTGGGTCGCCGGCTACTCCTTCGGCTCGTGGATCGGGATGCAGCTTCTGATGCGCCGGCCCGAGATCGAGGGTTTCATCTCGATCGCGCCGCAGCCCAACACCTACGATTTCTCGTTCCTGGCGCCCTGCCCGTCATCGGGCCTGATCATCCATGGCGACGCCGACAAGGTTGCGCCGCCCAAGGACGTGCAAGGCCTGGTCGACAAGCTGCACACGCAAAAGGGCATCACCATCACGCAGAAGACCTTGCCCGGCGCCAACCACTTCTTCGCCAACGACGCCGACCTGCTGCTCGAGGAATGCGCCGACTATCTCGACCGGCGACTGGCCGGCGAATTGTCCGATCCGCGGCCGAAGCGGCTGCGCTAAGAGGCCTGGCCCTGCCAGTCGGATGTTGTGCCATGCACATTCGCGCCCGTGACGGGCGCGAATGCCGTTTCCGCTGATCCATATGAACAGCGCGCCTGACATGTGGCACGGCCGGCCTGAACGGTGCAGAATGCCGGGTTCTGGAAGCCGAAGAAGGCGTGACCGATCATGTACCAACCTCCTCATTTCGTAGAGACGCGCCAAGACGTCCTGCACGGGCTGATCCGCTCGCACCCGTTGGGATTGCTGATCTCCAACGGCGCTGACGGCCCGATCGCCAACGCCATTCCGTTCCTGCTCGATGCCGAGGCAGGGCCGAACGGCAGGCTGCGCGCCCATCTGGCCAGGGCCAACCCGCAATGGCGCCAGTTGGCCGACAACCCGGCATTACCCGTGCTGGTCGTCTTCCAGGGCGCCGACGCCTATGTAACGCCGTCCTGGTACGAGACCAAGCGCGAGACCGGCAAAGTCGTTCCGACCTGGAACTATGCCATTGTCCAGGTGCGCGGAACGGTCAAGGTGATCGAGGATGCGGAATGGATCGCACAGCAGATCACCGAGCTGACGCTATCGCAGGAAGGCAACCGCAATGAGCCCTGGGCGGTGACCGACGCACCGCCGACCTTCATCCAGTCGCAGATCAAGGGCATTATCGGGCTGGAGATCGAGATCGTCGAGATCAGCGGCAAGTGGAAGGTCAGCCAGAACCGCCCTGTCGCCGACCGTGTCGGTGTCGCCGAAGGGCTGGAGAAGGAAGCCGCCGGCGCGCCTGATATGGCACGGCTGGTGCGGAACTGGGGCGGCATCGACAGCCAATAGCCGCAGCGCCTGTATTCGGCTGGACGCAATGACGGAGGCAATTCAAGGGTTTGCCCGGGTTGCACCAACGCCGAGATTCGTTTGCCGCGGGGCGCCGTTGCGGTCTGGTATGCGAGCCCGACGGAACAGCCGGAACGTCGTTTTAGGAACCGGCAATCCGATCGGAGTATGGCGGAAGATAAACCCCAGCCGTGTAAAGACCAGCGCGCTAGCGATGGCAACGGCACAACCGAGACCGAAGCCGGCGACGGTGTCGCTCGGATAGTGTGCGCCGACAAAAATCCTGGTCGACGCGATAGCCAGGGTCACGGCCAGCAGCACCCATTTGCGCTGCGGTAACATCAGCAACGCCAGTCCGAAGATGACGCCCATCGTCGTGGCATGGCCCGACGGGAAACTGGCAAAGCTCGCCTCCATGGCAAACGGATGCAGCGACAGATCGCCGAGCTTGCTGAAATTCATCGGCCTGGCCCTTCCCACGCCATATTTCAGCACATTGACAACCACGGCGGACACCGCGATCGAACCCACCACTATGAAAGCGAAAGAGGTCCAGTTGTAGAGGGTCATCCGCGCGCGCCTGGAAAGACTGCGCCAATCCGTCAGATTCGCCGCAAGCAGCACCACTGCCGACGGGATGAGATACCAGCCGCCCAGGCCGAAGACGGTGAAAAATTCTGCGAAGCGTTTGAAGCCCGGCGACCACTGCCGCACCATCGCCCCTGCCGCGTCGTCAAAACGGATCGAGACCGCGATCGTCAGCACAAGCCAGGCCACAGCCCAGACCGACCACAGGACTTTCGGGTAGCGGGCCGGGCGCGTCGCCAGGCGCCGCCGCACGATCCGCATCGTGTCGAGGAGATTGTCGCGCGACCGGCGAAACACCACAGGTGGCGTCACTGGGGTTTTCACTTGGCCACCCGGTAGAGGCCAAGAGACAGCCTGTCGCCCGAGGAATAGTTGAGGCCGTCGATCTCGGCCAGACGGTTCGCCGTCTTGCCTTGCACCGCCAGCATGTCGTTCAGCTTCTTCTCGTCGGCGACAGGCGCCAGCCCGAGCGCGCAGGCCGGATCGCCGAGCAGGTGTGCGGCGACGCCGTCGACATCGGTCAGGATCGTCCTGGTTCCGACCAGGAAGACAAGGCTCGGTTCGTGATAGGGCGCCGAGGCAAGCACGGTCGTGTCGCAGGGACGGTTCGCGTCGACCGCGGCCTTGATCGCCGGGCTCAGCCAGATCGGCTTCAGCGACGGCGCAATCATCCCGAACAGCAAGCCAAGGGTGATGCCGGCACCAGCCGCGATTGCGCCGATGCGCGGCAGCGGCACCTGCAAGCGGCGTGGGAAGGCGAGATAGCCGGTGACAAGCGCGGCAAGTGCGGCCGGGATGCTCCACCACGAGAATGCCTTGGCGAGATAGATCGGCGCGCCGACGCAGACAACGGCCAGGCCGATGCTGACCAGGCCAAGACCGAAGGCGGTCGACCACCAAAGCCATGACTGCCAGCGCTTGAGCGGCGCATTGGCGTCCTCAGGCTGCAGAGTCAGAAGCCAGCCGACCAGCAGCGCCATGCCGGGATAGGCCGGCAGCACATAATGCGGCAGCTTGGTCGGGATCAGCTCGAACACCAGCCAGAACGGAATGTACCAGGCAAGGCAAAAGCGCAGGCGCGGATCGTCACGCAAACGGTTGAGCGCCTGCAGCCCGGCGCCGACGGCGATCAGCCCGAACGGCCACATGAACAGCGAATAGGTCAGCACATAGAAACCGGGCGGGATGCCGTGCGATTCCTCGCCGGAGGCGACCTTGCCCAGCATGTCCTTGCCGACCGCTTGCTGCAGGAAGGCGCCGTGGCTCTTCCAGGTGATCAGCGCGAGCCAGGGCAGTGCGATCAACAGCACGATCAAAAGGCCGCGGCCGACTTTCAGGTTTTTCAACCAGCGCCCATCGCGCTCGAAAGCAAACAGCGCGGCAATTGTCAGCGCCGACAACAGAGGCGCGATCGGTCCCTTGATCAGGATCGCAATGCCCTGCGCCACCCAGAATATCCACCAGAGATGGCCGGCCACCGGTTCGTTTCGCCGCGAGGCGGTGTAGATCCGCGCCAGGGCGCCTTGCGCCGCGACGCAGCAGGCCAGAAGCATGGCATCGGTCTTGGCGTCGCGGCCTTCGAAAGCGGTGGCGAAGATCGCTGCCATGATCAGCCCGGTCGCGAGGCCGGCATTGGCGCCGAAAAGACTGGTGCCTGTCCAGGCGATCGCCACGACAGCAATGGCGATGCCCAGCGCCGAGACCAGGCGATAGACCCAGATCGGCGCCCCGGCCCCCTCGCCGCTCAGCGCCACGGACGCCGATTGCAGCCAGTAGATGCCGACCGGCTTCTGATACCGCGACATGTCCTGGAAGCGAATGTCGACATAATCGCCGGTTTCGACCATCTGCTTGGTGGCCTGGACGAAACGCGATTCATCGCGGTCGATCGGCGGCAGCGAAGCCAGCCCACTGGCCGTCAGCAGCAGGCTGAACAGGAAAAGCAGGACGTAGTTCCTGTTCATTGCGACCACCGGATCCTGCCTTGACCAGACGTTCTTCAGTCGACCCCAGACTTCTTCAGTCGACCCCAGACTTTCTTCAATCGACCTTTGTCATCGCCGCTGCTTTGCGCTCATTGGCAATGAGCCAGAGATTTCTGACATAAATCAGCATGCCCATGGCCTGGCCGGCGATGAACACCGGGTCCTGGCGCACGATGGCATAGATCAGCAGCAGGCCGCCGCCGAACAGCGAAAAGAACCAGAAAGCGACCGGCACCACGCTGCGCTTGGCTTTTTCCGAAGCGAGCCACTGCACGACGAAGCGCATGGTGAAGAAGAACTGGGCGACGAAACCGAGCAGGATCCAGGCATCGAACTGCTTGATGAAAACCTGATGCAGCCAGGTCGCCAGTTCCTGAAACACGTTAGCCATGCGTGATTTCCTCTACCTTTGGCATCCTGCGGCGCCTGCGCCGAAGCCACCAGACGCCGGCGAGATCGAGCGCGCCTTGCAGGCCGCGGTCGAAGATGCCGTAATTCGACTTGCCGTGGCGCCGCGAGCGGTCGACGACGTCGCAGTGGACAACGCGGTAGCCTTCCTGGATGACCAGCGCCGGAACAAAACGGTGCGTGCCGTCGAAGAACGGCAGTTTGCGCAGGATATCGGTGTGGATCGCCTTCAGGCCGCAGCCGGTGTCACGGGTGTCGTCATGCAGGATCGCGCCACGCAGCCAGTTGGCGAAGCGCGACGCCAGCTGCTTGATCTTGCTGTCGCGGCGCTTCAGCCGCTGCCCTTGCGCGGCGCCGACATCAGGCCCGGCCTGGCGCAGCGCGTCAACCAGCACGGGGATATATTGGGGGTCGTTCTGGCCGTCGCCATCGATGGTGGCGACGATGGCGCCGCGCGCCGCCCAGGCGCCCGAGCGCACCGAAAGCGACTGGCCGGCGGATTTTTCGTGGCGCAGCTGACGAAGCGGAAACGGGCGTTTGGCGGCCTCGGCGGCAAGCACGGAAGCCGTGTCGTCGGTCGAACCGTCATTGACGACGATGATTTCGAAGTCGCGTCCGGTCATCGCGGCCTCGATCTCGTCGATCAGAAGCGGCAGGTTCGCCGCTTCGTTGCGGCAGGGAATGACGATGGATATCAATGCGTCCGGCATATGTCGCGTCGGGCTCTGTCACAGGATATGGCATTTTGGCGGATGCCGTGCGGTGCCGTTCCAGCGGATCTAACCCCGTTGGCGCGGCGCCTCATTACGCCAGCCGGCACGATGAAGCAAGCACGCGCGGCAGCGCAGCATATGCCGTCTCTGCGGACGCAAAACCGGAAACCACTTTTGCTTCGGCCGCTTGGATGCTAAACGCCCGCGTTCAAATCACGCCGGGCGGTTGGGGCCCGGCGCTTTCGGGAAGAAACAATGTCCGCCTTCAAATCCGATTTCCTGCGCGTCATGAGCGAGCGCGGTTTCATCCACCAGATCTCGGATGAGACCGGGCTGGATCAACTTTTCGCGAAGGAAACGGTGACCGCCTATGTCGGTTACGACGCCACCGCGACCAGTCTGCATATCGGCAATCTGATTTCGGCGACCATGCTCTACTGGATGCAGGAGACCGGGCACCGGCCGATCGCGCTGATGGGCGGCGGCACCTCGATGATCGGCGATCCGTCCTTCCGCGACGACCAGCGCAGCCTTTTGACGCCCGAGGCGATCGCCACCAACATCGAAGGCATCAAACGCATTTTTGGCCGCATCCTGCGTTTCGGCGACACCGGCAACGACGCCATCATGGTCAACAATGCCGACTGGCTGATGAAGCTCAACTATGTCGAGTTCCTGCGCGATGTCGGCCGCCACTTCTCGGTCAACCGGATGCTCACCTTCGACAGCGTGAAGCTCAGGCTCGATCGCGAACAGTCGCTGTCGTTCCTCGAATTCAACTACATGATCCTGCAGGGCTATGACTTCGTCGAGCTCAGCCGCCGCCACGACTGCCGGCTGCAGATGGGCGGTTCGGACCAGTGGGGCAACATCATCAACGGCGTCGATCTCGGCCACCGCATGGGCACGACGCAGCTTTACGCGCTGACCACACCGCTTCTGACGACATCGTCGGGCGCCAAGATGGGCAAGTCGGCCAAGGGGGCGGTCTGGCTGAACGGCGATCTCTTTTCGCCCTATGATTTCTGGCAGTACTGGCGCAACACCGAGGATGCCGACGTCGAGCGCTTCCTGAAGATCTTCACCCGCCTGCCGCTGTCGGAGATCGCGCGGCTGGCCGCTCTTGGCGGTTCCGAGATCAACGAGGCCAAGAAGGTGCTGGCGACGGAAACCACGGCCATCGTGCACGGCCGCGAGGCGGCGCTCGCGGCCGAGGAAACCGCGCGCAAGACGTTCGAGGAAGGCGTGACCGCCGAAACCCTGCCGACCGTCGAGGTGGATGGCGCGGCGCTGGGGGCCGGCATCGGCATCCTGTCGCTGCTGGTCACCGCAGGCCTTGCCGGGTCCAACGGCGAGGCGCGCCGGCATATCCAGGGCGGCGCCGTGCGCCTCAACGACCATCCGGTGGCGGACGATCGGCGCATGGTGACGCCTCAGGATCTCAGTCCGGAAAACGTCGCAAAGCTTTCATTGGGCAAGAAAAAACACGTTCTGGTGCGGCCAGCCTGACCGGACACATCAGGCGGAAACATAGTCTCAGCCGTAACGACATTTGGCTGAAACACACCTCTTGCTACTTCCTGCCGCCGAAGCGCTACCGGATCGTGCAGGAGGCATCCATGGATCAGTCGGCTGTTGTCATTCGTCGCGCGACGGAGCGAGACCACCAGGCAATTCGCGCCTTGGTGCGTTCCGAGCGCCTGAACCCAACCGGCATCAACTGGCCGAACTTCCTGGTCGCGATAGCAGAGGGCCGGATAATCGGCGCAGTGCAGATGCGCAAACATACCGATGGCTCGCGCGAAGTCGGATCGCTCGTCGTGGCCAAGGAAGCGCGAGGCCACGGACTCGCTTCGCGGCTGATCGATACGCTGCTTACCGACGATCGGAAGCCTATCTGGCTGATCACGGCCGCGGCCAATGCCGGCGCCTATTCACGATGGGGCTTTAAGCAAATCGAGGTACGAGCGGCACCGGCGAAGATAAGACGCAACCATCTGATGGGCAGCATGGCGCGCGTCATCTCCTTCTTCAAGCGGCGACCGATGCGACGGCTGGTGGTTCTCGAACGTCGCCCGATAGACAGACGGATGACTGCGCGAAAATCCGCCCCGAGCCTTCAGGGCGAAAGCGGTCAGGGCGAACGCGCACCTGCTTGGAATCGAATTCGGTCTTTCGGCGGGCTGTTCTAGCGATATTCGAAGATCGACCGGAAAATGCCCGGCGCGATCACCGATAGCGGATTGATGTCCAGCACCGGCTTGTTGGCGTTGCCCTTGAGCCGGTAAGTGACACCGATCAGGCCGCGGTCGCGGCCGTTGCCGAGCAGCGCGCCGACCAGCGGCAATTCGCCGAAGATGCGGTTGAGGCCATAGGCCGGCATGAACGTTCCGGTCATGTCCATATTGTTGTTCTGGTCGTAGAGCGTGCCCTGGAAGGTCGTGCCGATGCGCGGACCGCGCAGCACGCCATTGGCCAGCTTCAGATAACCCGACCCCTTGTCGATCTCGGTAAAGCCGCGCTCGAACTTTACCCGCGAGGTGTCGATCTTGCCTTTGACCGCTTCGTTGAGGCTGCGGTTGTCGCCCACCGGCGTGGTGGAGACGATCGAGGCGAGCTTCGGTTCGTCGACGATGAAAAAGTTGCTGGAATCGACCTGGCCCCGCATCGGCCCATCGGCCGCACCGCTGAGCGCCAGCGTGATCGATCCGCCTTCCATGTGTTCGTAGATGTTGAGGAAGCGCAATATGGCGCCGGCGTCGGCCGATTTCATGTTGAGCGTGCGCGCGCCGTTTCCTGTGGTGTTGCTGATGGTGATGGCGGCGCCCGAGCTTGCCGTGGCGCTGACCTTGAGCCCGTTTACCTTGGAACCGGCGGCGCTGTAGTCGAGCTTCAGATTGGACAGGACCTCGTCGTGGAACCCGGTCAGCGAATTGACATCGGCGCTGACCGAAACCGCATCCGTGCCAGTGGTCTTGGTGGCGGTGTCGACGTCGGAGGTGAACTGCTTGATCAGCGAGCGGGCGTCGAGCGCATTGCCGCTGACGTCGACCGCAAAGCCCTTGCCCGACCGCTTCACCGTCACGGCTACGTCGTCGCCCCTGTTCAGGGCGACCTTGCTAAGGCGCGCCGACGACAGCGCGCCCTTGACCAGCACAACATCGCCTTCGACGGAAAAGCTCTTTCCGTCGAGGTCGAAGTCGGACAGCGTCGTGGTATCGCCGGACTTCTCCATAATGAAAGTGGCATCGGCAGGAATGCCCGGCCCCTTGCTCCAGCCGGCCCAGGGAATGTCCAGCCTGGCGCTCGTCAGGTCGACCGCGACGTTCTGGCTGCCGCCTTCGCCGCTCTTGTCGATCGCCACCTTGATGGTGCCGGAAATCAGCGGCGACAGGCCTGGCATGGCGCTGGCGCGTGTCTTGTCGTCGAGCACAAGGGCCACCTTGCGGCTGCGCGGCGGTCCGTCATCCCTGAGCGGCTCGACCAGATCGAGCTCGGCCGGAATGCCGTTCAGCTTCGCGTCGGCCGAGATCACTGCCTTGTCGGGCCCGACTTCGATCGAACCGTCGGCATCGGTCACCGTCTGGTCTTCGAACGGCTTGGCGAGCGACAGGTCCTTGTAGTCGAGCGACACCAGCCAATCGAGCTTCGAAGTATCGACACCGGACTGCAGCGGAATGTCGGCCTTGACGTGGCCGGTCACCGTGCCGGACAGATCGTCCGGCGCAATACCGACATGGCGCATGGCGTTGATCGGTTCGTAGGAGGCGAGCTCGGCCACGGCCGGCGCCTCACCTGCGATGTCGATGTCGAGCGCACCGATCACCGGCGGGTGGTTCGCCGCCTTCACCGCCAGCGTGCCATTGCTTGCCGCAACGGTGCGGCCGCTCGGCATATAGACGCTGCCGGAGGACAGCGCGATGTCGACGTCGTTGCCGTGGAAGGAAACCTCGCCGACGGCGTCGCGGATCGGCGGGATGCGGCCGGCGGTGTCGAAGCGCGAGCCCTCGATCTGGAACCGGCCGAACACCTCGCCGGCCGAAAGCGGCACGCCGTTGCCGAGACGCCCCGGGACGACCTGGAACTGCAAATTGGCGTCGACGACGCGGCCGCCAAACAGGTTCTGCAGCACCCACAGCCGGGCATTCTTGGCGGAAAACCACGGCCACAATTGCTTGACGTGCGAGACCGGCATGTCGTGGACGTTGAGCGACAGCGAAATGCCCGGCGGCCCATTGTCGATGAAGGCAAGTGCGGCTGTGCCCAGCACCTCGCTGCCCGATGCCGACCTGACGCCGATCTGCTCGGCGACGAGCCTATGGCTCCTGGTCTGGTAGACGCCGGCGATGCGGGCAAAGAAATTCAACGCCGGCTCAGGCGATTCCGCAGGCGCCAGCGTCGAGCCGTCGCTGGTCAGGTCGTAGCGGTAGGAAGGCTCCTCGCCGGCCGCGCCGGTCGCCGGCTTGGGCCCGATCGAGCCGGCGAAATTGAATGTCGAACGGCCGGTCTTCAAAACCAGCTTGCCGACATCGATCTTGTTGGAGCCGGAAACAAGATTGGCGTCGACGTGGACATCGGCTGGCAACAGCCCGCGTGTGCCGAGGTCGAGCACCGAGCCGGTCAGCGACAGCGAGGCCGTCAGCCGGGAATCGCTCTCGCCAGAACCTTCAGCCCCCGTCAGCTTCAAAGCGATCGCGCCGGTTTTCCCACCGGCCTCTGGCGTTGTCTCTGGAATGGCCGCCATGTCGATGGCCGCATTCAATGCAGTGACCCGCTGGGAGGTCGTATCGCGGGTAGCGGTTGCAGTGACAGTGAGCGCCCGGCCATCGATATCCGCGTCGGACGAAAACTCCATGCTGCCGGGGCCAGACTGCAGCACGGTGGCGTTGGCGATCGTGACCAGCTTGATCGAGCCCGACTCGGGCAGTTCGAATGCGACATTCTTGAGATCGATCCGGCGCATCGAATCCTCGCGCACGGCATCGAGCGCATGGTTGACGTGGCCGAAGACTGCGGCGGCCAGTTTTTCCGGATCGATGAGGCCGTCTTGATTGCGCAGCTCGGCTGTCCAGTCGCCGCCCGACGGCATGGAAGCGGTGACGATATGAGCATCGGAAATCCTGGCGCTGGTCAGCCGCACCTCGCCCGACAGCAGCGGGATCAGCCTAATGCCGAAACGGACGCGCCCGGCATCGGCCATCGGCTTGCCGTCGGCAGTCTTGACGCTGACATCGCTGACCTGCAGCGCAATGAAGCTCGAGCCGTCCAGTGTCAGGCGGGCCGGACCGACGGCGACATTGACGTCGAAACCGGCGAGTTTTTCGATCGCCGTTTCGGCTTCCGCCCGCAGCCGCTCGCTGCCGATGCCGGTGGCGCCGATGACATAGACGGCAACGGCGGCCAAAACCACCAGGGCGACGACGCCGGCAAACATTCGGCCAAGGATGCGAAAGCCACGGCCGATCCGCGCCTTGCCGAGCGGCGGCACGCTGCAGGCAGACGGGAAAGTCCCCAGGTCGGTGATCTCGTCACGCCTGAACCGGATTTTCTCGTGCTGCGGTTCTTCCTGATCCACGCAATTTTCCGTTGGACTAATTCGATCGTGGACGAATCCCCGCTCGACACTATAACGATGCAGCCTGGCGCGTAACCTCAAACAAGGGCATCGATATGGCTGATCTCGACATTGGCGACGCCGCCCCGCAATTCGACCTTCCGCGCGATGGCGGCGGCTCGCTCAGCCTTGCCGCGTTGCGCGGAAAACCCGTCGTACTTTACTTCTATCCGCAGGACGACACCACAAGTTGCACCACCGAGGCGATCAGCTTTTCGCAGCTGAAGCCGGAGTTCGAAAAGGCCGGCGCCGTCGTGATCGGCTTGTCGCCGGACAGCGTCAAGAAGCACGACAAGTTCAAAACCAAATACGATCTCACTGTCGACCTGGTTGCCGACGAGGAGCGCAAAGTGATCGAGGCCTACAATCTGTGGGTCGAAAAGACGATGTATGGCCGCAACTATATGGGCGTCGAACGGGCGACGTTCCTGATCGGCAAGGACGGCCGGATCGCCGGCATCTGGCGCAAGGTCCGGGTCAAGGGCCATGCCGAAGCGGTGCTTGAGGCGGTGCATGCGCTCTAATCTCGCTGCGCGCAGTTTGACGGACTGATCCGCACGAGGCACGGCGAAACCCTGCCTCGCCTTCAGCCCATGTCTCGTCCCGACAAGGCCGCAACCGTCGCGTTGCAGGCGGCTGAGTAAAGTCACCGACCGTTAACCTTAATGATGTGTAATCAGGCTTCGTTGGTGTCGTAACGAAAGCTTGGTCCCGTGAACCCAACCGGTCAGTCAACGGTCTTCGGCAGGCGCAAGGAGCCCCATACGGTCATCATTGCCCGGGGCAATGAAATCCGACATTTCACCATCCGGCCGTGGCTCGTCGCCTTTCTCGGCTCGGCACTGGCGGCGATCGCCATCGGCTATCTGCTGGCGACCTCCTATCTCGTGCTGCGCGACGATCTCATTGGCGCCACCACGGCCAGGCAGGCGCGCATGCAGCAGGCCTATGAGGATCGCATCTCGGCATTGCGCGCGCAGGTCGACCGCATCACCAGCCGCCAGCTTCTCGACCAGAAACTGATGGAAACCAAGGTCAGCGAACTGCTCGAGCGGCAGAGCCAGCTCAGCCAGCGCCATGGCCGCCTCGGTCCGATCCTCGAACGAGCTGAAAATGAAGTCGGAACGCCGCCCGCCGCGGATGTGGCGGCAAAGCCCGACGAGCATGCCGAACTGACCGGGAGCGAGCCGCTGGCCTATTCGGTCGCCAGCCTCGGTTCGGCCGACACCAGGCCGTTCTCGCTGTGGTCGACCCGCTCCGATCCTTTGCCCAGCGAAACGGCGGCGGACCGTGCCGACAAACTGTTCGTCTCGATCAACGATTCGCTGAAGGCCATCGAAAGCCAGCAGCTCACCCGTATCGCCACGCTTGCCGACAATGCCTACAAGAATGCGGATGCCATCACCCAGGCGCTCGAGGCGGCCGGCCTGCCGGTCGACAGCGATTTCGGCAAAAACGAAAGCGATGTCGGCGGGCCGCTGATCCCGCTGGACTCCTCGATGATGTTCGATAGCAAGGTCAAGGAACTCGACGAGGCGCTGGATACGCTCGACCAGCTGAAGAAAGAGGCGCGGCGGCTGCCGCTGGCCAATCCCGCCCCCGGCCACTCCGTCACCAGCCCGTTCGGCGTGCGCACCGATCCCATTCTCGGCACCGCGGCCCTGCATTCGGGCATGGATTTCCGCGCACCGATCGGCATGGCGGCCAAGGTCACGGCGGCCGGCGTCGTCACCAAGGCCGGCTGGAACGGCGGCTATGGTCGCATGGTCGAGGTCGACCACGGTAATGGCTTTGCTACCCGCTATGGCCATTTGAGCGAAATCGACGTGGCCGTCGGGCAGAAGCTGGCGGCCGGCGACATCGTCGGCAAGACCGGCAGCAGCGGCCGCTCGACCGGCCCGCATCTGCACTACGAAGTCCGCCACAATGGCGAGGCCATCGATCCGCTGCGCTTCCTGACCGTCGGCAAGAAGGTCGAGCAGTACCTCTGAGGGTCAAGCGACCCGGTTGGTCACCAGCTCCTCGTTCGGCGCCCTGCTCACTGACTTTCCCGTTCGGACGTCGCGCTATCCTGGCGCCGTGACAGTCCGCCAAGCCTCTCCCGCGTGAATACATCCAACTGCAGACAGCCGCCAAAGCACCCGTCCCGTTGTGACTTGTCCACCGTTCGCAGCACAGCCTCGTTGACTCAACGCCAGTTGTAGGATGATATGCATCACCCTATAGCCCAACATCATCTGACGGCCGCTGATGACCATGCATGCTCTTTCGCCAGACGCTCTGGGTGCCCTCCAAGGCGCGCTCGGGCCGAATGGCGTGTCCGTCGATGCCGCCGGCATGGCGAAATATCTCGGCGACTGGTCGGGCGATCATCATGGCGCAGCACTGGCCGTGCTGCGGCCGGCTTCGGTGACCGAAGTCCAAGCCGTGGTTCGGCTCTGCGCCTCGCTGGGTCTGGGCGTCATCCCGCAAGGCGGCAACACCGGGCTGGTGGCGGGGGCGATCGACATCGAGACCAAAAACTCGGTGGTCGTCAGCCTGGAGCGGCTGAACACCATCCGCCGCGTCGACGCCGACAATTTCGTGCTGCAGGCCGATGCCGGCTGCATCCTGCAGACGGTGAAGGATGCTGCCGACGCTCAGGACTGCCTGTTTCCGCTGGCGCTCGGCGCCCAGGGCAGCTGCCAAATCGGCGGCAATGCAGCCAGCAACGCCGGCGGCATCAATGTGCTGCGCTACGGCATGGCGCGTGACCTCATCCTCGGCCTCGAAGTGGTGCTGCCGGACGGCGAGTTGTGGAACGGCTTTTCCAGCCTTCGCAAGAACAACACCGGCTATGACCTGAAGCAGCTGTTCATCGGCTGCGAAGGGACGCTCGGCATCATCACCGGCGTCGAACTAAAACTGTTTCCAAAGCCGGTCCGGACCGAGACCGCCTATCTCGGCCTTGCTTCGTTCGAAGCGGCGATCGCGCTGTTTAGGCAAGCGCGCCGGGCCTCGGCCGATCTGATGTCGGCCTTCGAGATCATTGGTTTGGAATGCATTGCGCTGGCGCGGCTGATCGACCCGAAAATGGTCTCGCCGGTCGAGGCGCCTGTCCATGTGCTGATCGAACTGTCGGCCAGTGCGGCCATCGACCTGCGCACCCTGCTGGTCGATTTCCTCGCCGAGGCCATGGAAAGCGGCCAAGTCATCGATGCCGTGCTCGCCGAAAGCAGCGCCCATGCAAAATCGTTCTGGGCTATCCGCGAAGGGCTGGTCGAGGGCCAGGCCAAGCGCGGCTACCACGTGCGCACCGATCTTTCGGTGCGGATCTCGGATATCCCTGCCCTCATCGATCAGGCGCGGCGCTTCGTTGCTGAGGACCATCCCGGCTGGGTGGCGCTGGCCTACGGCCATGCCGGTGACGGCAACATCCATTTCAACGTGCTGCCGCCGGAAGGCCTTGCCGAAAGCGAGGCCCGCACCCGAGGCACAGAGATCACCGCGGGGCTTTACCAGATCGTCCATGAACTCGGCGGCTCGATCAGTGCCGAGCACGGCATCGGCCGCACCCGCCACCGCACTTTCGTGGCTGGCCTGTCGCCTGTCCATCGCCGCCTCATCGGCACGCTGAAAGACGCGCTCGACCCGCAAGGGCTGATGAATCCCGGCTGCCTTCTGCCGGCAACGGAGACCGCTCTATGAAGCAAAGACTGGCCGCCATCGGTACCGTCGAGACGCTGCCGCACCGCGTCGCGACTTTTCTCGGCCGCGAGATCGAATCCGGTGACCTCAGCCCGGGCACAAGGCTGCCGACGGAACAGGAGCTGTCGGAAAAATTCGGCGTCAGCCGCAATGTCGTCCGGGAAGCAATCGCCCAGCTCAGGGCCGACGGCATGATCGAGGCGCGGCAAGGCATCGGCGCCTTTGTGCTGGCGCCGGAGCAGCGGGCATCGATCCGCATCGACGGCGAGGCGCTTAGAGAAGGCCAGAACATGGAGCGGCTGTTCGAGCTGCGCTGCATCCTGGAAGCTGAGTCCGCGGCCCTTGCCGCCGAGCGGCGCGGCCAGGACCATCTCGACGCCATTAAGGCCGCACTCGACCGCATGAGTGGCGAGGAGCGCTGGGAGGAAGGCAGCATCGACGCCGACCTTCTGTTCCATCGCGAGATCGCGCGCGCCACCGGCAACAGCTACATCCACACCTTCATCTCCTTTGTCTGCGAGCAGATCCGCCGCTCGATCTATTACGCGCGGCAGACCAACCCGCTGCACGATCTGGTCGAGGTCAATGTCGGCGAGCATGTGCGCATCTACGAGGCGCTGGTTGCTGGCGATCCCGCAGCCGCGGAAGCGGCCATGCGCGCTCACATCATCGGCGCGGCCGAGCGCGTTGGCGTCACGCTGCCGGCCGCGCGGCGCCTGACGACCAGCAGGGGGATTTAGCCATGCCGCTCGGGGGTGATTACGCGATTTCGGATGTCTGCCTGCTGGTCGAGGACATCGGGCGCACCGTGGACTTCTATGTCGACAAACTCGGCTTCCGGCTGCGCCGACGCGCCGAAGGCTTTGCCGATTTCCACGGCGAGGGCGTGACGCTGGCGGCGTGGGAGATCGACCACATCAGCCAGCATACCGGCGTATCGAAGCTCCGGTCGCCGCGCCACGCGCACAAGGTCTGCGTGGCGGTCAAGCTCGACAAGCCCGCCGACATCGACCGGCTGCATGGCGAGCTCAGCGCCAAGGGCGTGCCCTTTTACGGCCCGCCGGAAGACTATGTCTGGAATGCGCGCTGCGCCTATTTCACCGACCCGGACGACACGCTCTGGGAACTATACGCCTGGCTCGACGGCGGCCCCGGCGACTACCACGACGAACAGCCGTAGACGACAGCGCGCCGTGGGAGCGGTGCGCAATGAACAGAGCAACGCTTGCAACAGGAGCGAAAAATGAGTGGGAACAAGCATTTCGAAATGAACCGCCGCAGCTTCGTGACATCCGGCATCGCCGCCGTGGCGGCCGCATCGGCCGGCATGCAGCTGGTGCTGACGCCCGGCGCCAGGGCCGCGGGCAAAGTCGTCATCCAGTACGACTGGCTGGTGTCGAACGGACAGATCGGCGACATCGCCGCTGTCGCCAATGGCTATTTTAAAGACGCCGGCCTCGACGTGGAGTTCAGCCCGGGCGGACCGAATTCCGCGACCGTGCCGCCGGTGGTCTCGGGTTCGGCCCAGCTCGGCCAGTTCTCCGAAACGCCGCAGCTGTTTGCCGCGCGCGCCAGCGGCGTGCCGGTGAAAATAATCGCCTGCGGCTTCCGCACCGGCCCCTATGCCTTCACCTCCAAGCCCGCCAAGCCGATCCGTGGCGTTGCCGACCTCAAGGGCAAGAAGATCGGCATCCAGCCGACGGCACGCTTTGTCATCGACGAGATTCTGGCCAAGAACGGCATCGATCCGGCTGACGTCACCGTCGTCAATGTCGGCTTCGACAAGGCGCCATTGGTGCGCGGCGACGTCGACGCTATCGGCGGCTGGATCACCAATACGCAGGCGCTGAGCGTCGTCGGCGACGACCGCATCGACCTGCTGGTGCGCGATCTCGGGCTCTCCTCCTACGCCGATGTCTATTTCGCCACCGATGCAGCCATCGAAAAGGATCCCGAGACGCTGGCCAAATTCATCGGCGCCGTCGGCAAGGGCTGGGGCTGGGTGCACGCCAATCCGCAGGAAGCGGTGAAGAAAATGGTCGCCGCCTATCCGGAAATGGATCTCGGCTGGGAAGAAAAGACCGTCAATCTGGTGCTGAAACTGTCCTTTGATGGCGCGACGGCCAAGGATGGCTGGGGGACGTTCGACCCGGCCTCGATCGAGGAGCAGCTGGCACTGCTCGACAAGGTCGGGCAGTACCCGAACGGACGCCCGGCCGCGGCGGATGTCTACACGACCAAGATCCTCGAATTGTCGGCCGCCGACCGGCCCAAGCTCGACGCGCCTGCTGCCTGATGGTGAGTGCGATCGAGGCGAACAGGCTGGATGTCGGCTATGGCGGCCGGCATGCGGCCGTCAAAGTGCTCTCCGGCCTCGACCTGACCGTCGCGGCCGGCTCGTTCCTGTCGATCCTGGGACCATCGGGCTGCGGCAAGTCGACCTTGCTCAGGGTCGTTGCCGATTTGCTCGACCCGCTCGGCGGCACGATCAGCGTGCTTGGCGACACACCGCATGCGGTGCGTTCGCGCCGGGATGTCGGCTTCGTCTTCCAGGATTCCACCCTGCTGCCTTGGCGCAGCGTGCGCGACAATGTGCGTTTGCCGCTCGGTGTCGGGCAAGGCAGCCTGACCCGCCAGATCGAAGACCGCTCAGAGGAACTTTTGGAGCTGATGGGGCTTGGCGGCTTTGGCGAGCGGCTGCCGCACCAGCTTTCCGGCGGCCAGCGGCAACGCGTCGCGATCGCCCGCGCCCTGCTCGGACAGCCAAAGCTGCTGTTGATGGACGAGCCGTTCGGCGCACTGGACGAAATCACCCGCGACCGCCTCAATGACGAGTTGCTGGCGCTGTGGCGGCGCACCGGCACGACCATCCTGTTCGTCACCCATTCGATTGCCGAAGCGGCCTATCTCGGCGAGCGCGTCATCGTGCTCGCCGCCAATCCGGGGCGGCTGGTGAAGGATCTCGACATGCGGCCGTTCAAGCAGGACGGCAACCGCTGCACGCGCGAAGACCCGGCAATCGTCGCTGCCATGGCTGAATTACGCAAAGCCCTGGAACTGGCCTCATGAGACAGGAGCCCTTGCCGCCGACGCTGGCGATCGCCCTGCCCGTCCTGGGCGCCGTTTCCATCCTGGTGACCTGGCAGTTCCTGCTGCCCTGGCTCGGCGTACCGGCCTATATCGTGCCGACGCCGACAGCCATACTCGGTGTGTTCCAGAAGAGCTTTTCCCTGCTCGTCAACAATCTCTGGCCGACGCTGATCGAGGCGCTCGCCGGCTTTGCCATCGGCAATCTCGCCGGCGTGCTGCTGGCGGTGCTGTTCGTGCACAACCGTGTGCTGCAGGCCGCCTATTTCCCGATCGTGCTGTTCTTCAACACCATCCCGATCCTGGCGCTGTCGCCAATCATCATGCTGATCTTCGGGCTGGGCATGACGCCGAAGATCGTCATTGCGGCGGTGATCTGCTTCTTCCCGACGCTGGTCAACATGATCCGCGGGCTGGATTCGGCCAGCAGCAACGAGCACGAGCTGTTTCGCGTGCTGTCGGCGACGCGCTGGGAAGTGTTCTGGAGCCTGCGCCTGCCGCGCGCTTTGCCGATGCTGTTCTCGTCGCTGCGAATCGCATCGGCGACCGCCGTGATCGGCGCCATCGTCGGCGAATGGATCGGCTCCGACAAAGGGCTCGGCGCACTGATCATCCAGGCGTCCTTCAACTACCAGTCGGATCGCCTCTATGCGGCGATCGTGCTGTCGTCGGGCCTGTCGATCGTTCTTTTCTGCGCCGTGGTGCTGATCGAACGCCGGGCGATCAAGTACTGAGTGCCGTCAAGCGGCATCGTCCGACGGTGTCGACAAGAACATCGTCGCTGCTGAAACCATGGTGGCGACGCCGACTTTCAGGGCAGCCTCGTCAACGCGAAACCGGGCGTGGTGGAGCGGATAGACCGAACCGACCGCTTCGTTGCGAATGCCGAGCCGGAAATACACTGACGGACGTTTTTCGCTGTAATAGGCAAAGTCGTCGGCAATGCTCCATCCCGGCAGGTTAAGGACATTGTCGGCGCCGATAGCGGCTTTGGCACCGGCCAGGATCAGTTCGGTCATCTCGGCATCGTTGACCACGCCGGGCTCGCCTTGGTGGATGTCGACCTGCACCGTGGCGCCGTGGCTTGCCGCGATCCCCTCCACGATTTCTCGAAGCCGGCGCCGGGCGCGCTCGCGGGTGGCGTCGCTGCCACTGCGGATGGTGCCTTTCAGCGTGACCTTGCCTGCGGTGACATTATAGGCGTTGCCGCCATTGATGGCGGTGACCGAAATGACCAGCGGGTCGTAAGGGTCGGTCTCGCGCGCAACGAGCTTCTGCAGTTCGCTCACCATCGAGCAGGCGACAGTCAGCGCGTCGATGCCCTCATAGGGTTTTGCTGCATGCGCCGCCGAGCCGGTGACCAGCACATCGAACGTATCGCAGGCCAGCGTGTAGGGACCGGCACCGACCGCGACCTTGCCGGATGCGGTGTATGGATCGACGTGGACGCAGATTGCCGCGTCGACATCGTCGAGCAGTCCCTCCTCCACCACCCGCTTGCCGCCCGACGGCTCGTCCTCCTCGGCCGGCTGGAAGATGAGGCGAACGGTGCCGCCAAAAGTGTCGCGCATGCGATGCAGATGGGTCGCCACGGCAAAACCCATTGCGGTGTGAGCGTCGTGACCGCAGGCATGCATCACGCCGGGGTTTTCCGAGGCAAAGTCGACGCCGGACTCTTCCTCGATCGGCAAGGCATCGATGTCGGCGCGGATGACCAGCTTGCGGTTCGACGGCCGGCCAGTGCCGACGACATCGACGGCGAGGCCGTAACCGGCAACGTCGCGGATGTCTGATATCCCCTGCCCGGTCAGCATCTGCCGGAGATAGGCCTGCGTGCCCGCCTCGCGGTTCGAAAGCTCGGGATGGCGATGCAAATGACGACGGATTTCGATCATCCGCTCAAGGAGTGCGGCATCGATGTCGGTCGTGGCTGCCGGCTGGTCAGGATTTGACATAAATATCGCGCGGGAACTTCGTCAGCGTCTCATTGCCGGTCTCGGTCACGAGAATGGTCTCACTGACCTCGATGCCCCAGCCATCCATCCACATACCGAGAATGGAATGCACGACATTGCCGGGCTGCAGCACCGTCTTGTCGCCGGGCCGCAGGCTGATCGTGTGCTCGCCCCAATCCGGCGGATAGGCGACGCCGATGGAATAGCCGATGCGCGATTCCTTCTTCAGCCCGTAGCGCTGGATGACCTTGCGCCAAGCTGCTTCGACCGCTTCGGCTGATGTGCCTGGTTTCACCGCATCGAGCACGGCGTCCATGCCTTCGATGACAGCCTTTGCGGTGTCGGCGACGCGCGTCGGCGTCTTGCCCAGCTGCATCGTCCTGGCGAGCCCGGCGGCATAGCGGCGGCAGACGCCGGCGAGTTCCAGCGCGATCGTCTCGTCTTTTCCGAACCGCCTGTCGCTCCACATAATGTGCGGGGCGGAGGCATTCTCGCCGCCGAGGATGGTCGGCGGCAGTGCCGTGATGTCGCCGGCGAAATCCAGACTGCCGGCGATCTGCGCCGCCTGGATGGCGGCGATCGCATCGCACTCGCGCACGCCTGGCGCGATGACTTCGAAGGCACGCGCAACAGCTGCTTCGGCCAGCGTCGATGCCTTGCGCAGATAGGCTATTTCGGGCGCGGATTTGACCGCGCGGATCCAGTTCACCAAGAGGTCTGCGTCGTGCCATTTCGCGTTGGGCAGGCCGGCGACCAGCCGGGCATGGGCCTTGGGCGAGAAATAATAGGCTTCGAGCTCGACGCCGATATGTCTGGCGCCCCAGCCCTTGGCAACGATCCAGGCCGCGATCCAGTCCATCGGATGACGGTCGGCGCGCTGAACGTGGTCTTCGGGAAAACCGACCACATTTTCAGGCTTCATCCAGGCCGTCAGCAGGCCGCCGGCCGCATCCATGGCGCGGCCGATCCAGGCCGGCTCGGCCTCCTCTTCGATCGGAACCAGCACCACCTGCGGCGTGTAGAACGACCAGCCGTCATAGCCGGTGATGTAATGCTGGTTGGCGACATCGTTGACGACAAGAAGCTCGAGCCCCCGCTTTGCCATCTCGGCGCGGATTTTCGTGAGCCGCTGCCGGTACTCGCCGCGCGCAAAAGGCAATTCGATCATCGGTTTTCCCTGCTGGATCATCGGCCGGGCGAGCCCCGCGCCGCCTGACGTCATGCACCAATGCGGTGGTTTTAACGCCGCTGCAATCGGCCAGCGCGGCGCATGGGACAGGTCCTGCATCTTGAGCCAGATCTGTCACAAATTATTTTTGAATTCCATTTGACTGAATAAATTGCGTGTGCAAGTCTTGCCTCTCCCACGGGAGAGGGAAAATGGCACTGCGGGGAACCAACCAGGAGTTCGGACGGCCCTACAACCGGCGCATCGTGCTGGAGTCCATCCGTCTTCACGGCCCCATTGCCCGCGGCGACATTGCCAGCCGCGTCGGTCTCACTGTCCAGACCGTGTCGACCATCGTTCGCGAGCTCGAAGAGCACGGCTATGTGCTGTCGCTGCGCGAAGAGCCGCGCGGGCGCGGCCTGCCGCCGGCGACGCTCCGGATCAACCCTGAAGGCGGCTATGCCGTTGGGGTCCATCTCACCCCGCTCGGCATCGACGCTGCGCTGATCAATCTGAGCGGCGATGTCATCGAGAGCACGCATCGCGAGGCGCCGCACGCGACGCCCGACCATGCCTTCGAGCTGATCGGCGCCATAGTGCCGGAATTGACCGCGCTGCGGCCCGGCGGCCGCGTACTCGGCATCGGCATGGCGCTGCCTGGGCCTTTCGGCGTGGAATCGATGAGCTTTGTCGGCCCAACGACCATGGCCGGCTGGAAGGATGTGGCGCTGCCGGAACGGCTGACGGCCTCGACGGGGCTGCCGGCCTTCTTCGAAACCGACATGGCGGCGGCCGCCATGGGCGAGCGCCTCTATGGCCTCGGTGCCGGCTATTCTGAATATTACTATCTCTATTTCGGCGTCGGCCTTGGTGGCGCCATCGTCCATGACGGCGCGGTGATGCGCGGCGCCTGGGGCAATGCCGGCGAGATCGGGCACATCCCCGCCGTTCCCGGCGGCGAACTCTGTCCGTGCGGCAATCACGGCTGTCTCGAACGCTACCTCTCGCTGGAAGCGCTGCGCCGCCGCAACATCGGCGAAGCCGCCTGGGTGGCCGAAGTCGCGCCGGTCTTCCGCAACGCCATCGTCACCATCGAGAACCTGTTCGACCCCGAAACCGTCATCCTCGGCGGGCTCGCCCCCACCGACCTCCTGGAAAGACTGGTCGGCGCGGCGGCGCAGCTTCCCAATTCGATCTCGGCGCGACGCGACCGCAAGACCCCGCGCGTGATGGTCGCCACCGGCGGCCAGCATTCCGTGCTGCGCGGCGCCGCCGCTTTGGCCGTGTCCGGTGTGCTCTCGCCGCGCTTCGGCCAGATGTTCATTGCCGAGCGCGAGCGCCGGTCAGATCTCATGCACAGCAAGGGAGTGGCGGCATGACCGAACCGCTGCTGGTACTCGAAAACGTCACCAAGAATTACGGCGCCATCCAGGCGCTGAGAGGCATCAGCTTCTCGATCGGCAAGGGCGAGGTCGTGGCGCTGCTTGGCGACAATGGCGCCGGCAAGTCGACGCTGGTCAAGATCATCGCCGGCGGCCTCGAGCCGAGCTCGGGCCGCATGTTGTTCGAGGGCAAGGAGTTTCTGGCGAAATCGCCGGCGGAGGCCAAGGCGGCGGGGATCGAAACCGTCTACCAGGACCTGTCGCTGTGCACCAATGTTGATGTCGTCGCCAATTTCTTCATGGGCCGCGAGATCACCCGGAAAGTGCTCGGCATCCCGATCCTTGACGAGCGCGCCATGGAGGCCGTCGTCGGCAAGGCGCTGGCAAGTGCGGGCACCCGCATTCCATCGCTACGCACCAATGTCGAGCACCTCTCGGGCGGCCAGCGCCAGGCCATCGAGCTCAACCGCTTCGTGCATTGGGGCGGCAAGCTTGTGCTGCTGGACGAGCCGTTTGCAGCCCTTGGCGTCGAGCAGACGCGACGCGGTCTCGATATGATCCGCCAGGTGGCCAACCAGGGCATCGGCGTCGTCATCATCACCCACATCATGCAACAGGCTTTTCAGGTCGCCGACCGGATCGTGGTGATCCGGCAAGGCGTCGTGGCCGGCGATGTCGCACGCAACAAAACAAGTCCCGATGCGGTGATCAACATGATCACCGGTGAGACGCTTGCCGGTGCCGGACCGGCCAGTTGAGGGACAAAAGAGGGGTCCGGTATAAAAGAGGAGCGAACGACATGAAGCGAATATTAGTTCTTGTCTTCGGTATCCTGGCACTGGCTCTTGCCTCGCTCACGCCGGCAATGTCCCAGACCAAGGGCACCGTCTACTACATGGTCCCGACCCTGCTCGACGAATTCCAGACCGGCTCGGTGAGCGCGCTGGAGCTGTTCCTCAAGCAGGTCGGCTATGAGGTGAAAACACTCAACGCCGACAACAAGACCGATGCGCAGCAATCGCAGATGAACGACGTCATTGCGCTGAAGCCTGCGGCGATCATCCTCGCCGCCGTCGATTTCAACGCGCTGAAACCGTCCATCGAAGCCGCGCGCGCGGCCGGCATTCCGGTGGTCGAGTTCGACCGCCAGATCACCTCGACCCCGTCGGACTTCACCTCGGTGGCGGGCACGGTCGAGATCGGCTACGTCGCTGCGGACCAGGCGGAAAAACTCCTGAAAGCCAAGCACGGTTCGGTGAAGGGCAAGGTGTTGCAGGTGCTGGGCGATCCCGGCGATCCCTACACGCTCGACATCCAGAAGGGTTTCGAGGAGAAGATGAAGGCGTTTCCGGACGTCAAGATCATCTCGCTGCCGGCCATGCAATGGGCAGCCGATGCAGCCGGGACCATCGTCAACGACCAGATACTTGCGAACCCCGACATTGACCTGATCTTCAGCCATGCCGCACACCTCTCGGTCGCTGCCGTCGCCTCGCTCGAGGCTGCCGGCAAGAAGCCGGGCGACGTCATGCTGATGAGCTCGAACGGTGCTCCGGTCGGTCTCGACCTGATCCGCAAGGGCTGGCTCAATGTCGAAGTCGAACAGCCGCTCTACGCGCAGGCCGCGGCCGTCGCCATGTTCATGGACAAGGTCGTCAAGAAGGAAGAAATCAAGCCCGGCGAATATGATGTGCTCGGCCTGAAGTCGACCGTGACCAAGGAAGCCTGGGGACCGAACATCAAGATCCCGGGTGCGGCCATCACCAAGGAAAACGTCGACAATCCGGCTTTCTGGGGCAACCAGAAGCCGCCGACGGACACGATCAAGTCGGTCGAATAGTCATTTGCCGAGCGCTCCGGGCCATTGTCGGCCCGGAGCCTGCCCTTTCACAACGCCGCGTCCCGTGGACGCTTTGGCGAACTTGAATCCGCGCCTGAGCCCGACGAAGTCAGTTTGATTTCTCAGCCTGATTTCTTTGGGGGCGCCAACCGGATCGGCCCATGAACCCGCGTACCCGCAAAGCCCTGGAGTTCGCCCTCGACAACCTCGTCTGGTTCATGCTGGTCTTTGTGTTGATCGTCTTTTCCCTCTTGATCCCGAACTATTTCCAGCTCGGCATCCTCGCCAACATCGTGGAGGCATCGAGCGTACTCGGCGTGATGTCGATCGGCCTGTCGCTGGTTATCATTGCCGGCCATATGGACCTGTCGGTGGAATCGGTGGCGGCACTCAGCGCCATGACGGTCGGCATCCTGTTCTGCTCGTCGGGCATCGGCATAGGCATACAGCTCACTCCGCAATGGCTGATGGTTCCGGTCTCGCTGCTGATTGCGCTGGCCGTCGGCGGCCTTATCGGCGCCTTCAACGGCTTCCTCGTGGTCAAGGTGAAGATGAGCGCGTTCATCATCACGCTGGCGTCCTTCATCTGGGTGCGTGGGCTGGTGCTGGTCATCTCCGGCGGCCGCTCGGCACAGGATCTGGCGCCGTCCATCCGCTGGTTCGCCATTCAGCGCCTGATCGGCCTGCCGCTGACCGCCTGGATCGCGATCGCCTGTTTCGCCATATCTTCGCTGATCATGGCCAAGACGCCCTTCGGCCGTCACCTGACCATGATCGGCGGTAACGAGACCGCAACCTTCCGCGCCGGCATCCGCGTCAACCGCAATCTGATCATCGCCTTCATGCTGGCCGGCGCCATTGCCGGGCTCTCCGGCTGGCTGCTCGCCATCCGCACTTCCGGCGCCAGCGCCAATCTCGGCACCGGGCTGTTGTTCAACGCCTTTGCCGCCGTCGTCATCGGCGGCGTCAGCCTGAAAGGCGGTGTCGGCACCTTGCCCGGCGTCTATGCCGGCGTCCTGCTGCTGTCGGCTATCAACACGGCGATCAATCTGATGGGCTTGCCGGCCAATTTCACCCTCGTGATCCATGGCCTGCTGGTGCTCGCCGCGGTGCTGCTCGACGCCTTCAAGCAAACCATTCGCCAAAGACTGGCATGACAGGAGTGCTCGCATGAGCGGACGGCTGCAAGACAAGGTCGCGCTGATCGTTGGCAGCGCGCGCGGCATTGGCAAAGGCATTGCGCAGCGCTTTGCTGAAGAAGGCGCAAGGCTGGTGCTGGCCGACAGCGAGGCCGAGGCAGGTCAGGCGACAGCAGACGAGCTCGGCGCTGCCTTTATTCGCACAGACATCTCGCAAATGAACGATGCCGAGGCCGCGGTGGCATTGGCTTTGAAGCATCACGGCCGCCTCGACATAGTCGTGCAAAATGCCGGCATCTACCCTTGGCAGCTGATCGAAAACACCAGTCCGGACGACTGGGACCGGGTGATGGCGGTCAATCTGCGCGGCACCTTCAACGCCACGCTGGCAGCGCTGGCGCCGATGAAGGCGCAAAGTTACGGGCGCATGCTTTACACCTCGTCGATCACCGGCCCGCACGTCACCAGCCCCGGCCACGGCCACTATGCCGCCAGCAAGGCCGGCATCAACGGCTTCATTCGTTCGGCGGCGCTGGAATTTTCGGGCTACGGCATAACCGTCAATGGCGTCGAGCCCGGCAACATCCTGACCGAGGCGATCGAGCTGCATCGCGGCGCCGCCTACATCAAGAACATGGAGGATTCTATCCCGTTGGGACGCCTCGGCAGCCCGCGCGATGTCGCCAACGCCTTCCTGTTCCTCGCCTCCGACGATGCCAGCTACATCACCGGCACCACCATTATTGTCGATGGCGGCCAGCTGCTGCCTGAAGGCAAGGATTTCCGTCTGCTGCCGCCGTAATCTTTGCGTTGATGGGCAACGGACCGGGCAGCGCCTCCTGGCGACGAGAGGTCATTTCAGCGAAAGATACAGCGTTCCCTGCGTTGGCGATCCTACCTCCCCTATAAGTTGTATGGAACCCGAATACTTCTCGAAAGTTGTTCATCAAGTGCCGATCAAGGGAGGTACTTGTGAATGCCAGACAAAATCAGAGCCAGCTACATCTTCCAGCGGGCGCATGCTTTGGCAGAAGACGGTTTCCATCAGTCGCCGGCCGAGATTGTTGCCACGTTGCTGGCCGAGGGCTTTCCGGAGGCAACCGAGCTGCTGAACTCCGAAAACATCCGTGCCGACCTTCGCCGGGTTTGTGGTGCCGCGACCGCCAACGGGCGGCAAGTCGCCAAGAATCTGGGGCTTCGATATTGACGCGCATAAATATCGGCGGGTTTCGCCCCGGCGCATGTGCCTTACGGCTGACTGCCAGCGCGATCAGCCGGGTTTCTTGTACAGCAGCAATTCGGGCCGGTACTCGAAATGCATGGTGTCGTAGTGATACCAGCGCCCGCCCCAGATGAAGCCGTTTTTCTCAAACAATTCCACGATTTCCAGCGGAATCCGGTTCTTGAACGGGATGTGTGCCTTGGGGTCGGCCTTGTTTCTGTTGTTATACCAATAGTCGGAGAAACCGACATTGATGTCGAAGGCTGCGCCGAAAGAGTGGACGCTCAGACGGTTGGTTCCGGCGATGGGCCGCCAGACAAAGCCGCCGCCGGGCTTGAGCCCGTAACGGCTTAGCTCCGCCGGCATGGCCTCCATCGCATCGGAGATCTTGCCCAGCCGGACGTTGATGCCGAAAATTTTGGTCACCTGCACGGTTTTCTTGCCGAGTTTCGGCAGCCATTTGACGTTGGCGATGTGCTTGCCGACCTCCGCGGCGCTTGCCCCGTAAAGCTTCTCGAAGAAGGCTTCGTTGCGGATACGACCGGGGTCGAAATCCTCCGCCGGGACCAGCGCGCCCTCCGCTGCCGTCGGATAGACGTAGCGAAACATGTCTTCGATGTCGGGGCTTTCCAGCAGCGCCTCGGCGTCGCGCGCCTTGCCGTCGTCCCACACCATGGTGGTGCCGTCAGTCCAGGTCAGGACATTGCCCGAGATGGTGAAAAGTCCGGGATAGGCCTCGAGCAAGGCCGCTTTGGCGGCCGGCTTGTCGACACCGTCGCCCGCCTTTGCCGCAGAAGCGAGGTGCCCGCTGCCGCTGATTGCGAAGACGACCATCAGCTGAAACAGCAGGCGCTTGGGATGGTCGATCATTGTCCTGCCTCTCCGGAGAGCAAATCGATTGCTGGCCAAGACCCCTTATCAAATCCGGGTCGATGGCGGCAGCTCCCTGGCCCGAAAACAGGAATTCAGCTCATCCCGATTGTTGGCAATGGCTTTCGTTCATCTTGCATTTGGCTAGGCTGCTGTAAGATGGCGCGTGAATCAATAAGGGAGACAAGTCGTGTCAAAAACCTCCAGCACCCTGATCCGGATGGTGTTCACATTCATTTGCCTGGTCGGGTTGGCCTCAGCCGCTTCTGTTCTTTTCCCGGCCACAGCCTCGGCTCAGCGGATGCAGCGATGCGCTGACGAAGGTGGCATCTGCCGCCTGCCCTATCCAGCCGAAGTGGTCTATGGCGCGCGCGGCCAGACCACTTCCCGCTTTTTCGACCGCCGCGCGGTGCCCTGTTCAAACCGCGTCTTTGGCGATCCCGCGCCCGGCCGCGACAAGGCTTGCTATATCGTGACGCGGCGCGGCGGTGACGATTATGGCGACAATGACGACGACAATTACGGGGACGACGACTACGGCCAGGGCCGTGGCCGCTGGGTGCCCTGCGCCAGGGAGAATCAGTACTGTGATTTCCGTGGCCGCAAACTGGTCCGCTACGGCGCGCGCGGCCAGTACGTCCAAGGCGTTTTCAGGAATGGCGTTATGTGCAACCTCGACAGCTTTGGCGAGGACCCCATCCGCCGCGTGAAGAAGGCCTGCTACGTCAAGCAGTAGTCTGTCAGCAGCAGAAAGGCGGGCGTGGCTGGTTGCGGCCGCGCCCGCGCCACCGATCATACGCGGCTGACTTGCGGACATGAAAGGCGATTGAAGCCGACGACTGGACTGGCATCCGGGAGAATGGTGGGCGATGACGGG
The DNA here is from genome assembly GCF_056403695.1 of Mesorhizobium sp. P2_F7. Lineage (NCBI taxonomy): Bacteria > Pseudomonadati > Pseudomonadota > Alphaproteobacteria > Hyphomicrobiales > Phyllobacteriaceae > Mesorhizobium > Mesorhizobium sp. P2_F7. The sequence continues at coordinate 431,946 of NZ_JBFUFA010000004.1, read as the reverse complement.
CTCGAACCGCCGACATCTTCGGTGTAAACGAAGCGCTCTACCAACTGAGCTAATCGCCCGCTCCGGGCCGGACCTTTAAGCGGTCGCAACCGGCTTCGCAAGGCCAAATGAGCAGCGGCGAGCTTAGCCGCATAGCGGTTTTCCCGGGCAAAACGCCGCCTGTCAAAAAACCTTCTCATGTTTGCGTTTATGCTGCCCAGCTGCGCTTGACACCCGGTGGCGAACCCCTTATCCACCGCCCCAACGACGAACACGGCTGACACGTGCTCGTCAAATGCGCGGGTGTAGCTCAGTTGGTTAGAGTGCCGGCCTGTCACGCCGGAGGTCGCGGGTTCGAGCCCCGTCACTCGCGCCATTTCTCTTCAAGGGTCACGATCCTTGGTGCCGGAGAAATGTCGACGTCGATGTCAAAAATGTCTCCTTGAATGCAATAATTCAGATTGATCGCCTTGCAGCGATCAATGGCAGCGACCGGTGTAGCTCAGAGTGCCGGCCTGTCACGCCGGAGGTCGCGGGCTCGAGCCCCGCTCGCAGCATTTCCCTCGATGCCTGCCGATTCCCGCCTGTAGATCAGGCGGACGACGAGGCCGACGTATCCAAGCTGAAGAATGACCATCGCAAGAACAGCCCAGCCGAGCGCCTTCCAGACGGATCCAGTTGCCATGTCGGCCCAGATCGCTACGACGAACGACGTTGCGAGCATGCCCACCAGAAATTGCGGAAAATACATAATGGCCCAGCACCCAATGTTTCGGCGATTCAGGCTGCTTTCAAATCGGCAGATAAAGAGCCCGCAGCTTCATTTTGAGAAGCCGCGGGCCCCAATCGCCCCCCGGCTGCCTGGAGCGATGGATGCTCCCGGCGTTGCTGACAGTGCAAATGCGGTGCCAAACCGTCGGCCCATTACGGGACACCTATGCCAGCGGCGCAAGACCGGATTGCCGATTAACATTATCTGTGGCTAATATGCCACCCTGGTCGGGAAGGACCAAAGTGGAGAGGTTGTCGGCAGGCATGGTGGCCGCGATGCTGGTAGCGTCGGCAGGGCGATGTTGGTCCGAGGACAGCCACAAACCGATCTCCGAAGAAGCGTTGAGAACGGTCAGCGCCGAGATGTATTCCGACATCCTGGCCCAGGAATGCCTGCATGGGCGACGCTACTCGCAAAGCCGGATCGAGAACGGTTTCAAAAGGCACTTCGAGGAAATGAGGCTGCAACTGGTCGCGAGTGGATATACCATCGTGCCCAATTCGAACGAGAACAGCGCTCTCTGGACACGTTCGCAGATGGCGTTTGACGCGGAGCGGCGGCTTGGCCTCCGGCGCCAACTCGGCTGCCTTGGCGCATACTGGCTGGACGACAATCGGGACTGGTGAGGCCGTGCAAGAACGCTGCGGCCTCAAATCCTCTCCAGCAGCGCCTCGACCTCCTGCAGCGTTGGCATGGACGGCGCCGTGCCCGGCCGCGTCATTGAAATGCCGCCGGAGGTCACGGGTTCGAGCCCCGTCACTCGCGCCACTTCTCAATAAGTTCGCTGATTTGAAGTGGCCGAAAGTCTGAATGCCAAGGCATTCTTTCACAGATATCGCGCAATATCGGGTCGAGCGGCAAGCAGCCGGCCCATCATCTCCACCCGGCTGGGATGGGTCAACAACGTGAATGCCGCGCTCCTTAAGTAGACGATCGACCCTCGGCGCGGTGGCACCGCCACGTTGAAAATCGCAGGCAGGGCGATCGCAGCAGTCAGCGCGACGAGGCCAGGGATCCATCCCTCAAAATACCAGATGCCGCAAACCGCTCCGACCAGTTCGATGAAGCAGATGCCCATCAAACCCATCAGCCAGTCCGGGGTCATGTCGGCCTGACAAGAATTGGGCTCGGGCGCGGAGCCGGCCATTTTCGCCGCTGTGTCGGCAAGCGTCGCGACGAATGACAGGCACTTGCCGGCAAGCAAGGCGCCGATGACCAGTGCAACCCAGAGCATCGAAGACCTCCTTGCGCTGTCCTGCAATCACCCCTTGGCCAGCAGCGCCTCGACCTCCTCCAGCGTCGGCATGGATGGCGCCGTGCCCGGCCGCGTCACCGAAATGCCGGCGACGGCACAGGCGAAGCGCACCGCTTGCAGCGGCTCCACGCCTTTGGCGAGTGCGGCGGCCAGGCCGCCATTGAATGCGTCGCCCGCACCTGTGGTTTCGACCACCGGGCCGGCGCTGACCACGGGGACATGGTCGGAACGGTTCGCGGTGTGCAGCAGCGCGCCCTTTTCGCCAAGCGTGATGATGACCGAGCCGACGCCCTTTTGGAGCAGGCTGTCGGCGGCGCGGCGGGCATCGTCGATGGAGGCGACCTTGATGCCGGTCAGTTCCTCGGCCTCGGTCTCGTTGGGGGTGACATAGTCGCAAAGCGTGTAGATGCGGTCCGGCAGCTTTGCCGCCGGCCCCGGGTTGAGGATGGTGGTCACCCCCGCCCCGCGCGCGATCTCGAGCGCCTTCAGCGCCGCGTCGATCGGCTGCTCAAGCTGGGTGACGAAGACGCCGGCCCCGCCAATCAGGCCGGCATTGGCTTCGATGTCGGCGGGCGAGATCAGCATGGCCGCACCGGGACTGACGATGATGGCGTTGTTGCCGGTCGTCTCCTCGATAAAGATATAGGCGGCGCCCGTATAGCTCTGCGGCGTGTCGATGACGGCGGATTTCACGCTCGCCTCTGCCCAGGTCGCCTTGGCCATCTCGGCGAAAGCATCGATGCCGAGCCGGGTCAGGAAGGTGACGTCGGCGCCGAGTTTGCCGGCCGCCACCGCCTGGTTCGAGCCCTTGCCGCCCGGCCCCAGCTTGAAGGAATTGCCAAGGATCGTCTCACCCATGCGCGGCTGGCGATCGGCGCGGTAGGCGGTGTCGGCGACGAAGACGCCCAATATGACGACAGGCTTTGTGACAACAGATTGGCCGGATGCCATGGGTTACTCCGCATCCGGCGGCACGACGCCTTTGCGGAAGGCGAAGCAGCCATAGAAGCGGCGCTCGCCAGTCTGGATGACGCAATAGGCTTTCTTGGCGCGTTCGTAGAAAGCGTAGCGCTCGACCGAAATCATCGGCCAGGCCTTGCCCTCGGCCTTGTCGATCTGTTTCTGCACCTCTTTTTGCACCGGCGGAATTTCGGCCGGCTTGCCGACGATCTCCATGCGGGCGGCAGCGTCGTCGACGAACGTGTCCAGCGGATAGAGCGACAGCACCGCCTTGACCACATCGGCCGCCGGCGCATCGATGCGCAGCAGTCTGCCGAGCACGGTCTGGCGTGCCACCGAATCGGCGGGGAAATTGGTGTCGGCGATGATCAGGTCGTCACCGTGCCCCATTGCCCGCAGCGCCTGAAGCACATCGGCGTTCAGCAATGGGTTGATCCCTTTGAGCATGGCAGTCCTCGTCAAACAGGTTTGGTCAAAGTCGATTGGAAAATCAGAGCCGGTTGCCGGTCTCGGCGTCGAAGAGATGGACCTGGTCGAGGCGCGGCTTGAGATTGAGCGTGTCGCCGGGCTTGAAGTCGTGGCGCTCGCGAAACAGCGCCACCATCTCGCCGTCGCCGAAGCGCACGAAGACCAGCGTTTCGGAGCCGGTCGGTTCGACCACCGAGATTTTCGCCGGCACGCCGTCGGCGTGGATTTCAAGATGCTCGGGCCGCACGCCGTAGACCACGGCCTGGCCCTCTTTGGCGGCGCTGCCGGCAGCGATCGGGAACAACGTGCCGGCTATCTCGACCTTGTCGCCCTTCCTCACCACACCCTTGAGCAGGTTCATCGACGGCGAGCCGATGAAGCCGGCGACGAACAGATTGGCCGGCCGGTCGAACAATTCCAACGGCGCGCCGACCTGCTCGATGCGGCCATCGCGCATGACGACGATCTTGTCGGCCATGGTCATGGCTTCGATCTGGTCGTGGGTGACGTAGATGGTGGTGGTCTTCAGCCGCTGGTGAAGCTCCTTGATCTCGGTGCGCATTTGTACGCGGAGCTTCGCATCGAGATTGGAGAGCGGCTCGTCGAACAGGAACACTTGCGGGTTGCGCACGATGGCGCGGCCCATGGCGACGCGCTGGCGCTGGCCGCCGGAGAGCTGGCGCGGATAGCGCTTCAGGTAGGGATTGAGGTCGAGAATGTCGGCGGCGCGCTTGACCCGCTCGGCGACCACGGCCGGGTCGGTGCCGCGCAGCTTCAGCGCAAAGGCCATGTTCTGCTCCACCGTCTTGTGCGGATAGAGCGCATAGTTCTGGAACACCATGGCGATGTCCCGCTTAGCCGGCGGCAGATTGTTGACGATGCGCTCGCCGATGGCGATCGTGCCGCCGGAGACGGTTTCCAGCCCGGCCACCATTCTGAGCAGCGTGGACTTGCCGCAGCCCGACGGGCCGACCAGCACCACGAACTGGCCGTCGGCGATATCGACGCTGACCTCATGCAGGACCTTGACGGTTCCGAACGCCTTGGCCACATTGGTGATCGCGACTTGAGCCATCGTCCCCCCTTTCCTCGCGGTGAAGCTAGCCATTGCCAACGGCAAGGGCAAGTCAGTATGTTATCGATAAAAAGGCATTCGTGTTGACAAGGTAATCGATTACGCGAATAGTGGCGAGTGCCAATCCGACAGTCGGATTTTTTCCCGAAAATCGGAGCTCCAGGCGACGCAGGGTGGGGTCCCACGTCCCCGTATGATAAAAGGAGAACCGCCGACGTTCGGCGTCCGAGGATTGGCATTTCAATTCACGACTGTTGTTCTGGGAGGAATAGATGAGAGTCGGTCTGTACGAAAAACTCGTCCGCGCGGGTGCGACCCGGCGTGACATTCTCAAAGGCGCGGCCTCGATGGCCGCGCTCTCCGCTGCATCTGGCGCGGGTCTGGGCGCATTGACGCGTCCAGCTTTCGCCGCCGACGATCTGCGCGCGCAGATCCTGCAGGTCCCTGGCGTCGGCAAGGGTCAACCAACCGACGCCGACTTCCAGAAGGTCGGCGAGATGTGCCTTGGCGCCACCAAGGCCAGTGTCAAGCAAGGCGAGTTCGCCGGTGTCGAACTCACCTTCATGGGTCTGAACAATCAGAACCTGCACAATGTGCTGTACCGCGGCTTCTTGAAGGCGTGGGAAGACTATACCGGGGCCAAGTTCACCTGGATCGATCTGGCACAGGCCGATTACGGCGCGCGCCTGCAGCAGTCGATCGCCACCGGTACCGTCGACTTCGACGTCATCGAGATGGGCGCGCCGTTCGAAGGCGACGTCTGCGGCAAGGGGCTGGCCTCAGAGATGCCGGACTGGGTCAAGAAGCAAATCGAAATGGACGACCTAGTCAACTATCTCAAGCCGCCCGTCGGCACCTGGGACGGCAAGCAGTATCGCGTGACCGTCGACGGCGATGCGCACAACTTCAACTATCGCACCGATGTTTTCTCCGACAAGGGTCTCGCCGACGCCTGGAAAGCCGCCGGCAATGCAACGCCGTGGGGCGTGCCGACCACCTGGCAGCAGGTGCAGGCCGTTACCAAGTTCCTCAAGGGCCAGAAGTTCAACGGCCAGGACGTCTACGGTTATCTCGACGCCCCCAAGGCCTGGGGCGGTTTCGGCTTCTATTTCCTCGGCAGCCGCGCCACCGCCTATGCCAAGCATCCAGACGACAAGGCCTGGTTGTTCGACGCCGACACGATGAAGCCGCGCATCAACAATCCGGCCTGGGTGCGCGCCATCCAGGACGTGATCGACGCGCTGCCCTTCGAGCCGGCCGACCAGATCAACGCCGACCCGAACACCACCGGCTTCAGCCAGTTCCTCGCCGGCACCGGCTCGATGATCCCGTGGTGGGGCGACATCGGCTCCAACGCCAAAACCAACGATTCCTCGGTCATCGGCGACACGGTCGGCTTCTCGATCCTGCCCGGCTCGGACGATGTCTACAATTCCAAGACCGGCAAGTGGGACACGCTCGCCAGCGGCCCGAACTTCTCGCCGAACTGCGCCTATCTCGGCTGGGGCGTCTATGTCATGGCCCGTGTCGACAGCGACGAAAAGAAGAAAAAGGCGGCCTGGTCGGCAGCTGCCCATCTCGGCGGCAAGGACCTGTCGCTGTGGTGCGCGGCGTATCCGTCGGGCTTCCAGCCCTACCGCAACAGCCATTTCAACATTCCGGAATGGGTGGCGGCCGGCTACGACGAGGCGTTCATCACCTCGTATCTCAAGTCGGAGGCCGACAGCTACAACCATCCGAACGCGGCGATCGAGCCGCGCATCCCCGGCATCTTCCAGTACTATTCCGCTGCCGAGGACATTCTGGCCAACACCTTTGCCGGCAAGATGAAGGCGCAGGAAGGCGCTGACGCCATTGCCGCCGCCTGGGAGAAGCTGACCGATCAACTCGGCCGCGAGAACCAGATCAAGCTCTACAAGGCCTCGCTTGGCGTGTAGGCTGATCGTGTCGTGATAACAGGTCCGGCGGTGCAAGCCGCCGGATCTGACCGGCTCGGGCCGGTCGCAGGCATAGTTTTGAACGGACGGGACGCGTGGCTGACCAGACCACCACTGCATGGCCGGCAAACGCCGGTCCAGCCGATCTGATCTCGCCAAGCCGCAAGCGGGCGGGTTTTGCCCTGATGGCCGCCGCCACGCTTGCCCTGCTGGCGGTGATCGCGCTGGAGATTCTCTACAAGAGTGAAGTCACTACGCTCGGTTTCGAGACCTGGCGCCCCATCGTCTACGCCTATGTGCTGTGGGGTGTGGCGCTCGGCGCCGGCCAGGTGCTGACGCGCGGCGAAGATGGCCAGCGCGCGCTGTTCCTGCTGCCGGCGTTGTTGTTCACCATCGCCATGGTGATCTTTCCAACGCTGTTCGGGTTCTACATCGCGCTGACCGACTGGAATCTCAGTTCCATCACCGGCCGGAAATTCAACGGGCTCGACAATTTCTGGCAGATGCTGGCCGACCCCTACTACCGCAACGCGCTGTTCAACATGGTGCTCTATGTGCTCGCCGTGCTGGTCGAATATGCTATCGCCTTCGGCCTGGCGCTGCTGCTCAACGCGCAGATCCGGGCACGCAAATTCTTCCGCGTCGTCTTCCTGATGCCCTTGATGCTGTCGCCGGTCGCGGTGTCGTGGATGGTCGGCAAATCGATAATGGAATACCGCTTCGGGCCGGCCGCGACGCTGGCGCGCTATCTCGGCTGGGAAAACCCCGCCTTCTTCTCCGACCCGATCACCGCCCGCATCTCGATCATGGTGCTCGACGCCTGGACCTTCATCCCGTTCATGATGATCATGCTGCTTGCCGGCCTGCAGGCGATGTCGCGCGATGTCCTGGAAGCGGCGCGCGTCGACGGAGCTACGACCTGGCAGACCTTCTGGCAGGTCACCTTCCCGCTGATGCTGCCGGTATCGGTGACGGCGGTGATCCTGCGCATCATCTTCAAGCTGAAGCTCGCCGACATCATCATCACCGTCACTTCCGGCGGCCCCGGCGGCGCCACGGATTCGGTGTCGAGCTTCATCTACCGCGAATATCGCGACCGATCGAATGTCGGCTACGGCACCATGCTGGCGATGGCCTATCTCGTCATCATCGTCGTGTTTGTGACCTGGCTGCTGAAATTCGCCAACCGCTTCGTGCGCAACGTGAACTGACGGGGGATAATGAGCGTCCAGACCACCGACTATGTCGCTTCCGAAATCCGCTCACCGGTGGGCTTTTTGGCCAATCGCGTGTTCATCTATGGCGCGCTGGCGTTCTGGGCCTTCATTTGCCTGTTCCCGATCTACTGGACGATCTCAACCTCATTCAAAACAGCGGTCGACGTAACCCAGGGGCACCTCATTCCCTTCGTGGACTTCCAGCCGGACTGGAAGGGTTGGCGCTCGCTCGGCCTGTCGCCGGACTCGATCTTGCGGACCTCGACGGTGCGCGACGAGTTCCTAAAGCGCTTCATGAATTCGGTCATCACCTCGGTCGGCGCATCGAGCCTTGCCATCATCATCGGCAGCCTCGCCGCCTATGGGCTGACCCGCTATCGCTATCACTTCGCCTGGTTCAAGAACGAGGACATCTCCTTCTTCTTCCTGTCGCAGCTGATCCTGCCGCCGGTGGTGCTGGCCCTGCCCTTCCTGGTGCTCTACCGCGAGGTCGGCCTGCTCGACACCCGGATCGGGCTGATCCTGCTCTACACGCTGATGGTGCTGCCGATCGTCATCTGGATCATGCGCGACCAGTTCAACTCGATCCCGGTCGAGCTCGAGGAGGCAGCCCTTGTCGACGGCCTGTCGATCTGGGGCGCCTTTTTCCGCATCGTCATGCCGATCGCGCTACCCGGCATGGTCGCCGCCTTCATCCTGGCCATGGTGCTGTGCTGGAACGAGTATTTTTTCGCAGCCCTTCTGACCTCGACCGATGCCAAGACCATCCCGGTGATGGTGGCGAGCCAGACCGGCTCGCAAGGCATCAACTGGTGGTCGATGGCAGCGCTGGCCACCGCCGCAATCGCCCCGCTGGCAGTGATCGGGATTGCGCTTGAGCGCTATCTGATCATGGGCATGACGGCAGGAGCGGTGAAGTAGGATCCAATAGAGGGAAGCGCGGCAAGGCCGCTTATGTCCCCATGAGCACCGATTTTATCCGGTCGCGGAACATCTCCGCGGTCTTGGCGGTGCCGAAGTCCCGTGTCTCAAACCGCTCGCCCTTCACCGTCGTCAGGACGACCGTGTAGGTTGGGCCTCCACTGTCCCACTCGATCGTCCTCAGGCTGAAATCGGCTATGTCCCCTGGCAACACATGATGCCTGCGCAGAAAGATCGGGTTGCGCAGCACGATGTCGATGCGCCCGCGCCTTACGATCCAGCGCACCGCCGGGCTGAAGATGGCCGCATATACAAACGGAATGCCGACGGCATAGGCGCCGAAAATGATGAACAGAAAGAACGGGCTGGCGACGCTCAACGGCCAGACGCCGCGATAGAGCTCCCATGTCGGCATGACAATGCAGAACAGGCCGGCAAGCCCGAAAAACAGGCGCTTGGCGACATGCATCGGAATGTCGTGCCGCAACCGCCCGTCCCTGCTGATATCGTCCATTCCATGCCTCCAAGCCGACGATGGCGGCGGAAGGTGAAAAAGCCGTAACGACGCCAAAAGCGGCAGATGGTCAGGGCTTCAAAATGGAGCGCAGGTGATCAAGGATCATGGCGACACCCTTTTGCCCGAGTTCGGCGGACGCCTCCGGCGCGCTTGCCGTGTACCAGCTTGTGTTGTCTGCGAAATGGCTGGTGTCGACGGCTTCCGGACATAGCGCCAGCATCAGCGAGGTCTCACCGATGCCGGCATGATCGAACGGGTATTTGCCGTTCATTTCGGCCGACATCAGCGGGTGCACCTGCACCCAGTTGAAGAAATTTTCGCCCGCCGCATGGCCGGCATAATAATCGGCCATCTCGTTTGCGCCCCACCAGCCCTCGCCGCGCTGCTTCTCCAGGAAGCGGAAGATCGCCTGGCGGCCGGCGGTCTTGAAGGCGAGATCGGTCGGCATCCCAGCCGCGAAATTCTCGGTCTGGTGGTGGATGATGGCGTGGATGTTGCGAAAGCCGATGCGCAGCAGGCTGTAGAACAGTTCCTCGGCGAATGGCGCCAGCTGATTGCCGCCGACCTGCACCGAACCGCTGCCTTCCGGCACCGCCGCCGCATAGCTCGCCGCGCCGTAATAGAAAGGCGGCAGGATGACGATGTCGGCCTCCCTTTCGTAGAGCTCCAGCGTCTTGATGACGGCCAGCGTGTCCATGCCGACGGCCATGTGTTCGCCGTGATATTCGAGCACGCCGAGCGGGAGTGCGACAGGCCAGTTCTCGGCAATCGCCTTGCGGATCTGGTGCGGCAGCATCAATTCGTAGCGCATCGCGCCTACTCCATGTTGGTGTGGCGGGTGCGCATGGCCTCGGACGACTGGCCGGTCAGCCCCTTGAGCTTCAGCACCATCACCTCGAACAGCAGGAACAGCGCGCCTTCGAAGACCGAGCCCATCGGCAGCAGCGATGTCTTTTGCGGACCCTGGTCGCGCGCCATGGTCTGCGCCGGGATAAGCAAGGTGAAGTCGGCGAGTGCGGTCGCACTGCCCCCAGCCTCGGCGGTGAGCAGCAGCACGGTGGCGCCGGCGTCACGGGCGACCTGCATGAGGGTCAGCACCGTCGTGGTCTCGCCAGGGCCGGAACTGACCAGGAAGACATCGCTGGGGCCAACAGGCGGCGTGTTCATGTCGCCGACCACCGAGACCTCGAGCCCGAGGTGATAGAGCCGCATGGCGAAGCCCTTGAGCTGCAAGGCTTCGCGGCCGCAGCCATAGACGACGATCTTTTGTGCGCGGGCAAGCGTTTGGCAAGCGGTGCCGATGCCGGCTTCGTCGACGCCCGCCAGCACGGCGCCCAGCTCCTGCAGGGCGGTCGCGAACATATCCGGGCCGGCATTCGTCATCAGGGTTTCGCCAGGGGTTGTTGCCGAGAATTTCCGGTACCGCTTTTCCGTGGAAAGGCTTGTTTTTGTTTATGCTATCACCGCGAAAATGCGTGTCCAACAGCCGCCGCGGCTTTTGCTGTGCCAGCGGCGTGATAGTGTCATGTCAGACAAATCAATCCAGGACATCTCAAGCGACATGAAGACACGGCATTTCGACCGCATCGGCAATGGCGGCATCGACTTCACCGAACTTGGCTTCGGCAGCGCGCCGCTCGGCAACCTCTACCGTGCCGTCCCCGACGAGGATGCAAATGCCACCCTGGAGGCGGCCTGGGCGACCGGCTGCCGCTACTACGACACTGCGCCGCTCTATGGCTTGGGCCTCGCCGAAACGCGGCTCAACGCCTTCCTGCGCGGCAAAAGCCGAGACGACTATATGCTGTCGAGCAAGGTCGGCCGCCTGCTGCGCGCCTGCTCGCCGGAGGAGCGTACCGGCATCGGCAAATTCTTCGACACGCCGACGCGCCGCGAGGTCTACGACTACAGCTATGACGGCGTCATGCGCTCGTTCGAGGCCTCGCTGGAACGGCTCGGCGTCGACCGCATCGACATCCTTTTCGTCCATGACCTCGACATCTTCACTCATGGCAGCAAGGAAGCGTCAGACCAGCGTATCGAGGAGTTCATGGCCTCCGGCTATAACGGCCTGCTGGCGCTGCGCGACCAGGGCGTGATCAAAGCGTTCGGCGGCGGCATCAACGAATGGGAGGTCTGCCAGACACTGGCCGAGCGCGGCGATTTCGACCTGTTCCTGCTGGCCGGTCGCTACACGCTGCTGGAACAGGAGGCGCTTGCCACCTTCCTCCCGCTCTGTGAAAAACGCGGCATCGGCATCGTGCTCGGCGGCCCCTACAATTCCGGCATACTGGCGACCGGGCCGAAGCCAGGCGCCTACTACAATTACTCCGAGGCGCCACAGGACATCATGGATCGCGTCGGGCGCATCGAAGCCGTCTGCAAGCGCCATGGCGTCAAGCTGATCGAGGCGGCGCTGCAGTTTCCGCTGCTGCACCCGTCCGTTGTGTCGGTCATTCCCGGCGGCCAGCGTCCGGGCGAGGTTGAAAGCAACCGCGCGCTGCTCGACGCCAAGCTGCCGGCGGCACTTTGGGCCGATCTCAAGCAGGAAGGTCTGATGAGGGCCGACGCGCCGGTGGGCTGAAGGCTCGCCTCGGCGGGCTGACGGCCTGTCGCGTCGCGTTGCCGTCAAAAAGAAAAGCCGGGCGAGCCCGGCTTTTCAACATTCTCTGAAAAGAAAAAATGGTCTTAGTTGACCGCGTCCTTGAGGCCCTTGCCGGCCGAGAACTTTGGCACGGTACGCGCCGGAATCTTCACTTCCGCGCCAGTCTGCGGGTTGCGGCCAGTCGACGCCGCGCGCTTGGAGACGGTGAAATTTCCGAAGCCGACGAGCCGTACATCGCCGCCCTTCTTCAGTTCGCCAGTGATGACGGAGAACACCGCATCGACCGCCGACTGTGCGTCACCCTTCGAAATGCTCGCGGATTCAGCGACAGCGGAAACCAGTTCGTTCTTGTTCATAAAAATTCCCTTCCATGAGAAAAACCGGAACTCTTCGACTCATCCGGCAGGAAACGGACTTTAGAAAGAAGCGTTCCCGCAACCAAGTCGAAAAGCGCGGAAAAAGTTGGAAAAAGCCCGGAAAAGGTGGGTTTTTCACATGAAAAAGCCGGGCGCAAGGCCCGGCTCTCTCTTTGTGCACTGCAACTTTAGCAAAAACTAATGTGCAAGCGACTTTCCGGCATCGTCGGCGCTGTCGGTCGTGGCCGGCGGATTGACCGGCTCGACCCACTCGATCGGCTCCGGCATACGCACCAGCGCATGCCTCAGAACCTCGCCGACGCGTGAGACCGGAATGATCTCCATGCCGTTCTTCACATTGTCCGGAATCTCCGCCAGATCCTTGGCGTTGTCTTCCGGGATCAGCACCTTCTTGATGCCGCCGCGCAGTGCGGCGAGCAGCTTCTCCTTGAGGCCGCCGATCGGCAAGATGCGGCCGCGAAGCGTTATCTCGCCAGTCATCGCCACATCGGCCCGAACCGGAATACCCGTCAGTATCGACACAATGGCTGTCGCCATGGCGGCGCCTGCGGACGGTCCGTCCTTCGGCGTGGCGCCCTCCGGCAAGTGGACGTGGATGTCGCGCTTGTCGAACAGCGGCGGCTCGATGCCGAAATCGACGGCTCTCGAGCGGACATAGGAGGCCGCCGCGGAGATCGATTCCTTCATCACGTCGCGCAGATTGCCGGTCACCGTCATGCGGCCCTTGCCGGGCATCATGACGCCTTCGACCGTCAGCAGCTCGCCGCCGACTTCCGTCCAGGCAAGACCAGTGACGACACCGACCTGATCGTCAGCCTCGACCTGACCGAAGCGGAAGCGCTGAACACCGAGGTAGTCGGCGAGGTTCGCTGCCGTGATGCTCACCGTCTTCTTCTTCGTCTTCAGGATCTCGGTCACCGCCTTGCGCCCGAGCTTCATCAGCTCGCGCTCCAGGCTTCTGACGCCCGCTTCACGGGTGTAGGTCTGGATGATGCCGCGGATCGCGTCCTCGCTGACCGAAAACTCCTTCGGCTGCAGGGCGTGATCGCGAACCACCTTAGGCATCAGGTGACGCTTGGCGATCTCGATCTTCTCGTCCTCGGTGTAGCCGGCGATACGGATGATCTCCATGCGGTCCATCAAGGGCGCAGGGATATTCAGCGTGTTCGCCGTCGTCACGAACATCACGCTCGACAGGTCGTATTCGACCTCGAGATAATGGTCCATGAACGTCGAGTTCTGCTCGGGATCGAGCACCTCGAGCAAGGCCGATGACGGATCGCCGCGGAAGTCCTGGCCCATCTTGTCGATCTCGTCGAGCAGGAAGAGCGGATTGGACTTCTTGGCCTTCTTCATCGACTGGATGACCTTGCCGGGCATCGAACCGATATAGGTGCGGCGGTGACCACGGATCTCGGCCTCGTCACGCACGCCGCCAAGCGCCATGCGGATGAATTCGCGGCCGGTCGCCTTGGCGATCGACTTGCCGAGCGAGGTCTTGCCGACGCCGGGAGGGCCGACGAGGCACAGGATCGGCCCCTTCAGCTTCTTTTGGCGGCTTTGCACGGCGAGATACTCGACGATGCGATCCTTGACCTTGTCGAGGCCGAAATGATCGGTGTCGAGCACGTTCTGCGCAAACGCCAGGTCCTGCTTGACCTTGGAGTTCCTGCCCCACGGGATCGACAGGATCCAGTCGAGATAGTTGCGCACGACGGTCGATTCAGCCGACATCGGCGACATCGTCCTCAGCTTCTTCAGTTCGGCTTCCGCCTTTTCGCGGGCCTCCTTGGAGAGCTTGGTCTTCTTGATGCGCGCCTCGATCTCGGCGGCCTCGTCGCGGCCGTCCTCGCCTTCGCCGAGCTCCTTCTGGATCGCCTTCATCTGCTCGTTGAGGTAGTATTCGCGCTGCGTCTTCTCCATCTGGCGCTTGACACGCGAGCGGATGCGCTTCTCCACCTGCAGGACGGAGATTTCGGCTTCCATGAAGCCCATCGCCTTTTCCAGCCGCTCCTTGACGGAAAGCGTGGCCAGCATCTCCTGCTTCTCGGGGATCTTGATGGCGAGGTGCGAAGCGACCGTATCGGCGAGCTTGGAATAGTCGTCGATCTGGCTGGCAGCGCCCACCACTTCGGGCGAAATCTTCTTGTTCAGCTTGACGTAGTTCTCGAAGTCGGTGACGACCGAACGGGCGAGCGCCTCGACCTCAACCTCTTCCTCTTCCGGCTCGACCAGCGCCGCAGCGCGGGCTTCGTGGAAGTCCGGACGGTCGGTGAACGAGACAATTTTGGCGCGCGAAGCGCCTTCGACCAGCACCTTGACGGTGCCGTCGGGCAGCTTCAGCAATTGCAGCACATTGGCGAGCGTGCCGATGTCGAAAATCGCATCGGGCTCGGGATCGTCATCGGCGGCATTCATCTGGGTGGCAAGCAGGATCTGCTTTTCCTGACCCATAACCTCTTCCAGCGCCTTGATCGACTTTTCACGCCCGACAAAGAGCGGAACGATCATGTGCGGGAACACCACGATGTCGCGCAGTGGGAGGACTGCGAAGACGCCGTCGCTGGGAGCCTTGGATATTTTGGCCATTGTCCAACCTTTCATGTCGCGGCCGCTAATTGAGCCAACCGCGAATCTCATATTAACGACCGTGGGTCGTTCCGCCTACCACCGTTTGTGACGGGAGTTTTACAGCACAGAATTCGGCACCACGGCCTTCCAGTGTTAGTTGGATGCACAAGGGGCAAAGATCAAGGGTTAACACCGGCGGTTCCTCTGTATTGCGGCTCGTTTGCCTGCAACGCGCCTCGTCCACAACAGCAAAGGGGCGCAACATCAAGGCAGCGTTGCGGCAACACGGTAAAAATCCGCCCTGGAAGGGCTGATTTGCCGGTCAAACACGGGGCTTTGGAAAGAGCGGATTGCTGAGCAGGTTGGCCTCGATCTTGTCCCAGCCCTTGCGTGCCGCCCAATCGAACGCCGCCAAACCCTTTTCCGTGCGCTCCTCGGCATCGGTGAAATCCCGGAACACCAGCGCCTTGCCGACGCGGAAATAGGAAAACCAGACCCAGGGGCGGCGGCAGAACCAGCATGCCAATTCCCAATGAAATTCGTCGATTGCAGCCTGGACCAGCGGCCCGACGACCACGACCTGCTCCCACCTGAAATAGTCCTGGTAGACCCGGCGCTTGTCGTCCTTGTCCGGTTCGCGGCCCGCCAGAGCCTGCTTCTGGGCGTCGGCTATCGCATACCTAAGCGGCTTTGGCATGCGATCGGCCAGATGCGGATGGTCAGGGTCGAGCCGCAGCAAATGCAGCGTCACCCAGGTTTCCATGAACACCACGCGGTTGATGTCGCGAAACTTGTCGACGAACCTGTCGTAGGAGGCGATCCGTTCCGCACGGGGCAGGGTCGAGGTGACATCGATCACCGCAAGCACCCTCGCCGCGGCATCGGCCAGCTTGAGGTACCAGCGCGCCCACAAGGCGCCATGGGCGGCGATGATGGTAAAGGGGAAGCTGCGGCCGCTGCCGGTGTACAGCTCGTAGTAGGATGCGGCGCGCAAAGCCATATCGTCCAGCGAGCCAGCCCGCGCTTCAGCCTCTGTCCTTAGCCGCGCGACTTCAGACGAGGTGTCGTCGTCCGCAACCGGTCGGAAATCAACGTCAAGGATTGCCATCCGCTACCCCACTGCCCGCCGAGAGCTTAGTGGCGTCGGAATAACATCTCACAAATTTGCTAATTCAAATGCGACCCAACGTTGCAGGCGCCAGCCCTTTCAATCCGCCAAAAGCAAACGGCGCCCGCAGGCGCCGTTCAAAATCAAAGGCTTCAGGCCTCAAACAGCTTACGCGCTGACGTTGCCCTTCTTTTCCTTCTGCTCGGAATAGATGTAGAGCGGCCGGGCGCTGCCGGTCACAACTTCTTCCGAGATCACCACTTCGCGCACGCCTTCCAGCGCCGGCAGTTCGAACATGGTGTCGAGCAGGATCGCTTCCATGATCGAGCGCAGGCCACGGGCGCCGGTCTTGCGCTCGATGGCGCGCTTGGCGATCGCCGACAGCGCATTCTCGTGGAAAGTCAGGTCGACACTCTCCATCTCGAACAGCCGCTGATACTGCTTGACCAGCGCGTTCTTCGGCTCGGTCAGGATCTGGATCAGCGCCGGCTCGTCGAGGTCTTCCAGCGTCGCCAGAACCGGCAGACGGCCGACAAACTCGGGGATGAGGCCGAATTTCAGGAGATCCTCGGGCTCGACCAGGCGGAACACGTCGCCGGTGCGGCGATCCTCGGGCGAAGCGACGATGGCACCGAAGCCGATCGAGGTTTTCCGGCCGCGATCCGAGATGATCTTGTCCAATCCGGCGAAGGCGCCGCCGCAGATGAACAGGATGTTGGCGGTGTCGACCTGCAGGAACTCCTGCTGCGGATGCTTCCTGCCGCCCTGCGGCGGCACGGAGGCAACCGTGCCTTCCATGATCTTCAGCAACGCCTGCTGCACGCCCTCGCCCGACACGTCACGGGTGATCGAGGGATTGTCTGACTTGCGCGAAATCTTGTCGATCTCGTCGATGTAGACGATGCCGCGCTGGGCGCGCTCGACATTGTAGTCGGCCGACTGCAACAGCTTCAGGATGATGTTTTCGACATCCTCGCCGACATAACCGGCTTCTGTCAGGGTCGTGGCGTCGGCCATGGTGAAGGGCACGTCGATGATGCGGGCCAGCGTCTGGGCAAGAAGCGTCTTGCCGCAGCCGGTCGGGCCGATCAGCAGGATGTTGGACTTCGCCAGTTCGACGTCGTTGTTCTTGCCGGCATGCGCCAGGCGCTTGTAGTGGTTGTGGACGGCCACCGACAGCACGCGCTTGGCGTAGGGCTGGCCGATGACATAGTCGTCGAGAACCTTCAGGATCTCCTGCGGAGTCGGCACGCCCTCGCGCGACTTCACCATCGACGTTTTGTTTTCCTCGCGGATGATGTCCATGCAGAGCTCGACGCACTCGTCGCAGATGAACACCGTCGGGCCGGCGATCAGCTTGCGCACCTCGTGCTGGCTTTTGCCGCAAAACGAGCAATAAAGCGTGTTCTTGGAATCACCGCTGTTGTTGCCGACCTTGCTCATTTTCCTGTCCTTTCATCGCCGCCCGCCGATCGTCTGGCCGGAACGGCGCATATTCTATCTATCGCGGGAATTCGCCGCCGCCAGTGTCCCGGCTCCCGCAACGCAATCCGTACGAAACACAAATCAGAAAACGTAGCAATGATTCGCGACAACCCCGCACAAAGCTAAGCCGTCGAAAATCAACATAGCATTAACGTAGGCAATCCCATCCGCCGAGGGAACAGCCAATTGTGGCCGAAATGCCGCAAATCCCAGCAAAAGCGCGTTATACCGCCATCCAACTGCCATGCAGCCTTATGCGGCGGCGCCTTCGACCGGCTCGCGCGACGAAATGACCTTGTCGATGAGGCCAAAATCCCTGGCTTCGTCGGCGGTCATGAAATGGTCACGGTCGAGCGTCTTTTCGATCTCTTCGTAGCTCTTGCCGGTGTGCTTGACGTAAACCTCGTTGAGGCGGCGCTTCAGCTTGATGATGTCCTGGGCGTGGCGCTCGATGTCGGAAGCCTGCCCCTGGAAGCCGCCGGAAGGCTGGTGCACCATGATGCGGGCGTTCGGCGTGGCAAAACGCATGTCCTTGTGACCGGCGGTCAGAAGCAGCGAACCCATCGACGCCGCCTGGCCGATGCACAGCGTCGACACCGCCGGCTTGATGAACTGCATGGTGTCGTAGATCGCCATGCCCGAGGTCACCACGCCGCCCGGCGAGTTGATGTAGAGGTTGATCTCTTTCTTCGGATTTTCGGCCTCGAGGAACAAAAGCTGCGCACAAACCAGCGTCGCCATGCCGTCTTCGATCGGGCCGGTGATGAAAATGATGCGCTCTTTCAGCAGGCGCGAGAAAATGTCGTAGGCCCGCTCGCCGCGATTGGTCTGCTCGACCACCATCGGAACGAGGTTCATGTAGGTTTCGACGGGGTTCTTCATGACTATCCCTTTTTGGAGATGGGGATTCCGGCGCCGGGAATATGAGCAATCGGGCAGAATCGGTTCTGGACGGTTAGGATGTAAATAGGATGCCGGCTCACCCTAGCGCAAGGCCGCCTTCTCCTAGCCATCTGGTTAAGTCGAATCAAGGTTTCCGCGCAAGGGGAAGCCAGGACGCGGCTGGCCCCGTTGAGTGTAGCAATTCCTTAACCGCATCGCTTAACGAAATGCGGTGAAACCGCTTTCCCCAGGAGAACCATACCCTACAATTCAACGTTGAACCTCACGTTTTCGCGTTCAAACAGGGGGAGTGCCATGATCAGGAAAACAGCTTCCTTGGCCATTGCCGGCCTTGCCGGTCTCGGCATGGTGTCCGAAGCGGTCGCCGGCGGCCGCGCCGTCGAGTGCTACGAGCCGGTGCACAGGCCAGCGCTCTATGACACGGTCTATGAAGACGTCATGGTCAGCCCTGGCGGGCAGTTGGTCGATTATGACCCGCCGATCTATGGCACGTACGAGCGCGTCGAGCAGATCGCACCGCCTCGCGTCACCTATGAGGTCGTGCCGGCCAGAACCCGCACCGTTTACCGCACGGTCCAGGTCGACGATGGCGGCTATGCCTGGGAATGGCGCGTCATTCACGGCCGCCGGGTGCTGTGCAAGGTCTGGCGCAAGGCCCGCTATGCACGTGTCGCCGAAACGGTGGAGATTGAACCCGCGCGTACCCGCCGGGTCGTGCTGCCGGCCGAATATGAGAGCGTTGCGCATGAGGTGCTGGTGCGGCCCGAGCGGCGGCACGTCACCGAGATTGCGCCGTCATACCAGCGGGTGGCGCGCCGTGTGGTGGTGCAGGAAGGCTCGACCAGCTGGCGCCGCGTGCATATTGCGCGCCATTGCCAGGATTAGGTCACCCGGCCCGCAGCCATTTCTTGAGACCGGCAACATCGCCGTCGCCGACTGCAGTTGCAGCACGCCGACCGACGGCCGCGCCGAATTTGTAGCCATGGCCGGAGCAGGCGGAGACGATCAGGCATCTGCCTTTCTCGTGTGCGAAAAATTTCTCGTCCGCCGTGAAGGTGTAAGCGCAAGTGACGACGTCGGTCACCCTGTACTCTCCGATGCGGGCGATCGGCGGCGAAAACAGGTTGCGGATCGCCTCCCCCTCGCCCGGTACCGGCTCGCGGTTCCAATCGGCGTCGCTGGTCGGCACCTTGTGCAGGGCTGAGCCGAATTTCATGCCGGCGCCGCGCGACAGCGGGATCATGTAGCCGTTGGTGCCGCCACCGACATCGAAAAAGATTGGGGCCGCTTCCCATGCCGCCTTGAGGTCCGCCGGCGGTTCGACATAGGCGAGCGCGTTGCGAAAGGTTTTCAAGTCGCCGCCGAGTTCCGGAAACAGTTTCAGCACCCAGGCGCCGGCGGTGACGACGATACGGTCGGCCTGCATGGTTTCGCCGCTGGCCAGCACAATGTGGCCGACCTCGGCGTCGACTTTCACAACCCTGGCGTTTTCATAGACGTTGGCGCCGTTTGTCCGCAGCCATTCGGCCAGGCCGGAAGCGATCTTGCGGCAATGCAGCGCGCCGCCTTCGGGCGAGACATAGGCGTAACGGATCGAACCCGGTTCGAGGAACGGCCAGCGTTCGACGGCTGCCTCGGGTTCAAGCAGTTCGAACGCGAAATTCGCCTGTTCGCGGTATTGCTCGGCCTTGTCGCCCGGCTCGCGCGAAACGCAGAGGAAGCCCCTGACATCGAGATGGCTTTCGCCGAGATCGGCCCACATCTCGTCCCAGGCCGCATAGGCCTCAGTGATCAACCTGCCATAGCCTGCCCCGGGCAGGTAGGCGCGGCGGATGATGCGGTGATGGTCGCCCGAGGCGGCGAGCGGATTGGGGATCGGCCCTTGTTCGACGATGGAAACGCTATGGCCTGCCTTGACGAGCGACCATGCCGTCGAAAGCCCGGCAATGCCTGCACCGACCACGATCACATTCATCGCACCGTCTTTCCGCAGCCCGTTCGGCTGGCTCAATCCATTGGCTTCGGGTGGGCAACATACGGTCTGGCACCAGGCTGGCAAGCCGCGCTAATGGTCTGGCATGACCAAATCCATGCCGCCCTATCTCTCCTTTGATCCAGCCGCGCGCCGCCTTCGGCTCGATCCGCACGAGCCGGCGTTTTTCCAGAACCCTTACGACGCCTACGCCTTCCTGCATGGCCGATCGAACGCCTTCTTCTGGGAAGAATTCGGCTTCTGGTGTTTTGGCGGCTTCGACGACGTCAACCGGCTGTTGCGCGACCGCCGCTTCGGCCGGCAGAGCCCGACCGGTGTTCCCGACAGACGCGGCGTCGGCATGGATCGCTCGCATCTTGCCGCCTTCGATGGCATCGAGACCAATTCGATGCTGGAGTTGGAACCACCCGTGCACACCAGGCTGCGGACGCTGGTCAACCGCGCCTTCGTCTCGCGGCAGGTCGAACGGTTGAGACCCCGCGTCGAAGCGCTCGCCAATGAGCTTATCGACCGCTTCGAACCGGACCAGGTCGATCTGCTGCCTGCCTTCGCCTCGCCATTGCCGATCACCATCATCGCCGAAATGCTTGGCGTGCCGGTGGAGATGGGGCCGCAACTGCTCGACTGGTCGCACCAGATGGTGGCCATGTACATGCACAGCCGCACGCGCGAGATCGAGGAAACGGCCAATCGCGCCGCGCGCGACTTTTCCGACTTCTTGCGCGGCTATGTCGCCGAGCGGCGCAAAAAGCCGGGCGACGATCTGTTGTCGCTGCTGATCGCGGCGCAGGAGGATGGCCAGAGATTGTCGGAGGACGAACTGGTCTCGTCCGCCATTCTTTTGCTCAATGCCGGGCACGAAGCGACGGTGCACCAGACAGGCAACGCCGTGCGTGCCCTGCTGACGCAAGGCGGCGACCCCGGCCGCTTCTTCACCTCGCCGGAGGCGACTGCGGCGACGGTCGAGGAATGCCTGCGCTTCGACGCGCCGCTGCATATGTTCACCCGCTACGCCTATCAGGAGATCGAGGTGACATCAGGGGTTGTCGTACAACCGGGCGAGACGATCGGCCTGCTGCTCGGCATGGCCAACCATGATCCGCTTGCCTTTGCCGAACCAGGCGCCTTCCGGCCCGGCCGGGCGGACCAAAAAAATGTGTCGTTCGGCGCCGGCATCCATTTCTGCATCGGCGCGCCGCTGGCGCGGCTGGAATTGCAGGTGTCGCTGAAAACCCTGTTCGAACGGCAGCCGCACCTCCATCTTGCGGAGGAGCCGCGCTTCCGCGACACTTACCACTTCCATGGGCTGGAAAGGCTCGCCGTCGGGTTCTGACGCGAGGCCGGGGTGGCGGTATGAAATTGTTTTCGACACGGGCGATGGCGTTCGCCCTCGCATTTGTGTGCGCCAGCATAACCAGCGCATGGGCGCAGCAACACAACATCCCGCAGGAAAACAGCGATGCCATCGCTCGCGCCCTGGCCGGGCCCCTGCTCCAACGCCAGACGGGTGCTGCGGTGCCCGCGGACAAGTTCTGGGCCTATGAGGTCGATTTCAATCTCGACGGGTTCTCCGAACTCTATGTCTATGTCTCGGATCCCGCCTGCGACGGGGTGAAGTGCGGACTGTTCCTGTTCGTGCTGGAAGGCGACAGCTATCGTGAGGTTCTCGGCGACATTCCGGGTGCCAGGCTGACGCCCCCGGACAGGGTCGGGCTCGGCGCTTTCAAGCGCAACAGCTTCATCGACCTGCAGCTCGACCAGAAGCAGTTTGGCTGGACGGGCGATCGCTATGCTGATGTCTCGACCTTCCCTGCCACCTCGCTCGACGGTGCCGGCTTCATCGCTGCCTGCCAGAAAAGCAGGTCAAACGAGCAGCCCGAAGAGGGCGAGGCCGAAAGGGTCGCCGGCGAATGTCAGTGCCAGTTCAATCGCTTTCAGGCGATCGGTTTCGCACAGGCCGACCTCGATCAATATGCCGCCTCTCTGGGCGAGAAGTTCGACTATCCGACGGGCGACAAGGAGAAGGCCTGGCAGGCCATCGCCACCAGCGCAAGCGACACCGCAACCGGCTGCGATATCATCGGCGGCAAGAGCCAGTGGCAGCCGGCTTACTTCAACCATGGCGACCAGACGCAAGAGAAACTCGAATTCAATGAGTTCATCAGCGCTTGCCCCACGCAGGATTTCATCCTGGGCAACCGCAAGGTCGGGACGCCCGACCGGGCGCTTGGCCTCTGTGGCTGCCTTGCCCGCGAAATGCCGACACAAGGCGTGAGGCAGGAAGGGCTGGACCTGCTGACGCAATATTATCGCGATGAGATATCCGATAGTGATGTCGACTCCGGAAACGCCGACCTTTTGGCCGAGCACGACAAGGCCTCCGACGCATGTCTCAGCCAATTTCCGGCGAAATAGTCGACCGCCAGCTACAAGCGCCGGAATGATAGGGTCGAGCCGATGAGATTCGCGTTCCTGCAAGAACCTCCCTTCTGCTTTACCGATCCCTCCGAGGCACTTAACGGTTGCGACGCCAAGCTGGCGGAGAAAGTCTGCGCACTGCTGGCGGAGGCATTTTCACCGGCCGAGACTGAGTTTGCCGAATTGCTCCCCGGGCTGGTCGATGGTCGATGGGACATGACGACGGGCCTGTTCGTGTCGGAAGAGCGCAGGATGCTTGTCGACTTCAGCCGGCCGATCTGGTTGCTGGCTGACGGGCTGCTGGTCGCCAAGGGCAACCCGCGTGCCTTCGACGGCTACCGGTCCGTTGCCGAGGATCAGGCAGCCTTGATCGGCATCATATCAGGCCAGATCCAACACCAGACAGCCCTGCAAAACGGTGTTCCGCCCGAGCGCATCAAGGTCTTCGCCACGCAGGCTGAAGCGGCTGACGCCGTCGCTGCCGGTGCGGTGCATGCCTATGCCAGCGTCGCCATGGCGCATCGCGGCTATCTCGGCCGGCACCCCGATGCGCCGCTCACCGTCATCGACGTTCCGGGGCGGAAAAACAGCCGGCCGCCGGTGCCTTTGCGCTGGCCAAGGGCAATGCGGCGTTGCGCCGGCGCATCGATTCCTGCCTCGACGATGTGCTGGGCAGTTCCTGGCACCGCGAGATGATGAGCGAGCACGGATTTTCCGGCGCCGACATCGATCGCCTTCTGTGAATCCGACCGCTGGCTAGAGCTTGATCACATACTCCTTGCGAGTCGTTTCAAGCACTTCCCAGCTGCCTCTAAAGCCCGGCCTCAGCACGAAACTGTCGCCGGCGCGCACCGTACGCGCCTCGCCGCCATCCTCGGCAACCACCGAGACGCCGGACAGGATGTGGCAGAACTCCCACTCATCATAGACGATGCGCCATTTGCCGGGTGTGGCTTCCCATATCCCGGCATAAAGGCCGCCATCGCGCTCCTCGACATTCCAGGTGCGGAATTTTGGATCGCCCGCAATCAGGCGATCCGGCGCCGGCGCGCCATGCTCGGCGTCGACGCTGTCGATCGATATTGTCTGGTAATGCGCGGACAAGAATTGCCTCCATGAAAGAGCTGGCTTGCGCCGGCTCACCCCCACCCCGGCGCTACGCGCCGACCCTCCCCACAAGGGGGAGGGTAAAGATCAAACCTTGGCCAGGGCCTGTTCGAGATCGGCGACGATGTCGTTGACATCCTCGATGCCGATGGAAAGCCGGACCGTGTCCGGACCCGCGCCCGCCTTGACCTTCTGCTCGTCGGAAAGCTGGCGGTGCGTGGTCGAGGCCGGGTGGATGACCAGCGATTTGGTGTCGCCGACATTGGCCAGATGCGAAAACAGTTCGAGCGCCTCGACAAATTTGACGCCCGCCTCGTAGCCACCCTTCAGGCCGAAGGTGAAGACAGCGCCGGCGCCGAGCGGCGAGTATTTCTTCTGCAGCGCATTGTTCTTGTCGCTGGGCAGGCCGGGATAATTCACCCAGGCGACCTTGGGGTGGTTGGACAGCCAGCCGGCGACGGTGACCGCATTGTCGCAATGGCGCTGCATTCTGAGCGGCAAGGTTTCCAGCCCGGTCAGGATCAGGAACGCATTGAAAGGCGAGATCGCCGGGCCGAGATCGCGAAGGCCGAGCACGCGCGCGGCAATGGCGAAAGCGAAATTGCCGAAGGTTTCGTGCAGGACGATGCCGCCATATTCGGGGCGCGGCTCAGACAGCATCGGGTACTTGCCCGATTTCGACCAGTCGAAAGTGCCGCCGTCGACAATGGCGCCGCCGATCGAATTGCCGTGACCGCCGATGAATTTGGTCAGCGAATGGACAACGATGTCGGCGCCGTGCTCGATCGGCCGCACCAGATAGGGCGAGGCCAGCGTGTTGTCGACGATCAGCGGCAGGCCGTGCTTGCGGGCAATGTCGCCGATCTTCTCGATGTCGACGAAGACCCCACCCGGATTGGCCAGGCTCTCGATGAAGATCGCCTTGGTCTTGTCGTCGATCTGGCTCTCGAAGGTCGAGATGTCATTGGTGTCGGCCCAGCGCACCTCCCAGCCGTAGTTCTTGAAGGCGTGGCCGAACTGGTTGATCGAGCCGCCGTAAAGCCTTGTCGCAGCGACGAAATTGTCGCCGGGCGTCAGCAGATTGTGGAACACCAGCACCTGAGCGGCATGGCCGGAGGCGACGGCAAGTGCTGCCGTGCCGCCTTCAAGTGCTGCGATCCGCTCTTCCAGCACCGCCTGGGTCGGGTTCATGATGCGGGTGTAGATGTTGCCGAACGCCTTCAGCCCGAACAGCGAGGCGGCGTGGTCGGCATCGTCGAAGACGAAGGAGGTCGTCTGGTAGATCGGCGTGGCGCGTGCGCCGGTCGCCGGGTCGGGCTTGGCGCCGGCATGGACGGCGAGCGTGTTGAAACCGGGCGTACGGGTCATCGAAACCTCCCTCTCCTGAACCTTCTGAAAATCGTGGGCATTCTTGGCGAACCGCAGCCACGAATGCAAAGAAGAAAATACCTTTCGGCAAGCGATCTACGATGAACGCGCGGGGAACTTCATCGCTTCCCGGAATAATTTTGCTCGCCTGGGAACCGAGCATGGCTTTCGGGATCGCGGTCTATTTCTGGCGCACGCCAAAACTCTGGTATCCCGACCGCATCAGCGGCTTCTTCGATGACAGCACACCCGAGTTGACACCGGTCCAGCCGATCTCGCCCGACAGCTTGCCATATTCGATCTTGGGGCAGCGGTTCATCACCACCTTGATGCCGGCCGCTTCGGCGCGCGCCGCCGCCTCGTCATTGCGCACGCCAAGCTGCATCCAGATCACCTTCGGCAAGGGATTGAGCTTCAGCACCTGATCGAGAATGCCGGGCACTGCAGCGGAGGCCCGAAAAATGTCGACCATATCGACCGTATCAGGCAGATCGGCTAGGCTGGCATAGACTGTGCGGCCAAGGATTTCCTTGCCGGCCTGTCCGGGATTGATCGGGAAGACCAAAAAACCCTTGGCCAGCAGGTATTTCAGCACGAAAAAGCTCGGCCTGACGTCATTGGCCGACGCGCCGACCATGGCGATGGTCTTCACCGAATTGAGGATGCCACCGATATAGGCATTGTCGTACGCGTCGTGGTTCATCCGGCAATTGCCTTCCTGCGGTAGTGATAGCGGTAGAGTTCTTTGGTGAACCCAAGCGAAGCATAGAGCGCGCGGCCCGGCGCATTGTCGGCGACGACCTGCAGGCAGGCCGCCGAGGCCCCTGCCCGCCGCGCCCAGCCGATCAGGCTGCCGACCGTCCTGCGGCCGAGGCCTTGCTGCCTGAACCGGCTGTCGGTCTCGACCGACTCCACCACAAGCAGGCCATCACGGATGACGCCATAGGCCAAAGCGGCAATTTCGCTGTCACGCTCGCAGGATACGAACGCCTTGTCGCCGATGATCAGACCGGGCATTTCGCGAAAGACGCGGCGATCAGCCTCGTCATAAGCACCCATGCGGAACCGCGCCGCGAACCAGTCCTCGCTGGGCGTCGGCGACACGGTGACGTGCTCGTCGCTGATATCCACCAACTCATCAATCCCGCCATAGAGGTGGATGGTTCCGCCTTCGAAATCGTAGCCGCGGCGGCCGAGCAGCGTGTCCATTTCGGCGGCGATGTCGGGAACCCGGAACAGCGGCGTCTGGCCATGATCGAGATAGAATGCCTCGGCAACATCGAGCACGCTCTCAGGCGTGCCGCGCTTGCCCCGCAGGGGATTTACCGAATTGCTGCGCCGGATCCGGCCGCCGGAGCGCCTGAGAAGCCAGCCGTCGAAAACCGTCTCCACCGCTGCCGGCCAGGCTTCGCGGCAAGCCTGTTCGCTCTGCCAGTTGAGATCGTCGCTCATGCCCGCACCGTCACTTGTCGTCTTCCCGCAGCGCCTCTTCCATAAACGCCTGCGGGTCGGTGCAGAAGTCGCGCATCATGCGAAAATGGTCGGTGTCGCTGAAATCGGTCGGGTCGAGGCCGAAACGGCTGATGCGGAACAGCCTAGCGCCCGGACAGGCCATCAACAGCGGCGAATGCGTGGCCATGATCACTTGCGCGGTCCCCGACTGGTCCATGCGCCGCAGCATCTTCAAGAGTTCGATCTGCCGCGACGGCGACAGCGCGCTTTCGGGCTCGTCGAGGATGTAGATACCTTGCCGGCGGCAGCGCTCCTCGAAGAAGCGAATAAAGCCCTCGCCATGCGACCAGGACAGGAAATCCGGCGGCGTCCCGCCGGATTCTCTGGCCGCCTCGTCGAGGTAACGGGCAACAGAATAGAAGGATTCGGCGCGAAAGAACCAACCGGCTGTAACCTTCGGCAGCCAATGGCAACGAAAGCTGTTGGCCAGCCCAGCACCGCTCTTGTCGATGGCACGAGAATGGTCGACCGGCATGTAGCCCTTGCCGCCGCCGGCTTCGTCGTAACCGGCCAGCGCGCCGATGGCTTCCAGCAGCGTCGATTTGCCGGTGCCATTTTCACCGACGATGATGGTGATCGGCGTGGTGAATTCGAGCGAGAATTCCTGGCCGCGAAACAGCGGCAGGTTCCACGGGTATTTTTCCCAGTCGGCCACTCGTTCGGGGTCGAGCAGGATGCGCTTGAGGTAAGGCGCCTTGAGCCGCGTCAGTTGCTTGCGGTACGCCATGCGGGATCAGTCGGGCAGCGAGATTGTACCGTCTTCCGCGATCGGGAAGGCCGGATTGTGGGCGACTTCCCAGACATGGCCGTCAGCATCGGCGAAATAGCCGTACCAGCCGCCCCAGAAGGCGCGGCCGGCCGGCTTGACGATCCTGCCGCCGGCCCTCTCTGCCATGGCAAGCACCTCGTCGACCTCGGCATCGGAGCGGGTGTTGTAGGCGAGATAGACCGCCGACGGCGCCTTGGCGAAGCTGACGCCTGAATCTTCCTCGGCGCTTGGCCGCGGAAACAGGCCGAGAATGGCGCCACCCATCTGGAAGAAGGCAACGCCGTCGGTGATGCCGGCGTGACGCTTGAGGCCCATGCCCTCATAAAAGCGCACGGCGCGGTCGAGATCGTCGGTGGCTACGGTTATGATGGAGATGCGCGGTTCCATGGGTCGAAAAACCTATTCGTCCGTCCATTCCGGTTTGCGTTTGCCGATGAAGGCGCCAATGCCTTCTTCCGCATCGCGCGCCAGCATGTTCTCGACCATGACGCGTCCGGTATAGGCGTAAGCGTCGGCCAGCCCCATTTCGGCCTGCGCGTAAAAGGCTTCCTTGCCGGTCTTGACCACCAAAGATGATTTGGAAGCAATGGTTTGCGCGTATTTGGTGACGATCTGATTCAGGTATTCGCGCGGCACGACGCGGTTGACGAGGCCGAACTCCTTGGCCGTCGCGGCATCGATGGTCTCGCCGGTCAGCAGCATTTCCATCGCCTGCTTGCGCGAGACGTTGCGCGACAGCGCCACCATCGGCGTCGAACAGAATAGGCCTATATTGACGCCCGGCGTGCAGAAGGTGGCCTCATGCGAGGCAATGGCGAGATCGCAGCTGGCAACCAGTTGCAGCCCTGCCGCGGTGGCGAGCCCGTCAACTTCAGCGATTATCGGCAGGGGATGGCGAACAATTGCCTGCATCAACGCCGCGCAAGCCGAAAATGTCTGCTCGAAGAACGCCTTGCCTTTGTCGGCGTCGGCGCGGCGCGCGGTCATTTCCTTGAGGTCGTGGCCGGCGCAAAAGACCTTTCCGGCCGCCGCCAGGACGATGACCCGGACGGATTTGTTGGCCTTGGCCTGATCGAGCTCGGCGCTCAGCGCCGCCATAACGGAAAGCGACAAAGCGTTGGCGGGCGGATTGGCGAGGGTCAGGCGCAGCACGCCCTTGTCCAGCCTGGCAGTGACCGGCCCATCTATGGCAGCAGGTTTGATGGCAAGGATTTCGGCCATGATAAGGTCTCCGCGATTCCGCTGGGCGCCACCAGACTATCTAATATCGGATTGGGTTTCATCAACACCCATCGCTTGCGCCAGTGGGCTGAAGGTGTTGCCAGAAACGCGCCATTGCGTTCATACAGGCCCGGCATAGAACGAGAGACCGACATGCCCGCCCAGGACAATCTCAAGCCAGTGCTGAATGCGGCTGAAGTCAATGCGCTGATGGCCAGCGTCTACCCGCAGCTCAACGACGAGTTCACCTTCTATGAGGCAATCGACGTGTTCCCGGGCGGCTGCATGGTGCGGCTCAATGCCGACGAGCGGCATTTGCGGCCCGGCGGCACGGTGTCCGGACCGTCGCTGTTCACGCTGGCCGACATTGGCGGCTATGTCTGCGTGCTCAGCCATGCCGGGCCGGACGCGCTCTCGGTCACCGTCAACCTCAACATCAATTTCATGCGCAAGGCCGAGGCCGGGCCGATCGACGGCCATTGCCGCATCCTGAAGCTGGGCAAGAGCCTGATGGTGTTCGATATCGACATCGTTGCCGGGCCGGAGGGCCACACGGTAGCCCATGCCACGGGCACCTATTCGATCCCGCCGAAGCGGGCTCCATCCTGACGATTGAATTTTTCAGTGTTGTGTATATATATGCGCATAGGTGACTTTTGCTGGAACGTGACAGCCGCAAGATCGTAAAGCGCCTCAGGGATGAGGGCTTCGAACTGATTTCCGTGCGTGGCTCGCACCACAAATTCCGCAAGGGTCCAATCGTGTTGATTGTTCCCCATCCTGAAAAGGATCTGCCAACGGGTACCGTTCGTGCAATCGCCAAGCAGGCAGGCTGGACAAGAACGGGCTGAAGCGCACAGGAAAGACGGCCATGAAAAACTACTTCGCACTGGTCGACAAAGACCCTGACAGCGCCTTCGGCATCCGCTTCCCCGATATTCCCGGCTGTTTTTCAGCTGCGGACGAAGCAGAGGATATCGTGCCGAATGCGGTTGAAGCCTTGCAATTGTGGGCGGAAGACATGCCTGTCCCCGAACCGTCGAGCCATGAAGCCATCCTTGCCCTCCCCGATATTCGCAGCGCGCTCGCCGAAGGCGGCTATCTTGTCTCGGTACCGCTCATCGACAATGACAGCGCGGTCGTGAGAGCGAACGTAACTTTTGAGCGCGGGGTTTTGCGTGCGATCGACGCTGCAGCCCGCGAGCGCGGCATCACGCGATCTGCATTTCTGTCCAGTGCAGCCCGCAAGGAAATCGAAGCCAAGCACTAGAATTGCCGCGGTCAGGTAGCCAAGCGGCGTGATTTCGATGTGGTAAAATAATACCTTTCTATCAAGCTATTGTTTTTATTGATATTTCCGGATCACTACGCTTTTCCTACGCCTTGACGCCCAAAGTCCCCTCGCCTATAAGCCCTCCCGAAGCAGCGGCCCGCAAAGGCCGCCGTTTTGTTATTGGCGGCGGGCAAGTGCCTTGTCGCCAATCCAAGCAACAAGAAACGCCTTCTCCATCATTGGAGTAGGTCCTAACCGAAAGCAGAAATCCATGGCAACCTTTTCGCAGAAGCCTGCGGATGTGGTGAAGAAGTGGGTGCTGATCGACGCCGAGGGTCTCGTCGTTGGTCGTCTCGCCACCGTCATCGCCAATCATCTTCGCGGCAAGCATAAGCCCACCTTCACCCCGCATGTCGACGATGGTGACAACGTCATCGTCATCAATGCCGACAAGGTGGTGTTCACCGGCAAGAAGTTCACCGACAAGGTCTACTACTGGCACACCGGTCACCCCGGCGGCATCAAGGAGCGCACCGCGCGCCAGCTGCTCGAGGGTCGTTTCCCCGAGCGTGTCGTCGAGAAGGCCGTCGAACGCATGATCCCGCGCGGCCCGCTCGGCCGTCGCCAGATGAAGAACCTCCGCGTCTATGCAGGCACGGAACATCCGCATGTCGCCCAGCAGCCCGTCACCCTCGACGTGGCCAAGCTGAACGCCAAGAACAAGAAGGTTGCATAAGATGGCTGAGCTTTCCTCGCTCGCAGAATTGGGCGCCGCCACCGGCAACACCAATACCCAGCCGGCAGCACCCGTCCATGTCCAGAAGCTCGACAAGTCGGGCCGCGCCTATGCCACCGGCAAGCGCAAGAACGCCATTGCGCGCGTCTGGGTGAAGCCGGGTTCCGGCAAGATCGTCGTCAACGACAAGGAATTCGCGACCTATTTCGCGCGTCCGGTCCTGCAGATGATCCTCAACCAGCCGATCATCGCCTCCAACCGCGCCGGCCAGTACGACATCGTCGCCACCGTCATCGGCGGCGGCCTGTCCGGCCAGGCGGGTGCTGTTCGTCACGGCATCTCCAAGGCGCTGACCTACTACGAGCCGGCGCTGCGCGCCGTTCTCAAGAAGGGCGGCTTCCTGACCCGCGACAGCCGCGTCGTCGAGCGCAAGAAGTACGGCAAGGCGAAGGCCCGCCGCAGCTTCCAGTTCTCGAAGCGCTAAGCGCGACGAAACTGCCAATCTCCAAAGGCCGCCTCCGGGCGGCCTTTTTGTTTGGGTTTCGGCAGTCACCCCACCCGGCGCGACCTCCCCATCAAGGGGAGGTAGAAGGTCGCGTGTTTTCGCCGTGCGCCCAGGCAGCGGCCTTGTTGGTCACTTCAGGTTGGCCGCACAGCGAATGCGTGGAGAAGCAGATCAAGATAGGCTCGACGATCAAGCCAGCACTGTCAATCAGGAGAACTTGATGGGTTTCCCGTTACTTACACACTGGTTACGCAATCTTTGTGTAAACATGGCGAACCTCCCTTCGAGGTACTCTCTCTTTTCTTGCAACGAAGAGAATGCATGCTCGCTATAAAGATCACTTTCTAGAGTGTAATCCCGCAACTTTATTATTTGAGATTTGTTTTTTATAGCCGCCTGTACAAAGATATTAAAGATGGGTCCGTTCTGCAAAATACCTTTTGAAACTCTGTACGCACAATTGCAATAATCTTCACCGTATCGAGTTTCCTTCTTACAGTCCTCTAATGTTTGTGAAGATTCCTCATAATTCTTTGGATCGACATGATGTGTTATGGCATGTGCGCTGTCGGCCAGCATGAGCATGGTAGCCATCGACGCCATTAGCAGAATCTTGCTCATTCGAGTCTTTCGTCAGCGGTTTTCTCAGCTTCATTCACGACACTACGTGCACAATCAATACATGGAGCGCAGGGTAGGTCTACCGGCTTCAAAGCGCTTCTCGCAAATGTGACTGATGGGTTCCCCTGCATTGTGTCATTCCACCCACCTAGGGCTGAACTGGTTTTAGGGCGGACATAATCATTGAAGCCTGTCCCGGGCCACGGTGCCTCGCAAACGAAGGTTTTGGAGATGGAGACACAAGTCACGATGTGATGGCGCCGGCGCAGTACATGTCCGGCGACAGATCTCAGGGCTCGCCGGCCTTGATGAAGTCGATGAACGCCCTGAGCGGCGCGGGCACGAGGCGCCGGCCAGGGTAGTAGAGAAACGGACCGGAGAAGCTCTGCCACCATGGCTCGAGCACAGGTTCGAGCGCACCACTCTCGAAATGCGGGCGCAGCCAGTCTTCAAACAGCCAAAGAATGCCCAGGCCGGCGATCGCCGCATCGACGACGAGATCGACTCCGCCACCGATCCCAACGATCAGCGGACCCGTAGGATCGACCAGCACCACCTCGCCGTCACGCTCGAATTCCCACGACGGCATCGCCCCGCTGGGGAAACGGCCGCGCAAACAGGCATGGCCGAGCAATTCGCTGGGGTGTTGAGGCCGACCATGGCGATCTAGGTAGGCCGGCGAAGCGGAGGCGGTGAAGCGCTGGATGCGTGGTCCTATCGGCACAGCAATCATGTCTTGTTCCAACCGCTCGTCGTAGCGGATGCCGGCATCGCAACCAGCCGCCAGCACATCGACGAAACTCTCCTCATTGACCACCTCCAGCTGGATGCCGGGGTAGGCAAGGAGAAACCTCGGAACGATGCTGGGCAACACCAGCCGCGCCGCGCTGACCGGCACGTTGAGGCGCAACGTGCCCGTCGGCCGGTCGCGGAAGCCATTCACCACGTCAAGTGCCGCCTGGACTTCGTTCAAGGCTGGGCCAAGCCGCGCCAGTAACCCGGCACCCGCGTCGGTCAAGGCGACGCTGCGCGTCGTACGATTGAGCAGCCGGACACCGAGCCGTGTTTCCAGGCGGCGGACCGCCTCGCTCAGACCCGAGGCGCTTCCGCCGCTGGCGCGCGCGGCTTCGCGAAAGCCCCCGGCACGTGCCACCGCTAGGAAGGCGTTGAGATCACTCAGTTCGACATTCACTGTTCGCTATCCTGTACAGCCCGTGCAGATTATATAGGGTTATCAGGACAGCGGACAGCGCCTATTTCTGCTTGGTCATTCAAGGAGAAAGATCATGGCCAACATAGACCAGTCCGGCACGTTCACCCTCGGCAGCCACACCGTAAGGCGGCTCGGCTACGGCGCCATGCAGCTCGCCGGGCCGCACGTTTTCGGTCCGCCGAAGGATCATGACGCGGCCATAGCGGTACTACGCGAAGCGATTGCGAATGGGGTCAACCACATCGACACCAGCGACTATTACGGTCCGTATGTCACCAATCAGCTGATCCGTGAGGCGCTGGCGCCCTATCCCCAGGATCTCGTCATCGTCACCAAGATCGGCGCGCGGCGCGGCAGCGATGCCTCCTGGCTGCCTGCCAATTCGCCCGGGGAACTTGAGCAAGCTGTGCACGACAACCTCAGGAATCTCGGACTTGAGGTTCTGGACGTCGTCAATCTGCGCATCATGTTCGGGACGATGGGGCCGTCGGAAGGCTCGATCGAAGGGCAGCTGACAGCGCTTGCCGAACTGCAGCGCAAAGGGCTGGTGCGCCATATCGGCCTGAGCAACGTCACCGCAGCGCAGGTCAAGGAAGGCCGGGGGATTGCCGAGATCGTCTGCGTGCAGAACATGTACAATCTGGCGCACAGGCACGACGACGGATTGATCGACGAGTTGGCGCGCGCCGGTATCGCCTACACTCCATTCTTCCCGCTCGGCGGTTTCAGCCCGCTGCAAT
The DNA here is from genome assembly GCF_056403695.1 of Mesorhizobium sp. P2_F7. NCBI lineage: Bacteria > Pseudomonadati > Pseudomonadota > Alphaproteobacteria > Hyphomicrobiales > Phyllobacteriaceae > Mesorhizobium > Mesorhizobium sp. P2_F7. The sequence continues at coordinate 398,320 of NZ_JBFUFA010000004.1, read as the reverse complement.
CGTCGACCTTGTCGGAGGTGGCGGCGCGGCTCGGCGCCACGCCGATGCAGGTGGCGTTGGCGTGGCTGTTGCGCCGCTCGCCGAACATCTTGCTGATCCCGGGGACGTCATCGGTTGGACATTTGAGAGAGAACTTGGCAGCGGCGGAGCTGGAGCTGTCGGCTGATGTGCTGGCCGAGCTGGATGGGGTGGCGAAGGCGGCGTGAGACGCGGTTAATCTCCCCCCTTGAGGGGGAGATGTCGCCAAAGGCGACAGAGGGGGTCGGTCCGGCCGGGCTCAACCTTCCTGCGGCAGATGGAGGCTAGCGCTCTGTGCGCGGCGACCCCCTCTGGCCTACCGGCCATCTCCCCCTCAAGGGGGGAGAGCGCAGCTTCTGCGTCGCTCTAATTGATACTCGCCGTGCTCGCCGGCTCGGCCGGCTTTGCCTCATCGGCATAAGGCACCCGAAACCCGTTCGCCGCCAGCCAGTCAATCGCAACCTTCGGTTCGTCGGTCTGGATGATGGTGGCGCCGCGGTCGGCCCAGAAGCCGTAGGTCTCGGCCGGCAGGCTGGCCGCAACCGCCAGTTCGTCGCCGCGGCCGCCTGAGAGGAAGCCGCCGGGCTTGTTGACGATGGCGTAGGTGTCGGCCCAGATGTGCCAGCCGCCCCGTACCGACATCGCCCGCATGCGCGTGCTGAACAGTGGTCCGCCAGTCTGCGTCAGCGTCGCAGCCCCTGCCCGCCAGTTGATCAGTTCGATCGCGCCGGGCGCAAAAGCCTTGCCGACCTTTTCGGCGAAGGCGGCGTCACGCACCGCGTCGTCGGCGATGATCGGCATGAACTGGAAGCCGCCGCCGGCAGCATCGAGCGTCGCCTTGACGGTGTCGATGCGCTGCTGGTTCCAGAGGTTCTCCTTGACGATCACCTGTTCGGCCATGCCGAGCTCGCGAGCGATGGCGATCATGCCGGGCAGCGCCTGAACATCGAGCTTGTTGTCGAGGTTGATGAGGATGCGATCTCTGGTCGCTAGCAACATTTCGCGCAGCGTGGAAACCGCCTCATTGGTCACGGCACCTGTGCCTTCGACCACCAGCCTGCAGCGTTTGAGCTCCGCCAGCGTGTAGTTGACCACCTCGCCCTTGCAATTCGTGGTGCGGTCGAGCCAGCTGTCGTGCATGACGACGAATTCGCCATCCTTCGAGCGCCTGATGTCGACCTCGACGATTTCGGCGCCCATCGCGATCGCGCCCTCGACGGCGGCGAGCGAGTTTTCGGCGTAGAGCGTCTTGGCGGCCTGCATGCTGCCGGCGCGGTGCGCGGCGACCATGACATGGTCGCGCCACTGGTTGGCATGTTCGAAGCGGTCGAGAATCTGCCTGGCGCGGGTTTCCCCTGCCGAGGCCTGGCCGGTGAAAGCGCCAAGTGCTGCGCAAAGCAGAAGGCAGATGGTCCGCATCGAGAATCGCTCCTTGCCGGATCGGACCGGGGATAGGCGACGTCAGTGACATCCCGGTGAACGAAGCCGGCTAGTGGATTGTCGTGCCGCTGCAACAAAGTCGTGCTGAAACCATGCCGGCAGCGCGCCCGGGCGGACTTGAGAAGGCAGCCTGTAGAGCGCCACGTCGTTTCGCCAAGCTGTGACTGGCATCTTGCGTGCCGGTTCTGTAGTTGTGGCAGCCCGATGAACAAAGAGGACCCGTAATGGCGAACCAGACCATCGACAACGCCTTCACCGCCCGCTCCAAGACGGGGGCATCCTTCGAGCCGACCTATGCCGGCGCGCTGTCGTTCATGCGGCGCAAATACACCAAGGACGTAAAGGGCGCGGACGCCGTCGTATGGGGCATTCCCTTTGACGCCGCCGTCACCAACCGGCCGGGCGCGCGGTTTGGGCCGCAGGCGATCCGCCGCGCTTCGGCGATCCTCGACAACGATCCGCAATATCCGTTCTCGCGCGACCTGTTCGAGCATCTCTCGGTCGTCGACTATGGCGATTGCCTGCTCGATTCGGGCAATCACCAGAAGACACCCGGCACGATCGAGCGCGAAGCGGCGAAAATCCTGAAATCAGGTGCCTTCCTGCTGTCGCTCGGCGGCGACCATTTCGTCACCTGGCCGCTGCTCAAGGCGCATGCCGCCATCCACGGGCCGCTGGCGCTGGTGCAGTTCGACGCCCATCAGGACACCTGGCCGGATGACGGCAGGCGCATCGACCACGGCTCCTTCGTCGGCCGCGCCGTCAATGAAGGCATCATCGATCCCGACCGCTCGATCCAGATCGGCATCCGCACCCATGCGCCCGATACGTTCGGCATCAAGATCCTCTACGGTCACGAGATCGAGGAGATGCGGGCGTCAGACATAGCCTATGCCATTGTCGACCGCACCGGCGGCAGGAAGACCTATCTCACCTTCGACATCGACTGCCTCGACCCGGCCTTCGCGCCTGGCACCGGCACGCCGGTCGCCGGCGGACCGTCTTCGGCGAAAATCCTGTCGACGCTGCGCCAGCTCGGCCAGGTCGATATTGTCGGCGCCGATGTCGTCGAGGTTGCGCCGGCCTATGATCACGCCGATATAACGGCGATCGCAGGCTCCATGGTGGCCATGCACTATCTCGGCCTGGTGGCGGAACGTAAGGCGCGGGCCGAAGAGTTGAACAACGGGAACCATGGCGCTACGAACCACGGCCAAGGCATATAGGTTTGAACTAGCAGGGAATTTGGCAGGGATATGAAACCGAAAATCTTCATCGACGGCGAACACGGCACCACCGGCCTGCAGATCCGGGCGCTGCTGGCCGAGCGCGGCGACCTCGAGATCATCTCGATCCCGACCGAGCGCCGCAAGGAAACGGCGGCGCGTGCCGAGTTCCTCAATGCCGCCGATGTCGCCATCCTGTGCCTGCCGGATGCGGCCGCCAAGGAAAGCGTGTCGCTGATTGCCAACGACACCACCAAGGTGATCGACGCCTCGACGGCGCATCGCGTCGCCGAGGGCTGGGAATATGGCTTTGCCGAACTGGACAAGGGACAGGCGAAGACCATCGCCAACGCCAAGCGCGTCGCCAATCCCGGCTGCTGGCCGCAAGGACCGATCGCAACGCTGCGGCCGCTGGTGGCGGCAGGCCTGCTGCCGCCGGACTTCCCGGTTACGGTCAACGGCATTTCGGGCTATTCGGGCGGCGGCCGGCCGATGATCGAGGACTACGTCGCCCAGGGCGAGGATGCCTCGGAATTCCTGCCCTATGGGCTGACCCTGCAGCACAAGCACGTGCCGGAGCTCAGGACCTACGCAAAGTTGTCGCACGATCCGATCATGCAGCCGGCGGTCGGCAATTTCGCCCAAGGCATGATCACGGTGGTGCCGCTGCAGCTCGGCGGCCTCGACCATGTGCCGACCGGCGCTGAACTGCATGCCGCGATCGCCGACCATTTTGCAGCCATCAAGGGCGGCGTGGTCGAGGTGGCGCCCTATGCGCATATGGAGCGCATGCCGGAGATCAATCCGGAGGTCTATAACGGCACCAATCGCATGAAGGTCTATGTCTTTGCCAATGACGACAGGGCACAGGCGCTGCTGATCGCCGTCTATGACAATCTCGGCAAGGGCGCCTCGGGTGCGGCCGTGCAGAACATGGACCTGATGCTCGGCCTTTAAGTCAGAAGGAGAGCGAGCGCGACGATCTCTGCCTCGATCCGGAGCGCATCGCGCATATGGCGGAAGTCTTCACCGCAACGCTCGGCCAGACGCCGCCCGCCATTCTGGACCACGCAATCGCCTGGGGTTGCCTGTCGGCCGCGTGGCACCACGAAGACGAGAATGCGGTCGATGAAAACCGCGAGTTGTCGGTGGCCGAAGCGATCCGGAAGGTGCGGCTCAGCTTCTGACTTCTATCTCGTGCGGCAGCGGATAGGCGCCCTTGGTGCCGCGCCAGTGCGCGGCGGCAAAACCCAGCAGGACAAGGGCGAAGGCCTGATGCGTCAGTGCCATGTGCAACGGCACCTGCATTAGCAGCGTGCCGATGCCGATCGAGGCCTGGACCAGAACCAGCAGGAACAGCAGCGTCGCGCGCCGCGCATGCGTCGTTCCCGGCTGGCGCATCCGTGTCGCGATCATATGCCAGAGCGCGACGGCAAAGACCGTATAGGCGCCCAGCCGATGGACGAATTGCACCGTCTTCGGATTCTCGAAGAAATTGCGCCAGGCCGGTTCGAGCAGCAGCAGGTCGCTGGGGACGATCTTGCCGTCCATCAGCGGCCAGGTGTTGTAGCTCAGGCCGGCATCGAGGCCGGCGACCAGGCCGCCGAGATAGATCTGGACCAGCGCAAGAAACACGATGAAACCGGCCAGTCGTTGCGTCGACCGATCGGCGGCAGGTTCTGAGTGCGGCGCCAGCCCACGCGCGACCACCATGGTCGCGGTGAAGATCAGCGCGGCAAGCGTCAGATGCGTCGCCAGCCGGTACTGGCTGACGGAGACGCGGTCGACCAGGCCGGAGGCCACCATCCACCAGCCGATGGCGCCTTGCAGGCCGCCGAGCAGAAGAATGCCGAGCAGTTTTGGCCCAAGGCCGCGCTCGATGCGCCGCGTCGCCCACAAGACCAGCAGCGGCAGGCCGAAGACCAGGCCGACACTGCGCGCCAGGATACGGTGCGCCCATTCCCACCAGAAGATCGACTTGAAGGCGTCCAGGCTCATGCCCTTGTTGAGCTCGGCATATTGCGGGATCTTTTGGTAGAGCTGGAATTCCTCCTGCCACTCGGCGTCGTTGAGCGGCGGTATCACACCATGGATCGGCTTCCACTCGGTGATCGACAGGCCGGAATTGGTGAGCCTGGTGGCGCCGCCGACCAGCACCAGCGCAAACAGCACCAGAAGCACGACATAGAGCCAGCCGCGCACCAGCGCCCGGTTGGAGAGGTCACGGTCGCGGGCCGTGTAAGGCGCGGCAGCTGAGATGGCGGCCATGGATTTGTCCCGGCGTTGCAAGTGGCGGATTGGTGAACCATCGCAACCCGGCTGACAAGACCGGGCGGCGCGGCACGCCGTCGCGCCGCAACTGCCGGGTTGCGCGCGCCGCCGGTTGGGCCTAAGCGAAGGCGATCAACGAGAACGCCTCATGCCCATCCGCCTGAAAAAGCTGATCGGAACCTTCCTGCTGGTGGCGCTGGTCATCATCTATGCGCTGGTCGCGTCGATCATAGCGGTGGCGCAGCTGTCGGAATCCGGCCCGCTGGTGCATTTCCTGTTCTTCCTGTTCAGCGGCCTGTTCTGGATACTGCCGGCGATGGGCATCATCAAATGGCTGATCCTGGAGCCGCGGCCGAAGGGCTGAAGCGGGCCAGGCTAAATTGTCACGACCATCTTGCCGGCATTGGCCAGCGGCGTCGTCACGCCCGACAGCATGGTGCGGATATGGGCGACGCTCTGGTAGCGGCCGTTGACCGAAATGCGCGGCAGTGCGTGCAGGAAGCCGGCATGCTCGGCATGCAGCACGCCATGGCGGGTGGTCACCGCCGAGGCGTAGCCGGCATCGCGGGCAAAGCCGACTTCACGGCAGCCGACAGCGCTGGCATAGCCATAGGGATAAGCGAGATGGCGCGGCTCTTCGCCGAGCTGCGCCTGTAGCTGGCGCCTGACGTCGCCGATCTCATGGCGCGCATCGGCTTCGTCGAGCCGCTTCAAATTGCGGTGGTTGACCGTATGCGCGCCGATGGTCACCAGCCTGTGCGCCGCCATGGCGCGTATATCGTCCCAGGTCATCAGCGTGCTTGAGCGCAAGCCATCGAGTTCGATGCCGTTCGAGCGCGCGAGCTCGCGCAGCACGGCGCGCTGATCCTCCTCGCGCACCTCGAGCGTCAGATAGGCGTGCAGGCGCGCATTGGCCTGGAGTTTCTTGCCGTGGGTCGAGCAGTCGATCGTCACCGGACCCTTCGGCGTCGCTAGCGTCAGCCGGTCGCGTGCGTTGACGATGTCCTCGACGACGTCCCACCACAAATCGGCGCTGCCGTCGATCAGGCCCGGCGCGACATAGATGGTGATCGGCGCGTCGTGCTTTTCCAGCACCGGCAGCGCTTCGGTCATGTTGTCGCGATAGGCGTCATCGGCGGTGATGGTGGCGAACTGGCCGTCCTTGCCGCCAGCCTTGATGCGCTCGATCGCCTCGTCGAACGTAACGAAGGCATAGCCCCTCGCCTTCATATCGGCGACCAGAGCGTCGAGGAAACGCGGGGCGATGTTGAGGTGGCGGTTGACGCCGTCGGGCTTTTCCGGCGTGGCGGTGACCCGGTGCAACATCAGGATGGCGCCGATGCCGCCGACGAAGGGTTTGGCCAGCGGTGCGAGGCCGGTAAAGCGGGCGATGTTAAGCGCCAGTTTCCGAACTGCCTCCCCGCCGTCGATCATTCATTCACCTTTTGCGCCTAGGCTCAATCCAAGCACGGAACGCGCCGACGCGAACTCCCTGATCGCGACGAATACGCCTTAAGGATTGAGGTATGGTTGACGCCACCGCGTCATTTGACGGCAATCGGCTCGCCGCAAGCAAGGCGTCTGCGCGCGCAACGGCTGCCGACCAGACCAGCCTGTCGGTGTCGATCGCAGACGCTGCCGCGCTCGCCTCTTACGGGGAATTTTGCCGGTCGGCCTTGTTTGCGCCGGCGCAGAGCGCGGCCTGGGCCCGTGCCTGGACAGCGCAGGCCAATCCGGATGCCATCGTCGCCACGCTGAAAATCGAGGACAGGCCGGTCTTCTCGCTGGCGCTGGAAATCACGCGAACCGGTCCATTTTGCGTCGCCCGCTTCATGGGCGGACGTCACGCCAACGGCAATTTCGCCGCCGCCGATCCGAACTGGCTGGCAAAGACCGATGCCGGGGCGATCCGCCGGCTGGTGACGGCGATCGGCAAGGCGCGCCGCGACATCGACCTCGTTGCGCTGGAAAGGCTGCTGCCCGATCTCGAAGGCGTTGCCAATCCGCTCGCGACGTTCTCTAATTTTCCAAGCCCAAACCTGTCGCTCGCCGTCGACCTCGATGGTGGTTTCGATGCTTTGCTGTCGCGCGCGAGCGGCAAGCGCAAACGCAAGAAGCACCGTTCGCAGACGCGCAAGTTCGAGGCGGTCGGCAGTCATCGCCGCTTCGAAGCACGGACACCGGATGAGGTGAACAGGCTGCTCGATGCTTTCTTCGAGATGAAGGAATTCCGCTTCGCCAAGATGGGCATCGCCAATGTCTTCGGCGAGCCGGAGGTGCGTGCATTCTTCCGCACGCTGTTCGCCGGCGCGCTGGCCGATGAAAAACCGGCCTTTGTGCTGCATGGGCTCGAAGTGGCCGGCAAGCTGCGCGCCATCACCGGTTCGAGCCGCTCGGGCAGACGCCTGATCTGCGAATTCGGAGCCATTGCCGAGGACGATCTCGGCCACACCAGTCCCGGCGATTTCCTGTTCTTCGACAACATCCAGGAAGCCTGCGAGACCGGCTTCGAGGTCTATGATTTCTCGGTCGGCGACGAACCCTACAAGCGGCTCTGGTGCGATATCGAGACCCAGCATTTCGAGGTGCTGGTGCCCCTGACGCTGAAGGGACGAGCGCTCGCATCGGCGCTGCGGCAAGGCGCGCGGGCGAAAGCTTTCATCAAGAACAGCCCGACGATCTGGAAGCTGACCAAGATACTGCGCCGCAAGGCGGCCGGACAGGCAGCGCCCGCCGCCACGGAAGACGAAAATTAGCCGTCAGAAATTGAGAGCTTCGCGCAGCGCGGGACCAGCCCTGACACGCAGATCGAGATCAGCCTCGATGTGGTCGATGTGATGCAGCATCAAGCGGCTCACCAGCCCGCAATCGCCCGCCTCCAGCGCGCCGACAATCCCCGTGTGCTCGCTATGCCCGCAGGCTGACACGCCGGAGCGTCCGTAAAGGGCGATAACGAGTGAGGAGCGCGCAACCAGTTCCTCCATAAAGCGCTGCAGGATGGCGTTGCCGGCGACGGAGGCGAGCAGCAGATGGAAATCACCTGACGCCTTGATTTCGGAGCGCCGCGCGGTCGGACCGCGTTCGGCGATGAAGCGGCCTTCCTCATCGAGTTGGGCGCGGAAGGCGGCGATATCGGTGGCAGTGACCCGCCCGCAGGCGGCAATGGCAAGGCCCGGCTCGATCAGCCGGCGCGAGGCGAACACCTGGCGCGCCTCCTCGGGCGACGGGTTGGCGACGAAGGCGCCACGGTTGCGCTCGGTACGTACCAACCCCTCGAAGGACAGCATCTGCAGCGCCGCGCGCGCGACGGTGCGCGAGACGTCGAACAGCGTGCCGACCTCGCCCTCCGACAGCTTGGTGCCCGGCGCCAGCCGACGGTCGACGATGGCGTCTCGCAGATTATCGCGGATCGCCTGGGCGCGATCCTGATTGGCGCTGTCGGCGGAATAGATCTGATCGGCTATGTTCATGGCGATGATGGTTCCCGCCCCCTTCTAGCGCGACTCGTCGGCTGCGCACGAGAGGCAAAGTGGACACGAAGCTAAAAAAGATTGCATACGATTCTTGTGCAAATCGCGCACAATCGCCCATAATTTGTGCAATGCACAAGGCAGCTCGCTAGATAGGCAGCGCTGCCGAAGCCTGATTTTTCAGACAATTCAACTGCTTGGCCGCTGACCCGCAAACTGGCACGCATGATGCTTTGGTTAATGCGACCAAACGGGAAAGCCTGAATGTCCAAAGCCGCCGAGATCGACATCGTGTCCGTTTCGAAAGTGTACGGAACGACGACTGCCGTCGAGGCCATCAGCCTGAAAATACCGGCAGGCACCTATTGCTGCCTGCTGGGTCCCTCCGGCTGCGGCAAGACCTCGACGCTGCGCATGATCGCCGGCCATGAAAGCATTTCGTCGGGCGATGTCCGGCTTGGCAACACTGTCGTCACCGACCTGCCGCCCGCCAAGCGCGGCACGGCGATGATGTTCCAATCCTATGCACTGTTCCCGCATCTCGACCTCATCGACAATGTCGCTTTCAGCCTGAAGATGAAGGGCGTCGACAAGGAAAAGCGCCGCGCCAAGGCGCTCGACATGCTCAAGCTGATGCAGATGGAGGCCTATGCGACGCGCCGCCCCGCGCAGCTTTCCGGCGGCCAGCAGCAGCGCGTGGCGTTGGCGCGGGCGCTGATCACCGACCCCGAGGCGCTGCTGCTCGACGAGCCGCTGTCGGCGCTCGACCCGTTCCTGAAAATCCGTATGCGGGCCGAGTTGAAGAAGCTGCAGACTTCGCTCGGCATCACTTTCGTCCACGTCACCCACAGCCAGGAGGAGGCCATGGCTCTGGCGGATCTGATCGTGGTCATGAATGACGGCCGCATCGAACAGGCGGCACCTCCGCGCGATGTGTTCGAAAGGCCGGCCACGGCGTTTGTCGCGCGCTTCATGGGTGACCACAATGTCATCTCCGGCCGGGTCAGCGGCGCGCGCGACGGCATGGTCGTTTTCGACGTCAATGGCGGCGCCTCGCTCGCCGCCTGCGGTCAGGGCCAGGACGTGGGGACGCCAATCGATATCGCCATCCGCACCGACCATGTGCGCATGGGTGAAGCGCCCTCGCCCGGCCTCGGCTTCACCGGCATCGTCTCCAACATCGAATATCGCGGCGCCACGGTGAAGCTGTCGGTGACCGGCGCCGGCATCGACGATTTCACGGTCATCGTCGACGATTCCGACTTCTTCGCCAAACCCGTCGCCATTGGCGACGCCGTACCGCTCGCCTGGGATTCCGAGGATGCGATCGTCCTCGGGCGCCTTCATTCATGAATTCAACGAAGCAAAACAAAACAGGGGAATAAGCATGACAAACACACCGCAAACCAAGACTGGCATTTCGCGCCGCTCGCTACTCAAGACTGGCGCCGCCGCCGTCGGCCTCGCCGCCGGCTCCGGCGTCATCACCGGCTTCCCGACCATCTGGGCGCAGTCCAACATCACGCTGCGCCAGTTCGGCACCGGCGTGTCGAACCTCAACGCCATCGCCGACAAGTGCAAGGCCGACCTCGGCATCACGCTTGAGATGACGGCGACCGATTCCGACGCAGCCGCCCAGCGCGCCGTGACGCAACCGGACAGCTACGACATCGCCGACATCGAATACTGGATCTGCAAGAAGGTATTCCCGAGCGGCGTGCTGCAGCCGATGGATGTCAGCAAGCTGAAATACTACGACGAGCTGGTGCCGCTGTTCAAAACCGGCAAGCTCACCCCCGATAGCGTCATCGCCCAGGGCACCGCGCCGCACACGGTCGGCTATGTCGAGGCGCAGGACTCAAAGACCTTCGCCAAGGCGCCGACCAACTGGTTCACCATGGTGCCGACGATCTACAACGCCGACACGCTGGGCATCCGCCCCGACCTCGTCGGCCGCGACATCACCACCTGGGCCGACATCATGGACCCGGCCTTCAAGGGCAAGACCGCCATTCTCAACATCCCGTCCATCGGCATCATGGATGCGGCCATGATCATGGAGGCCACCGGCAACATCAAATATGCCGACAAGGGCAACATGACCAAGGAAGAAATCGACAAGACGATCGACTTCCTGATCAAGGCCAAGCAGGCCGGCCAGTTCCGTGCCTTCTGGAAGTCGTTCGACGAGAGCGTCAACCTGATGGCGTCGGGCGAAGTGGTCATCCAGTCGATGTGGTCGCCGGCCGTCGCCGCCGTGCGCTCCAAGGGCATCGCCTGCCGCTTCCAGCCGCTCAAGGAAGGCTACCGCTCATGGGGCGGCGGCCTTGGCCTCGCCGCCCATCTCAAAGGCGCCGAGCTCGACGCGGCTTACGAATACATCAACTGGTACACGTCGGGCTGGGTCGGCGGCTATCTCAATCGCCAAGGCTACTATTCGGCCAACATGGTCTCGGCCAAGAAGTTCATGTCCGAGGACGAATGGGGCTACTGGATCGAGGGCAAGCCGGCCAAGGGCGAGATCAAGGCGCCCGACGGCACCGTCATGGAAAAGGCCGGCGCCGTGCGCGACGGCGGCTCGTTCGAGGAACGCATGGGCAAGGTCGCCTGCTGGAACTCGGTCATGGACGAGGACCGCTACATGGTGAAGCGCTGGAACGAGTTCATCGCGGCGTAAAGCGGACGCGTTCACTATGATGTTGCGATCCTTCGCGCCCCCCTCTGTCCTGCCGGACATCTCCCCCACAAGGGGGGAGATTGGCAGCTTCATGGCCGGCTCAGCAACGTTGGAGATTGGCGAAGGCAGTTATGAGAGTTCAATCTCCCCCCACGTGGGGGAGATGTCCGGCAGGACAGAGGGGGGCGCGAAGGATTGCGAGTCATCACGATCGCGCGGAGGATTTTCCACATGACCGTCGCGCTCGAGCGCCCCGCAATCGCAGCCGCCACATCTGGCAAGCGGCGCCGCTTGTCACTCAGTGCCGTCGCGCCCTATCTCCAATCGGCACCGCTGGCACTCATCCTCGGCGGGTTCCTGCTTCTGCCCATCATCATGATCGCCGTCGTGTCCTTCTGGGATTACGACTTCGCCGCCATGTATCCGGATTTCCTGACGACGAACTATTCCGACGTGCTTGGCTCCTGGGTGACGTGGAAGACCTATCTCAACACCATCAAATTCGCTGCCATCGTCTGGGCGCTGACCTTGTTCATCGGCTTCTGGGTCGCCTATTTCCTCGCCTTCCACATCCGCACCACGGCTATGCAGATGGTGCTTTTCTTGGTCTGCACCGTACCGTTCCTGACCTCCAACATCATCCGCATGATCTCGTGGATCCCGGTGCTCGGCCGCAACGGGCTGATCAACTCGACGCTGGTGCAACTGGGGCTGGTGCCAAAACCCATCGAATGGCTGCTCTATTCCGAATTCGCTGTCGTGCTCGCCATGGTGCATCTCTACACGCTGTTCATGGTGACGCCGATCTTCAACACGCTGATGCGTATCGACCGCTCGTTGTTCGAGGCCGCGCGCGATGCCGGCGCTTCCGGCTGGCAGGTGCTGTGGAACGTCGTCATTCCGCTGGCCAAGCCCGGCATGGCGATCGGCACCATCTTCGTCGTCACCTTGGTGATGGCCGATTTCTCCACCGTGCAGGTGATGTCGGGCGGCCAGAGCGCATCGGTGGCGCTGATGATGAAAAACCAGATGTCGCTGCTGCAATATCCCGCCGCCGCCGCCAACGCCGTGGTGCTGCTGGTGTTGGTGCTGCTGATGGTCGCCGGCATCCTGCGCATCGTCGACATCCGCAAGGAGCTTTGAGGTGAGCCGCGAAAAACGCACCCTCGAATTCTACGCGCTGGCGGCCTTCTTCACGCTGTTCGTCCTGTTCCTCTACGGCCCGCTGTCGGCGATCCTGATCCTGTCCTTCCAGGGCGAGACCGGCGGCCTCACCTTCCCGCTCAATGGCGTGTCGCTGCACTGGTTCGCCAATCTGTTCGAGCGCCAGGCGGTCGGTGATTTCGGCGGCAGCTTCAAGCGCTCACTGGTGCTCGGCCTGATGGTGATGGTCGTCACCCTTGTGGTGTCGCTGCTGGCGGGGCTTGCTTTCCGGCAGAAATTTCGCGGCGCCACCGCATTGTTCTATCTGGCGGTCGCCAGCCTCGTCGTACCCTCGATCATCATTTCGCTGGGCATCGGCGTCGTCTTCCAGCAGATCGGCTTCCGCCCGGCCTGGTACACGTCAGCCTTCGGCGCGCATCTGACCTGGACCCTGCCGTTCGGTGTGCTCATCATGTTCGCCGTCTTCAACCGCTTCTCCCCGGCCTACGAGGAAGCCGCGCGTGACCTGGGCGCCTCGTCCTGGCAGACCTTTGCCCATGTCGTGCTGCCGATGATCGCGCCAAGCCTGATCGGCGTCGGCCTGTTCGGTTTCACGCTGTCCTATGACGAGTTCGCCCGCACGCTGATGACGTCGGGCACCTTCAACACGCTGCCGCTCGAGATCTACGGCATGACCACCAATGTCACGACGCCGGTGCTTTACGCCCTGGGCACGGTGACCACCGTGTTCTCTTTCCTGGTGATCCTGGCGACATTGGGCGCCATCCTCTATGTCGGCCGCCGCCGGGCGAGAACGTGATCGTGCAAATACTGGTTGTGAACCCCAACACGACGGCGAGCATGACCGAGACGATCGCGGCGGCCGCGCGCGGCGTCGCCGGCGCCGGAACAGAGGTGGTGGCCGTCACCTCCTCCATGGGTCCGGCGTCTATCGAGGGCTATTATGACGAGGCTTTGGCCGTGCCCGGTCTTTTGATGGAGATCGCCGCCGGCGAACGTGCCGGGGCGCAGGCCGCCATCATCGCCTGCTTCGACGATACCGGCCTGGATGCGGCACGCGCCATGGCCTCCATTCCGGTCATCGGAATCTGTGAGGCCGCACTCAGTGTCGCCTCCTACATTGCCCAGCGCTTCACAGTCGTAACGACCACCGAACGCTCGCGTGTCCCTGTCGAGGGGCTGGTGCAGCGCTACGGCATGGCCGGGCGCGCCCGCGTGCGCGCCGCGGACATTCCCGTGCTCGCCCTCGAAGACACGACATCCGGCGCGGTCGAGAAACTGCGCGCCGAGATCGCCCGCGCCATCGAGGAGGACCGAGCAGAGGCCATCGTGCTCGGCTGCGCCGGCATGGCCGACCTGGCCCATCGGTTGCAGGAGGAATTCGACCTGCCGGTCATCGACGGCGTCGGCGCGGCGGTCAAGCAGGCCGAGGCGTTGATCGCACTGGGGCTCTCAACCTCGAAGCGCGGCGCCTATGCCAGCCCGCTGGCCAAGCCCTATCGCGGCGTGCTGAAATCCTTCTCGCCCGGAACGATCGCCGCGGAGTGAGCCATGAAGCCGACCATCCGTGCACTGTCGCTGCAAGAACTGGCTGTTCTTATCGACTGGGCTGCCGCCGAAGGCTGGAACCCCGGCCTTGACGATGCCGCCGCGTTTCAGCCAACCGACCCTGAAGGCTTCATCGGCGCCTTCGTCGGCAACGAGTTGGTCGCCGCCATCTCGTCTGTCGCCTATGGCAGTAGTTTCGGTTTCATCGGTCTCTACATCTGCCGACCAGATATGCGCGGCCAAGGCCATGGCAAAGCGGTCTGGAGCGCCGGCATGGCCAGACTGGCCGGCCGAACAGTCGGCCTCGATGGCGTCGCAGCGCAGTTGGCCAACTACCGGCGTAAGGGATTCAGGCCGGCTTACGAAACCATCCGCTTCAGCGGCCGTACCGCGATCCCGTCCATCCGAAGCGAAGGGGTGCGGGTGATAAGCACGCAACTCGTGCCTGACATCATCGCCTATGACGCCCAATGCTTCCCCGCACCTCGGCGAGCCTTCCTGCACCGTTGGTCGCAACCACCGCATGTCGGGTTCGCCGCGATCAGTTCACTCGGCACCATCGGTTACGCCGTGGCTCGTCCCTGCCGTTCGGGTTACAAGATCGGCCCGCTGTTTGCCGACGACACCGAGACGGCGATGCAACTGTTGGGCAGTCTGGCTGGCGCATGCCAAGGCGGCGACCTGCATATCGACGTTCCAGCCGGCAATAGCGATTTCACTGCGGCGCTTACGGCGATTGGTTTCACGCCGACCTTTTCCACCACCCGCATGTACAAAGGCCCGCCTCCGAAGGTCGACTCGCGCCGAACATTTGGCGTGACGACCCTGGAGCTAGGGTAGATCCCGGCGCAGCCTGACAGGCCTGGCCAGGCGCGTGCGCTTCTTCATACCGCGCAGCTGAGAGCTTTGGTTTTGGAAACCGGCGAGCAACGGACGACCGGCTTTGCAAGAAATCGGTGGGGCAAGAAACTGGCAGGCGCCGCCTAAGTAGAAGTGTCGGATGACTCAGGCGGCGCTACGTCGTCCCGGCACGGGGTTTCCCGGCGTCTCATGGCCAATCGGTGTCACCAGAGTGAGATCGGGATAGCCGCTTTCGATCAGCTTGACGGCGGCCTGCGCCACCTCGTCGTCGGCTTGCAGCATGGAGAGAAAGACCTCGGTGCTGTCGCCGACCAGTCGGCTGATGCCGTGCGCGTCGGCCGGTCCGCATTCGACAATGACCAGATCATAAGCGGTGGTCAGCGACTGCATGATGATCGGCAGACGGTCGGCGGCGCGCATAGCGCGGACCGGATCGGCGGTGCCGACGGGAACGACATGGCAGTCGGAATAGAGGTCGGCGTGGATGACGTCGCTGAACTGCGCTTCCGATGCCAGCAGATTGGTGATGCCGGGAAACAGCCCGCTGTCCAGCATCGGTCGCGAAGCAGCGCCCGATGCAGTCAGGTCGAGCAGCAGCACGCGCAGGCCGGCGTCGGAGACTTCGCGCGCCACCAGCACGGCCGAGGCCGCAGCCTCGTCGCCTTCAGGCGAGACGAAGATGGCGCGCGCGGCACCACTGGCGATCAGCTTTTCCGCCGCCTTCTCGACATCGATTTCGCCAAGGCTGGAGCGTACCGGTTGGGGTTCGGGGTCTGCGACCACTGGTTCTTCCAGCGCTGGTTCTTCCAGTGCTGTGGGAGCCGACTCTGGGACCGCTTTCGGCTCCAGTTCAGCTTCCATGTCCGCCGGTCGGTCTTCCGCCTCGTCGACCGCAGCCGCCGGTTCCGGCTCGACGACCGGCGCCGACGCGACTGGCATGGCAACCTGTTCGATGCGCTCGTATCGGGCGCCAGGCGCCGGACGCATGGCGCGGCCCGAAAACAGCTCCTGCAGAAGCGTGATGATCGACATCAGCAGCAGCGAGCCGACGAAAGCGGCGCCGACGATCGGGACCAGTTTGGGGAAATAGGGCTCCGAAGGCACGCGCGCCTCGGAAAACACGCTGGCATCGACCGGCAGATAGTTCTTGCGCGAGGACACCTCGCGGAAACTTGTCATATAGGATTCAAGCTGCTGGCGCCGGACGTTCGCCTCACGCTGCAGCGCATCCAGCTGGACCTGCTCCTCGCCGGCGCGCGACGACGCCGCCTTCAGCTTGTTGACGTCCGATATCAGCTGGTTTTCGCGTGCCTGGGCGGTCTGCGCCTGGGTCAGCAATCCGCGCATGATTTTTTGCGCCTCGTTGCGGATCTGGCCGTCGAGATCGGCAAGCTGCGATCGCATCGCCCGCAGGCGCGGATGGTTGTCGAGCAAGGTGGTGGAGAGATCGGCGATGTTGGTCCTGAGCTCGATCTGACGCTCACGCAGCCGCTGGATCAGATCGGAAGAAAGCACTTCGGGTACAGCGTCCAGCGAGCCGCCATTCTGCAAAGCCTGGCGCACCCTTTCGGCCGTCGCCTCGGCCGAGGCGCGGTTGGCGCGCACACGCGACAGTTCGGTCGACAGTTCGGACAATTGTTGTGTCGCCAGCACCGAATTGTTGCCGCCCATCAGCAGGTCCGACTGGGCAGAGCGGAAGGCCGCTACCTTGGCTTCGGCATCCCTGACCTGCTTCTGCAACTCATCGATCTCCGGCCCCAGGAAGGCGGTCGCGGCGGCGTTCGACTTGGTCTTGGCATCCGCCTGGTAGGCCAGGTAGCGGGCGGCAATGGCGTTCGGAATGTCGGCGGCAAGCTTGGGATCTTCCGAGGAAAATTCGATGGCGATGGCGCGCGTCTTTTCCACGCCATAGACGTTGAGCTTGTCGCGCATCTTCATCAGCACGCGCTCTTCAAGCGGAATTTCTTGCGGGTCGCTCTTCAGCCCGGCAATGACCAGAAGCCGGCTCACCGGCGACATGCCGAGCGCATCGTTGAACTCGGGCTTGTCGCCCAGATTCAGATCTTCAGCCACCTTGTTGAGAATGTCGGACGAGGAAATGACCTGGACCTCGGTTGCTACACCTTCCGCATCGAGCACGGGTTTGTCGTCGTCATTGGTGCCGGCAGGCCGGGTATAGGCCGATTCGCTCAACTGGATTTTCAGCTGCGTCGTCGCCTTGTAATGCGGCGTGGCAAGCCAGGCGAAGGCGAAGGCAAGACCGGTGACGATGAGCGTGACCAAGAGGATGCGCAGCCAGTTCCTCGCCAGGCTGGCGAAGAGCTGTCTCAGGTCGACATCGACATCTGCGGCCGCGGACTGAACGGACATGCATTCCTGCTCCGGAACATGAGTCTAGGAAGTACCGTAAACAACTATGGTAACTCAGGCGTTAAGATGGCGGTAAGCAGCCGTTAGGGTTTGCTGCCGGCGAGTAAACAAAGGCCGTGAAACTACTCGGCTTTTTGTCGATTGCCGCCAAATCGGCCGCGTCCCTTTACCGGCCATTAACCCTAACAGGATGATAACCAACCCAGATCCTTAAGGTTTGCCGCCGCGCCATGGCGGCCACAGCGACGAAGGTATGTGTCCGATCATGAAAAGCGCTGCTGGTCTGTTTCGCGCTCTGCTGGCCGTGTCGATGCTCGCCGGCTGCTCCAGCTACCGGCCGACGCCGGCGGCCTTCCACGAAGTGCTCGACCAGCCCTACCGGCTCGGCGCCGGCGACCGCGTCCGCGTCACCGTGTTCGAGCAGGACGGGCTGACCAACACCTACAGCGTCGACCAGTCCGGCTACATGTCCTTCCCGCTGGTCGGCGCCGTGCCGGCACGTGGCCACACGGCCCAGCAGCTGGAAAAGGAGATCGCCGACAAATTGCGCCAAGGCTATCTGCGCGATCCCGACGTGTCCGTCGAGATCGACCGCTACCGGCCGATCTTCGTCATGGGCGAAGTGGGTGCGGCTGGCCAGTATTCCTATGTCCCGGGCCTGACCGTGCAGAAGGCGATTGCTATTGCCGGCGGCTTCTCGCCGCGCGCCAACCAGGAAAGCGTCGACATCACCCGCGACATCAACGGCAAGGTGATGACCGGCAGGGTGGTCACCTCCGACCCCTTGCTGCCTGGCGATACCGTTTACGTTCGCGAACGCCTGTTCTGACATCAACGTGGCGGACCAACTCAGGATCGTCCACTGCTTTCGCTCACCCGTCGGCGGGATCTTCCGACATGTGCGCGACCTGACGGAGGCACAACTTGCCGCCGGGCACGTCGTGGGCATCGTCTGCGATTCGACCACAGGCGGCGAATACGAGGAACGCCTGTTCGACCAGATGAAGGACAGCCTGGTGCTGGGTATCCACCGCACACCAATGCAGCGCCATGTCGGGCCGGGCGACCTCGCCTCTGCATGGCGCACCTACAGAATCATCAAGGAATTGCGGCCGGACGTATTGCATGGACATGGCGCCAAGGGTGGTGCCTATGCCCGTCTGTTCGGCTCATTGTTGCGGGTATCAAGGTCTCGCGTAGCCCGCCTTTATTCGCCGCATGGTGGCTCCCTCCACTATGACGAAACGACGACGACCGGAAAGCTGTTCTTCGCGCTGGAGCGCTTCATGGCGCGCTTCACCGACTGCCTGCTGTTCGTCTCCGACTATGAGCGGCGCACCTATCGCAGGAAGGTCGGCGAGCCGCCGATCCCGAACACGCTGGTCTACAACGGCCTGCGCGCCGCCGAGTTCGAGCCGGTGGTGACGGCGCCCGACGCTGCCGATCTGCTCTACATCGGCATGATGCGCGACCTTAAAGGGCCCGACATCTTCATCGAGGCACTGGCGCTGGCAGGCCCCCAGCTTGAGCGTCGCCTGACCGCGGTCATGGTCGGCGATGGCGACGACCTGCCGCGCTACCACGCGCAGGTGAAGCGACTGGGGCTGGAAAAACAGGTCCGCTTCCTGCCACCAATGCCGGCCCGGGAAGCCTTTGCGATGGCCCAGCTGGTCGTCGTGCCGTCGCGCGCGGAAGCCATGCCCTACATCGTGCTGGAGACGCTGGCAGCCGGTAGGCCGATGATTGCGACCGCTGTCGGCGGTATCCCCGAAATTTTTGGTGAAGACTCCCCTGCCCTGATCCGTCCTGATCCGCGCCAACTCGGCGACAAGATGCGTGAGGCGCTGGGCGACTTCGACGCCTATCGACGCGTCATGCCCGATACCGCCAGCCTCAAGGCGCGCTTCGGCGTCGATGTGATGGCCGCTGCCATCGAAAAGGCCTATTTCGCCGCGCTTAGCAAATAGCTACTTCCCGAAACCACAGGTTGTCTCAAGGTTTTTTTAGCTCTCTTTCTGCTATGGTCATGGCGGAAGCTTGTGGGAAACCCGATGAACGAGACCGACCCCACGCGCCGCTTCTCAGCCGATGCGGTGCGCAAATTCGACGGTCCTGCCGAGCCCCCTTCGCCCGGCGGCATGAACAGTGTCGCCCGCCAGGTCGCCTCGCAGTACAGGCGGGATACGATGTCGCCGGTCATGGTCAGCGGCGTGCTGCGCATCGTTGAATTCGCCTTGCTGTTCCTGTCGGGGCTCGTGCTCTACTTTTATTTTGTCGGCTTCTTCACTTACCTCGCCTGGCAATATCCGCTGACCATCGCCGCCGCCTCGTTCGTGGCCGTGGTTCTGCTCGACGTCTCCGACTGCTACCAGATCTCCGCCTTGATGCGGCCGATCTCCAACCTCGGCCGCGTGCTGATGGTCTGGGCCGGCACCTTCGCGCTGATGGCGCTGACGGCCTTCATCATGAAGATGTCGGAGGATTATTCACGCCTGCTGTTCGGCACATGGTTCGTTGTCGGCCTGCTTCTGCTGTTCGGCCTCAGGCTGGTGATGTCGAAGCTGATCCGGCGCTGGGCGCGCGACGGCCGCATGGAACGCCGCGCCGTCATCGTCGGCGGCGGCAAGGCGGCCGAGATGCTGATCCGCTCGGTCGAAAAGCAGCCCTACAACGACATCCGCATCTGCGGCATCTTCGATGACCGCGGCGACAAGCGCTCGCCGCCGATCGTGGCCGGCTATCCCAAGCTCGGCACCATTTCGGAGCTGATGGAATTCGCCCGCATCGCGCGCATCGACATGCTGATCGTGTCGTTGCCGCTGACTGCCGAAACGCGCGTGCTGCAGTTGCTGAAGAAACTCTGGGTGCTGCCGGTCGACATCCGGCTGTCGGCGCATTCGAACGCGCTGCAGTTTCGCCCGCGCGCCTATTCCTACATCGGCTCGGTGCCGATGCTCGACATCTTCGACAGGCCGATCAACGACTGGGATTCGGTCGCCAAGCGCGCCTTCGACATCGTCTTCTCGCTGATCGGCATCATCCTGTTTTCGCCGGTGATGCTGGTGACCGCCATTGCCATCAAGCTCGACAGCAAGGGGCCGGTGCTGTTCAAGCAGAAGCGGCACGGCTTCAACAACGAGATCGTCGAAGTCTACAAATTCCGCTCCATGTACACCGACCGCTCGGACCCGAGCGCCAAGCAGACGGTGACCAAGAACGATCCGCGCGTCACCCGCGTCGGCCGCTTCATCCGCAAGAGCTCGATCGACGAACTGCCGCAGTTCTTCAACTCGCTGTTCGGCTCGCTGTCGCTGGTCGGTCCGCGCCCGCATGCGATCGCCGCGCAGTCGCACAACCTTCTCTACAACGAGGTGGTCGACGGCTATTTCGCCCGCCACAAGGTCAAGCCCGGCGTCACCGGCTGGGCGCAGATCAACGGCTGGCGCGGCGAGATGGACACCAATGAAAAGATCCGCATGCGCACGGAGTACGACCTCTACTATATCGAGAACTGGTCGATGCTGTTCGATTTGCGCATCCTGATCCTGACGCCGCTGCGGCTGCTCAATACGGAAAACGCCTATTGAGCGCGATTTCCCATGAGGTGCCGCGGGCCGCGGTCAGCACGTTGCCGCCTTCGGTGGTCAACACGTTGCCGCCTTCGGTGGTCAACGCCAAGCTGATCGCATTGATATCTTCAGGCGCGGTGTTTCTTGGCGTCTTCCTCTCGGGCTTCGTCATCGACGAACCGGCGCCTTACGATCTCTTCATGGTCGGGCTGATCGGCGTGTGGGCGCTGTTTGGCCTGCGCATATCGCGCGCGGCCGTGCCGCTGCTGGTGCTGCTGATCGCGATGAACATCGGCGGCATGATTGCCATGACGCAGATGGCCGATCTCGCCAACACGCCGCTCTATCTCGCTGTGTCGCTGTTCCTCGCCTTCACCGCGGTGTTTTTCTCGTCGGTGACGGCGGTGCAGCCCGGCCTCTACCGGCTGATCTTCATCGCCTATGTCTTCTCCGCGGTGGCCACGGCGCTGCTCGGCATTGCTGGCTATTTCCACGTCTTCCCCGGCGCCGAGATCTTCACCAGATACGACCGTGCCCAGGGCGCCTTCCAGGATCCGAATGTGTTCGGGCCGTTCCTGGTGCTGCCCGGCATCTATCTGCTTTATCTCATGTTGACCGGGTCGATCGCGCGCATGCCGCTTTTGGCGGTGCCGCTTTTGATCATCACCGCCGGCATCTTCTTTTCCTTCTCGCGCGGCGCCTGGGGCATGTTCGCCGTCTCGGCGATCCTGCTCACCGGCGCGCTGTTCCTGCAGAGCAACAGTGGCAAGTTCCGGCTGCGCGTCGTCATCATGACCATCGCGGCTGTCGCGCTGCTGGTGGTCGCCATGATCGTCATCCTGCAACTGCCGGGCGTCAGCGAGATGTTTTCCAGCCGCGCCCAACTGGAACAGAGCTACGACACGGCCCGGCTTGGACGTTTTGCCCGCTACACAATCGGCTTCCAGATGGCGCTCGAGCATCCGCTCGGCATCGGTCCGCTGGTGTTCGGCACCATTTTTGGCGAAGACACGCATGACATCTGGCTGAAGACGCTGATGGACTATGGCTGGCTCGGCTTCGTCTCGTTCCTGTCGCTGACGCTGTGGACGATCGCTGCCGGCTTCCGCATCCTTTTGCGCGACCGGCCATGGCAGCCTTATCTGCTCTGCGCCTACGTCGCTTTCATCGGCAATATCGGGCTCGGCACCTTCATCGACATCGACCACTGGCGCCATCTCTACCTGCTGCTCGGCCTGATCTGGGGCGCGATCGCGCTGGAATACAGGCATCAGCGGGGGTTGCGGGCGGTGGCGCAGCCCATGCTAACCGAGTAATCCTGAAGGACAGGAATAGCCGCGCATGCCAATACCGGGCTGTGCAGGCCCCGCAGGCTTTGATCTGCTTGCTTCCAACCTGGTCAAATTGAGCACGGCTGCTGGCAGCGCATTTATGTTGTGATGGTGAGAAAACGTCGCTAAACGCGACTGACAAAATTCGAATTGAGTTGGCGTGCTTGCCAGGCTGGATAATGTTCGGCGCTGGTGGCGGCCACTAATCTGACGGGCCTGGTTATGCTGAGGGAAAGCTATTTCGAATTCATGCTGCGCTGGTACGCGTATCGCCGGTGGCACAGGCCGCCACGGCGTGTGCGGCAGGCTGAATACGATTTCCATCAGCTTATGAAAAAGCTTCCCGCCGATAGCCTGTTCATCGATCTCGGTGCCAATATTGGCGACGTCACGGGACATGTCCTTGCCTATGGGATGCGGGTGATTGCTTTCGAGCCTGACCCCGTTGCCCGCCAGGTTTTGACGAAAAGATTTAGCGACAACGATCGGGTAACAATCATTCCGAAAGCTGTCGGCGGATCAGCGCGAAAGGCCACATTCCATCAGAGGCCGGATGTCAGCGATCTCCGCAGGACCGAATCGTCGTCCCTGATTCAGACACATGAACACACGAACGGGAAAACCTTTGAAGTTGAAGTGGTTGACCTGGTGCAGTTCCTGCAAGGTCTCCATGAGCCGATCGCCATCGTCAAGATGGACATAGAAGGGGCCGAAGCGGAATGCATCGAAGCCATGCTGGATGCGGGCATTCATCGTTCGATTGGACAAATCCTGGTCGAGACACATGAACGGTTCTCGCCAGACCTGGCTGACCGGATCGGCAAGCTGCGGGGCCGGATCGCGCGCGAAGGCATCCGCAACATCAATCTGGATTGGAGTTAAGTTCCGGCTCGGCCTCGAACGTCCTTGCCGGGAGGGCATCAACCAGCGAGGCATAGACTTCACGAGGAAGATTGGCAGGAATGAATTGCGCCCGGCGGAGCGTTAGATTCTATCTTGCGATGCCGGCAACCTGCTCGGGGTATTGCACGGCCAACATCAAATTGTCAGCGTGGCCGGCAAAGATGCCGCTGACCTTTTCGGCATCGAACCTCGCCCTTCGTTTGCGCTTCTCATCGTTCAGCAAAATCCCGCTGATGGCGTCGAACTTGCGACCGAGATTCTTCAACAGGCCTCTCTTGACCGGCCAGCTACGGCTGAAGCGGCTGGCCCAGGGCGTGTCTTTCGCCAGATCGCGATAGATTGCCATGGCGTCGAGCTCGACCCCGATCGGCGGACGGTCCCAGGGCTTGCCCCATGCGAAGTGGCGGGCGTAGCACCGGCTGAAAGGAATCTGGCTGGTGTAGTTGGTCATCACGTTCCAGAATGGATGCATCGTCTGCCACCTGCCCTCGAAAGCCAGATTCAATGCGCCTTGATCCATCCCGTAGACCTGCTCGGACGCCAACTGCCGGGTACGCTCCAGAAGCCTCTCCTGCCTGATCAGCGGCATGTTGAACACCAGCACGCCGGCATTGAACTTCGGCGCCCCGGGCTGCATCGGCAGATGCTGTCGATATTTTACGTCGAAATAGGTCTGCTCATCGTGTGCGGCCAGCAGTGGAGCGTTGAGCGGGACATTGCTGAGGTCGGCTATCGATCGGTTGAAAAGTACATCGGCGTCTGAATAGGCGATGCGATCATATGGTTCGAATTCAGGCAACTGGTCGGCGAACAGCCTGATATAGGTCGCGAGAGTTGGGTGCGTTCCGCGGTTGAAGTTTGTCGCTTCCATGAATTTCGTGACATCCAGGATGCGAATCTTCCCACCGAGCAAATGCTCGCCGATCGCTCGGTCTTCGCTGGAGATGACACCGGTGTGCAAAATAAATCCGTCGATCTGGTCCGACACGTTCAACACGCGGCGCGCCGCCAGACTGGCATACGGGAAATATCTCTGGTCAGTGGCGAAAAAGAAACACGATTTTTGCGACATGCTACGACCTGTTGCCTGACCCATTCGCGGGAGCTCTGTTGGAGGTCTCAGGCGAAACCACCGAGTACTTCTGGAAACTGCACGGCCATCGCACCCGCATCAGCATGCTCGGCATATATCTTATGCACCTTGCTGCCGTCGTACCGTGCGCGCCGCCGATACCGATCCTTGTTCGGCAGCATCCCCATGATGCCGTCGAACCTGCGGGCGAACCGCCTCATGATGCCCCGCTCGAAGGGAATGCGCTGCCGGAACGGCTGAAGCCAAGGCGTATCCCTTGCCAGATCGCGCCAGACGGCAAGCGCCTCGGGCTCCACGTCGACCTGGTTCCCCCACGGCTTGCCGCCGGCGAAATGCCGCGCATAGGCCTGGGCGAACCGAAACTCCTTCGTATCGTTGGACATCAAATTCCAGTTCGGATGCATCGTCTGCCACTTGCCCTCGAAGATGATGTTCAGCGCGTTCTGATCGTTCATCTGCCCGGCAACGGCCACGTCCCTGGCGCGGTGCAAAAGTCCCTGTTCACGCACCGGCGGCATGTTGAAGACGATTATGCCGGCATTGAAGTAAGGTGCCCCCGGCTGCATCGACAATTTGTTCCGGTAGCCCGGGCGGAAATACATATAATCGTCGTGAGCGGCCAACAACGGAGCATGAAGTGTCTGGCCCACCAAGTCGCCGATATCTCGATTGAAGAGAACATCACAATCGACATGGGCGATGCGGTCATAGTCCGCGAACTGAGGCAGTTGGTCGGCGAAAAGCCGAACAAAAGTGCCGACATTGCTTGGCCGGAAAGTATGACCGGCCTGCGCAAACAACGCCGATACGTCCATTATGCGAAGGCGGTTCTTCAGCAGGCGGTCAGCAACACGCATATCGGCATCACGTGCGCCGACATGCAGGATGAAGCCTGGCGTTGCGTCTCCCGAAACGTCCAGAATTCTGCGCGCCGCCAAGCATGCATACGGAAAATAGTTGGCGTCAGCCGCCAGAAAAAAACAGGAATTTGCCACGCGCAACCCTTCTTATCGGTATTGGGCGAGCCATATCGCCTTGGCGTTGCGCCGACAAGGCCGGATGCCTGATGACTTTTCGGGTCCAACGCGCCGTTTTAGCGCTTGCACCATAACCCTTGAAAATATATGGCTTTGCGCGGTCCGGAGTGTAGCGCAGCCCGGTAGCGCACTTGACTGGGGGTCAAGGGGTCGTCGGTTCGAATCCGGCCACTCCGACCATTTTTTGACAGGACTTGCCCCCAAAGTCCCTTCTTCTCAAATCCCCCTCAACGATCTCTACTGACAAACATCAACCCATTCGGCGCCGACGATCTCGGCCATGCGCTGCGGGCTGAGTCGTACGGCGGCGTTGGTGGCGCCGGCGGCGGGGACGACTTCATCGAAGACACGCAGCGAGACGTCGCAATAGACCGGCAGCGGCGCCGGCAGGCCGAACGGGCAGACGCCGCCGACCGGATGGCTGGTAGTGGCGACAACCTCATTGGCGTCAAGCATGCGCGGCTTGCCGCCGAAGCGGTCCTTGAATTTGCGGTTGTCGAGCCTCGACATGCCGCCGGCCACGATCAGCATGGTCTGTTCGCCGACGCGCAGGCAGATGGTCTTGGCGATCTGCGCCGGTTCCACGCCGTGCGCTGCCGCTGCCAGCGCCACAGTCGCCGAACTCGCTTCGGTGACCAAAACTTCGACATCGGGCGCATGGGCAGCCAGAAAGGCACGCACGGTCTCAAGGCTCATCTCGCTATTTCTCCCCTGCCCAAGACGGGCAACAGACACTTGTTTTTCGCAGTTCCCAAGGGAGGCGCTACGCGCTTCCCGGAAACCGCTCACGCTTTTCCTGGAATTGCTCTCGCCACTCGAACATGAAAAAGCTCGCCAGGGCAAACCATGGCGAGCTTGTCGACAGACGCCTTGGCGTCGCTGTTATGAAACGGACCGGTTTTCCACAGGCGCTGTTGGCGCCGGGGCGTCGATCAGGGCCGTTTCCGGCAATTGCAATGCTGCGGCGATCCGGCGAAGTTTCGACGGATCGGTGTCCTTGCCGCTCTCTATGTCGGCAATCTCGCTGGTCGACAGACCGCAGGTCAGGGAAAGCTCTTCAATACTGTATCCCTTTGTTTCCCGGATGGCTTTAAGGCCGGGATGCTCAAGCGCAACATCGGCCGCCAGCCTGGAGAAGGGTTCGTGTCTTGCATTTTGGGGCATTGGCAACTCCATGGGCTAAAGAGTTTTGGATCAAATGATAGGGTGTTGCCTGAGAGCCGGGACAATGCCCGCTCAAGGGCGATTTGCCAAGACCCAAACCGACCGTCACGGCATCGTGAACCGGCGTCAAAATCGCTGGCGCCAGGCACATATGGGATCTCCGCCCCGATCCTCCCAATCAAGTTCTTTTGAAGGGTTGCACGCCGAAGTGTTCAGCGGTTTCGGGCCGCTCGCGCGTTAGCCTGATGTCGCTGGCAACCGCATCGGGCCAGCTTTCCCCAAGAGGATCATACCCATGACATTGAAGACATCAGCCATTGTGCTCGCCACGATCTCAGGCCTCGCCTGCGCCAGCCTGGTCGAGGCGCAAGCCGCCGACGCCGTGCGCATTCGTGGCACCGTTACCGCCTTTGCCGGATCAACGCTGACGGTGAAGACCCGAGAAGGCGCCACCGACGCCATCGCGCTGGCTGACGGCTGGAAGATTTCCGGTGTCGCCAAGGCG
The DNA here is from genome assembly GCF_056403695.1 of Mesorhizobium sp. P2_F7. NCBI lineage: Bacteria > Pseudomonadati > Pseudomonadota > Alphaproteobacteria > Hyphomicrobiales > Phyllobacteriaceae > Mesorhizobium > Mesorhizobium sp. P2_F7. The sequence goes on along the minus strand of NZ_JBFUFA010000004.1, from coordinate 371,673 downwards.
GACGCCGGGGATATCAAACAAGGCGATTTCCTCGGAATCGCCTCGGTTTCAAAGGCCGATGGCGGCAGCGGCGCGCTGGAGGTGGTGATCTTCCCGGCTGCGCTCAAAGGCACCGGCGAAGGCGACCGTCCGTGGGATCTCGAGCCCAACAGCCGGATGACCAACGGCACGGTTGCCGATGTCACCGAGATTGCGGGCCGCTCGGTGACGCTGACCTACGACAATGGTCAGAAGAAGCAGATCGCGATCCCGCAGACGACACCGGTGGTGACCTTCGCTCCGGCGACACCGGCCGACCTTCAGCCCGGTGCCGTGGTGTTCGTCAACGCCGAGCGTGGCAGCGACGGCACGCTGACTTCCGGCCGGGTCGTGGTTGGCAACAACGGCATCGTTCCGCCGATGTGAGCGGTTGCTGCGCCTGCGAAGGCGCCAGACACAATCCAGAAACAAAATTCTACAGTCGGGAAAAACTGTCGAAAAATTCGGAGGCGATAGTCATGGCTGCGGGGTTCACGTCACCGATCTTGCCCGGTGGCGGTCAAATTCAGCCCGCGCAGAAAAGGAAACGAAGTCATGAAGAAGTCCCTCCTGTCGGCTCTCGGGCTCGCTTTCGCCCTGGCTGTCTCGCTGCCGATTATCGGCGCCAGCAGCGCGGACGCAGCTCCGATGGCGAAGAAGCATCACCACCACCATCATCATCACTACAAGCATCACAAGAGGCATCACCGCCATCATCACCACCACCACCATCACCACAAGATGGTGGAAGCCAAGAAGGCCTGAGCCGGCTGACTTGCGCGATGGGAAGGTTGGCCTTGGAGTCCTCGCCAATGCCGCCTTCCCATTGGTTTTTCCCATGCGGGCGTGGCAAGGTGGCGGCAGGGTTCGATGACGCCCATGCGCCCGCGCGAGCAACCACAGTGCAGCCCAACGAACTGACCAGGGGCAAGGCCGAGGCAGCACAGGGGTTGCGACCTGCAGGACGCCGCGGGTGTCTCAGTGTCGCCGAAACCCGCTAGGATGGCGCCGCGAACGCGAGCACGATCGCGATCAAAATCAACAGCGGTCCCATCCATTTGAAATGCTTCGCGACCTGCAGCCACCACGGCTGCTGACCCGGCTGAGCCTGAAAAGGACTTTGGAGCAGTCCAAAGCCAACGCCTGTCATCCACAGCCCGACGCAGAACATGATGAACTCATCGATGTAGTTTGCGATCACGCGCCGCCTCCTGCGCCGATATCTTTGGATTGGGGTTATAGCCGCAGCCGGATGGGGCAGTAAGTGCGGTGCCAAGGTGGCGACAATGACTGCTGCCGCCACCTGACAAGAGCCGGACGGTCTTGGCCGGCCATTTTCCAAGGATTCTGGCAAATTTAACAATGAGATTGCCCATGACCGAGGTGCAAAACCTCCCGTGAGGTCGCCGTTTATTCGGCGGCAGGCTGTGGAACCTGGGATATACGGGGCATGATACCGCCTGGATAATTTATGCTATGGGGACAAGTGCGGGTCGATCGGTCCGCTTGCCGGCCTGACAGGGATTTTCCTGAGAGGTATCCCTCATGAAGGCCACCATCGCGGCCAGACACCGACTCGTTCTGGCTGTTGCGCGCCTGCTCATCACGCTTCGCCACCCGGCCCTGGTGGTTCGATTCGTCATGAAACTGGGCTATCTGCCCAATCCGGCCGCGCCTGAGAGCTATCATGAGCTGGTACTGTGGCGAAAAATCTTCGACCGCAATCCGCTGTTCGTGACCCTGACCGACAAGCTCGCTGCCAAGGCTCATATAAGCAGCGCCTGCCCCGAACTGGCCTTACCACGGACGCTGTGGTCCGGGCGCGACGCCATAGACATTCCTCTCAACCTGCTGGCCGGCGATGTCGTCGTCAAGACCAACCACGGCTGCGCGATGAACATATTCGTTGCCGGTGGCGACCCCGGTCGCGGCTTCATCGTCGCCAAGGCGAGGCACTGGCTGAGAAAGCGCTATGGCCGTCGCGATGGCGAGTGGGCCTATTGGCCTGTCGTTCGCACCGTGTTCGTGGAAGAGCGGCTGGCGCTCGCCGGCGCCAGGATCGCGACCGACATCAAGGTGCATGTCTGCGGCGGCGCGGTGACGCATGCCTGGGTCGAGGACAAGGTCGCAAAGCGCTCACTGCTTCTCGATCGGCACTCCAATCCGGTACCCGGGCGCGATCCGGATTATCCGCGCGAGGATCAGGCGGTGTCGGTCAATGCGCAGCTTCTCGACTATGTCCGTCAGGCGGTATCGATCGCCCCTGTCATCGCCGGCGACCTCGACTACATCCGCATCGACTTTCTGGTCACCGATTATCGCCTCTACGCCGGCGAGATCGTCGTCTATCCCGGCGCCGGCTATGGCACCACCACCAATCCCGCGTTCGCCGGCGAAATCGAGCGGCTCTGGCGGCTCGATCGGTCGCATTATCTGCAGCGGCGGCACAGCGGCCTGGCGCGCGTCTACGCCAGCGCACTTCACGCCAAATGCATGATCCATGTCGGCCGTTCCCGCCAGGCGACGGCTGTTGGCGAAGGCTAAAAATCGCCGCCGCGAAAAAACGCGAAGAAAATTCGAACCACGCATGAACCTTTGTTCTGGGCGCCGCACTAACCCGGCATGGACGCCAAGAAGGCGATCCCCAACCCAGAAGGACGCCATGATGGCGATCCTCGATCCAGAGAAGGAAATGCTCAAATGACCAACTTCAAGCGCATCACGCTCGCCGCGGCTTTCGTCGTCTCGGCCTTCGGCTCGGCTTCGCTTTCGACCTCGGCTTTCGCCGGCGGCACGCATCCCACGGGCGACGGCGGCGCGGTTTGCAAGGGCGCCGGCCATTGCCTGGTGCTCTCGATCGAGTGCAAGGGCACCTATACCGACGCCACCGACAAGAACGGCACGGTCTATGGCAAGTGCAGCCAGACCGCGCAGGTTTCGCCGCAGGGCAAGATCAAGCTCGCTAAGTAATCGGCCGCGGATCAGGGAAATGGCGGCCGTCCACGTGACGGCCGCCATTTCCTTTTATTTTCCTGGAATTGCTCTAGCGCCGGCTGAGCAACAGGCTGGCGACCAGACCTACCACCACCAACCCGACAGCAGCCGCCGTCGCCGGATGATCGCGCGCCGTCTTTTCGATCGCCCTGCTCTGCTTCCTGATTGCCGGCAGCGCGTCGCTGATGCGGTCGGCAAGCTGCCCATAATAGTCCGACGCGGCATCGCGCCCGTCCTCGTAGTAAGCGCCGCCGCGTTTGGCCACGACTTTGCGCAAGGCGGCAAGCTCCTTGGAAAGGGTCGCGACCTGCTTTTCGAGATCAAGATCGGAGAGGGTCGAAAACGAAACCATGATTGTTTTCCTTCTTTTCAGAGAAGGCCAAACGCATGGCCGCAGAACCGGTTCCGATTTTGCTTGGGCCTGTCAATCGCCTAGAGGTTTAGCGCACCTGGTCGAGCAGGCGCTTGCACTCCAGGAGGTCGAACAGCGCCTCCTGCAGCAAGGCGCGGTTGTCGCGTGACAGTTTGGATGCGCCGGGCTGGACCGGACCTTCCTCCTCGGTCTTGCCCAGGCCGAAAAAACGGCGGCTGGGTTTTACCTTGGGCTGGCCGACCAGCATCTCGTCATCCATGCCGCGCGGCTGCGCTGCCGGCGTCAGCGGCACCTGATCGGCCTGCTTGCGCTGCGAGATCGCCTCGACGGCAGCCATGTCGCCATTGCCGATGGCGACGAGGAAATGGTTGCCGTTCTCGCGCAGCAGTTTTTGCACGCCCTTGATCGTGTAGCCCTGGTCGTAGAGCATGTGGCGGATGCCCTTGATCAGTTCGACATCCTGTGGCCGGTAATAGCGACGGCCGCCGCCGCGCTTCATCGGCTTGATCTGGTTGAAACGGGTTTCCCAGAAGCGCAGCACGTGCTGCGGCAGATCGAGATCCTCCGCAACCTCGCTGATGGTGCGGAAAGCGTCGGGGCTCTTGTCCATGGGCGAAATCCTCACGCTGGACGGCGATCCGGCTCATTGTGCCGAATCGAGCTTTATTTCAGCGGTTTATGAAACAACATTCAAGCCCGGCGTCAAAGAGGACCACCGTTTTCAACCAGCGTCGTGCATCCTTGACGCAATCCCGGACGGAAAACCGCTTCACACTTTTCCTGGAATTGCTCCGGAGCCTATTTGCTGCCCTTGGCCTTGCTGTTCTGGTGGGAGCGTAAGATGCGGCTCTTCAGCACGTTCGACGACTTGAAGGTCATCACCCGGCGCGGCAGGATCGGCACTTCCTCGCCGGTCTTCGGGTTGCGCCCGATGCGCTCATTCTTCGAGCGGACGTGGAACGTCGCAAAGGACGATAACTTCACCGTCTCGCCGCGAACGATCGCTTCGCAAATCTCATCCAGAACCGCTTCGACAAGCTCAGCCGATTCCGTGCGCGACAAACCGACCTTGCGGTAAACAGCTTCGGCAAGGTCGGCGCGCGTAAGTGTCTTTCCCCCCATGCGACCGTCCCATCAGCTCAAAAACATAAATCGATACAAGCAAAGGCAGAGCCTAAGTAATTGATCCGGCAAGGTCAAGGACCGAACCAGCCAGTTCGGCACTTACCAGCGGACCAGAACCGCGCCCCAGGTGAAACCTCCGCCCATCGCCTCGAGCAGCACCAGATCACCCTTCTTGATGCGGCCGTCGGCGACCGCCACTGAGAGAGCCAGCGGCACGGAAGCAGCCGAGGTGTTACCGTGCAAATCGACGGTGACCACCACCTTTTGTTCAGCAATCCCGAGCTTCCTGGCCGAAGCGTCAATAATGCGTTTATTGGCCTGGTGCGGCACGAACCAGTCGAGGTCGTCGGCGGTGATGCCGGCCTGCGAAAACGTTGCCTCGATGACGTCGGTGATCATGCCGACAGCGTGCTTGAACACTTCGCGGCCCTCCATCCTGAGATGCCCGACCGTGCCGGTGGTCGACGGGCCGCCATCGACGAACAGCTTGTCCTTGTGGACGCCGTCGGAGCGCAGGCTCATCGCCAGCACGCCACGGTCGGCAATGCCGCCGGTGCCTTCATCCGCTTCCAGCACCAGCGCACCCGCGCCGTCACCGAACAGAACGCAGGTCGAGCGATCGCTCCAGTCGAGGATGCGCGAAAACGTCTCCGCGCCGATCACCAGCACGCGCTTGGCGAGGCCGCCTCTGATGTAGAGGTCGGCGGTGGTCACCGCATACACGAAACCCGAGCACACCGCCTGCATGTCGAAGGCGAAGCCGTGATGCATGCCGAGCCGGTGCTGGATCTCGACGGCGGTCGCCGGAAAGGTGTTGTTGGGCGTCGATGTCGCCAGCACGATCAGGTCGATGTCGGCGGGCGTCAGGCCGGCGCTGTCGAGCGCGGCGCGCGCAGCGGCCTCGCCGAGCGATGCCGTCGTCTCGTCATCAGCGGCGATATGGCGCTGGCGGATGCCGGTGCGCTGGGCAATCCACTCATCGGAGGTCTCGACCATGCCTTCGAAGTCGGCATTCTTCATGATGCGGCGGGGCAGCGCGGCACCGGTGCCGCGCACGAC